>OZ253547.1:82500-1375390 GCA_965262635.1 Candidatus Versatilivorator sp. | reverse complement strand
GACTCCAGTGGCGGCCGCGGCACCCGCTGGTGAAGATATCCCAAGACCGCACCGCCAGCAACCAAACGTTTTTCCCGGGTCCGAAACGGGGCCGGAGCGCCGTCGAGGCATCGACCCGCGATCCGTGCCTGCGGATCGGAGTTTGCGCCTTGACCCGGCAGGAGCTTTGTCATAGGCTCGTTTCCCTGACATTCCGTGATCAGGCCCTACCTTCATTCTGATTCGCGCTGGTGGAAGGGACCTCCAAGCTTGGAGGCCGCCGGCGCCCTCTTTCCGCCTGGATGGCCACAAGCAAGAGGAACTTACCGCATGAATATGGACCGCAGGAAGTTTCTGAGTCAGTCTCTGGCAGCTTCCGCCGGCTTGGCAGGACTGCCTTCCCTGGCCGGCGGCCGCCCTTCCAAAGAGAGATATCGTGTCGGCATCATCGGTTGCGGCCGCATGGGACAGTACTTCGCCGAGGTCTATCGGGCTCTGCCCGATACCGAATTGGTGGCCATTGCCGAGTGGAATCCGGAACGGCGCAAGGTTGTGGGAGAACGCTTCGGAGTCAAGGCGCTCTTTAAAGATGTCAACGCCATGCTGAAGGAAGTCGTTCCCGACCTGGCGGCGATCATCACGCCCAGCAAGTATATGAAGGAAGCCGTCATCGCCTGTGCCGAAGCCGGGGTCAAGGGTGTTTCCACCGACAAACCCGTGGCCGCCAGGCTGGCTGATGCCGACGCCATGGTCGAAGCCTGTCGGAAACGGGGAGTCGTTTTTGCAGGCGGCAATCTGCAGCGCGCCATGCCCGAGGTTCAGGAAGCCGGCCAACGCTTGAACGCGGGTCGATACGGCCAGCCCCTGGGAATGGCCGTGCACGGATTCGGCGGCGAGATCTCCGGCGGCGGTTGTCAGCATATTTCCGTGCTGCGTCTGTTTGCCGGCGCCGAGGTCGAAGAGGTCATGGCATGGGCCGGGCCTGCGGAGGCCCTCGAGCAGAAAGACGACAAGGGCCTCAACGTCAATGCCCTGTTCCGAATGAGCCGCGGGCCCGATGTTCAGGTTTTCGGCCTCACCCAACCCTACGGGACCCGACAGCTCAGCGGGGTGGACGTGTGGAGTGAGGACACCCTGGTCCGCTGGAAGTGGTCGAAGCCCGAAATCTATCAGGGGACCGGCGGCGGCGGTTCCCGGCGTCTCGTTGACGCAGAGTATCGCCCCTTCTCCTGGCGCCGCATCCTGGATGAGGTTCCCGGTCTGCGAAAGAATGACAACTACCTGGTGGCCTCCATCCGTTCCTTTGTGGATGCCGTCGGAAGCGGGAGCGAACTGTGGATCTCGGGCCATGACCTCAGGCAGGCTCTCGAGGTGGCCATTGCCTGCAAGGTATCGGCCCTGCAAGGCAATCGTCCCGTCAAGCTCCCTCTGAAGGACCGATCCCTGGCGTTGTATCCGAGGCCCTACCGCTGGCTGGGGGGAGACGCCACCGAAAACCCGCAATCGCTTGAAGACGCGGCAGGGGACCCCCTGTGAAACCTTCTCTGAGTCGCCGGCAATTCCTGGGCGGAGCCGCCCTGGCGGCCCCCGGCCTGCTGGCCCCCAGCGGGACTGCGGCGGCGGCGCGGCCGCAATCCACACCAAAGCGGGGATCCAAGCCGCGCCGCACCATGTATTTCAATGACGCCCGCCACTACTACCTCTACGCCTTCGAGCCGCCCATGACCATGGAGGACGCCTGGCGTCCGGTGGACGAACTGGTGGAGACCTCGGTCGACACCCTGATTTACGGCGTGGAGACCGGGGGCGGGCTGTTCAGCGACACCAAGGTGGGCGTGCGGGCCATGTCGCAGACGCGCCCCATCGACAGCGCCCATTACTGGCGGGCCTGGTACAACATGCAGAGCCTGATCGATCGGGGGCTGGACCCCTTGCAGGTGCTGATCGACCGGGCACACGAACGCCAACTGGACTTCATCATCAGCATGCGCATGGGCGGCGCACCCAGGGACCCTCGCTATGTCATCGGCACATCCGGACCGGCCGCCGGAGGCGGAGGCCGCCTGGAGAACAATATGGACTTCGCCCATCCCTGGGTCCGGGACACTCAGTTCTCCTGGATGGAAGAACTGGCAAGCTACCCGGCCGAAGGCATCGAATTCGATTTTGCCTTCACTCCCTACTATTTCAAGCCGAGCGAGGTGGAGCGGCACACACCCCTGATGACCGCCTACGTGCGCCGGCTGTCGGAGATGATTCGAAGCAAGGGACAGAAGCGGATCGTGGGCGCCCGGGTCTTTCCGACCGAGGCCATGAATCGATCTCTGGGCCTGGACGTGAAGACCTGGGTGGAAGAAAAACTGGTCGACTACCTGGCGCCCCTCTACTACGGGTACTTCCTGCTGGATCCCAATCTGCCCTTCGAGTCTCTGGTGGCGTTGGCCCGGGACGCGGGGGCCGAGGTCTACCCTGTCCTTCAACCCTACTTTCTCCAACACGAGAAGCATGCCAGCCCGGCCATGCTGCGTGCGGCCATCGCCAACTATTGGGCCAAGGGGGCGGACGGTCTGATCGTGGCCCCCTGGTTCCCCTGGCCCTTCCGCGAGGAGGAACGGGCGTTGCTGACCGACATCGGTGACCCCGAGGCCGTCAAGGAACGCACCAAGCACCACTTTGTCTCCCCTCGGCAGGAGGATGCCGCCGCCCTGGGTTACGATCACCCGCTTCCCTTGCAGTTGGAGGGCAAGAGCCCCCGGAGCTCATCAATTCCCTTTTATATCGCGGACGACTGCCGGTCGGACCGGGTGGCGCGAACGAGGCTGCTGTTGAGAGTGCGGAACCTGGTGACCGCCGACAACCTGGAGTTGAGCCTCAACGGGAGTTCGCTGGGTGAAGAACCCATGAGGCGCACCAGCCACCGCTACGACTTTCAATGGCTGGAGTACACGCTGGGCAAGGTGCTTCCCCGCTCGGGGGAGAACGTGCTGTCTGCCCGTCTGGCCTCCCGGCCGGAGGGACTGGTGGGAGGGGTTACCATTGACCAGATGGAGATCCTGGTCGAATACGCCGGCCCCCAGTCCATTTCCGACCGACCCGATGTGTTGTAGAGGGACAGGATGCGGGCGGGACGCCCGCGCTCCCAGGTGATCCCGTCCCGCTGGTTCCAGCGGACCCGCTGCTGCCATTGGCGCAAGCCAATGACACCCCCGCAATCTCTACGAAGGAGTGAATCATGATTCAACGGAGAAATTTCCTTTCACGAACCCTGGCCGGCGCGGCCTCCCTGGGTCTGCTGGGCGCCAATAAAGCGGCGGCCGGGCCGGGTCCGCAACCGGCAACCACCCATTCATCCGGCCGCAAGCCCACAATGATGTTCTACCACGACGGGCGGCACCCCCTCATCTACATGTACGAACCTCCCATGCGGAAGGAAGAGTTCGAATCGGCCGTCGACGAATTGCTGGGAACCCCCATTGAAGCCATCATGTTCGCCATGGGTGACGGCCGGACGGTGCTGCACGACACCCAGGTGGGTGAACTGTGGGGACACAACGTCAAGAAGTGGCCCCACCTGATCTTCCGGCGGGCCCACCAGAACGCCCGGGGGCTCATCGATGCCGGACATGATCCGCTGCGCATCGTTTGCGACCGGGCCAAAGCCAAGGGCTTGCTGGTCTACCCGGTCCTGCTGGTTCAGCAAGGCACCGGCAAGCGGGGAGAGGACACCCGAGGCTCGGATTTCCGATTCGACAACCGCCAGCTTGAAATCGGCGCCGGCGGCGGGGTCGATCCCGGCTTCCCGGGGTTGCATGGCCTGGACTTCAAACTCGAGGAAGTACGCAACGAGCGGTTTGCCCTGGTCGAGGAAACCGTGAACCGCTACCCGGTGGACGGCTTCGAGCTTCAGCTCGACTACATGCCCTATTACTTCCGGCCGGACGAGGTGGATGCCGGACGGCCGATCATGACGGAGTGGATCGCCCGGGTCCACCAAGCCGTCAAGCAGAGCGGCGCCCAGCGGGAACTGGCCATCCGCATTCCTACCAGCCTCGAAGGTTGCCATTCGGTCGGGCTCGAGGTTCGCGAATGGATCCGTCAGGGCATCGTGGACGTGCTCATCGGCCAAAACTTCTCGGGTCCCGAGCTGGTGGATCACAACGCCGACTTCCGCCCCCTGGTGGCAGCCGCCAAGGGATCGCCGTGCCGCGTCCATGCCGCCATCCACAGCCATATCGACTCCGATCGGTTGGGCGAGGCTACCGTCAAGATGATTCGGGCCGCGGCCTGCAACTACTGGGACCAGGGCATCGACGGGCTCTATCTGGCCCATTGGTTCAGCAACTGGCCCTACCAGGGAGATTTCTACGAGAAGCTGCGCGAGCTCCCCTATCCCGAGGTGATGGCCCCCAAGGACAAGACCTACTTCGTGACCACCATGACCGGCCGTTACCCCAGGCCTTCCACCGAGCCCGGACTCTCCATGCAATTGCCGGCCGATCTCAAGGTCAACCAGGCGGTCAAGGTGGAGATGGCCGTCAGCGACGATCTGCTCCGCTGGCACAAGGACGGCCGGGTCCATGAAGTCCTCTTGCGGGCCAGAATGATCAATTCGACCGAGTTGGACCGATTCAGCTTCCGGCTGAACGGCAAGGCCCTTCCCCAATCCGGCTTGCGCAAGATCAATCAGCTCTACCGCATGGTGGCGCCGCGCTACCGGGTCAACAACTGCTACTGGCACATCTACCGGCTGGACCGCAACCATTGGCCGCGCAAGGGGAGCAACACTCTGGAAATCACCCTGACCCAGAGAGACCCCGACATCACTCCCCAGATCTTCCTGAGAGACCTGGAGCTGGATATCAAGTACCTGATGGGCAAGAACTTTCACCGGGGACAGGACCCTGACCTGGGCGAAGTCCAGTCCCTGACCGACTGAGGCTTCCAATTCCCTCGAGTCCTGACACCCCGGGGTGGTGAAGCAACCCATGAAACGGCGCCGCTTCTTCCAAACAGCTACTGCAGCGGGCCTGGCCGGCGGGCTGGCCCCTCCTTCCCTGCAAGCGCGACAGGCGGAAGCCTCCCCTTCGGCTGCCGGCAGGGGGGCGCGCAAGCCCCGCATCATGTTTTACCACGACGGCCGTCATCCCCTGATCTACATGTACGAGCCCCCCATGCAAAAGGAGGAGTACGATTCCGCCGTGGACGAGTTGTTGGGGACCCCGGTGGAAGCGCTGATGTTCACCATGGGCGACGGCCGCACGGTGTTGCACGACACCCGGGTGGGAGAGCTCTGGGGAGACCACGTCAGCAAGTGGCCCCACCTCATCTTCCGCCGCGCCCACCAGAATGCCAAGGGCCTGATCCAGGCCGGCCAGGATCCGCTCCGTATCGTCTGCGACCGGGCCCGCGGCCGGGGGATGCTGGTTTACCCAGTGCTGCTGGTTCAGCAGGGGACCGGAAAGCGCGGGGAGGACACTCGGGCCTCGGAGTTCCGTTTCAACCACCGCCACCTGGAAATCGGCGCCGGGGGCGGGGTCGATCCGGCCTTCCCCGGTTTCCACGGCCTGGACTTCAAGCACGAGGCGGTGCGCCGGGAGCGCTTCGCCCTGATCGAAGAAACGCTCGAGCGCTACCCGGTGGATGGCTTCGAGCTGCAGCTCAACTACATGCCCTACTACTTCCGCCCCGACGAGGTCGAGCCCGGACGCCGAATCATGACCGAGTGGATCCGGCGGGTTTTCCAGGCGGTGAAGCGAAGCGGTGAGGGGCGGGAGCTGGCCCTGCGTGTACCGGCCAGCCTGGAGCGGTGTGAATCGGTGGGGCTGGACATCCGGGAATGGCTGCGGCAAGGCATGGTGGACGTGCTCATCCCGCAGGGGCCGGGGCGCTTCGACCAGATGCTGGACCTGGGGCCGATGGTGTCGGCCGCGCGAGGGTCCGGCTGCCGCATTCACGGCTATCTGCCCAGCACGGTGGATTCCGATCGCCTGATGGAATCCACCCTCCCCATCACCCGGGCAGCCGCCAGCAATCTGTGGGACCAGGGGGTGGACGGGCTCTACGTGGCCCAGTGGTTCAACACCTGGCCCTACCGGAGCTCCTTTTACGAGAGGTTGCGGGAACTGCCCCATCCCGAAGTCATGGCTCCCCGGGACAAGCACTATTTCCTGCAGACGACGACGGGACGCTACCCCAACCGGACCGGACGGCAGCTCCCGGCGGAGCTGGAAGTCAACCGGCCCGTGAGCCTGGAATTCAAGATCAGCGACGACCTGCCGCGTTGGGCCAAAACGGGCCGAGTCCACCAGGTCCTGTTGCGGGTCCGGCTGTCCAATACTACCGAACTGGACCGCATCGCCTTCCGGCTGAACGGAAAGCCCCTCCCCGATTCGAGGTTGCGCAAGATCAACGAAATGTTTAAGCTCAAGATTCCGCGCTTCTTCCAGTTCGGTTACTGGTACGTTTACAAGCTGGGCCCGGACCACTGGCCGGTCAGGGGCCTGAATCGCCTGGAGGTGGAGTTGAAGCAGCGGGATCCGGAGGTCACGCCTCAGATCGCCGTCAGCAACCTGGAGCTGGAGATCAAATACCTGCTGGGGAAGCACATGCGGCGTGACTCGGAGACGGATCTGGGGGCGCAGGAAAGTCGCAACGACAGACATGGAAAGGCATGAAACGACGTCACTTCTTACAGGGAGCAGGAATCCTCTTGACGGGCACTAGCGGTCTCGACCGGGAAGCTCAGGCTTCCTCCCAAAACGAGCGGCGGATTCTGATCACCAGCGGCGAGACGGAGCTGGCCCTGGTCATTGCCGACCACCTCAGCCGCGACCGCAATGTCCGGCTCACCGGTGTCACGGCTGTCCCGAGCCGCTTCCCCTATACCCCTTGCCAACTGGATCACGACTCGGCCACCGATGAGCTGGTGCAGGGGGTGGACGCCATCGTCCACGTGGCCGAGCCGCCGTCCGGCGCCGGTGAGCAGGAGCAGCTCGATCACCTGACCCGCAAGACCTACAACCTGTTGAGAGCCGCCGTGGACGCCGGGATCGACCGACTGCTCTTTCTCAGCACACTGGAGCTGATGACGGGCTACGATGAGGACTTCCTGGTCAGTGAACGCTGGCGCCCGCTTCCCACGACCCGGCCGTCCGTGCTGGCCAAGCACCTGGGCGAGTACACCTGCCGGGAGTTTGCCCGGGAACAAAAACTGCAGGTGATGGTTCTTCGACTCGGCAAGGTGGTCAAGGCCGCGGCCGTGAAGGGGCAAGCCGCCGATCCCCTGTGGGTGGAGGAGCGGGAAGTGGCCCAGGCCGTCGCCGGCGCCCTGGATGCCGATCTTTCCGACCACGCCCAGGGGGTGGCCCGCTGGAGAATCTTCAACGTGCAGTCGGAGTTCCCCGGGTCGCGCTTTCCGGTCGCGGGAGCCAAGGGGACTCTCGGCTACCGGCCCTGGTTCAAGCCCTGAGGAGAAATTCAGGTTAAACCCATGAAAGTGCTCATCATCGGCGCCACCGGCTATCTGGGGCCTCACGTGGTCAAGGCTCTGGAGGACCACCACCAGCTCCTGCTCACCGACATCAAGCCGCCCAAAGAGAACACGCCCCATCCCTTTCAAAGAGTGGATGTCAGCTCCATGGAGCAGGTCCAGCGGGCCGCCGAGGGCATGGACGCCATCCTCAACCTTTCGGTGCTGCGGGAGCACCGGCGGATCGCCTTCGACGTGAACTCCCTGGGCTGCTACAACATCATGCGGGCGGCCGTGGACCACGGAATTCGCCGGGTCATCAACACCGGGCCCCACTTCACCATCACCGGTCCGCTCTACGAGGGCATCGACCACGGCATCACTCCGGATGTTCCTCCCCACCCCAGCACCATCCTCTACGCCTTGACGAAATCTCTGGGCCAGGAAATCTGCCGAGTGTTCAGCCAGCACCACGACGTCTACGTCCTGGACTACCTGTTCTACAACTTTCGCGATCCCAAGCAGGTGAAGAAGGGCTCAGGCGGGGTGCCCTTCATCGTCTCCTGGGAAGACGCCGGAGAGGCTTTCCGCCTTGGCCTGGAGATCGAACTGGACCGGCTGCCCTCCCGCTGCGAAATCTTCTTCATTTCCGGGGACATGCCTCAAGGGAAGTTTCTCAACGAAAAGACCAGACGCATCCTGGGCTTCAAGCCCAAGGACGACCTGGCCTTCCTTTGGCAGCGGCCCTGACCGCGTTCCGACTCGATATTTTTGAGGCCTCAATGAGGTTGGGACTCTTGCTCAGCCGGCCTGAGGGTAAGCTGGCATCTAACGGATGAAACCATGATCCATCGCCGTCGTTTACTGAAGACCGCCGCCCTGGGAGCGGGGCTGGCTCCTTTTTCCCTTTCCATGCTGGCCGCGGTTCGGGGAAAGATGAAGATCGTCGAGATCGAGGAGCACGAAGTGGTCCCTCCCTTTCACGACTACAATGCCGAGACGCTCTTTCGATACCACGGGCTCTCCCTGCAGACACGCGTCATCTACGTGGTCAGGACGGACGTGGGGCTGGAGGGTTACGGAGAGAGCGGGGGCCCGCTGCGGGAGGGACGTTACAAGGACTACCTGGGCAGCGATCCGTTCGACTGGATGGCCGACACCAAAAACCTGCCGATGAACATGGCCGTCTACGACCTCATGGGGAAATATCTGGGTCTGCCCGCCTGGAAGCTCCTGGGACCCAAGGTGCGCTCCTGGATTCCGGTGGCGGCCTGGACCGTCTCCCGGCCTCCGGAAGAAATGGCGGAAGAAGTTATCGACGTATCCCGCCGCGGCTATCACTGGCTCAAATACCACGTGGATGTCTTGCAGAACGCCATCGATCAGACCGAAGCCATGCAGAAGGTTGCTCCCCCCGGGTTCAAGATTCACTATGACTTCAATGAAGACTCCAACTTCGAAGCCGTCTACCCGGTGCTGCGGGAACTGGAAAAGTTTCCCGTCGCCGGACGCATCGAGGACCCCATCCGTTCCGAAGATCGCGACGGCTATCGTCTGCTGCGGGAGAAGTGCTCCATCCCCATCCTCATTCACCATGGCCCCCACGACGTCTTCATGAGAGAGGGCCTCTGCGACGGTTTCATGGGCGGCCACGCTCCGGTGGGCCATGCCATGAAGCTGTCGGCCATGGCGGAGTCGACCAATACGCCCTTCATGCTCCAGCAGACGGGCGGCATCATCAACCAGGCCTTCCTGGCCCATGAAGTGGCCGTGTTTCCCATGGCCGTCCTGGACCACGTCAACGGGTGCCATCTCTGGAAGGAGCAGGTGACGCGCGAGGACATGCCCGTAGTGGGGGGAAGCGTCGCGCTCCCGGAAGGGCCCGGGCTGGGGATCAGCCTTGACCGGGAAAAGCTGAAGCGGCTGGCCCAAGCCCCGCGCCCCCGGCAAACCCGCTTCCTGGTGCGCACCCGCTATGAAGACGGCCTCAGCATTTACTTCCGGTTCGACCCCGACCTGCCCGGCGCCAACGTGAGATTCCTCAATCCCCCCGGATTCGGGCAGAGATACTCCGGATTCGGACCGGATGTCCCAGGACCGGTTCCGGGCTATGCCAACCCGGTGGTCAGCGACTTCTGGGATGAGACCGGTTCTCCGGAATTCGAGGCCATGTGGGAACGCACGGCGGAAGGTCCGGTCTGGCGGCAATCCAATTAGCTCGCATTTCTCGCCAGGACGCTGAGCATAAGGTCGAAAAGTGCTTGTCTTTAACATCTTGGGGCGCTTTGAAAAGAGTCTTCAGGGGACAGGCTGGGCTGGGCTCGCCCGGACCGATGCGGTCAGTGGATTCAAATCATGAGGAGACGCCATGAGACGAAGACGGTTTCTTAAGACAGCCGCCGGCAGCCTGTTGGCCGGCCCCTGGCTGGGAGGATTGACCTCGCCCTTCCTGAGTTCAGGCTGGAGCCGCCCCATTCCCGCCGGCCGCAAAGGGCGCCGCATGTTGTCCAACCACGACGGCGCCATCATGGGGAGCGAACCGCCGCTGACCGCCGAGCACTTCCGCCAGGTGGTCAGAAGCTACCAGGGAACCCCGGTGGACACCATCTGCTTCTGTCTGGGCGACCGTGAGGTCTACCACTATGAATCCGAAGTCGCCGAGGTTTTCGGCCGCCGGCATGGAACCTTCAAGAGCGACTGGGACTGGCGGGTCTATGAAAACACCCGGCAGCTCATTGAATCCGGCAAGGGCCCCCTGGCGACCTTTGCCGAGGTGTGCCGGGAGGAAGGCATGGGCCTGTTCGGCTCCTTCCGAATG
This sequence comes from Candidatus Versatilivorator sp., assembly GCA_965262635.1. Lineage (GTDB taxonomy): Bacteria > Acidobacteriota > Terriglobia > Versatilivoradales > Versatilivoraceae > Versatilivorator. The sequence continues at coordinate 1,365,125 of OZ253547.1, read as the reverse complement.
AACAGCCACTACGGCGTGGATTCCGCCTCCCCCCACCACAGCGCCTTTCGACTGAAACACCCCCAATGGCTGATCGGGCACCCCGCCGGCTATTCCAAGGAGAGCAAGGAATATGGGATCCGAATGGGCTTGAACTACGCCATCCCGGAAGTTCGCGAGCACATGGCGGCCACCATTGTGGAGGTCTTCACCCGATTTCAGGTGGACGGCGTCGAACTGGACTTCATGCGGCACCCCGCCTTTTTCAAGCTGCACGAGGCGGTGGAGAATCACCACCACATGACCGACATGCTGCGGCACATCAAACGGCGGCGGGATCAGGTCAGCCGGGAGACCGGCCGGAGCATCGAACTGGCGATGCGGGTTCCGCCGACCTTCGCCGATGCCTTGCGGGTCGGCCTGGACGTGCGCACCTGGATGCGGGAGGGCCTGGTGGACCTTCTCATTGCGGGAGGGGGTTTCATTCCCTTCGACATGCCCTTCGAATCGTTCGTGGAGGCAGCCCGAGGCACCGACTGCCAGGTGTTGGGCGGACTGGAGCTGCTCCGCTTCATGACCGGACCCACTCCCGACCTGGACATCACTCGAGCCATCGCCATGCGTTTCTGGCAGGGCGGGGCCGACGGACTGCAGCTGTTCAATTACTTCGCCCAGCCGACGGATTGGAAGCGGCAATTGTTCCAGGAAATCGGCGACCCCGAGCGGTTGGCCTCGCTGGACAAACGCTATCAGATGGATAAGCGGCGCTGGTTCCCCGGCGGATGGAACAACCACGGCGCCGCCTTTTCATCGGCGGTGCCGGCGGTGCAGCTCCCGGTGGACCTCACCGAGACGCCGCCCGGAGGCGGCCCCCGCCTTCAACTCAGGATTTCCGATGACCTGGAATCGGCCACACGCAAGGGCATCCTGGACAGCGTTAAACTGCGGCTCCTGTTCGAGAACCGGACTCTCCAGGACCGGGTCGAGGTCCATCTGAACGGGGAGCGCCTGCCCGACAAGCAGTCCTCCACCTTTGACCTGGTCTCCTACTGGAACAGGACTCGCGGTCCCTACCAGGGAGAGTATCTGACGGGGACCCTGGAATACGATGTCGCCTGCCCGCCCCTGAAACAGGGCAAGAATGTCATCCAGGTTCGACTGGTGAAACGCACCCCCAACCTGACCGCACCCCTGACACTGGGCCTGGTGGAGGCGTCGGTTCATTACAAGTCCGGTTGATCGCCCGTTCGGCTTCAGGCGGGATTCGTTCAAGGCCTCGCGCCCGACCTTAACCCGCATTTCTTGCGCCGGGTGGCGGGAAACCGGTTCATAGTCAAGCATGGGTAGATTTTTGATTCACATCGATGCACAGGATGCACAGGATTTTTCCGGAGACGGCTGGCTTGTGCTCCCGGACATCCTCAAATCCGCACGCGATCATCGCCCGAGTCAGCGTCTCGTGCAGCAGCCTCCCGTCCTGATTATCCTGTGCATCCTGTGCATCGATGTTCCATTTATAGTCCTTCTCGATGGATCTACCCAGTCGCGGGGGGCGGGCGCCCGGCTCGCAGGCAAACGGGAGTTTCCCAAAGGGGACAGGCCGGCTTTCAGAGAAGTCGCCCGCCGGATACCCCCCACCTCACCATCGGGACGACACCCCCGGGAGCGCGGGCGTCCCGCCCGCATGCTGTCCCTTCGGTTGCCGCTCAGTTTCCCTGCGATGTTGCAGCCGACCGCCCTGCCGGCGGGAACCGCATGGGCCCGGCCGAAGCAGAGGCAGGGCGCCGCTGCCGGTTGATTCCGGTGGAGGAGGTGGCCGAAGCTGCGGGAGGATTTGTGCGGGCGGGACGCCCGCGCTCCCGGGTGGGCTTCCTCCCATGACAGGGTCACACCAACGGGACAAAAGTGCAGAAGCATTTTGGCGCCAGTTGTCGTTGAAGGAGGTCCATCAGTCCTCGTGCCGATTCGTGTTCATTGGTGGTTCGTCTTCATTGACGAACGGCTGTTTTTCCTCTGAGTGATGCGCCCCGTCGTGGTGGCGGGGGCGGGACTTGTCTGAAACAACAGAAAAAAGACAAAAGAAAAAGAGTTATCCACGAAGGGCCACGAAGAACGACGAAGGGCCACGAAGGCGTTGAGGTTAACCGCTACGGGATACCGAGGTCACGACAGGATTGTCGATTTCCGATTGTTTCACTCTCGAATGATCCGCACGGCAGGGCGGGGGCCGAACTTGCCTGAAGTCAATCGTTTCTTCCCACCCCCTTCCCTATCCTCAGGAGGTGTCATGACTCTCGTTCACCGGCGCGGTTTTCTTCTTCAGTCCGGGTTGGCTGCGGCCAGCCTGCCCTTCTGGTCGTCGTCGCTGTTTTCGCAGTTGGCCCGGAAGATCAAGATTACCGACATCGAAGCGCACGAGGTCCTTCCCCCCTACCACGACTACCATGCCGAATGGCTGTTTCGCTACCAGGGACTGCACAGCCGGTTGCGGACCATCTACATCGTCAAGACCGATGCGGGCATCGAGGGCTACGGGGAGAATTGGGGGTCTGCATGGAGTGACTTCAAGGCCTTTCTGGGCACCAGCCCCTTCGATTGGATCAACGACCCACGGAATCTGCCTATGAACATGGCGGTCTACGACCTGATGGGCAAGGCATTGGGACTGCCCGCCTGGAAACTGATCGGGCCTCAGGTGCGGTCCTGGGTCCCCATTGCCGCCTGGACGATGTCGCAACCTCCCCGGCAGATGGCGGAAGAAGTCAGGCAATTGTCGAAACGCGGTTACCGCTGGATGAAATACCACGTGGACGTCCTGCAGAACGTGGTCGACCAGACTGCCGCCATGCAGGAGGTGGCTCCCCGGGGATTTCGAGTCCACTACGACTTCAACGAGGATTCCAATTTCGAAGCCGTCTATCCGGTCCTGAAGGAACTGGAACGATTTCCCATTGCCGGGCGGATCGAAGACCCTATCCGATCCATCGACCAGGACGGCTATCGTCTGCTTCGCGAAAAGTGCGCCATTCCGATCATGATTCACCATGGTCCGGCCGACGTCTTCATGCGCAAGGGGCTTTCCGACGGGTTCATGTCCAGCCATGCGGGGGTCGGCTCAGCCATGAAGCTGGCGGCCATGGCGGAAAGCACCAACACTCCCTTCCTGCTGCAGATGGCTGGCGGCACCATCAACCAGGCCTTCCTGGCGCACCAGGCGTCCGTCTTTCCCATGGCCACTCTGGCTCATATAGACCTGTGCAACGTCTGGGCGGAAGACGTGACCGTCGAATCCATGCCGGTGGTGGGCGGCAGCGTGGCGGTTCCGAAGGGACCCGGTCTGGGGGTGCGGATCGACCGGAAGAAGCTGGAGCGGCTGGCCCGGGCGCCCCGCCCCAAACAGACACGTTTCCTGGTCAGGGTGCGCTACAAACCAGGGCCGCACCTCTATTTCCGTTTCGATCCCAACGCTCAGGGCGCCAACATCAAGTTCCTGAGCCCGCCGGGATTCGGCCGGCGGTACTCGGGACACGGACCCCATGTCCCTGGACCGGTCCCGGGCTACGCCAATCCGGTGATGACGGACTTCTGGGACGAAGTGGGCACGGAGGAGTTCGAACGGATGTGGGAAAGGACGAAAGCCGGTCCCGTCTGGACGCAGGGTTCATGAACGGCATCAATGCGAATCACTCCCCCCTTGAGGGGAGTCGGTGAGGCCTGCATAAGACGCGCGAGTATCACTCCCCCCTTGAGGGGGAGTCGGCGCGACCAGGGCGGAGCCCGAAGTCGAGCCGGAGGGGGGCAGACGCGGCACACCGTGAGTGGAGGCCAACGGCGGTGGTCAGAATCGTCCCAGGCTGAGCGGCTCCAAAGGCAGCGACAGCGGTTCCCGGCAGATCATCTCGGCCATCAGTTTGCCGCTGATGGGGCCGTGGGTGTACCCCAGCATGGCATGACCGGTGGAGAGGTACACGTGAGGATGGCCGGGGAACCGGTCGATGATGGGAAGCCCGTCCGGGGTGCAGGGACGTAAGCCACACCAGTGTTCGACGTTGCCGGGGTTGGCGGCCCCCGCGATCACCTCCAGGGCTCCCCGCTGGATGGCGTCGGTGCGGGCACGGTTCAAGCTCAGATCGATCCCAGCAAACTCCATGGTTCCCGCAAACCGCAAGCGATTGCCGATGGTGGTCACCCCGACTTTTCTTTCCACGTGGATCAAAGGAATCTCCGGGCTCACCGCCGGCCGGTCCATGGTCAGGCTGTACCCCTTTCCAGCCTGGACCGGGACCCGGACTCCAAGCTGACGGGCCAGCAGAGGTGTCCAGGAACCCATGGCCAGGACGATTTCGCGGGCGCGGAAGTTTCCCTGGCTGGTTCGGACTCCGGTAGGTCGTCCTCCCTCCAGCAACCACCCCGTCACCTCGGTACCGGTCCTGACGGCCACCCCGAGCTTCCTGACGGCTTCTCCCAGGCCGGTGACGAATCGATAGGAGCTGCCATGGGCGTCCTCGGCGGAATAGAGAGCGCCCACCACCCTCCGATTGAGCGCGGGCTCCAGTTCCCGGGCCTGGTCTCCCGTCAGAACCTTGAGATCCAGGCCGTGCCTGGCCATGATCTCGGCCTCCTGCCTTCCTTCTTCCAGTCCGGCCGCCGTGGTGTAGACACTCATCAACCCCCGCTGCTTGAAGTCGAATCTCAGGCCTTCAGAGGCGGCCAGCTCCCGAAACAAGAGCAGGCTGGCGCGACCCAGGTCCCGCAAAATGGGGATGGCTCGTTCCATGGGCCGCCGGCGGCAAGAGGCGGCGAACTGAAGCAGCCAGGAAAGGAGTTGCCAGTCCACCCGGGGCCGGATCAACAAGGGACTGTCTTCCTTGAGCATCCACTTCAGGGACTTGCCGATGACTCCCGGCGCCGGGACAGGCATGGCGTGGCTGGGCACGATCATGCAGGCGTTGCCGTAGGAGCAGCCTGAACAGATCTCCCCCTTCTCGATCAGAGTAACCCGGCAGCCCCTTTTGGACAGGTAGTAGGCCGTGCAGACCCCCACCGATCCCCCACCAATCACCAGGACATCCGATTCTTCCGCCATCGCCTCGACCTGACTGGAACCTTGTACTCCCCGGCGCCAAAGAACCGGGATAACGGGAGTGAACTGCGACAGGGGTAATGCTCAGGGATTCGACTTCAGACGGGGCCGCAACCGGGCGGCGCGTACGCTACGGCCATCCCACTGGCGGCAACCGGGAGGGTGAGGCAGGAGCCTCGGACTGGTCCAGGGGTGGGAACAGCCAAACCTTCAGACCGACGGCCCGCGCTTATTGCCGGGGGGGCGGTGGCTTCGCGGGCGGCGGCCGGGGCAGAGCCTGCCCGCGACCGAAAGCGAGGCGGGGACCGAGCCCCTGATGCGCCTATGGTTGCTAGACAGCGGCGCGGCTGATGGTCCGGGTCTCGGACATTCTGGTGACCAACTCGACCCGCCTGATCCTCAGGGGCTTGTCTGAACCGGCCCCCCGATAGTTCAGTTGAATGGACACCAGGTTACGGCCACTCTTGAGGACCGCGATGGGGACCTGGAACTTCAAGGCCTTGAAATGCATGTCGAAGGGTTTGTCGGCAGGAAAACCGATCATGCCGCTACCCGGCAAGGGGTCGATGCGGTAGCCCACGTTTTCCCAGCTGGAAGCCACGTCGACTCCGGCGGGCTCCAGCACCGTGGTACCCACCGAAACCGTCAAACGATCCCCCGGTTTGGAATAATCCAACGCCATCCAGAGCTCGGCCGTCTTGGGCTTGCTGGTCTTGAAGTCGTCGGCCACCGGCATGTGAAACGATTTGGCTCCATCGGCCACGTTCAAATTGAAGGGGACCGGAGCACCCTTGGAAACCGTGTTGTAGCGCACATAGTCGGCGCCGGGGGCCCGGGGGCTGGCTTCGAACCGCTGAACGGCCGTGTAGTGCTTGTCCTTCCTCCTCATCCGTTTGGGATCGGCGATCTCATTCAGCAGGTGCTTCCGCCAACTCCCGTAGAGAAACCAGTTGAAGGTGTAAAGACCATCGGCGCCGTCTCGCCACAGGTTGGCGGCGCTCCCTCGAATGACCTCATCCGGACTGACGCGGTAGCTGTTCCCGTAACTGTAGAGACTGGGATAGATGGGGAGCTGGCGCGACTTCATCAGGCCTCGAAACTCGCTGAGCGTCGGCAACTCGGTCAACCCCTGCCCCAGGATCAGCATGTCTGCCAGATCCTCGTCGATCCACTTTTCAATTTCAAAGCCGCCGAGCTGGCACCATTCGATCTTCTCCGGGATGCGGACGGCAATCTCGATGGGCCGGCCCCGGCGGCTGGCCTTCTGATTGAGGCTCTTCCGGATGGCGCGCATGAACTCGGTCAGGTATTTTCCGTTCTCTCGCTCGGTACCCCGCTGGAAATAGAGCGAGTGTCGCAACCAGTCCAACTCGATGCCGTCAAAATCCCAGCGATCGAAAAACTCCTCGGCCACTTTGAGCTTCAGGGCCCGGACTCTGGGATGAGCGAAGTTCAGGGCCGTCCACCAGTCGAGATCGTCCACCAGCCAGTCGGGATTGATCCGCTTGAAGGTGGGCAGTTCCGGGTTGGGCAAGGTGCCTCTGGCGTGCTGACCGTCGTGGGTGTCATTCATCCTTAGGGAAACGAACGCATCCAGACCTCGCTTGCGGCATTCCTCCACGATCACGGCGGGAGGATTGTGGCCGGCGTCCGCCAGGCTTTTGGGGTTGAGATACTGGTCCTTGGGGTCGACTTCGACCCCGCCGTGCCAGGTTTTGCTCTCCGGAAACTTGAACCGGTCCGCCTCACCCGGCCACTCCAGCACGTTGCTCTGGTATTCGGCCACGTTGCCGCTGCCGAAACTGAACATCAGTGTGTCCACGCCGGTGTTGTCAATCGGAGTGAAGACCAGAGAGGTGAACTGCTCCCGTGTGAGGGGGCCATAGGAATGGGGCAGAGCGGTTCGGCCCCAGCAATGAATCGTGGACCCATCCCAATTGAACAGAAGCCGCCGTTTTTTGCCGGCGGTTCCAGCCCGCTTGGGCTTGGCCCCGGCATGCAACAACTGAGCGAGTCCACCCGCTCCGACAATCATGAAGCTCCGTCTGGTGATCGATTGCATCCTGATTTCCCCCGGCTATTTTGCTTTTTACTGATTTTTACTGAATGGATCCCTCGAATGATAGCAAGTCATCGGCCGAAAAGATAGAGCCCGCGCAAGGATTCCTCTGCGCCGGGCCGGCAGCGCCCGAAAGGAGTTATCCACGAAGGGGCACGAAGGACCACGAAGACACACGAAGAAAGACTAATAAATGAAATGAATCACTCCCCCCTTGAGGGGGAGTCGCAGAAGCCGAGCCGCCAGGCGAAGGCTGATGCGGTGGGGGGGCCGCGGGCGTCAGCAATTGGAAACCCGTTTCAGATCGACCCCTGACGTCCTTTGCGAATCAGGGAAAGAACCAGATCGAATCCGTACCAGGTGGCCAGGAAAGCCAGGCACTCGAGGCTGAAGCTTTGGAACTTGTAGAAGACCTCGGCCACGATCAGCGCTCCACCGGCCGCGGGAAGCTGCTCCAATGCGATTCGGGAAAGAGGAAGGGAGTGTAGCAGGGTATACATGGCGGATCTGACTCCTCGTCAGCCAAAGGACAGGCAGTGGTGCCCCATGGAAGGGGACCATCCGGCTGCTATCTCTGATGCCCCGGGAAACGCCTTCAAGGCTCCGTTGGTCCCTCCGGTGCAGCAAAGTGAGTTCCTTCACAGGGGGATGCCGTCCCTGGAGTCTTGCCGGACCGGACCCCAAGGATCAAAATTAGCCTATCATACCATTGCCGCAAAAGCGGCAAGCCCCGCCGCCAACGCGCCGCTGCCCGTGCCTTTGATGGTCACTTACGGGGCGCCGCGTTTGCCCCCCTCCGGCTCGACTGCGGGCTCCGCCCTCTCGCCGACTCCCCCTCAAGGGGGGAGTGATTCTTGAGCGCTGAACCACGCTTCTTGCCCGATTCCTTGGCAGGATGTAAACCATGTTCCCGGTCTAATGTGTGGTCGACATCCCCGGTTCGTAACGCGGGTATCACTCCCCCCTCGAGGGGGAGTCGCAGAAGCCGAGCCGACAGGCGATGGCTGATGCGGTGGGGGGGCCAACCAATACCCGCCACCTTACCCCCGGTAGTGCCTCTGATCGTCACTTACGGGGCGCCGCGTTTGCCCCCCTCCGGCTCGACTGCGGGCTTCGCCCTGGTCTCGCCGACTCCCCCTCAAGGGGGGAGTGATCCTTGAGGCCTGCACAAGGCTTCTTGCCCGATTGCTTGGCAGGATGTAAACCATGTTCCCGGTCCAAGGTGTAAACGACGTCCCCGGTTCGTACCGCGGGTATCACTCCCCCCTTGAGGGGGAGTCGCAGCAGCCGAGCCGGCAGGCGAAGGCTGATGCGGTGGGGGGTGGACGCCGGGCCGCCAGGCTGCGCCGCACGGCCACGTCAGGTCCCTTCAGCACCGTCCGGATCAGCTGCCGGCGTTTTGCTCCAATTGGGCCAGCAGGCTGGCTGCGCGGGCGCGTTTGGCCGGATCGGCGTCCCGGGCGACGATGCGTTGCAGGACCGAGCGGGCCCGGGGGTCCCCGGCGGCACCCATCTCCAGGCCCATCCGGTCCCGCTTCTCAAAATAGCTGGGATCGAAGGGCTGGACCTTCAGAGGATATTGCCGCCAATAGTATTTCAACCGGCTGCCGGGGGGCCAATCGGCATACACCTGCTCCCAGTTGCGAACTTCCCTGCCGTGGGGCTCCAGGCTTCCTGGGGCGATGGGTTGGTCGACCCTCTGGAACCGGGCGTCCATGGACAGGCGCAACCGATTGCTCCGGTTGGCGACCCCCTTGTGAACCATCAGGCTGTGAAAAAACAGCACGTCGCCCTGCTCCACCGGGTTGTGGACCCAGTCTCCTTCCAGTTTGTCCGTCACCTCCATGCCCCCGGCCCCCAGCGCCGGGCGAAATTCGTAAACGCCACCCCGATGAGAACTGGTAGAAAGCTGCAAACCCCCCATCTCGCCGGCGAGGTCGCTCACGGGGAACCAGGCCGTGTAGGTCTGCGCGGTTCCCTGAATGGGGACCCAGTCCTGATGGGGCGGAGTGGTGTACTCCACTTTTTGCGGAAAGATGGTTCGCCCGATCAAGCGTGGATGGGGCAGAACCCTCCCGCCCAGAAGCCTCTCCACCACCGCCAGCAGATCCGGATGGTGCTGAATGGCCTGGAATTCCATTATCGACAACACCCGGGTCATAACCTCCATGTAGGGCCGCTCGGGCTCCACGCAGAAGGCCTTCAGGTCGGCGACGCCTTCCGCCCCTGCCCCTTCTTCCTTCACCCAACCGACTTCCTCAAGGACCCTGAGCCACTTCAGGCGCAACTCCTCCAGCAGCTCGCGCGGCAACAGGCCCCGGACGTACAGATAGCCATCCCGGTCCATACGCCGTCTCAGTTCCGATCCATCTCCAACGATGCCGCTGGAATCTACAAATGGCTTCACGAGAGCCTCCCTTTATCGCGTTAGTCAGAATCCCCTTGCGGCCGGGTCCCTGGTGTCAGCTCGAGCACGCCCATCGAGGTCCCGGCAAAGAGACGGACCGGACCGGAGCCGGCCATCGCCAAGGTGTGGAGCCGGCCTCCACGGGAGCCGGTTGCTCCCGGACCCGGCCGACCGGACCCCAGGGCCTGCCAGTTGGCGCCGCCGTCCAGACTTCTGAAGAGGCCGCGGCGCAACGCCGCATAGAGAACGGACGGTCCGGACGGATCGACCAGCAAGGCCCGGACCACCGGAAATGCCGGCAATCCCCGGTTGGCCGGCGACCAGGTCGCCCCTCCATCGGTGCTCTTGAACACCCCGTCTCCGTAGGAACCCGCGTAGAGGATGCGGGAGGGGGGCGGACCGACCGCCAGCGCATCGATCATCAGGTCGGGCAAGCCGCCGGCATCGCCCTTCCAGGTCTCTCCACCGTCGACCGACTTGAACACGCCCGAGCCGTCCGTGGCCGCGTAAAGGGTGTTGGCCAGAACAGGGTCCATGGCCAGGGCCCGCACGCTCTTGCTGGTGAGGCCCCCATTGACCGACTTCCAGGAAGCGGCGGCGTCCTCGGTCTTGAATACGCCCGCCCCGTCGGCCGCGGCATACAGGACCGACGGATTGGAAGGATCCGCCAGCAGCGAGCGGATCAGACTTAGCGGCGGCAACCCCCCTCGCGCCGCGGCCCAGCTTGCTCCCCCATCGGTGGTCTTGAAGACCCCGCCGCCGAAGGTGCCGGCGTACACTCTGCCGGGGTCGGAAGGATCGATCAACAGGGTCTCGACCCGGGGTTCGGTGAGGCCCTGATTGATGGGTTCCCATTTGAGGCCGCCGTCCGAACTCTTGAAAATGCCGGAACCCGAGGTCCCGGCGTAGGCGAGATCTGGATTGGCGGGATCGAACGCCAGAGCCTGTACTACGACATCGGTCAACCCCTGATTCGAATCCTTCCAATGGGCGCCCCCGTCGGTGCTCAGGAAAACGCCTGCGCCGGCCGTGCCCGCCAGCAGTGTGGAGTCGTCATCGGGATCGACGACCAGTGCCGTCACCGGGAACAGATCGGGCAGCCCTTCCTTGATCGCCTCCCACTGCTTGCCCCCGTCCGTCGTTTTCAGCAAACCTTCGTTCAGGGTACCGGCAAATGCCGAAGCCGGACTGGGCACGGTCAGGGTGAGGCTGAGGACCACGGCCCCTTTCTTGACCAGCTTCCAGCTTTCACCGCCATCCGGACTTCTGTAGACCCTGCCGCCCAGGTTGTCATCGGTGCTGACATACAAGGCCCCGGGTTCGGCTCGATCCACCGCCACCGCGGTAATCCAACGGTCGTTCAAGCCCTTTCTCTTCCAGGTCTTTCCTCCGTCCAGACTCTTGAACAGACCCTTGCGCTGGGTACCGGCGTAAAGAGTCTGGGGTGCCTGGGGATCCAGAGCCAGGACTTCGACCTGACTCCCCGTCAACCCCCGGTTGCTGGCCTTCCAGGCTCTCCCGCCGTTGCTTGTCCTGAACACCCCTCCGCCGAAAGTGCCCGCATAGGCGACGGACGCCTTGCGAGGATCGACCATCAGGGCCTTGACAGCTTGACCGGGCAACCCGTGCAATCGGGCGGTCCAGGTGGCGCCCCGGTTGGAACTCCTGAAGACCGACCCACCGGCGGTGGCAAGGTAGAGAATGCGGGGATTCGAAGGAGCGACAGCCAGAGTCTCGACAGGACTCCCGAACAACCCCCTGGCGCCGGGGTTCCAGCTCCGGCCTCCGTCACTGCTGGTAAACAGGCTTCCTCGAGTGGTTCCCAGGTAGAGCCGGCGGGAATCTTCCGGATCGATTGCCAGACAGGAGACATCGGCGCCGAATGGACCCCGGGGCGTCGATGGCCCGGTCGCCGCCGAGAACTCCCGGAGTCCTGTCGTCAGGAAAACGAGCGCGGCAGCCAGAACGATCGGCGGAAACATGTCCCGATTGGACGACTTCATTCTCAACCCGAATTGGCCCGGTGGTTCCCGGATTTCCCTGCAGTCCGTGGGGCGCATTGTACAACATCCCGATGGCTCGCCTGGGAGGGGTTTGCGTCTCCTCGGACACGCCCTGATCGGAGACCAGCAAATTTCTGCAAATTCTTTACAAAATCTCAGTGCAAGTGGTAAATTTCCTTAAATCAGCGGCAATCTGTCTCCACGCCACTCCGGGAGAACGACTCACCCTGGCTGCATTGCGACTCAGGGAAAAGAGGCAAAGGAATATGCTCACCATCCATGGAAGACAACAACGGCTTTGCGACGGGATCCACCGCCGCAACTTCATCAAGATCGGGGCCCTGGGCATGGGTGGACTGTCGCTGCCTCAACTGTTGCGCGCGGAGCGCCAGGCCGGACTGGGCAAATCCAGCAAGGCCATCATCATGATTTATCTGCCCGGCGGTCCACCGCACCAGGACATGTATGAGCTCAAGATGGATGCCCCCTCGGAGATTCGCGGGGAGTTCAAGCCCATCCCCACCAACGTCTCCGGCATTCGGATCTGCGAGCATCTTCCCCGCCTGGCCAAGATCACCGACAAGCTGGTGCTCCTGCGAACCATCGTTGGCGCCAAGGACCGCCACTCCTCCCATCAGTGCATGACCGGACGCCTGATGGATGACCCGCCCGCCGGCGGGTGGCCCGAGATCGGTTCGGTCATTTCCAGGCTGGAGGGGTCCACCCATCCGGCTGTGCCCCCCTACGTAAACCTCACCCCCAAAATGAGGCACAAGCCCTACAACTTCGGACACCCCAGCTTCCTGGGCGTCGCCCATACTCCGTTCCGCCCCGACGGGGATACCCGGAAGGATATGACCCTTCAAGGCATCAGCCTGGAGCGGCTGTCGGACCGCCGGGCGCTGCTCCAAAGTTTCGACCGCTTCCGCCGGGATACCGACCAAAGCGGAAAAATGAAAGGGCTGGATGCCTTTAACCAGCAGGCCTTCGATGTTCTGACCTCCAGCCGCCTCCTGGAAGCCCTGGACCTGGAGAAGGAAGATCCACGCATCCGCGAGCGCTATGGAGAGGGAACCCCCCAACATCAAGGGGATGCCGCCCCCAGACTGATGGGACAGTTCCTCCTGGCCCGCAGGCTGGTGGAGGCCGGGGTTCGCTGCGTTACCGTCAGCTTCAGCTTCTGGGATTGGCACGGCGGCAATTTCAAGAGGGGACGGGACAATCTGCCCCCCTTTGACCAGGGGGTCAGCGCCCTGGTGGAGGACCTGCATCAGCGGGGATTGGACAAGGATGTCACGGTGATCGCCTGGGGCGAGTTCGGCCGCACTCCCAAAATCAACAAGGACGGGGGGCGGGACCACTGGCCTCGAGTATCCTCTGCCCTGATGGCGGGCGGCGGCATGCGCACCGGACAGGCGATTGGCACTACCAATCGACTGGGAGAAGAGCCCAAGGAACGACCGATTCACTTCCAGGAAGTCTTCGCCACCCTCTACCACAACTTGGGCATTGACGCCGCCACCACCCAAATCACCGATCTGAACGACCGGCCACACTATCTGGTGGACGGCTACCGCCCGTTGCCGGAAGTCATCTGACCCCGGCAGTCAGCTGCCGGCATCCTTTTTCCTTCCATACATCGTGTCAATCTCGTCCTTCATCTGGTCCGCCCCAGCCTGAATGGCCTCGTCGGGGCTCTCCTGCAAGCTGGCGAACGCCAGGTTGAGCGACTTGGCAGCCTCCTGCAGGAAGAGCGAATAGCTCCTGATCTCGCTCAATCCCTCCCGGCCGAAGAGCTTCTGGTTGTCCAGGAGACATTGAGCCACCGTCAGAAGCAACCGGCTCGGAACCAGATCGACCGATCCCTGGTCCAAAGTCGTTCGGGCCAAGTCCAGGTCCTCCTCCGAGCCCACAAACCGTGCCAACGTTCGGGCAATTCCCTTGGGGAGTTCGACGACTTCGACCTGCTGTTGCTGTTCCGAATCGAGCGTCTTGCCACTCCTGACCTCGTCCAGCTGGTCCGGCCCCGGGTCCGAATCGTCAACCGGCCAGGAGGATTCCAGGGCATAGGTGGATTGAGGCGAGTGTTGCTTCAGAAAGCCATCCCAGGCCTGGTACAGCGCCAGCGCCACACTCTTTCGCTTGCGGTGGTAATTGAAGGCGGTGGAGCGCAGTTTGCCATATTGATCGGGAGCTGCTTCCATGCCGGCCAGGTAGGCATCCGCAATGTTGCGGTACCCATCGCTTTGTCCTGCCAGCACGATGATCGACAGAAGCCGGGCTTTGGCGGCCTGTTCACTTTTTGGAAACAGCGATTGCAGATCGCCGGCCCAACTGACGGCCTTTTCGTAACGCCCGTCCGCCACCGCTCCTTGCATCAGGGAAAAAAGATACTCCGGGCTGTTCCGATCGACCTGAGGCCCCTGGCTGCAGCCGGCGCCCGTCAGACAGACGATTACGACTAAACTGGCAGTGAGGCAGTCGTGGAACGACGCGGGAACTCTCATGGGTCAACTCCTTCCATACCGGTTGGGGATGAGCCTCTGCCGGTTCCATGAAACATTTCAGGTGAGACCGACGGGGCTGCAGGCTGTTTGTGCTGTCTTGGAATTCGAACCCCTACAGACACCGGGGGGAACCCATAGTTCTGCCAAGATGCTGCAAATACTATATTTGTCATCAACCACCAGCCATCCGCCGAGAAACTGCGGGGCAAGTCCGAGAGCCGACAGCCGCCCCGGCGGCGGGGCAGCTTGAAATGAAACCTGAACGGGTGTTGAAACAAATTGGAGGAATTCTGACGGATTACGGTAACCGAGTCAACCCTTGGCGGCATTCGGCCGCTTCAAAGCGAAGCCGCAGGCTGGAAGGATTTCACCCGGTGACATCCAATTGCCGCGGCTGGCGCTGCCGGTGGAACTGCCCCGGTGCTGGGGGCGCAGGCTTTCCTCCAGGCAAGCCGGGCCCCCGCCCTGCCGGGCCGATCATTCGAGGGTGAAACAGGGGTGATTCAGGCACGTTGTCAATTCCTCTCCAACCCCTGTTTTTTCAATCTCTTGAACCGGTTTTTCGTCACGCGAACCCAGGTTTGTTTCAGATAAGCCGGGCCCCCGCCACCGCGACGGTGCGCATCACTCAGAGGGAAAACAGCCGTTCGTCAATGAAGACGAACCACCAATGGACACGAATAGGCACGAGGACTGATGGACCTCCTTCAACGACAACTGGCGCCAAAATGCTTCGGCACTTTTGTCCCGTTGGTGTGACCCTGTCATGGGAGGAAGCCCACCCGGGAGCGCGGGCGTCCCGCCCGCACAAATCCTCCCGCAGCCTCGGCCATCTCCTCCACCGGAATCAACCGGCAGCGGCGCCCTGCCTCTGCTTCGGCCGGGCCCATGCGGTTCCCGCCGGCAGGGCGGTCGGCTGCAACATCGCAGGGAAACTGAGCGGCAACCGAAGGGATAGCATGCGGGCGGGACGCCCGCGCTCCCGGGGGTGTCGTCCCGATGGTGAGGTGGAGGGTATCCGGCGGGCGACTTCTCTGAAAGCCGGCCTGTCCCCTTTGGGAAACTCCCGTTTGCCTGCGAGCCGGGCGCCCGCCCCCCGCGACTGGGCAGATCCATCGAGAAGGACTATAAATTGAACATCGATGCACAGGATGCACAAGATAATCAGGACGAGAGGCTGCTGCACGAGACGCTGACTCGGGCGATGATCGCGTGTGGATTTGAGGATGTCCGGGAACACAAGCCAGCCGTCTCCGAAAAAAATCCTGTGCATCAATGTGAATCAAAAATCTACCCATGCTTGACTATGAACCGGTTTCCAGCCACCAGGCGCAGGCGTTTGTTTCAGGTAAGTCGGGCCCCCGCCCCACACGACGGGGCGGATCATTCGAGAGTGAAACAGGTTTTGTTTCAGGAAAGGGAGGGGCGGCACCGTCGAGAAGAGTGCAGGGAGCGATCACGCCTTTACACTTCCGAGTCGGAAGTGGTACATTAACGGTCACCGTATTCAATAGCTTGGATCAGGCAATCGTCTGGAGGAGGTTGAGACAAATGCTGACCATCTACGGGCAAGGCCACCGCATGTGCGACGGGATGTCGCGGCGAAACTTTATCCAGATCGGCGCGCTGGGAATGGGTGGGCTGACCCTGCCCCAATTGCTCCGGGCGGAAAAGCAATCCGGCCTGGGCAAGTCCGGCAAAGCCATCATCATGATTTACATGCCCGGCGGCCCTCCGCACCAGGACATGTACGAAATCAAGCCCGACGCCCCCTCTGAGATCCGCGGTGAGTTTCAGGCCATCAAGACCAAAGTCCCGGGAATCCATGTCTGCGAGCACCTGCCTCGGTTGGCCAGGATCATGGACAAGCTGGTGCTGGTGCGGACCGTGGTTGGAGCAGAGAATTCGCACTCCTCCTACCAGTGCATGACCGGCCACATAAGCGGGCGCAGAGGAAATCCTCCCCCGGGAGGCTGGCCGGAACTGGGATCGGTTCTCTCCAAGCTGAAAGGGCCCGCCGATCCAGCCATTCCGCCCTACGTCAACCTGTCCCACAAGTCCCGCCATGGGGGATACAACTTCGGCCGCCCCAGTTTCCTGGGCGTGTCCCACACTCCCTTCAAGCCGCAGGGGGACATCAGAAACGACATGACCCTGAATGGGATCAGTCTGGAACGGCTTTCGGACCGCAGGCAGCTACTGCAGAGCTTCGACCGATTCCGCCGCGACGTCGACCGAACCGGTCTGATGGAAGGTTTGGACAGCTTCCACGAGCAGGCCTTCGATGTCTTGACCTCCAGCCGGCTGCTGAAGGCCCTGGACGTCGAGCAGGAAAGTCCCCGGCTCCGAGACCGCTACGGCAGAGGTTCCCCCAAGCTGGAACGGGACGCGGCCGCCATGCACATGGACCAATTCCTGGTGGCTCGCCGGCTGGTGGAGGCAGGTGTCCGCTGCGTGACGGTGAGCTTCGGCTACTGGGATTGGCACAGCACCAATTTCAAGAATGGGCGCTATTACCTCCCGGCCTTCGACCAGGGGGTCAGCGCCCTGGTGGAAGACCTCCACCAACGTGGACTCGACAAGGATGTCTCGGTAATCGCCTGGGGTGAGTTCGGCCGCACTCCCAAAATCAACAAGGATGCAGGCCGCGACCACTGGCCACGCAACTCCTGCGCGCTGATGGCCGGCGGCGGGATGCAGGCCGGCCAAGCCATCGGCTCCACCAATCGACTGGGCGAGGAACCCAAGGAAAGACCGGTCCACGTTCAGGAGATCTTTGCCACGCTCTACCACAATCTGGGCATCGACGCCAATAAGGCTCAGATTACCGATCTTGCCGACCGCCCCCATTACCTGGTCGACGGTCACTTGCCCATGACGGAAGTGATTTGATTGCAAAGGTGGGTTAGCGATGGTGAGCGTCACTCGGTCCACCCTCCCCGGGATCACCAGCCTGGCTTTGATCCTGCTTCTCCCGGCCGGTCCCGTACGGGGCAAGTCCACTCAGTCCGCACCCTCCTCGGAGGCCAACCCGCTCGTCGCGCTGACCGTGGAGACCGGTCGGCCCGGTTCGCCCGATTTGGAAGCGGCGGCTTTGCTGCGGGGACCGGAAGCAAGACAACAGCTCCTGGTGACGGGACGCTTGCGCGATGGACGTCTGGTGGATTACACCCGCCAAGTCCAATACCAATCCCGGCCGCCGGGAATCGTCTCCATCGACAAGGCCGGCTTTGTGATCCCGTTAGCCAATGGATCGGTTCAGGTCACGGCCGGGCTTCCTCAGGGGCTTACCGCCGGCACCCACCTTTCCGTCCGAGAGATCGGCCAATCCCGCCGCGTGAATTTCCCCAACGAGATTGTTCCCATCTTCACCAAGTCGGGGTGTAACAGCGGAGGCTGCCACGGCAAGGCCTCGGGTCAAAACGGCTTCAGGTTGTCGCTGCTGGGCTTCGAGCCCCAGGAAGATTTCGAATATCTGGTCATCGAGGGACGGGGACGCCGTCTGTTTCCGGCTGCCCCCGACCGGAGCCTGCTCCTGCTCAAGGCCACGGCGGCGGTCCCTCACGGCGGCGGGCTTCGGGTTGACAGAGATTCCCCGGCCTTCGACCTGCTCTCTCGCTGGATCAGGCAAGGCATGCCCTACGGCCGACCCGATGACCCCAGGGTGGTGCGAATCCAGGTGCTCCCGGCCCAGCGGTTGATGTCTCGCAACCAGGAACAGCAGCTCCTGGTGACGGCTACCTATTCCGACGGTTCCAGCAAAGATGTGACCCGCCTTTGCCAATATGACTCCAACCAGAAAGATCTGGCGGAGGTAGGCCCTTCGGGTCTGGTGGGGGTTGGGGAACGGGCCGGTCAATCAGCGGTCATGGTGCGATTCCAGGACCAGGTGGCGGTCTTTCGCGTGACGGTCCCCTATGGCGGTCGGGTACAAGACGGGCCGCCGGGAGAAAGCTTCATCGACCAATGGGTGCTCAGCAAGCTCCGAACCCTGGAGCTGCCACCGTCGGAACTCTGCGACGATGCCACCTTTCTGCGCCGAACGTCGATCGACATCACTGGTCGCTTGCCCACCCCCGGCCAGGCCAGGAAATTCCTGGCAGATCCGGATCCGGCCAAGCGCCAAAAATGGGTTGATCGGCTGCTGGCGAGTCCGGAGTACGCCGACTATTTCACCAACAAATGGAATGCCATCCTGCGCAATAAACGGCGGGACCAGCGGTCCACCCGGGGTAATTTTCTGTTCCACGCCTGGATCCGTCAAAGCCTCGTGGAAAACAAGCCCTACGACCAGTGGATGCGAGAGATTGTGGCGGCTTCCGGGGAATTGGGCCGCAATCCGGCCGTGACCTGGTTCCGAGAGGTCAAGAGCATCGAGGACCAGGTTCAAGACGCAGCCCAGATCTTTCTGGGCGTTCGACTGCAGTGCGCCCGCTGCCATCACCATCCCTACGAACGATGGAGCCAGCAGGATTACTACGGGTTTGCCGCCTTCTTTACTCGCCTGGCACGCAAGCCGGGAACTCAAGCCGGGGAGGAGGTCATTTTCCATGATCGCGGAACGGCGGCGGCCATTAATCCCAAGACCAAGCTTCCGGTGATGCCCACCGGACTGGGGACGGAAGCCTTCGACATCCCCCCCGAGCAGGACCCGCGGCAAGTCCTGGCGAATTGGATCGCCGACAAGGACAACCCCTTCTTTGCTCGGATGCTGGTGAACCGATACTGGAAGCATTTCATGGGACGCGGTCTGGTGGAACCGGAAGACGACATGAGAGGGACCAACCCGGCCACCAATCCTGATTTGCTGGACGCCCTCGCCAGCCATTTCATCCAGAGCGGATTCGACCTCAAGGAGCTGATCCGGACGATCTGTGAATCCAGGACCTATCAACTCAGTTCCCACCCCAACGGCCAGAATGCGGATGACAGTCAGAACTTTTCCAGGTACTACCCCAAACGGCTGACGGCCGAGGTCCTTCTGGACGCCATCGACCAGGTGACCGATGTCCAGACCGACTTCCCCGGGCAGCCCGGCGGAACGCGAGCCCTGCAGCTACCCGACGACAGCTTCAACGCCCACTCCTACTTCCTGGCGTTGTTTGGCCGACCCAACAATGCCAGTGCTTCGGAATCCGAGCGAACCCATGACGCCAACTTGGCCCAGAGCCTCCACCTGTTGAATTCTGGCAAGATCCATGAAAAGGTCAGCAACCCGCAAGGGAGGGCCGTCCGTTTGGCCAATGATTCCAGCCTGACCGACGAAGAGAAAATCCGGGAACTCTATTTGTGGACTCTGTCGCGGCTGCCCGAAGGGAAGGAAATGGAGATGGCATTGGGATATTTACGGAAAAAGCCTCAAAATTCGGACGACACCGCAGCCTCGCAAATCCGGTTGGAAGAGGCCTATCAAGACACCCTCTGGGCTCTGCTCAACACCAAAGAATTCCTCTTCAACCATTGAGTCCTCTTGCCGAGTTCGGACCCGCGACTCTCGGGGGAGTTTCCGAACCGGTTGAGGTCGGGCGGAGGTGCCCATTCTTCGGGTGTGTTCCCGGTTTGACCCGATCCGGTTGATGGGTGATCGACCCGGTTACGGAGTTGGAGAATTCCCATGTCACACAAGGTTTTAAACACGGCGGCAAAGCTACGATCGATGGCGTTGCTGTTGTTCGGAGCCGCAGGCCTCTGGCAGATGGCAGGCATTCCCGCCTGGGGCCAACTGCCCTTTCTACGGCTGATGACGGCTTATCCACCCGGAGGAAAACAAGCCTCAGCCGTTGAGGTCACCGTCACCGGCAACAACATGGATGGCGTCGATCGCCTTTTCTTTTCCCATCCGGGCATCACCGGGTCCCCTTTGATGAGTGAGGGCTCACGGCTTCAGCCGACTCCAAGTCCGGTTCCGGGCAAGTTCAAGGTCACTATTGCCCCCGATGTGCCGCCGGGAGTCTATGAGTTGCGGATGGTCGGCCACTTCGGGATTTCCAATGCTCGAGCCTTTATGGTGGGGGATCGGGAAGAGGTGCTCTCGGAGGACAACAATCACACGCTGCCCAAGGCCATGCCGATTCCTCTGGGAGTGACGGTCAACGGCCTCAGTGATGAAGGCACCGCCGACTTTTTCAAATTCGAAGCCCAGCAAGGACAGCGCGTCATCCTGAAAGTGCTGGCCCAACGGATCGACTCCAAGATGGATGCCACCCTGGTCCTCTGCGACGCCTCGGGGCGGGAACTCCAGAGCGATCGGGACAGCTACCGCCTCGACCCGTTCCTGGACTTCCTGGTGCCGGCCACCGGACAATATATCGTCAAGATATACGACTACCTCTATCGAGGCGGTCCCGAATACGCCTACCGCCTGTCGCTGGGAACCCAGCCGCACATCTCATACATCTTTCCACCGGCGGGTCTGCCCGGAAGTCGGCAAACCTACGTGGTTTACGGGCAAAATCTCCCGGGCGGCAAGGTCTCCTCGGTGCTCAACGCCCAAGGGGTGCCCCTGGAGGAGAAAGCCGTCGAAATCACCCTCCCGCAAGATGCTCAGCTCCTGCCGGCCAACTCCTTTCTGGAACCGAGACAGATTGTGGCGGGAGGGATCGATTATCGATTGAGCTCGCCCGAAGGAATCTCGAATTCCGCCAGCCTTGGTTTTGCCACGGCTCCCGTGGTCCGGGAACTGGAGCCCAACAACCAGCCGCGGTCGGCCCAGAAGGTCTCCCTTCCCTGTGAGATCCACGGGCAGTTTTTCCCCCAGGCGGATCAGGATTGGATTGTCTTCGAAGCCAAAAAAGGCGCCAGCTACTGGATTGAGGTGTTCTCACATCGGTTGGGTCTGCCGACCGACCCCGTAGTGATCCTGCAAAGATTGTCCATGGACGCCGAGGGTCAAGAGCAGCCACAGTTGGTGGCGGCATCGGACGATGACGGTTCCTTTCTGGGCGACGAGCGCTATAACACCGGAAGCCGCGACCCCTTCTTTCAATTCAAAGCCGAGCAGGACGGCATCTACCGGCTCAAGATTCACGATCTGGCCGCCACCCGGGAAAGTCGCCCCTCCCATCTCTACCGACTGTCGATTCGGCAGTCCGACCCCGACTTCCACCTGCTGGTGGCTACCGATGATCCCGGGGGCTCCAACGACGACGGCAACATCTGGGAACCCCTGTTGCGACTGGGTGGAAAAACCCGCATGAACGTCATGGCCATCCGGCGCGACGGATTCGCGGGTAAGATCGATATCGAGGTCAAGGGACTGCCATCCGGGATCAGCTTCCCGGGAGCAACCATCCCGGAAAAGAGCAATGGGACCTACCTGTTCTTTGAGGCGTCTCGAGAGGCGGCGGGCTGGACGGGAGCCGTGCAGGTGATCGGCAGGGCAAGGATCGATGGCAGGGTGGTTGAGCGGCAGGCCCGCTACGCCACTCTGGTCTGGAACTCCGGTTCGCTGAGGCAGGAGGGCGCCCAATCCCGGGTCGTGCGGAATCGGACGCTGGCCGTGAGCCGAAGCGAGCTGGCGCCCCAGCTTCCGGAGTTCCGGATCGAGAAGCAGGATTGGAACGTCCCCCTGGAAGGCAACCTGGAGATCCCCTTTCAGCTCGCCCGTCGTTCCCTTTTGCCGGGCGATTTGAGGCTGCGTTTAGGAACGTTTGACGGACTGAGGGAGGGCACCACCAAACTGGTTGTCGACGACAAGAGCAGCGAGGGAACGCTCATCTACAAGGTCACAAAGCGGGGAAACGAGTTCAAGCCCGGGAAGTACACCTTTTCCGCGGTGGCCTTGAGCCAGATCACCTATCGCAACCAACCGGAAGCGGTGGTGCAAGCCCTTCAGGAAAGGGTGCGGCTGCAGAAACAGGCCGAACAGAAAACGGCCATGGCCGGGAGAGTCACCGGGAAAGCATCGTCCCAATCCAGGGCGGAACTGGCCGCTCAAGCCAGGGAGGCCGAGAGGGAGCGCAGGGCGGCCGAGAGACGCCTGCGGGAGGCGATCGCCAAGGCATCACCGCGAAAAATCAGGATGGCAGCTCATTCCAGAGCGCTGGATGTGACCATCCATCCGGCGCCCATTGTCCTGACCGGTCAGGAGAAGCTGCGGCACTCCCGGGCCGGGGCCAACCTGGAACTACCCCTGTCGATCGACCGCCTGTTTGACTACGCCGAGCCGGTTGAGATCGGTCTCAAGGTTCCCACCCACATCGTTGGAATCCAGGCCGAGTCGGTGACGATTCCGAAAAGTGAGACGACTGCCGCCCTGCTTATTCGGCTTTCCTCGGACCTCGATCCCGGTGATTACCCGCTAATGCTGGAGGCAACGCTTCAATTGAACGAGCAGGAGATTCAAGTGGAAGAGCCGCTGACGATCCGAGTGCATCCTCTCCAGGACCAGACCTCGCTGAAACGCCGTCCATGAAGTGGTTAGTCAAGACACTACACTCAGGCCGCCGGCGCAGACTCCGGCCAAACCTGTCTGCTCCAGGACAACCGGCGATACCTTGGCTGATTCTGCTTTGGACCGCTACAGCCCCCTCAATCCAGGCTGAACTCAACAAGGAAAAGGATTCGGAGCGGGACGGACCGATTCCCATCGTGGTCCCGCAAAGACCGGAACCTGTAACCTTCAACCAAGATCTCCTTCCGATTTTTCAGTCCAAATGCCTGGCCTGCCACAGCAAGAGCCTGGCTCTCGGGAACGTGGTTCTGGAAGACAGGCAACTGATTCTCTCCGGTGATCGGGAAGAACCACTGGTCATTCCAGGCAACAGCGCAGACAGTCTGCTGCTCCAGGTGGCTGCCCATCGCCGCCAACCCTTCATGCCGCCCGCAGGAAATGCCGCCGAGGCCGTGCCTCTGACCCCTGTAGAGCTTGGTCTCCTGAAACTGTGGATCGACCAGGGTGCACGCCAGACCAACACGATCAGCCTCTTGCCCAGGCTGAAGTGGCAGGCCATCCCTGCGGCTTTGAATCCAGTCTACAGCGCTGCCATCAGTCCCGATGGTCAGTACGCCGCCTGTGGTCGCTCCAACCGGATTCATGTCTACCGGTTGGCCTCGGGCCAATTGGCGGCGCAGCTCGTCGACCCCTCATTGAACCAAAGTGGCCTTTACCGGAAACCGGGGGTCAGTCATAGGGATATGGTCCACTCCCTGGCCTTCAGCCCCAAAGGCGGACTCCTGGTTTCGGGAGGCTACAGGACCATAAAATTCTGGCGCCTGCAAACGTCGGGCCTGGCTGCAAGCTCGTCTCATCCATCCCAAGGCGAGGAGGGATTGTCCTGGGCTCTGGAGCGGGTGGTGGGGGCGGCGGACGATCCATCGGGGCTCCTGGACCGGGTAACGGCATTGGCGTTCAGTCCCGATGGCACATTGCTGGCCACCGGGAGCGGAGACCCATCCCGAAGTGGAGAACTCAAGATCTGGTTTGCAGAGAGCGGAGATCTGGTGGGAGCTATTCCTGATGCGCACAGCGACACTATCCTCGGTATCGAGTTTTCGCCTGACGGCCGGTATCTGGCCACTGCCTCCACCGACCGATTTGCCAAAGTCTTTGAGGTGAAAACCCGTCAATTGGCCAAGACCTTGGAGGGACACACCCACCACGTCCTGGATGTGGCCTGGAAAGCAGACGGCAAGATATTGGCCAGTTGCGGCGCCGACGGCGCCATCAAGCTATGGGACTTCGAAACAGGCGAACAGAAACAGACCATCAGCGGTTACGAGAAAGAGATCACCTCGCTGAATTTCATCTCCGACAGCGACCGATTGTTGATCAGTTCAGGGGACCCCATCGTACGCTTCGGGGAACGACGGCTTGGCGGCGTGTCCTCCTTCGTCCACGTTTCAGCGGTGAGCAGCGATGGCCGGACGGTGGTGGCTGGAGATCAAGCCGGCCGCCTGCTCGTTTGGCGTTCTCCCGATGTCCAGCCGCTTTTCGTGTTTGAGCCGGACGCGGAGCCACTTGGCAGTCCTTCCGGGAAGTAGTCGACAGTCGGCAATTCGTCCCGTTCAATCTCGCTCTGAAAATCCGATTTGGAATGATTCAACCCGCATTTCTCACCGGGGGGCGTGATAATAGCGCAGGATTTTTTCCTTCAGGGCGTGCTCGCGACCGAAGAGCGTAGCGGTTTCTACGGTCGAGGGAGCATGTGCGCGCTGAAGGGAAAAAGACAAGCCAGAGCGCGCCCAGCGCCGTCTGCACCCGCATGCCCTCAAAACAGGGCCAATAACGTACTGAAAATAAACTGTCTTTCATAATGCATCCAGCGACCCGGTGAGAAATGCGGGTTTAGGGTCTCTTGTGGCACATGAGATTCCAAGTCCTTCGGCTTCGCTTGTCCTCGGATGGGCTGGCAAACGATCTCCGAACGAAAGACTTCACGGCATGAATTGTAAACCCGGGGGATGCACGCACTGACTCCATGATTGCCTCGTTCTTGCTTGCGGTGGCTCGTGCCTTTCTGGATGCCCTGCTGCCCCCCATCTTGTTTGCCGGACTGGGAGCCCTTACCGATCGGCTGTTGCACTTCGAGCTGCGCAGTCTGAGTCGTTTGTGTCTCTATATCCTGTCGCCTGCTCTGCTCTTCTCCTCTCTCATGAAGGTGGAGGTCACACTTGCGCAGGCGGGGCAAGTGGTTGCTTTCGTTTTTCTAGTCCTGGCAGGCATGGCACTGCTGGGCTGGCTCTATGCCAGGCTCCGCCGCATGGATGGACCCACCACCGGCGCCACCGTCATGGCGGCAACCTTTTTCAACGCCGTCACCCTGGGATTCCCTTTCGTGCTCTTTGCGTTCGGTGAGGAGGGGTTGAGCCTGGCCGCTGTCCTGGTGGCGACCAACTCTCTGCCACACAACACCTGTGGACTGTTTCTGGCTGCACGGGGCGTGCACGGGACTCGGCAATCGCTTTGGAAGCTGGCTCGGATGCCGGTTCCCTACGCCATTCTGGCCGCCCTTATGTTACGAGCCTTCGAAATCCCCCTTCCGCCCTCCGTCTTTGGGCCCATTGATATCCTTGGCAGGGCCGGGATACCGGTCCTCTTGATTACCATCGGAATGGAAGTGGGCCGCATCCCGCTCCGCATGAACCACTCCGATGTCTGGGGCGTGGTTGCGCTCAGGCTCCTGGTCGGTCCCTTGTGGGCCTGGTGGGTCGCTTCCCTGGTTGGCTTGGGGGGCTTGTTGGGTCAGGTGGTGGTGCTGCAGGCAAGCATGCCGACGGCGATCATGCCGATCGTTTTCGCTCGAGAATTTGGCAGCAACGTCGCTTTCGTCTCACGGGCGGTACTCTTCTCAACCCTGTCCAGCATCCTGACCCTTTCCCTGGTGCTGGTGCTGGTCCGTTCCTAAGCCGGATTTCTCACCAGGCGTAGGACCCATCGGTTCTCGGAATCTGTGAACATATTCTTAAACAGGAGAAATATCATGCATGTTCGCGAGCTGTTTGATCTTTCCGGTTGCACAGCCATCGTCACAGGGGGCACCGGACTCTATGGAACTCCCATGTCGGAAGCTCTGGCCGAAGCCGGGGCTCATGTGGTCATCGCTTCCCGCAACAAGTCCCGCTGCCAGGAATGGGCCGCCAAATTGGTGGACCGGGGACTGAAGGCCAGTGGTGAAAGTTACGATCAAGGAAGCGAGGAATCGATCCTGGCCTTTAGTGAGCGGGTGCTGAAACAACAGGGCCCGGTGGATATACTGGTCAACAACTCGGTGGGACGGTCCATGCGGAGCTATGCGGCCCCTCTGGATGACTGGCGGCAGTCGATGGAGGTCAACGCCACGGGACTCTTTGCCATCTCCCGAGCCTTTCTGGATCCGATGATTAAGAGAAAGAAGGGGACCATGATCAACATCGGCTCCGTCCAGGGCGTGGTTGCCCCGGACTTCAGCAACTATGCCGGCACCGACATGACCACGCCGCCCGACTACCAGTTTCACAAACACGGCCTGGTGGGTCTTACCAAGTACCTGGCAGCTTGGGCCGGACCCCATGGCGTTCGAGTAAATGCCATTTCACCCGGTGGTTACAACCCGGAGGTGGCTCACGAGCCCTTTCTGTCACAGTACAACCGACGCGTCTTTCTGGAGAGAATGGCGGAATACGACGATATCAAGGGCGTGGTGCTCTTCCTGGCTTCCGAGGCTTCCCGTTACATCACCGGGCAAAACATTGTGCTGGATGGAGGATATTGCGCCTGACGACTCCAGCCCGCATTTCTCACCAGGACGCTGAGCATAAGGTAGAAAAGTGCTTGTCTTTAACATCTTGCGGCGCTTAGTTCGGAGTCTCCAGGGTACAGACTGTGCTGGGCGCCCCCTGGTGAGAAATGCGGGCTAGGCAGGGGATTTCAGGCAGGTGTGTTGGGGGCCGGAGGCAGGTGGAGTCATGCGGGCTAAGCCATAGTGACAAGGTCCTTGAGCACCTCTTTACAGCGGCGGGCGACCACGATCTCCTCGCCCGGCTCCAGCATCCATGAGCTCAACTCCAAGCGGGGGCCCTCGGTGGAGACGGGGGAGACCTCAATCCGCGGCTCACCCTGACGGAGCGCTTCCAGGAAATGCTCCCGGCTGAACTTGAGAATCCGGTCATTCCATTCGATGGCCAAATGGGGAACCTGGCTGGATATGACCGGCACGAAGTGTCTGGTTGTGATTCCTGGAATGCCATGCAAGGAGTCGGCAATCACCTGAAGCTGCTCCTCCCAACGTTTCCAATCGGCCTGATGATCTCTATTCAAATACAACTCCAGCGCCTTCCAAAGGCCGACGATCTCCTCTTTGCCAACCTTGGCCACACGGCCGACGCGGTCGGGATTGGGGGGCGCATTTAGAAAAGCCGCCTGAATCAAGTCCTTGCGCCCCAACAACAGACCGGAGGATTGCGGGCCCCTGATTCCCTTGCCACCGCTGAAGGCCGCCAGATCGAACCCCAATGCGATCAAGTCCCTGAGGTTTTCCACCGGCGGAATATCTGCTGCGGCATCAACCAGGCAGGGCACGCCGGTAGTCCTGGCAATTTCAACAAACTCCTTTCGTTGGATCTGCCCTCGGTGTTCGGCCATATTCAGGAAAAAAAGCATGGCAGTCCTGGAGCCGATCGAGGCCTCGAGCTCTTGCCGGCTGCCGACCTCAATCAACCGGACTCCAACGTTTCGAATGGCGTGGTCGTACTCGACCCGGTGGGATTTTTGCAGGATGACTTCGTTTTTCATTCCCAGTGTATCCGGCAGATGGCTCATCTTTTCCTGGTCACCCCGAGTCACACAGGCTGCCGTCGCTAACGTCAGGGCTGCAGCACAGCCGCAAGTCACCAATGCCGCCTCGGCACCCAGCCAAGCGGCGATCTGTTGCCCGACAGCTTCCTGCAGCTCCGGGATGGAAACGTATCGTCCGGAGGCTTCCTCCATAGCCTGGATCACCTGTGGAGCCATGAGGGAGCCACCATACCGGGTGTAACTGCCGCCTGCATTGATGAAGGGATGGAGCCCCAGTCGTTCGTAAATACCCACTTGCTTGGATAGAAGGTTGGATTGAACCATGATTCTCCCGAGCCATTGTGCCAGGAAACTCTTTGCCGCTGGGACTCGACTTGAAAGTAGCACAGTTCCCGCTGGGCCTCCAAGCTGCCCGGCCGGAACTTCGGAGTCTTCGAGGAATGGACTGATTCCGGTTGAAGGAATGCAGGAATGTCTTGGAGAATCGGGGGAACTGGATGGTGCGGAGGATCCGGAGAAATTGGCCTATCGCCGATGGGAAAAAATCGAAGGTGGGACACCGGGGATCCGGGTGCCCCGCCTTCGACCTGAACCGGTCCAGGCTCAGGACTTCTGCACGACCAGATTATTGGTCACCGAGAACACCCCGGGAACCCCTGAAGCCTTCAGAAAGGCGAAATGCTTGTCTGACTCACTGACGACCGTGCCGACCAGCGTGACATCCCCTTTATTCACAATGATGCCGATGGCATCGTAATCCCCCAGGCTGTAGGGAAACAGGCGGCTGCCTCGATGGTAAAGGGCACGGTAGACTGCCAGTCGAATCTGGTCGTCATTGGGAGAGTTCGGCAAGACCTCGATATGGTTGACGACGGTGGAAACTCCCTCGATGCCTTGCACGATTCTTCCGGCCGCATTCTTCAAGCCTGGGCTGGTGACCTGGCCGATCAACTGAACCTCATCGCCATCGAGCTGGAAGGCGAGGTGGTCAAAGACGCTGAAGTAGGGAAGCATCACCAGTTCGTGCCGGATTTTGCTCTCCAGCGGCCTCTGGTCCTGGACCGTAGGATTCTCAACTTTGGTTGCTGCTATCAAGTTGCCGGCCCAAGACACCAACGGCAGGCTCAACAGCATCGCCACCAACAAAGAAGCCACGGTGAATCCATGTCTTGTTCTCATCGTTTTGGGTCCTCCTTATTGAATTTCGGCCTGGATTCTGCCCAAAGGTTGAATCTCTTACGCCCGTTTGCGTGGGCACTCAGGCAGCCTGACGGCCACCCGATGCGACTGACATTTCTTTAGACGCAGGTGGGCCAGTACGCGATGTAAAGAGTTGGTCAACATCATGTAAATTTTTGTGATTGCCGGGGTCGAACGGCTACATTTTCGGCATGTCATCGTGAAAGCGCTCCTTCCGGAAAATTCCAAGAAACCGGGCAGTTAGACTAGTCGTTCTACCCTCAGAAGTCGGAGAATCATCCCACCGGCCAGGAGAAAACCAAAGAGTGTGCGCTTCAGGCAAAGGAGCTTTCCAGTGGTTCGAAAACCATTCGTTCAGATGTTGGTATGCGTTTCCCTAATCCTGTGGTCGTCAGTCACATATGCCGATTGGACTCGCTTTCGAGGGCCGAACGGTGCCGGGATCAGCACCGAACGGGATCCTCTCCCCACCAGCTGGAGTGGAACACGCAACCTCCAATGGAAGATCCCGCTACCCGGACCGGGTTCCTCCAGCCCTATCGCGGTCGGCGATAAAGTCTTTGTTACCTACTGGTCGGGATACGGAATGGATCGCAGAAATCCCGGTGATCCGAAGCAACTGCGCCGCCACCTGATCTGCATCGATCGCCATACCGGCAAGACCCTCTGGTCCAAAGCCATCGAGGCTCGGCTGCCGGAAATCAGTTACAGCGGGAGGATCACTCAACACGGTTATGCCTCGCACACACCGGTTTCCGATGGTGAGCACGTCTATGCCTTCTTCGGCAAGAGCGGAGTCTTTTGCTTCGACATGGAAGGAAAGCAGGTCTGGCAACGGCACATCGGTATGGAATCAGATCCTGAAGGCCGCGGGTCTGCTTCCAGCCCCATCCTCTATAGGCACCTGCTCATTGTCACGGCTACCTCCGAAAGTGAAGCCCTGGTAGGCCTGAACAGGAAGACGGGGGAAGTAGTCTGGAGACAGGAGGCTGCAGGCTTGAACGCCACCTGGGGAACTCCCGCACTGGCTCATGCCGGCCCAAACCGGACCGACCTGGTGATCACCGTCCCCAGAGAGATCTGGGGCCTCAATCCAAACACCGGCAGGCTGCGTTGGTATTCCTCGGGTCTGCAGTCTGGAAACGCCAATTCCAGCGCGATTTCCCACGACGGCATCGTCTATGCCGTCGAGTCCGGCGCGAGGGGCGGCGGCGGAGTAGCCGTCCGGGCGGGGGGGAAAGGTGACGTCACCCAGTCTCGTGTCCTCTGGTCTGCCCGCCATGCCAACCGAACCGCGACACCCATCCTCTACCACGGACGCCTCTACACCTTCTCGAACCAGATCGTAACCTGTATCGATGCCGGAACCGGCACGGAGATCTTCAAGGCCCGCCTGAGAACCGGCAACACCGTGCCTGCAGCTCAGGGCAGCTTCAGAAGAGGCGGTGGCTTTGGAAGCAACTATGCATCTCCTGTCATTGGCGACGGGAAAATTTACTTCGTGACACGCTCCGGGCTCGTTTTCGTGCTCAAGGCCAGTGAGCGATTTGAACTGTTGGCCGTCAATCGCATGGCGGAAGACGGTGAAGAATTCAGCGCCACACCGGCCATCAGCCAGGGCCGCCTGTTCCTGCGTTCCAACCGAAATCTATACTGCCTCGCACTCAGGGAGGGAGACAGCGGCTCGACCAGGCAACAGGCTGAAGCCGTCCCTGCTCCGGAAATCCAGGAGGATCCTTCACCTTTGGCAACACCGCCAGGTCCAGGCCGATTCGGGGGCCGGCGGCGGGGCCGCGGCGGCTTCGATCCTTCGGTATTCTTCCGGCGTCGCGACACCAACAACGACGGGAAGCTTACCGGCGAAGAGATTCCGGAACGAATGCGGGGCAATCTGGGAAGGATGGATACCGACGGAGACGGCGCGGTGACGCTAGCCGAGTTCCGGGAGACAATGAATCAGATGCGCGGGAGAAGCCGCGGCCGTTCTCCCGGCCGGGAAGGTGGGGGATTCGGCGGCCGGAATCGACGCCAGGGCCGTCCCGAACGGCCCCAGCGTCCGGAATTTGAAGGTTGATGGCGATGCAGGCTCGGCCAGGGCCGCCAGGCCGGCGGCACTGCTTGCCTGAAACAATTGAGGGTTATCCACAAAGGCCAAAAAAGAAATCCACGAAGGGCCACGAAGGGGTTGGAGAAAGCTCAAGAGGGATCCGCCAAAGGTCGGGAAGGGAGAAGAGATTTCCACCAAGGGCGCTAAAGGATCTGTTAAGGGAACAAAATGATGAATCCGCGAAGGGATCCCAAGGGGTTGGAAAAGACTCGAAAGGGGTCTGTGAAGGGCCACGAAGGACACTGAGGTTTTCCACAAACGCGCACTCGATCATCGAGCCAGTCTGCTTCCTGTGCAGCAGCCTCTCGTCCTGTTTATCCTGTCTATCGATGTTCCCAAATACAGCCAACCGGATTAACGGGACATTGGTCCTTGTTCGCTACAGGCCCTGAAGGTTCGTTGTTTCACCCTCGAATGATCCGCACGCCAGGGCGGGGGCCCGGCTTGCCTGAAACAACCCCGTCGTCGGGTGGCGGGAGACCGGTTCAAAGTCAAGCGTGAGTAGATTGTTTGTTAACATCGATGCACAGGATGTACAGGATTATTTCCGGAGACGGCTGGCTTGTGTTCCCGGACATCCTCAAATCCGCACGCGATCATCGCCCGAGTTAGCGTCTCCTGCAGCAGCCTCCCGTCCTGATTATCCTGTGCATCCTGTGCATCGATGTTCAATTTATAGTCCTTCTCGATGGATCTGCCCAGTCGCGGGGGGCGGGCGCCCGGCTCTCAGGCAAACGGGAGTTTCCCAAAGGGGACAGGCCGGCTTTCAGAGAAGTCGCCCGCCGGATACCCCCCACCTCACCATCGGGACGACACCCCCGGGAGCGCGGGCGTCCCGCCCGCATGCTGTCCCTTCGGTTGCCGCTCAGTTTCCCTGCGATGTTGCAGCCGACCGCCCTGCCGGCGGGAACCGCATGGGCCCGGCCGAAGCAGAGGCAGGGCGCCGCTGCCGGTTGATTCCGGTGGAGGAGATGGCCGAAGCTGCGGGAGGATTTGTGCGGGCGGGACGCCCGCGCTCCCGGGTGGGCTTCCTCCCATGACAGGGTCACACCAACGGGACAAAAGTGCCGAAGCATTTTGGCGCCAGTTGTCGTTGAAGGAGGTCCATCAGTCCTCGTGCCTATTCGTGTTCATTCGTGGTTCGTCTTTAATTGCGATCAGCTGTCTTGCCTCGCATGATCCGCGCGGCAGGGCGGGGGCATCGCTACGCGCAAGACGTTGTTGCGGTGGTGGGGAGCCCTTCCGAGTGACCACGGCTTAAGCTCCCCAGTATTTCCCGGTAGTCGCTCCGGATCAGGAGCGACGCTTCAAACGGGGACGGTCGTCATCTTCCGGTTGTGGTTCGTCCTCTACCCCGACCTCGCCCGGAGTGCGGCGCTTCAATCTGGGCCGCTTTCCTGTCTCTCCCGGTGAGGGTCTCCTGGCATTATCCATGGCGATGAGCCTGGCCTTGATTCTGTCAAACTCCGTGGTGCTGATCACGTACTGGTCGCGTTCCGGGAGAATCTTTTCAATGTTGGCCTGAGTCTTCTTGATGCGCTTGTGGGTGGGAGGATGGGTCGAGAAGGCTGTGGCCAACTTGCCCCGCTTTTTCTTCTTCTGGGACTGCAGTTTCTCAAAAAAGGAAACAAATCCATTGGGATCGTAGCCGGTCTTGTACATGTACTGAAGACCCAGGTAGTCGGCCTCGGTTTCCGCCTTGCGGCTGAACCGCAAGAATTGCATTGGAATCAGGAAGCTGGATGCATTGTAGATCGCCGATGCAATCCCTCCGCTGAGAAAGATCAGGGGGACCATGGCATAGTTGGCGATGGTGGCTTTGGTCTGCTGCTCGGTGGCGTGGCGGGCGGTCACGTGCGCAATCTCATGGGCCATCACGCCCGCAATTTCAGATTCATCGTCGGCTGCGGTGATCAGTCCGCTGTGGACGTAAAGGAAGCCTCCGGGTAGAGCCATGGCATTGATCTCTTCCGAATCGATCACCTTGATGGTAAAGGGCACCTTGGCGTCGGAATTGCGCACCAGGTTCTGAGCCACCCGGTTCACATACTCCGTGACTTCAGGATCTTCAATCAGCTTGACTTGACGTTCGATCTGCTGGGAAAGCTGCCGGCCAAGGGCAATCTCCTTCTCGATCGAAATAATATTCCAGTTCCCCTTGTTGACGTTTCGATTCCCGATCTCGTCCAGGTCGGAGTTCTTGGGGGCCTTGGCAAACGACGGCACACCGCTGACCAGGCTCAATGTCAAATAGGGTGCGAGCACATATCTTTGGAGAAACTGCATGACGCCCTCCTTCTCAGGTTTCACGTCCCGTAGATTTTTTCCTCACAGGAACAGATGCCGACCAAGGCGCGAACGAAGTAAAGAATTGGTCAACGTTTCGTAAAGATTCGTCAAGCCTGGAGGTACACTTCGAGCGGGCTTGGGTGAAGACCATTGCCAGAAGTCCGTAAAGAATCGGAGACTCGAGACCGATCGACGGCAGATCAGTGAGCCGGTTGCATCACGTAGACCAATTTTTGAGTTCGTTCCCGCGGCCCCCCCGAGGTGGTTCTCACGACGATCATGGTTTTGCCGTCATCGGAGAGGCTGCGAATCTCCTTCAACTCCATGGGTCCCATGGGAGTTTCCATGCTGGATTCAGTCACCAGTCGATTCCCCTCCCAATAGGTCCTTGAGGGTGTGGACATGCCGCCGAATCCTTCGTTGGTCGATTCCTTTCCGTCCGTTGTGAACCTGGAGGTCCGGACCTGTTCTTCACCCCGAAAATTCAGTGTTTGTTTGATGACGATTTGCGGCTCCTGGTGATCGATAGTCAAGGGTCCCATCATGGCTCGCCGGCCCATGGATCCCATGCCGCGCCGGCCGGGACCGCCCCTTTCCTGCCGGCCGCCTTCACCTGATCTGCCGGCGCCTCTACCGGCTCCGAAACGGCCGGAGCCAGGCCCGCGGCCACCCCTGCCCATTTCACTCTTCTCGGGATCCAGGGTCCAGGTGCCTGAGAAGTTGGGTTTTTCACCCGCCATCAGCACCAGGGATAGCCCCATAAACAGGATTACCGAGATCGTCGTTGCTCTATTGGTGCCCATCTCTTCCTCCCTTTTTCAATTTCACTCAAAGTTGTTGCCGAATGTTTGCGGTCGATCCCGTCCAATCCAAGTTTGGGCCGGCTGTCGCGGTAGCACAAATGAGGGTGGGTCCGGCTTGAGAGCCGGACCCACCCCATCGCTTCCAGTATGACAAACCCCACCGTGGTGATGTCCAGGAATCAGTCTCCTCTGGGGCCGCCACCGGAACGCTCGCGTCTCTGTTGCCTGCGCTTTTCCCAGCCGGCTTTCCGCTTCTCTTGAAATGAAGTCCATTTCTGCTGTTGCTCCGGCGTCAGGACATTTTTAAGACCCAACCGCGTCTTGGCACGGATGGCCACCAACTGGCCCTGGAGCTTCCCATGCTTGGTGGCCAGAGCGTCGATCTTGGCCGTCTCCTCTGCCTTGACGGCTTCGCCCAGAGCCTTGCGGTTGGCCCGCAGTTGCTTGCGGATGGGTTGGGATTGATCCCGGGCAGCCTTGCGGATCGTTTTGATGTCGGCCTGTTGGGATTCGGTCAATCCCAGGAACTCAGCCACCATTGCACCCCGCATCCCGATCATGCCCTTGCCTCCGGGTCCTCGCCCCCGGCCGCCTCCACCTCTGAAGCCTGCGAACTGGCCGAACGCAGATTCCACCAGGAGAATCGATGCCAGAGCAAAAACCGAAACCGCCACGCCTTTCACCAGAATCCTTCCGCTTTTAGTTTTGTTTGAAACTTGGAACATTTGAGTTTCCTCCTTTTTTGGAATTTTCAAGAGCCTCCACAGCAACCTTGCTCCTCGCCTGACTCTTACCCATATATACGTCGCTCCCGGCCAAGGGGGTGTAAAGAGTGCGTCAGCGTTCTGTAGAGTTTTGTCAATGGGTCCGGCCCGTCGGACGCTTCTATACGAATCGCGAGGAGACCCATTCTCCGAAGTGTTGCGGTCCCGGCAACTCACCAGCACGTTCCGGCCATGGCCGGATTTCTTCCCCGGTCTTGGCTTCAAAAGGATCCTCCATTGGAAATCTGGCTTCTCCATGGGAATCACCGCCACCTGGCAGACGGAAACCCATGTCTGAAACCCTGCCCTTGAGGTGAACGTTGTTATTTAAGTGATCCTTATTCTTGAGAGTTGAACTCCACCAATCCAAAACAATACCCTTATCTGTTCTGGGACAACCCGGACGGCACCGCTTCACACATCGAGGTTCTTATGGATCGTTTGCTGGTCGTCGATGACGACACCGAGCTGTGTTCGCTGGTCACCAGGTATCTGGAGCTGGAGGGTTTCCAGGTGGACACCGTCAATAACGGACAGGAGGGCATCGAACGAGCCCTCTCGGGCGAGTACTCCCTGGTGGTGCTGGATGTGATGTTGCCTGGCGTTAACGGATTCGACGTCTTGCGCCGCATTCGAGCTGAATCGCGTGTCCCGGTAATTATGCTGTCGGCCAGAGCCGAGGACGTGGAGAGAATTGTGGGACTTGAGATCGGCGCCGACGACTACCTGGCCAAACCCTTTAATCCACACGAATTGGTTGCGCGGATCCGGGCCGTTTTCCGCCGCTCCCAGCCGAACAGAGAGCTTGAA
The DNA here is from genome assembly GCA_965262635.1 of Candidatus Versatilivorator sp. Classification (GTDB taxonomy): domain Bacteria; phylum Acidobacteriota; class Terriglobia; order Versatilivoradales; family Versatilivoraceae; genus Versatilivorator. Next base: position 1,329,901 of record OZ253547.1, on the reverse strand, counting down.
CCTGAAAACGTTCGTCCTCCGCTCCTGACGGTGGGAGACATCGAGCTGGACAGGAATACCTGGAAGGTCATGCGGGCAGGTCAACCTGTGGTGCTGACCACACTGGAGTTCAACCTTTTGGAAATGCTGCTGCGGTCGGCCGGCCAGGTGTTGCCTCGTGAGGAGCTCGTTCAAACCCTGCTGGGACGTGAGTTCGACCCTTTCGACCGCAGCATCGACATGCATGTAAGCAACCTGCGCAAGAAACTGGGCCGCCAGGTAAGTGGCGTCGAACGGATCAGGTCAGTGCGCGGAGTTGGCTACGTTTATCCCAACCCAGGCCCATAGGAAGAGGAAGCGACGGTTTCCAGCTCCTGGCACCGCGGGAAGCCTGGCCACTGAGAGGGTCTAGCCCGCATTTCTCACCGGGTCGCAGGGCACCTCATGAAAGATAGTTTATCTTCAGCAGCTTATTGCTCCTATTTTAAAGGCTTCCGGGTACACACCGTGCTGGGCGCGCCTTGGCTTGTCTTTTTCCCTTCAGCGCGCACATGCTCCCTCGAATGGTGTTCCGGCTACGCTCTTCGCTCGCGAGCACGCGCTGAAGGAAAAAATCCTGCGCCAAGTTGCACTCTTGAGAAGAGTGCTACCCCCCGCTGAGAAATGCGGGCTAGCGTTTAGGTGGGGACGGGTTCGGGGCCAGAAAATTGTCTCGTTACCCGGGTCATAACCCACCGCTAATCGATGTGATCGACACTGCCTCGAATCCTCCAATCCATTGGTTTCCGGCAAAGAATTTCGGGTAGAGTAGGTGTCACTTTTAGGGACAAGCCGGCAGCGCCCTCCGGACTAAGCCAATGGCCGAAATCATGCGTAGCCTCGTACTGAAAATCTTCATCTGGTTCTGGGCAGCCATGGCCCTGGTCGGATTGGCCCTTTATTTCTCGACCCGAGCCACCATGTCAGAGCAGGCCGAGCTTCAAGAGCGCCAATGGATTGGGATGACCATGCCCCTGGTTGCGCAAATGGCGGCCGATATTTTCGAAAGGGTCGGCCCCTCGGGCCTGAGCCGATACATCAATCGAGTCAATCGTCGGCGTCGTTTCAATGTCTCCTTCCTCAATGAACAGGGAGAGGTTCTGGCCGGACCCGATCCGTCACCCGGGGTCAGGAACTTGGCGGACCGGGCCGCACAAAGTAACGAACGTCTGGTGGAGATTGTTCAGGGAGAACGCCTGGTGGCCCAGAGTGTGGTCTCGCCCGAGGGTCGCCGGTTCGTCCTGGCGGGAAACATCCGGATCCGTTTTCCAAGAAATCCACCCGGACGCCCCCCGCGGCCGCCATTGATCCTGAGAGCCCTGGGTATTCTGGACGCCGATATCCAAACCCAGGTGCTTCGCATACTGGCCGTATTTCTAACGGCTGGACTGGTCTGCTATGGCTTGGCCTGTTATCTGACCGCTCCTCTGAAGAGACTTCGGGCCGCGACTCGGAAACTGGCGAACGGGGATCTGGCTGCTCGGGTTGGAAATGCCCCGGGCGGCCGACAAGACGAACTTACCGAACTCGGCCGCGATTTCGATCAAATGGCCGAACGCATCCAAACCATGGTGGGCGCTCAGCGTCGTCTGTTGACCGACATCTCCCATGAGCTGCGCTCCCCGCTGGCTCGCCTCAATGTGGCGTTGGCGCTGATTCGCCAACGCATGAAGGGTCGATCCGACGACGAACTGGACCGCATTGAGCTGGAAGCGGGACGCCTCAACAAGCTCATCAGCCACCTGCTCACCCTCAGTCGAATCGAAAGCGGCACGATGGAGCCTGCCCGAGACGACATTGCCTTGGACCCACTGCTGGCAGAGGTGGTGGCCGATGCCGAATACGAGGCCCGTAGCTCGGGAAAGAGTGTTCGCATCCTCTCCAGCCAGGTCTGTGTTGCCGTCGGAAATCGAGAGCTATTGAGAAGCGCCATTGAGAATGTGGTCCGGAACGCCGTCTACTACACCGCGGACAAAACCTCCGTCGATATTGAGCTGAAACTGGCAGGGAAAAATGGGGACACAGCCGTGATTACGGTTCGCGACCTTGGAGAAGGAGTGCGCGAGTCGGAGCTCGGAGAGATCTTTCGACCCTTCTACCGGGTGGCCACGGCCCGAGAACGCCAGAGCGGTGGAACCGGACTGGGACTAGCTATTACACAGCGGGCGGTGCAGCTGCACAACGGTTCGGTAGCTGCTTCCAACGCCTCCGGAGGAGGGCTGTGCATGGAGATACGACTGCCTGTCCACCTGGGAAGCACAGACCCAACCGAGTCACTGTAACTGTGAAAGATGTTTCACTGAGCGGACTCGCCGGTAGTTGTACCTCCTTGACAGATCGATTGCTGAAAGGATATCTGTGAGGGTCTCAGGCAGCGACTCGGCCACCGAAAATGACTGCAGGTTGATTGGCCGACCAACCGGGAATCGCATCCGGGTTCCCTTCGGGAATAGTGGGGAACCTCCCATTGCCAACCGGGATCGAAGGGGCAACCCGGTAATCCCTTTAAGCAGAGTTGCCTTGAGATTGCACCGTCTGATTCAAAACCGAATCGACATTGGCGTCCCCCTCCACCGCTTTGCAGGCTGATTCGAATCCGATGGACGACATTCTCCTAATCCAGCGGGAAAAGGACATCGCAACGGTTATTCTCAACCGTCCGGAAAAGCTGAACGCACTCAGCCGGGCTTTGTGGCTGCGAGTGGGACAGGTGATGCGGGATCTTTCCTCGGATGAGACCCTACGCTGCATTGTGGTGCGCGGGGCCGGTCAGAAGGCCTTCTCGCCGGGCGCCGATATCTCCGAATTTTCGGCACACCGCTCCGATCGCCAGCAGGCGCGGGCCTACGGAGCCCTGATCCAGGAGGCGATGCAAGCCATCAGGGACTGTCAACACCCGGTCATCGCCATGATCCTGGGAGTCTGCGTTGGCGGCGGCCTGGAGCTGGCTTCCATGTGCGATCTCAGGATCTGCGGAGAGTCCAGCCGCTTTGGAGTTCCTATTAATCGAATCGCCATCACCATGGCCTATCCTGAGATTCGGGCGCTGATCGATCTGGTGGGTCGGGCGACGGCGCTGGAGATTCTTCTGGAAGGCCGGGTCTTCGGATCCCGAGAGGCCAAGGCCAAGGGCCTGGTCACCCGCGTGGTTCCCGACAGCGAGGTTGAAAAGGAAGCCTACGCCACCGCCCGACGCATCGCGGATGGGGCCCCCTTGGCCAACCGCCTGCACAAGAGATTTGCCTACCGCCTTTTGGATCCCAAGCCCCTGACCCAGGCTGAAGTGGACCAGGGTTTCGAAATTGTCGGCACCGAGGACCACCGGGAGGGATGCCGGGCTTTCCTCACCAAGACCAAGCCACGATTCAAGGCCCGCTGACCATGAACCCACAGCCAACCTCTGATCGTACCGGTCCGCTGCTCGGCATGAAAGTCCTGGAAGCCAGCCACGTCATGGCCGGTCCCACCTGTGGATTGATGCTGGCCGATCTGGGAGCGGACGTCGTCAAAGTGGAGCGCCTCCCCGGAGGCGACGACACCCGGCGAGCCGTTCCACCCGAAATCCAGGGAGAATCGGCTGCTTTCATGATGATGAACCGCAACAAGCGCGGCGTTGGACTCAATCTGAAGTCTCAGAAAGGGCGGGAGGTCTTCTGCCGCCTGGCCGGGAACAGCGACGTGGTCATTGAAAATTTCCGCAAGGGCACCATGGATGCACTGGGTCTGGGCTATGACCGGTTGAAATCGGACCACCCCGGACTCATCTACTGCTCCCTGTCGGGCTTCGGGCAGACGGGTCCCTATGCCGACCGGGGGGGATTTGATCTGATTGCCCAGGGAATGAGCGGATTGATGAGTATTACGGGCGAAGGACCCGGCAGGGCGCCTGTAAAGGTGGGCGCCCCCATGACAGATATCACCGCAGGCATTCTGGCGGCTCTGGGGATCGTTGCGGCCTATGCTCACCGGCAGCGCACCGGAGAGGGACAACTGGTGGACACCTCTCTGCTGGAAGCCGGCATCGTTCACACCTACTGGCAGTCGGCAATTTATCTGGCAACGGGCGTCTCCCCAATGGCAATGGGTTCGGCCCACCCCCTGATGGCTCCCTACCAATCCTTTGAAACCCGGGATGGCTGGGTCAATATCGGCGCCGCCAACCAGGCCAACTGGGAACGGTTGCTTAAAGCTCTTGGAGCTTCGGAACTAGGACACGATCAGCGATTCGCCGACAACGCGGGCCGCATGAAAAATCTGGCGGCGTTGGTCGAGCGGCTGACCCCCTACTTTCGAGCACAAACCACCGCCTTCTGGCTGGAAAAACTCCAAGCGGCAGGGATTCCGGCCGGACCGGTACTCTCAATCGCAGCCATGCATGCCGACCCTCAAGTAGAAGCGCGTCAGATGGTGATCGATGTCCCGCACAGCCGGTTGGGCAGGGTAAAGACCTTGGGGGCGCCGGTCAAGTTTTCCGCGACGCCAACCTCCTTAACGCGAGGAGCGCCCCTCCTGGGGGAACACACACGGGAGGTGCTGCGCGAACAGGGTTACAGCGACAGGGAAACTGAAAACCTCGAAGCCGAAGGCGCCATTATGTGCGCCCGGACCCAACCAGGCCGAAACCAATGAAACACTGCTTCATGGCCATGATGCATGTCGGGTGTGCGACAAAGCCGGTCATCCGATCTAACCGGGAAATCAGCCGTCCGGCCGCCCCCGCACATAACCATCAACCATCGGACGATTGCGAGCCAATTGGAAAGTGACGGCTAGTCATGCCCACGGTCAAACGCAAATTCGGCTGGACCAACGTTGAGGTTCCGATTGTCGGTCAGGGAACCTGGATGATCGAAGGCAGTCAAGCTCAGGAGCAGCGGGCGGTGGCGGCTCTGAGACTGGGGCTCGACCTGGGACTGACTCATATCGATACCGCTGAAATGTATGGCAACGGCCGGGCCGAAGAGTTGACAGCAGAAGCAATCGGCCACAGGAGGAGCGATGTCTTCCTGGCAAGCAAGGTGCTCCCCTCCAATGCTTCCTACGATGGAACCCTGCGGGCTTGCGAGCGAAGTCTGAAGCGACTTCGAACAGACATGCTGGATCTTTACCTGCTGCACTGGAGCGGCCACCACCCGATCCAGGAGACAATGAGAGCCATGGAAACCCTGGTCAACCGGCGTTTCATCCGATTCATCGGGGTCAGCAACCTGGATTTGGATGAATTGAAAGAGGCCCAGCGAGCGCTTCGCCATGAACGGCTGGCCTGCAATCAGGTTCTCTACCACCTCGGAGACCGGGGCATCGAGTACCGTCTTCTCCCCTATTGTGCCGAGCAACAGATTGCCGTGGTGGCTTACAGTCCCTTCGGTCATTCACGCTTCCCCTCGCCGGCCAGCAGAGGCGGAGGCGTTTTGGCCACCCTTGCTCGGAACCACGGACGAACGGTCAGGCAGGTGGTGCTGAATTTTATCACCCGCCATGCGGGAGTGTTCACCATTCCGAAAGCAAGCCAGAAGGAGCATGTGCGGGAAAACACCCAGTCCTTGGGGTGGGAACTCTCCAGCCAGGACTTGGAAGCCATCGACGAAGCGTTTCCCTCGCCGGAACCTGAGGTGCCGCTCGGCATGCTCTGACCTGCCTGAATGCTAGCCGAGCACTTCCCTGAAATCGGAAAGCGATTCGGACAACATCTTGCGCTTCAGATTGACATCCACACCCACAAAGAAGAGGCGGACCCCCAGCGCTCGATAATGCAAAGCCTGTTGGGGATGCCCTCCGCCCATCGCCAGGATTTTTCCGCTCCGACGACCTGCCGTCAGCACCCGTTCGATTTTGGGAGCCAGGGCCCGTTTGGCTTCCGGACCGAAAAGACCCAAGCTGACCGACCAATCCATTTCTCCTACAGTCAGCATGTCAATCCCTTCAACCTGGAGAATGTCATCCAGGGCCTGGTAGCCTTCATCACTTTCGATCATAACCATCAGCGACGTCCCCTGGTTGGCCTCACTGAGCGCTCGCCGGGGATCGGTTCCAAGAGTGAAACCCGTCCCGGCCGAGGAGGTCGATACGCCTCGCTCTCCCAAAGGAGGAAACTTGCCCAACTTCACCAGCCGGGAGGCCTGGGCGGCGCTCCTGACATCGGGCAAAGTCAGGATTTCCATGCCCCCATCCAGAAGAGGCTGCACCTGCGTCCGGGTCAACTCAGGAATGCGCGCCATTGGAACCATGCCCAGATGAGCAATCGTCCGGCCCAGCCTGAGTACCTCCGCCGTCGATTGCGGACCGTGCTCCAGGTCGAGAAAGACCACCGAGTAGCCAATCTGGGCCATCAGTTCCAGGTCAATCATTGTGGTATCACGGCAGATGACCCCGTATAGAATTTCCTCTGTTTTCAACAACTCCCGCAAGCGGCCGCTCATCGTTTCCTTCCTTTCATATAGATTGCCCCTTCAAGGGACTGCCTCCGGAGATGCGGGCTGTAAACAACAGCCCGAACTGATCCTTGCAATCCCACCGGGGGGTAGCGTAAAGTCCAACCCGCCGCGGTTCTCATCAAGGAATCCGGCCGCGCAGATCGACTGGATCCGAAGACCGGAGAAACAGGACGGGAGGAGCCGGTCGACCGCTCAGGTCAGCACCGAAAGGAGCCAGCATGTTTCAACTCTCCGTCTGCGAAGGCACTGTCTTTCCGAATCTTCCCTTCCAGCAGCGGGTCCGTGAAATCGCGGCTGCGGGCTTCTCGGTGGAACTCTGGGGCTGGGAAGATCAGGCGCTGGATGCCATCGCCGCCGATCCAATGATTCAAATCGCTTCCATGCCCGGTTGGGGTCCGGGCAGCATGGTTCACCCCGATGGGGTGGACACCTTTCTGGAGGGCGCCAAGAAAAACCTGTCCGTAGCTCATAGAATCGGATGCAAGAACCTGGCTGTCGCTTCAGGCGAGATCAACCGAAAGGGTCAGGTGGTGCATGCCATTGCCGAGCATCCCGCAGACCGTTGGATCACCGCCTACCGATGCCTGTGCGAACTGGCGGAAATAGCCGAAAAGGAGGATGTGTTCTATAACTTCGAAGTGCTCAATACCAAGGTCGACCACGCCGGCTACCCGTTCCCCCATTTGGAAGACGGGGCTCGACTGATTCGCCAGGTCGGCAGCCCGCGTATGCGACTTCTCGTCGATGTTTACCACGTTCAGGTTGAGGAAGGCAACGTCATCCAGGCGATTCGAGACTATCGGAAACTCATTGGACACGTGCATGTGGCGGATGTCCCCGGGCGCCACGAGCCAGGTACGGGTGAGATTAACTATCCCCGGGTGGTTGCCGCCCTTCGGGAGATTGCCTATAGCGGCACGGTGGGATTGGAAGCTTTTCCGGAGGGCGACAGCCGTAAGGCCCTGGAGCGCTTTCGCCAAATCTTTTCAGAGTCCGCGCCCTGAAACCCCTGCCCGACTCCGACCGCAATTCAGAACAGAAAAAAGAAATCCACGAAGGGCCACGAAGGACGACGAAGGGCCACTAAGGGGATGGAGAAAGCTCAAGAGGGACCCGCCAAAAGTCGGGAAGGGAGAAGAGATTTCCACCAAGAGCGCTATAGAATCTGTTAAGGGGGCAAGAGATGAATCCGGGAAGGGATTCCAAGGGATTGGAAAAGACTCGAAAGGGGTCCGTGTAGGGCCACGAAGGCCAATGAGGTTTCCCACAAACACACACCCGATCATCGAGCCAGTCCACTTCCCGTGCCGCAGCGTCTCGTCCTGTTTATCCATGTTCAATAGGTAGAAAACCGGTTTAACGGGACATGGCCCCTGCTCCCGATACGTCGTAAGGATTTGTTGTTTCACTCTCGAATGGTCCGCGCCGTCGTAGGGGCGGGATCTCAACTTGCCCGATAGCCTGAAGGCTCCAGCACCACCAGGGTTGGCTTGCGGGTGGAGAAACGGGGGGGCGGCAGAGGCACGGTATGGTGACGCACATGGACCACGGGGTCTCGCGGGCGCCTTTTCAGAAAGACTTCCACCGGCGTCATACCCCCGTCAATGGGGGGGAGATAGTAATGCATGGGGAGGATCCACTTGGGCTGGAGGATGTCAATCATCGGGTCCAACTCTGAGAGAGTGAGGGTGAGCTTCTCACCGACGATGGCCAACAAGACATCGCAGCGACCGACAAACGGAGTCAACTGGTCAGCATTCAGCCCATACCCCAGATCTCCCATGTGGAGAATCCACAGGCCTTCGGCCCTAAAGGCGTACAATGCATTGTCATCGGCGCCTTCGGGATGGTCCGGGGCCTCGGCCGCCTTGACCGTCACAATGGGCTCCCCATTCATCTCCGCCCGACGGCGGCCCTCGGCCAGGTCCAGGGCGTTGATCACCGGAGGATTCCCTTCGACCACCTGAATGCAGGCGTGACCTCTGTCGGTGAGAGAACTGACTATCACCTGGTCGGCCTGCAGAAACGGGACATCCGGACCTCCCACCCCTACGGCGGAAGGAGTATAGGGATCCATCACCAGCACCGGCCGATTGTCCTGCCATAGTCTGAAACAAGCCAGTCCCACCCACTCGATCGCCAGCGACATCCTCAGTCCTCCTTCCACAGGCTGCCGGCATCGCTCATCCCGGCAAGTTCCCACCACTTAGGACCCGGCTCCTTTTCGAACACGATGGGCTTGAGGAAATCGACGGATTTTTTCAGGCCTTCCTCGACATTGAGGTATTCACACTCCATCTCGATCGACAGGACGTGATCGTAGCCTACAAACTGCAGAGCGGTCACAAATTCCTTCCAGGCAGTCTCGCCGTGACCCCAACCTGGAATGGTGAAGTTCCAGGGGCGTTGTTCGGGGGTTTCGACCGAGGCCGAGTCGTTGAAGCCCCTGAGTCGGAGATTGTGCGCCTGAATGTGCGTATCTTTGGCATGCACGTGCTGCACCAGGTCTCCGAGATAGCGGACCGCTTCGCCGGGGTCGATGCTCTGAAACCACATATGAGAAATATCGAAGTTGCAGGCCACCACCGGTCCGATTTCCTGGTGGAGTTTTTTGAGGGTCACCGGGTTGTGAACCAGGTCTCCACCGTGCATCTCAAAGCAGAGGGTCACTCCGTGATCGCTGGCAATCTTTCCATGCTCCCGCCAATAAGGAATCAAGCGTTTCTCCCATTGCCACTCCACCGTGTCCCGCAGAAAGGGGAGATCGGCAAAGGTGACCCAAACCGGGGTTCGATCGCCTTCCGCACCCTCGGGCAGCCCTGACAGCAGGGTCATCCGGCGGATACCCGCCCATTCCATGAGTTGGCAGGTCTGCCGGAACTGCCGGGAATACTCTTGAGCAATCGCCTTGTCCGGCATCAGCGGCGCCCCGTGTCCGATAAGCGCACTGATTTCAAGTTGGTTGCGTTCAAAGGCCTCAAGCCAGCGGGGGATCTCATCCCTATGGGCCACCAACCATTCTCGATCGCAGTATTTCTTGTTGCTGGCCAGACCGCAGGCGCCGACCTCGATGGCTCTCAAACCAAGGTCGTGGGCATAGCGCAAACCGGCCTCGAACTCAAACTGCATCAAATTGGATGAAATGACCCCAAGCTTCATAGTGTTCTCTCCACTAGGAAATGGGTTCGCCAGTCACACGGCTCTCCTTGGTCCCAGGGGGAAGAGCCGCACGATCCACAAATCGAAGCAGTCTGGCCAACACGAAACAGAGAGCCAGAAACAAAGCCAGCATCAGGTAGCCCCGATACTGATCGTAGTCCCAAAGCGCCTTGAGGCCGAAACTGGTGAGGGCTATGCCGGAGGTAATGTTGAGGGCCACCAGCCAGCCTCCCATTCGCAATGGAAGAGGCAGAAAACGCTGGTCCACCCACAGATTGGCCAGAGCATAGAACCCGCAAGAGAGGACACCGGTATAGATGCCCGCCGGCGTCACGATATCCAACAGGCGGACCTCGGGATAGAACCGGCTCCACCAGAGAATCCCTACACCGCCTCCCAAGGCCCACACGATCCAGCCGGGTCTCAGTCCCCGCAGGGGCAGTCTGTTCCGGAAGCGTGGCATGGACTTCAAATATTCGAAAAGAACTCGATAGGTGAGTTCCGGCCCCCCGTAAAGGATTCCGAAGAAAGCCAGGAAAACAGCCAGATGGTAGAGGGGCAGCAGCCAGGGATGCAGCGTGGTCAGGAAGGCCGCCTGGTAGGTTAACATGCGGAGGCCTTCCGGTACCTGCTGGTCCGGCCGCAATATGATTACCCCGAGAATGGCAAAACAGGCGCCAATAAAAACGACCATGAAAAAGCTGGCGCTGGTATCGACCAGAGCCGCCCTGAGCCAGAGCCGAGCCGGGTGATCCTTTCGTGCCGCTATCCCTTCGAGCTGCTCGGGCGTCGCCGTCTTGAGGTGACTCCAACCCCACTTCTTCTCCCGCAAGAAAGAAAGATATCCCAGATAGTCGTAACTCTGCCCTCCGATGGCAGAGGAATAGACCACCACCTCCACCCAAACCGAGCGATCTTTCATCTGAGGCATCAATGAGTACAACCAATCGGGGTAGCTGAGAGTTTGTGGGAAGAACCCTTGAAGCACCTGCCCCCACGGAGGAGCCACGTAGAACACGGCGATGATGATACAAAACACCATCAGCCCCAGAATGATCGTTTGAGCCTTTTCCAGAAATTCATAACCGCCGAGCGACAAGAGGGCGATGGCCCCCAAAACCGAGAGAGTTGCCCAAAGGTACTGGTCCCCGACCCCGGTGATGGCAGCGCAGATCTGCCCTGTCAGTCCACTCAGAAACGAAAACCACAGCGGCGTGGCCAAGCCAACAATCACAATCAGAAAAAGAGGAAACCAGCCGCTGGGTCCGGGGATCTTGCGCCATCGCTCCAAGGGGTGCCCCCCACTGAGAATCATGTGGCGAATGCTGGTGTAGACGAAGATCCATTTCAAGAATGCCACGAACAGAATGACCCACAGAATCTTGAACCCGAAAATGGCTCCCCCTCGCGACGGAAACAGGATTTCTCCGCTGCCGACGGTCACCGACGCCAGGATAGCCCCGGGCCCGAAGAATCGGAGCCACTGCAGGGGATTGGTTGAAATCAGAGCCCGGGGGAGGGGCGGAAGCTGCGGTTCAGTTGGATTCATTGGAAGTGTGGGTTAACGCTCAGGGCCCCATTCGGACTTTCGCCAGGTAGATGCTGGTCTTGCCTTCGTGTGAGGAATAGTAGCTGATCCACAGCAGATCATCGTGCCACACCATGCCGGGGTAGCTGGTGTCCCCACCACTGGGCAAGGTCAATACCGGTTCGAAACTTTCCGGGGTCATCCTCGACAGGACTGTCTTACCATTCAGCCGACTCCCGGCCCATAAGCTTCCGTCCGGAATTCGAATAAAATTGGGGCCACCGATGTTGTGTTCTATCTTGCGGAACTGCCATTTCTTGTAGGGCGGTCGGCTCCTACCCAGATAGTGAGGCCGAATCAAGGCGATCATCTCACCGTCCGGCATGACCCTCAGGGTGGTCTCACTGACTCCCTTGATCTTGAATTCAGTCAACCAATGCCAATTCAGGCCGTCGCGGGTCCAGTACAAGAAACCGCGCCGCGGATTGGGCGTTTCACCCATTTTGGAAAGGCTGTAGGCTATGCCCTCGTGCCAGGTAGCCCTCCACAACCAATGGTCCTCAGCCAGCAGTCTGCGAGTCGGTGTCCACCGGCGGCCGTCCCCGGAAAAGGCCACCCGCGGTGCCCGTGTCACATAGCCCCATTGCTCCTCTTTGCGAGGATCATCGATACACCCGCCGGCCAGCAGCATCATGCGGCCGTCCTCCATGACCGAAAGCTTGGGATCGCGCAGGTCCACACCCTTTTCACTCAACAGGGCCGCCGATTCCCAACGCTCGCCATCCCTGGAAACAATGACCCGGATCTGACCGGGCTTGCCGGACTTCCCTTCGGGCATCACCTCCCGGGTTGGCCGGTTTCCATGGTAGTCGGCTTCACGAAAGGTGCAAAACCATTGATCGCGGAAACGGATCAGGTCGGTGAAGGCATTATTGGGCGCCCGATCCCAAATTTTTGTCACTGAGACGACTTCGGGTTCGGCTCCCGCCAAAGGCAGGCAGGATCCTGCCAAAAGTCCAACCAACCACAGCAGCCTTGGTGTGGATTTCATCATCTTCCCCCGTTGCATGGCCAATCGCAGACCCGCTCTCCAGGGCGGCGCACCCCCTGGGAACAGGACTAACCCGCATTTCTCACCAGGTCGCTAGTGGTATGGTGAAAAGCTGTTTATCTTCAGACCCTTGATTGGCGCCATTTAAAGGGCTCGTGGGTACAGACTGCGCTGGGCGCCCCCTGGTGAGAAATGCGGGCTAATCCAGGGCTTCCTGCCAGAGGCGAAAATGTCTTCGTTGCAGAGTTTCCAGGTCTTTTTTGACCAGGTTCAATCCAAAGACACACTGTTCAAAGGCATCGGCCAGGCGCCGGAACAGCGATGCTTCTCTACGATACTCGAAGAGTTGAAGGTTGCTTGCGGCTCAGGAGGCATTCCTCCCTGGAAAGATCCGCCCGCCACCCCAGGCATTCTATGTCTGTCCGCAGCGTTCTTTCAATAGCCACCTGAGCGCTGCAGTTGAACCTTCCCACGAAACAGCCGACAGGAATTGCACACCGGGGGCAACCTCAGCCCGCATTTCTCACCGGGTCGCTGGAACGATGATGAAAAGTAGTTTATCTTCACCACGTTGATTGGTCCCAATTAAAGGCCTTGTGGGTACAGACGGCGCTGGGCGCGCCCTGGCTTGTCCTTTTCCTCTCAGCGCGCACATGCTCGCTTGACCGTAGTGACCGCTACGCTCTTCGCTCACGAGCACGCGCTGAGGGGAAAATTCCTGCGCCAAGTTGCACTCTTGAGAAGAGTGCAACCCCCCGGTGAGAAATGCGGGCAGGAAATCGAAGAAACTGGCAGGCTCTCCTTTCCCCGGCGCCAGCCTACCCGACCCGATTGTAATACCCCGGGTCTCCGGTTGAAACCCAACACTGGAAAATCCGGGTCAAGATCACTAGGATGTTCCTGGAGCAATGCATCGCCCACGGCCACCGGTCTTTTCTACAGGTACCGGAGACACTCGAAGTGGGCCCGCTTCAGCTTGGCGGTGAACAGAAGACTCGGGCGCACCTCTCACATGGAGCCATGACCAAACTCAGCGTCAACCTGAACAAGTTTGCTCTGATGAGAAACTCTCGAGGCAAAGACCTGCCCAACCTGGTCGCCATGGCACGGCGCTGCATCAAAACGGGGGTCCACGGTATCACTGTCCACCCACGACCCGACCAGCGCCATACGAAATATCAGGATGTTTACGATCTGGCGGCTGTAACCGCTGAGCACTCGGTCGAGTTCAATATTGAAGGAAATCCGACGCCCTTGTTCCTGGACATCGTCAAGAAGACCAAGCCTACTCAGTGCACGCTGGTCCCCGATGCTCCGCAGCAACTGACCTCTGATCACGGATGGGACCTGCACCAGGATCGAAACCGACTGCAACCCATTATTGCCGAGCTCCAACAAGCCGGAATCCGTGCAAGCCTCTTCCTGGATCCTGATTTGAGTCAAGTGGACCGGGTCCCGGCAACTGGTGCGGATCGTATCGAGCTTTACACTGAGGCTTATGCGGACGCTTTCGGAGGCGACTCCCAGGGGGAAGTGCTCCACAAATACCGAAGGGCTGCTCTCCATGCCCAGCAGCTCGGCTTGGGCGTCAATGCAGGACACGACTTGAATCTTGAGAACCTGAGTCTTTTTCTCACCATCCCGGGAATCCTCGAGGTTTCCATCGGTCATGCCATCGCCGTGGATTCCCTCGACTACGGCTTGGAGAATTGCCTCAAGAAATATCTCAACATCGTTCAAACCATCTGATCAACGCTGGCAGCCATTTCCCACTTTCTCACGCTGGTGTCCCATCCCTGCCCCAAAGTCGGCGCCCTCCCATGAGAGGATCGGACACATGGCTGACATCTTTTGTTCACATCCATCCGCACGAAAGCCCCACAGCTGTTGGATCTACACGGTCCAGACTCCCAAAACCCCCTCCCAGTGGGCCATTCCCTCAATCCGATTGTGGAAAACCCAGTTTTTCGGGGCTTGCGGAGGAATCCTTGCCAACAGGAACCCTGATTTCGGAAAATTTTATTAAAGCTTGTAATTTCAACAACTTACAATAATAGACCGATTTGTGTGCAGCTTGGTCTTTTTCATTGCTAATCAACGAGTTCCAGTCCTCATGCCCTTTTTTTCCACAGGGTTTTCCACAAAAGCTGTGGATTGACTGAACGGCACCTTCCTTGCCGGTCAAACGGGTGCTCGATAATCCGAAAACAGCCCAACAAATACCCCTCCATGGGCAGGCCAACAGGGCAAATTCGGTCACTTCGGTCGCAAGATGTTCCCCTTTTCTCCCACTGGAACCTCTGCGCCCGTCCTGAATCTCGGAGGATGCCATCGAAATTGATCCGATCCTTAACCATTTCTCACCGGGGGGCAGCACTCTTGAGACCAATGCAGGGAGAAGGAGTGTGTGTGGATGGGGCAGAATGATGCCCTTCACCGCAGGCGAGCAGCCCCCCCCAGGCGGCCAAAGACATCTCCATTAACGGTAACGGCGGTTCGGAATTTGAGGCACTAGCCCGCATTCCTCACCAGGGGTTGCACTCTTGAAAAGAGTGCAGGGAGTGAGGGTCGTGTTTAGCGTCATTCTGGAGAGGCAGTGTGTTCCGGGACGATGCCACAAAATCGCCGCCTACGCGGCTGCCGCAGCGCAGAATCCACACGCCCCCGGGCTCACACCCGGGGCTAAGTGCTGCCGCAGCTACGCCGCTCTATAAGGAAGCCTTGTAGGCGGCGTTTCGCCGGGTCACCCACTCCAACCGCGGCTTCGCCGCTCTCCCCAAAATCACAACACTGCCGGGGGACAGGATTATTAAATGATTGTTCCCCGGGCGCCAGCCCGGGGGTTCCAAAAAGCCGCGAACGCGGCGTCCGCACTTAGCCGTGGGCGTGAGCCCATGGAAAGCTCGGCGTTAGAGTTGAGCCGCGTAGGCGGCGGCAGCAATCATCCCGGGTGCTCGGTCTCAGACAAGCCAGGGTGCGCCCAGGGCAGTGTGTACCCTCAAGGCTCTCCCGAAAAGCGCTTCAAGATGCTAAAAACAAACACTTCCCCAGGCGATACCCAGCGACCTGGTGAGAAATGCGGGTTAGGGAGGTTCAGGGTGAGAATCGGCAGACGTCGCCTTGCAGCATTGGCGGCATTCCTGACCTTCTTGGCAGGTACCTCGCCGTACCGGGGACAAACCCTGCCCACCGTCAAGCTGGAGGCTGAAACGGTCCAGGCCTTCCAAGGGTATGTCCAGATCCAAGAAGGCCTTCACGATCAGAGGGTAAACGGCCGGCGACCGTTTCTGTGGATTGATGACCCGCCCCGGGACCCGGCGGATCATCGAAGCGGAACGGCTTGGTCCGCCAACTACCCGCCAAGAACAGGCAGCCAAGGATCCATCCCAGGCAACTTTAGCCGGTAGAGAGTCAAGGCGTGAGAGAATTTGGCTGGGAGGCAGGGATTCGAACCCCGATAGGCAGATCCAGAGTCTGCTGTCCTACCGTTAGACGACCTCCCAGAAGGCGAGAACTGTCAGGAGGGACTTGCGACCGACTCAACCCGGCGGTTGTAACATCTCTGCAAATCGTTGTCAACGCTGGCGAGCGGGGGTCACGAGCAACGGCGCCGTCAGTATGGGAAAGGTCCGCTCAGGAACGAGGGCGGCGGGGTTGGCGTTGCGCCACAATCCCGCAACCGAGTGGATTGAGGATCGCCCTTGCTGAGTGTTGTGGCCGGGATCCTCGGCTCCTTGAGGACGCCCTTTGGGGATAGGAAAGGCTTGACCACTGAGCCATAATAGGTGCGGCGCCGGCCCTAAACCTGGAGAGCGTTGCCCGTGGGCACCGGAACACACCAAAACGCGCTGGCCAAATCCATCGAGACCGAAGTCAAAATCGAGCTGGCCGATCTCCCCAGGGTGCACGATCAACTCGTTCAGCTCGGTTTCCGGATCCGAACGCCTCGAGCTTTCGAGGACAACTGGATTTTCGACCTCCCCGACCGGTCCTTGGCTCAGCGCCGCCAACTCCTTCGGATCCGGTCCTTTGCCGGGAGGGCCTGGATCACTCTAAAGACCCCCTCCCGTCGTTCCACCCACTTCAAGGTGCGGAAAGAACTGGAAACGGAACTCGGCGACGCCCTGGTCGGCCAGCGGCTATTGAAGAGCCTCGGTTTCGAACCCAGCTTCCGTTACCAGAAGTTTCGGACTGTCTATGAACACAAGCACCCGTCCAAAGGAAACCTGACGGTGACGTTCGACGAAACCCCCATCGGCAACTTTCTTGAAATCGAGGGATCCGCCCGAGACATTCGGGCGCTGTCTGCCAAACTCGGTTACAAACCAGTCGACTTCATCCAGGACAGCTATTGGCAGCTCTTCCAAAAGCGGCGCCCAAAATCCTCCAGGGCTTCCATGATCTTCCGGCGGCGAGGTTAGTCCGCATTTCTCACCGGGGGTTGCACTCTTGAGAAGAGAAGAGCACAGGGAGTGAGTGTCGTGTTTAGCATCATTTTGGAGAGGCTGTGCGTTCCGGGACAACGCCACTGATCCGCCGCCTAGGCCGCTCGGGCAGCGCGGGGTTCACAGGACCCCGGGCTCACGCCTCCGCCCCCAAGAGGACGCTGCCTTCGTGGCCGAACGCGGCCCCCTCCGGGTTCCCCCAGGCTCTCCCGGAAGGCGAAGTGCTGCCGCGGCTGCGGTGCTCTATAAGGAAGACCTGTAGGACAGGTTTCCTCGGCTGACCTGCACCAACCGCGGCTTCGCCGCTCTCCCCTAAACTAAATCACTGCCAGCGGACAGGATTTTTAAATGAAAACCCCCCGGGCGCCAGCCCGGGGGTTCCAAAAAGCCGCGAACGCGGCGTCCGCACTTAGCCGTGGGCGTGAGCCCATGGAAAGCTCGGCGTTAGAGTTGAGCCGCGTAGGCGGCGGCAGCAATCATCCCTGGTGCTCGGTCTCAGACAAGGCAGGGCGCGCCCAGCGCAGTCTGTACCCTGAAGGCTCTCCCAAAAAGCGCTTCAAGATGCTAAAAACAAACACTTTCCCAGGCGATACCCAGCCCCCTGGTGAGAAATGCGGGTTAACTTCTTTTTTAGAGCATGGTAAATGAGTCTGAGAACCGATCCGTCCTACCCTTGGTGAGAAATTCGGGTTAGCCCGCATTTCTCACCGGGTCGCTGCGCCCATCCTGTAAGAACTGTTGATCTTCAGCCTCTTGCAGGACTTCTGGGGGGGACTTTCGGGGCACAGGCCAAGCTGGGCCTGGTGAGAGGGCAGGCTACTGCACCTCACCCCGATAGAATTGAAGGACCTGGCGGATGTACTCGCGGGTTTCGGCAAAGGGTGGAATTCCCTGATAGTTCCTTACGGCCGAAGGGCCCGCATTGTAGGCAGCCAATACCAGCACGAGGTTCCGGTTAAACTCGGCCATCAGATGCTTCAAATATTTGACCCCTGCTTCGACGTTTTCCTCGGGATCGAAAACGTCCTTGACCCGATAAGCCGAAGCGGTGGTGGGCATGAGCTGCATCAGTCCGCTGGCACCCTTGCCGGACACCGCCAGCGGATCGAAGTTGGATTCCGCCCGAATGATCGAGCGTACCAGTTTTTCATTCAGACCGTGCCTGCGAGTCACTTGTCGAATGATCCTATCGAGTTCCCTGGGAGAGAGTGGGGTCCGAGGTGCCGGCGTGACCGGCACTGCTTGCACCTCGGAAGGTGGCGGTTCCTGGTGGAGCGGGACAACACGTTCGATCCAATCGGCAGGAACCTCCAGCCGGCCTTTGCCCAAGAGAGTCAGCACGGCCTTGTCCCTTCCCATTTGGTGGCCTGCAATGGTCATATGGCGACCATTTTTGAAGTAGACGAGCTCTGCGGCAGACAGGCAGGCGGCACATCCATACAGCATCAGCGCCACACCGGCCTTTGGTAGCCAGGACGATCCCATGGAAGACTCCTGTGACGGAATGACTAGAGAATAAACCGACGAATGGCCTGAGCGACACCCAGATCGTTATTGGATGCCGTCTCGTAAAATCCCCGACCCTTGAGGGCCGCCACTCCGTTAGCCATCACTACACCCACCCCGGCATACTCCAGCATCTCGAGGTCGCTGTGATTGTCGCCAATGGCCATGATTTCCGCTGATCGAATGCCATGAGACCGCGCCAAATAGTCCAGTGCAGAGCGCTTGGAACATTCCTTGTTCAACACATCGATGATTCCCAGGTTCTTCTCCCAATAATAAGTCCTGGCGATTCTGACATGCTTCTCGAAGCCGGACTCCTTGAGCCGCCCTTCGACGGCCTCCATCAAGTCGAGGGGGCCACTGAACATGATCTCGATCAAGTCGCCGTCAATCTCGCTTTGCAGTGACTCCACCTGAACCGTCACCCGTGGAACCTTGTTCAGATAGTGCTGTAACTGTCCGTTCGTCCGGGGTTGCGCACACACCACCAGTTGCCCGGCGGCAGGCCTGTCCTTATGCAAGACCGTGCAGTGGGTGAAGCTGGAGGTGGCGGACAGTATGGCGGACGCCACCTCGGGGGCCAGAAACCACCGGGCCAGCCGCCGCGACTGAACGGGGCACACGATCATGGCTCCATTGTTGACGATGAGCGGAGAGGACAACGCCAGGCCTTCAGCGACCCAGACGGCAGCACCGAAGCGACGTCCGGTCGCCAGAAAAACTTCGACTCCACATTCCTGAGCTTGGCGAATCGCAGCCACATTTCCCGACGGAAGTTGGCCGGAACTATCCAGGATTGTTCCATCAATGTCCGCAGCGATCCACTTAACCCGCATTTCTCACCGGGGGGCGTGACAATGGCGCCGGATTTTTTCCTTCAGCGCCTGCTCGCGACCGAAGAGCGTAGCCGGAACACCATTCGAGGGAGCATGGGCGCGCTGAAGGGGAAAAGACAAGCCAGAGCGCGCCCAGCGCCGTCTGTACCCGCATGCCCTCGAAAAAGGACCAATAACGTACTGAAGACAAACACTTTTTCGTCATCCATCCAGCGACCCGGTGAGAAATGGGGGTTCAGTTCCATCAGGTCACCGCCCGGTCAACAGAGCCAAAATCATACCACGAGCAACCCAACCCGGATTGCAGGCCGGCTAAAGGCATCGGCATACGGATTGGTGAAGAAGGCTACGGCTAGCCCAGGACGTCGATCTTTTGGAATATCGCTTGCCCCGCATAAGCGAAAACAATAAGATACCCAACCGCCCGAATCCTCCATGGAAACCCAGCCGTTTTTTTCTCCTTTGTGGAATTCCACCCCTTCGACAATGCCTCGCCGCCATTGGATTCACCCGGTGCTCGCCCTCCTGTTGGCGGCCGGCCTTGCGTTTTCACCATTCTCCCTTGGATTAGTGGCCGGCCCGCAGGACGCCTCGCCCCAATTGGCCAAGATCGACCGCGTCGTTCGGCGGGCCATCGACAAGGGCCAAATTCCCGGTGCAGTGGTACTGGTGGGACAGGCCGGTCGTATTCTTTTTGAAAGGGCCTACGGCCATCGCTCCCTGGAACCCCGGCTCGAGCCGATGACCTTGGAGACCCAATTCGACCTGGCCTCCCTGACCAAAGTGGTGGCAACCACGCCGGCGGTTCTGAGGCTGGTTCAGGACGGAAAAGTAGCGTTGGACCATCCGGTGTGCAAATATCTCCCGGACTTCGGTCGACGCGGAAAAGAGACCATTACCATCCGGCAGGTGCTGACCCACTACTCCGGGTTGGCACCCTTTTTCCGTCTCAACACAAAGGCGCCGGGAGCCGCTTCAAGAGTAGTGGACAAGATCTGCGATTCCGATCTATCGGCCAAACCGGGAACCCGATTCGTCTACAGTGATCTGGGATTCATCCTTCTGGGCAAGTTGATAGAGGTTGTAAGCGGAGAGCGCATGGACCGATTCGTTCACTCCCGGGTCTTCTCCCCGCTCAAAATGGCTGAAACACGATTCAATCCTCCCCCCGGTGACCACTACCATATCGCTCCCACCGAAAAACGCGCTGATGGAACTTTTCTGCGAGGTCATGTCCATGATCCCCTGGCATCAATGATGGGCGGAGTCGCCGGTCATGCCGGCCTCTTCTCTAACGCCCGCGACCTCTCCCGCTATTGCCGGATGCTGTTGAACCACGGCTCGCTGGAGGGCTCCAGTGTGCTGAATCCAAGGACCGTCCGGCAAATGGTTGCTCCGCAATCTCCTCCGGGCAAACCCGACATTCGAGGATTGGGGTGGGACATTCAATCCCGCTACTCTTCGGTCAAGGGTAAGCATTTCTCGCCACATTCTTTCGGTCACACCGGCTTTACGGGGACTTCCCTGTGGCTGGACCCTGAAATCAAGGCCTATCTCATCGTTCTGACCAGCCGTCTCCACCCTGACGGCAGGGGCGACGTCCGAGCACTGCGCAAAGAGATTGCAACCATTGTCGGCAAAGCGCTTTCCCCTGCAACAGATAAGGCCGAAGGAGATCAGGATGCAGCTTCCCGAAGCAACAGGTCCTCGTGCCGGCTACAGCCGAGCAACCCGTAGCGGGCCAACCGAGTCGGCCATGTCCCTTTCCACGAGACGTTCCGGAACAACCGGCAAGGCTTTGACCCGACGGTCCGCCCGAACAACGTTTCTGAGCCTGATCCTTCTGGCCTGGGCGGCAACCGCATTGGGACAGAACAAGCCCGTCCTGATTCAACCCCAAATTCATTTTCAGCGGATGGATGGCTTCGGTGTCAGCGGCTCCAACGGCTGCGCCGGCGAAATCTACAACCTCCCATCGGCGGAACGTCTTGAACTCTTCGATCTGCTCTTCAGCGCCAAAGAAGCGGGTTTGAATATCCTGAGAAACGAAATCGGGTGGACCGGACAACGCATAGCCATTACCGCCCGCTTGAGACTTACAGGCCTGACCTATTCTTTCGGTGGCGACGACAGGGAGAAATTTCAATTCTCGCTGCTTCGTGAGGCCAGGAAACGTCAGGAAGTCCTTTTGAGCAGTTGCATCTGGAGTCCCCCGCCTCCTTGGAAGAGCAATCAGGCAGCGGATGGCTCTGGGTCGCTCCTGGCTCAACATTACCAGGACCTGGCGGAATATCTGGTGGGTTACGTTGAGTACTATGAGAAGCTGCGCGGCCAACCCGTACACCTGGTGAGTTTGCAGAACCGGCCCGACCGCAGGGAGTCTCCCTTCGGCTGCCGGTATGCAGCAGAACAACTGAAGGATCTGGTCAAGATCGTCGGAGAGAAGTTCCAGCAGAAACGAATCCGGACTCGACTCATGGTTCCGGAGACGGGCTGGACAGAGGCGTTACCCTTCCTGAAAGCGGTGCTGAAGGATCGAGAGGTGCGGCCTTTCCTCTCGCATGCGGGAGTTCAGTCTTCAGCGGAGGCGAACCCCGCGGCCGATGCCATCGACCGACTGATCCGACAAAACAATCTCAAGCTGTGGCAGACTCAATTTATGACTCCGGCCGGTAACAGCGATGAAATGGATGAAGCCCTGCACCTGGCCCAAACCATCATTAACGACCTGCGCCGGGAATGTCGGGCCTGGCTCTATGGGCCTGTATTCGCCACCGAAGCCCAACCGGGGCGTCTGGGGTTGCTCGAACGCACCGAGACCGGATTCCGCACTCCCAAGCGTTTCTGGGCCCTCACCCAGTTCAGCCGGTTTATCCCCCGAGGCGCCGTTCGAGTGTATGCGATGGGAGGCAGGACACCGGTGGTGGCCTTCCGAAACCCCACTGACCATCAACTGGTTGTGGTCCTGGTCAATCCGGAAGAGGAAGCGGTCGATGAGGAAATCGAGCTCCGCGGATTCAGGCTGGAACGTATCGAGATCTTCAGAACCTCCGTGGACGAAAACAATCAGGCAGCCAAACTCACTCTGGAAGCCGGATCCAAACAGAAGCTCACCCTCGCTGCCAGGAGCATCAGTACCTTGCGGGCCTCACTAAAACGGGTGTCCTCCGACTAGCCCGCATTTCTCACCGGGAGGCGCATTCTTGAGAAGAGTTCAGGGAGTGAGCGTCGTGTTTAACGTCATTTTGGAGAGGTAGTGCGTTTCGGGACGATGCACCTAAATCGCCGCCTACGCGGCTAAGGTAGCGCGGGGATACAACGTCCATGGGCTTACGCCCACGGCTAAGTGCTGGCGCGGCTGCGCCGCTCTATAAGGAAGACCTGTAGCAAGCCTCTTGCCAGTGACCCACGTCAATCGCGGCTTCGCCGCTCTCCCCTAAACCAAGACACTGCCGGGGGACAGGATATTTAAATGATCATCCACCGGGCGCCAGTCCGGGGTTCCAGTAAGCCGCCAAGGCGGCGTCAGCACTTAGCCGTGGGCGAAAGCCGGGGTGCAAGCCCAGGGCGAGCCATTGGAAAAGGATGTCTCATCTCCCCCGAGCCGCGTAGGCAGCGACGGCAATCGTCTCCAGTGTTCGATCTCAGGCAAGTCGGGCCCCCGCCCCCCACGACGGGGCGGATCATTCGAGAGTGAAACAACGGACCCTTATGGCCTATCGGGAGTACGGACCATGTCCCGTTAAACCGGTTTGCTGCATTAGGGAACATCGATAGACAGGATAGACAGGACGAGAAGCTGCTGCACAAGAAGCTGATTGGTTCGATTGTCGAGTGCGCGTTTGTGGAATACCTCAGTGTCCTTCGTGGCCCTTCACGGATCCCTTTCGAGTCTTTTCCAACCCCTTGGCGGATCCCTCTTGAGCTTTCTCCAACCCCTTAGTGGCCCTTCGTAGTCCTTAGTGGCCCTTCGTGGATTTCCTTTTTTGGCCTTTGTGGATAACCCTCAATGGTTTCAGGCAAGTTCGGCCCCCGCCCTGCCGGGCATCCGTCGGCCAACAGCAGGGTTCGAGCCTGGGAAACGAGGTTGACCAAGTCGATTTCCGTGACCATTCCGGTGGCCCGTTCCACCCATTCCACCTTTCCCAAAGCCAGCTTCCGGCTGCCGAAATTGATCCGGTAGGGAATCCCCACCAGGTCGGCATCCTTGAACTTTACCCCTGGACGCTCTTTTCGGTCATCCAGCAGAACCTCGACTCCCAGTTCCTGCAACTCGCGGTAGGCCTTCTCGGCTTCCTGCACCACGGCGCCGTCCTTGGCGCTCACCACGCAAATCAGGCAGTCAAAAGGGGCAATGGAGCGTGGCCAGATGATTCCGTCGTCATCGTGACCGCTTTCGACGGCGGCTGCGAGAATCCTTTCAACTCCAATCCCATAGCTACCCATGACAAGGGGAACCTCCCGGCCTTGTGAATTGAGAACAGTGGCTCCCAAACTCTCCGAGTACTTGGTTCCCAGCTTGAAAATGTGCCCTACTTCCAAGGCCTTGTGGATATTCAGCGGGGAACGGCATCGGGGGCAGGCCTCTCCCGCCTGAACCAGACGCAAATCGAAGTACTCGGCCTGGTAATCCCGTCCCGGGGTTACGCCGGAGAGGTGAAAGTCATTTTGGTTGGCCCCGCAGGTCAGATTCCCTCGTCCCCGCAGGGCATGGTCGGACAGAATTCGCAATCCCGCAACCTCCACCGGACCCAGCGAACCGGCATCGGCGCCGGCCACCGCCAGGATTTCCTCCGGCCGGGCCGGCCGGGCTTCGCCCCCCAGCACCGCATGGAGCTTGGCTTCATTGAGTTGATGGTCACCTCGAACCAGAACCAGCAAGGATTGGCCGCCAAACCGATAGATGAGAGACTTGATCTGTTGGGAAGCCGGGATTCCCAGAAAGCGGGTAATGTCGTCAATGGTCCTCTGGTCGGGAGTGGCTACCCGTTGGGGTGTATCGGGCCCTGCTTCATCCTCGAACGGTTCCAGCTCCGAGGTCGCCTTCTCCAGATTGGCTGCGTAACCGCAGGTGCAGTAGACGACCATGTCTTCGCCAGCCTCGGTCAACACCATGAACTCATGAGACTGACTCCCGCCCATCATCCCACTGCTAGCCTCGACCACTCGATACCGGAGCCCGCAACGGTCGTAGATACGACAATAGAGGTCGTAGTGCTTTCGATAGCTCAGATCCAACCCCTCCCAGTCGATGTCGAATGAGTAGGAGTCCTTCATGGTGAACTGACGTACCCGAAGCAAGCCTGATTTGGGCCGAGGCTCGTCCCGGAATTTGGTCTGGATCTGGTACCAGATCTGGGGCAGTTGGCGATAAGAGCGGAGCTCATTACGGGCGATGGATGCAAAGACCTCCTCATGAGTCATGCCCAGGCACATGTCACGGTCGGAGCGGTCCTTGAGACGGAACATGTTCGGTCCCATACCTTCCCACCGCCCGCTTTCTTGCCAGATTTCAGCCGGGTGCAGGGCCGGCAACGCAAATTCCTGGGCGCCCATGCGGTCGAGTTCGTCCCTGATGATCCGGGTGATCTTGAGCATGACCCGCTGGGCCAGAGGCAGGTAGGAATAAATCCCCGAGGCCAGTTGTCGAATGTATCCCCCGCGAAGGAGAAGGATATGGCTCGGCACCTCGGCCTCGGCGGGGGCCTCCCTCAGGGTGGGGATAAAAATCTGACTCCAGCGCATGCCGACTCCTCAAAGGAAATGCCCAACGATTGGACCGCCGGCACCGGGGACCACTTGAGACAGCCAACACCTCCAATGGCTCCTGGGCGGAACCGATCGGAGCTCCGGTTCGACTTGGATTCCCTACCCCGGCAGCCAAGGACAAGCAGGTTGAAATAGAAGATAACATATTTGGCAGCAAAAGAATCGGAGCCGGGGCGAATTCCTGAAAACCCCCACCAGAAGCGGGAAGAGAGCCATTTGCCTGCGATTTTTGGTTTGTCAGCATCCGGTTTGTTGGTTAACATTTGACCTCCGGCCTGCCGGGCCAAGTGGGGGCGCCGCCCCCGGGTCGGCACCGGGACAACCATCCATTCTCAGGGGGGCCAATGTCCATGGGTATCAACCCCGAACTCGAAAAAAGCCTTGCGCTGGTCGACCCGCAGGTTGCCGAAGCCATCGACCAGGAAACGCGTCGTCAAGCCAACCAACTGGAACTGATTGCCTCTGAGAATTTCGTGAGTGAGGCCATTCTGGAAGCCACCGGAAGCGTTTTCACCAACAAGTATGCAGAGGGCTACCCCGGCCGCCGCTACTATGGGGGCTGCGAGTTTACCGACGTGGTGGAGCAGTTGGCCATCGACAGGGCCAAGCAATTGTTCGGCGCCGAACATGCCAACGTGCAACCCCACTCCGGCACTCAGGCCAACGTGGCGGTGTATATGACGGTGTTGAAACCCGGGGAAACCATTCTTGGCATGAATCTGTCTCACGGGGGCCACCTCACTCATGGCCATCCGCTGAACTTCTCCGGCAAAATGTATCGCATCGTTCCCTACGGGGTCCGCAAGGACACGGAAACGATCGATTACGACGCTCTGGCTGAACTGGCCAGACAGAACAAGCCCAGGCTCATTGTGGCGGGAGCCAGCGCCTATCCCCGCGAAATCGACTTCAAGCGCATTGGAGAAATCGGTCGCGACAGTGGCGCCCTGGTGATGGCGGACATGGCCCACCTTGCAGGCCTGGTAGCCGTCGGCGAGCACCCCAACCCTGTCCCCCACTGCGACTTTGTCACCACCACAACCCACAAGACCCTGCGCGGACCGCGCGGCGGCATCATCCTGTGCCGGCAGGCCTTTGCCAAAAACCTGAACCGACTGCTGTTCCCCGGGACTCAGGGTGGTCCCCTGGTGCATGTCGTGGCTGCCAAGGCCGTCTGCCTTCAGGAAGCCTTGCAACCCGACTTCAGGCGCTATATCCAGCAGGTCAAACGAAATGCCGCGGCGCTGGCTTCCAGCATTCTGGAGAGCGGCTACCGGCTGGTGTCCGGGGGAACCGACAATCACCTGATTCTGGTCGACGTCTTCTCGAAGGGAATCACCGGCAAACAGGCGGAACTCGCCTTGGACCGCGCGGGAATCACCGTCAACAAGAACACCATCCCATTCGATCCTCATCCCCCCCTGGTGACCAGCGGGATACGATTGGGCACTCCCGCGCTCACTTCCCGGGGAATGGGCGAACCCGAAATGCGACTCATCGGTCAGTGGATCGGAGAGGTGCTGGACCAGGTTGAGAATGTAGAGGTTCAGAAGAAGGTGCGTTCTCGCGTCAGAGAACTTTCGGAGCGATTTCCCCTCTACTCGTCCAGACTGGCTCCCACTGCGGTCTGAAGGAGGGTTTGAGACTCCTCAGCCCCGACTCCGACGAGCTCGGCCGGATCAAGCGTTTGAGAAACCGAACAGGAAACAGAAACCTCTGCAGCACTTGGCGTTACCATCATGTTCACTACGGCGGAAGCCGCTTCTCAGAGAGGTGACAGTAAGTGATTTTTGAACAGGTGGCCGTGGGGCCCCTACAGTGCAACTGCTACATACTGGGGTGTGAAGAAACGCGAGAGGCCTTGGTGATCGACCCCGGGGATGAGGTGGAGTTGATTCTTCCTCTGATCGAAAAGCACGGTTTGAGGGTCAGGTATCTGCTCAGCACTCACGCCCACATCGACCACGTGGGAGATTTGGAGACAATGAAGGAACGGACAGGCGCCCAGGCCCTCTTGCACGAAAGAGACCTGATCTTGTACCGGAACCTGCCAATGCAAGCCTCCTGGCTGGGCCTGTCAACGCCGCCTACTGCCGAGATCGATCACTTTGTCCACCAGGGTGACCGGATCTCATTCGGAAGGCACTCCGGGGAGGTGCTCTTTACCCCGGGACACAGCCCCGGGAGTCTCTGCTTGCACCTGCCGGAGCAAGCAGGCCAGCTGTTTGCGGGAGACACCCTTTTTCAAATGAGTATCGGAAGAACCGATCTTTGGGGAGGGTCCCATCGAGACATCATCGCATCCATCCGGAGCCACCTGCTGATCCTGGACGACAACACCCTGGTTTACCCCGGCCATGGCCCCCCCACGACCATAGGGGAGGAGAAGCGACACAACCCTTTTCTGAAGTAGCCTCGATTGATGCCGATGCCGCCGTATCGCCCGAAGGCAGGCACCCAGCCCGCATTTCTCACCGGAGGGGCTCACTCCACAGGGGTTTAGGGGCTCTCAAAGGACGGATTTGATTGCGTTTTCCAGAGTTGCCTGATCCTGATAGTTGACGAAATGGTGGCGAATCACCCCGTCCTTGTCTACCAGAAACAGGCTGGGGAACAACTGGATGCCACCATAGGCCTCTTGAACCTCGGCGGTAAGATGACCTACTGGGAAATTGATCTTGTGCTTGGCCAGATAGGCTGTGCGCTCCGAGTCCGGGTATCCTAAATCCAAAACCCGATCGGCGTTCAGACTGATGACCGTAAAGTTCTGCCGTCCGAACTGTTCTTGCAGGAAAACCAAGTGGGGAGTGATTTTCACGCAGGGGGGGCAATGGGTAAACCAAAAGTAGACCAGGCGAGCTCCCCGGCTGGAATCGAGGCTGAGCTCGGCCCCATCCAGAAGCTGGACGGTGAATTGCGGCGCCTTCTTTCCTTCCCAACCGGCAATGGAGCGCTCGATGACCTTGTTGAAGCGGGGGTCCGTTTTGATTCTTTCCAAGTCCACCGAGGCAATCTCACCGCTTTCCGGGTCTCTCTTGAAGAATTGGGGCACCCTCCGATCGAACTCGACAATCCGGAGAATCACATCGACCTCACCCTCGAGGCGCAAGTTGAATTGCTCGGCAATTTCTCGAAGCCGGGGCGGTCTTTGGTGAGCGGCATAGTATTGGGCAACGAAGTGAGGCACCTTGAAGAAGATGTTGTAGAGTCGACTGAGGACCCTGCGCTCCTCGGGTTCGGTGAAACGCTGGTGCAGCTCCGTCACCAGGACGGGCTGGCCCGGTTTGAGGTGGGTTCTCAGATAGCCGATGATCCTCTCCTCGGCGGCCCGCTCCTTGTCTCGAAGGTCCTCGGACGCCAGAGTTCCGACAAAGACCACCAGGCATAGGGCCAACGGCGCCATGGACTTCAAAATTCCAATCATGTCGACCTCTTCTTCCTTCAGGCTTTTTGCGCTCAAATCGGGGTCTGCCTGACCTCGGCGTCCTCCCGACAACGGCTGTCCTCCGGCCGGATGGTTCGGTGAGGCGCGTTTGCCACGAAGGAGGCAAAACGAAGGGAATCCGGCAGAAGCAATGATGCGGCCGCGGCCGGGCTCCCAGCCCGTCCTCGACATGACTCCAGCCACAGTTTGGCTTGCGGCGCTCCCCTTGATTATGCAACAAAGGCAGGTGCACCGCCAGCCCGGAAGGATGTCTCCAGTGGACTCAGACCGCAAGCCTCATCCAGCCGATTTCTATCGGGGATTGGACCTGTTCAACCGCCGTTTCTACTACGAATGCCACGACCTTTGGGAGGAGGTCTGGGCTGGGGCCAAAGGGAAAGATAAGCTCTTCTATCAAGCCCTCATCATGTCGGCGGTGTCGCTCTACCACTTTGGGAACGAGAATCTGGAAGGGGCCCTGAGCTGCCACCGCAAGGCAACGGAGCGGTTCCGCCAACTCCCCGACTGCTTTCTGCGCCTCAATATTTCGCAATTCGTGGCCCGCATGGAGACTTTCTACCGCGGCCTGTCCGCTGAGCATACCCGTTGGACCCGGGAACTGAGGGACAGACCGCGCCCCACCATTCAACTGGAAAGCTGATACCAAACAAAAGGGAAGCTCTGCGTTCCGCGGCGGGTGACCGGATCAGTGGTCAGTGGCGGGCACCCGGCCTGGCGGGCGGATCATTCGAGAGTGAAACAGGTTTTGTTTCAGGCAAGTCCGGCCCCCGCCACCACGACGGTGCGCATCACTCAGAGGGAAAACAGCCGTTCGTCAATGAAGACGAACCACCAATGAACACGAATAGGCACCAGGACTGATGGACCTCCTTCAACGACAACTGGCGCCAAAATGCTTCGGCACTTTTGTCCCGTTGGTGTGACCCTGTTATGGGAGGAAGCCCACCCGGGAGCGCGGGCGTCCCGCCCGCACAAATCCTCCCGCAGCTTCGGCCATCTCCTCCACCGGAATCAACCGGCAGCGGCGCCCTGCCTCTGCTTCGGCCGGGCCCATGCGGTTCCCGCCGGCAGGGCGGTCGGCGGCAACATCGCAGGGAAACTGAGCGGCAACCGAAGGGACAGCATGCGGGCGGGACGCCCGCGCTCCCGGGGGTGTCGTCCCGATGGTGAGGTGGAGGGTATCCGGCGGGCGACTTCTCTGAAAGCCGGCCTGTCCCCTTTGGGAAACTCCCGTTTGCCTGCGAGCCGGGCGCCCGCCCCCCGCGACTGGGCAGATCCATCGAGAAGGACTATAAATTGAACATCGATGCACAGGATGCTCAGGATAATCAGGACGGGAGGCTGCTGCAGGAGACGCTGACTCGGGCAATGATCGCGTGTGGATTTGAGGATGTCCGGGAACACAAGCCAGCCGTCTCCGGAAAAAATCCTGTACATCCTGTGCATTGATGTTAATAAACAATCTACTCATGTCTGACTTTGAACCGGTCTCCCACCACCCGGCGACGGGGTTGTTTCAGGCAAGTCGGGCCCCCGCCCTGGTGTGCGGATCATTCGAGAGTGAAACAGGTTTTGTTTCAGGCAAGGCAAGGCTTGAGAACGATCGCTCAGGCAGCGGCGACACGGTTGACCGGTTGGTAGAGAGTATCCCTTTCAACCGGTTCCCGGCCGGCTTCCCGGATGAGATGCTCGATTTCCGCGCGCGTCAGGCCGACCGGAGTCTGGGCCCCCGCCATGTGAACGATCTTTTCTTCAACCACCGTCCCATCCAGGTCGTCAGCCCCAAAGTGAAGTCCGATTTGGGCCGTCTTGGCGCCGATCATGATCCAATAGGCCTTGATGTGGGAGAAATTGTCCAGCAGGAGACGGCTGACCGCGATGGTTCGAAGATCCAGCATGGCGGTAGGGGCCGCCAGATGATCCAGTTGCGTATGGGCCGGATGGAAGGCCAAGGGAATGAAACATTGAAAGCCTTGAGTCTCGTCCTGCAACTCCCTCAACCGGATCAGATGCTCGACCCGCTCTTCCACGGTTTCAACATGTCCGTAGAGCATGGTGGCGTTGGACTTCAATCCGCACAGGTGCACCCTCCTGGCGATTTCGAGCCAGCGTTCGCCCGACACCTTGTGGTCACAAATGAGGTTGCGGGGGCGCTCGGCAAAGATCTCGGCCCCTCCCCCGGGGCAACTGTCCATTCCCGCCTCCCGAAGAGTCCGGATAGTCTCATCGATAGACAACTTGGCCCGGCGGGACAGGAAATCCAGCTCAACCATGGTAAAGGCCTTGAGATGAACTTTGGGGAAGCGCGCCTTCAAACCGCGGAGCAGGTCGGTATAGTAGGAGAAGGACAGATAAGGATGAAGGCCACCCACGATGTGAAACTCGGTCACGGACTCGCTATAGCCCATCGAGGCGTGATGATAGGCCTCCTCCAGCGACATGGTGTAGCCACCCTTGCCGGGCTTGCGGGCAAAACCGCAGAACTTGCAATCGACCACACAGACGTTGGTGGGATTCAAGTGGCGGTTGACATTGAAATATCCGGTGTTTCCGTTCCACTTTTCCCGAACCCGGTTGGCCAGAGCCCCTACCGTATGCAGGTCCGAAGTCCGATAGAGAGTGACTCCCTCCTCAAAAGACAACCGCTCCCCGGAGACGACCTTGTCGCTGACCCGCGCCAGCTCGGAACCCATTCGACGAGCGTTCAACTGGGAACCCTCCATTCCCGAGTAAAACCATTCCGTTCATTCCGACTGAACCGAGCCATCATAGCCGAGGCTCGCGAGCGGTGTCAAACGGCTCGCAGAGGCTCCATTGGCCTGCGCCCGGCTTGCCTGAAACAAAAGAAAAAAGAGTTATCCACGAAGGGCCACTAAGAACGACGAAGGGCCACTAAGGCGTTGAGGTTAACCGCGACGGGATACCAAGGTCACGAAAGAATTATCGATTTCCGATTGTTTCACTCTCGTATGATCCGCCCGGTAGGGCGGGGGCGACACTTGCCTGAAACAAAACCTGGGTTCACATGACGTAAAACCGGTTCAAAAGATTGAAAGAAAAGGGGTTGGAGAGGAAATGACAACTTGTGGGTGTTATCCACCAAGGACACGGAGTCACACCCTGCGATTCCCGGCGTCTAGTCTCGGCGTCGAGCATGAGTAGTTTAATTTACATCGATGGACAGGATAAACAGGCTCGTTTGGTGAGAGGTTTCAGCGTCTTGAGTTCGACCATCGCCTTTTCTTCAACAAGGATTCCAAAAACCCGCTCCGAAGCTCATAGATCACCTCAAAAGCGCACCGGATCATCGCCCGAGTCAGCTTCCTGTACAGCTGCGTCTCGTCCTGCTTATCCTGCCCATCCTGTCTATCGATGTTTTTTGATTTACATCGATGCACCGGATATACAGGATTGTTTCTGGCAGAGCGGCGTCCTGTAATCCAGGGCAACCTCACATCCGCAACCGATCATCGCGCCGGTCAGCTTCTCGTGCAGCGACTTCCCGTCCTGTTTATCCTGTTCATCGATGTTCTTTTTAGTTTTTCTTCGTGCGCCTTCGTGGTCCTTCGTGTCCCTTCGTGGATATCTTTTTTGCCTTTGTGGATTGAGAGCCACTCTTTCCTACCCCTGGTCGGAAATGCGGGTTAGTTGTGGAAAACCGGCGTCCGCCAGCCTATAATTACGGCTGATTCCGACTCCAAGGGAGCATCATGCGAGGCTGTCTTCCGGCGCGCACCGTTCAATGGCTTGCAGGCTTGGCTGTCCTGGGAATCCCTTCCATGGTCTCCGCCGCGGCCGCCGCCGATTCCACCACCCAGGCGGCTCATGCCATTTTGCAGAAGCACTGCCTTTCCTGCCACGGAGCCGGCCAGATGTCGGGTCTGGACCTGAGGCAAAGAGAGACCCTGTTAAAAGGAGGCAGCCGCGGCCCAGCCGTCGTTGTAGGCGATGCCCCCCAGAGCCTGCTCTACCGTTCCGCCGCCCATCTCAGTGAACCCAAGATGCCTCCCGGCAGCAGACGCCCGCTGCCCCAGGGAGATCTGGCCATCCTGAAGGAATGGATTGAAGGGGGCGCACCCTACCCCGAAGCGGGCGCCGCGACCGGCGAACCCTCCTGGTGGTCGATGAGAAAGCCCCAACGGCCGCCCATTCCCGAACTCAAAGAGAGGCCGGCGAACCCCATCGATGCCTTCATCCTGGCCAAGCTGCGGGAGAAGAGACTCGAACCGGCTCCGGCTGCCGACAAGGCCACTCTTCTTCGCCGGGCCTACTTCGATCTGGTGGGTCTGCCGCCGACTCCGGCTCAGGCTGACCGATTCCTGCAGAACACCTCCCCCAACGCGTTCGAAGAGCTGGT
This sequence comes from Candidatus Versatilivorator sp., assembly GCA_965262635.1. Lineage (GTDB taxonomy): Bacteria > Acidobacteriota > Terriglobia > Versatilivoradales > Versatilivoraceae > Versatilivorator. The sequence continues at coordinate 1,297,353 of OZ253547.1, read as the reverse complement.
CGACGAGCTGCTGGCTTCCTCCCACTATGGCCAACGCTGGGGGCGGCACTGGCTGGATGTCGTCCGCTACGCCGACAGCGCGGGGTTTGAAGGCGATGTCTTTTACCCGAACGCCTGGCGCTACAGGGACTATGTGATCAAGTCCTTCAACGAGGACAAACCCTACGACCGCTTCGTCCAGGAGCAGATCGCGGGAGACGAGCTTTTTCCGAACAACCTGGAGATGGAGGGTTTCTACGACATTTCCCCGGAAAAGCTGGAACACATGGAAGCCAGGATCGGAACCACTCTCTACACCTTCGGACCGGAAATCCAGGAATCTCACTTGGATGCCGAATTGCTGCGCTACGAACGGCTCACCGACGCGATCGACACCACTGCGGCGGCGTTCATGGGACTGACCCTGGAGTGCTCGCGCTGCCACGACCATAAATTCGATCCCTTCACCCAGAAGGATTACTTTCAGTTGCAGGCCGTCTTCGCCGCCAGTTCCCGCAAGACCATCCCCGTGGTCAGCAGCATGTCCACCGGTCATCGCCGCGACGATTACCACCGGATGATCGCCCTGACCGAAGCCAGAGCCTCCTACCAGAGGTTCGAAAAGCAGGTCAAGGACCGGGTCATCGAAGTCAAGAAGAAGGACTACCCGCCCGAGGTGGTGCGCGCCTACGAGGTGCCCATGAAGGAACGCACCGCCCGGGAGCTGGAGCTGGCCGCACCCCTGACCCAGTTCTACACGGCGATGAAGATCGAGGATCATCTCACCGATGAGGAGAAGAAACGCCATCAGAAATATATCCGGAAGCTGTCCAGGGCCGTGCTCGAGGTCCCTCTGAAGGATGGCTCTCACCAAGTGAAATACGACGGATTTTTCGACGTGCCCTCAGCCACAGTCCTGGGACACCTCAAGCCCGAGCTGGTTCCGGACACCCACCTGTTGAACCGCGGTGAGCTGTCGCTGAAAAGAGAGGTCGTCGGGCCGGGGCTGCCGGCGGTTCTGCGCGATGACAGTGTCCCCGACACGCTGTCCATGGGACCTTACGGCCCCCGCTACCGCAAACAATTCGCCCTCTGGCTGACCCGTCCCACACATCCCCTCACGGCGCGAGTCATGGTCAACCGCATCTGGCAGGGCCATTTCAGAAAAGGCCTCGTCCGCACCTCGAACGACTTCGGCCGCCAGGGCGACCGGCCCTCTCACCCCGAGCTACTGGACTGGCTGGCCACGGAGTTCGTCGACCGGGGATGGAGCGTCAAGTCGATGCACCGGCTGATCATGCTCTCGGACACCTACCAACGGGACAGCCGCTTCACCACCGCTGTCCACCGGCAGCGGGATCCCGAAAACCGTTTCCTGTGGCGCATGAACCGCCGCCGCCTGGAAGGGGAGGCGGTGTGGGATTCGCTGCATGCGGTGGCCGGCAATCTGAACCCGACCATGGGGGGACGGCCTGCCATTCCCCCGCTTTCCAAGGTCGAAATGAGTTCCCTGCGCATCAAGCCCTGGTGGGCCGTCTCGGAAGACCCTGCCGCCGGCAGGCGCCGCGGCGTCTATATCCTGGCCCGGCGCAACTTCACCTTCCCCATGTTCGACAAATTCGACGTGCCCAACTCCTCGGTGAGCTGCGCCGGACGGGAAGTGACGACGGTCGCCCCCCAGGCGCTCTGGTCCCTGAACAACGACGCCTCCATCAGGCAGGCCCGGGTGCTGGCGGACCGTCTGGTTCGCGAAGCCGGCGCCAGTCCTGCCGACCAGGTGGACCTGGCCTGGCGGCTGGTGCTGGCCCGGGCGCCATCGTCCCGGGAGAGGCAGGAGGCGATGAACCTGTTGACAAGACTGACTTCAAACAATGGGGAGCCGGACCCGGAACTCACCGATGACGGGGCCGAACCAGCCCCCAACCAGAGGGACGCCTTGACTCAACTTTGCCTGACGATGTTCAACTTGAGCGAGTTCCTCTACATCGATTGATTCCGGGGCGGAATCGGACCCGGATCTCCTCAGTTTGGGAGGGAAACCATGAATCCCTATTCCTGCAACCGCCGCGCCACCGTCAGTTCACGGCGTGAATTCCTGACCCGTTCCGGGCTGGGATTCGGGGGACTGGCCCTCAACTGCATGCTGCAGGCGGAATCGGCGAGAGCCGATGCCCCAGCCGCCGCAGTCTACAACCCCCTGGCCGTCAAGCCGCCCCACTTCGAGGCCAAGGCCAAGAGCGTGATCTTCATCTTCCTGCAAGGTGGCCCCAGCCAACTCGAAACCTTCGATCCCAAGCCGGAGCTGCAGAAACTGGACGGCCAATATCTTCCTCCCAGTTACTTGAACAAGGGTATCGGCCTGGCGCAGATCAAGGCGGAGGAGTCCAAGCTGATGGGGACGCGGCGTGTTTTCAAGAAGCACGGCCAGTCCGGACTGGAAATTTCCGACCTGTTTCCGAAGCTCTCGCAATTCGCCGACGACCTTGCGGTCATCCGCTCCTGCTACCACGAGTCCTTCATCCACGGTCCCGCCATCACCATCATCCACACGGGGTCCCTGCTGATGGGACAACCCAGCATGGGGGCCTGGGTGCTTTATGGCCTGGGGAGCGAAACCGACAACCTTCCGGCCTACCTGGTGATGGCCGAGGACTACATGCGCAACAGCAAATCGGTGATCGGGGCGGGATTCCTGCCGGCCCTCTACCAGGGGACCGTGCTTTCCACCCAGGGAGCGGCCCTGGAGAATCTGCAGCCTCCGGATCTGGTCAGTCAGGAGAACCAACAGGCCATCTTGAGCCAGCTGAAGCAATGGAACCAGCGGCACTTGGCCGACCGCCCGGACGACAGCAGCCTGGCGGCCCGCATCAAGAACTACGAACTGGCCTTCCGCATGCAGATGGCCGGCCCCGAATTGATCGACCTGAGCCGGGAGCCCAAGCACATCAACAGGTTGTACGGCCTGGACACGAAGGAGACGGCCAACTTCGGACGGATGTGCCTGCTGTCACGCAGGATGGTCGAGCGCGGGGTTCGCTTTGTCCACCTCTACAACAGCGACTGGGACGGGCACGGAGAGTGTGACAAGAACCATCGTGAAAATGCCCTGAAGACGGATGGCCCGGTGGCGGGTCTTCTGGCGGACCTGAAACAACGGGGCATGCTGGACAGCACTTTGGTGGTTCTCACCGGCGAGTTCGGCCGCACCCCCATCATGCAGGGCAAGGAGGGACGGGACCACAGCCCCTACGGCTTCTCGGTCGTCATGGCCGGAGGAGGCATCAAGGGAGGCAAGGCCATCGGGGCCACCGATGAGCTGGGCTTCTACGCCGTCGAAGACAAGGTCCACGTCCACGACATGCATGCCACCATGCTCGAGCTGCTGGGACTGGACCACCGCAAGCTGAACGTCAAGGTCTCCGGCCTGGAAAAACGTCTGACCGGCGTCGGGGACGACGGGAACCACAGCCTGGCCAAACGGCTGCTGGCCGGCTAGCCGGTTTGGAAGGGACGGCCAGTGGCGGACCGGCCCGGCCGACAGGTTCCCTGCACCCCACCATGGAGCATTTTCGGCGGCCCGGCCAGCCCTCCGGGTCAAGTGAACTCGATGCGGTTTTCCCCCCTTTTTTCGCTCCTGCTCGTCCCGGCCCTGCTTCTCGCGGCCGACGAGGAGCCCCCTTTCTATAAGGGGAGGATGCGGATTCCCGTGGCCCTCGCCACGGCCGACGGCACCCTGCTTCCAGCTGCCCGCTATCATCTGGAAGTCAAGGGGGAAGCTCCGGCCCGCAGGCTGATTTTCTCCTTGAACGGGACGGTGAAGGCCGCGGTCACCGAGTCGGCCGGGCAGGACCCGGCCCTGGATTCCGCCGAGGTTCCGCTGATGGGGACACACCTGCTCCGCTCCACGGCGGTCAAGCTGGCTCCTGCCAAGGAGCGTCAGTTCAGCCAGACCGGTAGGGCCCGCTATCAGGAGGAGAGGCACCTCTGGGACGGAACCATGAGAGTGTACCTGTCCCCGAAGGAGGGCGTTGTGTACTTTATTTTTCAGGAGCGGCGGAAAAAGCAGCACTGGAGCCGCTCCAACTTCAGGTTGCAGCGGACACCCTCCCCCTGACACCGACCTGAACGAACCCAGGGAGTCACCCGGCGATGCGGCGCGGCACCTACCGGCAGGCAGTTCATGCTGCGGCGATGATCACTCTCGCCGCCCTGCTTTCACAAAACTGGTCAGAATCCTCCGCCCACTCGGCCGCCGCCGGTCCTGACGCCCGCAACGCTTCCTGGTGGTCTTTCCAAAAGCTCCGGCGGCCCCCGATCCCCCGGCTGAAGGAAGGCAGCCAGCCAGCCAACCCCATCGATGCGTTCGTGCTGGCGAAGCTCCGGGAGAAGCGTCTCGAGCCCGGTCCCGCCGCCGCCAGGTCCGTCCTGCTGCGCCGCGCCACCTTCGATCTATGGGGTTTACCCCCGACTCCTGCCCAAGCCGAGCGCTTCCTGCGGGATGCCTCACCCGACGCTTACGAAAAACTCATCGAGGAACTGCTCGAATCTCCCCGTTATGGGGAACGCTGGGGACACCACTGGCTGAAGGTCGTCGGGTATGCCGACAGCAGATCGGACACCGAGGCCTACCATCCCAACGCATGGCGCTATCGGGACTACGTGATTAAATCCTTCAACGACGACAAGCCTTACGACCGCTTCGTTCAGGAGCAGATCGCCGGAGACGAGCTCTTCCCCAACAACCTCGAACTGGAAGGCTTCTACGACCTCTCCCCCGAGAAGCTGGAGCACCTGGAAGCCTGGATTGGAACCACCATCTTCGCCCTTGGGCCGGGAGGCCGCGAGGTGCATCTGGATGCCGAAGTCGCGCGGTACCGCTGGCTGACCGAGGTCGTCGACAAGAACGCGTCCTCATTCCTCGGGTTGACCTTGGAATGCGCCCGTTGCCACGATCACCCGTCCGACCCTTTTTCCCAAGAAGACTACTTCAGGCTGCAAGCTATCTTCGCCGCCAGCCGGCCCTCAACTATTCCGGTGGTGGCGTCGACCACCATGGGTCACCGCGATGAAGCCTATCATCTGGCGATTGCTCTGGTGGAAGCCAGAGATGCCTACCTGAGGTTTGCCAAGCAAGTAAGGGATCGAGTGGTCGAAACGAAGAAACACGATTATCCGTCGGAAGTGGTGCATGCCTACGAGATTCCTATGGAAGCACGAACCGCCCGAGAGACGGAATTGGCAACTCCGTTGGCCCAACTGCACCGCGAACTGAGTATTGAAGAGCACCTTACCCCAAAAGAGGCCGAACGCCACCGGGAGCTGACCCGAAAACTGGCCAAAGCGGCTGTGGCTATTCCCCCCAAGGGGCTGGCGCACCAGGTTGACTACGATGGGTTTTACGACGTTCCGTCAGCCACGGTGCTAAGTGGAGAGAGGACGGAGTTGATTCCTGAAACCCACCTTCTGAAGCGAGGGGAACTGGCACGCAAGCAACACCTCGTCCACCCAGGATTGCCCCAGGCCCTCTGGAATGACTCCACTCCGGCCAGGTTGTCCCGGGAACCCAACGGCCCTCACTACCGCAAGCAACTGGCCCTCTGGCTGACGCGGCCAACCCATCCCCTGACCCCCCGGGTCATGGTCAACCGCATCTGGCAGGGTCACTTCGGACAAGGCTTGGTGCGCACTGCCGGCCACTTCGGCCGCCAAGGAGACTCCCCCTCCCATCGGGAATTGCTGGATTGGCTCGCCTGCCAGTTTGTGGATCAGGGTTGGAGTGTGAAGTCCATGCACCGGCTGATCATGCTGTCCGACACCTACCGAAGGGACAGTCGCTTTACCACAGACAGCCATCAGCGGCAGGATCCCTCGAATCGCTACTGGTGGCGCATGAACCCAGGCAAGCTGGAGGGGGAGATGTTGTGGGATGCCGTCCACCAAGTGGCCGGGTCCCTGAACCTGAAGATGGGAGGTCGGCCGGCGATCCCCCACCTCGGGGAGGTCGAGGCGCCTGCTGCCGGAACCCAACGCTGGTTGCCGGCCTCGGACGATCCGATCGAGAGCCGGCGCCGCGGGATCTACCTCCTGACTCGCGGGTCGTCCTCCCCGACCTTCGTCACATCTCATGCTGCCAGTTCCTTGGCCAACTGCCCATCCGGAAAAGTTGCGACAGAATCGCCACCCGTGCCGTGGAGTTTGAACGACGACGGCCTCAGGATACAGGCCCGGGCGCTGGCCTCTCGGCTGGTGCGAGAGGCGGGAACCGATCCCTCCCGGCAAGTCGCCTTGGCGTGGCAATGGACCCTGTCACGGGCCCCCACGGATGAAGAGAAACAGGAAGCGCTGAACCTGTTGAATCAACTGGCTTCGAAAAAACATTCGATGCCCGAAAATGGATCCCTCCCGGAGGATCCGGGTTCGCTCGATCCTCCGCAAGCCGCAGCACTCACCCGTTTCTGCCTGAGTCTGTTTAATCTCGAAGAATTTGTCCGTATCGACTAGCAAGGACGGGGGGGTTATCCTTCGAAGGTAATGACGGTCTTGAGGGCTTGACTCTCTCCCCTGGCCAACGAGGTCATGACCCGCGGCGTTTCGCTCAGGCGACAGCGCCCTTCAATAAACGTAGCCAGCTCGGCCTTGATATTGGGCAGAATGTCTACCGCCGCCGCAAAGTCGGTGCGATCGAAGCCGTAGGTTCCGATCAGGCATACCTCGTTGCTGACCGCATCCTGCAAGGGCAAGGAGACTTCCCTGGCAAGATTCCCGATCAGCAACAGATTTCCTCCGGCTTCCGCCAGAGCCAGGCACAGGGCAAACGACTCCCTCGTCCCGACCGCATCAATCACAACGTCCGGCTTCCCCGCCAGGAGGGATTCGACTTCGCCGGCTTCCCTGGCCGGGTCTCCGGAGGTTACGGGGACGGCCCGAGCGCCGAACTCGCCTCCGCGTTTGGCCTTATCGGCCACCGTATCCAGCACCACTGTATTGGAGAGCCCCCTGGCACGGGCCATCAAGACCGCTGCCAGCCCAATGGTGCCGGCGCCAACCACGGCCAACCGCTCGGGACGGACGCCCAGCCTCTCCAACCGCCGCCACCCGCGAGTCACCACGGCCACTGGTTCCGCCAACAGTCCAATCTCGGCCGGAATTCCAAGGGGGAGCGGAATTGCATTCTCCGCGGGAACCACCAGGAACTCGGCCATGGCTCCGCGCTTGGCCAGATTGACGCCAATCATCTTCTTGTTGAGGAAGGAGGGGTCCCCTTCGTCCGGGTCCGGGGGGGTATGAGCGATGATATTGTAAATAGTCACGGAGTCGCCCACCGCCGGAGAGCGGACGCCGTCCCCCCGGGCAATCACCTCGCCGGCAGCCTCGTGTCCCATGACCATGCCGGGAGTCCGCCGGCCGCTCTCACCGGTGAAACCATGGACGTCGCTGCCGCAGATGCCGACCGCCTTCATCTTGACCAGGACTTCTCCAGCCGCCGGTTCCGGTTTGGGCAATCTCTCCAGCTTCATTTCCCAGGGAGCATGAAACACAACGGCTTGCATGAATTCCGGCATGGGCACCCCCAGCGGCTCAACGTTTTGGAACCAATAGTGTAACCCGCATTTCTCACCGGGTCGCAGGATGCATGATGAAAGACCGTTTTTCTTCAGCACCTTGTTGTCCTATTTTGACCGCTTGTGGTTACACACGGTGCTGGGCGCGCCCTGGCTTGTCCTTTTTCCCTCAGCGCGCACATGCTCGCTCGAACGTAGAGACCGCTACGCTCTTCGCTCGCGAGCACGCGCTGAGGGAAAAATTCCTGCGCCATCATCACGCCCCCCGGTGAGAAATGCGGGTTAACCCATTACGACTTGACTCGCTTCCAGGATCACAGTAGCCTGAACCTCAGTAGGTGAGGGACGTTGCCGGTAGACCTCACGCTCAGACCGAACGGCCCGACAGCCCCTTTCGAAAACCGAGTGGACAGCCGCTCAACCCGACAGAGGAGATCGACTCTCCCAAAACCAGAGCCTTGCAGGTGATCAAGGAATGAGAAACGGAATGCCAAGGACAGTGAAGCAGATGGCCGGCGTGCTCGCGGTGGTGGCGATTGCACTGGTCGGGACACTGCGGGCCCAGTTTGATTATCAAGCCAAAGTGGTCAAGATCGAAGACTTGACGCATGACGTGCGCCGGGTCGGACTGCGGTTGGTAAAGTCCGAGGGGTTCTCCTTCACGCCCGGACAATACACCTTTGTCAGCATTCCAGAGGACTTTGTCAAGCAATGGAACCGGAAGTACGGCACCGATCACGAACAGGTCTTTCGTCCCTATTCCTTCGCTTCCAGCTCCAGCAAGCTGCCCCGGTTCGATGTGATCATCAAGTGGGCCCGCCCCCCTCGCGGCAAGGACGTTCCCCCGGGGATCGCGTCCAGCTTTGTACACCAGCACTTGAGAGTGGGGGATGTGCTCGAAATCACTGAGCCCACCGGCGACCTCTACTTGCGAGCCGACACGGGCGAACCCATCATCATCGTGGCCGGCGGCTCGGGGGCGGCGCCCTTCGTATCCTTGTTGGAATATTTTTTCGAAAGGGAATTTGACAAGAATAACGAGATTTACTTTTTCTTCGGCGTTCGAAGCAAGCGCGATCTCTTTCTTCACGATCGCTTTCTCGCCTGGGACAAGAGCAAGCCCCGCTTTCACTACATCCCCGCCCTGTCAAGCCCGCAGCCGGAAGACGAGTGGGAGGGTGAGACAGGTTACGTCCAAATACCTCTGGACAAGCACATCAAGGGGCCCACGGGAGCTCACGCCTACCTGGCAGGTCCCCCGATCATGATTCGGTTCGTAGAAGAGGTGCTCCGGTCCAAGGGAATTACCAAGGACCGGACCCACTACGACGAAATCGAAGCCCGTTAGCTCAAACGAGACCCCGACGCGGCAATATTCAAGCTGGCCCCTCCAATCAACCCGGTACCGGGCAACTCGTTTTTTTCCTCCATCCGCTTGGCAGCCGTGGCCTCTCCGACCTACCACATCGACCCCATTTCCTTCCCCTGGGACCCTCTGCAACTGGTCCAGGCCGCCGAACCCGGCGGCGTGCTGCTCGATAGCGGACCGGGTTACGGCTCCTTCGGCAGATTCTCTTTCTTTGGCTGCGAGCCGTTCCTGACTGTGACGGCACAGGGTGCTGCGGTCCGGATGGTTGCAGAGCGCCGCCAGCAGCTCCTGCAGGGCAACCCGATTCAAATCCTCTCCCGATTGATTCGGGAACAGACCGTTCCCCTGGAGGCGCCGGCGGGCCATGTCGCCCACCTGCCCTTTCAGACCGGGGCTGCCATCGGGTTCCTTTCCTACGAGTTGAGTCGTTTCATGGAACCCTTTCCGCGTCGCTCCAAAGAGGATCCAAGCCTGCCCGAGCTGCAATTTTTCTTCTATGACGCGTTGCTGGCACACGACCACAGCATGAACCAGACCTGGGCTATCGTCCGCAACCAACCCCAAGCCAGAAAGCGGTTGCAATGCACGCTGGATCGAATTCAGCAGGCCGGACCGGCAGGCTCCCGGTTGCGCTATCCGGACCGATCGAGCCAGGAACCCTGGACAAGCAGCCTGACTTATGAAGGCTACTCGGCGGCAGTGAGACAGGCCCAGCGCTACATTGCCGCCGGAGAGATCTACCAGGTCAACTTGTCGCAGCAATTGTGGTCCCGCTGCTCGATGACGGCGCCGCAACTCTACCAGGGTCTACGCCAGACGGGAGCTTCGCCCTTCGGAGCCTACCTCCAGGGAAAGCATTGGGCCGTGCTGAGTCTTTCGCCGGAGCGGTTTCTGCGCTACTGGCCCAAGCAACACCGGATTCAAACCCGGCCCATCAAAGGGACCCGGCCCCGCGGCGCCTCGTCCGACGAGGACCAGCAACTCCGACAAGCACTGTTGCAGAGCCCCAAGGACGCCGCCGAACATGTCATGATCGTGGATTTGGAACGCAATGACCTGGGGCGGTTGGCTCGTTATGGAACGGTCCGGGTCTGCGATTTCCGTCGCCTGGAGACCTTTCCGACGGTCCACCATCTCACTTCGACGATCGAAGCACAGTTGAGACCAAACTGTGGGTTGGAAGATCTGATTCAGGCCACCTTCCCCGGCGGGTCCATCACCGGAACTCCCAAAGTGCGCGCCATGCAGGTCATCGATGAACTCGAGCCCCAGCCACGGAGTGTCTATACGGGAAGCATCGGTTATCTGGCCTTCGATGGAAACCTCGACCTCAACATCGCCATTCGAACACTCATCCTCAAGGACGGTTGGGCCTGTTATTCGACGGGTGGGGCCATCGTGGCCGATTCCCGGGCGGATGACGAATACCTCGAAACATTCCATAAAGCACGCCCCTTTCTGAGAGCCCTGGATCTGGGTGAACCCTCACGCCACGGCCTGGGAGGCACCGTCCTCGGCCGCCAACGCCGCTAGCAGGACGGCGAATGCGGCCTTTGGTCTCGGCGTCGAGCATGAGTAGATCCCTGATTTACATGGATGAACAGGATATACAGGATTGTTTGACGAGAGCTTTCACCGTCTTGAGAAAGAAGTTAACGAGATTCTTGGAGCAAAAACGATGCGCACGCACTGTAACAGTTAACCGCTGGAGTTTGAGGACCATTGTTCCCGCCACCGCCGCTTGGTAGCGAAGAAGCTCATTTTTCTTTTGGTTTTTCTTCGTGGTCCTTCGTGGTCCTTCGTGCCCCTTGGTGGATATCTTTTTGTCCTTCGTGGATTGAGAGCCGACGTTTCCTACCATTGGTGGGAAATGCGGGCCGCCTGCACCCCCCGTCCGGGTCGGTTGCTACCCACCAGCCTTTCCCTTAAGATAGGTCCATGATCCGCTTTGAAGAGGTGTTGGCCAAAGTAGAGAGTTCCCATCCTTCCGACGACTTGGAGGTGTTGAGGAAGGCCTATCGTTTTTCGTCCAAAAAGCACGATGGACAGTCCCGTGAATCGGGTGAGCCCTACTTCAACCATCCTCTGGCAGTAGCCGATATCCTGGCCGATATGAAGCTTGACGCCAGTTGTGTCAGTGTTGGACTGCTTCACGACGTTGTGGAAGACACGGTGGTTCCGCTGGAAGAGATCGAAGAAAATTTTGGCAAAGACATTGCCAACATTGTCAACGGACTCACCAAGATCAACCAGTTCCACTTTTACTCCAAGGAGGCCCGACAGGCTGAAAATTTTCGCAAGATGTTCCTGGCCATGGTGGACGACATCCGAGTCGTCCTGGTCAAGCTGGCCGACCGGCTCCACAATATGAGGACCCTGGAATTCCTGCCATTGGAGAGACGGCAACGGGTTGCTCAGGAGACCATGGAGATCTACGCGCCCATTGCGCACCGGCTGGGCATGGGCAAGATTCGGGGTGAACTTGAGGATCTTGGCTTCGCCACGCTGGACCCCGAGGCGTATCGGCAGATCAAACAGGAAATTGAGCAGAAACGAAGGGTCCGACAAAATTTGCTGGAGGAGATCAAAAAAACGCTGACCCATCAGCTCCAGGAACACGAAATCCCCTGCACCCTGGAATCCCGTATCAAACGAAACTACAGTGTCCACCAGAAGCTCAAACGCCAGAGGATTCCAATCGAACAGGTCTACGACCTGATTGCCGTGCGCATCATTACCGGCTCGGTGAAAGACTGCTACGCGGCTCTGGGCATCATTCACAACCTCTGGCAACCGGTTCCGGGAAGAATCAAGGACTTCATTGCTATTCCGCGACCCAATATGTACCAGTCGATCCACACCTCGGTCATCGGTCCCCAAGGGCAACCCTTCGAGGTACAGATTCGGACGGTCGAGATGCATCGGGTGGCCGAGGAGGGCATTGCCGCCCACTGGAAATACAAAATCGGCCGGGGCATGGACGAAAAGGATGACCAGCGCTTCCTTTGGCTGCGGCACCTGGTGGAATGGCAGCAAGAGATGCAGGATCCCAGTGACTTCCTGAGCACCCTCAAGATCGATCTCTATCCCGCGGAGGTCTACGCCTTCACTCCCAAAGGCAAGGTGATTATCCTGCCCCGGGACGCCACCCCGGTAGACTTTGCTTACGCCATCCACAGCGAAGTCGGGGCTTGTTGCGTCGGCGCCCAGGTGAATGGCCGCATCGTCCCGCTCAGATCTCGACTGAAGAACGGCGACATCGTTGAAATCCAGACCCAGACCGGCCACGTGCCCAGCCGGGATTGGCTATCCTTCGTCAAGACCTCACGAGCACGCAACAAGATCAGACACTATCTGAATGTCAGTCGCCGGGAGCGCGCGGTACAACTGGGCAAGCGCATCCTGGAGAAGGAGGCCAAGCGACTCAGGCTCAACCTGAAGAAACACATGGAAGATGGGTCTCTGATGGCGGTAGCCCGGCCCTACGGGTGCGAGAAGATGGAGAATCTTTATTCCTCCTTGGGTTTCGGCAAGATCTCCGGGCGAACCCTCCTGAGCAAGTTGGTTCCACCGGGCGAGTTGGGCCAGGCGGCAAAGGACATTCCGGGCAAATTCACCTCGGCCGTGAAGAAAGTCTTCGGACTGTCCTCGGATGGGGCTCTCAAGGTCAAGGACATCGACGGACTTCTGGTTTACCGGGCTAAATGCTGCAACCCGATTCGAGGCGAGGCCATTGTGGGCTACATCACCCGGGGCAAGGGCGTCGCCGTGCATGCCAAGCGCTGCGCCAACGTGGACAACCTTCTCTACGAAGCCGACCGCAAGATCGATGTTTCATGGACCGGAACGGCCGGAGGCATCTATGCCGTCAAACTTTCCATCTCGGTAGACGACAGGCAGGGGATGCTGGCGGAGATCACTTCCCGCATCTCCGATATCAAGACCAACATCAAGAATATCGAGGCTCAGACCTTCGAAGACCTTCACGGACTCATTCACGTCACCATCGAAATCAGCGATCTCAAACATCTGGAGAAGGCGGTTCATTCGATCAAGAAAATCAAAGGGGTCTACGAGATCGCCTGGCAATAATCCGAGTCCGAGAGCGAACCATGAAAACCATCATACAAACCGGCGACGCGCCCGACGCCATCGGCCCCTATTCTCAAGGGGTCAGAGCCAGAGCTTCCGATTTTCTTTTTCTTTCGGGGCAGATCGGACTGGACCCCAAAACGGGCGAGCTGGTACCGGGAGACATTGAAGTTCAAACCGAGAGGGTCCTTAGGAATCTGGAGGGAGTTCTACTGGCAGGCGGCGGTTCGCTGGATCAGGTGGTCAAAACCACTATTTATCTGACCAACATGGACGAGTTTCCGCGGGTCAACAAGGTCTATGGGAGATTCTTCGGTGAAAGCCTTCCCGCCCGGGCTACGGTCGGTGTCTCCTCTTTGCCCAAAGGGGCTCTGGTCGAGGTTGAAGCCCTGGCGGTGGTGGGATGATTCCTGCCCCCTGAGACGGGGGCTGAAAAGCAGTTCAATGAGACTTCACAATACGTCCGGACCGAATGCAGGATGCGCACACCCGAGTTCGCCTGCGCCGTCCATCAACCACGATTCGCACACGATGCAGGTTGGGGTTCCACTTTCTTTTGGTTGCATTGTTGGCGTGGCTGACGTTGTTCCCAAACATCGGAGCCTTTCCACACAGTTCACACCGGGCAGCCATGACAAGCCTCCTTCAAACCAGGTTGCGAGTCCGAGAGGATAGCAGAAGCCATCCCCGGGGTCAAATGCCCCCAACCTGCCACCGTGGGCCTCAACCGTGTCGAAATCCCGGGCCCAGGAAACAGGGATGAGGCCAACCGAGCCCGCTCGACTCAGGAGCCGACCTCCATGTTGACCCTTGGCATTGAATCCTCCTGTGATGAAACGGCGGCCTCCGTCCTGGAAAACGGCAGGCGAATCCTCTCCAATATCGTGGCTTCGCAAGACGATGTCCACAAGCGATACGGAGGAGTGGTCCCCGAGTTGGCTTCCCGGCGACACCTCGAAAATATTTCACCCGTGGTCAAGGCTGCCTTCGGCGAAGCCGGGATCGGACCTCGGGACTTGGATGGTGTGGCGGTAACCCAGGGTCCCGGACTGGTCGGTTCGCTTCTGGTGGGAATCAATTACGCCAAGGCCCTGTGTTTCAGTCTCGATCTTCCCCTGGTAGCCGTGCATCACCTGGAAGGACATATCTTCTCCGTACCGCTGACCCTTTGGCAGGAGTCACAGAAAGCAGAGGCGGCAGACCCGGAACGGCTCTTGCCCGTCCTGGCGCTGGTTGTCTCGGGAGGACACACCAGCCTTTTTTGGATAGACAGTCTGGGTCTTGGGGTTCAGGAAAAGGCCAGTTACAGGCTCCTGGGGCGCACACGAGACGATGCGGCCGGAGAAGCCTTCGACAAGGTAGCCAAACTCCTCGGCCTCGGCTACCCCGGTGGAGCCGTTATCGAGCGGCTGGCCCGGCGAGGCAACCCCCAGGCAGTCAAGCTGCCCATCCCTCGTATCGACAACGGAAAGCTGGACTTCAGCTTTTCCGGAATCAAGACCGCGGTACTACGCTACGCCCAAAAACACCTCAGCCGGGAGCTGGCCGTTCGGAATTGGGGGGGAGAGGCGGCCGTACCCGGGTCCATCCTCGATTTGGCCGCCAGTTTTCAGCACACCGCGATAAAGATCCTTGGAAAGACGCTGCTCGACGCCAGTGACACCTGCCAGCCCCGCTCCATCATGGTCTCCGGAGGTGTCGCCTCCAATCGGGCCCTTCGCCAGCATCTGGTGGAGCGCTTTCGAGACCGTGGTTTGCCGGTCTTCTTTCCCACCCCCATCCTCTCTACCGATAACGCTGCCATGATTGCGGCGGCGGGCTATCCCAAGCTCTTGAAGCGACAGTTTGCCGATCTCAGCATCAACGCCAACCGCCGCTTGAAGCTTGGTGAATGCCATTGAGTTTTCAATTCAATTCCAGTAGATTCGGCCCATGGTCGCCTTTCTGAAGTGCATCGAGGAAAAATGCCGTAAAACCGTCTCCGCCATGTCAAAGGCGTACCTCTGTCCGGCTTGTGGAGGCCTGATGGACGTGGTCTACGACTTCCAACTTGACGATCCCGAACAGGTCAAGCGGCTCTTCCTTCAGCGGCGCCTCTCCAACCATTTCCTCGACCTCAGCGGCGTCTGGAGATATCGGGAACTGCTTCCCTTCTGCACGGACTTTTCCAAAGTGGTGTCCATCCAGGAGGGGAACACTCCCATTTACACCGCTCCGCGCTGCGCAGAGTATGTGGGCCTGAAGCAGTTGCACCTCAAGCACCAGGGACTGAATCCCACCGGATCTTTCAAGGACAATGGAATGACTGCAGGAGTCACCCAGGCCAACCTCCTGAGTTGCAGCATGGTGGCCTGTGCCAGCACGGGGAACACCTCAGCCTCCATGGCGGCCTATGCGGCTCGCGCCGGCATGAAGGCGGTGATCTTCATCCCGGATCAACAGATCGCTTTCGGAAAGTTGGCCCAAAGCCTGGATTACGGAGCCCTGACACTGCAGTTGGAGGGAGATTTCGATGAATCGATGAAGCTGGTTAAGGAAATCACCCAGGAAACCGACCTCTACCTGTTGAATTCGATCAACCCCTTTCGGCTGGAAGGACAAAAAGCGATCATCATCGAGATGCTCTGCCAGCGCGACTGGAAAGTACCCGATCGGGTCGTGGTGCCGGGAGGAAACCTCGGCAACAGCGCCTCCTTCGGAAAAGCCATCAAGGAGTTGCACGACTTGGGCTTCATCCAAAAGATGCCCATGGTCACCATCATTCAGGCCCAACAGGCCAATCCTCTCTACCAGACACTGATCTACCACTCCCCCAGATTGGTGCGAGTCGAGGCCCACACCCTGGCCACCGCCATCAAGATCGGTAATCCGGTCTCATGGAAGAAAGCGGTTCGCGCCATGGACTGGACGCAGGGATGGTGCGATTTTGTCAGCGAGCAGGACATTGCCGATGCCAAAGCCATTATCGGCAGGGACGGCATCGGTTGTGAACCCGCTTCCGCCACCACCGTGGCCGGAATCAAAAAACTGATCCAAACCCGGGAAATAGATCCCGAGGAAGACGTGGTGGCGGTATTGACCGGCAATCTGCTCAAGGATCCCGACTATACCGCCAACTACCACCTGGATTCCCTTTACGAAGAGGCAACCTACAGGAACGAACTGCTGGAGAAAAAGGACAAGGTGCACTCCACCTTTGCCAATGCCCCCATCAAAGTCAAAGCCGACAAGGAAGAGATCCTGAAGATTCTGGGTCTCTAGAGAGGAATCATGCTGACCGTATCGACCCAAACCGTTCTGGTGTCCCTCACCATCCTGTTCGGCCTCGCCACCGGCGCTCCGCTCCTTGGGCACCCGGAAGCCGAGGCCGAATCCGGTTCCGAAAAGCCCCTTGTCACCATTGGAGAAGAACAGCTCACGCGGGCGCAAGTGGACGACATGCTCAGACTGCTTCCGCCGCGACAGCGTCTCCTCTTCTCGAAACCCACGGGTAAGCAGGCGTTTGCCGACTACATCGTCCGTTCCAAGCTGTACAGCCGCGAAGCAAGGAAACGCGGGTGGGATGTTCGCCCGGAAGTTCAGAAGGCCATTCGTGGGTTCCAGGAGAAGCTGGAAAAAAATCAGGTGAGGGGGCTGCCGATCGAGAATGATGAAGACCGGAAACAGGTCCTGGAACTCTTCACGGAGAGCCTGCTCACGCAGGTGGCGGCAAAGGAGTTGAAGGGGGAAATGGCGGTCTCGGCCCAGGAGATCGAGGACGATTACCAAGAACATGCCGCCGGCTTCGACATGGTGAGAGGCCGGCGGCTGGTCATCCGCTCGGAGGCCTCCAACTACTTCTTTGGCGACAACAGACCGCCGGATCAAACCTTGTCCGACGAGGAAGCCAAGGCCAAGGCCGAGAAGCTGCGCCGGGAAGTTCAGGAAGGGGCGGACTTCGAGGTGATGGCCGCCAAGCACTCCGAGGATCGGCTGACTTCCGGCGTTGGCGGAGACACGGGCATGGTGCGTCGCGGACTGTCCAACAAAACCCTGGTGACTCCTCCCGAGGTCGACCTGCTGTTCAGCCTGGAGGCGGGGGATCTCAGCCCAATTGTGAGAACGCCGATGGGATTTGCGCTGCTGAAGTTGGAGGAGAAGAGGAAGATGAGCCTGGCCGAAGCCCAACCGGAGATCGAGGCACGAATCCGAAATCAAAAGCTGGAAGCCTGGTATCAGCAAATGCGGCTTCAGCACCGCATCATTGTCGGTCCCTCCTTTTTCAAGACCTCAATCGATCCAGCCGTCCCGGCTAAAGCAGCGGAGTGATGCGTTCTTCCAGTTTCTTCGGATCGTGGGTTTCTTCGTTCCTGCCCTCCACGAATCGACCCGCGATGTTTCCCTTGCGATCCACCAGGACCAGATAGGGAATACTGAAGTTGGGCCGTTGCGGGGAAACCCGCAGGTAATTGACGGCTATGGAGATGTCGCCCAGGACGATCGGATAGGTCAACCCATATTTTTTGATGTAGGGCTCCACATCCTTGGCTTTTCCCCGGTCATGGGAGATACCCAGGACCACAAAGCCGCGATCCTTGTACTTCCGATAGAGTTTTTCCAGAAGCGGGTTTGTGCGTTGACAGTCCGGACACCAAGTCTGAAAGAAGGCCATCAACACAACCTTTCCTTTCAGGCTGGTTGACTTGATGACTTGGCCATCCCAGGTAGGCAAAATGAAGTAAGGGGCGGGTTCCTGCCCCGCCTGCTTCTGCAGAGGCTCGGCTGAGGAGGCACCCGCTACGCACAAAGCTATCGCCAACCAAGCCGCAGGAACCTGTCGAATCAATGACACCTCGACCTCCGATCAACCGTCGGATCGGTCCCGATTCGGGTCTGGCACCGGGGAGGAACCTTCGTGACTGCTTAAGCGCCGGGACCGAACTGATCAACTCGCGACAACTCCCAGAGGAATCAGCGGTCATTCCGAACGACACGGACTTTCACAGCATATCCCATCGATGCCTCCTCGGCAACGTTGCTCCTGGGGCCCCTTCCACCCATCCGAGGAACCAATCGATTGGCAGCCACACGCTACAGCCCCCCGAGGGACCAAGGCTTCTGCCACGGACGCCCATGGTATACTTCCCGGCGATACACGGCTCCAGGCCATGAGCCGGAGAGTCCTCAAAAACCAGGGGGCTTGGCAGGCGAGCAGGGTTTCCCCCGGAAAAGTCGCGGCAAAGCATGATTTTCTCAGTGTCTCGCCGGTGGGAAGAGCGCAACGGTCATCGGGCCCTGGCCGTCTGGTTGACGGGATTGCCGGCTTCCGGCAAGAGCACCCTGGCTCGGGAAGTGGAGTCGGCGCTCGGTCAACGAGGGATTCCCTGCTATGTTCTGGACGGAGACATCTTGCGGCAGGGCCTCAATAAGGATCTCGGCTTCAGTCCTGAAGATCGTCGAGAAAACATCCGGCGGGCCGGCGAGGTTGCCAAGGTGCTGGTCGACGCAGGCTTGTTGGTGATTGCGGCCTTCATCTCTCCCTATGCGTTCGACAGATCCCGGGTGAGAGGTCTTTTCCGGGAGGACCGCTTCTACGAGGTTTTCGTCGACTGTCCATCTGAAACCTGCGAGCAAAGGGATCCCAAGGGACACTACCGCAAAGCTCGAAGCGGTCATATGGCTTCGTTCACGGGGGTCAGCGCCCCCTACGAAGCTCCGCCATCTGCAGATCTGGTGGTACCCACGGGCAAGCTGACCGTGAATGAATCGGTGGAACGCCTCCTGGGATTTATTCTGGAACGATCTCGACTTAGGTAAATTGCTGGAGTTTGGGGCAACGGCCGCCGCCGCTTGGTGGCGAAGAAACTCATTTTCTTTTGGTTTTTCTTCGTGTCCCTTCGTGGATTGAGAGCCGCCGCTTCCTGTTTTGATCGAAACCGACTTTACCCTTATCCACCCCGACCAAATGAAGGTCCGATGCACCCTCCGTATTCCCGACGGAAAGCGGACCGTCCGTCCGGTCCTCGTGGCCCACGGATTTATGGGCTTCAAAGACTGGGGGTTCTTTCCCTACCTGAGCCGGCGTCTGACCGAAGCCGGATTTGCCGCGATCACCTTCAACCACGCGCTTTCAGGAATTGACGACAATCCCTGGAAGATTGACGATCCGGAGGGATTCTCCAGGAATTCCACCACTCAGGAGCTGCGGGACTGGGACCTGGTGATGGATGCCCTGTTACTGGGGAACATGCCGCAAGCGGACCGAATGCGCCTGAACGCCATTGGAGCGGTCGGCCACAGCCGAGGGGGAAGCTACGCCATTCTCCTTTCACGCCAAGTGCCCCAGATAGCATCGATCGTCACTTGGGGAGCCATCCAGACTTTTGACCGATTCGACTCCGAGACTCGCCGGCTTTGGCGGCACCAGGGATACCTGGAGATTCAGCGGGAAGAGCACGAAACACCCCTGCGAGTGACGGTTGCCGCTTTGGAGGCGTTGGAGCGCAATGAGAACCGATTGGACGTGCTGAAAGCCGTGAGGGAATCCACCATTCCCATCATGATTCTTCACGGCCGCCAGGACCGAAGGGTGCCGCTGTCAGAAGGAGAACGCTTGTGGCAATGTACTGATCCCCGACTATGCCGATTCCATGTCATCGAAAATGCGGGTCACACCTTTCAGACCCGTTATCCTCTCACAACCCCGTCCCTGCCCCTTCTGGAAGCGGTTTCCAAGACCGTAAACTGGTTCAGAAACACCCTGCCAGGATAACCCCCGAATGGCTCAGCGGGTCAGCGCCCATGTGCAAACGTCGTCGAATACGATCCAACAATGGCACCGGAATCATTCAAAATAGCGTCGGCAACTCGCTGAAGCTAAAATAACTTCGTCAAGTGATCGCCACCGGGCCGCAAATGCGGGCTTTGTACAACCGGCGGCTTGCGCGGAACTATCGAGAGACCGCCGCCCGGCACCCTGAAGATCGCCTCTAACCCTCGCTTATGATCGCCGATCCCCCTTTGGCCGCAGGACCGCTATCGATTATTCCGGCAGTCCTGGCGATCTCGGTGGCCCTTCTCACTCGCAAGATTTTCCTCGGACTTGGAATCGGTGTGGTCGCAGGGGCCGTGGTGGCTCGGGGGGGAGATCCCGAAGGCTCCCTGGCAGCGATCTTCCACTACGTCTCCTCCGCCGTAATCGACCAGAGCCATGCCGCCATCGTCACCTTCTCGTTTCTGGTTGCCGCCACCGCCAACATCCTGACCGACACCGGCGCCGTAACGGCCTTGATTCTTCGAATCGGGAACCTGGGCGGCCGGCGTCAGCGTCTCATGGGAGCAAGCTGGTTGGCCGGATTGGTCGTTTTTTTCGACGACTACGCCAACTGCCTGGTTGTCGGAAAATCCTTTGCCCCAATCTTCGATCGCTGCAGGATTTCTCGTGAGAAACTGGCCTACATTGTCGATTCCACAGCCGCTCCCATCGCCTCGATTGCCGTGATTTCCACTTGGATCGGCTTCGAGCTGGACCTCATTGGCAGGGCCTTGGAAGACTTGCCGGGGGCTGGCTCAGCCTTTTCTGTCTTTCTACAGTCTGTCCCTTATCGCTTTTACAGCATCTTCACCCTGGCCTTTGTAGCCTGCGTTGCCTTTACCGGCAGAGACTTCGGGCCGATGGCCCGGGTGGAACTCAAGGCCGCCAGGCGATCTCAATCCGACCGGGATCCGCAAGAGGCCCCTCCGGATCCAAAGTTGGCCTGGCTGGCCTTTACGGCCATCGGACTCCTCGTCTTGGTGACCGTGACTACCTTGATCCTCAATGGATGGTCCCGCACGGTCAGTGCCGGGGGATCGGTGGCCGTTCTGGAGATCATCGGCAACTCGGATCCCTTGCAGGCCATCCTGATCGGGTCGGCGTCCGCCTTCGGTTTTACCATTCTGGCCTCTATCAAATTGAAAACTCACTCGATGCAACTTCTGCTGTGGTCAGTAGGCGGCGGATTTCGTTCCATCCTGGGAGCGCTGAGCGTGCTCTATCTGGCCTGGACCCTGGGGAATGCACTGGAGGAAGCCGGAACGGCCGCCTACTTCTCCTCACTGCTGAAAGCCACGGTGCCCGCCTGGATCTTGCCCAGCCTGTCCTTTCTGCTGGCGGCGGGCACGAGCTTTTCAACAGGATCGTCATTCGGCACCATGGGGATCCTGATCCCCATCATCCTTCCCCTGGCCGTCGCCTTTGGCGCAGGCAGCGAGGGGATCATCCTCTACGCCGCCACGGGATCCGTCCTGGCCGGCGCCACCCTGGGAGACCACATGTCGCCCCTCTCCGACACGACGGTCTTGTCGGCCGCAGGGGCCGGGGTCGACGTAGTCAGTCACACCCGAACCCAACTACCCTATGCTTGCACTGTGGGGACGGTGGCTCTGCTTGTGGGTTACCTGCCGGTGGGGCTGGGAATACCCCCCTGGGTATTGATTCCTTGCGGAGTGGCCACTTGTGTGCTGGTCATTCGATTCCTGGGCCGGCCCCTTCCCGTCTGATTTGAAACAATTCTGGGGCTATCCAAGAAGGAGAAAAAGAGAAATCCAAGAAGGGAAAAAGAGTTATCCAAGAAGTTACACCAAAGACCACGAAGGGGAACGACGAACCACGAATGGACACGAATGAACACCAATAAGCGGATTGATGGGTTGTTGATTGCGCCCTGGGAGCGCGGGCGTCCCGCCCGCATCCTGAACCTGCCGACGCGCCGCCCCCTCGCCTCGTGATTTACAGGGATAATTAACATCGATGCACAGGATGCACAGGATTTTTTCAGGAAACGGCTGGGTTGTATTCCTGAGCAGCTGCAAACCCGCACTGGATCATCGCCCGACCCGGCTTCTCGTGTAGCAACCTCTCCTCCTGTTCATCCTGTCCATCCTGTCTATCGATGTTCATAATGGGGAAAATATCGATCCGCATATTGGTGTCCATTCGTGTTCATTCGTGGTTCTTCTTGCCTTTTTCGTGGATGTCGTTTGTGGATAACCCCTCGATCGGCTTCAGGCAGGCGGGACAAAGCCCCTGCCCCCGATAACCCATAAGGATGCGTTGTTTCACTCTCGTACGATCCGCACGCCAGGGCGGGGGCGCGGCTAAACTCTTTCCAGGCGCGCATACTTGACAAGCAGCTTCTTTAAGCCATGGTGGGGGAAGAGCACGGTGAGCTTGCAATCATCGCCTTCGCCCTGGCTACGGATAACATTGCCGACGCCATACTTGCGGTGACGAACCGTGTGGCCCTGTTTGAAACCGCCAACTGCAGTCCCCGTCTTCTTGGGAGCCAAGTCGATGCGCTTTCCCCGCTGCCGATAAAATTGCCGAATGCTGTCAGCATCGTTATAGGTGGGTCCGTCATAGCTCTTCCTGGCGGGCTTGGGGTCCCCCCAGGTTTTCTGAAGGAGATTGGAGGGAATCTCGGAAATGAAACAGGATGGCATCGTCCGGTTGAAACTCTCTCCTCCCAGGAAACGTCGAGACCTGGCGCGTGTCAACAGCAGCTTGCTGCGGGCCCGCGTCAGGGCGACATAACAGAGCCGGCGTTCTTCCTCGAGCCCATCCCTGTCCTGAAGCGAACGGCTGTGAGGGAAAAGGTCCTCCTCCAGACCGACCAGGCAAACCAGCGGGAACTCCAATCCCTTGGCGCTGTGGATGGTCATCAGTGTCACCGGTGCATGCTCATCGAAATCGTCCGTGTCTGAAACCAGAGCGGCATGATCCAGAAATTCCCGCAGATTTTCGCCCCGTTGCTGGCTGTCTCGGGCTGCAATCACCAGTTCCTGCAGGTTCTCCAAACGGGAGCGGGCCTCCTCCGTGTCCTCAGCTTGAAGCCACTGCTGATAGCCGGAACGATCCAGGATGATCCGGATCAGCTCCGACAGGGGCCTGGTCTCCAGCTCGTTCCTGAATTGTTGAACCTGCATGCGAAAAGGAGTCAAGGCCTTCAACGCCCTGGCAGACAGGGTTTTCTCTTCAACCGCCTGCTCCACCACCCCCCAGAGGGACAGATTCGAATTCCGGGACTCCTGTTCCAAGGCCTCGACGGTTGCCTTGCCAATACCGCGCGGGGGGGTGTTGATCACCCGCAGCAGGCTGACGCGGTCGTGTGGATTCAGGGTCAGATTGAGGTAGGCCAGCAGGTCCTTGATTTCCGCTCTGTCATAAAAACTGAAGCCCCCCACCATTGAATATTTGACCCCGTAGCGCCGGCAGGCCTCTTCAAAATAGCGCGACTGGAAATTGGTCCGGTAGAGCACAGCCACGGACTCATTGCTCTCTGATCGTCGGTGAGCAAGGATCTGCTGAACGACAAACAGCGCCTCAGCCTCCGGATCTTCAGCTTCGTAATACCCGATCAAGGCTCCATCGCCCTGATCTGTCCAGAGCTTCTTCCCCTTGCGAGCCCGGTTGTGAGCAACCAGGGCGCCAGCAGCCTCCAGAATGGTTTTGGTGGAACGGTAGTTCTGCTCCAGCTTGATCACCCGAGTCGCAGGATAGTCCTTCTCGAAACTCAGGATGTTTTGGATGTCCGCTCCGCGCCAGCTATAGATGGATTGATCTTCATCTCCCACCACACAGATATTCTGACGGGATTGGGTCAACAGCCGGATCAGCTCATACTGGGGCCGATTGGTATCCTGGTACTCATCCACCATCAGGTAGGCAAAGCGTTCGTTGAGACCCAGCCTGACGGCTTCCTGGCGCTGGAGCAACTCCACCGTTTTCAACAGCAGGTCGTCGAAGTCCAGGGCGTTGGCCTCCCGCAGCCTTTTCTGGTAGAGGTCGAAGACCAGCGACAACCGCTCCCCTTTGGGGTCGTAGGCCTGTGCGTACAGTTCTTGCGGACTCCGGCTGCGGTTCTTGGCCTCGGAGATCCGGGAAAGGGCCCACCGTGGAGAAAGCCCCTGGTCAGACAATTGCGTTTCCTTGAGGCAATCCTTGATCAGAGCCAACTGGTCAGCCTGGTCGTAGATCGAAAAATCCCTCCCATAGCCCAGCGCGCCAATGTTCGGGCGCAGGATTCGCACACAGAATGAATGGAAGGTGGAGATGTGGGGGTTGGCCGCACGCCCGCGACGCAACAGGCCATGAACGCGGACCCTCATCTGCTCCGCGGCCTTGTTGGTGAAGGTCACCGCCAGGATTTGATCGGCACGGACCTTTTTGTTTTCAATCAGATGAGCAATCCTGAAGGTAATGACGCGTGTCTTGCCGCTGCCGGCTCCCGCCAAGATCAGCAGGGGTCCTTCGATCGTTTCGACGGCCTGCAACTGTTCAGGATTGAGTTGTCTTTCCAGTCGCAGCATGGGGAAAGGGGATGGGGATTTCCAAACACCAAACAGTGGAAGGGGCCGAGGCTCGACCAGCGGGAGGGAGGTACCGCCAAGGAACCAGCCTCATTGTAGAAACCGGCCGTTCAAAAATCAATTTGACAGTGTAAACCGGGCTTCGCCTGATGGTGGAGACTACTTTTGCCAGAAGGCCGGGGTAAAAATGACGAGCACCGCGTAAAACTCCAGGCGCCCGGCCAGCATGCAGAAACTCAGAACCCACTTGGCGAACGCCGGAACCCCCCCATAACCCTCCAGCGGCCCGACGTTCCCCAGGCCGGGACCGATGTTGAACATGGTGGCGGCCACGGCGGCGATGCTGGTAAACACATCCACGCCGGAGGCCGCCAGCAGCATACAACCCAGGAAGTTGACCAGAAAGGAAAGATAGACCAGATTCAAAAGGCTGCGGACAGCCGTTTCCGGAATGACCCAGTTACCCACACGGACCGCGAACACGCCACGACGCTCAACCATGCGTTCGAATTCTCGAATCACCACCTTGCAGAGCAAGACAATCCGAGCAGTTTTCAGTCCTCCTGAAGTTGATCCAGTACATCCACCCATAAACATGAGCGCCAGCAGGATCAACTGCGGCAAAGGCAGCCACCGGGCAAAATTGTCCGTGGTAAAACCAGTAGTGGTGGTGATGGCTGTCACCTGAAAGAGGGCTTTCCTGAAGGCCATTGCCGGAGCGTAACCACTCTTCAAAGCCAGGATGGCAGCAATCACCAGGCTGGCTGAGACCACCACAAAAAGCAACGCCCTTAGCTCGAAATCGGAAATAAATCGCTTGGGGCGACGTTCCACCCAAAGACGATAGTGCAGAGTAAAGTTGATGCTCCCCAACAACATGAATACGACAATGATGAATTCAATCAGGGGACTGTCAAAAGCCCCGACACTGGCGGTTCGGGTCGAAAATCCCCCCGTGGCCACTGTAGAGAAGGAATGGCACAAGGCATCGAAAGAATCCATTCCCGCCCAGCGGAGTGCCACGTACTCTACCAGGGTCAAGAAAACATAGATCTTCCAAAGCGCCTGGGCCGTATGAGCAATCCGCGGTTTGAGCTTTTCCGACCTGGCTCCTGAAAACTCGGCTCGATACAACATCATTCCACCCATACCGAGCAGGGGCAGAATGGCAATCCCCAGCAGGACAACCCCCATGCCTCCCAGCCAGTGGGAGAAGCACCTCCAGAATTGCAGGCCCCTGGGAAGGCTCTCGATATCCCTGAGAATGGTTGCTCCACTCGCCGTAAACCCGGAGGTGGCTTCAAAGAAAGCGTCGGTGAAACTGGAGAAATAGGGAGGAGAGAAGTAGAAGGGCAGAGCGCCGAAAAAGCTCACCGAGAGCCATACGGAAAAGACCAGCAACAGCCCCTCGCGTCGGTTCAAGTCCCTGGAGGGGCGAGGAAGACCGAAGAAGAGGGCACTGCCGGTTCCGGCGATGATCACGCCGGCATAGATCAGCGGAGCCGGATCGTTATGACTCCACAGGCTCACAGCCAGGGGAACCAGGAGGGTGCCACCGAGAGCCAGCAGGAACTGGCCCAGGATATAACCGAGGGCGGCGGGCCGTATCACACCCATTCCCTTCGGGCTTCAGCCAGGAAGGCAGACTCGAGCAGCGGAACGGTATTCTCCAGAGTGAAAAAGATGACCCGGTCTCCCGCCTGGATAGTGCCTTCGCCCCTCGGCACCACCACCTCTCCGTTGGGACGAGCGATGGCGCCAACGATAGCGCCCCGGGGGAAGCGAATGTCTCGCAAGCTGCGGCCGACGTATTTCGATCCCTCAGCCGCAATCAACTCGATCGCCTCGGCCTCCTCCTCACGAAAGGTGGTCACCGAAAGCACTCGACCCTTGCGCACAAACTGGAGAATGCGGTCGACAGCCGCCAGCCGGGGACTGACGGTGGTATTGATGCCAAGGCGCTGCGCCATGGGGAGATAATTCAGCCGATTGATCAGGGCCACTACCTTTTTTGCCCCCAGTTTTCGAGCCAACAGACAGGCAATGATGTTGTCCTCGTCGTCGTCGGTCATGGCCAAAAACGCTCCGGCACCCCTGACGTTCTCTTCCGCCAAAATCGATTCGTCGGTGCCGTCCGCGTGGAGGACAACCGTCTTGCGAAGGATCTGAGCAATCTTTTCGCAGCGGCCGATGTCCCGCTCGAAGAGTTTTACCGCCACACCCTGGGGTTCCAACAACTCGGCCACCCGAATGCCTACCTGCTTGCCCCCCACAATATAGACGCGATCCAGGGACTCCTGAGTTTGAAGCCCCATGAACTGGCATACGGACTCCAGTTCTTCGGCCGTGGTGACAATGTAGACATGGTCTCCCGGATTCAGAACTTCGGCTCCATGAGGAACAATGACCTGTTGCCCACGGAAGATCAGCGCTATCAGAGAGTTCTTGGGCGGGCCGGCGCGATCCAGATCTTCCACCGTCTTGTGAGAGACCCAGCTCTTCTCCTCGATATTCATTCCAAAGAGTTTCACCCGGCCTTCGGCAAAATCGATCACGTCGGAGACGCCGGGCAGGCGCACCACCCGCAGGATGCGATCGGCAATCTCGGTTTCGGGGTGAATGATCAGGTCGATGTGCAATCCGGCTTTCCGGAGTATCCTCCTCCAGTCGTTGACTTCGTGCGTACGGATCCGCGCCACCTTGAACTTCACATCCGATTCCACCGAAGCAATCAGACAAACCAGGACGTTGATCTGATCTTCACTGGTCAGCGCAATCAGCATATCGGCTGTGCGAATATCCGCCTCACGCAGGACACGTATGCTGGCGGCGTTGCCATGAATCACCTTGGCGTCGAGCACTTCCTCCAGTTGATGGCAGCGCTCCAGGCTCTGCTCAACCAGCACCACCTCGTTACCCTCGCGAATCAAGCGCGCGGCAACCAGCGAAGCGGCCTGTCCGCCGCCTGCAATCAGGATCCTCATGGCCTTGAAGAATGTCTTGGAAAGATAACCAGTAGCGAGAAGTCTCTCTGGCTGGAGTGGAGCACGGCTATCCTATATTGGAAGGTAATGTTGCTACCTGAATATATATTGAGGAATGCCCGCAAGGAATGTCAAGGACTGTCAGCGGAAGCCAATCCGGCGACCCGCCTGCCCGGCCACGGGGGAGTCGTTTCTCCTCAAATAGAGATGTTATAGAGATAGGTGAACTGGAGGGTGAGACGGTCCCGTTTGAAAGCGTCGGGGAAATTGGGGAACGGCTCCGACAGCTTCAGTGAGGAAATGGCTGCCCGATCGTAGGGAGAAAAACTGGAGCTGCGCACGATTTCCAGTTCCTCCAGACTGCCGTTTCTGCGAACGTCAAACACAATCACCACCACCCCTTTGCGCCCGCTACGATACACTTGGGGAATCACCGCGAACCAATTGTTGCGAACCCTGAAATATACCGCCGTCAACCAGGGTCCGAAGTCGACCCCTTGAGTATCCGAAAGGATCGTGGGATGCTCGACAGAGAAGTCTGGCTGGCGCTTGTCGAAGTTGGCCCGAGTGCGACCTTCACCCGGACCTCCTTGTCCTGGCCGGCCACTGATTCTCTGCCGCGCCCTGGAACCTGGAGTTGTCCCCCCCGGGAGTCGCAATCCTGCATAAAGGTCCTTCAAGTTTGACTTGAGAGCCTTCCCTTTTGGGGTCGAAAGAAACGGACTGGTTGACTTGATACTACCGGCTCCCTTTCGGTTCTGCGCCCCGGTTTGCCCATCGGATGCCGGATCCTGGACCGGTTGGGGGGTAGGGGATAATGGGGATGTGGGTTGGGGAGCGGAGGGATCGATCTTGGGGTTCGGCGGGTCGGATTCCTCGGCGGGCTCGGGTTTTTCAGCCTGCCCGGGGTTGGGGTTGATCTCGGGGGTCCGGGGCTGGGGCATCCGGCGTTTGTCAGGAATCTTCGGCCTGGCGGGAGGCGGCTCTCGAAGGACGTTTTCATACTCCCTGGGCAGAGCCAGAAACCCCAACTTTCTGGCCGTTTCCCTATCCGGTGAGTCAGGGGGATCAGGTTGAGGCAGGATGTCGGGACCCAAAGCCACCCAGAAGACAACCAACAGGTGGGCGACGAGCGACATCAATAAGGCTTCACGCCATCTCTGACCGGTTTTCTCGTCGGGACCCGACGAGAGCAACCAATGCAGTTCGTCGTTCTTCATGATCCGGAAGTTGGGGCCGACCGCTGACGCCGGGAAGGCAGCGAAAGCATACTGGAATGCTCTTGAATCTTCACTGCCACCCGATGGGCCAAGGCCAGGGCCGCCTTGCTGCTCTCGGCTGAGACGACCGGCGGTCTCCTGGTCCGAACAGATTCCAGGAATGATTCCAATTCGGCCCTGAGCGGTTCTGTCCTTGCCGTCTCGATCCTGCGAGGCAGAATGAGGGGGAGCTCACCCACCGGTCGATTCTCGACACTCAGGACCACAACATCCTGCCGCGAAAAGTCCAGGGATATGTATTGGTTGCTCTGAAAAAAGCGCAGCTTTCGAACCTTTTCGGTACTCACCCGGCTGGCGGTTACGTTGGCGACACAACCACTGGCAAATTCTATCCTCGCATTGGCGATATCCACTTTATTGGTCAAAATGGGCAACCCGACGGCGCTCACTCGTTCCACAGGGCTGCGCACGAAATCCAGCACCAAATCCAGATCGTGAATCATCAGATCTGAAACCACATCGATATCCAGGCTGCGCGCGGTAAAGACCCCAAGACGATGTACTTCGAAGAAGAGGGGAGTCGTCAACAACTTGCGGGCTGCCACCACCGCAGGATTGAAACGCTCCAGATGCCCGACTTGCAGAATGCGACGGTGCTGTTTTGCTGCCTCGATCAGGGCTTCGGCTTCCGCCAGCGAGGAGGTGATCGGCTTCTCCACCAGCACATCGACCCCCCGGGTCAGCAGATCAATGCCGATCGATGCATGCTCCTGGGTAGGGGCGGCCAGACTCGCGGCGGATATTTTGCCCAACAGAGCCTGGTGGGTTCCGTATGCCCGCGTGGAAAACTCGTCGGCAACCGCACGGGCCGTCTCCAGGTTCTTGTCCACCACCCCCACAAGCTCGACATTCTCCAGTTGCGACAGAACCCGGACATGCTGCCTTCCGAGGTAGCCCGTCCCGACGACTGCCACCTTGACCTTGTCCATAGGCAGATCGACTCGTTTGCGTCTGGATTCACAAACCGAAACGGCGCGGCTCCCCGCGGATTGGCCTAATCTTCGGGATCGAGGGCAACGATGGCAATCCCATCCCGATCGGCAATCCTTATCAGTTCCGCTCGATCGATGAGCAGCGTTTTCTGCGCGTCAACAGCCAAGGCCGAGGCATGAACCTCGGCCATCAACCGAAGGGTAGGCACCCCGACCACCGGGACGTCAAAACGCATGTCCTGACGGGGCTTGCTGACCTTGACCACGGTGATCCGCTGATTGCCGGTAAGGCTGGCGGCCCGACGAATCGTCGCGTCAGTGCCTTCCATGGCTTCAACCGCAACACAGGCCTGATCCCTTACCACCACGGATTGACCGATATCCATTCGAGCCATCTCCTTGGCGATTCTTCGACCGTATTGAATGTCCTGGATCTCCGTATCACTGGGAGACCGACGGGTCAGCACCCCAGCCTCTGGAATGAGCGGTTTCAGGAAAGCGGTGGAATCGATGAGACGAATTCCTTCCTGCTCCAGGACATCGGCGACCCCTCCAATCAAGGAGTCGGTGTTCCTGGTGCCCAAGCTCATCAAGAGTTTCAGGAGCTTCAGGTCCGGCACGATCGAGCTGAAGATCTGCTTGTGCTGGACCTGACCCGCCATCATTGCCTGACTGACCCCTTCCCGCTTCAAGAGTTCAATGAGCTTCCCAAGCTGGCCCAGGCTGATCCAATGGGTCCGGTAGCCTGAAGCGGCAATCCGTGGATAGGCCTCTTCCTTGATGGCAACCACCACCACGTCCACGCCCAGACTGCGTGCGGCCTCAAGCACCAAAAAGGGGAATCGGCCATTGCCGGCAATGAGGCCGTAGCGACCCGGGTTCCGCGGCACGACTTCTCTTTCGGAAACTCTCGAGTCCAACTGACTGCCTGGGGATTGGTCGGCCTGGGCCATCGGATTCACCGATTCCCTCTCTTCGGCTCAGGACGGCTTCGCACCCAGGTCTGCCGGGGAATGGGAAGGAGCGCCAAGTAATGCCGGCTCAC
This sequence comes from Candidatus Versatilivorator sp., assembly GCA_965262635.1. GTDB lineage: Bacteria > Acidobacteriota > Terriglobia > Versatilivoradales > Versatilivoraceae > Versatilivorator. Next base: position 1,266,782 of record OZ253547.1, on the reverse strand, counting down.
TTGATGATTCCTCGTTCACTGGTCTGAATGAAATCGATCAACGCCTGTACTTCCGGGCGGCCGGCAAGTTCCTGCTTGAGTTGATCCAAAGCCTGGGAGGTGTTGAGCCCGGACTGCAGAAGCACCCGATAGGCGGCGCGAATCGTCCTGATGGAATCGGTCGAGATTCCGCGACGCTCCAGGCCGACGACGTTGACGCCATAATTTTTGGACTCCCTGGCGCTCACCGTTTTGGAATAGGGGAGGACATCCTTGGTGATGACGGAGTAGCCGCCGACAAATCCGTAGATCCCCACCCGGCAAAACTGGTGGACCCCCGAAAAAGCCCCAATGGTGGCGTGGTCGGCGATGGTGACGTGTCCGGCAAGCGTGGCTGCATTGGCCAGCAGAACATGGTCTCCCAGGGAACAGTCATGGGCAATGTGACTGTAGGCCATGATGAAGTTGTGATTTCCAATCGAGGTCCGCCCCCCTCCTCCCTTCGTTCCCCGATTCACGGTGACATACTCCCGGAAGGTGTTGTGGTCGCCCACGATCAATTCGGTCCGCTCCCCCCCATACTTGAGATCCTGGGGTGGAAAACCAATGGAGCAAAAGGGAAAGAAATGACAATGGGCCCCAATCCGGGTGGGTCCTTGAATGACGGTGTGGGCATCGACTCGACAATGGTCTCCCAGAACCACGTCGTCTTCCAGGATCGCGTAGGGGCCGATGGAAACTTCTTCGCCCAGGGAGGCATTGGAACTCACCACCGCCGTGCGGTGAATGCTCATCGATGCCCTCGGTCCACAATCGTCGACAGGATCTCGGCTTCAGCCACCCGTGTCCCATCCACCAAGGCTTCCCCGCGAAGTTTGCCCAGCCGCGGTTTCAACCGTAGCACCTCCACCACCAACTCCAGCCGGTCCCCGGGAACCACCGGCCGGCGAAATCGAGCCTTGTCGATACCGCTGAAGTAGACCAGTTTTTTCTCTCGATCCGGAATCTCGCTAAGCACCAGTACCGCTGCCACTTGGGCAATGGCCTCTATGATCAGCACCCCGGGCATGACGGGAGTTCCGGGAAAATGACCACTAAAGAAGGGTTCGTTAACCGTCACACTCTTGAGGCCAACGATTCTCTTGCCAGGTTCCAGCTCGGTGATGGCATCCACCAACAGAAACGGATAGCGGTGGGGGATAATCTGTTGTATCTGATTGGAATCCAAGAGCATCGGTCTGACCCCGAGTCTGATGTCGCCCAGTTTGAGGGTGAAAGAGAATATAGCACAGGCTCCCTCGGACTCTGAATGACATTACAGGCCCGCATTTCTCACCAGGGGTTACACTCTTGAGAAGAGTGCAGGGAGTGAGGGTCGTGCCTATTGAAACCTGCACATAAATTGTCCAATGTCAGATGCAGAGACAGCGGGCTGTGTAGCAAGCAGATTTCGGTCGGCCGGAACGGTGCGAAAGCGACCTTGCGTGGCCGCGGCCGCGGCCTGGCAGCCCGGCGTCTACCCCCCTCCGCATCAGCCTTCGCCTGGCGGCTCGACTTCTGCGACTCCCCCTCAAGGGGGGAGTGATACCCGCGTTACCAATGGGAATGTCGTTTACACATTAGACTGGGAACATGGTTTACATCATGCCCAGGAATCGGGCAAGAAGCCTTGTGCAGGCCTCAAGTATCACTCCCCCCTTGAGGGGGAGTCGGCAAGACAAGGGCGGAGCCCGCAGTCGAGCCGGTGGGGGGCAAACGCGGCGTCCCGTGAGTGAATATCGGCCGCCCCGGACAGCGGCGCGTTGGCGGTGTCCTTCGAGGGCTTGAGGGCTGCCGGCAGGTCTCATGGCGCACCCTCTGCCAATTGAATAGGACATACATTACAGGCAAGGGGACAGGGTGTCCCCCTCCGGCGTGTTGGCCTTCCTGAAAATTGCATCCACTATTGGGCAGGCGGGGGAGCAGCGGCGGGAGTGCCGGGGGTGGTCTGGGAAAGGTTAAACCGCTTGATGATATCTGTGGTGATGTCCACCGAGCTGGTATTGAACAGAACCTGGCTGTTCTGGCTGGATGAGTCCAGAATCAGATAGAAGTTGTTCTCCGTCGCATATTTTTGAACTTCGGCGGCTATCTTTCTGCCGATCCTGTTGAAAATATCCTGACGCAGTTGATTGAATTCCTTTTGAGCGTCTTCGGTCGCCCGCTGGAAAGAAACCTGCTTGCTTTCCAGGTTTCTGGCAAGGGCCGCCTGTGCCTCCTGGTTCAAGGTGGCTCCCTGACGTTGAATCTGCGCCTGCAGATCCTGAATTTCCTTTTGCTGCTTGGCAAACTCCTCCTGTTTAGCATCTACTTTCTTCTGTAGATCGGCCATCGCGGCCTTCCCCTCCTCCGACTCAAAGATGGCGCGGGCGACATGGAGGACTCCCACCTTGACCATCTCCTGGCCCTGGACCCGCAAAGGGCAGATCAGACCAAGCAGAAGAACAGGCAAGAATGCGGTGATCCCTCGATGCTTCCTGGTCATGACACACAGACTCCTTATCGATGTATATGCGTTGCGCAACAAAGATGCGGCCCTAGTTTACCAGTCCTTGCTCTATTTTTGAAGGGACTCGGTATTTCTATTCAGCCGTGACCAAAGGAAGATCGACCGGGACGGCCACCAGGAACCCCCCGGTGCGCTTAGTACTGGTGATCAGAGCCACGCCAATCATGGGTTGGGCAGTGGGGGAATCGATCTCAAGGGGACCGAAGTTGCTCCCCAGACCAAGGTCGCCGAGAATATCATCCGTCTCGTGAAAACCGTTGGGCGGAATCTGAAGGCTGCCCAGCAAACCGATCTCTTCGCCGGTTTCCCTGTCCCGTGCCCGAATCCGGGCGGCTGCGCTGATGCTGCCCAAGTTCATAATGATCAATTTGGTCCGAAATAATCCCTGGTTGGTGGATGAGCTGAGCAGCAGTCTGGGCGAACCCTGTGAAGCCCCGACCTGCAGGGCCGGGTCCTGGGTTTGGTTGTCGATCAGGGAAATGAAGCTGTTGAAAGGCCGGTCCGATATCACGCGCAGCGAGCCGGAGGTGTTGGTAACCGCACTGGCTCCGGTCACAAACCTCAGGACGTGGTTGATTTGCAGAAACCCTCGAGGTCCGACCTTGGCCGTTCGCTCCTGGCTGCTCTCCCCCTCCTGATTCCCCCAGCTAATGGAAACCGTGGCTTCCTGCTCGTCCAGGTTCCGGATTCCAAGATTGGTCCGAAATTGCGAGGTGTCCGAGACCAGAGGGAAGTAATTAACGAATCCCATGGACACGATTTCGATGGCATCCCGGGAAGGATTGGCCACCAGAAGGGTGTTGTCGTTGGGATTGACGGAAATGTGAGTGGGATTGGAGCCCACGAAAACTGACTGAGTGGTGATCTTGCGCCGGGTGGCCATATCGATCAGGGCGAACGTTCTGGTCTCGGGCAGCAGGGCGGCGGCGAGACCGGTCTTGGGGTTGATGGCGACGGACCCGGGAGAGGTGTTCAACGCCACCACGCCCGCCAAGGTTGCAGGGATCTCGGAGGTGTCCAGCACGGCCACGGCCCGGCCGGTGCCAAGGGCGACCACACCCTGCTCGAGTTCGGGGCTCAGGGTGATTTCCTGGGGCCCGCTGCCCAGGAAAATGCGGCCCACCACGGTGGCGATATTCAGTTCGAGGTTGTAACGGACCATCTGCAGGTGGGCGTCGCCGTAAGTGGCCACCAGGGCAAGGTCGTTCTTCTCATCGTAAGCGACGCTGATGGGGTTGCGCCCAACCGGGATCGGCGCCGGCAACGCCGGGGTATGGGTGTCGAGATCCAGCAACACCACGCTGTCCCCGTTTACCAAGGCGATGATGGCAATGTTGTTGTCGGTGTCAATGGCGACGCTCCGGGGTGAAGACCCGGCCGTTCCGACAGGAACCACGGCTTCAGTGGCCCGGCACTCATTGTCAATGTCATCGTCATCGTCTCTGGCCAAGCACTCATGATTAAGATTGACGATGGAGACATTGTCGCTCCCGGTATTGACAACCACCGCCTTTCCGGTGAGTTCGTTCACCGCCACTACTTGGGGAAATGCCACCGACATGGTTCCGCCCTCCTCATCCGGGAAGCGATTGCCGTTACCATCCACATCCAGTGGGATTCTCTTGAAGATAGGAGCCGCCTTGCTCAGGTTGACCACGTACAGTTCCCTGGAGTTGCGCCCCACCACCAAGGCCTGATTGGTGGACGGCCTCACCAGCGAATAGACAGGAAAGGACCCCGGAGGAAAGAGCACCTCCTGTGCACGCCCATCCTGGGGACCCCACACCGCCAGCAAAACCAAGAAACCGAAGAAACGCTTCATGAAGGAGTGTCCTTGTATGACAGTCGTGTCAGCGGACTCAGAAAGTCCGGCCCACCGAGAATTTAACATCGCTGCGGCGTTCGAAAACAATGGGAATCGGGGCGGCTCCGGTCGGATTCGGTACAAATTCGTTGAACCGCAAGGGATTGTATCCAAAAATAAGACGGAAGGGGGCGTTGACCACCGGCATGATGATCTGGAGTTCCACCCCCGTACTGGCTCTCCACTTATCGGTCCCCGGTATCACCTGCACTTCCTCCCCGGCTCTGACGGGCCGGAAGACTTCATCTTCCAGCACAACCAGCCCCGCGGTGGAATTATCGGCTATGGTCAGGGCCGCCCGCCTCATTACCCAGGATCTTCCGATATCGAAAAAGGGCGCCAGCGTTACCGGACCCATGATCGGAATACGATACTCGAAGTTGTAGACCACCTGGGTATCCCCGCCCACGAATTGAAAACTGCTGAAATAGCGAGGTTCCTGCCTCACCAGATTCTGGCCCGTCAGGGGATCGATCTGGGGGGTGCCATCCGGATTGAGCACGGGCACCGTTTCCGTCCTCTCGAAGGTCGTCAGAGCCAGTGGACTGATGAGGCGAATATCGAAACCGCGAATGCTGTCCTCGCCTCCGATAAACTGCCGGTCGAAGACCGGAGGCTGCAAGCCGCCGAATCCGCTGACAAAGGAAAACAAGCCGCGCATTCCAATGGTGTTTCTGCGCTTGTTCACCGGCTTGAACCACTTGGCTTCCACCGTGGGTCGGACAATGTTGGCTCCTCCCCTCAGGACCGGCCCGCCGGTGAACTGCAGGTACAGCGAAAGACTCTTGCCCCTGGTGGGTTGAAAGGGGTTGTTGACGGTGTTGTAGGTGAGCGACGGAGTGATGGTGCTGCGTACCAGACCCTCGAATGCCGTCCGACCCGAGAATCGATCGGCGGGCCAGAGCGCACCGAAGAAGGACTCGTTTTCGTTAGAGGTGAACCCGGTCGAGGACTTGTCCAATCCGTAGCTCATGCCGAAGTGGGTGAATGGCCGGACCGGGTAGCTGGCGAAGGTGGTGAACCCGGTGCTGTTCTGGGAGAAAAGCTCCGACCCCAGCGGCACCGAACCGCTGAAAAAACCCAGGGTGTCGGCTTCGTGAAAGCTGAAGCGTCGATGGAACACCGTAAATCCGGTGGTCAAAGGCCGATCGCGGAAGTAGGGCTCGGTGAAACTGAAGACATACCGGGAGGACCGGGTCCCCCCCTGGGCCTGGATGCTGATGGACTCGCCGTGACCCATGAAGTTGTTGGTAGAGTAGCCCGCGCCGATGAAACTGCCGCCAAAGCCGCTGGTGCCTCCTGAAAAGGAGATCGAATTCTTGCCCTTTTCCTTCACCTTGAGGACAACATCGACCTGACCCGTCTTCTCGTCTCCAGCCCTGGGGTCGGGCTTGATCTCGGCGTCTTCCTCAGCCTTGAGCTCGTCGAAGTAGCCCAACTGGTTCAACCTCAGGACGCTCACGTCCCACAGTTCCGTGCTGAACACCTCCCCCTCCTGCACCAGGATTTCCCGCCGGATCACCTTGTCTCTGGTGGTGGTGTTGCCCACGAAATCCATGCGCCTTAAGACAAACTGCTTGCCTTCTTCAATGTCGAAAACGACGTTGACCACCTTCTCGACCTCGTCCACCTCCTGCCTCGGGATCGGAGTCCAATTGATATAGCCCTGGTGGCCATAGATCTTTTTCAGGTTTTCAAACCCCTTACGGATGAGCTCTCCATTGAAGACCTCGCCTTGCTTCATGCCGAGTACCCGCAACAGCAACTTGTCTTCGAACAGGGTATTGCCGGTGAACTGCAGGTCTCCCACCCTGTACTGCTCGTTCTCCTCCACGTCGACATCGATGAAGACGCGCTTGCCCTTCTTGCGCCTGAAGGGAATCGGGAAGAACGACAACCCATTCACGTCCCGCACCTCGATCCTGGGCTCCTTGATCAAGAGCTTGATGTACCCCTTTTCGTGGTATTTGGCTCGGACCCCCAGTTCCAGAGACCCCTCGAGCTTGCGCTTCTCAAACTTGGATTTGCCGGTAAAGAAAGAGATGAGGCCGAGCTCCTTGATGAACTTCATCGACTTGCGCAGTTCCTTGTCCGTGTAGATTGTGTTGCCGTGAAAGTTGATCTTCGAGACCTTGACCTTGGGGCCTTCCTCGATCACAAAGGTGAGAAGCTTGGAGTTGGGCGGGACATCCTCGGTTAGGTAGCTGATCTCGGCGTACTGGCGACCCTTCTCGGCCAACAGGTCTGTCAAAACCACGATGGCTCGCTGAATCTTGGTGGGATCGAAGGGGGTTTCAATCCCGATACCCACCTTCTCTTCCTGGTATTTCTCCAACACCTCGGTCTGAGTGGCGGATTTCAGCCCTTCATATTCGATACTCCGGATCATCGGCCGTTCCTGCACCCAGAAGATCACGATCTTGCCGCGCTCGCCGTCCTCCGTCTCGATCCGAACGTCTTCAAAGTAACCCGTCTCCCAAACGGTTCGAAAGTCCCGCCGCAGCAACGCCGGATCCAGGAAGTCGTTGGGCTTGGAGAGAATGTGGAATTTGACCGTTTCCTGGGGAACTCTTCTGCTTCCTCTTACTTCTATGTTTTCAATAATTTCTCTCTTCTGAGCCCAGACCTGCCCCTGCCACCCGCTCAACGCCCACAGCAGCGCCGCACATGCAACAAGGAAACCTTTACCCATTGCTGCCTCCACAACGCGGCTGTATGAGAACGCGCATCTCTTCCGGAAGTCCTTAGAAACGACTGTAGGATGCGGATTGGGGGGATTTATTTGTATAACAGAGAGGTCTCAATGATTGTTTTCTTCAGGTCCCGATAGTAAAGGCCCTTATCCACCTCGTAGATCTCGATTTCAGAGCCCGGCTCGACATCTCCCTGAATCAGTGCTTCGGATAATGGGTCCTCCACGTACCGTTGCAGCGCCCGACGCAGAGGTCTGGCGCCATAAGACCGATCATGGCAGGTCTTCTCAAGGATCCAACGCGTAGCGTCGGGGGTGAGAGAAATCTTGACGTTCTTGGCCACCATGCTTGCATTGATCTGATTGACCAACAACTCGACGATCTTCTCCAGGTCCTCCTCCGTCAGCGAATTGAAGACAATGACCTCATCCAGGCGGTTGATGAATTCCGGATTGAAGGCCTTCTTGACCTCGGAGAGGACCATCTCCTCCATTTTGGCATCGTTGATCTCCCGGTTGGAGCCATGGAAGCCGAGTTGATGTTTCTTCTCCAGGAACCGGGCCCCCAGGTTGGAGGTCATGATGATGGTGGTGTTCTTGAAGTCGACCGTATTGCCGAGCCCGTCGGTAAGCTGTCCGTCCTCAAACACCTGGAGCAGAATGTTGAACAGATCCTGATGGGACTTTTCGATCTCGTCGAGCAGGATGACGGAGTAAGGCGCCCTCTTGACACGCTCGGTCAGTTGACCACCCTCTTCGTATCCCACATAGCCCGGCGGTGAACCGATGAACTTGGACACCGAGTGCTTTTCCATGTATTCCGACATGTCAAATCGGATCAAAGCCTTTTCCGTGCCGAAGAGGAAGTGGGCCAGGGAGCGGGCCACCTCGGTCTTGCCCACGCCGGTAGGCCCCAGGAACAGGAAGGAACCCACGGGACGGTTGGGACTCTTGAGCCCCGCCCGAGACCTGCGTATGGCCCGAGCCAGAGCTCCAATGGCCTTGTCCTGACTGATGACCCGTTTGTGCAACTCCTCCTCGATCCGCATCAGCTTGGCCATCTCCTCCTCCTTGATGGCCGTCACCGGAATCCCCGTCCATTTGGCAACAACGCTTTCGATGTCTTCCTTGGTCACCGTTCCGCCGCCTGAGTCGTCCAGATTGAATTTCTCTTGAATCGACCGCAGGTGGTCCAAGGCGATGCGCTCTTCATTACGGTAGATCTCAGCCTTTTCGAACTCATGGTTGGAGATGGCCGATTCCATACGAGCCACGATCACCTTGATCTTCTTCTGTATCTCCGTCATCTCCTTGGGAAGGCCGTCCTGACGCAGCTTGACTCTTGCTCCGGCTTCATCGATCAAATCGATGGCCTTGTCCGGCAGAAAGCGATCCGGAATGTAGCGATTGGCCTGATAGACAGCAGTTTCGATGGCCTCCGAGTCATAGCTCAACATGTGAAACTTTTCGTACCGCTCCTTGACCCCATTGAGAATACGCACCGCTTCCTCTTCCGTGGGAGGCGGAACCTTGACTGCCTGAAACCGTCTTTCGAGTGATCGATCCTTCTCGATGGACTTGCGGAACTCTGCCGGTGTGGTGGCGCCGATGCACTGGATCTCGCCGCGACCCAAAGCCGGCTTCAGGATGTTGGCCGCATCCAGAGAGCCCTCTGCCGAACCGGCACCCACCAGGGTATGCAACTCATCGACGAACACGATCGAATTCCGATTCTCAATCAGCTCCTTCATGATCGTCTTCAACCGTTCCTCGAACTGGCCCCGGTATTTGGTGCCGGCCACAATCAAGGAGAGATCCAGAGCCAGAATGCGCTTGTCTGCCAGATAGCTGGGCACCTCGTTCTCGACGATCCTTTGGGCCAGTCCCTCGACGATGGCTGTCTTGCCTACGCCAGGCTCGCCGATCAGAACCGGATTGTTCTTGGTGCGCCGGCAGAGAATCTGGATCACTCGTTCAATTTCATTGTCACGTCCCACCAGGGGATCCAAAGTGCTTTCAATGGCCAACTGGGTCAGATCCCGACTGAACTCCGACAACAGAGGCGTTTCCTTGGACCGACTGACCACGGGTTTTTCCGAGTGGGTCCGACTCAATTCCTCCCGGATCGAGGTCAACTTCAGCCCTCTTTCATGCAGAATCTCCGCAGCCAGGCACTTGTCTTCACGCAGAATCCCCAGCAACAGATGTTCGGTCCCGATGTGCCGGTGGCGCAGACGTTCAGCCTCGTCGGCCGCAAAGGTGAGGATTCGCTTGCATTCCGTACTCAGGGGGAGATCAATCGATGTCGGCACCTTCTCCCGAATGATGGTTCGTCCCTCAATATCTTTCTTGATGGAATCGATGGAGGAATGAGAGCGCAGAAAGCGATTGGTCAGGCTCTTGTCCTCCCGCATCAATCCCAGGAGAAGGTGTTCGGTCTCAATGGAGGGGCTTCCGAATTGGCTGGCTTCGTACCGAGCGAAAAAGATCACCCTTCTGGCTTTTTCGGTGTATCTCTCAAACATGAGTACCGCTGTCGGCTCGCAAGCTGCCGTTCTCTAACTTCAGAATTCGGTCGCACTTGGCAGCTATTCTAGCATTGTGCGTGACCAGGATGGAAGTATGTTTTTTGTCCCGTTGGATCTCGCGAAAAAGCTCGAAAACCCTTGTCCCTGTTCGGATATCCAGGTTTCCGGTGGGCTCGTCAGCCAGCACCAGTTGAGGCTGGTTCACCAGGGCTCGGGCGATGGCCACCCGTTGCTGCTCGCCCCCGGACAACTCCCCCGGCCGATGATATAGTCGTTTTTCCAGACCCACCAGGGCAAGCATTTCTTTCCCTGTGTGGTCGTCCCGGTAGGTGCCGGCAATTCTCTGCGGCATGCTGACGTTCTCCAGCGCCGAGAACTCGGGAAGCAGGTTGTGAAGCTGAAAGATAAACCCCACCGAGGCCCGGCGGAACTCGGCCAGACCTTCGGCGTCCAGATCCAGGAGGTCAAGCGATCCGAATCGGACCGAACCGCTTGTCGGCCGGTCCAAGGCGCCCAGGATATGGAGCAGCGTGCTTTTGCCGCAACCCGACTGGCCGACCACTGCAATCATTTCTCCCGGACTGACCGTCAGGTTCAGCCCTTTCAGCACTTCCAGGCGCTGGCTCGGCATGAAATAGAATTTGTCCAGATCTCGGACTTCAATGGCAGGCGGAAGTCCCCGGACGGAAACGACGGCGTCGACCGGCCGGGAGTCCACTCCATGACCAGCCTCGTGGTTCCGGGCCGATGCTGTCCTTTTTCTCGCTGTCCGGTCGGGAGTATCGCTACTCATAGCGCAAAGCCTCCACCGGGTTCAAACCCGCCGCCCGGTCCGAGGGATAGAGTGTGGCCAGAAAGCTGATGATGATGGCTGCAGCCGCAACGGCTACTCCGTCAGCCACCGACAGGTTGAACGGAACGTGAGTCATGGAATAGACATCGGCTTGCAACCGGATCAACCGGTACCGGTCGCAAATCCAACAAAGGGAGTAGCCTAAGATCAGTCCCCAGAACGAGCCGATGACTCCAATGGTCACCCCCTGAAAGATAAAGATCTTGCGCACGGCTTTCCGGGTCGCCCCCATGGACATCAGTACGGCGATGTCCCGGGTCTTTTCCATGACCATCATGGTGAGGGTTGTGATGATATTCAAAGCAGCCACAAAGACGATCAGTCCGATCGTAATGACCATCACCAACTTCTCCAGGCGCAGCGCCTCAAAGACGGGGCGGTTCAGCTCCTTCCAATCGATGGTTTCAAAGCCTTCGCCCAGAACCTGCTTGATTTGCAGAGCCATCCGCTCGACCTGATAGATATCCTCCACCCGGCACTCGATCACCGAGACCCGCTGTCCTGTCCCCAGAGCCCTCTGGGCCGAGGAGAGAGCGGTAAACGCCCACTGAGCATCGAAGTCGTATAGACCCGACTGGAAGATGGCAACCACCTTGAACCGCCGCCTCAGGGGAAATTCACCCAGCGGGGTCAGGGTGGTCTCATCACTGAACACACCGACGGTATCCCCAATCAGAAGCCCAAGCCGTTCGGCCAGGTCGACGCCGACCGCCACTCGGTCCTCGACAGGGCCCTCTTGGTTGCCGGCCAGTCGACCCAGGTCCCCCTGGCGAACCTGGAAGAATTGAGCCAGAACCAGCGGATCGTCGACAGCAATCCCCTTAAGCATGACGCCTTCCTGGCGCGAACCCGTGCTCATCAGCACCGGCCCGTACAAGGCCGCCGTAGCACTGCGGATGCCCGGGACCTTTCGAATCTTGGAAGTCAGTTCGGCGGGATTCCCGATCCCTTCACTGCTGAGGACCGGCTTGACGTTGAGGTGTGCCGTGCCTTTGAGCAACTTGTCCTGGAGATTTTTCCGGAATCCGGAACTGATGGACAAGGCCACGACCATGGCGGCCACCCCTGCGGTCACACCCAGGATGGAAATCAGGGTCACCACGGAGATAACCGTCTGCTTGCGGCGGGCCCGAAGATAACGCCAGGCCACAAACCACTCAAACGTCTTCATTGGGGCTTCTGTTCCGGACGTAACAGCGGAAAGAGAATGACATCTCTGATAGAAACGGAATCGGTAAAGAGCATAGTGAGCCGATCGATGCCGATTCCCTCACCAGCGGTGGGCGGCATCCCGTAACGAAGGGCTCTGAGGTAGTCCTCATCCATCTGGTGAGCCTCTTCGTCCCCCTTGTTGCGTTCAACCACTTGGGCCTCGAAACGTCGCTTCTGCTCCTCAGGATCATTGAGCTCACTGTAGGCGTTGGCGATTTCCATCCCCCCGATGTAGAGCTCGAACCGCTCCACCAGCGAGGGATCCTCGGGTTTGGTCTTGCTGAGCGGAGAAAGTTCCAGGGGATAATCGTAGATGATGGTAGGCTGGAGCAGATGCCTTTCCACGACAGCCTCGAACAGGCTGGCCCAGATCAGGCCCTTCGAATCTCCGGGCGTGCAGCTCACCGGGTCAAGTCCTCGGGAAATCGCATAGTCGTTCCAACGTCGACACAGCCGGGACAATTCGGTAAGCGTTTCCAGATCCTCGGATCGAGGAGCCGGAAAGGCATCGCCGGGCCAGAACTTCCGGATGGATTCTTTCAGGGAATAGCGCGTCCAGGTCTCCAGAGAAATCCGAACCCCGTTGAATTCGAATTCCAGACTGCCCAGAATTTCACGGGCCAGCCGTTGCAACAGGTCCTGGGTCAGGTTCATCAACTCACTATAGTCGCTGTAGGATTGATAGAACTCCAGCATGGTGAATTCAGGGTTGTGCTGAGTTGAAATCCCCTCGTTGCGAAAGTTGCGGTTGATCTCGTAAACCCTTTCCAGTTGCCCCACGATCAGTCGTTTCAGATAGAGCTCCGGCGCGATTCTGAGAAACAGCGGCATGCCGAGCGTATTGTGAAAGGTGCGGAAGGGCCGCGCGGTAGCTCCACCGGCAATCGGCTGCATCATCGGAGTCTCTACCTCTACGTAACTCTTCTCGTCCATATAGTTCCGAATTCCCTTGATAATCCGGCTGCGGGTGACAAAGACCTCACGCACGCCCGGATTGGCGATAAGGTCCAGGTAACGTTGTCGATAGCGGATCTCGATATCGGTGAGGCCATGCCACTTCTCCGGTAGTGGCAGCAGGGACTTGGCCAGAAACTCCATGTCGGTGGCATGCACGGTGAGTTCACCGGTGCGGGTGCGAAAGAGATATCCCTCGACGCCCACGAAGTCTCCGACATCCAGGAGGCGATAGAGTTCAAAAAGTCGTTCCCCGACAGCGTCTCGACGAACGTAGACCTGCAAGCGACGTTCACCGTCGGACAGATTCACGAATCCGGCCTTTCCCTGGCCGCGAATGGCCACCATCCGGCCGCAAACACGCACGGTGACGGGACGGGATTCCAGCTCTTCTTTGGAAGAATTCCGGTGCTGCTGAAGGATCTGCAGCAGAGAATGGCTCGAGGAATAGGCGTTTGGGTAAAGGGAATAACCTAGAGCCTTGATCTTTTCCAGTTTAGCGTATCGCTGAGCAATGAGGGTCTGCTCGGTTTTGGATCGGCTCAAGGCTCCCTGCCCCCTTCGGTGGCAACTTCTTTGTGGATACTGTCCAGTATGCCGTTAACGAATTGGATAGCCTCAAAGGTGCTGAACCGGCGGGCAATCTCCAGGGCTTCATTGATGGCAACCACCCTGGGGGTTTGGGTTTCGTACAACAACTCGAAGGTGGCCAGGCGCAGGACATTCCTGTCGACAGTGGCCATGCGGGGGAGTCGCCAATGTTCGGCGTGGCGGGCTAAGAGGACATCAATCTGAGCGATATGGCGGACGGTGCCAGCGGCAAGACGGTCGGCGAATGCGCGGGTATCAGCCTCGGATTCCTGGTTCAGCATCCAGAAGGTCCCGCGGACATCGTTGAACGATCCCTTGGAAAGGTCCCATTGAAAAAGCATCTGCAATGCATGCTCTCGCCCCTGCCTTCTTCCACCCATGGATCCTTGTCCTCAAGAGGCCACCCCAGAAAATTGTGCTAGCCAATTTGTTTCAGAAGGTTGGCCATCTCGACGGCCGACATCGCCGCCTCAAATCCCTTGTTGCCGGACTTGAGCCCCGCCCGATCAATCGCCTGTTCCACGCTTTCAGCCGTAACGACACCAAAGGCCACCGGCACTTCTGAATCCAGGGAAACCGAAGCAATTCCCTTGGCCACCTCGTTGCAAATATAGGTGAAGTGGGGAGTCTCTCCCTGAATCAAGGTCCCCAGGCAGATCACCCCGTGGTACTTTCCGGTGCCTGCGGCCTTTTTGGCCGCCAAGGGGATCTCGAAAGATCCGGGCACCTTGATCACCTCAATGTCGCCTTCGGCTGCACCGGTTCGAGTCAGCGCATCCAGAGCACCTTCCAGGAGCCGTTGGGTCACAAAATTGTTGAAGCGACTCAGCACGATGGCAAAACTAAGGCCCGAGGCGTTCAGATTCCCCTGGATCGTGTGCACCACCCTGCGCCTCCTGCAACTCGGCCGCCCGGATTCAACTGCCGGGCAACCCTCTGATCTCAAAACTGCGGCGCCAAAACGCCCCCGGATCATACCAGCTTTTCGCTTGGAGTGCGGCCCGTATTTGTCATTTGGAGGTTGGATAGATCCTGTGATCGTCACTCATGTGCCGTGGTGTTTGCCCCCCACCGGCTCGCCGCCGGTAGTGCCTCTGATCGTCACTCACAGGGCGCCGCCTTCCCCCCCCCTCCGACTCGACTGCGGGCTGCGCCCTGGTCTCGCCGACTCCCCCTCCAGGGGGGAGTGATTCTTGAGGCCTGCACAAGGCTCCTTGCCCAATTCCTTGGCATGATGTAAACCATGTTCCCAGTCCAATGTGTAAACGACGTCCCCGGTTCGTACCGCGGGTATCACTCCCCCCTTGAGGGGGAGTCGCAGAAGCCGAGCCGACAGGCGAAGGCTGATGCGGTGGCGGGGCCAACCAACACCCGCCACCTCGCCGCCGGTAGTGCCTCTGATCGTCACTCACAGGGCGCCGCCTTCCCCCCCTCCGACTCGACTGCGGGCTGCGCCCTGGTCTCGCCGACTCCCCCTCCAGGGGGGAGTGATCCTCGAAGCCTGCACAAGGCTTCTTGCCCAATTCCTTGGCATGATGTAAACCATGTTCCCAGTCCAATGTGTAAACGACGTCCCCGGTTTGTACCGCGGGAATCACTCCCCCCTTGAGGGGGAGTCGCAGAAGCCGAGCCGACAGGCGAAGGCTGATGCGGTGGCGGGGGAGCCGAGCCGAAAGACTGCGGCCCGCGGCCACGCCAGGAACCGACCGGAAGGGACTTGTCTCCCGCGGGCGGCTCCCTTAAGATGGCCTCTGACATCTGCAAACGCCGGACGGACTTTGCCCATGCTGCCTCCCCGCCTGCGCTGGAAGTTGCGCATCATCGCCCAACAACTGGAAGGGCAACTCGATTACTGGAAGAACCTCTGGCACGGCACCCGAGTCACCACGAGAATGTGTCCCTCCTGCCGGGCTCTGGTAGGCGTAAAGGAATCCGTGTGCTCCCTCTGCGGAGCCAAGCTCCGCCGGCGTCCCAGCGGACTGGGCAAGCTGTTGACCAACATCCTGCCCCAGTACACACCCGTCTCTTACGGACTCCTGACCGCCAATTTTCTCGTTTTCCTGGCCATGTTCGCTGCGGAGCAGAAGGGGACGGTCACCGATTTCGGCCGTCTTGTAACCGGAGAAAACCGTCAGGTCCTGGTGACATGGGGAGCCGACGTGGCCCTGCTGGTAGCCCAGGGGGAATGGTGGCGTCTGGTATCTGCCATTTTTATCCACATCGGCATTATCCACCTGCTGTTCAACTCCTACGCTCTGATGTTCATCGGCCCGCTACTGGAAGAGCTATTGGGCAAGGAACGGTTCCTGGCGGCCTACCTGGCCACCGGGGTCATCGGCTTTGTCCTCAGCAACTGGTATTACCCGCCCTGGCTGGTGACCGCCGGAGCCTCGGGGGCCGTCTTTGGAATGATTGCCATGGCAGTGGTTCTCTCCCGACGCTGGGGATCCTGGGGCCAAATATTGCAACAACAACTGGTGCACTGGATTGTCTACGCCTTCGTCTTCGGGATCTTCATCGGAGCCAACAACGCCGCCCACTTTGGGGGCGCGTTGGCAGGCGCCGGTCTGGCTTTCGCACTGCCCAACCCCAATCGACGGCAAGAGACATCCCTCGAGGATCTGTTGTGGAGGGCGCTTTACTGGGCCAGCCTGGCGATCATCGCCCTGTCTCTCCTCCTGGCCATTTTGAATCGGTTTGCATTCTAGCCCGCAGGCTGCACAGTCGACCGCTACCAAGGACTTCCGGCGAAATATGAACCCCAAGACGGCATCCAAGCTGGGCTATAATGGGACACCATGACGGCGATAACCTCCCAATCAGTCATTCCACGGGCCAAGATCCGAAAGGCGTTGGTGACCTTGTTAGGCAGCGAGCGGGTCCTCCACACTCCGGAAGAACTGCTGGTCTATGAATGCGACGGATTGACCCTGCACTCCCACCTGCCCGATTTCGTGGTCTTCCCAAGCTCCACCCAAGAAGTGCTTCAGATCGTCAGGCTTGCCCGCAGACACCGAATCCCCTTTCTGGCCAGAGGCGCCGGCACCAGCTTGAGTGGGGGAACCATCGCTGCAGAGGGCGGTATCGTCCTGGAGCTTTCCAGAATGAATCGGATCCTGGAGATCGACCTGGAGAACCGGCTGGCCCAGGTGCAGCCGGGAGTCGTCAACCAGCACGTGACCCAGGCAGTGGAAGCCGATGGATTCTACTATGCTCCCGATCCGTCGAGTCAGGTGGCTTCCACCATTGGGGGCAACGTGGCCGAAAACGCCGGTGGACCCCACACGCTCAAGTACGGTGTGACCACCAACCATGTGCTGGCGCTGCAAGTGGTGTTCCCGGACGGGGAAGCCTATCGCTTGGGAACCGCTGCTGGAGATCCGGTCGGTTTCGACCTGGTCGGGACCTTCGTCGGTTCCGAGGGAACCTTGGGAATCGCGACCGAAGTGACCGTTCGCCTGCTGCACTCGGCGCCGGCGGTGAAGACGCTCCTGGCCGTCTACGATTCGACTTCGGAGGCTACCCAGACGGTGTCCGGCATCATCGCTCGTGGCATCGTGCCGGCGGCTCTGGAAATGATTGACAAGAACACCATTCAGGCGATTGAAGCCGGAGTCTACGCCAGCGGCATTCCCCAGGATGCCGAGGCCGTACTGCTTATCGAAGTGGACGGCCTGGAAGCGGGCATCGACCAACAACTGGAGGAAATCCTGGAGGTCATTCGATCCGGCCAGGCCCGGGAGGTGAGGGTCGCAGCCTCGGCCTCGGAGCGAAAAAAGCTGTGGGCGGCACGAAAAAATGCCTTCGGCGCTTATGGACGCATCAGTCCGAACTACTACACCATGGACGGCGTGATCCCACGGAGCAAGCTTCCGGAAGTCCTCGATCGTATCGAGAGCCTTGGCCGAGAATACGGTCTGCGGATGGCCAATGTATTTCATGCCGGGGATGGCAATCTTCATCCCATCATTCTCTACGACATCGCCCAGGTCGATGCCAGGGAGAAGGTCATGGGGCTGGCCGGAGCCATTTTGCGGTGTTGCGTCGAGGTGGGAGGAACCTTGAGCGGAGAACACGGAATCGGTTTGGAAAAGAGAGATTTCATGAGGTTGTTCTTCAGCGAGGCCGACCTCCAGGTGATGGCTCAGCTCAAGCGCGTCTTCAACCCGGACAATCTTGCCAATCCGCAAAAGATATTCCCCATGCGCCGCGGATGCGGGGAGATGTCGTCTCTTTCCGAAGACAGCCACCGTCCCCTCAGCCGGTTTGAGGATGACCCCGAGTTTGTGCGGTTCTGACCGGACTGCCCCTAGCCTCGAAAACAACTGGAGTCACCCATGGTTGGATCGGGTTCACAATCTCAAGGTCGCTCGGTGGCGCAAGATCCCCCGAGACCGCCTTCCGATCCGCAAATTTCCCGTGCCTTGCCCGCTTCCGGGCTTGAGGCATTCACGGTCCAGGGAAGGGCGCCCGACCGAGCCGCCGCTCCACGGACACCCGAGGAAATCAGCGAACTCCTGCGAACGGCTCGGCACAAGCAGTGGGCCGTCGTGCCCTTTGGGTCCGGGAGCCGCCAGGATCTGGGAAACCCTCCCAAGCGTTTCGATCTGGCTCTCTCAACGACCTGCCTGGACCGCATCCCGGAATATGAGCCCCAGGACCTGGTAGTTCGGGTGGAAAGCGGGTGCCGTCTGGGACAACTGCAAGAGCTGCTGGCGGCCGACCGCTTGTGCCTGCCCCTGGATCCGCCCGCCTGCCGGCAGACGACTCTGGGGGGCATGGTGGCCACCAACGCCAGCGGACCGGGTCGATTCGGACATGGGACCCTCCGCGATTACCTGCTCGGAATCGGTGTCATCCAGGCCGACGGATCCCAAACGCGTTTTGGCTCGAGAGTGGTCAAGAACGTCACCGGATACGACATGTGCAAGCTCTATGCGGGCTCTTTCGGAACCCTGGGAGTCTTTTCGGATTTCTACTTCAAGCTCAAACCCCTTCCCCCCATGGAGAAAACGGTGGTGGGACTCTTCAAGAACCTCCCTCAGGCAGGGAATGCCTTGAGCAAGCTGCTGCGTTCTCCATTGATTCCCATTGCCGTTGAATTCGTGAACGGAGGGGCCTTGCGCCAGATTGACCGGGAACTGGATTGGGATGGAAAGATCGCAGGCTATGCCCTGGCGGTCAAGTTCGGCGATCTGGAGGCGGCCGTCAACTGGCAGGTCGAGGAACTGAAAACGATCTGGGGCTCCCAGCCGCAACGGGACATTGTGGTCAGTGACGCGCGGGAGCAAGTCCTGCTCTGGGACTTGTTGCGGGAGGACCACTTCCACCTGGCCAAGCCACCGCTGGAAAGCCTCAAACTCAAAGTGAACATCCTTCCCAATCAACTGGTCCAGTGGGTTGAGGAGATTGAACAGCAGTTGTCCAGGACCGAGGCTCCATTCCTTTTAAAGGCCCACGCCGGCAGCGGGGTGATTCGAGTCTTCTGTCACCTCGATCCTTCAACCCCTCAGGTGGGAAGGCTGGCAGGGCTGATTGAAAAGTGGCGGGGCTTATTGAACGGGGTACGCGGAAGCGTGGTGATTGAAAGGGGTCCCGCCAACCTGAAGAACCAGGTCGATGCCTGGGGCTATCGATACAAGGATCTTGAATTGATGAAGCAGATCAAGAGCCGGCTCGACCCCCTGGAGATTCTGAACCCGGGAAGATTCGTGGTTTGATCCCGACCGACGGTCCGAGTGGATCAACCAACGATCCCCGCCCGGTCCCGCCTCCGTCGCGAGGCCGTTGACATCGGAGGCCCCAGTGGAATCATCGACTCACCCACAACAGACAGGCAGCGCCGTCCCGGCGGATCTGACTCCTCAGTGCGTCCATTGCGGACTTTGTCTGCAAGCCTGTCCGACCTACATCGAGCTGGGGAAAGAGGCGGACTCGCCCAGGGGCCGCATCTATCTCATGCAAGCCCAGCAGCGCGGGAGGTTGCCGGTGGCCGGGAGTTTTGCTCAGCATATCTCCACCTGCCTGGACTGCCGTGCCTGCGAATCCGCCTGTCCTTCGGGCGTGCCCTACGGCGAACTGGTCGAGCAGGCCCGTCAGGTTGTGGAGCAGCAACTGAAGCGTCCATTCCTGGTGAAAGCTCTCCGCCGCTATGTCTTCGGATGGGTTTTCCCCTCTCCCCGGATCTTGCGGTTCCATTTTCATCTGTTGCGTCTCTACCAGCGACTGGGCTTGCAGGCATTGGTCCGCGGGCTGGCTGCCCTGAAGCTGATTCCGGCACGGTTGGCCGCCTTGGAACGGTTGCTCCCCGACCTTCGAGGGCGGACTGACCCGGTTGAACTCGGAGCGATCTTCAAGAGCACGGGGCCCGCCCGGTTCCGGGTGGGACTGGTCGCCGGGTGCGTCATGAACGAAATCTTTGCGGGCATTCACCATGCCACCATACGAGTTCTGCAACGGAACGGCTGTGAGATCGTCGTCCCCTCCTCCCAAGTCTGCTGTGCCGCGCTCCACGCCCACGCCGGCATCGAGGCGGCCGCTCAGGAGATGGCGAGAAAGAACATCCAGGCCTTCGAGCAGGCCGGCGTCGAGGCGGTCATCGTCAATGCGGCCGGGTGTGGCGCCAAGCTGAAAGAATACGGGTCCCTTCTGGCCCACGATCTCGAGTATTCGTCCCGAGCCCGGTCCTTCAGCCACAAGGTTCTGGATATTTCGGAGTTTCTGGATGGGCTGCCTACATTGTGCCCGCCGGGCCGGCTTGAACTGAAGGTCGCCTACGATGACCCCTGTCACCTGCTGCATGCCCAAAAAATTGCCCAGGCGCCGCGCCGCTTGCTGCAGCAGATTCCGGGCCTGAAGCTGCTGGAGTTGCACTATCCGGACCAATGTTGCGGGAGCGCGGGAATTTACAACATCACTCAGCACGATTTGTCGATGCGGATCCTGGAGCGCAAGGTCGAGGATATCAGGCAGTGCGGGCCGTCGGTGGTGGCCACTGGAAACCCGGGGTGTCTCCTTCAAATTGCCCACGGCCTGCGGACGGCCGACCTCCACGATATCCAGGTAATGCACCCTATAGAGATCCTCGATCGCGCCTACGGCTCGGCATCTCCCGGAAACGGTCGGAATCCCGGCTGAAGCAGCAAGACGTCCCGTGGTAAGGTGTATCGAGCCTGACCGGACGGACACCCCGCCTACGGAAAGAGCGAACGGCACCCCCATGCAAGCGGACGAAACCCGAGTTCCATGATGAAGGTGCTTGAATCGAGTCCAACCAGCGTTGGCAGGGAGCACGCCAACCTGCCTCCGGTCAGACTGCAGGCCGATGTCCTGAAGGAGTTTCTGGGGGGCATCGGCCGCAAGAAAAGGGCCGTGTTACTGGATATTGGCACCCCCACAGGATCCAATGTCGAGATTCTTTTCGGACTTGAAATAAAACTCTACCTTGAGGACCTGCTGGAGGCTTACTCCAAACCGGAATATTCAACCGGATTTAAAGATCATTGGACCAATAATACAAGAAGGTTCTTTAGCGATAACTTCCGATACCCTTTCGATTTCTTCGACGGACTGATTTGCTGGGATCTCCTGAGCTATTTGGATCCGGAATTCGCCGCTCTTTTTATCGCCAGACTGTCATCGATGATGAAATCGAAGAGCTTGATTTTTGCGCTCTTTCAGACCAGGCGGCCGAGCGGCCCGGAGGGACTCTATCGATACCGCATCGTTACCGAATCCAACCTGGAACGCACGCTTACCGATCGTGCCATGAAGATCCAGAAAATCTATCAGACCCGAGACGTGACTCAGTTGTTCGAAGGATACGAAACTCGGAGATTCCTGCTCATGAAAAACAACATCCTGGCGGTCATCATGCAAAAATACTGAAGTCCCCGGCTGAACTGTTTTTCGTGCCCCTTGGTGGATAACTCTTTTTCCCTTCGTGTCTTTCTTCGTGGCCCTTCACGGACCCCTTTCGAGCCTTCTCCAACCCCTTAGTGGCCCTTCGCGGATTAATCTCTTACCCCCTTCACAGATACTTTAGCGCCCTCCGTGGAAATCTTTTCCCCTTCCCGACCTTTGGCGGATCCCTCTTGAGCCTTCTCCAACCCCTTAGTGGCCCTTCGCCGTTCTTCGTGGCCCTTCGTGGATATCTTTTTGCCTTTTCCTGGAAATCCTTTCTCCCTGTCCGACCCTTGGCGGGTCCCTCTCGAGCCTCCTCCAACCCCTTAGTGGCCCTTCGCTGTTCTTCGTGGTCCTTCGTGGATATCTTTTTGCCTTTTCCTGGAAATCTTTTCCCCTTCCCGACCCTTGGCGGATCCCTTTCGAGCCTTCTCCAACCCCTTCGTGGCCCTTCGCCGTTCTTCGTGGCCCTTCGTGGATATCTTTTTTATTCCTTCGTGCTCTTCGTGGTTCCCCTTCGTGGATTTCTCTTTTTGGGCCTTTGTGGATAACCCTCAATTGTTTCAGGCCGGCCTCTCCGCAACGTTCAGTTGATCCGGTATTTGCGAATCGCGACCTCGGCTTGTTCTAACAACCGAAAGGTGGAGTCATTCAGAGGATACTCCACATTAAACACGACCTCGGCGATGCCGCTGTTGATGATCATCTTGGCGCACATCAGGCAGGGCGAAAAGGTGGAATAAAGGCACCCGTCCTTGACACTGGTGCCGTGGAAGGCCGCCTGGGTGATCGCGTTTTCCTCGGCGTGGGAACACAGGCATTCATCCAGCCGGGTTCCGCTGGGCACCAGTCTGCTGCAGCGTGGACACCCGCCCTCGTTACAGTTCTTGGTTCCACGCGGCGTACCGTTGTAGCCGGTGGAGACGATCCTGCGGTCTTTCACCACCACCGCCCCCACTTTGCGCTTGATGCAGTTGCTGCGCAGGGAAGCTACCTGGGCAATCCTCATGAAATACTCATCCCAGGATGGCCGAGGCGGGCCGAACAGTTTCCGGCGCACCAGGCGGCTGAGCTTCTCCAGGGCTTCTCCTTCGGAATGCCCAGGCGTCAGCACCAGGTCGAAGGGTACCGCCAGCTCCACGGGTTCACCCGCCCAGACCAGTACCATTCCAGCTTCCCGCAAAGACTCCCAATCCGGAGGCATCTGCCGTTTCCGAAGAACCAGGTGCTGAGACGGGTCCTGCGGCAGGCGTTCCCCGGGCTGGCACGAACGAAACCCCTTCTCTTTCAAGTCATTGTGCAGAACAAGGGTCAGTTGCGAATCTTCCCCGAACAACCCGATGATCATCTTGCAATCCTCTCATTCCACCTCTGCCCCAACCCCCGTCCATGGAGGGATTCCCAGCCCGCAATTCTCACCGGGGGGGCACACGGACATGGGTGTGCCGGCCATTGCTCGTTGTTCCAGATTACCATAAGATCCCAAGGGCGAGTACTCCCCGACCCTCGCCCGCAGGAGAGATTGCCATGAACATTCTGGATCCAGCCATTCTTCATTACCTTAATTCCCTGACTCCTCCGAGGGACTCCACGCTCCAGCAAATGGAGCGGATCGCCGCTGAGAAAAGGTTTCCCATCATTGGCCCCCTGGTGGGGCGTCTGCTCTTCCAACTGGCGCTGCTGACGCGAGCGCGACGCATCTTCGAGCTGGGATCGGGCTACGGTTACTCGGCGATCTGGTTTGCCAGGGGCTTGCAACCGGGGGGGCGGATCATCTGCACCGATGGGTCCAGAGAAAACGCCGCACTGGCCGCCCGGTTTTTCAAACAGGCTGACATCGAAGGTCTGGTAGACTACCGAACCGGCGATGCTCTTTCCCTGCTGGCTAAAGAGCCGGGATCCTTTGACATCATCCTGAACGACGTAGACAAGCACGAGTATCCCGAGGTCTTTCGACAGGCGGTTCCCAGATTGAAAAGAGGAGGTCTGCTCATCACCGACAATACCCTTTGGCAGGGACGGGTGGTGGGCGACGACAATGCCCTCAGCACAGTGGGAATTCGAGCCTTCAATCGACTGGCCTTCCAATCCAAGGAAGTGCTGACCACCCTTATCCCCCTCAGGGATGGGGTGGCCCTGAGCATTAAGCGATGAAAATAGGACCCTTCCGGATATTCTCCCTGGAAACCGGCCGTTTCGGACTCGACGGCGGCGCCATGTTCGGAGTCGTCCCCAAGACCCTTTGGAGCAGAAGCAATCCCAGCGACGAACGCAATCGGATCCACTTGGCCATGAGGGCTCTCTTGATTCTGCACGGGAACCGCAAGATTCTGGTTGACGTCGGCTGTGGCCACAAGTTCTCCGACAAACTCAAAGAAATTTACCGGATCGACCATAGCCGATTCACCCTGCTGGGTTCGCTGGCCGCCCATGGCATCGGTCCCAAAGACATCACCGATGTCATTCTGACTCACTTCCATTTTGACCATGCGGGAGGGGCGACCTGCACCCGGGACGACCGGATGGACCTGACCTTCCCCTCGGCCAGACACTACATTCAGCGGAGTCAATGGGAAAGGGCCTTGAACCCTTCCGAGAAGGACCGGGGCAGCTATATGGGAATGGATATCGAGCCATTCCGCGACCTCGCCCAACTCAAAATCCTGGAA
The DNA here is from genome assembly GCA_965262635.1 of Candidatus Versatilivorator sp. Taxonomy (GTDB): domain Bacteria; phylum Acidobacteriota; class Terriglobia; order Versatilivoradales; family Versatilivoraceae; genus Versatilivorator. The sequence goes on along the minus strand of OZ253547.1, from coordinate 1,242,990 downwards.
GGCCCGTGTGAGCTGTTCCCCGGACTGCAACTCCTGATCTCCAATGGACACACCCCTGGGCTCCAGATGGTCAGGATTCAGGACGGCAGCACCACTCTTTTCTTTTGTGGCGACATGATGCCCACCGCCTCTCATCTCCCCCTGCCCTACCTGATGGGATTTGATCTCTATCCTCTGACGACCATCGAGGAGAAGCGACACTACCTGCAGCAGGCCTGTGAAGAAGACTGGATCATCGCTCTGGAACACGATCCGGTCCATCAGGCCATTCGCATTCAGCCGGGCAAGAAATACTGCGAGATCCGGGAGTCGTTGAGATTGTGATGGGATGGTGGCAGCGGGTGCCGGCAATTTTCAGTCATCCTGCTCCGTACGATAGACCACCTTGGCCCGATGTTGGCTCGCCAGCGGCTTGCCGTCCCGGTAGGCGGGGGCAAAATCCCACCAGTGTCTCACCTCATAGACCGCCCGTTCCGTGAGTCCAAACTCCAGACTGGACTCGGGAACGGCTTCAACCACCTCGCCCTTGGCATCCAGCTTCAATGAGATACTCAGGCTGCCGGTCGTCTTTTTCCTTTTGGCCTTTGGGGTAAGCCTGGGAAAGGTGCTCAAGAGGGTGACGGGGCCTCGCGTCCCCCGGCTGACAAACGAGGCCGTCACCCGCCGGTAGCGAATCCTGGAACCATAAATGTCGTCCCCGAAGAGCACGCGCAACTGGAATTTCTTGAGGTGCTCACTGCCGACCCCGATATTGATCTTTTCGAAATTCTCGACGACTTTCCGATAATCCGCACCACTGACCGGCTGCAACCGATAGGCCAGCCTCCCCACCAGAAAGGCGACCTTGCGCACTTCCCCCGGGAATTCGAAGTTGTAACCGAGCTCGAATCTGCGCCGCGTCCGCTGGCGAACACAAGCCCGGGGGTTGCCTTCCAGCTTGGACTTCCGGCCATCGTAAAGAAAGGAGTCGAACCGAAGGGGCTGCCCCTGTGCCGTTCGCAGAGTGATCCGGTCCACCGAGAGGCAGCGGCGGTTCTCCCCGAGGTTGATGACCTCTATGAAGGCTTCCCGGCTCGGGGCCAATTCAAACGCAAAGAGAATGTTGGAATCGACGTAGGCATGGTAGGCACTGGCCTCCGGCAGAAAATCCGGGGTCGCCCGGAGGGAGTGGCTCGACACCACAATCAGTCCAGTAGCGAGCAAGCAACCTCGCGACAGAATGTTCAATCGGGACATCACCGGGTTAACCTCAGAGCACATCGGCAAAGGATCGCTTGACGTAGCGGAACAGGAGACCGCCGCACACGAAAGTAGCCAGAGCCATCCCGTAGAGGGGAATCATCTCCTGCCAGGAGGGCATCTCGGCAAACAGCAACATCTTGCGGTAAGCAATCACGACTTCGGCCAACGGATTGAAGCGCATGGCCAGGACCAGCTTGTCGCTGACGCTGCCCAGGTGTTCTTCGGTATAAAAAATGGGAGTAAACCAGAACCAGAAGGTCAGGACTACCGTGACCACCTGGGCGGTGTCCCTCAGAAACACCTGAAGACTCGAGACCACCCAGCTCAGCCCCAGGGCAAACAGCATCAGGGGAAGCAGGTAGAGGGGAATCAACAGCACAAAAAAGCTCAGGTCCTGCAGGTAGAAGAGGATGATCACCAGGAAGATGGCCAAGCCGATCAGATGGTTCACCAGGTTGGCGATCAGTACGGCCACCGGCAGGATCTCCGAGGGGAACAAGGTCTTGGTGATCAGATTGGCGTTGTCCACCAGCACGTTGCTGGAGCGGGTCAAGGTCTCCTGGAACATCATCCAGGGAAGGATGCCACAGAACAGGTAGAGGGCAAAGCTGGCCGTTCCGTTCTCGGGAAACCGGGGGTGTTGTATTTGTAATTTCCAGATCACCGAAAACACGAAGGTGTAGCACACCAGCAGCGCCAGCGGATGGATCACCGACCAGAAGATCCCCATGACCGAACCCACGTAGCGGCTCTTGAGATCGCGTTCGACCATCGACCGGATAAGACCGCGATGACGGACGACTTTGCTGACGAAATTGACGACTAGACCGGTCATGGGATGGACCTCGCTGGCAGGTAACGGCGGTGACTATTCGATGGCCAACAACAGGTCTTTGGCCTCAACGTGCTGGCCCGCCTCCACCAGAATCCGACTGACGCGTCCGGCCGTGGGGGCGTAAATGGTACTCTGCATCTTCATGGCTTCCAGCGTAAACAGTTTTTCGCCCCGGTCCACTCTCTGCTCCAACTGGACGAAAACGTGGGTAATGACCCCGGGCGACGGCGGTCCCACATGCCCGGGCTCCCCGGGGCTGATCTTGGGATGGGAGGGTGCAACCTCTTTCAGGCTCTGGTCGCGCACGATTGCCTCCCGCGGCTGTCCGTTGAGCTCAAAGAAGACCGTTCGACTGCCATCGGGGTGAGGTTCGCTGATGGTCCAGAACTTGATCACCAGGGTCTTGCCGGGCTCGATATCTACTGCAATCTCGTCTCCCGACTGCATGCCGTAAAAGAACTGGGGCGTCGGGAGGACGCTGACATCCCCGAAATTCCGATACATCCCCACGTAGTTCAGAAATACGTCCGGATACAGCAGGTAACTCAACACCTCGTCACGGCGGACATCCCGGCCCAGCTTTCGCTGCAGGAAACGCAAAGTCTTGGCGAAATCGGCAGGCGGCAGATCCGCTCCGGGGCGTGTCCGGCTTGGTTCATTCCCCCGCAAAATGATCTTTTGCAAGCGAGGAGGCCATCCTCCCGGAGGGGTTCCCAGTGAACCGGCAAAAAGATCGATCACCGAATGAGGCAGCGCCAGATCGTGCTTGACGTCCAGGTGCAACAAATCGTCGGGAGACATCCCTTTCTCCATCAAAAACAGCGTCAGGTCTCCAACCACCTTACTGGAGGGGGTGACTTTGACGATGTCGCCAAAGAGTCGATTCACCTCGGCGTAGGTGGCCCCCACTTCCCTCCAGCGGTGCCCCAGGCCCACGGCCGCCGCCTGCTGGCGCAGATTAGTGTATTGCCCGCCCGGAATCTCGTGCTGATAAACCTTGGCGTCCCCTGACCTCGGACCGCTATCGAAGGGCCGATAGTAGTCCCGCACCACCTCCCAGTAATCCGAGTAACCGCCCAGGACCCCGGGGTCGAGTCGCGTATCCCGCGGCTGGCCGCGCAAGGCCTCCACAATTGAGTTGAGGTTGGGTTGGCTGGTCTGACCGCTCATCGACGATACCGCGCCATCGACGGCATCCACTCCCGACTCTGCGGCCTTGAGGATGGAAGCCGCGCTCACACCGCTGGTGTCGTGGGTGTGGAAGTGAATCGGAATGCCGACTTCCCGGCGCAGGGCTTTCACCAGTTCGGCGGCTGCGTAGGGCTTGCAGAGCCCCGCCATGTCCTTGACTGCCAAAACATGGGCGCCCATCTCCTCCAACCGTCGGGCCATCTTCAGGTAGTAGCCCAGGGAGTACTTGGATCGGCCGGGATCCAGGATATCGCCGGTATAGCAGATGGAGGCCTCGCAAACGGCGTGGGTTTCCCGCACCGCCGCCATGGCCACTTCCATGTTTTCCACTGAATTCAGGGAATCGAAAATGCGAAAGATGTCGATGCCCTGCCGGGCCGATTCCTTGATGAACGCGGTGACCACGCCATCCGGGTAACTGGTGTACCCCACCGCATTGGAAGCCCGCAACAGCATCTGGAAGCAGATATTGGGGATCCGCTCTCGAAGCTGCCGCAGCCTCTGCCAGGGATCCTCGTTGAGGAAGCGCAGGGCGGTGTCGAAGGTGGCCCCGCCCCACATTTCCAAGCTGAAGAGCTGGGGCAATCGGTGAGCCAAGGCCTCCGCAATCCGCAGAATGTCGATGGAACGCACCCGGGTAGCCAGCAAGGATTGATGGGCGTCTCGGAATGTGGTGTCCGTGACCAACAGGTGCTCTTGCTCCCGCATCCACTGCGCAAACCGTTCCGGACCCAACTCAAGCAGGCGTTGGCGGGTACCCGGCGGTGGAACGGTTCCTTTGGGGAAGGGGATCTCCGGCAGGGCAGCCGGCCTGATGTCTCGACTCGATCTTGAAGGGGCGAATGCCTCGGGCCAGGGTTTGCCGGCAACCTCCGGATTCCCGTTGACAATGACCCCAGCCAGGTAGTTCAGCAGTCGGGTGGCTCGATCCCGCCTCCTTTCGAAGTGGAACAACTCGGGAGACTCGTCGAGGAAATTGGTAGTGGCCAGGCCTTTCTGAAACCCCGGATGGTTGACGATGTTCTCAAGAAAGGGCACGTTGGTCTTGACGCCACGCACTCGAAACTCTCGCAAGGCTCGATCCATCCGCTGGCAGGCTTCCTTGAGGCTCCTCCCCCAGGCCGTGGCTTTCACCAACAGGGAGTCGTAGTAGGGAACCAGGACTGCACCCCCGGAGACTGCGCCGCCATCCAATCGCAAGCCGAATCCGGCCGGAGAACGATAGGTGGTGACCTTCCCGAAGTCCGGAGCAAACTGATTCTCCGGGTCCTCCGCCGTAATGCGGCACTGCAGGGCACTGCCGTAAAGAGGCAGGTCCGCTTGCGGGGGCAGAGAGATCGGGGAATCGTGCAGCCGGTGGCCCTGGGCAATCAGGATCTGCGAGCGAACCAGGTCGATCCCCGTCACCATCTCGGTGACGGTGTGCTCGACCTGAATTCGGGGATTGACCTCGATAAAAAACCATTTTCCGCTATCCACATCCAGAAGAAACTCGACCGTCCCGGCATTCACGTAGCCGACTTCACGCGCCAAAGTGACTGCTGCTTCACAAAGCTCCCGGCGCAATTCCACCGGGCTCCCGGCGGCAGGCGCCACCTCCACCACCTTCTGATGTCTCCGCTGCACCGAACAATCCCGCTCATAAAGGTGCACGACCTGTCCGTGCTGGTCGGCCAGGATTTGAACCTCCAGGTGCTTGGTTCGCTCGATGAAGCGCTCCAGAAAAAGGGCGCCGTTGCCGAAGGCGGACTCTGCCTCACCCCGGGCCTCTGCCATTTGCCTTTCCAGATCCCCGGCGGAACGGATGACCCTCATCCCCCGGCCTCCACCGCCGAAGGCAGCCTTGGCAATTAAGGGAAACCCCAGCGCTTCGGCTGTTTGCCGGGCCGCATGCCCGTCCTGCACGGGTTGGTCCGTTCCGGGAATCACGGGGATTCCGGCCTTCCTGGCCAGGCGGCGGGCAGTCAGCTTGTCCCCCAGCAACTCCAGCAGTTGGGGTGTCGGACCTACGAATATGATGTTTTCCCGCCGGCAAGCCCGGGCGAACCGGGGATTCTCGGCCAAAAACCCGTAGCCCGGATGGATGGCGTCCACCTTCTTTTCGCGGGCAATCGCCAGAATGCCCTCAATGTCCAGATAGGCCTCCACCGGACCCTTCTCTCTTGGCAGGGCATAGGCCTCATCAGCCTTGAAACGGTGCAAGCCCACCCGGTCCGCCTCGGAGTAGACGGCGACCGTTCGCAACCCGAGTTCGGTGGCCGCTCTCATGATACGAATGGCAATTTCACTGCGGTTGGCGGCTAAAATTTTCTTCATGGTGCTCCGCTTGGCACGGTGAACCCGCATTTCTCACCGGGGGGTTGCACTCTTCTCAAGAGTGCAACTTGGCGCAGGAATTTTCCCCTCAGCGTGTGCTCGCGAGCGAAGAGCGTAGCGGTTTCTACGTTCGAGCGAGCCTGTGCGCGCTGAGGGAAAAGGCCAAGCCAGGGCGCGCCCAGCACAGTCTGTGCCCACGAGCCCTTTAAATGGCGCCAATCAACGTTCTGAAGATAAACTGCCCTTCACCATGCCACCAGCGACCCGGTGAGAAATGCGGGTTAGCCTCCGTCCGCACTGCGACGGGGGCATTCGCCTCAAAAAAGCCCATTCTATACACAACCCCCGGGGGACGGAAGGTAGAGTTAACCCGCCGGGGTCGCCGGTGAGCCATGCAGGCCAGCGTTTACCGCGAGCCCGCATTTCTCACCAGGGGGTTGCACTCTTCTCAAGAGTGCAACTTGGCGCAGGATTTTCCGCTTCAGCGCGTGCTCGTGACCGAAGGGCGTAGCCGGAACACCGTTTCGAGGGAGCATGTGCGCGCTGAAGCGGAAAAGACAAGCCAGGGCGCGCCCAGCACAGTCTGTACCCTGAAGACTCCAAACCAAGCGCCGCAAGATGTTAAAGACAAGCACTTTTCTACCTAATGCTCAGCGACCTGGTGAGAAGTGCGGGCTAGGACCCAGGGGGGCGGTTTCCACCAGCCCGGGGTCAGCGTTGTCATGCGTTGTAATATAGAATGCTGTTTGCTGGCGAAGCCCGACAACGAACGCGGTGGAAGCGTTGGAAGAAGAAATCCTGTATCGATCCCTGAGACTGCCTCACAGGCCTGAGGGAAAGCTCGTGCTGCTGGTCCTGGATGGGGTGGGCGACATTGCGACGGCCGCGACCGACTACCGGACCCCGCTGGAAGCCGCCGTCACCCCGAATCTGGACGCATTGGCCCAGGCCTCGGCCATGGGTCGAATGACCCCGGTCCTTCCCGGAATTACGCCGGGAAGCGGTCCCGGCCACCTGGGGCTCTTCGGCTACGATCCTGCGGCGGTCCAAGTCAGCCGAGGCGTGATCGAGGCTCTGGGGATCGGGATGGATCTACGGATCGGCGATGTGGCTGCTCGCGCCAACTTCTGCACCCTCAATGCCGAGGGTATTGTAACCGACCGCAGAGCCGGCCGCGTAGACACGGAGTTGAGCCGGACCCTCTGTCGAAAACTGGGCGCCATCCACAGGATCGGTGAGACGGAGGTCATTGTCAGGCCCGGAAGATCCCACCGCTTTGTGGTGGTATTCCGCGGAGGCGGGATCGCGGGGCCTCTCTCGGACTCCGATCCTCACAGGGAAGGTCTTCCCCTGAGGCCTGTCGTAGCCGAAAGCCGGGTTGACAAGGCCAGGAGGGCCGCCGAGGTGATCGCCCGGTTCTACCAACAGGCCATACCTCTGCTGGCTGGAGACTTTCCTGCCAACGGGTTCCTCTTGAGAGGCATCGGCAGCCTCCCCCGGATCTCCGGCTTCGAAGAACGGTTTCAACTGAGAGCCGCAGCAATTGCCCTTTACCCCATGTACAAGGGACTGGCCCAACTGATCGGGATGCGGAATCTGGAAGTAGCAGGAGAAACCCGGCAGCAGTTTCAGCAGTACCTCGACGAGTTCGAGCACTTCGATTACTTTTTCATCCATGTCAAGGGTACGGACATGGCCGGAGAGGACGGCAATTTTGATCGCAAGGTGGCCGTCATCGAAGAAGTGGACCGGGCTCTACCCATCCTCCTGCAAAAACGCCCCCGGGTGCTGGCAATCACAGGGGACCATTCCACCCCGGTGCCGCTGAAATCTCACAGTTGGCACCCCCAGCCGGTTCTACTCAACAGCCCGGTTTCCGGAAGCGACCGACTGAGCCGTTTTGCCGAAACCGCCGCCAACCGGGGCTCGCTTGGGATTTTTCAGAGCAAATACTTGATTCGATTGATGATGGCCAACGCAGGCCTCTATGGCAAGTTCGGCGCCTGATCAGCCGGGACACCCGCGTTGAAGAAAAAGTGATGGTCGAACTCAAGGGGGTGACAGCTTTCGCACCCCAGACATCGACAAACAATCCTGAGCTTTTTGCAAAATTCGCAACGGGGCAGGTCATTTTGCCGGCAAACGTGATGTTCTGCCTTTTTCAATATCGGGTGCGACCTGGTGAGAAATGCGGGTTCACCACAAAAAGCACAAAACGAATTTTTTGATCTCGAGTCTTGACGATCCGAAGTTGATCAGCATGGCGTCGCGTTGACCGGATGCACGCAGATAGCCCAGAACTTGTGCGACATGTTCGGACATCAGCGCCTTGCAGGCTTTCAGTTCAAGGATGAGGCCGTTTTCTACAAACAAGTCAGCAAAGTAGTCGCCAAGAATCGCACCGTCCTCATCTCGCACCTGCAGGGCTCTTAGTCGCTCGACAGCCAAGCCAAATTTTCTCAGACGGTGGGCCATCCCGTTTTCCTAACCCTTCTCGAGATGCCGGTTGCGAAGATATCCATGCAGGTCGAAGGCCGTCTGCCGGATCTGATCACACAAAGCCCGCATGCCTTGGTCGTTTCTCATCGTTCCGCTCTATTTGTGTTTTTGTGCCTTTTGTGGCCATTCCCGGCAAAGATCCCACTGCCGCATTTTGCAAACGCCTCTCCTGTATATCCTTTCCATCGATGTGAATCGGGGACCGACTCATGCTTGACGCCAAGACCCAACGACGGGAACCTAATGTTGTAACGCTGGTGTGACTTCGCGCCCCTTGGTGGATAACGTTTTCCCTTCATGTCTTTCTTCGTGGCCCTTCACGGATCCCTTTCGAGCCTTTTCCAACGCCTTGGAATCCCTTCGCGGATTCATCTTTTTAGCGCCCTTGGTGGAAATCTGTTCTCCTTTCCCGACCGTTGGCGGATCCCTCTTGAGCTTTCTCCAACCCCTTAGTGGCCCTTCGTCGTCTTTAGTGGCCCTTCGTGGATTTCTTTTTTTGGCCTTTGCGGATAACCCCCAGTTGTTTCAAAAAAGCCGGTAAACCTGCATTGGGGTTGGTTCAAGTTGAGTTTGAATGGTCGAGCATGTAAAATCCCGACCGAATCGGCTACAGCGTGCGACGGGCTCGTGTTCTTACGATGCCCTTCAAGTGCCTGCACGGGAGGTTTCCATGTCATTTCCGGCCTCGGTACAACGAGCCCTATCTGCCAAGGGCAACCGCAAACCAGACTATGAGCGCCTCAAGACAGCTCTGAAACACCAGGAACCCGACTTTGTCCCCCTCTTTGAAATGGGTATCGAGCCGGAGATCAAGCGACTGTTCATGGGCAAGCCGGTTCAGGGACACGCCCAGGAGATCGAATTCTTTCAGACCGCCGGATTTGACGCCTATCCCGTCTCGCTGAGCGTGATCAACGTCCACCTGAAGCCGGTTGAAGGCAAGGGCAGCCAAACCGAAAAAGGCGCCGGCGGCGTCCAGGTCAGCAGCCACACCGTCAGCACCTACAAGGCCGAATTGGAGGCCTATACCGAACGACATTGGGCGGAGATGCACAAGGGCGTCATTTCCAACAAAGACGAGTTCGCCGCCTATCCCTGGCCCGATCCAGACGATCTGGATTTTTCCGTGCTCGACGAAGTGGGAGCGATGCTGCCTCCGGGGATGAAAATCGGCGTGGTGATCGGCAAGGTGTTTACTGGCGTATGGTTCATGATGGGGATGGAGACCTTCATGTTGTCCTACATCGACGACCCCGAACTCATCGACATGATGTACGGCAAGATCATCCCCCTCCAGCAGCGAGTGATGGAGGTCGCCATGGAACACCCCGCGGTCGGCCTGAGCTTTCATGCCGACGATCTCTCCGGCAAAAACGGACCTCTGGTGCACCCCAACCACTATCGGAAGTACGCCTTCCCCTGCTACAAGACCATGTGCGATATGGCCAGGGCCGCGGACAAGCCGTTCGTCTATCACACCGATGGGGACATCTCCATGGTCATCGATGAATTGATCGACCTCGGTATCAGCGGCTGGCATCCGGTGGAAAAACAGGCCCACGACATCAACGAAATCAAGGCAAAATATGGCGACCGGATCGCGCTGCTGGGCAACATCGACCTCCAGTACACCTTGACCCAGGGGACTCCTCAGGAAGTCGAGGATGAGGTTCGCACTCGGATAAGGGATCTGGCTCCCGGCGGCGGCTACTGTGTTTCGTCCGGAAACTCCATCCCCGAATACGTGCCCATAGACAACTACGCCGCCATGCTGGAGGCGACGTTCAAGTACGGCCAATATCCTATTGCACTCGATTGAGCCTGAGCCGGCGGCGAACGGCAGGCACCTCTCCCGCTGACCGCGGCCTTCGATTTCGGTCCGGTGCAGACGTGCCAATCCATACGAACAAGGAAGGGACTCTCAATGCCGATTGTCAACGACGGCCTGGAGGAAGAACTCAAGTGGGTCACCATCCCCGAAGAGAGCAATCGAATTCGGGGGGTCCTGGAAAATGCAGACCCCTTGATGCAGGACATCGCCTATTACGTCATTGTCGGCGAGCACCACCAGACCGACCGCTTGACCCGGGAGGCTCTGGACAAGGACTACGATCCTGGCACCATTCTGGACGATGGGTTGATCGGCGGCATGTCGGTGGTGGGGGTCAAGTTCCGCGACAACGTCATCTTCGTGCCTGAGGTCCTGGTGGCCGCCAGGGCCATGAAGGCCGGAATGAAGCACTTGGACCCGATCCTGTCGGCATCGGGCATCAAACCCGTTGGCACGGTCATCATGGGTACCGTCCAGGGCGATCTTCATGATATCGGCAAGAACCTGTGCGGGATGATGCTCTCAGGCGCCGGCTTCTCCGTCCACGACCTGGGAGTGGACACCAAACCTCAGGAGTTCGTGGAGGCCGTGATCGAGCACCAAGCCGAACTGGTCGGCATGTCGGCGCTGCTCACCACTACCATGAGGAATATCGAAACGACCAACCGGGCCTTCGAAGAGGCAGGCCTGCGCCACAAGATCAGGACGATGGCCGGTGGAGCCGCGCTGAGCCCGGAACTGGCCCTCAAGATGAAATGCGATGGCTATGGCAAGGACGCCCTGGCCTGTGTCGAAAGAGCCAAGGAACTGTTGGAGCAGGTAAAGCTTTCCACCCCCGCTGCAACCTGACCTGGGAGATCAGGCAACCCGGTACTTCTCGACGCCCTCGGGGTTGAGGTCGATTCCCAGGCCGGGCTCTTGCGGAATGGCCAGAGTCCCGTCCCGGGCCGAGATGCGCTGCAGGGTGATCTCGTCCCGCAACCGAGTGCCCTCCTCCACCACAAATTCCGTGATGAAGGAGTTGGGGATAGCGTTCAGGAAGTGGAGCGCGGCAGCGACGTTGATATAGGTGGTAAACCCGTGATTGACACAGCGCAGGCTCCGGTCCGCCGCCAGACTGGCGATCTTGACTGCCTCGGTGAAGCCGCCGCATCGGGTCAGGTCCACCTGGACCACGTCGATTCTGCCCTTGTCCATCAGCTCGACAAATGAGCGGCGCTCGCTTTCCTCCTCGCCGGCGGCGATGGGAATGTCGGTCGCCGAAGCCAGTCGGGAGTACCCCCGGTAGTCGTCCGGCAGCAGGGGTTCCTCCAGCCAGAAGATATTGAACTCGCTGAAGGCCCTGGCTCGTTGAATAGCGGTCTTGACGTCCCAGGCCAGCCCGGCGTCGATCAGCAGGTCGCCGTCGTCCCCCAGCCCCGCCCGCGCCTCCCGCACCAGGGCCACATCCGTGGCCGCATCCTCGCCCATGGGCGCCCATCCGAACTTGACCGCATCGAAGCCCTTGTCCCGGAAGCGGCGGGCTCTCTCACCTGTTTCCCGAGGCGTGGCGCCGAACAGGGAGCTGGCATAGGCGCGAATCCTGTGGTGGAAGCCCCCTCCCAACAACTTCCAGATGGGCAATCCCAGCACTTTGCCCTTGATGTCCCAGAGGGCCATGTCGATCCCGCTCATGGCATGAATGGCGATGCCCCGCCGGCCGGCATAGATATTCTCCCGGTACATCTTGTGCCAGAGGACTTCAGTCTGCATCGGGTCTTCACCAATCAGGAGTTCGCCCAATCCGCTGTTGAGAGGATGGCAATAGGGCCCCTCGATCATCCCCTTGACGGCCATGGGGGCGGAGTCCACTTCGCCGATGCCATGCACTCCCGCATCGGTCTCAACCCGGACGATGAGGGCATCCTGGCCGCTGTCGGCCTGCTCCTTGACTTGGGGAAGACGCAGGTAAAGAGTTTCAACCCGGGTGATTTTCATAATGGCTCGAGCGCCGGCGGCCGGCCAGTACAGGGAAACGCCCTCTGTGCCGGCGCGGCTCGAATGATAACAACTATCCCCATCCGATGCCCAGCCGCCCGCTGTGCAATCCGGGCGAATACCGCCCGACTCAGGAAAAGGCCTGGCCAATGGGTTTGATGATGAGCTCGGGCACGTGGGCTCGCGGCGGAAGCTTGGCCACAAACAGGACTGCGTCCGCCACGTCTTCGGGCAGCAGGATGCGGGCGCGGTGCTCCTCACTGACGGCCACCGGACGGACGTCGAGCAGGGGTGTGTCGACCTCTCCGGGGGCAACCACGGTGGCACGGATTCCCCGGTGGCCCTCTTCCAGGCTCAATACCTTGGTAAAGGCGTCCATGGCATGCTTGGATGCACTGTAGGCCGCCCCTCCCAGGTCACTGGCCCGACACCCGGCCGTCGAGGTGATGCTGATAATGACCCCGTCCCCGCGACTTCTCATGTGGGGAAGCACCGCAGCAGCCAGATTGAAGGCTCCGGTAGCATTTACGGCCATGATGTAATCCCAGCTTTCGGGCTCGATCCGGTCCATGGTCCTTTCGACCACGTTCACCCCGGCGTTATTGACCAGAATATCGATCTTTCCGAACCGGTCGATGGCCTTCCTGACCAGCTCACCGACCTGGGTGCGATCGGTGACGTCCAGCGGCCAGGGGTGCACGGCTCCGGCCCCCTGGATGGTCAGGGCCGCCGCCTGAAGTCTTTTCTCATTGCGGCCGCAGATCACCACCGTGGCCCCTTCCGCGGAAAACTGCCGGGCCACGGCTAAACCGATTCCGGTGGCTCCTCCGGTGACCAGAGTCACTTTGTTTTTGAGTTGCATGCGGTTCCCTCTCGCTTATGGTTGAACGCCTGCCGGGTCGACCGGTAGGCCAAAGCAGTAGAGGTGCCGGGTGGTCCGAAGGTAGATGCGCCCCTCCGAAATGGCGGGGGTTGCATAGGCCTCCTCCTGAAAATCGGATCGAGACAACTGCCGCCATTCGGGCTCGGCACTGATCACGCTCAACTCACCCTTCTGACTCAGCAGGTAGATCTTGCCGTCTCCCGCCACCGGGGAACTGAAGTACCCGGACTGCCCGGAAACACGACCAACCTTCAGGGTCTTTCCGGTTTCGGGATCCAGGCTGGCCACGATGCCGCCTCGCTTCACCCAGAAAAGGCAACCTCTGTAAAAAAGAGGCGAGGGGACATAGGGCAGGTAGCGGTTCTGCGTCCACAGCACATGGGACTCGGTGACGTCGCCGCTCCCGCCCGGCCGGATCGCCAGAGCCACATTTTCCACCGCCTCGAAAATATGTTTCATTCCGTCGTACTCGGCTCGGGTGAGTTGGTTGTCCTTATCGCGGTCGAACTGGTTGAAACGTCCCTTGAGCGGTCCCTCCGGCAACTCCTCAGGCTCCAACCGACCGTTTCGGTTGCGGTCCAATTGGCCGGCAACCTGGGAGAAGGATTCGAGTTTTTCCCGTTCTCCCGGATCGGCTCCCGGAGTCCAGGTGGCGCTGAAGACGACTCCTCGATCGCCGATTACCGGCGTGGTGTTGACGATGCGAGAGAGGCCTCGCACGGTCCAGACCTCTTTTCCCGTCTCAAAATCGTAGGCCGCGATACGCAACGTCCCGGAAACCACTATCTGTTTCTTCCCGTTAACCTCCAGGCCCACCGGGGTCGAAAACCCCCGGGGGAATTCCGGTCGTTCGGTTTTCCAGAGCGTCTTGCCGCTGCTCTTGTCCAGGGCCATGAGAAAGGAGTCGACGTCATGATCCTGGTTCAGCACAATCCGGTCGCCGGCGATGATGGGAGAACTGGCGGCGCCGAACCCGTTCTTGAAGGGACCCATGCGACGCCGCCACAGCAGCTTGCCGTCCCGGTCATAGCAAAAGAGGCCGGCGGACCCAAAGAAGCTGACGACCCTCTCCCCGTCCGTCGCCGGGCTGGACTGCGCGTGGCTTCCGTCACGGTGGATTTCCTCCAGCTTCCGGTACTCCGCTTCCACCTTCCACAGCACCTCTCCGGTTTCCCGATCCAGTCCCAGGGTATAGAGCGACTCATCCTCGACACCCGTTACATAGACGCGATCGCCGTGGACCACCGGGGAGGAGTGCCCCGGCGGCAGGGGCACCTTCCAGACAAGGTTGCGATCGGGTCCAATGGCCGCGGGCAGCTTGTGGGAGCCGGAGGCCACCCCTGACGCATTGGGACCACGAAACTGGGGCCAGGAATCGGATTGCGCCGGTTCAACCGTGCAGCAAAGCATGGCCACCGAAAGGCGCAAGAGTGTCTTCACTTTGAACCTCCATAACCGGCACCAGGAGCATGCCGGACCGACCGAGAACACTGACTGAAGTCCACCATCGCCAAATGGCGCAAACGAAAAGACGATTATATTCGTTTCAGGGAGGTCATCAAGCCCGGGAACGCTAGCGAGGCCGTGCCTCAGACCGACAAGCCAGGGAAAAAAGATATCCACGAAGGGGCACGAAGAACCACGAAGAGGCGCAAATAGATTGATTGATGAATCGTCGATTGGCGTAAGGCCAACGTGTATAGCGCCTTTAATGAGCGGACGCCACGCCGACGCTGCCAACGCGCGGCTGTCCGTGCCGCTGGTAGTCACTCCCGGGGCGCGGTGTTTGCCCCCCTCCGGCTCGACTGCGGGCTCCGCCCTCCCTCCGGACAACGCCCCCTCATTGCCCATCGACCCCCTTGGAGATATGCTTAGCCCCACTTAAAGGAAACTAACCGTGTAAACCATGTTTGCGGTTTATTGTGTAAACCATGTATGGATTGCACATGCAGGAGTGTTGTGAGCCACACGGTAGACTCCGCTACCCAATGGACATCGGGAGCCTTGTCCAGGCCGCAACATCACTCCCCCCTTGAGGGGGAGTCGCAGAAGCCGAGCCGCCAGGCGAAGGCTGATGCGGTGGGGGGTAGCCGCCAGGCTGTGAGAGCCCCGGCTAAACACCCAAAAGAAGAGTGCGGGATGGCGCAGATTATTTGCCTCATACAAACGGTCTTTTGTTTGTAACCAGCGACCCGGTGAGAAATGCGGGCTCGACTCGGTATAATGGGGGAACCTGCTTCTGTCAGAGAAAATTCCAATGAACGTCGAGGACGCGGACGATGAGCGACATCAGCTATAGCACTCTGGGTTTTGTTGACCGGGACGTGGAGGCTGCCCTGGACGGGGTCGCTGCCGCGGGATTCAGCCAAACCGAAATAATGGGACAAGAACCCCACTTGGCGGTCCCTCCCAAGGGGAAGGCGTTGGCGGATTTTCGAGCCCGCCTGGCGGACCGGGGGCTGCGAGCCAGAACGGTTCATGCTCCTCTGACCCGGAATGTCCTGGGCGCCCCCGATGAGACCTGGCGGCGGGAAGTGGTCGAGGTCTTGGCCAGCTACCTTCGCCTGGCCGCCGGACTGGAGTCCACCGAGGTCATTATTCATCCGGTACCCAACCCCATTTTCGTTCCCGAGGGCGACCATCCCGAGGTGGCCCGACGCATCGCCGAGGCGGTTCCACGGTCCCTGGATCAACTGGTCCCGGTAGCCCGCCGTGAAGGCGTCCGCATCCTGCTGGAGAACCTGCCCTACTCCTGCGGCTATCCCTACCTTGCCATGCAGGAACTGCGGGCCCTGGTCGATGGTTATCCCGAGGAGCAACTGGGACTGGTGATCGATACGGGACACGCCTGGACGATGAAACGGGATCCTTCGCTGGAAATCAAGTTTGCCGGATCCCGTCTGCAGGGAACTCACCTGCAGGACGTCGACTACGACCACCCCAACGACAACCACTGGGCGCCAACCCAGGGCGGTCTGGACTGGTCAGCTATCCGCCAGGCGCTGGCCTCGGTCGGATATTCCGGTCCCTGGACCTTTGAAGTCGCCAAGGGAACACAGGGGGAGACCCCCGAGCAGTTGGCGCGCTTGACCCGCCAGGTGGCGCGTTCCTGGGGCTTGTAGCCGAACGGTCCCCACCCCTCCTCATCCATGTTCCCGCAAACCCAAGTGCTTGCCTGCCGGGGTCTGCCGACCCTGAGATGAGTCGAGAAAATCGGTTCTCATGAACGGGCTCTCTGCGGCCGACTACCTGGTCATTGCCGCCTATCTACTGGGAATTCTTCTGATCGGCGCCTGTTTTTCCCGGCGCCAGACGTCGCTGAGGGAGTATTTCCTCGCCAGCCGGAACATCCCCTGGTGGGCCGCCGGCATTTCGGTGTTCGCCACTCTGCTGAGCACCAATTCCTTTCTGGGAGGACCCGGCTGGGTGTTTGCCCGGGACAGCCGCTTTCTGATCACGGGCGGCATCGTGGGTACGGGAACCACGATTCTGGGCGCCATGGTCTGGGTCCGGCTCTGGGGACGCCTGCAGGTCCTTTCCATCTACGAGTATCTGGAGCGGCGCTATCACCCCGGACTTCGCGTTTTCGGGGCGCTTCTGTTCCTCTGTTACTGCCTTTTCTGGATCGGAAATGCCTTGTTGACCGCGGCCATGGGTTTCAATGCCGCCACCGGGTTTCCGGTCACCTTTTGCCTGGTAGGGATTGTCCTGCTGACCATGGTCTACACCACCCTGGGAGGGGCGCGGGCGGTGGTCTGGACGGACGTGATCCAGTTCTCGGTCTTTATCCTCAGCTACGGGGTCATCGCCTTCCTGCTGCTGGACGAGTTCCTCTGGAACCCTTCGGATATCTACCTCATCGCCTCCTCCAAGGAGTCCGGGATCACCGGCTATCCTCATACCGCCATGGTTTCTTTTGAATTCAGCCTTGCGGTCGAGGCCACCTTTTGGGCCATTCTCTTTTCCCGTTTTCAAACGGCCATGCAATTCGGGGCCGACCAGATCCATGTCCAGCGAGTCCTCACGACCCGTTCTCAACAAGACATGTTCCGGGCGTTTGCCAGCTACGCGGTCTTGGGTTTGATTTTCTCGGTAATCTATACCCTGATCGGGTGGGCCCTGGTGGCTTTTTACGACAGGCATCCCGATCTGGCCGACAGTCTGGACCATCCCGATCAGGTCCTGGTGCACTTCGTGGTCGCCCGCGCTCCGGCCTTGGTTCGGGGCCTGATCATGGCCGGAGTTCTGGCCGCCATCATGTCCACCCTGAGCTCGGTCATCAACTCCATGAGCAGCGTCACCACGGTGGACTTCTATGCGCGGTTCTGGCGTAAAGGGCGATCGGAGCAACAACTGGCCGCCACTTCCAAGACATTCACGGTGGTCCACGCCCTGCTGCTGCTTTCCTTTGCCCTGTGGCAATACCAGCACAGCGACGCCAACGTCTTCGAGCGGGAACTCAAGCTCATCGCCCTCACCGCCGCCCCCGTGGTCACTTTTTTCGTATTGGGGATCTTCTCCAGGCGGGCCAACACCCGGGGAGTGCTCATCGGCGGGGCAGCGGGAATGGCCACTGCACTGATCCTGAACGGATTTCAGGGGGTCATGGACCCGCTCGTCACCGGCATCAATTTCTTCTGGGTGCCCGGTCTCAGCACTGCCGTGAGCCTGATGGCGGGTTCCATGGCCAGCCGGCTGTTTCCCGCCCCGGACCCGAACGTCCTGAAGCATCTCATGGTTCGCTAGATTTCTTGAGTCGAAACAACGTTGACAGATGAGCCAAGTTTTGCGGATCGTGTATATTGGACGCTCTTGCAAAATTCAGCAGGTAGCGGGATTTTTTGCCGGGAGAGGTAAGGAGACGGGTCAATGGAGGGACAAGTCCATTTTCCCTTGTATCATGAAGGTGCACTAACCACAAAGTGCGTCGGTGCGTGGCCGGAGGCGGGGGGTGCGCGTCAAGAAAGGGATGTGACATGCACCCAGCACGTCTGCGTCGGAGGCAAATGAAAAAGGAGGTTACTCTTTATAGAGATCTGAATGGGAGCCGGTACGGACCAAGTGCAATTCGTCTCCTTTGGTGCGGTAAATCAAAAGCCAGTTCGGCTCGATGTGAGCCTCCCGATAACCTTTCCAAGTCCCCCTTAGTGGATGAACGCGATAGCGATCGGATAATGGTTCTTGCTGAATCAACGACGCCACCAATACCCGCAGCTTGGTCAGATCGTTGCCTCGCTTCGCGGCTCTTCTTACGTCGCGTTTGAACTGCGTGGATCGGACCGGCGTCAGCATGTCAGATGCCAAGGTCCTGGAACAGTTCCTCAGCGGTGCTGAAGCGTTTGCCCTTGCCCTCGTCGAGTTCCTCTATTGCCTCGACCGTGGCGGCATTCGGCACCCGGACGGTAAACGGCAGCCGCTTCTCCTCCGCCACTCGCAGCAACAGCAGACGAATGGCATCGGATACCGACAAGCCCATGGCTTGAAGCGCTTCAGTAGCTTGTTTTTTGGTATCGCTATCGATCCGAGCGCGAACGACAGTATCAGTGCTCATCTGGATGCCTCCTGATATGTAGCTCTATTGTAGCTACATTGCCTCACCTTAACAAGTCTCTTTGGTAGCGTCCTTCTATAGTTCGATAGAGTACCTTATCATTCTAAGTCGCCATGGATCGATCCGCTGCCCAAACCGCTCTTCTGCCCGCTTCCCAGGCCTTGGATCCTTCCTCCTCAGTCCCGGACGTCCTCAAGCGCGCCGGCGCCAAGGCCTGGAATCGGCGATGGCGATTGCCCAGACAGAATATGTCGTCAGGTGATGTGAAGCTAAACACTTATGGTTCCGAACATCTTCAAGTACGCCACGAGGGAACTGTCACAGGATGCTGTCGTCTGCTGGCTGGTGGCGTGCGCGAGGGATGCGGCTGGCGAACTCCGCGAACTAGGCCTTGAGTTCGTTCAGGCACTCATGCGATCTGGGAACGGGATGGCCATCGACGTTTCGGACGGTCAATCCGACTCGTATGAGGGGGACTGCAAGATTGGACAAGTGCTCTGTGAGCCCAAGCTGCAGCACGAGAACATGGACGTGTACTTCCAAGCCAAGGTTGACGAGATGGTAGTGAGTTTCATCATTGAGGACAAGACGGACACCGAAATGCATGGGGACCAGTTGGAACGGTACCGCAGGACCGTGATGGAGGGCTCGGTTACAAAAGACCTCATCAAGGCCGTTTACCTGAAGACAGGGCATGTTTGTGACGACGAGCGCGAGAAGGCAAAGTCAACCGGCTACTCGGTGTTTGACATCGAGGACATGGTGGCGTTTCTTGATGGTGACTCGCGGGCGCGTGTCCACGAGATCTTGCGGCAGTACGCCGAGTACATAAGGAGCGAGCGGGACTACAGGCGGAGTGCACTGAAGGAGTGGAACCTCGACGAGAGTTTCGTGCAGTGGGAGTTCATGGTGCGCTTGGGAAAAGTGCTGCAGCTAGGTGGAAAGAGCTGGCCGGCGAAGGCGGTCAGCGTCGGCGGGGGCGCGTGGACCCAGTATCCACACTGGGAAGTTCGCGGTGAGTTCTTTTGGCGGCTGGATTCGTGGAAACCACTGCGTCTGATGGTCGATACGAGCCATGCCGGGGATCAGGCGCTCGCCCGATGGGGCGAGTGGTCTCGGGCATTCGAGGCCGCCCGGAACGAAGCAGGATTGAGTGCCGACACGTTCCGCCGTGTGAGGAGCAGGCGCGGGACAGTAGTTCATGAAGGTACAATCGGTGCCGTTGACATCTCGAGTTGTCTGAGAGAGGACGGACCAGACGCGGCTGTTGCGAAGGTCGCGAAGTTGCACCGGATGTTCATCGCGTCGGTGGGTGACGACCTGTTGCAATAGCACCTTCGTATGTTGTCTGATCCGTGCGCACTTGAGCAATCCGCCGGGTAGAGTCGAGGACTGGCGCTGACTGTAATAAATCTCCAACAGGATGTTGAAGACCATCTGCCTTTCATGATGTACTCAGCGGCCCGGTTAGAAATGGGGTCCGGGAGGCTGGCGGACACAAACGAGCCGGTTTGGCGAGGCCCCAGGAACCGGCTGGCGGTCTGGTTTCGGCCGGTGCCGCTGGAGGCCGGCCCCGGACAAGGAGCGACAGTGAGAGCCCTGCTGATCGGCTGTGAATATGCTGGAACCACGACTTTGGCGGAGGGGATTCGAAGCTGGAGCCGGAAGGCCATGGGTCAAGGCCTGGTGGCCTACCACGATCACTGGAAGATCCCCCATATCAGCGGCCACCCTGGATTCGACGACGAAAACCTCTTCACCCCCGAGGAGCAGCAACAGATTCTGGCCCTCAGCCCCAAGGCCAAGGAGATGATCCAGCGGCACAACATGGCCTACCACACCACCCCTGAGGCCCTGCGCAGCCCCGACTATCTCACCATCGGACTGCACATAGAGACCTGAACCATGGCTGAAACCATCAGGGTCGGCATCATCGGAGCCGGAAAGATCGCTCAGGATCGGCACATCCCCCTGCTTCAAGAGGTGCCGGACGTCCGGATCACCCACGCTTGGTCGCGCCGGCCGGAGACGGCCCGGAAGGCAGCCCACCGATTTGGAATACCCCACCAGGTGGAGCGCTGGGAGCAGATTGTCGAGTCACCCGAGATCGATGCCGTGGTGGTTGCCACCCCGCCGAACCTCCACCTGCCGGCCACCCTGGCAGCTCTCGATTCCGGCAAGCACGTTCTGTGTCAGGCGCGCATGGCCCGCAACCTGAAGGAGGCCCGCCGCATGCTGGAGGCCTCCAGAACCACCGACCGGGTCACCGCGCTGTATGCCGCGGGTTTCGGGCTCAAAGGCGACCGGGTGATGCGCCGGCTGCTTCATCGGGAGAACTACGTTGGAGAGATCCTGGAGGTTCGTGTCACCTCTCTACTTCCGGCGCTGCCCGAGGCCGGCACCTGGTTGACCGATCCGGAGGCGGTGGGCGTCAACACCATGATGCTCGGCATTCTGGCGGAGGTGGTCTACCGCTGGATCGAGCCTTTCGAGTCGGTCACGGCCGCCACCGGCGAGGACCTGCGGGCCGTGCCGCAGTCACTGTGCGTGGCCGCCGAAATGCGGGGTGGGGCCACCGCCAGCTTCCATCTCTCCTTTCGAGTCACTCGCGGACCGGGAAGCTCGGTGGAGATCTACGGAACCCGC
The DNA here is from genome assembly GCA_965262635.1 of Candidatus Versatilivorator sp. Taxonomy (GTDB): domain Bacteria; phylum Acidobacteriota; class Terriglobia; order Versatilivoradales; family Versatilivoraceae; genus Versatilivorator. The sequence continues at coordinate 1,222,019 of OZ253547.1, read as the reverse complement.
GGTGTACTGGACTACAAGCTGCTGGTCGAAAAGGCCGGGGGGCTGGTCGAGGATGAGGAGCTGGCCGGCATGACCGAGGGAGAGACCGGGATGCACCCCATAGAGATGCCGGTCGCGGAACAACGGGATCGGACCATGGACGCCGAGTTCATTCAGGCCATCCGGGAAGGCACCCCGGTCTCTCCCGACTTTGCCGAGGGCGTGCGCTATATGGAATTCTGCGAGGCGGTGGCCCAGTCGATTCATGAGGGCAGAAGAGTATCGATGCCGCCCGGGCCCCGGATGGACTCCTGGGGCAGGCCCCTCTAGAAAGGTCGGATCCATGAAGATCACCGACATCCGTGTCCGTGGCGGCGGCCTTTCCAGCCTGACCTTCGTGCAGGTGGAGACCGACGAAGGCCTCACCGGAATCGGCGTCACCGGCTCGCCCTCCTGGATCATCGGGCCCATCATTTTGGACCGGCAGGGAGGCTTGAGCCGCTTTCTGGTCGGCCGGGACCCGCTGGAAACCGGCCGTCTCTGGCTGCGCATGTTCCAGGACTGGCAGGCCCTCAGGGGTCGGGGCGGCGAAGGCGGCATGGCGGTCAATGCCATGGCTGCCATCGACATGGCTCTTTGGGATTTGGCCGGAAAAGCCCTGAACCAGCCGCTCTGCAAGCTGCTTGGAGGAGCGGTTCAGAACCGGGTCATGGCCTATGCCAGCGGCACGGCCTTCGATCCCGACTCCCTGGCAGGAAATGTCCCGCCCCGGCTGAAGTCCCCCGAGCAGTTGGCAGCGGAAAGCCGAGCCTTTGTCCAGCAAGGGTTCCGGGCCGTCAAGTTCGGCTGGGGCAACCACTTCCGCACCGAGGACGAAGAGAGACTGGCCGCCATCCGTCAGGCCATCGGGCCGGAGACCCGCCTGATGCTCGACTTCGGCTGTCCAGCCTATTGGACCCCCGGCTGGAACCTCAAGGAAGCCATTCGAGCCACCCGCTTTCTGGAAGAGTTCGACCTCTACTTCCTGGAGGAGCCCATGCCCCCCTTCGACGTGGACGGCTACGCCGCGCTGACCCAGGCCGTGGAGGTCAAGATCGCTTCCGGCGAAAGTCTCAGCACCACCCAGGATTTCCAACACTACATCGACCGCAGGGCACTGGACATCGTCCAGCCCGACGCCGCCCAGATGGGGATTACCCAGTGTCACTACGTCGCCCGGCGAGCCCAGGAAGCCGGCCTTCTCTGCATCCCCCACAGCCCTTGGTCGGCCACGGTGGTGGCCGCACACCTCCACATTCTCTCCACCGTGACCAACGGAGCCATGGTGGAATATCCCGGCTGGGAGGCCCTGCGGGAAAAGTCGACGTCAGCCTACCGGATCACCAGGATGGCCCACGAGGAAATCATCGAGCGCCCCCTGGAGCTGAGCGACGGCTACCTCCAGATTCCGGAAAGCCCGGGGCTGGGATTGGGCAACTACGTCCCGGAAGCGCTCTCGCGGATGGAACAGCTGGCGGCACAAGGAGATTGATTTGGCGGGAAAACCCCCTTTCCTGGCGGTGGTCAGTTGGCTCCCCCAGGGCCTGGAGAAGATCGAAAGCTGCGTGGACGGCGTCCGGGTGGTTGCCGGCGAGGACCGCGAGTTCCTGATGGAGACCTTCGCCGAGGCCGAGGTGGCCTTTGTGGGGGCTTTCGATCCCGGGCTTCTACGGGTGGCCAGGAAACTCCGCTGGGTCCACGCCGGCTCGGGCGGCGTGGAAGGTTACATGTTTCCGCAACTGGTGGAGAGTCCCGTCACCGTGACCTGCTCCAAACCCTGCTTCGATTCGACCGGGGCCGAGTACGCCCTGGGAATGATGCTGGCGTTCAGCCGCCGGCTTCATGTCGATTTGAGACACGGGCCGGACCGGGAGTGGGAATGGTCGGTTCCGGGGACCCTGCGCTCTCAAGGCCAATGGCCCACCGAGCTGAAGGGCAGGACCGTCGGCATCATGGGTCTGGGTGTGATGGGATCGGAAATCGCCCGGGTGGCAAAATGCTTCGGCATGCGGGTCATCGCAATGGCCAGAACGCAACGAACCCCTCCGCAAACCGTGGACCGGTTGCTGAGACCGGCTCAAATGGACGAGCTTCTGTCAGACTCGGATTTCGTGGTTCTGAGTCTCCCGCTCACTCCCGAGACCAGGGGAGCGATCGGCGCGCGGGAACTGGGAAGGATGAAAGACAGCGCCTGCTTCGTCGATGTTTCCGGGAGGCCCGCGCTCTACGACCTGGAAGCCGTTCGGCGGGCTCTGGTGGAGAAGCGCATTGCCGGAGCCGCCTTGCAACTGGAAGTACCACCCCCCGATTCGGCGCTGTGGGGGGTGGAAAACCTGCTGATGTCTTTCCACCGCGTCGTCACTCGCGAGGAATACCAGCGTTGCATCGAGCTGTTTTGCCAGAATCTGCGGCGCTACTGCCAGGGTCGACCCCTGCTGGGGCTGGTGGACAAGTCGGCCGGCTACTGAAGCCGGCATTCCTCAGCACGGGGCTTGATCCGAGACGAAAACAGGGAGCTTCGCCTGATCTTGGAGAGGCGGTGCCTTCCGGAAGGACGCTACTGAATCGCCGCGTACGCGGCTATGGCAGCGCGGGATCCACACGACCCCGGCAAGATATTCAGCCAGCCCCCACCCCCGCTACAGCAATCGCTGTTTCTTGAGGAAGTCCCCCAACTGTTCCATTTCGGCGTCGCTGAGGCTGTAGTAGGGAGGTCTTCTCCAGCGCCCGCAGAGGCCGTAGTGCTCGTACATCCCATGAAACCAGGCGTCAAAACTTCCCTGCCGCGCCATGATGAACTCGAACAGGGGCAGATCGAAGTTCCGGATGATTTCGACGGCCTTGGCCATGTCGTCCGTCTGGATGGCCTTCCAATAGTCGTGGGACACCTGGGGCTTGAAGGTGATGAAGGTTGAAAGGTAGCCGTCACAGCCAAAGGGATGAAGGTTCAGGTGATTTTGCTTCTGCCCGCCGGAAAAGACGGCCCAGTGGTCATGCACCAGCAGCGCCATCTTCCGGCCGAACTCCCCACACCAGTCATCCTTGATGGCCACCACTCCCGGCACCTCGTCCCGAACCCGCTTGAGCGTCTCCAGGCCGAAGGCCTCCCCCCGAGGCACGAAGGTGGCCGTGATGATCATTACCGGCAGCTCGGCTGCAGCAGCCGCATAGTGGTCCACCAGCGTGGACGTGGTGCAGGATCCGGCCCAGTCGGGCGGCATCACCATCAGGACGCCGGCACCGGTCTGCTTGGCGTACCGGGCGAACTCCACCAGCTTGGGGGTTCCCCAGTTCCTTTCGGCGGCCACCACCATGGCCCGCCCGGCGGTCTGCTCACAAACCACCCGGGTGACCTCGGCAATATCGTCATCGGTCAGGAGCGTATACAGGCTGTCCCCCCAGGTCAGCAGCATGGTGGGGCTGCCGGCCTGGATGGAAAAATCCACATAGCGTCGCAGGCCGGCGTAGTCGACTTGACCGTCCCGCAGAAAGGGGGTCCGGATGGAAGCCACCGGACCGGTCAGATTGTTTCGAATCTCCTGCTTGAGAGCATCCATGGTCGTCTCTTTCTATCTGATTTCAGGTTGACCTTCACGGGCCAGGCTCGACCACCCGCGGAGGGTATTCCAACCACCTCCGGAAAATACAACCTACTCCTTGACGATCAGTCCGAGCAAAACGCCTGCCACCGTCGTTTGCACCACGGTGCCCAGGAACCAAGCCAATGCGATCGTGTGGGTCAAAGGCATGACGGCATAGCTGCCATAGCCCATGCCGATTCCAACCGCCACGCCGAAGAGCAATCCGTATTGAATTGCCCGACCCATCTCCTTCCGGCAGATCAACAGCTTGTAAATGCCGACGAACACCACCGCAGAAATCAGCGTCACCAGGTAGATCAACCCAATCTTGATCTCAGTCTCAGGCCGCCAAAGGTCTGCCGTAGCCCGATACTCACCCATGAGGATCAGCTGATGAATGACAATGTCCAGCAAAGACCAAGCCAAGAAAACAGCCACTACGGTCAGGATTGTCCTTTTCCCCATCTCCTCTCCTTTTCGCTACCCGGCATCATGCTCTGACGACGAAGTGACGCGACCCATCTCCCGTTCAGGAAGCAGCCAAGCGCAGTTCTCCCACCGACTCGAGCATCCGGCGCACTCGGTCTACGAACCAGCCGGGCGGATGCCTCAAGGGTAATCTGGCCGGACCGCAAGGAATCCCGACCAGCGGCATGCAGGCTTTGATAAAGTTACCCTCCCCCGTGATCCCCTGACGCAACACTTCATCCAAAGCCCGATTGTACACGTCTTCCGACGCCATATAGAGATGAGTGGCCTCCTCGTATTCCCTGGCGCGCAGCGCCTGGAGGATTCTGAGGTTGGTCCTGGGTGTAAAGTTGGCAGCTTGCGACACATACCCCCGAGCACCCAGGATAAAAGACGAGGCCACGAAGGCGCCGTGGAAATTGCTGATGATGCTGAACCGATCCTTATAGGCGGACAACACCGCCACCAGTTCACTGTCACTGCTGTTGGACCATTTCAGTCCCACCACGTTTTCCAGACTGGCCAGTCGCTCCACGAATCTCAGGTCCATGTTAAAGCCGCAGGTCCAGAATGTATTGTAGGCCGTAAGTCCCAGGCTCACGGATTGACTGATGGCACGGAAGTATTCGAAGGCGTCATCGGCCGTGCTGCCGAAATACCAGGGAGGCTCGACCTGCAATCCGTCTGCCCCGATTCTCTCGGCGTGTTGGGCCAATTCCACTGCGGTTTGAGTGGACTGATGAGAGATTCCCACGACAACGGGCAGCCGGCCGGCAGAAGCGTTGACGGCCGCCTCGGTAACCGCCTTGCGTTCCTCGGTGGACAAATGCATCTGCTCTCCGCCCGCTCCCAACGCCACATACACCGCCGTTCCGGTCCGCAGCCCTCCACTGACGAGATATTCGATACAGGTCCTGATCCTGGGAAGATCCAGCGAATAATCTTCCTTCATCGGAGTGCAGGCCGCGACAAAAATTCCCTGATACTTCAACTTGGTCTCTTCGCTCTTCGTCATGGATTTTTGTTCTCCCGGGCTGCAGTCGGTTGGTGAAAGAGAGTTTCCTCCACCAGACACCCGTCTTCAAATGGGTGAGTACTTCCCATGCGGACTCTTGTGGATGATGGGTTGCCGTCCAGCCCGGAGCCGAGCAATTTCCTCTTCAATGGTTGCCACCTGTTTCCGGTCGGTGCAGACTTCCAGCTCGAGTCGGCAATGGTAGCTCTCACCGGGTTGCAGCAGTACCACGCGGCCCTTTTCCCGCTCGAATCCTTTCAGGTTGGGATAGTTGGTTCCCGGCTCCAGGCCGGTGACGTATCCGTCGGAAGGACCGACCGTATTTTTCCACTGGGTGAAGTAGGGAAGCTCCTTCTTGTTGAATCGAAGCACCGCGGCGCGATCCCCGGAGGCATTCCGCAAAGCCACCAGGGAGCGGCCTGCCGAACCTTCCGCCAAGTCGTAGAAGTACACTTGCTCCACGTATCCGGGGGTGGGTGGCAGGTAGGTATCGATCTCCCCGATCCCCTCCACCGCCCGGGCGTCCCGGGGAGCGACCTCCAGGACGGCTGCCAGCATTTTGGAACCGGCCCCCAGGAAGGGCTGGCCGAAGTTGCAATGGTAAACCAACTCCAGCTCCGAGGGCGTAGCCTTCAAATTGGTGATGGTGTCCTGGATGGTCAGCCGGTTGGAGCGGGGAGTGGTGCTGACGATCGACCGCAGGCGGAGACCCGGAAGAAAGAGGGAGGATTCGTCCACTTCTCCCACCACCGAAACCCTGCCGCTCCCCGGATCGGAACGGACCTCCACGTAGTGAGCCGGCAGGTTGGCAATCTTGCCGTGGAGGGTGAGGTCGACCGAGACGCGGTTCCCATTGTTGTCGACGATGACATCTTCGCCGGGGGCTCCATTGGAGTCCAGGCCGCAACGCACGATGCATTCGTCGAAACCCTTCAACCAGCCCAGCCCACCCCGGTCCCCTTCATCCACCCACTGGGGATGCACCGGGCCTTTGACCGGAGACTCCCAACCCACCGGAATCCCGCGGCAGGAGGCTTTCCACAGCCCCATTCCCCGAGTCGGCAGGATCGAGAAGGAGAGTTCGGCATTGGTGATCTCCACCAGATCGACTCCACTTCTCAAGCCTCCCTGCAGGCGCGTCTTGGAGACCGTGCAATCCGAGACCCCCAGGTCGTCGTGGCCCAGAAAAAGGGTCTCCTTCCAAACGTTCGCACCGACATCTGTCAGAACCCACGACTTCTCCTGTGGCATGGCCTTTCCTCCCCCTTGATGGCAACCTCCGTATTCTAATGAATGGCTCGACCGGGCTGTCAACTGATTCCTGGCGCCGACCCGGATCGGCAGGGCGGGGGCCGGACTTATTTGAAGCAAAAGAAAAAAGAGTTATCCACGAAGGGCCACGAAGGCGTTGAGGTTAACCGCGACGGGATACCAAGGTCACGAAAGGATTATCGATTTCCGATTGTTTCACCCTCGTTTGATCCGCCCCGGGGTAGGGTGACGGGGTCAGGCCCGCGGGCAAACGGGAGTTTCCCAAAGGGCGCCGGTCGGCTTTCAGAGAAGTCGCCCCCCGGATACCCTCCACCGCACCATCGGGACGACACCCCCGGGAGCGCGGGCGTCCCGCCCGCATGCTGTCCCTTGGGTTGCCGCTCGGTTTCCTTGCGATGGGGCAGCCGGCCGCCCTGCCGGCGGGAACCGCATGGGCCCGGCCGAAGCAGAGGCATGGCGCCCTTGCCGGTCGACCCGGGTCGAGGAGATGGCCGAGGCTGTGCCAGGTATTGTGCGGGCGGGACGCCCGCGCTCCCGGGTGGGTCTTCTTCCCATGCCGTCGTGACACCAAGGTCACGATATTGCAGAAGCATTCGGGCGCCGCTGGTGGTTGAATGAGGTGCAGTTGTCTTCGTGGCCCTTCGCGGTCCTTCATGTAACATCGTGGATCACTCTTTTGGCCTTGCGGATGAGCCCCAGTTGTCTCCGGCAAGCCGGCTTCACCTTGATACCCGGGAATCGGTTCGGCTAAAATGAGCGGGTTCGAACAGATCCGGACCTGCCTTGCCCTGCCGACTAAAACCTCAGCAGTCTTCGGCGGGCGGCGCCAGCACCGTGGAGCTGAGACCCCACCCATCTTCAGGAGGAGGCAACTGCCAACCGTGAGCTGCCTGCGACCCCCAACCCTGCTCTTTCTCAAGGCCGGCGCCTGGATTCTGACCGGTCTGGCCGCGGCAATTTGGGTCTTCAACCCTCTCCGGGCAGCCGAGCCCAGGGAGAGCCCACCTCTCGAATTCAACCGCGACATTCGTCCCATCCTTGCCGACAACTGCTACGCCTGCCACGGACCCGATCAGAACCAGCGGATGGCCGGTTTGCGCCTCGACGTTCGGGAGTCCGCCCTGGCTCGACTGGAGTCGGGCAAGCTGGCTATCGTGCCCGGAAACCCTGACAAGAGCGAGCTCATCCGGCGAATCACCGCCCGGGAGGAGGCTCATAAAATGCCTCCGGCCTACTCCGGCAAGGCATTGACCCGGCAGCAAATCGATTTGCTGACCCGCTGGATTCGCCAGGGAGCTCCCTGGACGGAACACTGGGCCTACATTCGCCCGGAACGGCCGTCACTCCCGGAGGTGGAGGACAAGAGCTGGCCAGCAAATGCCATCGATTTTTTCATTCTGTCCCGGCTGGAACGGGAAGGAATACGTCCCTCGCCGGAAGCGGACCGCAGGACCCTCATTCGGCGCCTGACCTTCGACCTTATTGGACTCCCGCCCACCCTCCGGGAAGTCGAGAATTTTCTTTCCGAGCAGAGCCAGGGGGCTTACGAGAAGCTGGTGGACAGGCTGCTGGCTTCGCCCCACTTCGGCGAGCGCATGGCCATGCACTGGTTGGATCTGGCCCGCTATGCCGACTCGGACGGTTACCATGTCGACTTTCCCCGATCGATGTGGAAGTACCGCGATTGGGTGATCGCGGCTTTCAATGCCAACAAGCCCTTCGACCAGTTCACCGTGGAGCAATTGGCGGGTGACCTGCTGCCCGACCCCACCCTGGATCAGAGAATCGCCACCGCTTTCAATCGCAACGGAATGACCAGCACCGAAGGCGGCGCCGACGCCAAGGAGTACCTCTCCAAGTATGTGATCGACCGGGTCAACACCACGGCCACGGTTTGGCTGGGCTCGACCGTGGCCTGTGCCGAGTGCCACGACCACAAGTTCGACCCCTTTACCCAGCAGGAGTATTACCAGTTATACGACTTCTTTCACCAGATCCCCGAGAAGGGCCTGGACCGCGACCCTGCCCCTCCCTACTTGTGGCTGCCGTCCGAGGAGCAACGCTCCCGGCTGAGCCAACTGGAAAAAACCATCCAGACCCTGGAAGCCAGCCGGCAAGCCCGGCTCGACATGACCCATGACGGCCTGGACGAGGCCCAGGCCGAATGGGAAGGAGAGCTGGCTCAAATCCATCGGACCCGCCAGGAGATGGAACTGAAGGAATGGTCGGTGATCGGGCCCTTTATCGTCCAGTCCGCCGAAGAAGCTTTCATGCGGGCCTTTCCGCCCGAATCCGAGCTGGACTTCTCCAAGAGCTACCAGGACGGCCAGTTGTCCTGGAACCCCCGACCGGACTGGAAGGACGGGGAAGCTCAATCGCTGTTGGGAAACAAGGCCGCCACCTACCTGCACCGCAGGATCCATGCCGAATCCGCCCGCAAACTGAAATTCTTCGTGGCCACCAACGCCCCCTATGCCGACGGCCTCAAGCTCTGGTTGAACGGACGGCTCATCCTTGCCAAAGCCGTGGAAGGCTGCGAACCGTCGGAATCGATCGAGCTGCAGGTGGATCTCCAGTCCGGAGCCAATGAGCTGCTTTTCAAGGTCGTCAACTACGGCGGCGGCTATGGATTCTATTTTTCCCTGGATGCTCCCTTGGAGGATAAGCCGCTCAAGCAAGTCATGTCGGCGGTAGTGAAGCCGGTGCTGGAAAGGGACGGTGCCGAAAAAACGGCCTTGAGGCACTATTTTCGCCAGACACATTCTCCCCGGCTGCAGGCCCTTGGCCAGCAACTGTCCCGGTTGCGAAAAGAGAAGGAGCAACTGGAGAAAGAGATCCCCACCCTGCGGGTGATGGAGGACATGGAGTATCGGAGGCCCACCCACCTACTGATACGGGGAGACTACCGGACCAAAGGCGAGCAGGTGTCGGCGGCCGTTCCCGAATTTCTGTCCCCGTTACCCGCTGGAGAGAATGCCGATCGTCTGGGCCTGGCCCGCTGGCTGATCGACCCCGACCACCCCCTGGTGGGACGAGTGGCTGTCAACCGCTTCTGGCAGCTCTTCTTCGGCACCGGATTCGTTCGAACCGGCAATGAATTCGGCACTCAGGGAGAGCCGCCCTCCCATCCCAAACTGCTGGATTGGCTGGCCCGGGAACTTGTGGACGGGGATTGGGACGTCCAGTCCATGCTGAAGACCATTGTGATGTCGGCCACCTACCGGCAATCTTCCCGGTTCCGCCCGGAGCTCCTGGCCAAGGACCCCGCCAACCGCCTGCTGGCCCGAGGTCCCAGGCTGCGGCTGCCCGCCGAGGTCATCCGGGACAACGTGCTGGCCATCAGCGGCCTGCTGGACAGGGACCGTCCCCCAGGGGGGGCGAGCGTCTTCCCCTATCAGCCTCCGGGATTATGGGAGCAGAAGGCCTTCTACTGCCGCTCCAAATATGAGCAGAGCCGGGGTGACGACCTATATCGCCGCAGTCTTTACACCTTCTGGAAACGCTCGGTGCCCAATCCCATCCTGCAAACCTTTGACGCACCCGACCGCGAGGTCTGCACCGTCCGGCGGGAACGCACGGTCACCCCTTTGCAAGCGCTGATTACACTGAACGAGACCACCTACGTCGAGGCCGCCCGGGTCTTTGCCCAACGCATTCTCAAGGAAGCCGGACCTTCAGTAAGCGAGCGCATTGGTTTCGCCTATCGCACGGCCCTGGCCCGTCCGCCCGAACCGGAAGAGGAGAAGATCACCGAACGCACCTTCCGCAGGATTTTCGAGATGTACCGGGGTGATGCGGCCAAGGCCCGGCAGTTGGCGAGCGTCGGAGAGTCGCCGGCCGACGCCGATCTCGAGGTCACTCAACTGGCGGCCTGGACCGGCGTGGCCAAGTTGATTCTGAATCTGGATGAAACCATGACCAAGGAGTAGATCCATGAGCTTTGAACAAGAGCTGGCGCTTCAGATGACGAGACGGCGCTTCTTTGGTCGAGGGGCCAAGGGCATCGGCTCGTTGGCCCTGGCGACGCTTCTGCGAGAGGACCTCTTCGGCGACACTCCCGGAAAATCGTCCCGCATATTGAACCCGCTGCACTTCGCACCCACGGCCAAGCGCGTCATCTACCTCTTCATGTCGGGAGCGCCTTCCCAGTTGGATCTGTTCGACCCCAAGCCGAAACTGGTTGAAATGACCGGGCAGCCCATGCCCGAAAGCGTCACTCAGGGCCAGCGGATCGCTCAGCTTGCCGGCCGCAAGCTGGTATGCGTCGGTTCCAAGTTCCAATTCCGGAAACACGGCCGGTCCGGTGCCGAGATGTCCGAGATTTTGCCGCATATGGCCGGCATCGCCGACGATCTGGCCATCATACGCTCGGTGCATACCGACGCCATCAACCACGACCCGGCCGTCACCCTGATCCAGACAGGAGGACAACAGCCGGGACGTCCCACCATGGGAGCCTGGTTCTCCTACGGCCTGGGCAGCGAAAACCATCAATTGCCGTCCTTCGTCGTCTTGACTTCGGGAGGCGGTCAGGGGCAACCCCTGCTGTCCAGGTACTGGGGCAGCGGCTTTTTGCCCAGCAGCCACCAGGGAGTCGAGTTTCGCTCCCAGGGAGAACCCATCCTCTTTGTTTCCAACCCCGGAGGCGTCACACCAACCTCGCGGCGCCATTTGCTGGACGGACTGCGGGATCTCAACCGCCTCAAAATGGATGCGGTTGGGGATCCCGATATCGCGGCGCGGATCAAGTCCTTCGAAATGGCCTACCGGATGCAAACCAGTGTTCCGGACCTGATGGACACCAGCCAGGAACCCCCGAAGGTCCTGGAACAGTATGGCGCTCAGCCGGGGGCTGCCTCCTTTGCCAACAACTGCTTGCTGGCCCGGCGCCTGGTAGAGCGAGGGGTTCGATTCATCCAGCTCTACCACCGCGGCTGGGACCACCACAACAGCCTGCCCTCCAACATCGCCCTGCAGTGTCGCCAGACCGATCGGGCGGCAGCGGCGCTGATTCGGGATTTGAAGCAGCGAGGTCTATTCGAGGATACGCTGGTGATATGGGGAGGCGAATTCGGGCGAACCCCCATGAACCAGGGAGACATGACCCGAGGCAACTACGGCAGGGACCACCATATGAAAGCCTACACCATCTGGATGGCGGGTGGCGGCATCAAGCCGGGGGTCACCATCGGGGCCACCGACGACCTGGGTTACAACCCGGTGGAAGATCCGGTGCACATCAACGACTTCCAGGCTACCGTCCTGCACTGCATGGGGATCGACCACGAGAAGTTCACCTATCGATTCCAGGGGCGCGACTTTCGTCTGACCGACGTCGGCGGCAAAATCATTAGAAAGGCAGTGGTCTGAAAAGCAGTGGTCAGTGGATAGTGGATAGTTGGGGATAGAAAATCCCATGCGCCGGCAGCGTTGTGGGTTAGAGGAGAGCGGCGAAGCTGCGGTCGACGGCGGTTGACCGAGGCAACCTCTCCTACAGGTCTTCCTAATAGAGCAGCGTAGCTGCGGCCTCGTGTAGCCCCGGGCGGGAGCCCGGGGTCGTGTGAATCCCGCGCTGCCGTAGCCGCGTAGGCGGCGGTTTAGTAGCAGCGCCCGGAAAACCACCACCTCTTCGGAACGACGCCATACACGTATTCCCGGGCGTGAACTTGGGGCCGTTTAAACCCCATGCGGCCGCCGCCGCTTGGCGGCCCTTCGTCGTCCTTCGTGGCCCTTCGTGGATAACTCTTTTTCTTTTGTTTCAAATAAGTCCGGCCCCCGCCCCTCACGACGGGGCGGATCATTCAGAGGAGAAACAGCCAGCCGTTTTCGTTTTGGAAATGAAGACGAACCACAAATGAACACGAATAGGCACGAATACGGATGGAGTTCCTTCAGTGACGAGCGGCGCCCGAATGCTTCTGCACTATTGTGACGGCGGTGTCACGACGTCATGGGAGAAAGCCCCCCGGGAGCGCGGGCGTCCCGCCCGCACAAATCTTGGTATAGCCTCACCCATCTCCTCGACCCGGATCGAACGGCAACGGCGCCATGGCTCTGCTTCGGCCGGGCCCAGGCGATTTCCACCGGCAGGAGGGGCGGGCTGCGGCATCGCAGGGAAACTGAGCGGCAACCCAAGGGATAGCATGCGGGCGAGACGCCCGCGCTCCCAGGGGGTGCTGTCCCGATGGTGCGCTGGGGGGTATCCGGCGGGCGACTTCTCTGAGAACCGACCGGCGCCCTTTGGGAAACTCCCGTTTGTCCGCGAGCCCTGCCCCCGCCGTGCCGTGCGGATCAAACCAGAGTGTAACAATCAGAAATCGACCATCCCGTCGCGACCTTGGTATCCCGTCGCGGTTAACCTCAACGCCTTAGTGGCCCTTCGTCGTTCTTAGTGGCCCTTCGTGGATAACTCTTTTTTCTTTTGTTTCAGATAAGTGGTCAGTTGCGGGCCCACCCTCAAACCACCTTGCAGGTGACTCCGCCGTCCACCATCAACTGGATCCCGGTAATATATTTGGCCTCGTCCGAGGCCAGGAACAGGGCCGCATAGGCCACGTCCCAGGCATCTCCCATCTTGCCCATGGGAACCATGGCGTCCCGTTTCCGCACCATCTGCTCCACCCCTCCCGGGCCATAGGTGTTTTTCAGCGGTTCCACGATCATGGGAGTGTTCATGAAGCCCGGAAGAATGCAGTTGGCCCGAATGTTCTTGGGTGCGTACTGCAGTGCAATGCTCTGAGTGAGCTGATTGACCGCCCCCTTGGAGGCCTGATAGGAAATCGCCGGATATCCCGTGTAGCGGATCGCGGCAAACGAGGAGATGTTGACGATCGCGCCCTTGCCCTGGCGTTCCATGACCGGCAGGACATATTTGCAACTCAGGAACATGCCCTTCACGTTGACCGCAAACAGGTGGTCCCATTGCTCCTCGGAAATTTCTGCCGGCCCGCCCACATGGAGGATCCCCACGTTATTGTGGAGGACATCGATCCTGCCATAGACCTCCAGGCAGCGATCCACCATGGCTTTCACCTGGTCGGCGCGAGAAACGTCGGTCTGGTGGATGGCGCACTCCCCTCCCTCCTCCAAAATGATGCGGCGAGTCTCCTCGGCGGCGGTGGGGTTGATGTCCACCGCCAACACCTTGGCGCCCTCCCGGGCAAAGAGCACGGAGGCGGCCTTGCCGTTGCCCCAGCCGGGCCCGACCGAGCCGGCTCCGGTGACGATGGCTACCTTGTCCTTGAGACGGTCGCCCATGGGATTCCTCCTCCCGGTGATCGAATAAAGCCTGCGTCATCCGGACTTGTGGAACTCTACCAGCGCCTGGCCCACTGAACGGACCACGGCCGCCAGGTAGGCTTTTCCGCGATCCGCGTGGGCCCGGTCGGGGCTGTCGGTATAGCCGTCCAGGTCTTCCAGAAACCGGTGTTTCTCCGACCGATAGGGACCGTAGAAACTGCGGGGATCGGAACCTTCGACTCCCTCGCGATGGGGCAGCGGCTCTACCACCAGATCCGGACGCAAGGCCATTATCTGAGACGTTTCATAGAAGCCGGCATGGCCGGGGAGATGACCGCTCAGGTGAGCCCCCTCTGCCACCAGGGCATCCCAGGCCACCGTCCAATAGGACATGGCGGCAAACTTGACCTCGTGCTTGATGGCCAAGTCCCGGGCGACGAGCTGGATCAACTCGTGGTTGCCCCCATGTCCGTTGATCAGCACCAGGCTCCGAAACCCCGAGACAATCATGGATTCTCCCAAGTCGGCCAGGACTCGATAGTAGGTTTCGGTGGCGAGTGACAGGGTGCCGCCAAAGGACAGGTGGTGATGAGAGGAACCGAAGGGCAAGGTGGGAGCGACCAGAACGGAAATCGCCTTTTGGGCTTGTTCCGCCGCTCCCCGCGCCACATGCTCGACGGTAAGGTAGTCGGTGCCGACCGGCAGGTGGGGGCCGTGTTGCTCGACGGCGCCGACCGGCAGCACCAGCAGGGTGTGGGGAGCCAGTTCCCGTGCTTTCTCACGAGTAAGCTCGTGAAGCAGAATGGGGGCGTTCATGAATGGGTTTCTCCTTTCCAACCAAGGCACTAGCAGTCTATCGGACTTACAACCTCCGAGTTTTGGAAGTGCTTGACAATACAAGACTTATGGGTGATGACCTCCGACGAACTCGGGATCGGCTCTACGTACAAACCTTTTAGAATCTTTTACTTATGAAATTCTCTCCGGCTAAGGACAATCGTTGGCCAGGGAACAATCTATCTCAAGCCGAGCTGACATTCCACCCCAGGCACCGCGGATGTGGACCGACTGCCGAAATGACACAGCCGTGTCCGGCACCGGAGCAGCCATCTCAAGGTTCCTCTATATTCAAGATCGATGAGCTTTTTCGCACTTCCGGTCGCCCCGGGTTTCAGTAGCTCCAGGTTTAAACTATCGGCGCAAATCCCGTCTGATGAGTGATAGGCTTGCCCACATATTACATCGTGAGCCTACGGGCAGGAGGATGCCATGAAAAGCAACGATCAAATCGATCACTCCATCAGGGAATCTCCAAGACCATCGGCACTCAAGACCAATCGTCGGGGCTTCCTGGCTACCGGCTTTGGAGGGTGGCTGGCGGCCACAACATTGTCCAGCGGCTGGAAACCATTACGGGCAGAGGAATCTCCATCGGGCCCGGCTCCCAAAAAGACTCAGATAGCGGTCACTGTCAACGGGGAGAGAATTCGAACCGTTCCGGCTCAATTTGTGGTGGCCCCCTTCGGCCGGGGGGCTCCCATCGGCAGGACTCAGGACGGCGTCCTCTACGCCGGTTTCTCTACAGAGGGTCCGGGGCTCGAAAGCATCTTGCTGGCCTCCAGCGACGAGGGACGGACTTGGCGGCAAAAACGTTTGGATTGGTGGCAGTTCTTCGACCAAACCCTGGCGAGGGACTCGTCGCGCTGGCTCTTTTTTGACAATCGGTGGGCACTGCGAAGCGACTCATTCGGGATCCTGAGAGACGGCACCCTCCTCTGGGCGTTCCGCCAAGCAGCCGATGGCTGCGGGGTCGCGGGACTCGAAGCGGAGTCCTATGTGATTCGAAGCCAAGACGGCGGCAGGAGCTGGCAAGGACCGGTCAGGGTCGACAAGGCACCCTTTCCTTCGATTGGAAACTCCTCAAACCGAATGACCGAATTGACGGACGGAACCGTACTCTGGCCCCAGCGCCTGGGCGCGACTTCGACCCGTCAGAAAAAGATCAGGCAAGCGGCTGAAAGGTCTTTGCAGCCTTGGACGGAGACTCCCTATACCGCTACCTACGTTCTTCGGTCCACCGACGGCGGCCGAAGTTGGGGCGAGCGAACCCCATTACCGGACTGGTCTGCCGAGACGACTCTCTTGCGGTTGCACTCCGGGCGGTTGATCGCCGCAATCCGTTACCAGCCTTCCTTCTGGTCAGCCGAGATGTTGGACCGGCAGCTCCGCGCTCGTCCTTCCCTGTACGAGGATGGATTTCAACCCTCCAAGCGGGTCTACCTGGCCGACTCGGAGGACGCCGGCCATACCTGGACCCATTTCCGCCCGGTAAGCCAGACGCTGAATGGGCCAACCGACCTTGCGCTGGGACAGGCTCACGGGGAACTGTCCCAGTTGTCCGACGGAACGCTCATCCTGACCACCGATCACCGCTACCCGCGCGAGGAGGCTCAAGTTCTGGCACGGATCAGCCACGACGAGGGTCGAACTTGGAGTGCGGAAGTCTATCACCTCACTCGGGCGGGCGGTTCGGTACTGGGGTCGTCGATCAAGGGTTATGGGACCGGCTATGCTTCCAGTGTGGTCTTGGAGGACGATACCATCGTCACCATGACGGGAGCAGGCACCTGCCTGCGTTGGAGGGTTTAACCTGCATTTCACACCGGATCAGGTTGTGATAGGCTCACCAGCAAGCGAGTTTATGATCCCGCCTGGAGCGCAGCAATAGACTGCAGGGAAGCCATGATCGTGTCTCCCCTGATTTTGACTGCGGCTCGGTTGACTGAATTCAAGTCGCCGCGACCGCGAGTGGCACGCTTGGTCGGTGCCATACCCCGTTGCACCCGGGGACCGAATCGGCAACCAGGCGGAATACTGGCCGGGAGATAACCCATGAAACACACTCTCTTCAGTGTCCTTGCGGTCTCACTCCTGCTGTCAGGAGCAGCCTTCTCCAACGATCTTCCCGAGGTCAGAACTGTAGAAGCCCAGCCACTGCTGGCCCAAGCCCTCCGGCTGGATGACGCGCTGACCTTTCTGGGAAGCAGCCTCTCGGCGGAGGATTCCCGCCGACTGCAAGCGCTGAGGGATGAAGCGCCCGGATCGAAGACGACTCGAAGCATCCAGCAGATTCTGGATCCCTATTGCCTGGCCATGGTGGTGATCAATCCGGAGGCTCGGGTGAAGGTCCTGCGTGGTCCCGCCCAGCCTGTCCTGGTGCAGAACGGCTGGAAGAGCTTCCTTGTCAAGGTTCACAACCAGGCCATGGTCACGACCCTGCTCGAAGCAGAGAGCCCCAACGCCGAGCCCATCCTGCACCGGTCGACCAACGCCAAGCGAGCCAAGCCGGAAAACCTCCTCTCCGCCGGCGAGGTCGCCAACCGCTTTCTGGAACTCTACATGTATCGGAGGCGGCCGCTGCTCAGCAACCTGTCGGGGGTTGAGCTCGAATATGCGGTGCTTCAGATTTACACCCGGGAAACCGGACGCCGGGAAGCCAAAATCGGCTTCCACGTTGGCCAGGGCACCCAGGACATCGGTTTTCGCAGCACCATCGACATCCTGTTCGACTGCCAAGCCGCAACCAAAGTGGTGTTCAGGATCAAGGATCATGACGGCTCGCCGGCTCGGATGGCCTCCCTGGTCATCACCGACGGGATCGAACGAATCGTGGAGGGTTCCGATCCGATGCGGATCAGCGGGACCGACCCCTCGGGAAGACCACCACTGCCCAAGGACTACCGGCTGGCGCTGGCGACCCGCCAGACCTGGGAGGAGCGCGGCCCCTTGGAACTGCTGGCCTCTTCCAAGGCCAAGCGGCTGACGGGAATCCGCCCCTTGCCTTCCCGCCGCCTGGCGGCGCTGGATGAATTTCCGGATTTCTTCTTTCATCCGCAGATCTACCGCGCCGACGGCGAGCACGTGTTTTTGCCCGCGGGGGAGTATGAAGTCACCCTGACCCGGGGTCCGGAGTACCTCCCCCAGACGAAACGCATCCAGGTGCCCTCCGGAAAGAGGGTCCATGAGGTCCAGCTTCAGCTCACGCGCTGGGTTCACATGGCCAAGCTGGGCTGGTACAGCGCCGACCACCATGTGCATGCCGCGGGCTGCAGCCACTACGAGAGCCCGGAAGAGGGCGTGCGTCCGGAGCACATGTGGCGTCAGGCCCAGGGAGAAGATCTCAATATCGCCTGTAACCTGACCTGGGGTCCTTGCTGGTATTATCAGAAGAGTTACTTCACCGGCAAAGTGCATCCCCTGTCAAACCGGCAGAACCTGCTGCGTTACGACGTGGAGGTCTCCGGCTTTCCCTCCTCTCACGCCGGACATGTCTGCCTGCTCCGTCTGAAAGAGGACGATTTTCCGGGGACCAGCAAGGTCGAGGAGTGGCCGACCTGGACGCTGCCCATTCTGCAATGGGCCAAACGGCAGGACGCCGTGGTTGGCTATGCCCATTCCGGATGGGGATTGGAACCCATGGAGCCGACCGATTCGCTTCCCAACTATGTCCTGCCCAAATTCGACGGGATCGGCGCCAACGAGTACATCGTGACCGTGACCCAGGATGCCGTCGACTTTTTCTCTGCCGGAGACACCCCCGCTCCCTGGGAACTCAACATCTGGTACCACGTCCTGAACAGCGGGTTCCGCACACGCTTGAGCGGCGAGACCGATTTCCCCTGCATTTTCGACGACCGGGTGGGCATGGCCAGAAGCTACGCCAAGCTGGACGGTCCCCTGAATTTTGACCGGTATATGGACCAGATTCGAGCCGGGCGCAGCTATGTTTCCGATGGGGCATCCCACATCGTCGACTTCTCCGCCAACGGGCTGGAACTGGGAACCCAGGAGAGCGAGTTGAACCTGCCTGGAACGCAAACGGTTGAGATTCGATCCAGGGTGATTGCCTATCTGCCCATTCGACAGGACGAGGTGGGGGCCATTGTCGCTTCCAGACGAATCGACCGTCCCCCCTACTGGCATATCGAGCGCGCCCGGCTGGGAAAGACCCGCCAGGTTCCGGTGGAGCTGATTGTCAACGGCGAGCCCGTGGCCAAAAAGATGGTCGAGGCCGATGGGCAGTGGCGCGAGGTGAGCTTCACACACCCGGTTAAGAAGTCCAGTTGGCTGGCCCTGCGGATCTACCCCAGCTCGCACACCAACCCCATTTTCGTTCAAGTGGACGGAAAACCGGTTCGGGCCTCACGCCGCAGCGCCGAATGGTGCCGCCGGGCCGTAGACCAGTGCTGGAAGATGAAGAGCCCTCGAATCCGTCCCGAGGAACGCGAGCAGGCGGCCGCGGCCTATGAGCGGGCCCGACTGGTCTACGACCGAATTGTCCGGGAAAGCCAACCGTAACCACACCGGCAGGCCGTTCCCATCCGGGTGCCGTTTCACAGGAAAGGAGGAACAACTGGTGAGCGATCTGCAAATTGGAATTGTGGGCCTGGGCTGGGTGGCCGGAGCCCACATCGACGCCTTCAAGGCCGTGTCCGGGGCCAGGGTAACGGCTGTCTGCTCGCGGCGGCAGCTCGATGAAGCCGCCCTGAGCCAGGACTACGGCATCCCGCTTCGAACCTATGCCAGCTACGAGGAGATGTTGGCGGATCCTGCCATTGACGCGATCGATATCTGCACACCCCACCCGCAACATGCCCGGCAGGCCATCGCCGCCGCCAGGGCCGGCAAGCACCTCATTATCGAAAAGCCGATCTGTCTCTCCTTTGAAGACGCCCTGGAAATGCAGGCCGCCATTCAGCAGTCGGGAGTTCGGACCTGCGTCTGTTTCGAATGCCGCTTCAGTCAGCACTTCGACCTGATCCGCTCCTGCATCGACGAGGGCCTGCTGGGTGAGATCCATTATGCGGAAGTCGATTACTACCACGGAATCGGTCCCTGGTACGGGCAGTACGGCTGGAACATCAAAAAGGACTTCGGAGGCAGCAGCCTGCTCACCGCCGGTTGTCATGCCCTGGACGGCCTGCTCTACTTCACCGGCTCCCAGGTCGA
Source organism: Candidatus Versatilivorator sp. (assembly GCA_965262635.1). Lineage (GTDB taxonomy): Bacteria > Acidobacteriota > Terriglobia > Versatilivoradales > Versatilivoraceae > Versatilivorator. Next base: position 1,202,417 of record OZ253547.1, on the reverse strand, counting down.
GGAGGTCACCAGCTACAGCGCCAGATCCGCCAACCCGGTTTTCGAACCCTATGAGTACGACACCAGCACGGTCACCCTGCTGAAGTTCAACGACGGAAAGATCGGCAAGGTCGCCTCCATCGTGGACTGCCTGCAGCCCTACTATTTTCATATCCACCTGGTGGGGAGTGAAGGCAGCCTGCTCGACAATCGCATCTACAGCCAAAAACTGAAGGGTATGACCAAGGCTCGCTGGAGTGTCCTGGAGACCGCCCTGATCGACTCGGGCGATGTGGTCGACCATCCCTATCAGCCCCAGTTTCAAGCCTTCGCCGACAGCGTCGCCAAGGGGCGGGCCATGCCGCTCACCGATTTCGAGACGGCCTTTGAGACGCACCGAGTGGTCTTTGCCGCTGACCGCTCGGCGGATGAAAAGCGCACGGTGAAATTGGCCGAGTTTTCCTGAACGGCCGGGTTGAGTGGAGGGATAGCGCACTGGAATGAGTCCGATCCCCACTTATCTAAGCACTTGTCGGGCCGTTGCTCGATCCCTCCCCGGGGATGTCGAGCCAGACGCGGACCTCGGCAAACCCATCTGGCACGGCGTCCCCGCGCTGACCCTGCACCACTACCGAAAGGCCGGCACGCTCATTCCGGGAGTGAGCACCCGGGTGGCGGTGGCCTATACGGGCTCCAGACTCTATCTGGCCTACCGGTGCCAATACTTCGAGATGCACTGTTACCAGGGTGAGGATCCCAGCCGGGAGCGATGGTTGTTGTGGGACCGGGACGTGGTGGAGGTTTTCGTCAATCCGTTCCCCCAGCGAATGAACACATACTGGGAGTTTGAGGTGGCCCCCAACAATCAGTGGATCGACCTGGCCATCGACCTGGACCGGGGTCCCGTGACGGACGCCCGGTGGGATTCCGGCTTCGCCCATGCCACCCGGGTCGACGAGGACAAAAGGGAATGGACCTGCGAGATGAGCATTCCCGTCGCGTCGATGGGTGTTGCCTCCATCCAGCCCGGCATGGAATGGCGGATCAACTTCTATCGGTGCGACGGGGTCGGGGACATCCGGCAGCGCCGGCTGCTCGCCTGGAGCCCGACCCTGGGGGATTCATTCCACATCCCCAGTCGATTCGGCACGATCCTCTTTCAACCCTAACCCGCATTTCTCACCAGGTCGCTGAGCATAATGTCGAAAAGTGCTTGTCTTTAACATTTTGCGGTACTTTGTTTAGAGTCTTCAGGGTACAGACTGTGCTGGGCGCGCCCTGGCTTGTCCTTTTCCCCTCAGCGCGCACATGCTCGCTCGAACGTAGTCCCCGCTACGCCCTTCGCTCGCGAGCACGCGCTGAGGGAAAAATTCCTGCGCCAAGTTGCACTCTTGAGAAGAGTGCAACCCCCTGGTGAGAAATGCGGGCTAACCCGCATTTCCAGCTCAATCCAAGGCCTGGACCCAGATATTCCGGTACCGCACGGGGTCGCGGTGGTCCTGCAGGAGTAGCGGTCCCCTTTCACTCTCTTCATCGCTCACGCCCCCCCGGCTGACCCCCGGGAGTTCCCGGTTTCGGTGAATCACCTCACCGTTATGCCGGACGGTGATTTGGGCATTGCCGGTCTTGCTGCCGCTTGAATCGAAGCGGGGGGCCCGAAAGGTGATCTCGTAGGTCTGCCATTGCAGCGGAGGCAGCGACGCATTCACGCGAGGAGGGGCAAGTTTGTAGATGGCCCCGCAACCGTTATCCATCGGCTCCAGACCGAAGCTGTCCAGGACCTGAACCTCGTAGCGGCCCTGGACATAGACTCCACTGTTGCCACGGGCCTGACCTCGAGCCTCCGGCATCAACGGGGTCCGGAACTCGAGATGGATGCGGACGTCTCCAAACGACCGGCGGGTGAGAATGTCACCCCGGGTCACCTCCATGCTGCCGTCCTCCCGCAGTTCCCAGCCGGCTGGCCGGCCGTCCCGCTGCACCCAACCGTCCAGGCTGGTACCGTCGAAAAGCGCCATCGCCTTCTCGGGAGGCTTGGCTCCCAGTCGAGGCGGCCGGCGCTCGACCCTTGTCATGGAGAACCGGGCGCTGGAGCCGGAGACCGCGCATTCGCCCGTGAAGCTCCCGGAGTCAACCTGACCGTGAAGTTGACAGACACCGCCGGATCCCTGCCCCAAATCCAGAGAACCCGAAAACGCAAGCGTCGTCCCTTTCCGGCGCCCGGTGGATTCACCCGCGTTCCAGGCTCCGTCCCGGGCCAATCTCATCACCGCCCGGTAGCGGTCCCCACCCTCCGCGACAATTTGGGCCTCCAGAACCCGCTCATCCCCATCGCCGCCACCAAGCTTCCCTTCCCATTGACCCATGACAGGATCGCCGGCAAGGACCGCTCCGGAGCCAAGGTAAAGGGAACCCATAAGGAGGAGAATGGGGGAGACACGCATGACTATCCGAAGTAAGGAACCAAAGGGACGGAGAGGCTCAGGTCATGACGTTTCGGGGATTTCCTTGCAGAAACGCCAGCACGTTGTCCACCACGCCCTCGTTGAGAAGCTCCACGCCTTCCGGAGTCATATCGGCGCAGTGGGGCGTCAGGACGACCTGCTCACAAGCACGCAGGGGGTGGCCCGGCGGCAGGGGCTCGACCTGAAACACGTCAATGCCGGCGCCGCCCAGACGTCCCGACGCCAAGGCTGCCGCCAGGGCCTCTTCATCCACCAGGGCGCCCCGCCCGACGTTGATCAAGATCGATCCCGGCTTCATCCGGGACAATTCAGCCTCGCCGATGAGATGTCGAGACTGCTCGGTCAGCTTGAGATGGAGGCTGACCACGTCGGAGCGGCGCAGCAAATCCTCCAGCTCCACAAAAGTGACGCCGATTTGAGCGGCTCGCTCGGCCGACGGATGAAAGGTCCAGGCGATGACCTTCATGCCGATGGCGCGCCCCAACCGGACCATCTCGGAACCGATGTTGCCCGTCCCCACCACTCCCAGGGTCTTGCCTTGCAGAAATAGGCTGTCGGCACGAACCCAATCACCCGCACGAATGGAGGCGGTCTGGAATGCAGCCCGCTTGGCGACCGCAAACATCAGTCCGAAGGCATGCTCAGCCACGATGGGTGCGGTTTTGCCCGGCACGTTGCAAACGGTGATTCCCCGAGCTCTGGCTGCCTCGATATCGATGGCGTCGATACCGATCCCGCAAACGGTGATCATCTTGAGATCGGGCAATGCCTGCAAGACGTCGGCAGGCCATTTGACCGAATTGCGGGAGTTGATCAACACGTCGGCCTGCCGGGCCCGGCGTATTTTCTCCTGGCGGGACTCGGGGCGAGTGGGATAGAGAACCACCTCGGCCAGGGACTGAAGCCGGTCCAACTGCGGCGAACCCTGGCATTGAGGAGGATCGTCTCCCGGAATGACGACAACCGGTTTGGGTGTCATGGCTACCATTGGCGTCAGGTTCCCGGTTCGGGACAAACAGGGGCCGGGGCCGATGCTGCCCAACCGTCCCCCCGTCAAATGCCGGCTTCAGTTAGTGGCGGGTGCCTGCAGCGCCACCAGGGTCTTGCTGGACATCTCGCCGGCGGAAAGGTCGATCGTGGTCGAATCCCCTTCCAGGCCATTCAGGTATTCCGGCTCACTCTCGCGGCCGGGCTCATGTTCGACCAGAGCGCATACCAGGTATTCCGCAGGCGCCAAGCCTTGCAGAGAAAACCTTCCGGCCTGATCGGTTTGAGTCGTTCTGGTAAAGCGCGAAACACTTCCCCTCTGTTGAGGGTCGGCGGCAAAAACCAGGACTGTGGCTCCATCTACCGGCTGTCCGTCCTCCTCACTCTCTACCATGCCGCTGATTTGAGAGCCCTCTGGAGAAACTCGGACCTCCACCTCGGACAAGTGATCATGGTCGTTCAGCTCTAACAGCCGGTCGAAAATATCCTGACCCTCGGCGCGGATGGACTCGACGTAGTGATTGCCCGGCGGAAGGCTGACAGAGAAGCGATAGAGTCCTCCGGGAAGGTTAGAAATCCTGAAGCTGAGGTCCTCCTCAACCCGGGCTCCCCTACCTCCGAACACTCTTCCCCTGCGACCGCCTTCAGCCGGCCTGGTTTCCACCGAAATACGGCGCCAATCCAGGGCGGGCTCCTCATTCTCCGACACAATCCTGCCGGTGATAGACGCACCCGACCCCAGAGCCAGCGTCAACCCCTGGAGATCCTGGTCGATGACTTCCACCGAGGCACTGGCTATCTGCGGTTCCTCCCTGCGCCCCCTGAGAGCAATCAGACGATGTTTGCCCGGAAGGAGACCGGCCACCTTGAAGACTCCCTGAGGGTCCGTGGTGGTACCTCCCCTCAGGGAAACCTGGCCCGGGCCGGACTGGTTGACGGTGATGATCCTAACCGACTGAGCCGGACTTCCGTCCGCCGCCAGCACCCGCCCGCTGACACTGTATGTGTGGGACTCTATCAGGGTGAGATGAAAACCGCCTACTTCCCCACCGGCGCTCACCTCGACTTTGGTGGCCTGCTCGAGACTGGGGACTCCGGGATAGTAAGTGGGAGGGAAGGACTGCCGCCGACGCCCCCTCCTGCCAAAGAAAGGAAAGCCGCCCCGGGTCGCACTCAGGAAATAGCTTCCCGGCGGGATGTCGAAAAGACGAAACTGACCGCGGTCATCGGTCTGGGCTCGGGCCACCGGAACCAGCGTGCGCTCGCCTTGAACGATCTGGTAGCCACTCAAGGTAACGGCGACTCTTGAAAGGGGTTCGTAGTCCTGATCCGCCACCCGTCCCTCCACCACGCCCCCTCGAATCAGATTGAAGTCGATCCCATCCAACACCCGGCCGTCCCCCAAGGTCAAGGGAGTGCCACTCGGCCGTCCCCTGAACGCCTGGATCCTCTTCTGGCCGTAATTCTGCGGGAGATAGCCGTTCCGCATCACGCTCAGCACATATTTACCCGCCGCGAGGTCGCTGAAATCGTATTCGCCGCGAGCACCGGTGCGAGCGGTCCGCTGGCTGCCCCCACCGCGGCTGCCTGACTTCCGAAGCGACACCGTGGCCTTGGCCAGCGGACTGCCACCGTCAGCAGCCAAAACCGTTCCCTGGATCGCTCCAAGTTCCCGGTCCTCCCGTTCTTTATCGGAGCTCCTGGGAACCTGGCCGCGGATTTGCCCGCTCGAAGTGGTCACGCCAAACAACAGGCAGGCGACCAGAGCCAGGAACAGACATTGGGTTCTCATCGCCACCTCCCTCGCACCTCCTCTGGAAATCTTGGGGTAGAGGTATTATGCAGCAGAATCCTGGTGGATTGGATCCTATATTTCGATTGCCTGACTTGCGGTCCGGCGGTACCGGCCCGATTTCGAAACGGGCTTCAACAACCGTGGGGCACCGGAGCGCGGAGGCTCTGTTCAACCAGCAGGAGGCTTCCCCTCAGTCCGGCCAGTTGGACAGCCATTTTCTCACCTGGACGATTTGCCCGAGATGATAGGCGTTGTGGTCCGCAATCAGCAGGACCTGCCGCAGGTAGGTGCGTCCCTGGCCGTGAGGGATCCTGGCGGTCAAGTCCAGAGTCGGGCCTCTAACCAGGGCCGTCGCCTCCTTCAAGTCCGCTTTGAAAGCAGAAATCGTTTGAGACCACATGGCCTCGGTCGGATTCCTCCCGGGTTCCGGCCAATATCCGCCGGGCCATTCCGGAGACTGCCAGGAGCTATCCAGCGTGTACCTCAGGATATCCTCCTGGGCGATTTTCATGTGCACCAGATCTTCCCAAACCGAGTGCAGGCTCGGATGAGGCCTCACGTTTCGCAGCCTGACCTCGATACCCGAGAGCGCCTTCTCGACGGAAACGTGAGCTTGTCCCCCCTCCAGGAGTTGAACCAGTTGGTCACGCAAGACTGAATCTGTCATGGGCTTCTCTCCCTGAATCGGAAACCGGCACCGAATGGATTCGGAACCCCGAGCCTCGAATCACTCAACGACCTCGCCGCAAGCTTAGATTTCAGAATGGTAATTTAGCCCGCATTTCGCAATCCAGGAGCAAGGGATTGGTGTCCGGCAAGCTTCCCGGCGTGGCAACAGTGGGGATCGGAACGGAAGACGGAGGTGGGATTCGGAAGGGCGGGAATCAGTCGGGACGGCCGTTGAGCCACTGAAACAGGGCCATCTCAGCCACAAAACCTGGGCCGAAGGCAACCAGAAGACCCAGATCCCCCACTTGAGGTGCCGAACGGTCTTGGATCTCCTGCATCACGGCCAGAACGGTGACGCTGCTCATGTTGCCCTTGTCATACAAAACCTTCAGCGTGGGTTCGATGTCCTCCCGACTCAGGCCCAACTGATTGGCGATGATCTCTACGATGCGCACGCTGCCGGGGTGCATGACGAAGTGGCTCAGAGACTCCGCGGAAAGCTGGCACTCTTGCAGGAAACCTTCCAGGGTGGGCTTGATCCGTTTCTTGATGAAGGGCGGAATTTCCGGGGACAGAATGATTCGCAATCCCTCGTTGCGCAACTCAAAGCCCATGTAGTCCAGGGTGCCGGGGAAGAACCGGGTCGTGCAGCGCTGCATGGCCGGCAGAGGCTCGGGGCTGTTGAGCTTGCCCGAAATAACGGTGGCCGCCACGCCGTCTCCAAACAGAGTCGAGGACACGATGTTGGTCATGCTCAAATCGTCCAGCAGAAAGGTCTGGGAGCAGAACTCATGAGCCAGCAGAACCACCGTTCGCTCGGGATAGGCGCGACAGTACTCCCAGGCCCTCATCAGCCCGACCGCCCCCCCGGCACAACCATGCTCGGTAAGAATCATTCGAGCGGCGTCGATTCCCAAGGTGTTCATGATGTGGGCGTCAACGCCGGGAATCGCGAAGCCGGTGCAAGAAACGCTGATGAACATGTCGACATCGGAAGGATGGATTCTGTTCAGCTCCAGGGTTTGCTGAACGGCCTCGGTCCCCAGCCGAATGGAGGCCTCGATATATTGGGTGTTGGTGGTATGGAAGTCTCTGGTCTTAAGGACCTCGTCAGGCGGAAGCAGGATGTAACGGGATCTGATTTGGGTCTTGCTTAAAATGGTCTCCAGCTTGGAAATCAGCTGATCACTTTTCCCGCGCTCTTCGAGCCATCGCCTCAAGTAAGCTCGACTGACGTCCGCACTGACTTTGTGCGGCGGATGGGTTACGGCAACCTTGCCGGTCTGGACATGACTTAACAACGGGCGGTCCTTTAGTCGTTCACAGGAGTTCCCCGGCCACCACAATCGGGCTGGACAGTGTTGCTATCGGAGGTGAACTTCGGGGTTCTCTTGTCGAATCGCCCGAGTACTATACCCGCAATAAGGGCTGTTGACAAAAGGTTATTTGTCTGGCGATTGCTGGCTTGCCCCCCATTTCTCACCGGGGAGCGCACTCTTGAGAAGAGATACGTGTTCAGCGTCGTTGGGGAGAGACGTGCCTGGCGGTTTTTGGAGAGGCGGTGCGTTCCGGGACCATGCCACTAATCCGCCGCCTACGCGGCTGCGGCAGAGCGGGGTTCACACGACCCCGGGCGTGAGCCGGGCGCAAGCCAATGAAACGCAGCAAGATGCCAAAGACAAGCTCTCTTCCATCCTTATACCCTGCGTCCCGGCGAGAAATGCGGGTTTATTGGGCGGCAGCGGGCCGGCGCGGCGCGGACGGCGCATAGTAGCCTCTTCGCGCTCTCACCTCGGCTCCGGCAAGGTCCACCTCGATCCGGACCCTGCGGAATTTTCCGGACTCTCCCTTGTGCCGGGGGTAGTACCCCAACAGGTATTGGGTCCGCAACTCTTCTCCAATCCGGGAAAAGGACGCCCGCAGGGTTTCAGGAGAGGCCACTGGGAAGAACCTTCCTCCGGTTTCGCGAGTCAGGTAAATCATACTGCGCTCCCCGGCCAAATTCCGTCCAGCCTCGCTCTTGATGGGCTGTACGACCAAGGCATAGACAACGGCTTCGGCCGCAAGAACCCACCGGAGGCACTCTTCCATTGAAACCTTGCTGGTGGTATCGGTTCCATCCGAGATGATCAAGATCACCTTCCGACCGAGAGACGAAGACAGACCTTGGGAGGCCAGATAGACAGCGTCGTACAGTGAGGTTCCACCGCCCGGGCGGATGGAGCGGAGTGCCCTGGCCATGGCGTCCGGACGAGATGTCTCCCGCACCAGTTCGACCACATTTTCGGACACCTGCAAAATCGAGACCCGATCGCCGCGATTTACCACCAGGCGCAAAAAGTCAATGGCTGCTTCCTGTTGAGACCCCAGCTCAGTGGTGACACTCAGGGAGCTGTCGAACAACAGTTGAAGCCTCAAGGCCTGGTCGGACTCCCTGCCGAAGAGAGCGATCTCCTGGGGGATTCCGTCCTCGAAGACTTGAAAGTCGTTCCGGGTCAGCCCGGCAGCCAAGGTACCCTCAGCAGTCGTCACCGAGGCCAGCACGGTGACCAGGTCGACATCGACAACGAGCCTGTAGTCCTGATTCAAGGCAGCCTGGGAGGACACCGGCAAAACACCCGGCCACAACAGGTAGAGCGCCATCGATGACAGCGAGGAGGGCAGCCTAGAGCTCAAAAAGGGGATCGTGGAGTGCATGGATTGACGACAAGGCGTTTACTCAAGGCTATGATGAAGCGGTGGGTAACAGGGTTGCAGTCGGAAATCGGCTAGGGAGGCACCGGCTCGTCCTCGGTTGGACGGCACTCGCCTTCAACCCAGACTGCGCCGTCTTCGAAGAACTCCTTCTTCCAAATGGGAACCGTCTGCTTCAATCGGTCGATGGCGTACCGGCAGGACTCGAAGGCGATCCCCCGGTGCGGAGAAGTGATGACAATGGCGACACTCACTTCTCCGATCTCCAACCGTCCCAGCCGGTGGACCATCCCCACCTGTCCAATCTGCCAGCGTTGCCTGACGGCTTCGCCAATCTCGCGCATCTTGCGAAGGGCCATCGCCTCATAGGCCTCGTAATACAGGTGAGTGGTCTTGCGCCCTCGGGTGTTGTTGCGGACAATCCCGAAAAAGGTGACGGCTGCCCCATCCTGGTCTCGAGTGAGCTGAGATACCAGTCCCCGGGTTCGAATCTTTTCCCGGACAATCTGGTAAATGTCTCCCGCCCCATCGGTGGGATAGTTGGCATCGGGTGGTGTCTGGCCACCACTGACGGGTGGGAACAGGGCCAATTCATCCCCCTCCAGAACAGGCGTATTCCAATCTGCAAATTCCTGATTCACAGCTACCAGGAGGCTGCGGCTGAAGGCTCCCAATTCGGGATATCGGGCCAGGAGGATTCGATAGGCATCTCCGACCGACTCGATATCCGGGCTGTCCAATTCGACACTTTCCGTGCCCAGCAGATCCCTCAACCGTGCGAAAAAAAGGATTCGAACTTTCATCAGAATCATTGGAAAGTAAGATCCGGCCCGCCGTCAAGCCAAAATCACCAACCCGCCGGGCCATCCGGCCAGGGATGTCGATTTCAGGCTGGGCTGGTACAATAGATTCCTAACCCGCATTTCTCACCGGGTCGCTGGATACATTATGAAGGACCGTTTGTCTTCAGTACCTTAATGGGTCCTGTTTTGAGGGCGCGCGGGAACAGAGGGCGCTGGGCGTGCTCTGGCTTGTCTTTTTCCCTTCAGCGCGCACATGCTCCCTCGCACGTAGTGCCCGCTACGCTCTTCGCTCGCGAGCACGCGCTGAAGGAAAACATCCGGCGCCATTGTCACGCCCCCCGGTGAGAAAGGCGGGTTCACCAGCCGGGATCCTTTCGCCGCTGTCTTTCCGGCAAGGATCCGCCTGATGTGGAGTGGTGAATCATGTCGGGATTCAACTCCGATAGCTTCCAGAGAAACCCACGGCCGGGGAGTCCGGGTACTTTCGTCTGCAAAGCCTGTGGCGCACCCTTGGAGGTTGTGGTGCATTTCAACGGACGCATCGTCTGGCCGGTAGAGCCCGGAAATCCTGAATTCGGCGCTGAGCAGCCATTCCTGCGAGGCGAAACGCGAAAGGTGTCGGTAGTGTGCACCGCCGACATCTTCCACTCCAGCGGCTACTGCGTGGTCGATGGAGTTCTGGCCGAGGCCCGGGACACCGGTTCCAGACGCTAGCCCGCATTTCTCACCAGGGGGCGCCCAGCGCAGTCTGTACCCAGACGACTCCAATCAAAGCACCGCAAGATGTTAAAGACAAGCACTTTTCGACATTATGCTCAGCGACCTGGTGAGAAATTCGGGCTAGGGTCGTTAGACCGATTGAAGCCGGAACAACTGACGGCCGACCGGCGAAATCGATAGCCGGCTTGCCTGAAGAAGCCCGCGCGATCCGGGATTGCGAGCGCAGTTCTCCGGAATGAGCCGCCGTCTGCAATAGACCTTGACAAGGGATAATTCCGGATTATATAAAGCTCGCACACTAGCCCGCATTTGTCAGCGGAGGCTGCACTCGCAAGGCCGGTGCAGGGCGTGAGGCGAGTGCAGGGATCGCGCGGAATTTCTCCTTTCAGCGCGCGCTTGCAACCAAAGAACGGTTTCGGGACTACGTTCGAGGGAGTATGTGTATAGCCTGAGGGGGAACGACAAACGGGGCCTGCCCAGCACCGTTCGGGCGCTGAAGGCTCCAAACCAGGCGCTACAAGATGCCAACGATAAGCTCTCATTTATCCTATACCCAGCGACTCGGTGAAAAGTGCGGGGCCAGGCCAGCTTTCCGCACCAACTCGGGGTGACAAGGAGGGGACACCGTGAACAAAGCCGATCTGATTGAGAAAATCGCCAAGGATGCCAAGATCAACAAAACGCAGGCCGACGCCGCCATCAATTCAGCCTTGGCGGGAATTCAGAGCGCGCTAAGAAAAGGCGATCGAGTGACCTTGGTCGGCTTTGGAACGTTTTCAGTAGGCACTCGGAAAGCCAGGACCGGACGCAATCCCCAGACAGGCAGCGCCATCGATATCGAGGCCAAGAAAGTCGCCAAATTCTCTCCCGGAGCCGACCTGAAAACTGCGGTCAACCGCAAGAGAAAACGGTAGCAACAAGGCTTCGATGCCGGGATATTCTGAATTCAACCGGAGTAGGGATCAATCCAAGAACCCAAGCCGGTTTCGGCTTCCAATCATGGGGGTTCTCCTGTGCGCCATTCTCCTGTTCCCCTATGGATTATTGAAAACGGCGGCTCGTTCCGACCACAGGCCTTTCCCCGTTACCCTCCATGTGGCGGTCAGTGACCGGAACGGTGAACCGGTCGAGAACCTACAAGCCGCCGATTTCCAGGTCTTCGAGAAAAAGAAGCTGCAGAAGATTACCCGGCTCCGATTCGAACGGAATGTTCCCGTCTCGCTAGGCGTCCTGGTTGACGTGAGCAAGAGCATGGAGGGAGACGGGATCCGGCTGGCATTGAAGCTGTTGAAGCGTTTGGCAGCCAAGCTGGAAAGTCCGGACGAACTGTTTGTCAATGCCTTCAGCAATGAATCCCAGGAGCTTCTCGACTACTTGGCCCCGGAAGACTATCTAGAGGATGCCATCGACAACCTGGGAACCGGCGGACGACCGCATATGGGCCAAGCGCTGGATCTGGCCCTGATCAAGTTGCGCGACGCCAGCAACTCCAATCGTGCGATCCTGTTCATCTCGGCAGGGCGGGACATCGCCGGACCGGCAACCCTGGATCACATCGCACAACACCGCTATCCCGTATACGCACTGGGAATCGAGGGGGCCATCAGTTTCAGGACAAGGCTCAAGATTCTGAACATCAAGGGCTCAGCCCTCAAAGTCTATGCCGACCATTCCGGCGGATCGGCGTTTTTCATGGACACGGAAGAAGAGGCAGCCGGGCCCCTGGAGATGCTGCCCTACCAACTCAAGAATCGGTTCGTGCTGGAATATCTTTCTACCCACCCCAAGAGAGATGGCAAGTCCAGAAAGATTCGGGTTGCGGTGAGTCATCCCCAATACCAGGTCCGGCACCTGAAACAGTACCGAGCTCCTCGACGCTAGCCCGCATTTCTCACCACAGGTTGCACTCTTGAGAAGAGTGCAGGGAGTGAGGGTCGTGTTTAGCGTCATTCTGGAGAGGCAGTGTGTTCCGGGACGATGCCACAAAACCGCCGCCTACGCGGCTGCGGCAGAGCAGAATCCACACGACCCCGGGCTCACACCCGGGGCTAAGTGCTGCCGCGGCTACGCCGCTCTATAAGGAAGCCTTGTAGGCGGCGTTTCGCCGGGTCACCCACTCCAACCGCGGCTTCGCCGCTCTCCCCAAAATCACAACACTGCCGGGGGACAGGATTATTAAATGATTGTTCCCCGGGCGCCAGCCCGGGGGTTCCAAAAAGCCGCGAACGCGGCGTCCGCACTTAGCCGTGGGCGTGAGCCCATGGAAAGCTCGGCGTTAGAGTTGAGCCGCGTAGGCGGCGGCAGCAATCATCCCGGGTGCTCGATCTCAGACTAGCCGGCCCCCCGCCCCCCACGACGGGGCGGATCATTCGAGGGTGAAACAGGTTTTGTTTCAAATAAGTGTCGCCCCCGCCCTACCGGGCGGATCATACGAGAGTGAAACAATCGGAAATCGATAATTCTTTCGTGACCTTGGTATCCCGTCGCGGTTAACCTCAACGCCTTAGTGGCCCTTCGTCGTTCTTAGTGGCCCTTCGTGGATAACTCTTTTTTCTTTTGTTTCAGACAAGTCGGGCCTCCGCCCCCCACGACGGGGCGGATCATTCGAGAGTGAAACAGGTTTTGTTTCAGACAAGCCAGGGTGCGCCCAGCGCAGTGTGTACCCTGAAGGCTCTCCCAAAAAGCGCTTCAAGATGCTAAAAATAAACACTATCCCAGCCGATGCCCAGCCCCCCGGTGAGAAATGCGGGCTAGGCCCGCATTTCCTCGGGCGACACCGAGGGGGGGACTCTCATCGCTGACATTGCGCGCAGAAATGGCTGCCTCGTTGTGACACAACGGTGCGGGAAACCGGGCTTCGGCATCGACGGCAGGGCTCACCCGAACGCCCGTAAACTCTAAGCCTTTCCTGATTGGATCCAGCCTCGCCGCGGACATTGATATAGTTTTGGAAACTGGTGCCACCGTACCGTAGACCTCGTTTGAGCACCCTTGGAATTGCCCGGAACAGCTTCCTCTTCTCCTCTTCCGTCAAGGACTCGCAGCTCCGCAACGGATGGAGACCGGCCTCAAACAGTGCCTCGTCCACGTAGATGTTCCCCAAACCCGCCAGAAAGTGCTGGTTCAGCAGCAGACTCTTGATCCTGGTCTTCCTGCCCTTCAACCCCGCAAGGAAGCGGGCCCAGGAATATTGAGAGGTGAAGGGCTCGATGCCCAGGCTCCAATATTCCTTGGCTTGCTTGAACTCTCCCATGGGATAGAGGCGCCATTTGCCGAACTGGCGAATATCCCGATAGTGCAGGGCATTGCCATCGGTGAAATAGAGGCTCAGATGAGTATGCTTGTCGACGGCATGTTGCCGGGCCTTTTGTAGTCCGGTCAGGGGATGGACGAAAAAGCCCCGGTCATCGATTCTGCTCTTGTCCCAGTAGGTCAGTTGCCCCGTCATGCCCAGGTGCACCAACAGTTGAAAACGCTCCGTGGTGAACAGCAGAAACTTGCCCCGTCGCGCGATACTCCGGATCGTTTGAGCCTTGAGATCTCGAGACCAACGGCCGGGTTGCGGGCGCACCACGATTCGCCGATTTCTGATGGTCACTTTGAAGATGGTTTTACCCAGAACGCTACCGGCAAGCCCGATTCGGATCGTTTCAACTTCAGGCAACTCCGGCATGCGGTCCCCAGGAATGGTAAAGTGTCCTGTCTCAGGAATAGGATTACCATCTCCGATGGAGGTTCCACCAGGAAACGCTCGGTTGGAGAGATCCTATGCGTTTCAACGAAGAGGCACCGTTGTGCTCTCCCTCCCGGGAACCTCCATCGGCCCAAGGGGTTCGGGCGGAACAGCGCCGTCTTCGTCGTCGCTCCTCCTCACAATGAATGGGCATTGCCTCGTCGTCGCTCCTAGAATACGGCGCCGTTGCGCTCCGAAAGATGGCAACCCTATTCCTGAGACAGAACACCAGAGGGAGGCCTCAGGATGGACTCACGTCGAATCGAGCCGACACCCAGGCTTTGGCCTGCCGGCGAGACTTCACTCGATTCTCCAGTTGAGCATCTCTCAACGACTTGAGAATCTCCCGGAATACCGGCCCGGGAGAATATCCCATTTGTATGAGGTCATTGCCGGTCAGGATTGGATGGGGATGGAGTTCCTCCGGCTCCGAACGATCCAGCATCTCCGCGGCCAGCCTCCAGGCGTCGAGTTTGCCGTGGCTCCCGAGGCAATCCAGGCGGTGCAGTTCAAGATGCTCCTCGAAGCCCTCCTGACCCAGGAAGCGCTTGAGCGTCGAGGCCCGCATCCGTGGAAGGTCGATGAATTTCAGATGGTCTCTGACCAGCGCTGTGATTCTTTCCTGCTGTTTCCTGCTGAATCGGAGGCGATCGCAAACCCTGAGCGCCATCCGGGCTCCGATATCGGCATGGCCATTGAAGCGGATTCTGTCGCTGCGCTCAAAGGTCGAAGGCTTGCCAATGTCGTGCAACAGTACACCCACGGCCAGGGTGATGGAAGGATAGGAGGCCATTGCCATTCCAAAGGGCTGACCCGTTGGAGGAGTAGACAGGTCCGATGGCCGATCCAAGCCTCCGGCCCTCCGGTGACCGCTCTCCCCTTCTGTTCCGGACCGGTCCATCAAGTCCAACATGAGCAAGGTGTGGACCCAGCAATCCCCTTCGGGGTGAAACTCAGGGGGTTGGGGAACGCCTTTCAAGGCCGTCACCTCGGGAAGCAGGTGAGTCAGCAGGCTCACCTGTTCCAACCTGCGAATCCCAGCGGCCGCATAGCCTTCGGTCAGTATTCTGGCCAGTTCCTCCCGAATGCGCTCGGGACTCACCCGAGTCACCTGCTCAGCCTGGTCCCGCAAGGCAGCAAGGGTCTCCTTCTCCAATTCATAGCGGAATCGAGCCGCAAACCGAACGGCCCGCACCAACCGAAGCTTGTCTTCCCGGAACCGGCGCTCGGCGGAGCCAATGGTGCGAATGACGCCGGATCGGATGTCCCGCTCGCCTCCCACAAAGTCCAGGACCTGCCGGGAAGAAGGATCGTAGAGCAGTCCATTGATGGTGAAGTCCCGCCGCTGCACGTCCAGCCGCGGGTCGGTCGAGTAGGCCACCCGACTGGGACGTCTGCCATCGGAATAGGCCCCGTCGGAGCGAAAGGTGGCCACCTCGTAGCTGCCTTCTTCCTCCAATACCTGGACCACCCCGAAGGCTGCGCCGACGGCGACCGTCCGTGGAAACAATCGCCCCACCTCCTGAGGCAGAGCACTGGTGGCAATGTCATAGTCCTTGGGAACAATGCCCATCAGGCGATCCCGAACGCAACCCCCGACGAAATAGGCTGAAAACCCTGCAGCCTTCAGCTTGGCCACAATCCTGGCCGCACAGGACTCGGAACTCGTGAAAGCCTGTGAGTGGGTTTCAACCATCGAGTTAGCCCGCATTTCTCACCAGGGGGTTGCACTCTTCTCAAGAGTGCAACTTGGCGCTGGAATTTTTCCCTCAGCGCGTGCTCGCGAGCGAAGAGCGTAGCGGTCACTACGGTCGAGCGAGCATGTGCGCGCTGAGGGGAAAAGGACAAGCCAGGGCGCGCCCAGCGCCGTCTGTAGCCACAAGTCCCTTGAACTGCGCCAATCAAGGTACTGAAGATACACCGCTTTCACTATGCATTCAGCGACCTGGTGAGAAATGCGGGCTAGTACTTTCGCAAGACCCCAATGACTCTGCCTTGGATCTCCAGTTTCCCCTCCTCCACAAAAATCGGCGCCATGGACGAGTTCGCCGGTTGCAGCCGAAGACGACCGTCTGCTTCACGATAGAAGCGCTTCAGCGTGGCTTCGTTCCCCTCCACCAGGGCAACCACCGTATCCCCGTTGCCAGCGCCACTGGTGCTCTCCACCACCACATAGTCTCCATCACAAATATGGTCCTCAATCATGGAGTCTCCCTTTACCTGAAGGACGTAGGCGTTCCCCTTTCCGACGAACTGCTGCAAGGACAGGACCTCCTTGTTGGCAAAGGTCTCCAATGGTCGACCGGCAGCGATTCGACCCAGCAATGGCAGGGACTTTGCGCTGTTCTCAGGCCTGAGATCGATCACGGCTTCTGCTCTCAAGGCGTTCGCTCCGATCATGGGTTCCCGGTTGATTACTTCGATCGAACGACTCCGATTGAGGTCCCGCCGAATATAGCCCTTTCCCTGCAACGTATTCATGTGCTTGTGCACCGTAGCCAGGGAAGCGAGACCCAGAGCTTTTCTGGCTTCGTCGTAGCTTGGGCAATAGCCGTTACGGCGGATAAAGGTATCCAGAAAAGCAAGCACCTGAAATTGACGCCTGGTTAAAGCCACCGTACCCTCGGACTGCATCGAATTCGGATACCCATTCTAAGCGAATCAAAAGCGAATATCAAACGGCCTTCAATGGAAGTCCATACATGGAAATAGTCCACCGCGCCTTGAAGGCGTGCCAGAAGCCCTCAAGCGCTCGAACGCCGCCGCCAACGCGCCGTTGCCCGTGCCGTCGATAGTCACTCACGGGGCTCGGCGTTTGCCCCCCCTCCGGCTCGACTGCGGGCTCCGCCCTCTCGCAGAAGCCGAGCCGCCAGGCGAAGGCTGATGCGGTGGGGGGTGGATGCCGGGTCGCCAAGGCGGCGTCGGCGTCGCGCCCGCTTCCCCAAGCAAGCTAGACACGTACGAAAAGAGTGCGGGGAGCGAGGGGAGTGCAGGCGATTGAACAGAGTGCAGGAATGGCGCGGGCAGTTTCCATTTCGACCTAAGCTTGCAAACATGCCCTTCAGGTGACCTGGTTGCCTCTGGCCATGACGACCTTGCCCGTCCGTACCAGTTCGATAATGTTGTATTTGTGAACCATGCGGACCAGAGCATCGATCTTGTCCGTACCGCCGGTGGCCATCAGGATCATGGAGGACTCGGTAAGATCGACGGTCTTGCACTTGAAGTGTTCCGCCACCTGAAGGGCTTCACTGCGATCTTCCAGGCCGGCTGCCACCTTGATCAGGGCAAGTTCCTGCACAACGGCGTTTTCACCGGTGTGGTCCACGCAGTGCAACACATCAATCAACTTGTTCACCTGTTTGATGATTCGTTCCAATCCCTCTGGATCGCCCTTGGTGGTGATCGTCATCCTGGAAAATGTTCCATCCACCGACGAAGAGACCACCAGAGAATCGATGTTGTAGCCGCGCCGGGCAAACACCTGGGCGATCCTGGCCAGCACGCCTGGCTTGTTTGAAACGTAGACGCTCAAAGTACGGGTGTCGCGACTCAGTAAGCTTTCCATAGGGCTTCTCTCGAGGAAACGGCCCC
Organism: Candidatus Versatilivorator sp.; assembly: GCA_965262635.1. Lineage (GTDB taxonomy): Bacteria > Acidobacteriota > Terriglobia > Versatilivoradales > Versatilivoraceae > Versatilivorator. Next base: position 1,184,978 of record OZ253547.1, on the reverse strand, counting down.
GACCTGGGGCCGGGACGCTGAATGCGGCGGGCACTGCCGGCTTAGGTCGATCCGGTGGGCTTTTCGAGTCTTCTCTTGGGTTTTTCAATCAGCATGTCTTCAAGCGCCCTGCCAGCGGGAATCATAGGATAGACATTGTCGGTCTTCTCGCACTCCGCGTTCACCACCGCAGGGCCTTGATCATAGTCGAGTGCCCGCTGGAGGATCTTTCTGACATCGGCTGGCCGCTTCAAAGTGAAACCCTTTGCCCCCGGATAGGCCCCCGCCAGCTTGGCGAAGTCCGGGTTGCCCTCCAGATCCACGCCACTCTCGCGTTCTCCGTAGAACAGCTCCTGCCACTGGCGAACCATGCCCAGGTAGTGGTTGTTGAGGATGATGACCTTGATGGGAAGGCGGTGAACGCAGGCGGTCGACAGTTCACTCATGGTCATTTGAAATCCACCGTCGCCCACCACTGCTAACACCAGATCCTTGGGACGGCCGAACTGGGCGCCTATGGCGGCGGGAAACCCATAACCCATGGTGCCTGCACCACCCGAACTGAGCCAGTTCGAGGGATAGTCGGTCTTGTAGAACTGGGCGGCCCACATTTGGTGTTGTCCAACGTCGGTGGAGACGATTGCCTTTCCACCGGTCAGCTTGTGCAGCTCGTCCAGAACATGCTGCATTTTCAGCCCGCCGCGCCTTTTGTATTTGAGTGGGTATTTCTTCTTGTACCCATCCAGATGTTTCAACCAGTTCGAGGTGTTCAAGGGCGCCACATGCTTGACCAGTTCCTCGACGATCTCTCGTGCATCTCCGACGCACCAATGCTGACACTGGATCATCTTGCCGATTTCGGACTCATCGATGTCGATGTGGATGCGGACCGCATCCTTGCAGAATCGCTGGGGCTGACCCACAATGCGGTCGTCGTAGCGGGAACCGATCGACATGACCAGATCGCACTCCACCATGGCCTTGTTGGCATAAGCCGTCCCATGCATCCCCAACATGCCGAGAGACAGGGGATGCGATTCCGGAAATGCTCCTTTCCCCAACAACGTCGTGGTCACCGGAGCACACAATTTTTCCGCCAGCCTCCTGACGGCGTTGGAGGCATTGGCGACCAAAGCGCCGTGACCCACCAGTAAAATCGGCTTTCGCGCGCGACTGAGGGCCCCGGCTATCTCCAGGATTCGATTTTGATCCAGACTGTTGCCAACCTGATATCCCGGCAAATCCATTTCGGCATGAAGATTACCCGAAAAGGGGCCCTGGCTCACGTCCTTGGGGATGTCGATCAGCACCGGCCCCGGCCGCCCCGTGTTGGAAATGTAGAACGCCTCCCTCACGATTCTGGGAATGTCGTTGGCGTTCTTGATCAAGTAGCTGTGCTTGACGATCGGCATGGTCAAGCCGAAGACATCAGCTTCCTGGAAGGCGTCCTTTCCCAACATGGTAGTCACGGTTTGGCCCGTAATCACCACTATGGGGATGGAATCCATGTGGGAAGTCATAATGCCGGTGACCGTGTTGGTGGCGCCCGGTCCGCTGGTGACCAGTACAACCCCCGGCCTTCCTGTGGCTCGGGCGTAACCGTCCGCCATGTGGGAAGCCCCCTGCTCGTGCCTGACCAGAATCAGCTTGATCTTGGTTCTGGTGGTGACCAGAGCATCGAAGATTGGAATCGCTGCTCCGCCGGACAAGCCCCAGATGTACTCTACTCCTTCATTTTCCAGGGCTCTTACTAACGCCTGGGCTCCATCTATGGTTCCCTGAGTCATTTTTAGTAATCATCTCCACAATAGACCGTCATCTTCTTCACAAATATAGCGATAAATCGTGACTTTATCAATTTTCTATTTGTATTGTCCTCTAAATGGATTGTTTTTTATATCTAAGAACGTTGAAAGACAACATTTTACAAAGAAATGACGACAATATCACTATTGAACTTCACATATATTCTCTTTCTTCCAGATATAGAGATCCGAGTGAACCCACTGCGCTGATTTGGCAGAACTATATTAGAAAAGCTGCTCTCTCCTTCGAATAGTTCCGAACGAACCAATATTTTTTAGGAAAAAGCTGAACCGAACCTGGGATTCATTGTCCAGTCGAGGGTTGAATTGCCTTAAACCGACATAGCGAAGATGCACACCCACACCGCAGCAATCCCAATTGTAGGCCAACTGTCCCGCCGTGTACTGTCTGGCTCGCGTGGTGAAATTGTAGACAAAGCTGAGGGCGGCGCTGATGCCTTGAGGGGAGGACCGGCCCAGCCTGGCGCGGACCTGGTTGGAAGGAAACTGGTTGGGAGGCAAGTTGCGGGTATTGTAATAGGTCAGGCCAAGGAAGTATCGGGAAAGGTTGACTCTGCCGGCGACACTGCTGGCCCGCAGGCGTTGTACTTCAGGATCGTAGTCGGTCCTGAAGTCAACCGTATAACGCCGAGCAGGGGTAAAGCGCAACCGGGAGGTGACAGGAGACACCTTTCTGGTGCCATCCAGGTAAGCAAAAGCCGACAGCGTGTTGGCGGGAAACAGCACGTTTCTTCGTCCGGGGACAAGAGCGCCGCCGAAGGTAGGATCGAAGAAAACCTTCTGCCCAACGCTCAAGGACAGGACCTCGCTGGTTGTCCAGCCTCCGTCAGAGGTGGGGCGGCGAGCAAAGAAGCGATTGTTGAAGACATACTCAACCTCATTGGAGTTGCTGAAGACGTCCTTCTCATCAAAGAGTATGGTTTCTCTGAATTCATCGATCCCGGAGATGTAGCGGTAGGTGATCGACGGCTCAATGAGATGCTTCAAACGATGCCGCCCCACCTGAAAGATCCTCTGCAACCCCGGACCTCTCCAATCCAGTTCCAGATCGAAGGCCGAGCGGGTCAAATTGCCGGGTCCCACTCCGGTGGGGCTCTGGGAATCCAGCCGGTTGGAATAAAAGGTCTCTCGCCAACCGACAGTGGGGGTCAAACTGATTCCACTCCACCTGATGAGGGGGATAGAGAGCCTGGGATGGAAATCGAAGCGCTGGACCACACTCGGTGTCGAAAGCCGAGCGTCCGTGCGGCTCATGCCTTCCACGGAGGTGTCGTAGGAAAAGTAGATCGGCCACTCCTTTATCCTGCGCCGGTGGCCGTTCAAATTGAAACTGGGAAACGTCCGGCTCGTGACCCCCCTTTCCCGGGAAAAAATAGTCGCGCGACGTTCCCCGAAAACGTTGAGACTGTCGCTCGAAAAGTTTCGGGTCAGAAAGCCCGAGGAGACCTCGTCGGGCCGGGAAATGGTGTTGAAACTGTGTCCATACACCTGTCGAAACTCCTGGGAGCTGACGACATCCACGTCGGCCGCTGCCCTGAATCCATTGTCCCACCGGGTCTCCGCCTTGACCTGTGCGTTCTGGCCGCCGAAGCCCATCCGATCCAGGGCAAAGTAGCCCACGGCGGAAATGGAGCTGTGCTGGTTGGGCCTGGCTTTGAAATCCAGTCCGCCACCCGGCCCGCGCTTGGAATAATAATCCGCTCGCGTCAACAGGTCGGCGCTGCGGCCCAAGGCCAAAAAAAAAGCTCCGCTGACGGAGCGTCCACGGCTTGAGGAGGTGCCCGTGGAGGGCAGCAGAAAGCCTGTCTTCCGCTGTTTTTGACTGGTGGGCGCCCTGAGAAAAGGACTGTAGAACAGAGGGAGCTTCTTGATTCTGAAGACGGCGTGCCGCAGGTTTACCGGCTGGTCTACCTTGAAGTCAGCTTTCCTTGCCGAGAAGCTCCATTTGGGGACTGGATCCTCACAGGCCGTGACCGTGCCGTCCACGATACGATATTCGTCCGCCCCAACCTTCTGGACCTCTTTGGCCCGGAAGAGGAAGCCGGTGTCGAATCGACCCCGCACCTCGAAGTCGGTTTTGCCCCTGACGTCGTAGAAAGTCCCCGTCTGGCGGTCAAGGTTGAACTTGAAGCGAGAGGCTTGAAATTGGGTGAGTCCTTGCTCGAAGTAGACGTTTCCTTCACCTTCAATGTCTCTGGTTCTGTCGTTGCCACAAACCTCGTCGGCTTTCAAAAGCAGGTCTCGGTAACTGATCTCTACGTTGCCTTGGGCGAGATAGTCATGTTCCCCCCTTCTGGCCTGTCGGTCGGCCCGGACGGTGATGACTTCGTCACCGAGTGGGATCGAAAGGGGGTCGAAAGCGGCCGACGACTCAGGAGGCTCCGACTCGGGCTGCTGCCCCCGGGATTGGCTCGAACCTGGAAAAGGCGAGAACAGGAACAAGAGTCCGACCACTACCACGATCTGGCCGGGATTGGCCCCGGTTCCGGAACAGCCGGCCATGGGGTCCGCGTTCGAGCGAAAAGGGTTGAAGGAGTGCACGGAAGGTTTGTTGCGGTCGGCTCCCGGCGCGCCCGCACCGGTAATGAAGGGTCGCCTTTGGCATCGGGCGGAAGCATCATGCGTCCACAGAGAAAGCTTAGCACAATGTGGACCCTCCCAGGGGTCTCCTCGCAAGGCTGGAATATTGCCAGTGCCTTCTGCTAACATTTACCCGATTCACTCAGACCGGAACCCTGCCCGTCAGACTCGACGACCTCCACCGGTTGAACGATTCCCATGATTTGTCCTGCCTGCGGTCTCCCCAATGCATTGAGCGCGGAAAGTTGTGTCGGATGCCACCACCTGTTGCCCCCGTCCTCCGCTGAACACTCCCTCGATCCGGACCAGTCTCCGGAGCCAACCGGGAGCCCGGCTGCAGGGGGCAAACCGGTCTCCTTTTCCGACAATCTTCAAGAGACGGAGGACTCCCTACAGCCCCAGTCCAATCAAATCCGCGTTCCGGACCTCAAGCAGGAAACGTTTGAAACTTCGGTGAAGGACTTCCTGGATCGGGACTTTGTCAGGACGGAGGAACCCCGTTCGAGCACACCGAAGCAAGCCGCTCACAGCCAGGAGCCGCCGCCGACCACGCCAGAGCACTCGAAAGCCGGCCCGGCTGCCGGAAACCACCCTGCCCCCGGGAGCCCTGTCAAATCCAAACCGGTCCAGGCCGCGGGCCCAGCCGACGCTGCCACAGCCAAAAAAAGACAAGGGGCCCTGTTCTCCGACAACATCCAACGGATTGAAATCGATCTCAACCAGACGCCCCTTCCATTTGGCAAGAGCAAGTCCGAGGATGCCTCCTTCAGGGATTCCATTCATCGGGACCTGCGATCGGCGACGATTTGGGATCGTTTTGGCGCCGGGATTGTCGATACTTTATTCATTGTCGGCTGTTGGCTGATCTTCAGCTTGGTGGTCATCGCCTTCACTGATTTCAACGCGCTATCCATCTCCGCCGGTCTGGGGTTCGGACTGGTCTTCCTCGCCATTGCGCTTTCCTATTTTTTTCTTTTCACCATTCTTGGCGCCCGGACCCTGGGGATGGATTACATGGCGCTGGCAGTCGTTCGCTTTGACGGCAGAACGCTCTTTCCCCGGGATGTGGCGTTGCGGATCTTCGGTTATTGCATCTCCGCGGGTTGCTTTGGTCTGGGCTTCCTCTGGGCATGCTTCGATTCGGAACGACTGACTTGGCACGACCGCATCTCCAAGACCCTGGTGATCGAATTCACCGCCCCTCCGGCCGATTAACCCGCTCCGGCGGTTTCCGTTGACATCGGGGCGCCGTTCCGCGCTTGGCCTCCTTGCCCCGAGATTTTTTCGTGTGTTAGGATGCACTGGTTCCGGAGTTGACCTTGACTACCAAGATCACAGTGGCTTTGGCCCAAGTGTCTCCCAAGCTGGGGCTTTTGACGGAAAACCTGCAACTCCATCTGGATACCGTCCAGCGGGCGAAATCGGCCGGAGCGGATCTGGTTGTTTTCCCGGAATTGTCTCTGACGGGATATATTTTGCAGGATCTGGTGCCGGACGTTGCTATCGACCCGCTGAACGCTCCAACCCTTCAGCCACTGCTGCAAAGCTGCAGGGATATCGCCTGTGTTTTCGGCTTTGTAGAGATCTCGGATCGCTACAACTACTACAATGCCGCCGCCTACGTGTCCGAGGGCAGGATCCAGCATGTGCACCGAAAGCTGTATCTGCCCACTTACGGCATGTTCGACGAGATGCGCTTTTTCGCCATGGGTGAGAAACTGCGGACGGTCCGGACGCCCTTCGGCCCCCTGGGGCTGCTGATCTGTGAGGACCTCTGGCACCCGTCTACCCTGTACCTGCATGCGCAGGATGGAGCCCGGGTGGTGGTGACCCTTTCCTCAAGCCCCGGCAGGGGGGTGAGGGCCAATGAAGCGTTTCAGACCTCTCAGGGATGGGAAACTCTGCTGAAAGCCTTGTCGCAGTTTTACACCGTGTACAACGTTTACACCAATCGGGCAGGGATCGAGGATGGGGCCTACTTCCCTGGAGGATCGATGGTTGTCGGTCCCGGCGGAGAGGTGATTGCCCAAAGCCACACCTCCGGAGAGGACCTGATCCTGGCCCAACTGGATCTGGAAGAGATCCGCCGGGCCCGGCTCTTCACCCCTGTCCTGCGGGACGAGCGCCTGGATCTGACCCTGCGGGAGTTGACTCGAATTGCCCATCAACGCTCTTCGTCCTGACCCACATATCTCCCGGCTTGCCTGAAACAAACGAAAAAAGACAAAAGAAAAAGACTTATCCACGAAGGGCCACGAAGAACGACGAAGGGCCACTAAGGCGTTGAGGTTAACCGCGACGGGATGCCAAGGTCGCGAAGGGATGGTCGATTTCCGATTGTTTCACTCTCGTATGATCCGCCCCGTCGTGGGGGGTGGGGGCCGGACTTGTCTGAAACAAAAGAAAAAAGAGTTATCCACGAAGGGCCACTAAGGCGTTGAGGTTAACCGCGACGGGATACCAAGGTCGCGAAAGGATGATCGATTTCCGATTGTTTCACTCTCGTATGATCCGCACCTCAGGGCGGGGGGCCCGGCCATCCACTGACCACTAAAGAACGCGCATGCAACTGAACTGCCCGCTGGTGAACCAGGTCCTGCAGAGCTTTATTCGGGACGAGCTGAGCAAGGCGGGATTCCACCGAGCAGTGGTCGGACTGTCGGGGGGCATCGATTCGGCGGTTTCCTGCTTTCTGGCGGCTCGTGCCTTGGGGCCCGAGAACGTCCTGGCTGTAATGATGCCCTACAGGACCAGCAGTCGAGAGAGCCTCTCCGACGCCCGGGCGGTGGTGGAGGCGCTCCAGGTCAAGAGCGAGATCGTCGAGATCACACCCATCGTGGACGGCTACTTCAAGGCTCAGCCGCAGGCCAGCTCCCTTCGCCGCGGCAATGCCATGGCCCGAGCCCGCATGATCGTCCTCTTTGACAAATCGATGGAATTCAATGCCTTGGTGCTTGGCACCTCCAACAAGACGGAGCTCCTGCTCGGTTATGGCACCCTTTTCGGAGACATGGCCTCGGCGATCAATCCGATTGGAGACCTTTACAAAGCCGATATCTTCAAATTGGCTCGTCACCTGGGAGTCCCCCAGTCCATTCTCGACAAAAAGCCCACCGCTGATCTCTGGGCAGGACAATCGGACGAAGATGAGTTGGGCTTCACCTATGCCGAAGTCGACGAACTGCTGCACGAGCTCATCGACCGCCGTGTCTCCCCGCAGAAGCTGCTGGAGGGAGGCTTCAAAAAAGACTTTATTCAGCAGGTCGTCGGCAGGATTCGAAGCTCCCAGTTCAAGCGGCGCGGGCCTGTGGTGTGCAAGGTTTCCCCCCGGTCCGTCAGTCACGACTTTCACTATCTCCGAGACTGGGGGATGTAACCTCCCAGTGTTCTGTCTCAGAAATAGGGTTGCCAGATTTCGGAGCGCAACGGCGCCGGATTCAAGGAGCGACGACGAGGCAATGTCATTCATTGTGAGGAGGAGCGACGCCGAAGACGGCGCCGTTCCGCCCGAACCCATTGGGCCGATGGAGGTTCCGGGGAGGGGGAGCAGAACCGTGCCTGTTGGCTGAGACGCAAAGGAACTCTCGAACCGACCGTTTCCCTGTGGAACCTCCATCGGAGATGGTAATCCTATTTCTGAGACAGGACACTCAGCCTTATGGCAGGAACACTGTTCGTGGTAGCCACGCCTATCGGAAATCTGGAAGATATCACCCTGCGCGCGCTACGGACACTGCGTGAAGTGGACCTGATTGCCTGCGAGGACACCCGCCACACCAGAAAACTGCTGGCCCATTACCAGATTTCGACACCGACCTCCAGCTACCACGAGCACAATGAACAACAGCGGACCGGCTGGTTGGTGGAGCGCCTGGAATCCGGAATGGACATCGCTTTGGTCAGCGACGCGGGGACTCCATCCATCGCCGACCCGGGGTATCGGCTGGTTCGAGCCTCCCTGGAGCGCGGGCTCTGCGTCTCCCCGGTCCCAGGCGCCTGCGCGATCATTTCCGCCTTGAGCGTCTCCGGGCGACCCACCGATTCCTTTGCTTTCCTGGGCTTTCTTCCCGGCAAGAGGACGGCTCGCCGCACCCGGCTGCGAGCGTTGCGGTCGGAACCTCGCACCCTGCTCTTTTTTGAATCTCCGCTGAGGCTGGCATCCACTCTGAGCGACATCGACGCGATCCTGGATTCCAGAGTAGTAACCGTCGCCCGGGAGATGACCAAGGTTCACGAGCAACTGGTCACGGGAACGGCAGCCGAGTTGGCTTCCCTGTTCCACCGCCAGCCCCCCAGGGGAGAGGCTGTGGTGGTGGTGGAGAAGGCATCGGCGGAGGCCGGCACTGCCGAGTCAGTCAGCGACCGGGAACTGGATCTTCGTCTCGCAGGACTGGTGGACCAGGGTCTTTCCAGGAAGGATGCCATCAAGAGATTGGCCAAGGAGTTGGCGTCTCCGAAGCGGGAGCTTTACCTTCGCCTGATCCGGAAGAGGGCGCCTGCGGATGGGGAGAGTGTAACAACCAAACAGACGGGACAAGGGTAGCGAGATGATGCAAAAACTGGCGGGCCGCATGGGGCGGCTGGGAACGGAAACAGCCTTCGATGTCCTGGTAAGAGCCAAGGCGCTGGAGGCGCGCGGACGCAGCGTCGTTCACCTGGAACTTGGGGAGCCCGACTTCGATACGCCCTCCAATGTGATCGGCGCCGCCAATACCGCCATGGTGGAAGGATACACCCATTATTGTGCTTCAGCCGGCTTGGCGGAACTGCGAGAAGCCATCGCCGGCCATGTGGGGCAAACTCGCTCCGTGCCCATCGGTCCGGACTGGGTCGTCGTCACGCCGGGGGCCAAGCCCATCATGTTTTTTCTGATCCTGGCCCTGGTGGAGGAAGGCGATGAAGTCATCTTCCCCGACCCGGGGTTCCCCATCTACGAATCCATGATCCGCTTTTGCGGGGGCACCCCGGTTCCCTTGCCCTTGCTGGAGGAGTTTGAGTTTCGCTTCGACCCCCGGCAGCTTCAGTCGAAAGTCTCCTCCAGAACCAAGTTGATGATTGTCAACTCCCCGCAAAATCCAACCGGAGGCCTTCTGACGCAGAGCGATCTGGAAATCATCGCGGACCTGGCCACCCGGCATGACATCACCGTTCTATCGGATGAAATTTACTCCAGCATCATTTACGAAGGAGAGCACCGCAGTATCTCCTCGATTCCCGGGATGATGGATCGCACCGTCATCCTGGATGGGTTTTCCAAAACCTTTGCCATGACCGGCTGGAGGCTCGGATACGGCATCATGAGGCCGGAACTGCAGACCCAGATTTCAAAGCTGGTGACCAACAGTGTTTCCTGCACGGCGCCTTTCGCCCAGCGGGCGGGGTTGGAAGCATTGGCCAACACCGAGAGCGCCGTGGCTGCGATGGTGGCGGAATTTCGCAAGCGCAGGGATTTTCTGGTCGAGGCGCTGAATCGGATCCCGGGCGTCAGCTGCCTGAAACCGCCGGGAGCCTTCTATGTATTCCCCAACATTCGATCGTTCGGCAAACCCAGCGACCAAATTGCCGACTATCTGCTCCAGGAAGCCGGTGTGGCTTTGCTCTCGGGGACAGCCTTCGGCGCCTCCGGAGAGGGTTACCTCAGGCTTTCCTACGCAACATCCATCGAAAACCTTGCCGAGGGGAGCCAAAGGATAGCAGCCGGACTGGCCCGGCTATGACATGGAGCGGCTTAGCACGCATTTCTCACCACGGGTTGCAGTCTTGAGAAGAGTACAGGGAGTGAGGAACGTGTTCGGCGTGATTTTGGAGAGGCAGTGCGTTCCGGGACGGCGCCACTAATCCGCCGCCTACGCGGCGGGGGTGGGGAATACGACGTCCATGGGCTCACGCCCACGGCTAAGTGCTGGCGCGGCTACGCCGCTTTATAAGGAAGACCTGTAGGGGAGGTTTCCTCGGGTGAGCTACGCCAACCGCGGCTTCACCGCTCTCCCCTAAATCACGACACTGCAGGGGGACAGGATTCATAGAATAGTCCCCGGGCGCCAGCCCGGGGTTCGAGTAAGCCGCGAATGCGGCGTCCGCACTTAGCCGTGGGCGTAAGCCCATGGAAAAGGGCAGCTCCATCCCCCGAGCCGCGTAGGCGGCGGCAGCAATCATCCCTGGTGTTCGATCTCAAGCAAGCCCAGGCGCGCCCAGCGCAGTCTGTACCCTGAAGGTCCCCCCCCCCAAAGCGCTGCAAGATGCTAAAGACAAACACTTTCCCAGCCGATGTCCAGCCCCCTGGTGAGAAATGCGGGCTAGGGAACGCCGTAAATGATGAACGCGTCCCCGGAAGGTTGGCCGCCGAGGATGCCGTCGGTAACGACGGCGAAGGCCAGGAACGGGTTGGACCCGGAAATCCTGGAGACGCGAGCATAGCCTTGGCGGGCGCCCGAAGCTACCCGATCGAGAATCGACTCCAACCGGACCGACTGCCGCGCCTCCAGCCTCACGTCCTCGAGCCTATGGGCCAGCATTCCCGTTTCTCCGTCGTAGATCTCAACGCGAAAGAGGCTGGTCTCGTCGCTCAACTCTCCCGTATTGACGATTCCCAGATCGGTTCCCTTCTCCTCGTCATGGCGCAACCCGTACACCCAGGCCGCGGAATGGTGGGAGTCTCCGTAGGGTACGGCCGCATGGACAAATCCGTTGCGGTGGCCGTCGATCAGAGTTGAATTCCTCGAGCCCACGTAATAGCCGCTATCCTCGTCGCCTCCATCAATGGTGACAAAGATGGAGCCGGAGAAATCCTGACCGGAAGCACCCAGGCCGGGGAGGGGAAATCCCGGCAGGCCCCGGTGGCGCAGCCATTTTACGAATTCGGGCAAAATCAACTGCTCGCGAGGTCTCAGGGAGACGAATCGGGAACGCAGCGGGTCTTGAATTCCATCGGAAACAACCGAGAACCCCAGGACCTTCCAGGATTCCGACCAGTTGGTCACCACCAGCTCGCTGTTGAACCGGGTGGCATACTCTACGGCGAGCAATGTCTGTCCCCTTCCCCCAACCGTGGCGTTTTCCAGAACAGGTGCAATAAAGGAGCCGTCGGAACCGGCTTGGTCGGTGAGGACGGCATAGGCATAGTAGGGAGCTTGACCCTGGACCTTCTCGATGCGTACATAGCCGTTCTCCAGTGACAGATCGTTGGACCGGAGCACGCCGTCGATTTGATGGTATTTGCCCGGCAGCAGCGTCTGATCCGGAAGAACAAACGAATCCGGCTGGTGTGGATCGCCGGAGATGACGGTCAGCCTCAAGGTGATTTCGCCGCTGGTCTGGGACCCCAGGTTGTGAACCACAAGGTTGCTTTGATCGGCGGCGTTGTGGCGGAGTCCGCAGAGAAAAGCCGGCTGGTGAAACCCTGTCGAAACGGCTGGATAGGCCCAACCGCTCCGGGACCCCGCTACCGTTCTGGTTGTGCGTACAGACACCGCCCCTTCCGATTCGGAGTTCAGTCCTGAGAAACGCACCGTCAGGGTACCCCCGCGGTTGCCTGACTCCGGAATGGGAACACCCAGTTGTCTCAGGTGATGAATGGCATCGGGAACGATGCGCTGCCGGCCCGCCGGCAAGTGGTCCCGGGCGGTGCCGCTTCCCTCGCCAAATGCCGCCGTGTAGGTGAATTCCAGCGTGGCCTCACGGGTTCCCCGGTTGCTCAGCGTCAGCTCTGAACTCACCACGGAGCCATCGGGTCCGGAGGTTGAGAGTACAATGGGTACAAAGACTTCGGCATCGTCATGGAGCCTCGCCACAAAGGCGCCATTGCCTTCCGACGCCTGATAGGCCCCAGGGGTCAAGGTGAAGTCGGAGCCCGCCTGCCCCGTGATGTAGGCGTTTCCCCGGGGACTGACCCAAAGACTGCTGCCTCCCTCGATGCTTTCACCGCTACCCGCCCTGACCGAGTAAACGAGTTTCGCCCCATCGGGATCCAATTTGCTTACGAAAATCTGTCCCTCCGGAGATCCCAGGGACAGCGTCACCGGAAAGTCGGAGGAAAGCGTCACACCCGTCACATAAGCATTCCCGCACAAGTCCACACCTACGCCATTGCTGTAGTCGATGGAGCTCCCACCCAGGTAGGTGGAGTAAATCAGTGAGGTTCCCTCCGCGTTCAGCTTGGAGACGAAAGCATCCAGGCAAAGAGAGCTGCCGCAGATTCCGGCGCCGGGAGCCGATTCGGAAAAAGAGCCGGGCGTCGTGGGAAAGTCCTGATAGGCCGTGTAACCGGTCACATAGGCATGTCCCTGGCCGTCGACGGCGATCCCAGTAATCGCCTCCAATTCCTGAGGGGACGCATCGAAGGAGACTGAGGTTCCGCCGAGGCGAAAGTTGTAAAGGATTTCGGCTCCCTCGGGATCCAGCTTGGTCACGTAGGACTCGTTCCCATTTCTGCCGGAGAGATAGGCATTGTTTTGGGAATCCAGGGCAACGCCCGTGCCCCCCACGCCCCGGACCGAATAAAGCAGGGACGTTCCCTCCGGATGGAGCTTGGCCACGAACCCGCCTTCAGCGCCATCACCCGTGACGTAGGCAGATCCGTGAGCGTCGACGGCAATTCCGTTGCCGCCCAGTCCACCCTCGTTGCCACCCAGAAAAGTGGAGTAGACAAGAGCCGTCCCGGTCGCATTGACTTTGGTGAGGAAGGCACTGTTGCAGAATTGGCCCGGAAGCTCCGAACCGCACTGCTCGCTCGACAGGGTCGATTGCCACGCCTCGGATGATACGGGGAAGTCCGGAGAGTTGGTGGTACCGGTGAGATAGGCATTACCTTGAGTGTCCACTGCAACTCCGTACCCGTATTCGAATCCGGAACCGCCCAGGAAGGTGGAATAGATCAATTCCGTCCCCTCGGCGTTCACCTTGGCCAAAAGGATGTCGGGACAGCGAACCATGTTCGGCCCGTCAAAACAGGATCCTTCGCCATGAAGGCTTTGAATAGCGTCTACGGAGGTGAGAAAGGCGGGGTTGGCAATACCCGTCACGTAGGCGTTCCCTTCCCGGTCAACAGCGATGGCGGAACCTCCAATCCCGCCGGCCGAGTAAGTCAGCACGGGATCGATCACCAGAGGCCGGTCCGGATCGTAGCGACCCAAACGGAATCCCACCTCCCCGTCACCACCAAGCCTGTACTCCGTGCGAACTTCCTGACGAACGCCACCCTTTTCCTGAAACGCCACGGGACGCATCAGCCGAAGGTCTCCCGGAAGAATGAGGTTTCCCTGGTCATCCAGCGACAGCACGTGATGGGCTGGACCATCTCCCATCCCCTCAAAGTGCAGACGGATCGCATCGGGGTCGACACCCGAATCGAGCCGGAAGTCAAATTCCAAACGCCGGCCGTTGCCGTAAAAGATCAGGTCGACCCCCGGATAGACCTGCTGGTAGCACACTCTGGAAAAAGTCGGAATGTTCACCTGCCAATGGCTTGGGTCCGTGCCGCGCAAGTAGTGGCTATTGCTTCGAAGCCGGTTTTCACCGCGGATCCCGGGCCGGGGCTTGCCATTGACGAGACGCATTCTCAAAGCCGAGCCCCCCCCCACCGCCCTGGGCGATTCGGACTCTCTTGTGGATCTTCCGGACTGATATTGAAAGACCAACTCCCGGTCGAGCAGCAGGTAACTGTAACCGGGCCCTCGGGAAAGGAAGCGAACCCGATTCCCGGCCTGTCCCCGGTTCGGTTCAAAGCTGAGGGGCAGCTCGACATAGGCCTGCCGAACCTCGGCCGTCCGCACGGCTTGCGGCGGATCAGACAGATTCTTGGGAGCAGCGGTGGCCGTTGTCCCAGGGGTCTGGAGGAAAGGCCGCAGACCCTCCCGCTCGAACACAAGCTCTCCGGCCGAAATTGCAGCCATGCCGCCGCTCGCTCCGATCAGGGCAGCCCACCCGAAAGCCGCTTTCGAGAGTAATCCTCGGCAATACAATTGCGTACCCTTCCTTAAGCCCACCCCGGAATTCGTCGTCTTCCGATCAGAAAATCAGTTTTACGGCCAGGACGATCTGACGAGCTTCCTGCGGAAAACCGGCTGGCGTCCCGTAGGAGGCCACCACTCCCGGAACTCTGGACCCCAGGTCCGTATTGAAGGAGGAGGCCGCCACATTGGTCGTCGCCGGTTTCACATACAGGTTGGAGTGGTTGAAGAGATTGTAGAACTCGGCCCGGCATTGAAGCTGCAACCCTTCCACACCGCCCACCTCGGGGAGATCGACATTTTTGGCCAGCGCAATGTTCTGGAAATGGGTGCCCGGCCGCCGGAAGGTGTTTCGACCCAAAGACCCGTCAAAAGGTCCATTGACGGAGGGTTGACAGCCGAAGGGTGCGGCATCGGCAATACAGCTTCCGTTGGAGTTGCGGACCCGGTTGACGGGCAGAATGAGGAAGGCGTTCGGCGTTCGGACGTCGACCGGCCGCTCCCCGGCGCCGAGCATCCCTGGCGCCTGGCCCGTGAGTCGCGGCCGGGTGTTGTCGGCCAACTCCCGATCGAAGACCCGGCCATCCCGCAGGCTGAAGGGTTGGCCGCTCTGTAAAGAAACAATCCCGCTGAACTGCCAGCCGGCCAAGAACAGACGCGTCAACCCTCTCGTTCGAGTCGCACCCGGAATCTGCCAGACGAAGTGGCCGACCAACCGGTGGCGAACGTCGTGATCGGAGGAGCCCTTATCCAGATCGGGGTCAAAGGCGTCAAGCGGCAGCCCGCCGGCGCCGCTCACGCTATCGTCGCCTACCAGCGAGCTCACGTTGTCCAGGGAGTGGCTCCAGGTATAGTTCAGACCGTACTGCAACCCGAATCTGCGCAGGCGAAGGCTGTCAATTCTGATCTGCAGCCCGTGATAGGAAGACCGGGCCTGATTCCCCACGGTGATCAATCCGGCGATGTGGTTGACCAGCCTTTCCTCCGGGCGCCCCAGAAGCCGTCCGCTGCCCAGGCGATTGGCGTTGATGGGCCGGTAAAGATCCTGGCCCTTGGAGCCCACATAGGAGGCGGCCAGCAACAGCCTGTTGGCCCAGTCATGTTGGATGGTGGCGTTCCAGGCCCAGGTGGAGGCGGTTGTCAGATCCTGGTCCAAGTGGCTGACGGCACTGGGAGGCACCGACAGGGGACCCGAGGGAAACAGGGAGTAGGGATCTTCAAACAGGGCCGGCGACAACGAAACTTGGGAGATACGGATGACGCTGAAGGCCGGAGGATTCAGGTTCTCGTAGACAAAGCCGGGCAAACGCTCGTAGAAGCGCCCAATCCCGGCCCGAAAGACGAGCCTGCCTCTTCCGGTCAAATCATAGGCAAGCCCCATTCGGGGGGAGATGTTGGTCTTGCGAGGCGGAAAGAAGTGGTTCCGGTATTGGCCGGGGGCGTCGGCTGTGCGTAGCAAACGACCGTTAGCCATTTGCTCCTGGGTAGTGGATCCGTCCCCTCGATAGAAACTGGCTTCCAAAAGCTTTTCCTGGCCGATGCGATAGCCGGAACCAAAATATTCATACCGCACACCCGGCGACAGGGTCAGCCTGGAGCTCACCTTCCAGGAGTCCTGCATAAAACAGGCCAAGTCGTTAAAGCGGTAGTGGCGCCGAGGGTTGAAGGACCCGAAGGGGGGCGCCAACAGCTCACCGGGAACCTTGCCTCTCGGATCCAGGTGAATTTGGAAGGAGGATACCCGCCCATCCACAAATCGCTGCAGGTTCTTGAACTCCACGTGATTGTGGCGAGTCAGCGTGGACTCGGCCGGGGTCTGGTTGTCCCGAAGATGGACCAGGCTGGCGCCGAACTTCAGGTTGTGCCGGCCTCTCACCCAGTTCGCCATCTGTTGAAACTGGTACTCGTTTTGGGCGCCGCCGTCGCCGTTGCGGCCGGAGGGCAATACCAGAGATCCCACCGCACCGCTGATTTCATCCCCGGTAATGACGAAGGAGGGGAAACCTCCTGGAGGCTGGGACGCTCTCCGCTGAAAGAGACGATTGAAAACCAGGCGGGATTCGGACAGGAAATTGCCCGACCAGAATCGCGTCAGGTTGACCGTCATGGTTTGATTCCTCAAATGAAAGGACCGATCCAGCAGGGGGGAATAGGGCTGATCTACGGTTGCCAGCCGGGCATGATCCTGAAAGGCATAACTGGTGTTCAGGACCGTGCGGGGACCGATGCTGGTGTCAACCCGCGCGGTCCAGAGGTAGGTGTCCTGCGGCGGGCCGGCGCCGGCGTCCACCGGCCCGGTACGCGACGTCGAGGCGAATGTCGGCAGGGTAACAAAGCCTGTCCCGATCTTGGACCCGCAGGCTCTTCCGAACGGACAGACGGTCCGGGTGCTGATATCCGTATCGGAGAGGTTGGTGGGCAACGGAAAGCGCTCGAAGATGGCATTGGTCCCGGGTGAGCTCACCGAGAGCAGTTGCGGGGTGGGGATATAGTAGCTGAGAGCGGCGGAGCTCCGTACCAGAATGGGTTCAAAGGCCGCAAAGAAAAAGACCTTGTCCCGGTAAACCGGCCCACCCAGCGTGCCCCCGAGCTGCTGGCGGTTGAAGACCGGCCGGGGCAAGGCCCTGGAGTTGTTCTCAAAAGTATTGGCCGCCAGCCCGGAGTTGCGAAGGAAATAGTAGGCATTCCCGTGAAACTCATTCACACCGCTCTTGGTGATGGCGTTGGCGATAAAGCCCGCATTGCGGCCATACTCGGCGGTGAAGTTGTTGGTGAGCAATCGGTACTCCTGCACGGCGTCCAGGGGAACGATCTGGCCGGGACCGGAGTTGTAGGGATCGTTGTTGTCGCTGCCGTCCAGCAGGAAACCCCCGCTCTCAGCCCGTTGGCCGTTCAGGGCGAAGCCGATGCCGCGTCTCACGCTGGCCGGAATGGCGCCGGAACTGACGCCGACAAAATCGTAGGGATTGCGGGTCAATGAGGGGAGCTCCGTCATGACCTGCGGCCTGATGGTGGTGCCCAATGTGGCGGACTCGGTTCGGATGAGCGGGATCCCCCCCAGCTCGGTGACGCTGGCGATGACCGAACCGACCTGCATCGAGAAGTTCAGGACGACGGAATCCTGGACGTGGAGTTCCAGGTCCGGCTTCACTATGGTGCGGTAACCCAGCAGGCGAACAATCACCCGGTAGTGGCCCGGCGGCAGGTTGGACAGCCGATAGAGTCCCAGCCGGTTGGTTTTGGTCCGATATCTCTGGTTGGTTTCGATATGGGTAGCGGTCACCTGGACCTCGGGCAGAACCTGCTCCTGCCTGCCGGTTACCCGGCCGCTGAGCGTCGCCGTCGGACTGGCCAGCAGCGGGCCGGCCAATGCCACCCACAGCATTGGGACTAAAATCAGACGCACGGTGTGGATCTACCTCCCGTGTGGAGCAAAGGCGCAGGCTGGTTCACACCCGAGTATGCCACCCTTGGTTTCCAACTGCGTCACTGGGATCAGGCGGTGTGGCTGGACGGAATGGCCGGACCCAGGCAGGGTGGAGCCTGGGGTTCGGATCCGGGTCGTGGGAAGGTGACCGGGTCAAGGGAGATCGTCATTGGGGTTCAGGTAGGAATACAGGAGCTCTCTGCTTCCCGGCTTCAGGCTGCCTTCCTTCGGCTCCAGGGTAACGAAGACGGAATCGATCTGGGAAAGCACCTCGGCATCGTCGAACTTGAGTATCCACCCTTTATCGTTCCTGGCGTCCGAATAGAAAATGCCCAGGCTCTTGGGTGAACCCGTGAGGGCGGAACTGCGTTTCCCCCAAGCTTGCAGCGAGAAATTATTCAGCGATTTTTCCCCCATTGGCGTCTCGTGGGCATAGACGATCAGGCGCCTGCCCTCGGCATAAAACACGTGGGCGTCCACGATGCGCTCCCCGCTGGGATCATTGTCCTCGACGTACAGGACACGCAGGTTGCGATCCGTCAACAGATCCCGAATATCCCGGTCTGCGGCCAGCAGTTCCCGGTCCCGCTGGATGGTCTCTGCCTGCTCGTTCACTTTCCGAACCAACTCGCCGATCTGCTTCTCCTGAAGTACAAGGGTCACCTCGTGGGTCGACCCTTGTTTCCGCAGAGACTCCAACTCGCTGGTGCGAGTCTGAAGAACCCTCTCCACCCTTGCAAATTTCTCCGACAACCGCACTTCCGAATTCCTGGCTTCCTCCAGCGCCCGATTCAAGGCGTCAGCATCGGCCTGGGTCCCCACCAGCTTCTGGCTTTGGCTCTGCAATTCGGCCAGGGCCATGCGCCGTTCGCCTTGCGCCTGGGCCAGTTCCAGCACCAGCCGGTCGGTTTCCGCCTCCGGCTTCTCAGGGATCTCGGGAATGGCAGGGACGGCTGAAAGACCGGCCTCGGATTGATCGGATATTTGACGGTTGAGCCGGCTGATCTCCTCACCGAGTTGACTCACCCTGGCTGTGGCGCTGGACAGGCGCTCGCCACCCCGGTACCACTGGAACCCGTTCAGGCCCAGGGCCGCCACCAGGAGTCCCGCCGCCACCGGCAGGACGTATCGGGCCATACCGGTCGACCGATACCATCTCCCCGTCCCGACCCCTGACTCAATCGTGGATCCGGTTTTCCTGGGAGTAGCGCGGGAGCCGCTCCGATCCTCAGTGCGCTGCAGAAATCGCTGTCTGTAGCTGGAATCATGGAAGGCAACCTTGGAGGAGGCGCCGGCGGGCTCGCCTTCGGCAACCAGTGGCAGGTGCTCATGAAGAATCTCCAGAAAATCGTGGCGACTCCTGCGACAGTCCTCACAGGCGGTCAGATGAGAGCGAAGTTCGGCGTACTCCCCGGCAGAGATCTGGCCAAGTGCAGCCAGGGCACACAACTCCTCGAATCGTTCATGGTTGAATTCATCACGCTTGGACATGGTGACATCCCCTGGGCATCAACCCGTCGTCTGGTTCATGCAGCCGTTGGCCTGCAAGAAGGACCGCAACTTCTTGAGGCCCCGGTAGTAGTGGTTCCGTATGTTGGACAAGGGTTCTTTCATCTGGACGGCAATCTCTTTCATGAGAAACCCCTGAAAGTAGGCCAGGTCCAATGTGCGGCGTTCCCTTTCCGTCAACGTCTGCAATCCCTTCTCGATCATCTGACCCCAATCCTGATAGGTGAGGCCGTTCCGCCCCCTCATGGAGTGGGAAAACTCATAGTTTTCCAGGTCCGTTTCTTCCCTCTGGTCATAGAAGTTTCGCAAGGCCAGGTATTTCTGCCGGTTGAGACTTCGGTGATAGGCATACTGCAGAATCCAGGTCTTGGCGCTCCCCTTGTTCGGATTAAAGACTTCGATCCGCCGGTAAATCTCAATGAATACCTCCTGCATGAGATCTTCCGCTTCGCCTCGATCACGAAGGATTTTGAGCGCCACGCTGAAGACCAGGCGATAGTAGCGGTCAAACAGAAGGCTCAGAGCTTCCTGGCGACCCAGCCTGAGCTCTTCCATCAGTTCTTCGTCGGTCCTGGCATGGAGCTGTTTGTCTGTCAACATGAACCCGAAACCTGGACCGGACCAGCAGCGCCCGGGGCACGGCAGCAGAAGAAACCAACCCTTTAAAGTATGCCGCCTGTGCTAATGGTTTGTATCAAACGTCGGGACTCGCCATCGGTCCGCTTCTCGCGAAACCTTCCGCAGTCCGCCCATTCTAGCCCGTATTTCTCACCGGGGGCGTGATGATGGCGCCGGCAGTTTTTCCTTCAGCGCGTGCTCGCGACCGAAGAGCGTAGCGGGCACTACGTGCGCGAGCATGTGCACACCTAAGACAAGCCAGGGCGCGCCCAACCCAGTCTGTAGCCGCAGGCCCTCAAAACAGGGCCAATAAGGTACTGAAGATAAGCGGTCTTTCATAATATTTCCAGCGACCCGGTGAGAATTGCAGGCTAACGTCACTCGGAATCTATTGGAAGGGCAACCACTTCAGCGGTGCCGAACCTGTCCCACCGGGAACGGAGCTCCGGACCCGATCCCGTAACGACCGCGACCGCCCTGGTGGTGCTGAGGTGCGCCCTGGCGGCTCCCTGTATGTCTTCCGGGGTCAACCTGCGGACATTGTCGCCGAACCGATCCAAGAAATCCTTGGATAGAGAAAAGAGCTCCATATAGGTCAACTCATCCGCAATGGCGTCGGGAGAACGCAGCCTTTCTCCATGGCGGGCGATGAGTTGCGTCTTGGCCGACTCCAGCTCAGCCTCGGAAACCGGGGATTGCTTGAGACTTTCGATGGCTTCCAGTATGGCCGTCAGAGCGCCCGGGGCAGCCTGCTCGGGAACCTTGGCCAACACCTGCAGCATGCCGCCGATACGAAAAAAGCGAATTTGGCTGTCAAGAAATCGGTAGTTGATGTGGCGTGAGAGAAACACGCGGCTGAGCCGGGACCCGTTACCGAGTCCTCCCAAAATCAGGTTCAGGACCTTGAGGCTGTAGAAATCGCTGCTTGATCGATGGGGAGTCCTGTGGCCGAAGACGATGCCCGCTTCCGAGCCACCCTCTTCTTCACCCACAAGCTGAATCGACAGATGATCCAACCTCGGGAATTCGGGATAGGTGGGTTCCTGAGGACTCCCTTTGGTCCAGGGTCCCAGCGTTTCCCGGGCCGTATCCAGTAGCTCCCCCGCGGGGACCGCACCCACCACAATCAGGGAGGCATTGTTGGGAATGTAGTGCCGATGTCGGAACTCGCCCAGGTCGCCGTACAGGATGGTCTCCACGCCTCCGATCCGTCCGAGACCGCTTCCATAGGGGTGGTTTCCAAAGATCGCTCTTCTGAAGTGGCCATGGGGCAGACCATCCGGGCTTCTTCCGGGAGGATCATCTCTCACCACTGCGGTGTCCTGCTCGACCTTGTCCCCAAACAGCGGCGGAGCCAACGCGGCGCCCAGCAGGCCAAGGAAGGTACGCATCCGACGAGGAGGCATGCTGGCCCGGAGAATGGTGGCGTCGGCCTGGACATCCACCTGCAGCTCGATGCCCAGCACCTGCAGTTCGTTGGTGCGGTCGGGAGTTTGCACCAGCAGCCGGCGGGCCGACAGAAGGGCCATTCCGGGCTTGTGGACCGGGTCACGATTGGATCCCGACTTGATCAGAAGATTGACAACCAACGGGTCGCCGCCCTGGCTCTGCAAGAGCAGGATTGGCAAGCCGTTGAGCAATTGGAAGCGCTGAACGGTTGCTTTTCCTCCCGCGCCAGGAACCCCGACCCCTCCCAGACCGGATTCCGCAGGAGCGCCCAGGAGGAGACCGCTCGCCATCCCCGCCCCCAGCCAGAGGAACCTCCTGACGGCCGAAAGCCCTGAGCGACCGGACTCCATCCGCCGGGTGGTCGGGCTCCGGGCCAACCCGTGAGAGAGATGGTTCAATGCTTGACCTCCTGAAGTGCTGCACCTAGCACCTAAGCCCGCATGGGGCGGTCGGAAACGACCGCCGGGACATCTGGGAGAGCGATGGCCCCGCTTGAGCTTCCCCTGAACTCCGGGGTCGCCATGACTGTTCCCAGTGTACCAGACCCACCGCTACCCTGGAAGGCGTCAGCTACCGGACGCGAGGGGGGGGGCGGTTGACGGGCCGCGAGGCTTTCTGATATGAGTATGGGCCACTTCAAGCCTATGCCAGCCTACCCTCATTGCTGCATGTCTGTGATCGTTCCTCCTGCTTCACCTGCCGAATTCAAACCGGTGGGTGCCCGGTCGGGCTGGAGACACCTTCCCGGTCGGAGTCTCGGAAAGAGAGGTGAGGAAGGCAGCTGGGAGGAAACGCTTCCGGGAAAGCGACGTTTGAAGCACGACCGGCAGCCGCCGCTGACCTGCTAATCGAAGGAGACATGCCCAAAACTCAGCCAAAATCCAAGGTGAGGATTCCGTCGGAAACGCCGTCGGCCGGACTCAAGCCGATTCCTGGTCCAAACGCCGCCGGCTCCACCCAGGACACGCTCGCCAATCAACCCCTTTCCGCCGAAGCCGGCAAGTCCCGGGCCTCAAGCCGCTCCAGGCCCAGAACAGCCAAGCCTCGATCTCGACCGACCCGCCCGGGCCGAAGTACGCTGATCAAACGGTATGAGGCGGCAGTTCGGCTGCTGCATCGGCAACAATTCGAGCGGGCAAGAGCAGCTTTTGCAAAAGTGATCTCTACGGACGGTCAGGACAAAGAGATCTGTGAACGGGCGCTGACCCACATCAGGCTGTGCGAACAAAAAATCCCTCGCAGCCATCCTGCCCCCAAGAGCGCGGAAGAACTTTACAATGTCGCCATTATCCTGATAAACAACCGTCGGTACCGTGAGTCCATGCAGTACCTCAAACGGGCGCTGAAGCGGGACCCCCAATGCGACTACGTGATCTATGCCCTCGCGGTCTGCAACTGTCGGCTGGGAAATACGAACCGTGCGCTCAAGAACCTCGAGCTTGCCATCGACCTGAAGGTGGAAAACCGCTTCCTGGCGCAACGAGATTCCGACTTCGAGCTGCTGACGAGAAACTCCCGGTTTGTCTCGCTGGTCTATCCGGAGGAACCCACCGCGGCAACATCGTAGGCCGCCCGCAATCAGTGCTTCCCAACTGGCAGCCGCAGCATCCCGTATTTCCCACCCGGGCGCTGGGTATAGGATGAAAAAGAGCTTGTCTTCAGCATCTTGGAGGTTTTTGCCTGGAGCCTTCAGGGTACCGATACTGCAGGGCGCGCCCCGGCTTGTCTTTCCCCCTTCAGCGCGCACGGGCTCCCTCGAAGGTACTCCCCGCTACGCTCTTCATTCGCGAGCACGCCCGAAAGGAAGAATGACGGCGCGCTACTTGCACTCATCTCACCAGTGCAGGCCCTCGGCGAGAGAGGCAGGCCGGACCCCTTGAACAGCCCATCCTCCCCATCCCTCAGAATCGTCTCCATTGGAGGAGGAACCGGCCTGTCCCGCCTGCTTTCGGGGCTCAAGCATTTTGTTCAGAGTGCCGATTCCAGGCCTGCTCCCCCCGCTCTTGCCATTGAACAGCTCACCGCGGTAGTGACCGTCACCGACGATGGCGGCTCCTCGGGCCGATTGAGGCAGGAGTTTCAGATATTGCCTCCCGGTGACATCCGCAAGTGCATGTTGGCCCTGTCTGAAGATGAACTGCTCATGTCCAGGCTCTTTCATTACCGATTCAGCGGAGCAGGAGACCTGAGTGGACACAGTTTCGGAAACCTGTTCCTCACCGCCTTGACGGGGGTCACGGGCGACTTCCTGGAAGCCACCCGACTCTGCAGCGAGGTACTGGCCATCAAGGGACGCATCCTGCCATCCAGCGTGGCCGATCTTCGCCTCGCCGCCGAGATGGAGAATGGGGACAGGGTGTCGGGAGAATCCTCGATTGGCCGCGTCCCCGAGCGCATCCGGAAGATTTCCCTCTTTCCCGAATCCCCTGAGCCCCTCCCGGAAACACTTGAGGCCATCCAGGCAGCCGACATCATCACCCTGGGACCAGGCTCTCTCTTTACCAGCCTGTTGCCCAATCTGCTGGTCCGGGGGATCCCGGAGGCCATCGCCGGTTCTCAGGCTCTCAAGATATACGTCGGCAACATCATGACCCAGGGCGGAGAGACCCCTGGCTTCACCATGGCCGACCACCTGCAGGCCGTGTGCCGCCACCTGGGGCGCTTTCCCTTCGACGTGGTCCTGTGCAACCACTCGCCGATCCCGGACCGGCAGCAGGCCAGATACCGCGTAGAAAACGCCGAACCGGTCCAAATCGATTTCGAAGCCTTGTCCCGCTTTGGAGTCCGGGTCCTGTCCAGAGACCTGTTGGCCCGGGATGAGATGGTCAGGCACGATCCCCACAAGCTCGCTCTGGCGATATTCGATGTCCATGTGGCCCTCGATCGCTCCCAACCGCCACTGCGCCCATCGGCCTGCGGTCAGACATGAATCCCACCCACGTTCTAATTCTGGCGGCCGGAAAGGGCACCCGCCTCGAGTCTTCCCTGCCGAAGGTGCTGCACCCATTGGCGGGACGGCCGCTGATTGAACATGTCCTGGATACCGTGGAGGCCTTGAACCCCGGACGGACTCTGGTGGTTGTGGGGCATCAAGCCGGCCTGGTGAGGTCAAGGCTGAGGCACCGAGCCGTTCAGTTCGCCGAGCAGGTTCCTCAACTGGGGACCGGACATGCGGTTCAGATTGCCAGGGACTGGTGGTCCGGGCAGCCGGGCAACTTATTGGTCCTGTCGGGCGATGTGCCATTGATTTCTGCCGGGACACTTCAGAAAATGATTCAGGCGCACCATCGAACCAGCGCCAGCCTCACCCTGCTTTCGATCAAACTGCCCGATCCCGCCGGCTATGGCCGGGTGATTCGGGCGGACCACGGCCGAGTTCGCGACATCGTCGAACAGAAAGACGCCAGGCCTTCCGAGCTGCAGATCCAGGAGGTCAACGCCGGGCTCTATTGCTTCCGAATTCCCGATTTGTCCGAAGTCATCGACCGGCTGACCCCCGACAATCGCCAGCAGGAGTTCTACCTCACCGATTGTGTGGGCCTTTTGAGCCGCCAGGGCAAACCGGTGGAAGCCCTGGTCTGCGATGATTGGCTGGAGGTGATGGGAATCAACAGCCGGATCGATCTGGCTCGCATGGAGAAGATCCTTCGGGAACGCAGCTCAGGACGTCGGGTGACCCAAGCACCCACCGTCAACGATCCTCAATCGGTTTAAGGTTACCGGGCCATGTGCGGAATTATTGGATACCTCGGAAACAAGCCGGCCGCACCCGTGCTGCTGGGAGGGCTGAAACGCCTCGAGTATCGAGGGTACGATTCAGCCGGAATTGCTGTCGTCGCGGGCCGTCATCTGCATGTCCGCAGGGCCTCGGGCAAGGTACGGAATCTTGAAGAGGCGGTCAGGGAAAAGCCCTGTGAGGGTACCGTGGGCATTGGCCACACCCGCTGGGCAACCCACGGCAGGCCGACTGAAGAAAACGCCCATCCCCATCGCGACTGTCGAGGGGAGTTCGTGGTGGTCCACAACGGGATCATCGAAAACTACCTGTCCCTCAAGAAAGCCCTGGCGGCCGATGGACATCGATTCGTCACCGAGACCGACACGGAGGTCATTGCCCACCTGGTCGAAAAGCACTTTGAGGGTTGCCTGGAGGAGGCAGTCCGGAAGACCGTCGGGGAAATGACCGGCCTCTACGCTCTGGTGGTGCTGTCCTTGCATGAGCCCGGCACGCTGGTGGCCGCCCGCCAGGGCCCGCCGGTCGTCATCGGCATTGGGGAAGGGGAGGCCTTTGTGGCCTCGGACATCCCGGCGATCCTGACGCATACCCGGGACATCGTCTTTCTGGGCGACGGCGATCTGGCCGCCATCCGCTCGAACGAACTCAAAGTCACCGATTCTCGGGGCCGATCGTTGAAACCCAGGGTGCAGCGCATCACCTGGGACCCCATCATGACCGAAAAGGGTGGATTTAAACATTTCATGCTGAAGGAAATTCACGAGCAGCCCCGGGCCGTTCGGGACGCCACCCTGGGGCGTATCTCTCGAGACACCGGGAAAATCATCCTCGACGAGATGAAAATGAAGGAGGAGGATTTTCGCCTGGTGGAGCAGATTCGCCTGATTGGTTGCGGAACGAGCTGGCACGCCGCTCTGGCCGGCAAATTCATGATCGAGGGCTTGGCCCGGGTACCGGTCGAGGTGGAGTACGGCTCCGAGTACCGCTACCGGGAACCCATCCTTCCACCCCACACCTTGGGAATCCTGATCACCCAGTCGGGAGAAACGGCGGACACCTTGGCGGCCCAACGGGAATTCCGGAAACCGGGAGCCGGAAACATCGCCATCTGCAACGCCGTGGGAAGCATGATCACCCGCGAGGCCGACGGCGTTCTCTACACTCATGCCGGACCGGAGATCGGCGTGGCTGCCACCAAGACCTTCACCACCCAGTTGACCTCCCTCTTCCTTTTCGCCCTGTTTCTGGCCGGTGTGAGGAAGACCGTCACGGCGGAGCAGACACAGGCCCTTATCGAAGAACTGGCCGGGGTGCCGCAAAAGATAGAGTCCTGCATCGGACAGGCATCCCATCTGGAAGAGCTCGCCAGGCACCTGTTTCGAAGCGTGCACGTCCTGTTCCTGGGACGTGGCATCCACTATCCCATCGCCCTGGAAGGCGCGCTCAAGCTGAAGGAAGTCTCCTACATCCATGCCACGGGTTACCCGGCAGGCGAAATGAAACACGGCCCCAACGCCCTGATCGACGAAGAGCTGCCGGTGTTCGTGATCGCGACCAGCGAAGCCGGCAACCCCCGGTCCACCCTCCTCTACGAAAAGACCCTAAGCAACATCAAGGAAATCAAAGCCAGAGACGGCCAGGTCATCTCATTGGTGACGCCGTCCAACACCGAAGCCATCGAAGCCTCCGACTTTCATATTGAAGTCCCCGCCAGCAACGACCTCCTGCTGCCCATCCTGGAGGCCGTTCCACTCCAGCTTCTGGCCTATTTCATCGCGGTCCGCCGCGGATGCGACGTGGATCAACCGCGCAATCTGGCCAAGAGCGTTACCGTGGAATAGGCCATCGGCAGGTCGAGGATTCGGCCGCCGACAATGCGATTGTCACCCCCCGGTATGGCGCCGAGCCCGCATTTCTCACCGGGGGGCGTGACAATGGCGCCGGATTTGTTCCTGCAGCGCGTGCTCGCGACCGAAGAGCGTAGCCGGCACCACGCGCGAGGGAGCATGTGCGCGCTGATAGGGAAAAAGACCAGCCAGGGCCCGCCCAGCGCAGGCTGTTCCCGCATGCCCTCAAAACAGGGCCGATACGGTACTGAAGATGACCAGTCTTTCATAATATATCCAGCGACCCGGTGAGAAATGAGGGCTATAATCAAGAACACTGATCGGACAACCCACTCCGCGGATTGGGTGGACAGAGCCGGCCCGGCAGGAAACCTCCCATGAGCCAACCCAGGACGCTAGGCGAGTTGAAAGGAACCGGCTGGGCGGCGCCGCGGATGCGGCAACGCACGGTCAAGGAAGAAATGCGGGCCAATGTCATTGGAAAACTGGAGGCGGGGACCCGGCTGTTTCCGGGGATCCTGGGGTACGACGACTCTGTGGTTCCCCAGGTGGTCAACGCCATTCTGTCCCGCCACAACCTGGTCCTACTGGGGCTGCGCGGCCAGGCCAAATCCAGGATCTTGCGGGGACTCACCCAATTCCTGGACGAGGAAATTCCGGTCATGGCCGGCTGCGAAATCAATGACAATCCCTTCAGGCCTCACTGCCGCGCCTGCCGCACCCTGGTGGAAGAGAGGGGAGATGAGGCGCCCATCTCCTTCTTGCCCAGGGAAACCCGCTACGTGGAGAAGCTGGCCACGCCTGACGTGACCATTGCCGATATGATCGGGGACGTCGACCCCATCCGTGCCGCTCGCAGCGGGCTCAACCTCGCCGACGAGTTGACCATCCACTACGGGCTGCTTCCCCGAGCCAACCGGGGCCTGTTTGCCATCAACGAGCTTCCCGACCTGGCCGGAAAGATTCAGGTGGGGCTTTTCAACATTCTGCAGGAGGGCGACGTCCAGATCAAAGGCTACCCCGTGCGTTTCGAGTTGGACGTGGTGATGGTCTTTACGGCCAATCCCGAGGACTACACCGCTCGCGGAAAAATCATCACTCCCTTGAAAGACCGCATCGGCGCCGAAGTGAGAACCCACTATCCGGTTGCCCTCAAGGAAGGCATCCGGATTACCGAGCAGGAAGCCTGGCTGGACCGTCCGGGGAGCGGGCGCCGCTTTCGGATTCCCCGCTTCATCCAGGAGGTGGTCGAGACCATCGCCTTTCTGGCCCGCCGGGACAAGAAGGTGGACAAGCGTTCGGGCGTGAGCCAGCGGCTGCCCATCAGCGTCCTGGAGAACGTGGTCTCCAATGCCGAGCGCCGGTGCCTCGCCAGCGGAGAAAAGAAGGTCGTTCCGCGCGTCAGCGATGTTTACGCCGCCCTGCCTTCCATGACCGGCAAGATGGAATTGGAATATGAAGGGGAGTTGCAGGGCGCCGAGAAGGTGGCCCAGGACCTGACACGCGGCGCCGTGGGAAAGGTTTTTTCCCGCTACTACGATGCGGCGGACTTGCAACACATCGTGGACTGGTTCGATTTGGGGGGGGCCCTGAAGCTTTCCGAAACCGCCCCGGCGAGCGAAGCCTTTGGGCAACTGAACCAGATTCAGGGACTGGTGGAAAAGACAGCCTCTCTGGAACCGCGCCGCAAGGGACGGAAAGACCTCGCTTTCCTGGTTTCCGGCTGCGAGTTCATCCTGGACGGGCTTCACGCCCTGCGCAAGATCGACCGCAGCGAGGAGATGGGTTACTTCGCTTCGGAAAAAAAGAGGCCGCAGACCGTCTTCGAAGACCAGCCGGCCCGCCGCCGGAGATCGTTCAACTAGCCGTGAAGAACGTCAAATACTCCAAATACACGGGGATGGATTGGGACTCTCTGAGTCTGGAAGAACTGCTCAACCACCTCTCCGACTTCCTGCTGCAGAGCGGTTTCTTCCAGAACCCCTATGGCCCGCACCCCTTCGACCAGGACCACAACCTGCAGAACCTCCACGACGCCATCCTGGAGGCCCTGGTCAACCAGGACATGCTACCCGAGGAGCTGTTGGAAAAGCTGATGGAAGGCTCCTCCGAGGACCAGGCCGCCAGGCTTTCCGAGTTGGTGCAAAAACTGATCGAACGCCTCGGGGAAGAAGGATACCTCTCCTATGCCCAGGACCGCCCGTCGGAGGGCGACCCTCCAAACCCTGGGCGTGGCCACGAGAGCCGTCAGGCCGGCCAGGCTCGCTTCGAGCTGACCAACAAGAGCCTCGACTTTCTGGGATACAAGACGCTCAAGGACCTGCTGGGCTCTCTGGGCCGAAGCCAGTTCGGACGGCACGACACGCGGGAGATGTCCACGGGAATCGAAGCCAGCGGAGCCTCCAGGAACTATGAATTCGGAGACACCCTGAACCTGGACGTCAGCGGCACCCTGTTGCAGGCCGTCCGGCGCGAGGGATTGGGAACGCCCTTGAAGCTGGACTATCCCGACCTCCTGATCCATCAATCGGAGTACCAGAGCTCATGCGCCACCGTCCTGATGCTGGACTGCAGCCACAGCATGATCCTCTACGGCGAAGACCGCTTCACGCCGGCCAAGCGTGTGGCCATGGCCCTGGCCCATCTGATTCGGACCCAGTACCCCGGGGATTCGCTCAACCTGGTCCTGTTCCACGACTCGGCGGAAGAGCTGCCCCTGAGCCAACTGGCCCGGGTCCAGGTGGGCCCCTACTACACCAACACCCGCGAGGGGCTGCGTCTGGCCCAGCGCATCCTGGCGCGCCAGCGGAAGGACATGAAGCAGATCATCATGATCACCGATGGCAAGCCTTCGGCTCTCACCCGGGAAAACGGCGTGATTTACAAGAATTCCTTCGGTTTGGACCCGGTGGTGGTCCATGAGACCATTCGAGAGGTCGCCAGCTGCCGCAGGGCCGGCATCATGATCAACACCTTCATGCTGGCCAGGGATTACGAACTGGTCAGCTTCGTCAAAAAGGTCACCGAGATCTGCCGGGGCAAGGCCTACTTCACCACTCCCTACACGCTGGGCCAGTACCTGCTGCTGGACTACATGCAGAACAAGGTCAAGACCATCCACTGATTGCGGGCCGGCGACCAACCGAGACCATCCCCCCACCGCACTCCTGGATTCAACTGGATTTCGAAGAAACGATCATGCTATAAGGTCGGTCCCAAGTCCCACCCCCTCGGAGAGGTGCCGGAGTGGCTGAACGGGGCTGCCTGCTAAGCAGTTGTACGGGGAACCGTACCGCGGGTTCGAATCCCGCCCTCTCCGCCAGGATTTATATATAACTCGTTTTATATAAATAGGTTACATTTAATTCAACCGCAACTGATCCCCTATATAGTCCCCCACTTGTTACGTCGTTGACACTCCTATAACTCCCGCAGTCTTTCTAATTTTCTGCATTCCGAGCTCGGATATTTGTCAGACACTACCGACTTGCGAGTGAAACCGCACCGTCCCGGTTGTCGGCTTCAAAGCAACGGGTTAGGAGAACAGTTCCACCGAACCCTGCTCAAGGAATACCCGAGCATCGTGAGTCGAAAAAATACTGTGAAACCCTTGAAGAGATGCAGAAGGACCGATCACTGTACCGCCCCTGATTTCTTGGACAGATAATACCCACCATACTCAAGCGGCCGGTTGCAGTGCAAGGCGTTGGCGGGCCTGAACCGGAGGTTCGAAGCCAAGACGCTCAATCAACCAACCCTCGTCTTGGGCGCCGCCAAAATCAACCACTCCAGGCCGTCGATCAGTGAGAAAAGAAACTGTTTCACAGTAGCCCCCTTGGGCTAGAAGCAATCGTAGCGTGCCGGTCAGGCGGCGGTTCGGTGGACCCTTTCCATGTTATGTCACGTTCGCGAGGTCGTACTCGCGTACAAGCACGTCGGCAGGAAGGTTCCATTCGATCGACAGTGCCCGGATCATCGGCAGCGTGAGCGGGCGCTGTCGGTTGAGCACTTCCGAAGCGTGTGGCTGGGAGCCAATCAGTGCTGCGAAGTCTTTTTGGCGCAGGCCTCTAGCCTCCATGACGTGCTCGATCGCCGCGATCGGATCCGGCGCCTCTATCGGCCAGCGCTCGGCTTCGTAAGCTTCTACAAGGGTCACAAGAACGTCGAGTGTGTCGCTTTCGAGCGTGTCCGGCGCGGCACCCATCAGACCGTCGATTGCGGTCAATACCTTGTCATAGTCGGCTTCGCTCTTGATCCGTTTGATATTCATGTCAAACTCCTAGATTCTGGAGGCATTGACCGCATCGTACTCGGCATGTGTGCCCACGAAACGCACGAACCCGATTCGATGCGTGTAGTCGAAGCGGACGATGAGTCGGTACCTGTTCCCGCCGATGTTGAATACAACCCGGTCATTGCCGATGAGGCTCGCGTTTCCGTAAGCCTGTTTCACGTCCGTCGGCGAAGACCAATCGGCTTTCTTAGCGATCGCGTACCATGACTTCAGCGGTTGTTCCGCTCGGGGGTCCCTTTCCCAGAAGGTGCGCAATGTCCGCTTTGCGATGATCCGCATGAAGACAGCATGATATCCCATGAAGGGATGTAAAAGAAAGGGATCGGAACCGCACAGATTGTCCCTTTGCGAAGTCCAATCCACGGTTACCGGACTTTCCGCGCAACTGTGCACCTCGTGGCCTCGGGTTCCTTTTCTCGTGGTCCGACGACCCGCAGTACCGGACCTTTTGAGTTCTGAAGACTCTTAAATCACGATCCTTTCGATCTCATCCAGGCTGATCTCATCGGCGGTGCGGTCGTAGAGCTTGGTGGTGCGGGGGGACTCGTGGGCGGCGATGGCCTGGGCGTTCTCGACACTGCCGCCGTTGAGCAGGTAGGCGGTGATGCCGGTGGCCCGGAGGGTGTGGCAGTTGGCCGCCACGCCGAGCTTGGCCCGTCGCACCCTTCGCTTGACCATGCGGAAGACATCCACGCGGTTCATGCGGTTCTCGCTGAAGCTTCCGCCCCTCCTCATCGAGCGCCACAGAGGGGTGCCCTTCTCGTTTCCAATCCCAGCCGCCTCGAGGTAGGCATCCACATACTCCTCGGCGTTGTGGTGGGCGGGGACCTGGTGGAACTTGCCGCCCTTTTCGTGGAGGCGCAGCCACCAGCGCTTGTCCTGCCGGTAGTAGTCCTCGACGTTCATGGAGACCATGGCGCCCACACGGGCGAAAGAATAGACCATGGCGGCGAGGAGGGCCCGGTCTCTGAGCCCAGAGGGCTTTTCGAGGTCGATCGAGTCGAGCAGGGTACGGGCCTCGCCGGCGGAGAGCACCGGTGTTTTGCCCTGCTTGACGACGTGCTTGGGACCGCGGACGGGAGCGGCCGGATTGGCCGGCAGGACCTGGCCCACGACCAGGTAGTCGAGCAGTGCCCGGATGGCCGAGAGGTGCTGCTTGACGGTGGGCAGGGCATAGCGGTCCTGCATCTGGTCGATATAAGTCGCCACGGCAAAGGGCGTGATGGCCCCGAGCGCCAGGTTGCGGGTCTCGCACCACCGGAAGAAGCAGGCGGCCGCGGCCGCGTAGGCGAGGCGGGTATGGGGGTTTGAGATCTCGGCGGTGAAGAACTCGAGGAGGCGCCGCTCGGCGGAGGGGCCAGCCTCCCGGACGGTTCCGGGCAGGCCCTCGATGCGCCAGCCTCCGGGGATCACGAGGGCCGGCGGGGCAGGGGAGGGGTTCACCGCCAGCGCGGCCGGAGATGCCGGCTCCAAGGTCTCTGAATGAGCGGCGACCTCCCCAGGGGACACTGGGCCCCCAGGGAAATTCTCCCGGTCCGAAGGGTCCTCGGGTCGCTGCCATTCATGCTCGTTTGGCCCCTGCTTGGGCATAAGAACACGCTCCTGCAAACAGAGTAACATAATGTCCTTTATGTATCTCTATTCCGTCTCCCCCATCACCCGATAGACCGGCCTCCGTCCCCTCACCTTTCGTCCCGACAAACCTCACCCTGACACCTGACCCTGGGCGTTTTCCCCTGGATCGATCTTCGGGAGCTTGACTTCGGTCAGGAGGAAGCGGCGGGCTCGTGCTGGAATGGGTCTTCAAAGGGGGTGAGGAATTAACTCGCATTTCTCACCAGGACGCTGAGCATAAGGTAGAAAAGTGCTTGTCTTTAACCTCTTGCGGCGCTTTGTTTGGAGTCTTCAGGGTACAGACTGTGCTGGGCGCGCCCTGACTTGTCTTTTCGCCTTCAGCGCGCACAGGCTCCCTCGAATGGTGTTCCGGCTACGCCCTTCGGTCACGAGCACGCCCTGAAGCGGAAAATCCTGCGCCAAGTTGCACTCTTGAGAAGAGTGCAACCCCCTGGTGAGAAATGCGGGTTAAGGGCCGATCGGCTAAGAAAGAAGCCCACATTTCGCCTGTGCCGCATTTTCTCGGAGTCCGGCAACCTGCAGCACCCGGTTTTGGTCCCCTTTTTCTTCTGTAGTTGTCGGCTGGCATTCACTGCGGCCCTGACGGGCCGGCGGGGGGCAGGGGAGACCCCCGAAAGTCTTACTGCCTCCCCGGCACATAGGCGCCGTCGCCGCTCCGCTCGCCCGGAGCGCCGCCGTCGTTGATTGCCCCGTAGGCCAGGAAGGGGTTGTTGCCGGAGACCTTCCGGATCCGGACATAACCCTGCCGGGTTTCCGAGGCGTAGTAGCTGACCAGGATCCCGTTGATCTGGCGCCAGCGTCGGGCCGGAACCGCCCTCGTAGTCGTCCTGACCAGATTGTCCGACTCCCCGTCGTAGATGTCGATGTGAAAGACGCTGTCGCTGTCGTCGACTGCTCCGGTGTTGACCATGGCCATGTTGCTTCGGTTCTCCTCGTTCTGCTGGAGGGCGTCGACCCATGCGCTGTCGGTGAAGGCCGCGCCGTCGGGCACCGCGTTGTAGAAGACACCGTACTGCCCGGCGCCCCCGTCGGGCGAACCTGTCTTGGCTCCGATCACGATACCGCTCAGGTCGCCGCCCTCCGCCGTGGCGAACAGAGCCCCGGCCAGGCCGCCCCTGGCTGGCCCCACCCCCTCGGCACCCTTCCGGCGCAGTTCGGTGTGGAGGATGTCGGGAATGATCCGCTGCTCGCCGGCTTCAAGGGTGAGGGTGAAGGTGGCCGTGTGATCGTCCGTCCGGATCCCGTCGGACGGATGTATTGCAACTTTCAAAAAGCGACCAGAGAACGATGGGTCGAGTCGACCGGGCTCCATCTCATGCAGCCACCTCGAACAGCTTGTTGATGAACTGAATCTGTTGCCGGACATCCGAACCGTTCACCCGCCTCGCCTGCCCCTTCCGGATCCTGTGCATGGCCTCGTATCCCTGATCGTTCGCCGGGCCGCGTGGAATGCACGAAAGCCCTGCTTGGCCTTCACGCGTCGTTTGATCGCTCGATGATCCTGCTCCAGGATGTTGTTCAAGTATTGGACAGGCCGGTGGCGGCAACGGCGCCGCAGAATTGCTTCCTTTTTCACCCCTGAAATCCCCGCCCCGTAGAGGCGTGCCTAGTCGGTGTTGATGACGCGGGGCTGAGGATGCGACGGAACAGTCAGCGCCTTGCGGAACAGAGGTTTGGCCGCATCGGCATCGCGCAAGCCCGAGAGCACGAAGTAGATCGTGGCTCCGGTGGAATCGATGGCTCGGCAGAGGTAGCCCCAACGGCCCTTGACACGAACGCAGGTCTCATCGACACGCCAGGACTTATGGGTTGGCTTGAGATGACGGCGGAGCCGCTCCTCGAGTTCGGGACCGTAGCGCTGGACCCAGAGCCAGATTGTGGTGTGGTCCGCTGCCAGGCCGGGCTCGCTGAGCAGCTCTTCGACATCGCGGAACGAGAGCGAGTACCGAAGGTAGCAACGCACAGCGCAAAGAATCAGCTCGAGCTCGGTTTGTCGCCACTTGAAGATCGGCGGTCGGATTGCCTTCTTCATGATCTCTTCAGGCTACCAGCCGCCGCTGGCCAAAGTTGTAACACAACCCGGCAGAGTCTTCTTCAACGACGAGGATCGTGCCGTTGTCGTCCTGCGCGCCGGACGCGAGACGGAGGTCCTGGGCGAATACAACCTCGCGCCGTGGGAATTGGACGAGGAGCCATACCACGGGGCGGTGCTGGCCGCCGTGGCGGTGGGACTCGCGCCGACATCCAGGACAACGTCGCACGGCTCCGCGACTACCTCCGGCGGCAACTCGACGGTCAGCCGGCCTTCAATCGCGCCATGGCTCGATGGGCTTCCGGGGCGCTGCCGGGTCTCCTGGCGGCCGCGCGGCGGCAGGACGTCGGTTGGAGCCCCTCGTCGCTCGGAACCTGGTTCCGGCGGGACGAGACACCGCTCGACACGAAGAGCGACGGCTACGCGACAGGGCTGGTCACGTTCGCGTTACAGCAGGCCGGGCTGCCCCGCGATCACGGAGCGATCGCGGGCGGTGTCGCCTGGCTCGCCCGGAACCAGGACCCCGACGGGTCATGGCCTGCTTGGTTGCTCAACCGGAACCACGATCCGGCGTCGGACCGCGACCGCTTCATGCGCGACGCCGCAACCGCCTACGCCGTGCTGGCTCTGACGGCGGGCGACAGGCGCGAGTAGCCTGCGCACGCCAAGGAGGATTCTCTCGACGGCGAGTTGGGGCATCGTCGCCCGAATCGTCAAGTTCGTCCACCGCGTGCAGTAGTCGAAACCCCGGGTTCCGGGCGTTTCCCTTGCCAAAGTGGTGGGAATGTGGCAAGCTCAGGCAGCTACTGTATTGAGACCTGCCGCTGACTCTCGGCGTTCTGCCGAACCTGAAGCTCCAAGCCTCACCAAAGCAGCTACAAAAGGACGCGCGGCCTCATGAGGAGGCAGAGCGCACTGTCGTAGTCAACTTGGCAGTGCCCCTCGACGCGTTCACGGCCTATTTCGGCCAACTACACTCGGAGGACTCACGTATGGCACCTACTACCGGCACGATCAAGCGCATTACCGACAGGGGCTTCGGCTTCATCGCCGCACCCGACGGCGTCGAATACTTCTTCCACCAGTCCGCGTGCACGAGCACGCCAATCGACTCGATGCGCGAAGGCGATAGCGTGACGTTTACGCTCGGCCAAGGCCCAAAGGGCCCCCGCGCCGAGAACGTCACACCTGCCTAAAAGGCGGAGTTTCTCAAGGAGGCGATCCGCGGCATGTCTGGCTCACAACATGTCGCGGATTGGGTTCTGGTGCAGATAGGATTGTCGGTTTCCTGATCTATTGATCGGCTCTCGGAATATTCGAAGAATCGCCGCTGACGCCTACTCAGGGTGTCCAGGGCTCCGGGGGTCGGGGTTAAAAGGGGGTCACGAGCACGGATCAGCGTGGCGAGGCTTTGCAAGTCACTATCGCGGTTAATTCACTTTAGTTCAGGCTTGCCTTGTCGGGGGCCGCCAGTTGCTCGATGATTTGTTTCCGGATGTCCTGAATGTGGTTACGGGCGGCTTCCAGGCCGTCGTGCAGCGAAACCACACCCAAGGCCTCCACTGCCTGCCAGGCGGCGATGCATGCCGGACAACCGGGATCGTCACCGACAATTCCGGCCGCTCCGCACAGCGTCCAGTGCTGAATCTCGCTTCCGTCCTTCGTCGGGTAGATTGCCCCCAGGTGATGCACCGTTCCGTCCCAGTCTTCTCTGTTGTCGCTCACGGCTCCCTCCATTTCCGGTGCCGGGCCGGGGCCCACGCCGCCGCCCCGGCCAGATTATCCCGTCCAGAGTAGTTCGTCGAGGCTGAAACCCGCCGCGGATCCGTCATCGAACCGGACCAGAACAGCTCCCTTCGGATGCGAAGCGGATTCAGGCAAGGCGCTCTCTGACTTGTACCGCCCCTGATTTCTTGGACAGATAAGACCCACCATACTCAAGCGGCCGGTTGCAAGGCAAGGCGTCGTCTTGCCTGAACCGGAGGCTCGAAGCTGAGACGCTCAATCAACCAATGCTGGTTGTAGAGAGCGCGAAATGCTTCCAGGGCCCGAACCAGTTCCGGTATCGATCGAAAGGGCCGGACCCACAGCAGTTGCTCTTTGAGCGTCCTGAAGAAGCGTTCGATACAGCCATTGCCTTCCGGTTCGCGAACGAATGCCGGGGAAGACTCAATCCCCAGGAAGGCGAGTTCGTTCTGGAAGTCGGCGCTCAGGGGGGAAACAGGGGACGTTGTTGAATAACTGGAATTTCGGGGCGGGACGATTCTGAAATGCCTTGGATTTGGCCGGACGGGCTCTATACCGCGCAGCGTGACAGGGTGGGCTGCGAACCAGGGCCGTTCAGCCGGGATTGACGGAGCGTCGGCTGCCCGTTTTCTGCCAGCCAAGGCTCAGAAGCCGGAACAAAGTTATTCCAGTAAGTCAACAACGTCCCCTTACTTCCCCGATTTCCCGCCAGTCGTCGAGACGAGTGACCGCATCGCGAAGGAATTCGTTGGCGAAGAGACTTCCCTGAAAAGGGGTGTTGTTGCTCATGCGTTCTCGGTCCTCGAATCAGGCCGTCGTTTCCGCTATTACACCATGAGCCTCCACGCCTCAAACCGGTGTCGATAAGCAGCCAGGCAGTCGGCACATTGTGGCTTGTCTCTGTCTGCTTTTGTTGGGATGTTAACTTGTCGAACCTGTAAGCGGGGCGGCCTCCTCGACAACCTTGATCAATGACTCCGCGGGTATGCCGAGCCCCTTGTGCAAACGCCAGATCATCTTAAGGCTCAGTGGCCGCTTGCGGTTCAACACCTCGTACACCCGGTTGCGACTGCCGATATACGTGACCAGATCTTTCGGCGCGAGCCCGTTCTGCTCCATGTGGTAGTGGATGGCGTCGATCGGGTCGGGTAGATCGAGAGGGTGATTCCGCGCCTCCCAGGCCTCGACCAGTGTCACCAGAACATCCAGGCGGTCGCCTTCGGGCGTGTTGCGCTTGGCCGTCATCAGGCCCTCAATTTCCTTGAGTATGCGGCGGTAGTCCCGTTCGGTCTTGATCGGTACGATTTCCATGACTCGGTCCTCAAATCGTTTGTGCGTCAATGGCGTCGTACATTCGGTGCGTTCCGATGAATCGAATGTAGACGACTCGGTAGGGGTAGTTGATCCACACCACGATGCGATACTTGTTGCCGGCGACGTTGAACACTGCCCTCCCGTCCTTAAGGATGCTGACGCTGCGAACATCCCCTTTGACATCGGCCGGGCTCGCCCAATCCGCAGCTTTTACCTGTCTGTACCAAGCCATCACCGGCTCACGGGCAGCGGTGTGAACCGGCGTGGATTCAAAGAAGGCTTTTAGCGTAGCTAGGGCAATGACTCGCATACCGAGTAGGAGTATAGTCCCATATTGGGACTATACTTTGCAAGCCTTGAAGTTGGACGGTGATTCCAGGCTCCCGCTTGGCCTCGGCGAGATTGCGCCGCATGTCATGGCAGAAATCGCCTTTGACTTCGAGCCTCCATCCCACCTCCCACAGATGGGACTTGTTGATCTGCCCCAAGTCAAGTCAGCTCTCTGATTCGATAGTCGCCGTGCGCTCGCCGTCACCGGAGTCGCCGGGCATGGTCGTCGGAATACATCCAGGTTTGAGAAGCATCTGATGCCGTTGTATTCGCGTCAACCTGCTTTCTGGACTTGAGAAGGTCCAGGTAATCGGCCCATGCCTGCATCATCTTGCGGCGCTTTTCGAACAGGCCGCCACGACGGTAGGCCGCTTCCACCTTGTTTTCGATGGTGTGAGCCAGTGCCATTTCCGCCACCTCGCGAGGGAAGCTCGAGATCTCGCCGGACCAGTCCCGGAAGGTGGAACGGAATCCATATTGGCGGAGGCCCTCTCCGCCAGTTGTTCTGTAGCCAATAACAGCGTCACCGTTCGAGACTTTCCTTAGCCCGCATTTCTCACCAAGGGGCTGAGCAGAAGGTAGAAAAGTGCTTGTCTTCAACATCTTTCGGCGCTTTGTTTGGAGTCTTTGGGGGACAGAATGTGCTGGGCGCCCCCTGGTGAGAAATGCGGGGCAGTCGTAGGAACTTCCGTTGCAGTGGTTGACGTAGGTAGGCCTTATCGGAAGTCCATCAACCACGCCGGTGAGTGGATCATCATTTCGCCTTCAAAATCCGCACACTGGCGTTTTCGCCTCGCCGGGTTCGGCGAGTAGCCTGATCAAGGTTGCCCCCCAGTTCAGGCTTAAAGGGCAGTGACATTTGCCGAGGGTGCGTCCGGCGCTGTGGCGGCAGGCTCACGCCATGAAAGCTACCCGCCTTCCATGCCGGCGGGTTCCGTTTTCTAGCCATTGCTCATTCCCTCCTGCGGTGGAGTGGCCGGAACAAACCCCATTATAACTTTAATCTGGCCGGCCAGCCTGCGTTTTCCCGGGGTCCGGTGACCTGGTGTCCCGAGTTTTGCCTGATTGACATATGTGGAGGTTATCGGAAGTCGGAGGGCAAACTTGAGAACCCAACTTGGGAGGAAGACTGTCAAGTGATTACTGTCACTGTACCGGTAGTGTGAACGAAGGAGTTAAATCTCCGTTATTTCAGTCGGCGGTTGAGACGGATGGCTTTGAAAAGGGGTGAGCGGGCGATGATGGACAACTGAGCACCTGTGGCTTCGGCCACACACGCTCTTGAAGCTCGCAGCCAGCGCGGGGGAGACTCGAGCACCGTCTCAAGAAATGCATTGGTCTGGGCGGCTTTCTGTTCGAGTGCCGCCAGATCCTCCGGCGCTTCGGGCATGACCCTGTTGGGCACAAGACCCCCGGAGCCCGCTCCGGCCGACTTTCTCAATCCGACTTTTTGTGGGGGAACGTCAAGCTCAATGATGACACTGGCCTTTTGCTCCAGTTTTTCACTGGCCATGCGTTGCAGCTCTTCGCCCTGAAGCTTGTCCAGGAGATTGGTTTTGCTCACGACAGTCCTCGCCGGGCCGGGAGCTTCAAGCTTCCCATCACTATCTTCCTCATTATACTGCGGCATCCTGCTCAGAACCCCTTTTCTTTGGCGAAACCGATGCCCTGCAGGATGTCGAGTCGTCCGAACCCGAAACGGTGATCCTGTCCGGTTTCTCCCAGCTCTTCAACCGATCCGGCAAGCAGGTCCTGAATCAGAAATGCACGGTTTGTGGGTGCAACACGCTGCTTGATGGAAGTAGCGCTCAGCAGCAGTGCTATCGCACCGGCAACATGAGGGGTTGCCATGGAGGTTCCGTTGAAAGCGGCCCACTTGCCACCCGGTACCGAAGAGAAAACCGCCACACCGGGAGCAGAGATTTCCGGTTTGGAATAGACAAGAGGCAACTGCTCCGGGGAAACGAAGTTGGACTCCCGGATGATATGGGTTCTACCTCCGCTGAAAGCGGCAGCGCAGTCCCGATAATCGGTCGCCCCCACGGAGAATGAAAGCAGATCGTTGCCGGGAGACCCGGTGATCTGTTGACCGTCGTTACCAATGGCAGTCACCACGGGGATTCCAGCCCTCAGCGACGTCAGAATCGCTTCGGTATAGGTGCTCGGGACCTCAGGGCCCAATGTCAGTCCGCCCAACGACATGTTCAACACATCGACCCCGCGGTCAACGGCCCAATCGATTGCAGCAAGAACCTGAGCGTCGGTCCCTCCTTTTACTCCGTCCAAGGCAATCGCAACCGCCAATTTGGCGTCCGGGGCCATGCCAATCCAGCGGCCGCTGGCCCTCCCGCCGGCAATGGTGCCGGCGACGTGTGTTCCATGCTGAGCCGTGTCGTGCGGTTGTGAATTGGGGACCTCCTCTCCATTGGAATCGAATTCCGCCCAGTCCGCCACCTTCCCCTGAAGGTCGGGGTGACTTGCATCCACACCGGTGTCCAGAACCCCGACTTTGACTCCTTTTCCACTGGCCCCGTAAGCCCCTCGGGCGGCAAGTCCTCCAACTGCATGAATCCCCCAGGCGCTGGCCTTGTTCTCGAGCACTTTTGCAGGGAGCGTTTTCAATTCCACCAAGCGAGGGACGCGCAGCATTCGGTTAGGGTAGATATCTCCAATCAGCGGCTCGTCCACCAATCGATTCAACGTTGCCAAGTCATCTTTGGTCATTTGCAGGACCACACATTTCGACGTCCAGAAAGACCTGGCGCCAGGGGTTCCCTGTTTGAGCTTGAGTAAACTCGAGTAGAGGGGTTTCAATGACTTCAGACCCCTGGACCGAAGAACCCGCTTGCTCACCTGTCGGATGGCCGTGGCAGCTACCTGAGCCGCCAGACCGCCTTCCTCCCTGAGTGCTTCTCTGGCTTGATCGGAAGGGGTTCCTCGATCCGGTCGGACCATGCGGTCCAAGTGAGTCGGCAAAACGTCCCGGGCAGTCAGCAACAGCGTACGGCGCTGAATGGCATTGGCAACAACCCCCAGGAGTGTTTCCTCATCTTCTTCCGGGAGCTTCATTCGCACAATGACACTGCGGTGATTCCCGGATCCCTCGTCCAGAATCCTTTCCACCTGTCTGGCAAGTCGATGGGTCATGTCTCGATTCCCCCAAAAGTTCTACCAAGATGGCAGACGATGAACCGTTCGCCGGGATAGTCCGGGCTGCGCACCTCGGCCTGGCACGTTGCCGAACTTGCGGACCTTCAAACCGACAGGGTGCAAAAACTCAGAACTGGAAGCGGACGCCCAGCTTCATCAGCAACAACCCGACCCACTGTCCGCCCCGCCTCATTCGTATCTTCTCCATTGAACGGGCATTCTGTCGACCCCATCACTTGGCGGTGAGTCGACCCTCACCGTGCCCACCGGCGGCCACCTTACCAAGCCCTTGGCTCGCTTTGCAAGCCGTCGGAGGGCGCAGAGGAGAGGCTCTGAGGACGGTGACCGTGGCTGAGGTCTCCGCTGGTATTGCCAAGATGGAACGAACCGGATCCATGCCCCCGCCGTTGCGTCACAGGCGGCATCGTGGCGCGGATATTCCTTTTTGTGGTCCAAACGGAGGCTATCGGGTCCTGGACTTGGTCCATAAAGGTGTACAATAGAACCAACGCAGAAGGATAAGCCCAATACCGAAGCCTTTGACGACAGCCCCGCCGCCACAGCCGACTTGGCGCCACACAAGACTGAACGCCCGGCTGTCTTCAGCGAGGCAAAGGCGAATTCGGAAAAGGGGTCATCCGGCAGGCACCGTTGCATATGTTGAAGAACCGGTCACAGGCGAAGGGGAACACCCGGATTTCGGGTGGCGGGAGGAAAGCATGACCATCAGGATTGCGGCGCTGGTTGCCTGTCTCGCATTTGCGCACCCGATGTTTGGGGAGGCGGATTGCCAGAAGTGGAACACCAAGGGGTATTTCCAGACGGCGACGGTCCAGGACGTGACGGCTTGCCTGGGCGCCGGCGCTGACCTGAAGGCGCGGGACGAGGCAGAATTCACGCCCCTGCATCAGGCGGCCGCCAGCAACGAGCGTCCGGCCGTGATCGAGGCCCTGCTCAAAGCCGGGGCCGACCTGCAGGCGCAGGACCAGTGGCAATACACGCCCCTGCATCGCGCCGGCGCCGACAACCGGAATCCGGAGGTGATCAAGACCCTGCTCCAAGCCGGCGCGATTCTGGAAGCCCGCGACCAGTGGCAATACACGCCCTTGCATCGGGCGGCTGCCAACAACGGCAATCCGGAGGTCATCAAGGCTCTGCTCCAGGCCGGGGCTGACCTGGAGGCCCGGAACCAGTGGAACTACACGCCCCTGCACCGGGCGGCTGCCCGCAACGGCAATGCGGTCGTCGTCAAGGCCCTGATCGCCGGCGGCGCCGACGTGATGGCGCGGAGCAAGGATGAATACACGCCCCTGCATCGGGCGGCCACATCCAACTGGAATGCGGAGGTGGTCGAAGCCCTGATCCAGGCCAAGGCTGACCTGGAGGCGCGGGACAAGATAAACTTCACCCCCCTGCACCGGGCGGCCGCCAACAACGCCAACCCGGAAGTCATCCAGGCTCTGATCCGGGGCGGAGCCAAGCTGGAGGCGCGGAGCAAGTGGAACTTCACACCCCTTTTTGCCGCTGCCGCCCGCAACGGCAATTCGGAGGTCATTCAAGTGCTGCTCAAGGCCGGCGCCAACCTGAGGGCATTAAGCAAAGACAAGAACACCCCCCTGCATCGGGCAGCGGAGAACAACGACAATCCGGAGGTCATTCAGGCCCTGATCCAGGCCGGCGCCCACCCGGATGCACGGAACAAGTGGCAATTCACCCCCCTGCACCGGGCGGCCGCCAACAACCCCAATCCGGACGTCATCAAGGCCCTGATCCAGGGAGGAGCTGACCTGGAGGCACGGGACAAGTGGAACTTCACGCCCCTGTTCGCGGCAGCCACCCGCAACGGCAATCCGGAGGTTGTCCAGGTTCTGATTCAGGCCGGAGCCAGCCTGGAGGTGCGGGACAAGTGGCAGTACACGCCTCTGCACCGGGCAGCGGAAAACAATGTCAATCCGGAGATTGTCCAGGTCCTGATCCAGGCCGGAGCCGATCTGGAGGTCAGGGACAAGTGGGCGTATACGCCCCTGCATCGGGCGGCGGAGAAGAACGACAATCCGGAGGTCGCCAAAGCCCTGGTCCAGGCCGGCGCCAGCCTGGAGGCCCGGAACCAGTGGAACTACACGCCCTTGCATCGGGCGGCCGCAAAGAACCGGAATCCGGCCGTGCTCGAAACCCTGATCCAGGAAGGCAGGCGGAGGCTTGGCGCGCCCGAGCGGGCGGCAAGAAAGCTCCCTCCGCCCAAGCCGGCAGGAGAGGCGGACCAGCCGGGCCAGTAACCCCCGTGTCTCACCCCATCCCTTATCCGCAAGCGATTTCAGTGCACCTCTATTGCCGGCAGCATTCTCTCGGCTGAGGGTGATGCGGCAGTCCTGTACGGATTTCCCTGCCGGACGGCTCGACTTCCCTCCGT
Source organism: Candidatus Versatilivorator sp. (assembly GCA_965262635.1). Lineage (GTDB taxonomy): Bacteria > Acidobacteriota > Terriglobia > Versatilivoradales > Versatilivoraceae > Versatilivorator. Next base: position 1,141,149 of record OZ253547.1, on the reverse strand, counting down.
CGGCAACTCATCCAAGAGTAGCTCGCCCTCGGCGGCGGGCGAGCAACCGGGACAACTCCGCCATGGCCGGGTGCCTGGTCGATGCGGCAGAGGACATATTCTCATACCGTTCCAGCAATTCCGACTCCGACAATTGGTGCGGCCAGTCCAGGTTGAGGGAGATGATTTCATCATCCATGGCGATGGCTCCAAGTCCAGACAGGTCACCCAGATCCCGACCCAGCGCGTTCACGGGAAACTTGAGACCTTGGTAATGGACATGGGCCTGATTTGCCAAATCCAACAGGCCGATTGAACCACCATCCAGCAAAATATCGAGAATTCTTAGTTGCCGTTCGGCCAGAACCCGGCGGCGGGGGCTGCGCAGTTGCCCAAACAACGATCGGGCGAATTCCCGGAACAGAGTCCGCCGATGGTTGGCGACGATGGCCGCGGCGACCGCGTCACACCTCTCAGCGACCCCCGGCAGCGCAAACCGGAGAAACGCCGTGAGGTCGTGTCCGTTCCTGCGGGATGCAGACAACGCCGCCAGGTACTCCTCCTTGCGGTCATAGTAATAGTTGGACAAGCTGACCATCACCACATTATTAACTCCGGCCCGACGCAGCAAAAACGCCTCCAGCGCTCGGGCGGTGCGGCCATTGCCGTCGCCGAAGGGGTGCATGGCGCCGATATGGTAGTGGGCAGCCATGGCCTGGATAATGGGATCGTGCCGCTGGAACTCTCCGGCTATGGCCGCGCCGAGAGCGCGAAAAGCGGCGCTGCAGCCATGACCGCCTTCAACCCCGCGACAGCGCGGCGCCCCGAAGGTAACGTTCCAGCCGTCAGGACGCAGGCCGCCGGGCTGGCACCGGTCATCGTCGCAGCCGGTCACGATATGCCGGTGAATGTTCAAGATGAACTCAGAGGTCACTGGCTGCTCAGACGGTTGCGAGCGCAGCCAGCGGTAGGTGGTGTCAGCGGACCGCAACTGCCTCTGGGAACGGGTCAAATCGGAACGCTCGAGCGCATCGGGAGCCAGAGCTTCTTCCTGTTCGCGCTGGGTGAACTCGGCGCCTTCGATGCGCGAGGTGCCGGCTGCTTCCAGGCGCAACTGCTCCTCGTGGACCTGCTCGATCCATCGAGGCAGATACGGCATCCGATTTAGAACGCCGGCGGCAGTTTTGGCCTGGACCAGCAGGTCCAAGAGCACCGCGGCATCGTAGCGGATCCACTGCCGCGGGATGGCATAGCGGCTGACATTTTCAGAGGTCATTTGGAGATAATTTTAGGTTCATTGTCAGTTTATGTCACATTCATTTCTCTTGATCACGTTGTTTTTATAGGAGTTTACTTGACTAAATTATATCTCCAGTTGTATTTTATTTCCAATTCATTTAAAGATCATTTCCACTTTCGTTCACGTGTCGATTCCGTGCAGCGGGCAAAACAGCGGCGCTGAGCACGCTCTAGAATTGGGAATTGAGAAGCTTGAAGTGTGGCATCACACCCTGTGATGCCGAAAGGCGTTGAGAACTTGCCAACCGCACGTCGTGAGGCTTGCGAAGCCAGCCTCCCTCACGCCGGCCCACAGGCTGTCAACCAATGGCGGTACTCGGGTATTTTTCCCCTGGTGGCTTTCAGGTAGGTGTTCCGGATGGCCAGGGTCAGCTCACCTGCCTTCCCCTTCCCCAGCGGATAGCGGTCAATCGACAGGATGGGGGCCACCTCCAGGCCGCTGCCGCAGACGAAGGCCTCGTCGGCCAGGTAGAATTCGGTGCGGTCGACCTCCCGCTCGATCACCTCCACCCCGTGCACCTCCTGAAACAGCTGAATGAGCGTCGCCCGGGTGATGCTCTCCAGGATGTCGCTGGTGACGGTGGGCGTCACCACCCGGCCGCCCCGGCAGAGGAAGACACACCCCCTGGGCTCCTCGGCCACCTTGCCGGCCGCGTTGAGCAGCAGGGCGCTGTCGTATCCGTCCAGGCGGGCCTGCAGCAACGACAGGCGGGCATTCTGATAGTTGGCCGCGCACTTGACTCGCGGGGGAATGGAGCTGTCGGAGATCCGCTGCCAGGAGCTGAAGCAGGCGTGGATCCCCAACTCCCTTCCCTCAAACCATCCGCCCTTGGGAGTCACGATGACGGCGTGGCTGACCGGACCGGTCACGAAGGCCTCGCCCGGCCCGTCCACATAGACCATCTGCCGAATGTGGGAGGTGGCCTGGATCCGGTTGGACCGCAGCGCACGCACCACGGCGGCACTGTAGTCGCCAGCCCTCAAGGCCGTATCCATCCTCATGACCCGGACCGATTGCTCCAGTCGCCTGGAGTGGTCATCCAGCCGGAAGACGTTCAGTTGCCGGGTCTGCTCATTCCAGTAGGCACGCAGTCCTTCAAAGACCATGGCTCCATACTTGAAGGCCACGGTATCCAGAGGAATCACCGCCTCGTCCTTCTCCACCAAGCGGTCGTTCAGAAGCACCTTCGGAATTGAAGATCCGTCCATCCTCCCAGCCTCCCGGGAACCATCCATCGAGGGCCGCCGGCCCTGCCCCTGTTCCCTAATTCATTCGGTCGGTCGCGGCCGTGGGCCAGATGGGGCTCATGGGCCACACGTCCATGGAACGCAGCATCGCAGGGCCTCCGGCAGCGAAGAGTCCGATTCCGGTGCTGTCCGAACGCGTCGGATAGATCCTGGAGGTCAGGCACAGCCGGCCGTTGGCGAACACCTCCAGGATGGAGCGATCGATAAACACATGCAGGCGGAGGAGTTCGTCCTCTTCGAGCTGCAAGGGTCCCGAGTGCACCATGGCTGTCGGCTGAGCCCGGTAGACGTGCCGGTGAACATCGGGATTCAGACTGGCCTTGCGCCTGTCCACACTCAGTCTTCCCTGCTTTCGGTCGAAGGCGATGAGGGTTTCTTCCTCCGCTTCCGGGGAGGTCCGCACTCGTAGACCCGTCGTCCGGCTGTCACCCGGATCGATCACGGCCAGAATCTCCAGCATGTCTCCCTTCGGTTCGGGCAGCAGACTCTTGTCCAGGGGCCGAATCGGCTGCTGCCGGAAACGGTATTGGCGGCCGCGCAACTTCTGCAGCTCGGGGAGGGGCTGATAGCCTAAACGGCCGTCTTCCCGCAGGGACAGGACCCGGGGCAGCACGTGGACCCCCGACCAGCCCGCGGCGATGGACAGGTCCTCGTGGCGGCCTTCCCAGGACCAGGCCATCAGGATCTTGCGGCCGCGATCGTCGCTGAACACGTAGGGGGCGTAAAAGTGACCCCCGGAGTCCAGGTCGGCCCAGCCTTGCGAAGAAAACCGATGATCCCGATAGGTCCCGACGAAGTAGATGGATTTCCAGGTCTGGTACAGGGAGGCCGTCAGCACATGCCGTTCGCCGAGCTTGAAGAAATTCACCACCTCCCAACTGGGTCCGGTTTCCTGCTTGCGGCCCGTGAGCAGCGGCCCCAGGTATTCCCATTGCAGCAGGTCGGGGCTCCGGTAGAGCACCGCGGCCCCGCCGCTCCCTGTATGGGAGCCCATGACGCAGTACCAGTGGTCCCCCTCCCGCCAGACGTAGGGGTCCCCGGCCGGAATGTCCTCCTTCCTGGCGGCCTCGGCAATCACCGGGTTGCCGCGGTACTTGTTCCAGTTCAGGAGGCCGTCACTGCTGGTGGCCACACAGACGGCGGTTTCTCCCCCCATCCGCCCCCGATACACGATGGTGGGCACTCCCCGGTCCAGGACGGCCCCGCCGGACCAGCAACCCTCCTGGTCGGGTCCTCCCGGCGTCGGAGAGAGCGCGATGGGCAGGTCCCGCCAGTGCACCAGATCCCGGCTCACGGCATGCCCCCAGTGAAAGGGGCCTCCGGAACGGGAAGGGGAGTCGGGAATCCACTGGTAGAAGAGATGGGTCTCCCCGCCAACCTGAATGACGCCGTTGGGATCGTCCATCCAGTTGGCCGGAGCCAGGAAGTGATAGCCGGGACGGTGGGGGTCTCCAGCCAACTCCAGACGCCGGGGATCGATCCCGCCCCGGGCTTCACCAGCTGACTCCCGCTGCCTTGGGGCCTCCGGGTTGCAGGCCGGAGGTATGGCCAGCACTCCTATCGCCAGCCAGGCCCACCAACGGACCATGGTCCATTTCCCGATGGAGAGATGCATTGGGGATTGCCGATCTCTTGCCGCAGCCGGAGCCGTCCGCGCCCTCCGGCGCCTTCAGATCAGCTCTTTGAGGGGAACCCCGGTGGCGTCGCCGATGGAGTTGGCGATCTTGACCGGCCGGCCAATGGGGGTCATGTAGGTCTTTTCCCAATCGATGCCCAGGGCCTTGTAGAGGGTGGCGAACAGGTCCCCGATGGTGACCTGCCGATCGGCGACATAGCCGCCCTGCTCGTCGCTGGCTCCCACCACCTGGCCTCCGGCGATACCGCCGCCGCCCAGCACCACCGACCAGCACTGGGGCCAATGGTCGCGTCCGTTTCCGGGGTTCACCTGGGGGCCCCGCCCGAATTCTCCCATGGCGACCACCAGGGTGGACTGGAGCAGCCCGCGCTGGTCCAGGTCCTCCAGCAGGGCCGAGAAAGTCTGATCGAAGGGTGGAACCAGAATGTCGCGGTGGCGCCGGTCGTTGTCACCGTGAGTGTCCCACTCGTTGTACTTGTATCCGGCAGCCGTCACGAAACGGCTCCCCGCCTCCACCAGCCGCCGGGCCAGCAGGACGCTCTGCCCGAATCCGTGCAGCCCGTAGGTCTCCCTGGTTTTGGTGGACTCCTTGGAAACATCGAAGGCATCCTTCACCGCAGGGTTCAACACCATCCTCAGGGCCTGTTGGGTGAAGGTGTCCATCCGGCCCGATTCGGCCTTCTGCACCTTGTCGCGGTAGACCCGCTCCACCACTTTCCGAAAGGAGAGCCGGTCCTGGAGCCGCTCGGCCGTGATCGTCTTGGGCAGTCGCAGATCGGGAACCTCGAAGTCGGGTTGACTGGGGTCGGGAAGCACCATGGGGTCATACTGGTTGCCGACAAAGGCGGCTCCGAAATGGTCGATGAGAAAGGTGTCGTTGCCGGTGTCCGGATGCAGGACGTAGGGCGGCAGGTTGTTCCTTGGACCCAATTCCTTGGCCACAATCGACCCCAGGCTGGGAAAGCGCATGGCCGGGTTGGGCAAATGCCCGGTGGCCGCGTAGTGGGTGGCCTGGGGGTGATTGTTCTCCAGGGTGTGGAGGGAACGGATAATCGCCAGCTTGTCCATGTGCCTGGCGGTCTTGGGCAGCAGCTCCGAAACCTGAATCCCAGCCACGTTGGTGGCGATGGGTCTGAATGAGCTGTTGGGCTTGGGGTCCCACATGTCGATCTGGCTGGGGCCCCCTTCCAGCCACAACAGGATGCAGGCCTGGGCCTTGCCCCCGACCGCCGCCGGCGTGCCGCCCAATGCCTCCTGAAGCCTCAGGAACTGGCTCAGGCTCACGCCCAGCAGACTCAGGGACCCCACTCGCAGGAAGTCCCGCCGCCTCAGAATCGGGTCGTCACTTGCCAAACACCCTATTTTTCGCATGGGTGCAACCTCCTCCGGTTTCCGGCCTCTCCATCCCGCGTCCGGCGCCATCCTGCACTCTTCTCAAGAGTGCAGCCCCCCGGTGAGAAATGCGGGTTAATGGTTATGGTAGAACTCCGGGGAATTCAGCAACCCCCACAACAGATCCTCCAAGGCCTGGCGGCGGGAGGGATGCCGGCCGACCATGGCGGCCAGTTGTTCCAGTTCTTCCTCCCCGGGAAAGCGCACCAGCGCCCTCAGGTAAAGTTCCTCCACGATCTGCCGGTCCGAGTCGCCGCTGCCGATCAAGCGGTCGATGACGCCGCCCTCGCGGGCCAGATGCCCGGTAAAGGTCGAACCGGCCAGACTGTGCAAGGCCCTGCCCAGGTTGGGCCGAGGCCGCTTCTCCGGGAGCATGGACCGTGCGGCCTTGCCATAGTTGTCCAGAATCCGGGAGCGGTAAACATCGGGCAGCTTGACGTTAATGGCGCGGGTGCCGGGCGGCAGCCTCCCTTCCCCGTCACCGTAGCTCTCCTGCTCGAAAATCAGGGGGACCCCCGTCACCGAGGCGATGGCGTCGAACAGCACTTCGGCATCCAGGGCGCGCGGCAGCGCATGAGAGTAGTGGGTGCGGTCTTCCCGGTTGGTGGGGTTGGGCCGGCTGCTGAGCTGGTAGGTCCTGGAGCCCACGATGGTCTTCATCAGGCGGCGAAGATCATGGTTGTTGTCTCGGAAGTCCTTTGCCAATGCCGCCAGCAGCCTGGGGTGGGTGGGGGGATTGGCCGCGCGGAAATCGTCGACCGGCTCCACCATTCCTCGGCCGAAAAAATAGCTCCATATCCGATTGACCGCCGCCTCGGCGAAAAAGGGATGAGCGGTCATCCACTCGGCCAGCCTGACCCGCGGGTCGGCCCGTTCCGCCTCCGGCAGGAGGGAGCCGTTCAGGAAGGCCGGAAACACCTCCTCCCGGGTGCGGGGATGAAGCACTTTGCGACTCCTGCCCTTGACGAACAGGTCCACCTCCTGACCGGTTGGGTCCTCAAAGATGACCGTGCCGGGCTCCTCCCCCCGCCCTCCTACCAGGTTCATGCGTCCGAAGAATGCGGCCAGCCCCCAAAACTGATCCTGGCTCCAGGCTTCAAAGGGATGGTTATGGCACTCGGCGCAGTCCAGCCGGCGTCCCATGAAGACCCTGACCTCTTCGGCCATCTTGTTTTGCGGATAACGCACCTCTCCATTGGGCAGGAAGTGTCTGGAAGGCGCACTGTAGCCGACGGCTGCAATGCGCTCCCGGGCCACCTGGTCGTAGGGAGTGTTGCCGGCGACGTGGCCGCGAACCCACTCCCAGTAACCTTCGGTCCACTGCAGGTTGATGCCGTTCTGGAAGAGAGCCACCCTGAAAAGCTGCGAGAACCGATAGGTCCAATAATCCACGAACTCGGGGGTCTGCAAGAGCGTATCGACCAGCTTCTCCCTCTTGCTCGGGTCGCTGCTTTGCAGAAACTCCCTGGTCCTTCGCGGCGGGGGCAGCGTGCCGGTCAAATCCAGGCACACCCGCCGCAGGAACTCCTCGTCGCCGGAAAGCCGGGAGGGGATCCGGTGCAGCCGGTTCAGCTTGTCGAACACCAGGCGGTCGATGAAGTTATGGGCGGGAACGCGGGGATATCGGGCAAGGGGCGCCTGGATGACGCCGACCCGGGCGGTCGCGGAATGCCCCGCCGTCCGAACGGTCACAAAGGTTTCCCCGGGACGCAAGCCCCGCAGCCGGCCGCCCGCTCCGACTTCCGCCACCTCGCCGTTGTTGGACTGATAGTGCACCTGGCCGGTGAGATCCTGGCGGGTTCCATTCTCGAGCAGCGCGCTGACCAGCAGTTGCTGCCCGCCTCCCACCTCCAGCACGGCCTCGGCGGGGTAGATCTCGAGGGTCCTGACCCCGGGTCTCGCCCGTGTGTCCGGTTGAAAGGGAGCGCCCTCTTTCACCCACCGGAGCAGCGTCCGATAATCTTCCGATTCCAACGGCAACTGCTGGCCACCCTGATGGGGCTCGGCCAAGGTCGACTTCAGGAGCAGCAGGCTCTTTTCCGGCTCCTTCAGATCGATGCGCGGGATTTCGGTTCCGGGATCGGGCGACAGGACCTGGTAGGTTCCCCCCTTGACGATCCAGCGATAGTCTTGCTCCGGGTAGATGCCGTAGAGGGACAGCTTGAATCCTCCTCTTCCTTTCACGCCCCCATGACAATGGCTGTCGTTGCAGCCCCGCCGGGTCAATATCTTTTCAATATCCCAGGCGAAGCTCAGCGGCTGCCGGCGAGCCCCGCCCTTGACCCGGAGCCGCACCGTGGCCGACCGAGCCCCCATGCGAGCCGTCAAATCGGTGACGCCCTCGGCCAGCGCCCGGGCGCTCCCCCCGGGAGAAACCGCCGCCACGCGCGCATTGGAGAGGTCCCACCGGCTGAGCGAGGTCACGTCCCGCTCCAACCTGTCGCTGTACCTGCCCATCACCAGAAGCTGGCGGGTGTCTCCCGCCCCCTCCAGCTCCACCGCCTCGGGCACGATCCGGACCGACAGCAATTGGGGGTCGGAAGTCTCAGCCCCGAGCGGAATCGAGCCGGCGGCAATCAGGATCCCGAGCAGGAGAATCGGAGTGCGTCTTGGCTTCATTTGTGGATCACTCTCCCAACACCATCACCAACAAATCGCCGGCTGCCATCGCGGCGCCCACCCGGCCCTGGACCACGGGACGGGCGCTGAGGCGGACCAGCCTCGGCATCCGGGTCGGCGGCGCCCCGGGCGCCGCCGCCAGCAGTACGGTGGTCTTCTGGTTCCCGGGCACGAACCGTTCCTTGTGAATTTCTGGAAGAGGGGGCTCCTTATGGGGCTCGACCTCGGCGCCCGGCAGAAACTGCACCCGATTGGGCAGGCCATCGGCGCTGAAGACGATCTCACCGCCGAAGCCCTCCTCCTGATCGGACACAATGGTCATCTTTTGCGCCTGTCCGGGCCGCAGGTTCACCACCTCGGGAGTGACTTCGATCCGGCCTACATGGGGGACCTGGGGGCGCACCAGCAGGCGGTAGCGAAAACCGGGCTCCCCCGACCGGGGGGTGATATCGCGCACCTTCAGCCTGTAGAGGCCGGCCCTGTCGAAGGTATAAAGGGTCTTGGCCTGGATGAGCCGCACCCAGTCATCACCGTCACCCGCGATCTTTCTGAAATAGTTGGTCAACAGTTCCTGGCCGGCTTCATCCAGCACGGCCACTCTGGGGTTGAATCGGGGCGGTGCGGCCTGCGGGGTCTCCAGCTCCAGGGCCAGACGGGTCCCGGCCTCCACTTCGAACCGGAACCAGTCCACGTCTCCGGGACTCTGGATGGCTCCTTCCAGCAGTTGAGGCAGGAGGATCGGGATGGCCTGCGCCGGCCGGTCGTTGGGCTCCGTTTCCGCCAACGACCCAATCCCGGCGGCGGTGGCGGGCGGCGCCTTCTCGGAGGAAGCATCGGAGCCGGAAGTGAGCGCGGTCAAGCCGGCGGCGGCTGTGCCTTGCGGACTGCCGTTTACTTCGGCCTTCTCGACCGGAACGGTGCGCGACTCCAGCCAGTCCAGCCGGGACAAATCCAGCTTTCTGCGAAAAGGCCTCCGGAGATCGGCCAAGGGCGACGGAGGAGTGAGGACAACCTCCGGCCCCTGGGAGCCCACCTGCCCGGAAGTCCCGACCCGAAGCTGGTAGAAAAAATCGGGTCCTCCCACACCCAGGTTGGAGCTGACCTCAACCAGGTACCGCCCGGAGTCCAGGCACAGGTGGGTGAGGCGGGCCTGCGGAGAAAATAGCAGCCGGTCGGGCCGCTCCGGATCGAACCAACTGCCACCTTCTTTGTAGAGCGTCAGGCGGACCCCGTCGAACTTGGTGACGGAGGTGTTGGATAGGGCGCGGATCTCCAGCGTTTCGCCCCTTGAAGCCTCGAAGGAGTAGAAATCGACCTCGCCGTTGCGGCTCAGCTTGCCGTTGAGAAGGGTTGGGACCCCAAGCGGCTGGGCCTGCGCCGGACGACTGTGGGGTTGGGAGCCTTCTATCCTGACCGGTTCGTCGACCACGGCCAACCCGATGGCGTTGGAAACCCCGGACGGCGAGACCAACCGGAGTTCATGCCTCCCCAGCGGCGCCTCCGATTCCACCTGCACCTTCAATGACACCCGCTGCCCCTGCACCCACACCTTTGGCGCCCGCAGGTTTTTCTTCTCCAGGAACTGCATTCCCTCGATCCGGGTGACCTCACCGCTCAGACCCTCGGTGCCGAACCACACTCCATAGCATTTTTCCAGGTCCTTGCCCCGGACTTCCATCTCAAGTACCCTTCCCCGCTGTACACTGACCGGAAACAGGGAGCTCAACCGCGGCGCCGGAGCCTCCCCGGGCGCTTCACCGGCCTGCATGCCCCAATCGGGTGCGAAAGCGGAACAGAGCACCCACCCCGCCAGAGCCACCACCCACTTTCTAGCGCCCCAGGGGGCACTGGAGGTGCGATTGGCGAAGGCTCGACCATGGGGGAGTGTGGACACCGGTAGCTCCCGAGTCAGCGGATTAGGCGGGAAACACAGCCTATAATGTACCTTGAGGCTCCGGTGGGGGTCAAGGAGAGTGCACGTGCAGCTGCAAGAGATCCTGGAGACGTTGGCCGACCTGGTGTGGGGCCCGCCGATGCTGGTCTTGACCGTCGGCACGGGGCTGTTTCTGACCATTCGGTTGCGGGGACTTCAGTTCCGAAAGCTCTGGTCCTCCCTCTACCTGGCCCTGGTCACGCGCAGGGAGACCGGCGCCCAGGGCGACGTCACCCACTTCCAGGCCCTGATGACCGCCCTGTCGGCCACGGTGGGTACGGGAAATATCGCCGGGGTGGCGACGGCCATCGTCTCGGGAGGCCCCGGGGCGCTGTTCTGGATGTGGGTGACGGGACTGGTGGGCATGGCCACCAAGTTTGCCGAAGCCCTGCTGGGAGTCAAATACCGCATCCGGGGTCCGCGCGGCGAGATGTCGGGTGGGCCCATGTTCTACCTGAGCCGGGGATTCAATCAACCGGTGCTGGCCGCCTTGTACGCCTTTCTGGCAGCCTTCACCCTCACCGTCGGCGGCAACATGACGCAGTCCCACTCCATAGCCGACGCCATGCAGGCCGGATTGGGAGTGCCCACCCTCTGGACCGGTGTCATTACGGCCGCCGCCACCGCAGTGGTCATCCTGGGCGGCATCCGCAGCATCGCTCGGGCAGCCAGCGCCCTGGTGCCCACCATGATCGTCGTCTACTGCCTGGCCGGCCTCCTGGCGCTGGCGCTTCATTGGCAGGCGGTTCCCTCGATTTTGGCTGAAATCCTCGAGGGAGCCTTCTCCCCGACAGCGGCAGTGGGGGGATTTGCCGGCGCCGCTCTCCTGAAAACCATCCGCTACGGGGTGGCCCGCGGCGTCAACAGCAACGAGAGCGGAATGGGCACCGCCGGCATCGCCGCCGCTGCCGCCCAAACCCGCCATCCCGTGACGCAAGCGCTGGTTTCCATGACTCAGACCTTCATCGATACGCTGGTGGTGTGTTCCGTAACCGGATTCATTATCCTGGGAACGGGGGCCTGGAAAAGCGGAGCCAGCGGCGCCGCCCTGACGGCGGCCGCCTTCCGGGAGGGACTTCCCTTGTGGCTGCACGGGGATGTGATCGTCGCCTTGACGCTGCCCCTTTTCGCCTTTTCCACCATCCTGGGCAACAACTACTATGCGGAGAAGGCCCTGGAATACCTGTTCGGCCACGGTCGCTTCGTACCCTATTACCGCTCGATCTGGGTCTGCCTCACCTTTCTGGGCTCCATGCTCTCCCTGGAGATGGTGTGGACGTTTCTGGACGTGACCGTCGGCAGCATGGTCCTGCCCAATCTGATCGGCCTGCTGGGCTTGAGCGGGATTGTCCTGGCCGAGACCCGAGACTATTTTGCCGTGCAGCGGTAGCGGTTGGAGGGGATTGTCACTCGGGGGAAGGGCGGTGCGTTTCGACAGGGTGCGACCAAATCGCCGCCTACGCGGCAGCGGCAGCGCGGGGTTCAGACGACCCCCAGCGGCAGCCCGGTGAGTGTTTAGCCCGCATTTCTCACCAGGGGGGTGGGCATCGGCTGGGAAAGTGTTTGTCTTTAGCATCTTGCAGCGCTTTTTTGGGGAACCTTCAGGGTACAGACTGCGCTGGGCGCGCCTGGGCTTGCTTGGGATCGAACACCAGGGAGGATTACTGCCGCCGCCTACGCGGCTCGGGGGATGGAGCTGCCCTTTTCCAATGGCGCGTGCCTGGCTTACGCCCACGGCTAAGTGCGGACGCCGCATTCGCGGCTTACTCGAACCCCGGGCTGGCGCCCGGGGACTATTCTATTAATCCTGTCCCCCTGCAGTGTCGTGATTTTGGGGAGAGCGGTGAAGCCGCGGTTGGCGTGGCTCACCCGAGGAAACGTCCCCTACAGGTCTTCCTTATAAAGCGGCGTAGCCGCGCCAGCACTTAGCCGTGGGCGTGAGCCCATGGACGTCGTATCCACCGCTGACGCAGCCGCGTAGGCGGCGGATTAATGGCGACGATCGGGAACGCGCTGTCCTTCCCAGAGCGACGTCATCCCCCGCCCCCCGCAGCCGCGTAGGCGGCGGATTAGGGGCGCCGTCCCGGAACGCACTGCCTCTCCAAAATCACGCCGAACACGTTCCTCACTCCCTGTACTCTTCTCAAGACTGCAACCCCTGGTGAGAAATGCGGGTTAGCCGTGCCCCACCCCACCGTGAGGATCATTCGAGGAAAGACGGCCGATCATTCATGAAGATGAACCACGAATGGACACGAAGGAACAGGAAGAGACACAAAGACAGATGGACCTCCTTCAACCACAAGCGGCGCCAAAATGCTTCTGCAATTTTGTGCCCTTGGTGTGACGATGTCATGGGATGATGGCTCCCTGGGAGCGCGGGCGTCCCGCCCGCACGATGATGGCTTCCCGGGAGCGCGGGCGTCCCGCCCGCACCAAGCCTGGCACAGCCTTGGCCATCTCCTCCACTTGGATCGACCGGCAACGGCGCCATGGCTCTCCTTCGGCCCGGCCGATGCCGTTTCCGCCGACAGGGTGGCTGCCTGCAGCGTCGCACTGAAGCTCAGCGGCGGCCAAAGGGAAAGGATGCGGGCGGGACGCCCGCGCTCCCAGGCCAATCACTCCCCCCTTGAGGAGGAATCGAGCCAGGCGAAGGCTGACGCGGTTGGGGGGTGTCTGGCGGGCGACTTCTCAGAAAGCCGAGCTGCACCCTGTGGGAAACTCCCGTTTGCCCGCGAGCCGTGCCCCGCCCCGCCGTGCGAATCATTCGAGGGTGAAACAACGAACCTTCATGGCCTGTCGGGAACAAGGACCACATGTCCCGTTCAACCGGTTTGCTGTATTAGGGAACATCGATAGACAGGATAGACAGGATAAACAGGACGATAAGCTGCTGCAGGGGAAGCTGACTGGCTCGATGATCGGGTGCGTGTTCGAAGTGATCCATGAGCCTGGGAGCGGGTTTTGGGAATCCCTGTCGAAGTATAGGCGATGGTTGAACTCAAGACGGTGTAGCCTCTCGCCAAGTAATCCTGTGCATCCTGTGCATCGATGTTAATTAACAATCTACTCACGCTTGACTTTGAACCGGTCTCCCGCCACCCGACGACGGGGTTGTTTCAGGCAAGTCGCGCCCCCGCCCCCCACGACGGGGCGGATCATTCGAGAGTGAAACAGGTTTTGTTTCAGATAAGTCCGGCCCCCGCCCCTCACGACGGGGCGGATCATTCAGAGGAGAAACAGCCCGCCGTTTTCGTTTTGGAAATAAAGACGAACCACAAATGAACACGAATAGGCACGAATACGGATGGAGTTCCTTCAGTGACGAGCGGCGCCCGAATGCTTCTGCACTATTGTGACGGCGGTGTCACGACGTCATGGGAGAAAGCCCCCCGGGAGCGCGGGCGTCCCGCCCGCACAAATCTTGGTATAGCCTCACCCATCTCCTCGACCCGGATCGAACGGCAACGGCGCCATGGCTCTGCTTCGGCCGGGCCCAGGCGATTTCCACCGGCAGGAGGGGCGGGCTGCGGCATCGCAGGGAAACTGAGCGGCAACCCAAGGGATAGCATGCGGGCGAGACGCCCGCGCTCCCGGGGGGTGCTGTCCCGATGGTGCGCCGGGGGGTATCCGGCGGGCGACTTCTCTGAGAACCGACCGGCGCCCTTGGGGAAACTCCCGTTTGTCCGCGAGCCCTGCCCCCGCCGTGCCGTGCGGATCAAACCAGAGTGAAACAATCAGAAATCGACCATCCCTTCGCGACCTTGGCATCCCGTCGCGGTTAAACTCAACGCCTTAGTGGCCCTTCGTCGTTCTTAGTGGCCCTTCGTGGATAACTCTTTTTTCTTTTGTTTCAGGCAAGCCTTATGTCAACACCCTCCACATGGCAGTTCCGACAAGTTGCCGGCCCTTTCGGGCTAACCGAGGGCCCTGCCTGGGATGGCGAAGCCCTGCTGTTCAGCAACCTCCCCAACAGCCGCATCCTGCGATACCACCCTCAAACCCAAAAGACGGAAATCTACCGCCGTGGGACCCGCCTGGCCAACGGCCTGATGCTGGACAGGCGCGGCCGTCTCTTTGCCTGCGAAGCCGCCGGACGATGCATCGCCTGCTACCACCGGGACGGGAGCCGGACAGTCATCACCGACTCCTTCCAGGGCAAGCGGCTCAACAGCCCCAACGATCTGGCCATCGACATCAAGGGCCGCATCTGGTTCTCCGACCCCGACTACAGCAGCCACTGGGCCGAGGCCATCGGTCCGCCGGAGTTGGGACACAAAGCGGTCTACCGGCTGGATCCCCGAGCCGACGGAAGCTGGTCCATCCGAAGGATGACCTGTGACACTGCCCGTCCCAACGGCCTGCTGGTCACACCGGACCTCAAGACACTCTATGTTGCCGAGAGCGACTTCCAGGGCAACCGCCAACTGCGAGCCTATCCCATTCTGGAGGACGGCACCCTGGGCCCCAGCGCGATCCTGCACGATTTTGCGCCCCACCGAGGCATCGACGGCATGTGTCTGGACGTGGAGGCCAACCTTGTGGCCGCGGCCGGCTGGGAGAAGAGCGGCCCGGGCGGTATGATCTACGTGTTCGACCCTCGGGGGCGCATCCTGGAACGGCACCCGACCCCTTGCGAGCGGCCCACCAACTGCAGTTGGGGCGGCCCTGATTTGCAGACGCTCTACCTCACCTCGGTCTGCGGCAGGCTGTACCGAATCGAGACCGGTCGGAAAGGCTGGCTGCTTTTCCCCTGAAGAAGGAGTTCGTATTGCGGTCCAATAAAACCAAGGCCAAGCTCAAGAGAGGAGAATCGGTATACGGCTGCTTCCTGCGCTACCCCGACCCCGCCCTGGTGGAGATGCTGGCCCGCTTTGAGTGGGATTTTATGGTGTTTGAAAGCGAGCACGGCCGGCTGGACCCGCGCACCTGTGAAGAGATGGTGCGGGCTGCCGAGTTGAACGGCATCACCCCCATCGTGCGGGTGACCACCAATTCCCCATCGATCATTCTGCGATTTGTGGATAGCGGGGCCCAGGGCATCATCGTTCCCCAGGTCAACTCGGCGGAAGAAGCCGAACGGGCGGTGGCGGCCGTCAAGTTTCACCCCCGGGGGAATCGCGGGCTGTCGGGATCGCGGGCGGCCGATTACGGCCAAGGGCTCTCCTTCGGCGATCACGTCCTCCAGTCCAACCGGGAAACCCTGGTGGTGCTCTACGTGGAGACGGCGGAAGCGGTGCGGCAACTGCCTCAGATTCTGGCAGTGGAGGGCGTCGATGTGGTTAACGTGGGGCGCACCGATCTCTCCCATTCGCTGGGAGTGCCGGGGCAGCCCGAGCATCCCCGAATGCAGCGGTGCCTCCAGGAAATACTGGCAGGGGTGCGCAACTCCCCGGTGGCCCTGGGCATCATGGCGGCCAACCCCGAGGCGGCCCGCCAGTGGCGCGCCCGAGGGGCACGCTACATCAGCATCAACCTGGAGTCGCTGTTGAAGCAATCAGTGCAAGAATTCCTGAGGGGCGCCAGGGAATGAAGCGCGGCCGACCGACCACTCCGTCGCGAGGAGCAACCTGACACTCGTATTCGTTTCTGGGGCGAGGTGACCCGCCCTGGCGAAGGAACTCCTCACATTCTCCGCGTGGTCACGCTCAACGACGGGGAGACGATTCACAATGCTTTCTTTGGTCGGATGTTTCGAAAGGATCAGCCGTGAAGCTTCATTACTATCCCGAGACGGACAGTCTCTATGTCGAGCTCAAGGCCGGGCCGGGCGCGGAGACACGCGAGGTCTCAGAGGGACTAAACGTCGATCTCGATGCGGATGGCAACGTGCTCGGTCTTGACATTGACCATGCATCGAAGCGATTGGATCTTTCGGCGCTGGAGACCGAGTCGCTACCGGTGCGCTCTACCAAGGTCAGCTGAACTATCCTGCCTTCCCGACTTGCCATGACGCCTACCGCAATAACCCAGGCGACAGCTTGCCCGACCGGCCTTGGCGGCGGGCCTGTCCCACCACCAGGGCCGCGGTTCCAGGCGGCCTGTTCGGATTTTTCCTCGACGCGTTCAAAGCATTCGTCGCTTCCAGATCCACAACTGTCCCTTGCTTGAGGTAACCAGGGGACGTTGTCGAATAATTGGAATAAACTGGATTGGCGGTTCTGTAATCCCTTGGCGATGACGGGTTTGGAGGAGTTTACCTGGTGGGGAATCTATGTCCGATTTTCATCCGACCTCTTCCTGCATTCGGTGTGAGCAAAGTTATTCCAGCAATTCAACAACGTCCCCTGTCTCCCTCCCGCTTTCTCGCGAGGTGCGGCGCACGCCTTTGGGTCAATCCAAGCTTTGACAATGTGACCGATATCAAATGGTCATCCGTTCTACGGCTGCGAGCGGTGGAGAACCGATTCTTCGCTCTCTGCACGCTCCATTGCGACGTGAACCGGCGGAGAACCCACCCCTTTGCGTTCTCTCCCGACGGCACTGAGCTCTCGGCGTTGCCTGTGCCGGGAGGGTAACGCCGACGGCCCGGAACAGCCGGCGTGCGCGGGTTGCCGAGGGACGGCTCGGGAGCGGTGTTGCCAAAAAGCCCTTTTGGGTCGCCGGAACGGTACGATCGGGCAGATTCGAAGGCCGGAGCGGTAGCGAAAGGAGTACCGAACGTGGCAGTAGTGCGAAACCGTTGCATCGCGGCCATGCTTTATCTCTGCCAGGAAGGTCAAAAAGGAAATCCTGGTTGATATAGTAAAGGGGGAAGTACAGGCATGCTCTGTGCATGGAATTGCGTGGAGAACTCCGGGCATACATATGATTCGACTTTCCGCGGCCAGAAAACACTTCGGCTCCAAGAGCTTATTCGAAGGTCTCGACTGGCTTATCACGCCGACGGATCGCATTGGACTGGTGGGCGGGAACGGGACAGGTAAGACAACGCTGCTGAAGATCCTGGGGGGGATGGAGCCCCTCGAGGGCGGTCTGTTTTCTGCGCCGAAAGATATTACTGCCGGATACCTTCCTCAGGATGGCCTGTCACTGTCCGGGCGCACAGTTATGGAAGAATGCCTCTCTGTTTTTGGCGATCTGCTCGAACTCGAGGAAGAAATGGAAGCCCTGACTCACCAGATGGCGGAAGTTGATCCGCGCAGCGATGAGTACCACCGGATCACGGATCGTTATCACCGGATCGAGACCGAATTTCAGGGACGGGACGGCTACTCATTGGAGGCGCAGGCCAGCACGGTGCTGAATGGCCTGGGCTTTGCGCCCGCAGATTCAAACCGTCCGACGGAGGAACTCTCCGGCGGCTGGCAAATGCGCTTGGCGCTGGCCAAGCTCTTGCTGATCAAGCCCAAGCTCTTATTGCTGGACGAGCCGACGAATCACCTCGATCTTGAGGCCCGCAACTGGTTGGAACAGTATCTGAATGAGTATTCGCACGCCTTCGTCCTGGTCTCCCACGACCGTTACTTTCTGGATGCCACAGTGAATAAGATTCTCGAGCTGTGGAATGGTCGCGCCTACTTTTACAGCGGGAACTACGAACGCTATCTGGCCCAGAAATCCGAGCGCCAAGCGCAACTTCAGGCGGCCTATCGCAACCAGCGGGAAAAGATTAAACACCTCGAACTCTTCATCAATCGCTTCCGCTACCAAGCCACGAAGGCAAAGCAGGTACAGAGCCGAATCAAGGAACTCGAGAAGATTGAACGGATCGAATTACCTGCCCAGGAAAAGACCATCCACTTCGCGTTTCCTCAGCCACCCAAGAGCGGACGCATGGTGGCCGAGTTTCGCGGGGTCGCCAAGAGTTATGCAAGCAAACAAGTATTCCAAGGCATGAGCTTCGTCATCAGCCGCGGGGATCGCATAGGCCTGGTGGGGGTGAATGGAGCGGGGAAATCCACACTGATCAAGATACTGGCTGGAAGCGAGCCGGCAACGGCAGGTGAATTCCGGCTGGGACACAACGTGGAAGTCGACCATTTCGCACAGGACCAGTATAAGGCGCTCGACCCTGGCGCCCGCCTGATCGATGATGTCTCGAGCATCGCACCCAGTGCCCTGAGCGGCCAGACGCAACTGCGCACTCTGCTCGGCTGCTTCCTGTTTTCGAGTGACGAGGTCTTCAAACAAATTCGCGTTCTTTCGGGTGGTGAGCGCAACCGCTATGCGCTCCTCCGCATGTTGCTGCGGCCTCGAAATTTTCTGTTGCTCGATGAGCCCACCAACCACCTCGACCTGCGAGCCAAGGACGTACTGCTCGAAGCACTGCAAGAGTTCAGCGGGACGGTAGTCTTTGTTTCCCACGATCGATACTTCATTGACAAGCTGGCAACGCGAATCTTTGAGATCGATGGGGGCAAGTTCCTGGATTATTTCGGCAATTATGAAGACTACTTGTGGCAAAAGAACCACCTCACGCTCCAACGGGATGATCGAGAGAAGCCGCCGCGCGCGGAGAAGTCAGGGGGATCCGGAGACCGGAGTGGAACACCGTTGCGACGGAAACAGCTAAATCCTATTCTTGTCCGGGAAATGAAGGAGCGGCACGAGGGGTTGGAGGAAGAAATCACCCGGTGTGAAGTGGAAATTGCCACGCAGGAGTTGGATCTGGGCACTTTCAAGAGTGCAGAGGAATCACTCCGCCTCGTCAAACTGGTGGAGCACAATCGCAATCGGTTGGATGAAATGATCAAAGAGTGGGAGGAACTTTCGAGAACTCTGGAAGAATCGGACAAGAAGTCTTCCGTAATACGGAGTTAAGAGAGGATCTCACGAAGGAGGAAGCTGGAGATGTCGATCAGGAAGTACCAGCCAGAACAGATCGGTCGAACTCCGTCTACGGCGATCGCCATCCTTGTCGGTCACCTGCCGCGCTACGTTTACGTCGACGGCGGCAACTTCAACGCGGTCCTGGTCCGCGAAGGTTCCCTCCGCGTACTCCGAAAAGGTTTGACGTTCATTCCCGATCCGCTTCGCGTTCGATGTTCGTGTCGATTCCTTTCAGGAAACCCCTCATCTGCCGGGCTGGGCGCACAGGAATGAGCTCAATGCGGCCTCCATAGGCGATCGCCTGGATCTTTTGGCCCGGCAGGAGGCCGAGCCGAACACGGATCTTTTTCGGAATGCCTACCTGAAACTTGGGTGAAATGGTTACTGTTTCCACGCGACCTTGATCGATAGGGCAATCGTAATACCGATATTTTATCAGAGTCTCTCGGTGTGGGGGCAACCGTAAGCCCCGAGAGGGAGAATGGTACGGGTAAGCGTATTTGGGAGGCTGCAAGGCGCGCAGGCACCCCACGAGGATCTGTTGAGGGCAGTGGAGCTTACAGCGCCAGAGATCGATCAGGCGCGTTAGTGTGAAGCCAGGGGAAGGATTGGCCCGGCCACCCGGGGATGAGGAGGCCGCCACGGGGTCGAGAGCGCGTGTTCGCGGTGGCGGGACCGCCGCTTGAGTATGCTGGCTTTGTCTGTCCAAGAAACCAGGGGCGGTACACAGGAACCAGAACATAGTTACTCCAGTAATTCAACAACGTCCCCTTACTTTCCGGGTCAACTGCTTGCAATGGCTTTGCGGTGGTAGGGTGTTAAACGGAGGGATTCACAGGTCGATGCTCGCGCCAGCGAGGGTGGCCCCTCAGCTATGTGGGACTTTAGATGTGGAAGAATTCAAAGGCGGTGCAATTGCCTCAACAATGCAATCCATGGAAACGGAAATAGAGAATGTTGTTGAAATGCCGAAAACCTTCTCTCACACTGAGTTGACGGCAAAGGTCTCAGGGTCTGGGAAATAGGTCCCCCACCAGGCAAAACACTCCAACACCTTCATCGCCAACGGATTACAGAATCACCCATTCAAGTTATTCCAGTAATTCAACAACGTCCCCGAGTTTTCCTGATTCACTCTACAAAAAAGCGATCAATGAGATCCTCTAAGACTTCACCTAACTCAGTAAGCTCGTTGTCTTGATCAAAACCCACCCTAGCAAGCTCTAACGTAAAACTATCGCGAAAAGATTCAGCGATAGCAGGACTCAAATCCAATAAGAATGAGCCGCCACTCTTTTCCCTAGCCTCTTCAAGGGACTTTATTAACTCGCGCTCCAAGAACGATGTTTGTCTTAAATAATCAAACTCGCTTTTTGACAACCTTACCGTAATATTCGAGTCATCCATGAAATCACCTTTTTCGTCGTCTGGACAACGGATTGACAGAAACAATCTTCCCTGATTCAGGATTAACAACTACGCGGGCGCCTTTTCCAATAAAGACACGAGCTGGCTGGCCGTCCGGACTGACACTTTCTCTAATTCTCTGTGGATTTTTTAGTGCATCAAGAATTTTTCCAGGCTTTACTCCCGTGCGCTTTCCACCATCCCCAATGGCCCTATTCACTCCATGTTTAGTAAAGCCAGTAATTTTCGTTCCATCTTTGGCAACAAATTGTACACCCTTTGCGCCGGACGAACTCTTCCCGCGAAACAAGTTTCGTGCAGCGTTCCAGAGGTTGCTTGCCGCCCCCTTCCTGGCGAGTGAGGTCAATCCTGTGCCGAGCGCTAATTCAAGCGGACCCAGCCCCTTGTCTTCCAATCCGGGTGCATGCCTAGTATGGATGGCTCGGCCGTAGAGGGTTCTATTTCCCCGTTTATCGACGCTATAGATATTGGTCGGCAGCAGGTTGCCGTCCTCATCCATCTCGGCATCGAACTGGAGGTTTTCTTCCTTCAAAAAAGTGTAGAAGTCGGAGTCGTTGGCATAGGTAGTGCAGTCACAGTCAGACTGGCACACGATGAAGTACCTGCCATCCGGGTCGACGTACAGCAGCGGATTGTTGCGTGCATACGCATATCCGTTCCAACTCTGTGGATCTCCAGGATCGGCCCCAGCATTTTCGGGATCCACGCTGGTAAACCTGCCCCCTGCCCCGCTAAAGTAGCGTGCCTGGAAGTAATCGAGCCCCGACTCGTTGTCCCGTTCCTTGCCGGTAAACTTCTGGGCGGGTCCGTCGGCGAGGGAGGCCGTGTAGCCCGAGACCCCCGTGGCCTGGCCCCGGTTCCCCAGGCCGGCGCCGATCTCCTCGCCGAAGGGCAGGTAGTCGTGGCGGGAGAGGACCGACTGGTCTTCGCCGGTCACCACGCGGGTGCTGCCCAAGGGGTCGGGTGTCAGGTAGCGGATCCCCGGCCGGTCCGGAGCCGTCCCCCCGAACTCGGCCACCAGTTGACCCAGGACGTTGTAGACGTAGGTGGTGGTGACGCCGCTCGAGCCGCCGACTACCTTGCGGACCCTTCTCCCCTCTCCGTCATAGGCATAGGCGGTGTCGCTGTCGGTGCCGGTGGGAGCGTCGAAGGCCACCAGGCGGTTGTCGCCGTCGTATTTGAAGCGGTTGGCGGCCCAGTCGGCGCTGAGGTTGCCGGCTGCGTCGTAGGCGACGGTGTTGACTCCCTTGGTCCCTGCCAGCCGATTGGTCCCGGTGGCGATGTCGGCGGTCGACTGGGGCGTCAGCGCCTGGTTCGACCCGTGGGAGGCCCCCGCCGTCACCCGGCGGTTGCCGTAGCGGTCGTAGGCGTAGGTCTGCGACCAGGCGGCGGCGCTGCCGCTTTCGGCGGCTGTCTTCAACCGGTTCAGCGCGTCGTAGGTATAGGCCTGGTTCTGATTGAGCGAGGCCCCCACCCGGATCCGCTGGCTCAGGACGTTGCCGTTGTTCGAGCCGGCGCCGTAGGAGTAGTCGAGCAGCAGCAGGCTCGCCGTAGGCCTCGGCCCGGTTGCCGTCAGGCTGCCCGTGGCCTTGGTTGTCCCCAGGCCGATCTGGGTTGGCTGGAGGCGGACGTTGTAGCGCCGCTGCTCCCAGAGCCCGTTGCCCAGAAGCAGCTGCTTCACCCCTCCGTGGGGCTCATAGCCGACGGCGTTCGACCCCGTCCCCCCGGCATACCAGCCGTCGGCGCCCGTCTTGGCCCCCGCTATCCTCCCCGCTCCGTCGTAGACGTAGTCCACCACCCGGTCTGAGGGGTAGCGCTGCGAGGTCAGGTTCCCCGCCCGGTCGTAGGCGTAGGCCATGGTGTAGGGGGTCCCCCCGGTGGTCTGGGTGCTCTCCAGCACCCGCCCCAAGGCGTCGTAGCGGTTGTAGGCCGTCCGCGAGACGTCTGTTGCTCCTTTCTTGGCCGTCACCGAGCACAGCCACCCACGGGAGTAGCTGCCGCAGCTGTCATAGGCGTAGTCCACCCGGGTGGTCTCGAGGCTCACCGCCGTCTCGCTCCCCGTGTAGCTGTAGCTGCGCCGGGTCAGACGGTCCAGGCGGTCGTAGGTGTAGGCGGTCACCACCCCGCGGGCATCGGTCCTCTGCGTCAGGTTGCCGTTGTTGTCATAGGTGTAGGCGATGGTCCCGCTTTCGGGATTGGCGGCCGAGGTCAGACGCGAGAGGCTGTCGTAGGCGAAGGTCCTGGTCTGGCTCCCCTGGGTGACCCCGGTCAGGTTGTCGAGGGCGTTGTAGCCGTAGGAGGTGGCCTGGTTGGGCGAGCCGGTCGTGCCCAGGGCGGGGGGTGAGCCGGTGGGCTCATCCACCCGCACCAAGCGGCCCAGCCCGTCGAGGCGGCTGCGCCGGGTCTTGCCGGCCGGGTCGGTGACGGTGGTGTACTCCCCGTCGTAGGCCGTCGCGGTCTTGCCCTGGGTGGGAGCGGCTGCAGCCGAGGGCCGGGCGGCCCCGCTGAAGTGGCCCACCTCCACCACCCGCCCCAGCTGATCCGCCCGGGCCCAGCCCGTCGCTGCCGGCCGCTACGTGGGCGGGCAACTGCTTGAAAGGGCTTTCCGATGGTACGGTGTTAAACGGAGGGTTTCACAGGTCGATGTTGGGGCCGGCGGGAGTGGCCCTTCAGCTATGTGGGGTTTTGGATGAGGAAGAATTCAAAGGCGGTGCACTTGGATCAAAAGTGCGACCTATGGAGAGGAAAATAGGGGACGTGGTTGAAATGCCGGATTGCCTTCTCTCACACCGAGTTGTTGGAACAGGTCTGATGAACTCGAAAATGGATTCCCCACCAGTCAAGCCACTCCAACACCTTCATCGCCGGCGGATTACAGAATCGCTAATTCAAGTAGTTCCAGTAATTCAACAACGTCCCCTATTTTTGCCCGAGCCGGCTGCCGTCAGACCGCCGTGTCGCTCCCCGTGTAGCTGTAGCTGCGCCGGGTCAGACGGTCCAGACCGTCGTAGGTGTAGGCGGTCACCACCCTGCGGGCATCGGTCCTCTGCGTCAGGTTGCCGTTGTTGTCGTAGGTGTAGGCGATGGTCCCGCTTTCGGGATTTCTGGCCGAGGTCAGACGCGAGAGGCTGTCGTAGGCGAAGGTCCTGGTTTGGCTCCCCTGGGCGACCCCGGTCAGGTTATCGAGGGCGCTATAGGTGTAGGAGGTCCCCTGGTTGGGCGAGCCGACTGTGCCCAGGGCGGGGGGTGAGCCGGTGGGCTCATCCACCCGCCCCAGCTGGTCCGCCCGGGCCCAGCCCGTCGCTGCCGGCCGCTACGTGGGCGGGCAACTGCTTGAAAGGGCTTTCCGATGGTACGGTGTTAAACGGAGGGTTTCACAGGTCGATGTTGGGGCCGGCGGGAGTGGCCCTTCAGCTATGTGGGGTTTTGGATGAGGAAGAATTCAAAGGCGGTGCACTTGGATCATGAGTGCGACCTATGGAGAGGGAAATAGGGGACGTGGTTGAAATGCCGGATTGCCTTCTCTCACACCGAGTTGTTGGAACAGGTCTGATGAACTCGAAAATGGATTCCCCACCAGTCAAGCCACTCCAATACCTTCATCGTCGGCGGATTACAGAATCGCTGATTCAAGGTATTCCAGTAATTCAACAACGTCCCCTTACTTCGCCCCCCCTTGAGGTAGCCTTGCTGCTGCTCGTTTTGCTACCAAAAACTTCTCTCCTCGCCGTTCCTCCCATTCACATTCAACCATACCGCCGGGGACAAATTTCCAAGTTTCTAATTCTGGGTCGTAATTAGATGGCGCTATGATTTCGAACGTATTTCCGCAAACGCGACGTCCCTGAGCAGGTCGCATCACGAATGTGCCTTCGTCAAGTAGTTCAACGTAAATTGTTTTAGTACACAAACCCGTCTCCGCCGACGTGTAGTACCTCTCTGGTATTTTCGTCTATTACTACTGATCGCCCTGTTTTTGGATGTACGTAACGGCTTGCGCTGTTTGCCGGGTTAACCTTATTCGGCGCTGGCAATCTTTGTCCGGTTGCAACCGCTTCATCAATTTGATCGTTAGTCCAGCCACGTTCTTTCATTTGTCTCTGAAATTTAGCTGCACTCTTATGTTTACCTAAGCGCCATGTCCTTCCGCCTGAAGCAAGAAGCCGTGAGAATTTCGGTAGGAATAGCTTCCCCGTCGCTGCCAGAATCTTGCCGACGACGATTCCGCCAACTATAGCATCAGTTGCAGTATGTACCACCAACGCAGCGGCAACAGCGTCTCCCGACACCAATCGATCAGTAACGCCTCCGGCAATGTCGATAGCTTCTTGGGGAAGGTCCTGTCCCGTGTACTCAGCCGTTCCGACCAACTCACCTGGTTTTCCGTCTTCATTTCGTGCGTAGATCTTTCCACCGATGACGATAAACGATTGATTGCCTCGAACCTGCTGCTGGTACTGCCGGTTGGTAATCTCAGCACAGTTCGTTTCATCGGCCTGACAGATTTGATACGTCTCTCCAGTTGGATCGACGTACAGCAGCGGATTGTTGCGTGCATAAGCATATCCATTCCAGCTCTGAGGATCAGCCGGAGAGGCCCCGGCATTTTCGGGATCCACACTGGTGAACCTCCCCCCTGCCCCACTAAAGTAGCGAGCCTGGAAGTAATCGAGCCCGGTCTCGTTGTCCCGTTCCTTGCCGGTAAACTTCTGGGCGGGGCCGTCGGTGCGGGAGGCGGTGTAACCCGTGACCCCCGAGGCCTGGTCCCGGTTCCCCAGGGCGGCGCCGATCTCCTCTCCGAAGGGCAGGTAGTCGTGGCGTGAGAGGATCGACTGGTCCTCCCCGGTCACGACGCGGGTGCTGCCGAGGGGGTCCGGCGTCAGGTAGCGGGTGCCGGGGCGGTCGGGGGCCGTCCCCCCGAACTCCGCCACCAGTTGCCCCAGGACGTTATAGACGTAGGTGGTGGTGACACCGCTCGAGCCCCCGACGACCTTGCGGACCCTTCTCCCCTCTCCGTCATAGGCGTAGGCGGTGTCGCTGTCGGTGCCGGTGGGGTGGTCGAAGGCCACCAGGCGGTTGTCGCCGTCGTATTTGAAGGCGTTGGCCGCCCAGTCGGCCTTGAGGTTGCCGGCCGCGTCGTAGGCGACGGTGTTGACTCCCTTGGTCCCGGCCAGCCGGTTGGTCCCGGCGGCGATGTCGGCCGTCGACTGGGGCGTCAGGGCCTGGTTCGACCCGTGGGAGGCCCCCGCCGTCACCCGGCGGTTGCCGTAGCGGTCGTAGGCGTAGGTCTGCGACCAGGCGGTGCCGCTGCCGGTCTCCCCGGCCGTCTTCAGCCGGTTCAGCGCGTCGTAGGTATAGACCTGGTTCTGATTCAGCGACGTCCCCACGCGGATGCGCTGGCTCAGGACGTTGCCGTTGTTCGAACTGGCGCCGTAGGAGTAGTCGAGCAGCAGGAGACTCGCGGTGGGAGTCGGTCCGGTCGCCGTGAGTCCGCCGGTGGCCGTGGCCGTCCCCAGCCCGATCTGGGTCGGCTGCAGGCGGGCGTTGTAGCGCCGCTGCTCCCACAGGCCGTTGCCCAGAAGCAGCTGCTTCACCCCTCCGTGGGGCTCGTAGTCCACCGCGTTCGTCCCCGTCCCGCCGGCATACCAGCCGTCGGCGCCTGTCTTGGCTCCCGCTATCCTCCCCGCCCCGTCGTAGACGTAGTCCACCACCCGGTCGGAGGGGTACCGCTGGCGGATGAGGTTCCCCGCCCGGTCGTAGGCGTAGGCCATGGTGTAGGGGGTCCCCCCGGTGGTCTGGGTGCTCTCCAGCACCCGGCCCAGCGCGTCGTAGCGGTTGTAGGCCGTCCGGGAGACCTGGGTTGTGCCCTTCTTGGCGGTCACCGAGCACAGGCGGCCCCGGGTGTAGCTGCCGCAGCTGTCATAGGCGTAATCCACCCGGGTGGTCTCGAGGCTCACCGCCGTCTCGCTCCCCGTGTAGCTGTAGCTGCGCCGGGTCAGACGGTCCAGGCGGTCGTAGGTGTAGGCGGTCACCACCCCGCGGGCATCGGTCCTCTGCGTCAGGTTGCCGTTGTTGTCATAGGTGTAGGCGATGGTCCCGCTTTCGGGATTGGCGGCCGAGGTCAGACGCGAGAGGCTGTCGTAGGCGAAGGTCCGGGTCTGGCTGCCCTGGGTGACCCGGGTCAGGTTGTCGAGGGCGTTGTAGCTGTAGGAGGTCGCCTGGTTGGGCGAGCCGGTTGCGCCCAGGGCGCCCGGTGAGCCGGTGGGCTCATCCACCCGCACCAGCCGGCCCAGGCCGTCGAGGCGGCTGCGGCGGGTCTTGCCGGCCGGGTCGGTGACGGTCGTGTATTCCGCGTCATAGGCAGTCGTGGTCTTCCCCCAGGTGGGGGCGGTTGCAGCCGAGGGCCGGGCGGCCCCGCTGAAGTGGCCCACCTCGACCCCCCGCCCCAGATTATCCAGCTTGGTCCGCGTCCATCCCGCCGTGGCCGTTCCCCGGTAGGGATTCGAGGTTGTGGTGGTGCTCGAGGTCCCCGACCTCAGGTAGTGGGTCGCCACCTTGATGCCGGCCGTCTCCGGCTTGTAGGCGTTTTGTAGGGGACGGGAAAGAGGGGTTGCCACAGGCGCTGCATGGCAGCTTTGTCGGCAACGCAACTGTCTGTACAGGCTATCCGGTCGTGAGGTATGAAACGGGGGGACTTACAGGTAGACGAGGAAAAGGAAATAGGGGAGGTTGTCGAATTAACGGAATACCTTCACTCGCACCGATTGTTGGAATAGATCAGGTGATCTCGGACATAGAATCCCCACCTGTCAAACTACTCAACTACTCCAACACCTTCATCGCCAACGGATTACGGAACCGCCAATTCAAGTTATTCCAGTAATTCAACAACGTCCCCGGTTTTCTCCCCACGTCGGTCGAGGAGGTCACCTGACCGGTGTGGAAGTCGTAGCCGTAGGTCATCGTCCGCGACACCCCGGTCCCCGAGGCCTCCACCACTTGGGTGTTCAATAGGGCGGGATGTTGAATCAGTGGAATTTCGCTGTCTGGCGATTCTGTCGACGCCTGGACAGGGAGGAAAAAACGGAGGGAAAATCCAGGACATAGTGGGGAACTGCTTGGTGCAACGATTCGGACGGTTTGTGAGGACGAATCGCGGTGTCAGTGCCCGCGAGTGTGCCGAAGCGCTCGGGAAGGCGTCTGCTTCGCCATATTAGTCAATCAGGAATTAGAAACTGGGCAAGTTATTCCAGTAATTCAACAACGTCCCCTATTTTCCTCGAGTTTTCTTATCGTTGCCTCCATGATCCGCCCTGGCTGCTACCAACCGGAGCGACAGTTGTTGGACGGGTTTCGCACCCGTTAGAAGAAGGCGCCTTTCCATGGCGCACTGAGAAATGCGGGCTAGCTGGCAAAGCGCAAGCAATTGGGGGGTCTCACAATGGTCAGAGGAGTAATCGGAAGGGTGGTTTTGGGAGTCTGGATAGGGTGC
The DNA here is from genome assembly GCA_965262635.1 of Candidatus Versatilivorator sp. GTDB lineage: Bacteria > Acidobacteriota > Terriglobia > Versatilivoradales > Versatilivoraceae > Versatilivorator. The sequence continues at coordinate 1,113,351 of OZ253547.1, read as the reverse complement.
TTCACGGTGGATTTAGGCCGGACCCTGTCGCCTCCATTCATGCGCGAAAACGGATTCGCTTTATTCCCCGAAGCAGTACGGAGACAGCCGCGTACCATACCAGCGTCCAGCTAACAATTGTCAGACAATAAAATGCAATCGTCCAAAGTTTCGGGACTGCGGTGTCGTCAAGTCTGCCGATATCGGCAAAATGACTTAGAAACATGACTTCTGCCACGCTTTCTGTGGGAATGTATATTGGATTCAGATCACGAAGACCGCGCGCAGTATCTATTACAGGCCACCCGACAATCACCATTGAGAGCAAAGCAAGCGCGGCCGATCCTATCCAACGTCCAACTCCAGCTGAATTCAACGCCATCCGATGGTATCGCTTCCAGGCAAGAACCAGAAGTAACAGAAGTCCATACCACACCAATGTCCAGCTAATAAGGGACACAAGGCTGAAAATAAAAATAAAAGGGGTCACGTGAGAAAAACAACTAAAATCACCGCGTATCACATCGGCCCAGATCTCCAAGTAGGCTGGCGTCGGTGCGAGCGAGTCGACTACCACCACTACGGCAAATGCTAGAGCGGCGGATGCCGCCCAACGTCGCCCTCTACTTAAAAAGAGTCCCATAGCTGCATCATCCCGATGCCTTGATCTGCAATTCCGTGAGCAAACTCGCGCATGTCAACTGCATTCGGTCGGGCGCACCCTTCTGGGCACACAGAGCAGAGTTGCCGTCGTCTACTGTTTCACATTGAAGGAACGATATTTGAGGACTCAACCTTTAATGACCAGGAGTAAGACGACCAACTGGCTTGGACGTCATGTTTCATGGCATACCGTTCCAGTCGGTCCGCTCCCCACGCCTTAGACAACCCCTCCGCACAACTTTAGAAAGTCTCACACATTTCAGAAGCCGGCCAGACAATTGCGCGGGTCAGTAGATCAGCGTAACCTCTGCTCTTCCCCTGACCGTTTCTTCTTTTGTCTCGGCTGGCCCCACAACCACGACAAAATAGCCAAATGCGGCGATCGCCGCATCTGGCCCAAACGTGCGCCCATAATAGTCCCTCATTCTGTTGATAGTCCTTCTTCTCTGTTCCTCCGTGTACCGTCTTTCTCTGAGCACATGACTTATAGGTGCTGTTGGCGGAAATAAGGAGAACCATGCCGGATTTCCGTCTTCGTCATTATGCGCAGGAGAAGTGCTATCTGCCACCGCGTGCAGCCCGTAGCCAGCGGCCCGAAGAGCGGCTTCATTTATTATGACGCGCTCATCCCCCTCGGTGAATTGCAAGCGCCGTGCCTCTCTAGCCTGCTGCGCCTTGTAGACCTCCGAATTGTGCCTAGCGACTTCCGCCGGTGTGTCAGCACTCCTAGTGTAGTGTATTTCATCACGCCAAAAAAGTTCTCCAGAGGGGCTATCAGCACGGGCACTTGCTTCTTGAAGTATTTCGATTTGCCGGTTACTTAGTCCAGGAAATGCTGCTCGGATAAACTCGTTATGTATATGCGTTGGCCACAAACCGTCAGGGTCAACATAATTCAAGGGACGATTCGTTACGTACGCATATTGGTTCCACGTTTGAGGGTCTTTAGGCACGACCGAGAGTGCCGGATCCACACTGGTGAACCTCCCCCCCGCCCCTCCGAAGTATCGTGCCCCGAAGTAATCGAGCCCGGACTCGTTGTCCCGTTCCTTGCCGGTAAACTTCTGGGCGGGGCCGTCGGTGCGGGAGGCGGTGTAGCCGGTGACCGAGCCGCGGCCTCCCAGACCGGTACCGATCTCCTCTCCGAAGGGCAGGTAGTCGTGGCGGGAGAGGACCGACTGGTCCTCTGCGGTCACCACCCGGGTGCTGCCCAGATGGTCCGGCGTCAGGTAGCGGGTCCCCCCCCGCCTCCGGCGCCGTCCCCCCGAACTCGGCCAGCAGCTGGCCTCCGACGTTATAGACATAGGTGGTGGTGACGCCGCTCGATCCGCCGACCACCTTGCGGACCCTTCTCCCCTCTCCGTCATAGGCGTAGGTGGTGTCGCTGTCGGTGCCCATGGCTTTGTCGAAGGCCACCAGGCGGTTGTCCCCGTCGTATTTGAAGGCGTTGGCGGCCCAGTCGGCGGTGAGGTTTCCCGCAGCGTCGTAGGCGACGGCGTTGACCCCCTTGAGCCCCGCCAGCCGGTTGGTGGCCGTGGCGATGTCGGCCGTCGACTGGGGTGTCAGCGCCTGGTTCGACCCGTGGGAAGCGCCCGCCGTCACCCTGCGGTTGCCGTAGCGGTCGTAGGTATAGGTCTGCGACCAGGCGGTGCCGCTGCCGGTCTCCCCGGCCGTCTTCAGCCGGTTCAGCGCGTCGTAGGTATAGGCCTGGTTCTGATTCAGCGACGTTCCCACGCGGATCCGCTGGCTCAGCACGTTGCCGTTGTTCGAGCCGGCGCCGTAGGAGTAGTCGAGCAGCAGGAGGCTCGCCGTAGGCCTCGTCCCGGTGGCCGTCAGCCCCCCGGTGGCCTGGGTTGTCCCCAGGCCGATCTGGGTCGGCTGCAGGCGGACGTTGTAGCGCCGCTGCTCCCAAAGGCCGTTCCCCAGAAGCAGCTGCTTCACCCCTCCGTGGGGCTCGTAGTCCACCGCGTTCGTCCCCGTCCCGCCGGCATACCAGCCGTCGGCGCCCGTCTTGGCCCCCGCTATCCTCCCCGCCCCGTCGTAGACGTAGTCCACCACCCGGTCGGAGGGATACCGCTGGCGGATGAGGTTCCCCGCCCGGTCGTAGGCGTAGGCCATGGTGTAGGCCTGCCCACCGGTGGTCTGGGTGCTCTCGAGCACCCGTCCCAGCGCGTCGTAGCGGTTGTAGGCCGTCCGGGAGACCTGGGTTGTGCCCTTCTTGGCGGTCACCGAGCACAGGCGGCCCCGGGTGTAGCTGCCGCAGCTGTCGTAGGCGTAGTCCACCCGGGTGGTCTCGAGCCTTACCTCCGTTTCGCTCCCTGTATAGCTGTAGCTGCGCCGGGTCAGCCGGTCCAGACGGTCGTAGGTGTAGGCGGTGACCACCCCGCGGGCATCGGTCCTCTGCGTCAGGTTGCCGTTGTTGTCGTAGGCGTAGGCGATGGTCCCGCTTTCGGGATTGGTGGCCGAGGTCAGACGCGAGAGGCTGTCGTAGGCGAAGCTCCTGGTCTGGCTTCCCTGGGTGACCCGGGTCAGGTTGTTGAGGGCGTTATAAGTGTAGGAGGTCGCCTGGTTGGGCGAGGCGGTCGCGCCCAGGGCGGGGGGCGAGCCGGTGGGCTCATGCACCCGCACCAGTTGCTCCGCCCCGGTCTGCGTCCATCCCGACGCGGCCGTCCCAGGTAGGGGTTCGACTTCCAGGTGTAGAAGCTCGGCGAGGACCCGGCCTTCAGGTGCCGGTAGACGGTCTTGACCTTGATCCCGAAGTATTCGGGGCGTAGGCGGTTTTGTAGGGGCGGAAAGGAGAGAACTCTGAGGCAGCTACCGGCCGCTACGTGGGCGGGCAACTGCTTGAAAGGGCTTTCCGGTCGTAAGGTGTTAAACGGAGGGATTCACAGGTCGCTGTTAGCGCTGGCGAGAGTGACCCTTCAGCTATGTGGGGCTTTAGCTGTGGAAGAATTCAAAGGCGGTGCACTTGCCTCAAGCGTGCAACCTATGGGTACGGAAATAGAGGATGTTGTTGCAATGCCGAAAACCTTCTCTCACACCGAGTTGGCGGCAAGCGTCTACGGGTCTCGGAAATAGATCTCCCACCAGGCAAACTACTCCAACACCTTCATCGCCAACGGATTACAGAATCACCAATTCAAGTTATTCCAGTAATTCAACAACGTCCCCGGGTTTCCCCGGCGCGTTACGCGGAATATTGTGGAGAGGGTTTCCGCTTTAAGGTAGGACCGTCTCAGAGGCTCAGAAATAGGGGTAAGAAGGCCGCTTAAGCGACCATCGCTGACAGAGGGGGGGGGACTGTCAGGTTAATTCTGTCACTGTACATCCCGTCGCCTTCAGTCATGCGCGAAAACGGATTCGCTTTATTCCCCGAAGCAGTACAGAGATAGCCGCATACCACACTAGCATCCAGCTAACGATTGTCACACAAATGAATGCAAACTTCCAAAGTGTCGGGAGTTCAGATTCGTCAGCAACAACACTTAGAAACATCGATCCTACGACGTTTGCCGTCAGAAGGTATATTGGATTAAGGCAGTCAATATCTTCCACATAATCTATTGCAGGCCACCCGACAACTACCATTGAGAGAAAAGTAAGCGCGGCTGATCCTATCCAACGTCCAACTCCACCTGAATTCAATGCCCTCCGATGGGATCGCTTCCAGTGAAAAACCAGAAGTGACAGAAGCCCATACCACACCAAAGTCCAGCTAACAAGTGACACCACGCTGGCGACAAGTAAAAAAGGGGTCACGTGAGACCAATGACTATAATCAGCGCGTATTTGACCGATCCAGATCGTCCAGTAGATTGGATATGGTGCGAGCAATTCCAATACCAGCAGTGAGGCAAATGCTAAAGCGACGGATGCCGCCCAACGTCGCCCTCTACCCAAAAAGAGTTCCATAGCTGCATCATCCCCATACCTTGATCTGCGATTCCGTAAGCAAATTCGCGCATGTCAACTGCATTCGGTCGGGCGCACCCTTCTGGACACCCTTCTGGGCACACAGAGCAGAGTTGCCATCGTCTACTGTTTCACATTAAGGAACGAGATTTGAAGACTCAACCTGTAATAACCAAGAGTAAGGCGACCAACTGGCTTGGACGTCATGTTATATGGCATGCCGTTCCGGTCGGTCCGCTCCCTACGCCTGAGACAACCTCTCCCCGCAACTTCATGGGGATCGGCTCCCACTTACGCCCCGACAAAGTCTTACTTGTATCGGAATCCGGTCAGAAAATTGAGGGGCTTAGTAGATCAGCGTAACCTGTACTCTTTCCTCAACTGTTTCTTTTTTTCCCTCGCTTGGTTCCAACACCACGACAAAATGGCCACTTGCGGCTATCGCCGCATCCACTCCAAACGTGAGCCCATAAGAGTGCCTCATTTTGTTGATAGTCTGTCTTTTCTGTGCCTCCGTGTACCAGAGTTCTCTCAAGAAATGGAACCCCTGACTAACAAGGTTATCGTAGTTGTAGAATGCTGGATTGCCCTCTTCGTCAAGATGTGGGGGTGATGTGCTATCCATTACCGCATGTAGTAGGAGCCCCGCGGCCACAAGAGCCGCTTCATTTATAATGACGCGATTATCTCCCTTGCCGATTTGTGCCCGCTGTGCCTCTCCGATCCGCTGGGCCAAGTAGGCCTCGTAATTTTGCCGGGCGACTTTCCCGCTTGTAGAGGCGTTTCTAGTGTGGTGCATTTCGTGACGCTTAAAATATTGGGTATCGGCATCCAAACTTGCTTTCTGGAGTATTCCAATTTGTCGGTTGCTTAGTCGAGGAAATGCTGCTCGGATAAACTCGTTATGTATATGCGTTGGCCACAAACCATCCGGGTCAACATAATTCAAGGGACGATTCGTTACGTATGCATATTGGTTCCACGTTTGAGGGTCGTTAGGCACGACCGAAAGTGCTGGATCCACACTAGTAAACCTCCCCCCCGCCCCGCTAAAGTACCTTGCCCCGAAGTAATCGAGTCCGGACTCGGTGTCCCTTTCCTTGCCGGTAAACTTCTGGGTAGGTCCGTCGGTGCGGGAGGGGGTGTAGCCCGAGACCGAGCTGCGTCCTCCGTAGGTGGTGCCGATCTCCTCCCCGAAGGGCAGGTAGTCGTGGCGGGAGAGGACCGACTGGTCTTCGGCGGTCACGAGGCGGGTGCTGCCGAGGGGATCGGGGGTGAGGTAGCGGGTGCCCGGCCGGTCGGGGGCCGTGCCCCCGAACTCCGCCACCAACTGGCCCAGGACGTTATAGACGTAGGTGGTGGCGACCCCGCTCGATCCGCCGACCACCTTGCGGACCCTTCTTCCCTCTCCGTCATAGGCGTAGGTGGTGTCGCTGTCGGTGCCCAAGGGGGCGTCGAAGGCCACCAGGCGGTTGTCGCCGTCGTATTTGAAGGCGTTGGCGGACCAGTCGGCCTTGAGGTTTCCCGCAGCATCGTAGGCGACGGCGTTGACCCCGTTGAGCCCCGCCAGCCGGTTGGTGGCGGCGGCGATGTCGGCCGTCGACTGGGGCGTCAGCGCCTGGTTCGACCCGTGGGAGGCCCCCGCCGTCACCCTCCGGTTGCCGTAGCGGTCGTAGGTGTAGGTCTGGGACCAGGCGGCGCCGCTGCCGCTTTCGGCGGCCGTCTTCAACCGGTTCAGCGCGTCGTAGGTGTAAGCCTGGTTCTGATTGAGCGACGTTCCTACACGGATCCGCTGGCTCAGGACGTTGCCGTTGTTCGAGCTGGTGCCGTAGGAGTAGTCGAGCAGCAGGAGGCTCGCCGTGGGAGTCGGCCCGGTTGCCGTCAGGCTGCCCGTGGCCTTGGTTGTCCCCAGGCCGATCTGGGTTGGCTGGAGGCGGACGTTGTAGCGCCGCTGCTCCCAGAGCCCGTTGCCCAGAAGCAGCTGCTTCACCCCTCCGTGGGGCTCATAGCCGACGGCGTTATCCCCCGTCCCCCCGGCATACCAGCCGTCGGCGCCCGTCTTGGCTCCCGCTATCCGCCCCGCTCCGTCGTAGACGTAGTCCACCACCCGGTCCGACGGGTAGCGCTGGGAGGTCAGGTTCCCCGCCCGGTCGTAGGCGTAGGCCATGGTGTAGGAGCTCCCCCCGGTCATCTGGGTGCTCTCCAGCACCCGCCCCAGCGCGTCGTAGCGGTTGTAGGCCGTCCGGGAGACGTCTGTCGTGCCCTTCTTCGCCGTCACCGAGCACAGCCGCCCACGGGAGTAGCTGCCGCAGCTGTCGTAGGCGTAGTCCACTTGGGTGGTGCCGAGGCTTACCGCCGTGTCGCTCCCCGTGTAGCTGTAGCTGCGCCGGGTCAGACGGTCCAGACGGTCGTAGGTGTAGGCGGTCACCACCCCGCGGGCATCGGTCCTCTGCGTCAGGTTGCCGTTGTTGTCGTAGGTGTAGGCGATGGTCCCGCTTTCGGGATTTCTGGCCGAGGTCAGGCGCGACAGGCTGTCGTAGGCGAAGGTCCGGGTTTGGCTCCCCTGGGTGACCCCGGTCAGGTTGTCGAGGGCGCTATAGGTGTAGGAGGTCGCCTGGTTGGGCGAGCCGGTCGCGCCCAGCGCGCCGGGTGAGCCGGTGGGCTCATCCACCCGCACCAGACGGCCGAGCCCGTCCTGGCGGCTGCGCCGGGTCTTGCCGGCCGGGTCGGTCACGGTCGTGTATTCGGTGTCATAGGCGGTAGTGGTCGTTCCCCAGGTGGGAGCGGCGCTGGCCGAGGGCCGCGTGGCCCCGCTGAAGAGGCCTACCTCGACCCCCCGCCCCAACTGATCCGCCCGGGTCCGCGTCCAGCCCGTCGCCGCTGTCCCCCGGTAGGGGTTTGAGGTCCAGGTGTAGTGGCCGGGTGAGGAGCCGGCCTTCACGGACTGGTAGTGTGTCTTGACCTTGATGACATCCCGGTCCGAGTCGCTGTCATCCCCGTAGGCCCCACAGTGGCTGGTGCTGGGGGATCCCGACGGCATCGCCGGTGCCCCACTCTCCCAGCTCCGGCTCTGATGCACCCGCCCCAGCCGGTCGTAGTCGGTCACCGTCGCCAACTGCCCGCTTCCCGCCCTTCCCGACAGGTCCGAGCGCACCACCAGCCGCCGCTTCGCGTCGCAGTACCAGGTCTTCGTTTGCCTCTCCTCGGTCTTGCCCGCGGCCTCCTTCACCACGATGGGACGACCGACAGCGTCGATCTCGGTCAGGGTCGAGACCCCGTTGTCGGCATCGGTGACCGAGGTCACCGCCCCGGTGTCGAAGTCGTAGCCGTAGGTCATGGCCCTCGCCACCGTGGTCCCGGAGCCCTCCACCACCCGCGTCGGATAGAGCTGGTCGATCGCCGGGGAGCCGCTGCCGGCAATGGTCCCGTAAGTCCGGCTCGTCACCGTCCCCCGCCCGTCGGTCGTCATCAGCCGGTTGCCGTGGCTGTCGTAGGTGTGCGAGACCGTGATCGAGTTGGCGGAGGTCAGCGCAGCCGGCACTACCCCCGAAGCATTCGACTTGCCGATTCGCTCCCGGGTCAGGTTCCCGGAGGTCCGGGCGTTGTCGTAGGTGAACTCCCGCCGCGACCGCCGGGTGCTCGCCCCTTCGCGAATCTCGCTTGAGGCCCGCGCCGTCAACAGATGCGGCGAGGTCGCCTTGTGGTAGGCGTCGGCTGCCGCGCCGGCATGGTAGCTGTGGAGGGTCCGCCGCTTCAGCGTCCCCGCCGCCGCTCCGGTCGGCTTGCCGTACTCCCGCGCCACCGCGCTGTAGTTCACCCAGTCGTATTCGTCCGCCTGGGTCAGATTCCCGTTCCGGTCGTAGGCGAAGGCCTTGACCGCCGTCTTGCTCAGCGTCCCCCCAGCGGTCGCCAGGGTCCGGTACTGCGCCTTCACGTAGGGATTGCCCACCCGCGTCGAGGCCGACTGGTCCACCGCCGGGATGTTGAACCCCCACACCCGCTCGGCCACCTCCTGCACCGTCTCGGTCCCCGAGATCACCTTCAGCCGCTCCACCTTCTCCAACATGCCGTCCAGGTTGTAGCTCTCCCGCGTCTTCCCCCCGTCGGGCCCCTCCACCGTCGTCGACACGTTGGTGCTGATCGTGTAGGTCCAGGTGTCGCACTCGTCGTCGCTGCTGTCGGTGTCGCACTCGCTGGCGTTGCCGCTGTAATTCAGCTTCTTGGTCTTGATCGAGTTCCACAAGATGAAGTCGGCCGAGGTCAGGATCCCCGTCCCGTCCTCCTTATAGGCGTAGATGGCGCTAGCCCCCGACGGCACCCCCACCGAGGACAGCTCCCCCAGCCCCCCGGAGGAGCCCGTCCCGCAACTGGCCGACGCCGCCGTCGCGTTGTATTCGAAGGTGAAGCGCCGGCGGCTCGAGCCCCCCAGCTGGGCCGGGGGTTGGACCCAGTCGACCATCCGCAGCCGCTTGTCGCTCAGCCAGGTCCGGATCGCGCCCGGTGTCTCCTGCGACTGCAAGTGCGCCGGATAGACCGGCTGCACGTAGTAGGACCGGCAGGGCTTCACGTCGGACCACTTCACCTTCCAGGTCAGCTCCGCCCCGTTCCCCTGCCGGGTCACCAGCGTCTCCCCGTTGGCCCCCGCCCCGTGCACCACCCGGATCGTCCGTCCCGCATCGTCGCTGATCTCCACCGCCGGATAATCGCTCCCGTTGTAGCGGTAGTTGTCCACCCGGTCGATCACCGTCAGGTTCCCGTTGCGGTCGATCATCCGGTCGGCCGTGGCCCCCACCCCCTCCACCTGCCTCCCGTCGGGAAAATAGAGCGTCCAGGGGTTGTCGGTCCAGTCCTTGGCAGCGGTGGCAGCCACCGTCGAGGGGTCCACCTCGAACTCCAGCCTCAGATAGCTCCCGTCCACGCTGTAGTAGCTGATCTTGCTGCCCGCCAGCCGGCGCCACCCCTTGTTGTAGTCCAGCAGCCGCCACCCCGACGGGTGCACCTGGAAGTAGTCGCTGTCACAGCCGTTGCTGCAGCCGTTCAGATCCGATTCCCCCTCCGGACGGAACAGGTGCGCGCTCCCGTCGGGAAACACCATCCACACCTTGTAGACGAACCAACTCTTCTTGTCCTCCACCTCGTAGTTGGCCGTAGGCGTGGTCGGAATGTTGTTCAGCTCCGGATGGTGCCAGCGCCGGTCCTCCACGTGCAGCTGATAGTCGTAGCTGTAGTGCCACCCCGGATTGGCGAAGTTTTTCCGCAGCTCGCGGTGGATCGTGTACTGGATCCGCCGCGGCGGCGGCGGCGGTGCTGGCGGCCCCCCGGGGCCCGGCGGCGGGTTGGGCGGAACCCCCGTCAGCGGCTGGTTCCGCACGTAAAGGTCCCACAGCTTGCTGTTGTAGTTGAGGGTGAGCCCGAAGCCCGGCCCTCCGCCCCGACCCGGCGGCAGCGACGCCAGCGGCACCTGGAGCATCACGTTGCCGTTTTTGGTGTTGACGGTCTCGATCTCTCCCAGCCGGTAGGACCCGGTCACCTGCAGGCCCCGCTCGGGCACCTCCGTGTCCTGCGCCCAAAGCCCCGACCCCTCAAGCACACACAGCACCGCCGTCGCCAGGATCCATCCCGTCCGCCGCCGCGTCGCCATCCTCTCCATCTCTGCCTCCTGTTCCTACGGCAGGCTGAAGCTGCCGTCCTCGGCTGCCGCCGCTATCCCCGCTTCCCGGATCTCGAGCTTCACCACTTCCACGCCGTCCTCATACCGCACCACCTTCCCAGGGATCAGCTGCCCGAAGACCTCCCCCCAGTCGCTGACCTCCACCGACACCTCCACCGCTCCCCGGACCCGTTCCGGACTCAGCCGGTAGCGCACCTTCTCAAGCAGCGCCGTGTCCGAGTTGAAGTAGTAGAGCTTCCGCTGCCGCAAGGGCCGCCCCGGCACCCACACCTCGTTGATCACCTCATAGAGGTCGTAGTCCGGCCCCACCGGGTTCCCCTCCGCGTCCCTCCGGTGAAACCTCCCTCCCAGAAACCGGGTCGCAAACCCCTCCCACTGCCCGATGAAGAACCCCTCCACCGAATCGTGCACCAGCATCTCGATCAGGTCCTCATCCGCCAAGGCCGCCGTCCCCCGCTTCTTGCGCAGGTTCCCCGCCCCGTCGTAGACCAGCAGCTCGTCCTTGCTCGGGTCCGGCTCGGCCCCCAGCTGCTTCTCGAGCCGCACCTTCCCCGGAAACTCCCACAGGATCCGCACCCCCACCGCGCTCTGCCCCGCCCGCGTCAGCACCCCCAGCAGATCCAGCCGCTCCTTGCCCGCCGCTTCCAGCCGGTCCCCCATCTGTTTCAGCGCCCGCACCGCCCCGTAGGGCAAATCCTGCGGTCCCACATAGCCCTGCCCCTCGAGGGCCCCGGGCAACCCCAGCAGGCCCAAGGCTGCTGCCATCCCAACCACGATCCTCTTCATCCCTTCCTCCCTTGCTCTTTCCCTACGGGTCCGGCGTCGATTCCTCTTCTTCCTCGTCTTCCGGACAGTCCTTCGGGTCCTCGCATTCCTCATCCGGGTCCCTGTGCACCGGGTCCCCGATCACGGTGAAGTCGACTTCGTTGCTGTCCAGGCTGTTGGCCGTCACCTTCACCTTCACCATCGCCTGCCCCAGTTCCCCCGGAACCTGCACGCTGATCTGGGTGTCGCTCCAGCTGTTGATCTCAGCCGTAACCCCCCCGAAGGTCACCGACTCTTCAGTCGAGTCGAAGTAGACCCCGTAGATCCACACCTGGGTGTCCGCGTTCCCCTGGAGCCGCGACAGGCTGCTGATCACGGGAGTCTTCACCCCCCGCACGTTGACCGAGGCCAGCCGGGCCCCCTGCACCCGGTTCTCGTAGTCGTAGAGGTAGAAGACGTAGCTGTGGGCCGGCGACCGCTGAATCCAGGAGGGTGAGGAGGTGCCCGTCCGCCCGCTGCTGGAAACGACCGTCGAGGCGGCCCCGTTGTGCGAAACCCGGACCAGCAGGCCGGTGGTGCCGCTGCCGCTCCAGGTGAGGGTGGTTGTACAGCTGCTGGCTGACGCCGCAATGGTGCAGGGGTTGGGCGAGGCGCTGATGGTGCCGGTCGGTCTGGCGTCGACCGTCACCGTGACGCTGTCGGTGGCGGCATCGTCCCCGGTCCAGGCCCAGTTGGCTGCGCTGATCTTATACTCACGCGTGCCCTGCGCGGGAGTCAGCTCGCGGGTCCCACTGGCGGACACGCTGCCGAACCCCGAAATCACCGTGCTCGAGACGTTCGTGCTCGACCAGGTCAGCGTCACCGGCTGGCCCTGGTTGATGCCGGTCCGATTGGCCTCGATCGACGCCGTCGGCCGGTCCCATGCCGTGACCCCGATCTGGCAGGCGGCGGCGTCCCCTCCGGTCCAGCCCGGATTGCCGGCCTTCACCGTGTAAGTCTCGGCGCCCGCCTCGGACAGGGTCACCCGATGGGGACCGTTGGTGGGCACCACGGTGCCATCGACGGTCACCGTTCGGGCGTTGCTCACCGTCCACCTCAGTTCCGAGGTGCCGCCGGTCTTGACGTTGGCAGAGCTGGCCGAGCAGGAGCCGATCGTCGGCGCCTCCCACACCGTCACCGTCACGTCTTCTGTGACTTTCTTGTTGCCGGTGTCGGTGCCGCAATTGTCCGCGCAGGCCGCCAGCGTGTATTCATGCGCTTCCGTCGTGCTCGGCCGTACCACCTGGGAGCCATCTAGGGCCACCGCGGTGCCGTTCAGCGTCACCGCTTTGGCGTTGCTCGTCTGCCAGCTCAGCGTCGAGGAGCCGTTGGTCTTGATGTTTGCCGCGCTGGGTGTGAACGAATCGATCGTCGGCCGGTCCGTCGTCACCGTTACCCTTGCCGAGCAGGTGGCCGTCCGGTTCGCCGAGCCCGTGGCCGTGAACGTGTAGGTCGTCGTCGATGACGGCGTCACCGTCTTGGGGCCGCTGGTGCCCGGGGTGCCGCCCCCCGGATCTGGAGTGATGGAGACGCTCTTGGAGCTGGTCGCCGTCCAGCTCAGCGTCGAGGACCCACCCGGATCGACGGTCTCCGGATCGGCCGAGCAGGTGATCCCCGGCGCATTGATGGTCACATCCGCCGTCTCCGTGTCAGTCCCGGTCCCATCGGAAGCCGTCAGCGTGTAGGTCGTGGTGACCAAGTCCATCTTCGGCGTCACCGTCTTGGTGCCGCTGGTCACCGGTGTCACGCTCCCGACATCCTGGTCGATGCTCAAGCCGGTGGCCCCGGACACGGTCCAGCTCAGCGTCGATTGCTCACCCAGGTCGACGGCCGTCGGGTTGGCCGTGAAGGATGTGATCGCCGGCGGGTCCGGGTCGGGGTCCGGATCCGTAGTCACGGTGAAGGGCCCGAGCTCAACCCTTCCTCCCCTAATACTGTTTCTCGCCACCGGGCCGCTGGTCGCCCCGTCCGGCACCTCCACCACGATCTCGGTGTCGCTCCAACTGGTGGGTTCGGCCCGAGTCCCGTTGAACGTTAACCACTGCCCCCGATTTCCTGGCCCCTGTGTTCCGAAGCCCGCGCCGGTGATGGTCACCTCCGTCCCCACCGATCCCAAGGTGGGACTGATCACCGTCGGCGGCGGAGTCACTGTGAAGGTGCCTATAGTTCTGGGCGTGGCAGCGACGGTGACCTTCACCGGACCGCTGGTCGCCCCTGCCGGCACCGGGACTGTGATCGAGCTGTCGCTCCAACTGGTCGGCGTTGCCGTGGTCCCGTTGAAGGTCACTGTGGAAAGTCCCTGCCTCGCCTCAAAGCGGGACCCCATGATCGTCACCACCGTCCCCACCGGTCCCGAGGTGGGACTGATCGAGAGCGCCCGGTCGCCGGTGACGATGACCGAGCACACTTCAGCGCCCCGACTCCCGCCGGAATGGTCATGGACGGCGAACTTATGCCGAACGCGCGGCGCTGGGTTGATGGTGGCCACCTGATCGCCCGAGGTGGAATCGGTGGTCGTGAAGGCTGTCAACAGCCCGCCGACGTATCCGAAGGGGGTCAGTTCCTGCTGCTGGGTCCAGACCCGAACGGCGGTGGTGTTCATCGACGTCCAGGTGAGGGTGGACGTGCAGGTGCTCTGACCCGCGGCAATGATGCAGGGATTCGGAGCAGCAGTGATGGCGCATTCGACTTGGGAGGTCCCGTCGGTCACCTCGAAGGTGCCTATGGTCCTCTCCACCCCGCCGACGGTGACCTTCACCATATGGTCTCCGGCAGTGGCGTTTTGCGGCACCTCGAAGACGATCTCGGTGTCACTCCAGCTGGTCGGCGACACCGCCGCCCCCCCCAAGGTCACCGTGGAAGTCCCCTGCGAGTCCCCGAAGCCCGACCCCGTGATGGTGACCGAGGTCCCCACCGGTCCCGAGTCGGGGCTGAGAGTGAGTTCCTTGACGCCTTGGACCGTGACGGTGGCCAGTTGACGGCCCCGCCTGCGGGTGGAAGTAATGTACTCGTACAGATAGAAGGGGGATTCGGTCAGATCGATCCTGGAGAAGGTGGTCTGGCCGTTGGGACTGCCGCTTCGGACGACGATCTCGTTGATCGAGGACGTCGAGCCCGCCTTCGGCCTGATGCGCCGCACCTGAACGGCGTTGGTGTTGGTCGAGGTCCAGGTGAGGGTGGTCGAGCAGGTGGTGGCCCCCGCGGCAATGGTGCAGGGATCCGGACTGGCCCCCAGGGTGCCCGTGGGCGGGTCGGTAGCCCGGTTCCGATCCCGGATCACGACCCGGACGGGGGCGATGGTGATCCCCTCATAGCGGCTGTCGGTGCTGGTGGCCGCATGGGTGATGGTCTCGGTTTCCCCCACCGTGTCGCTGTCTTCCCCTACCGAGACGGTGATCCACTGCGGGGCGTCCCAGTCGCTTGCGGTGAAGGTGAGCGGGGTGGGGTTGACGGTCACGTCGGCTACGTTGTCAGAGCCCCGGCTGACGGTCAGCGCGATCGTCACCGGGGCGGTCGGCTCCGAACCCAGCTCGAGCGTGTAGGCCCCCGTATGCCCCTCGGTCAACCTCAGGCTGTTGGTCAGGGCCGGCACCCCCGGCGTGTCGGGATCGTCGTCGTCATCGATCGTCACCACCACGCTGGCCTCTGACACGGCCCCGCCCTGCTGGATCGCTACCAGCCGCCCTCCCAGGTAGACGTACTCCCGGGTGGGCGCCGGGGAGCCCATCGCCGTGGCGAAGGCCGCCTGCCGCCCCAGTGCGCCCCGTAGCGACGAGCTCGAGCTGCTCGATGCCCGGGTGATGGTGTGGGTGATGCTTTCGACTTCATCCTCCAGGTCGGTGTCCTCCCCGGCCGTCACCCTCACTTCCTGCGGCGTGTCCCAGTTCAGAGTGGTGAAGTCCAGCGTTGCCGGCATCACCGTCAGGTCTCCCCCCGACGGCGCCGACACCGCCACCGTCACCCCCGCCGCAGGCTCCCGGTTCAGCACCACCGTGTACTTGCCCATGTTGCCTTCGGTGATCCGCAAACGGGTGGTCGAGACCGTCAGCTCCTCGGTCCCCCCCGGTCCGCCCGTGCCCTCGTCGTCGGCAATCGTCACCCTCACCTCGTCCACCGCCAGGCCGCTGTAGCCGGTATCGGTGCTGGTGACCGCATGGGTGATGGTCTCTGTCTCATCCTCGGCGTCGTCATCTTGCCCCACCGTCACCGTCACTTCCTGCGCCGTATCCCAGTCCAGCGTGGTGAAGTCGAGCGAGCCCGGCATCACCGTCAGGTCCCCTCCAGCCGTCACCGCCACCGTCACATCCGCCGTGGGCTCGGTGTTCAAAACCACCGTGTAGGTTCCCTCCTCCCCCTCCTCGATGGTCAGCTCCCTCGGCGTCACCCGCACCCCTGCCCCGGCGTCGTTGTCGGTGACCGTCACCTCCACCCCATCCACCGTCAGGTCGTGGTAGCTCGCATCGGCGCTCGCCGTCCGGTGAGCGATGGTGTCGGTGTCGTCCTCCTGGTCCTCGTCTTCTCCCGCCGTCACCGTCACCGTCTGCGGCTCGTCCCAGTTCGAGGCCGTAAAGACCGGAAGGATGTCGACCGAAAGGTCCGTGCCGGCGGGAGCAAACATCGACACCGTCACCGCCGAGGCCGGCCTGGAGTTCAGCACCACCGTGTAGGTCCCCGTGCCCCCCTCCTCGATGGTCAGCTCGGTCGGTGTGACCGTCACCCCCGTCACCGTGAAGGCGGCCCCGTTGCTCGCCGTCCCCCCGACCGTCACCACCACGTTGCCCGTCGCCGCCCCTGCAGGCACCGCCGCCGTGATCGAGGTCGCGCTCCAGCTGGTGGTGGCAGCCCCGGTCCCGTTGAAGGTCACTGTCGAGGTCCCCTGCGCGGCCCCGAAGTTCGCCCCCGTGATCACCACCGATGTCCCCACCGGGCCCGCCGCCGGTTCCAGACCGCTGATCGCCGGCTCGTCGTCCTCCAGGCGAATCGTGCAGCCGGCCTCCTCATAGCCGGCCGCCGTCACGGTCAGCTCGATCGTCTCCTCCCCCTCGGAGACCGTATCGTCGACCACCTCGAGCCTCGGATCCATCGTCCCCGACGTCTGTCCCGCTTCGATCGTCAGCGTCCCGACCGTGTAGTCGTCTCCCTCATCGGCCGTCCCCGTGTGGGCGATGGCAAAGGTCACATCCGCCCCCGGCTCATCCCCCGGGTCCAGCAGGGCCACCACGCTGGAGGCCCCCGACGGTTCCGAAATCCGGGACGAGCAAGCAAGCCTGAGCGGCGTATCCGGCTCGATGACCGTGAAGCTGGCCCCGTTGCTGGCTACACCCCCTACCGTCGCCACCACGTTGCCCGTGGTCGCTCCAGCCGGCACCGTCGCCGTGATCGAGGTCGCGCTCCAGCTGGTCGTGGCAGCCGTCGTCCCGTGGAAGGTCACCGCCACCGTCACCGCGTCGGTCGTCGGCCCCCCGCGGAACACCCCCACCTCGGCGGTCCCCGACGGTTCCGCAAGCGAACCTCCGCACAGCGCCGTCAGCGTCGGTATCCGCGTGTAATCCACCCCGTTGCTCGCTACCCCTCCCACCGTCACCACTACCGCGCTCACCCCGTGGGCGAGCCTCGTCGGCGGACTGACCTCGATCTCGGTGTCGCTCCAGTCGTGGTACCTCGAGGCCTCCGTCCCCGCGAAGGTCACCGTGGAAGTCCCCCGGCTCGATCCGAACCCCGTTCCGGTGATCGTCACCCGGTGGTACTGGGTGCCGCTTTCCGGCGAGATCGAGGTGATCACCGGCGCCCCCTGCCCTTCCAGCCCCAGGACCGCCCCCAGCAGGGCCGCCACGCACAGCGCCCCCAGGTTGCGGGCCCGCTTCAGACAGGCCAACAGTCCCTCTGCCAGGTGCTCGGCCTCGAGTTCTACATCGGCCCTCCCCGGGGCTCGGCTTTGCCCAAGCCTTCCCTTCAGCCGGAAGACCCGCCCGACTGGGTCAGCGCCATCCGGTCCGAGATTCGCCAGGCCTTGAGGCCGGAATACGCTAGGCTGTTCGAGGATCAGGTCGGCGTCCGACATCTCAAGACCCTGATCGGCAGCGGTGCCGACTGTCTCGACCCGGAGGAAATCGGCCGGGTCCCGTTCCGGAGAAGCTGGCTCCTCCACAACGGGATCGACCCTCAGCAGTGCTACATGGTCAAGGTGACGGGAGAGGCCATGGCCCCCACCCTGCCGGAGGGATGCCTGGTGCTGGTCAACCCCGGCGGGAAAGACAGGGAGAACAATCGAATCTACCTGGTTCGCTCCAACTATGGATTGATAGCCAGGCGTGTCAAAATGGGACCCAGCGGCGGTCAGGTCATGGTGGCTGACAACGCCACACTGAACGATCATCTGTGGCCGCCGGACGAGGATGTGCTGGGGGAACTGGTCTGGATGGCGCGATGCCTCCGCGGCAAAGCCGCCGAGGCAGGCGTCAATCGGTGGGAATACGAGTGGCAGACCGGCCAGCCGGTCGGGGACCGTCCCGGTTACCTTCATCGGCCCGATCCGGAAACTCCTGGCGAAGTTTCCGGGAAAAGCCTGCTGCCCTAAGAGGGTCACGGTGAGGAGGTTGCAGCGAGGACGGGCGGGACAGACGCTGGGATTACCGCTTGAAGGAAACAGCCCCTCGAGCAGCCCCCCGGCCCGCCCTCTAACCACAGGAGAGAGAAGAAAGAGAAAACCCCGGGTGCTACAGGTCGCCGGACCCCGAGAAAACGCAATACAGGGCAACTGCGGGCCTGTTTCTTGGCCTGATCAGCCCTGAAATCGCCATCTCCTCTGAAGACCGATTCCAGCGCGAACTCGCGCTTCCCCCTGACAGGAGTCAAGCTTGCGATGATCGATCCGGAAAACACCGGCGCGGGTCAGGCGTTATGGTGGGGTTTGTCGGGACGAGGGGAAGAAAGAAGAAACGACCGGCACGCCTGGGGAGATTTGGAGGGAAAACTTGGAGAAAAAAAGAGAGATGCAAAGGACATTAGGTTACGAGATTGGAAGGCGACCGATTTGACGTTCAATCCAGGACCGAGCCACCTAACGCTACGGCTTGCACAGACAGCGATCCCGCCCACTTGCCCTTGGAGGAGGAAAAGGAACAGGTAAAGGCTGTAGACAAACCGTCTTTCATGCTGCACCCAGCCCGCGGTGAGAAAAGCGGTGGCCGTCCACCCCTCACCGCACGAACCAGCGGATTGGATAGTGCCCCTGGCTTCTTTCGAACTTCAGGGTGTAGGGATTGAGCAGCAGGCGGGCCACATATCCGTCGGTGCGGGCCATCAGCCATCCGAAGTCCCACCCTCGACTCTGGTACTTCAGCGGCGCCCCCGGCTTGACTCGAACCAGGGGATGGGTTCCGGCAATGAACAGGTTCTGCTCCGTATAGTAGTAGCAGGACCCGGTCTTGACGAAGACCTCATGGTCGATGCTCTCCTCGTCCTTCCCGGCAAGGTCGGCGCAGAGCCCCCGGACGGCGATCTTGACCTCCTTGCCTGCGGCCACCTCTCGACCCAGCTCCTCCGCTGAGCCCGAGAGCACTTTCCCCTTGGCAGTGTGGGCCAGCACCTCCTCCCAATCGTCTCTCACCAGGTAGTTGAAGAGGTCGAAATCGTAGATGAAGTTGCTGCTGGGAGCATTGGTCCCCTTGTCCCAACTGTCCAGTTGGTGGTACTTGGGCATGCTGCCGTGGTCATCCACCTCCGCGGGCCCCGGTTCGGCCGTGACCTCTCCCCCGTCCAGAAAGGGGCGGGCGATGGCCTGCCGGCCGTCCTGGTTGTAGAGGAAAAAAGACATGGAGGGCCTCGACCCGAAACCTTCCGGCAGGCTGATGGGCTGGCGCAGGGTCATGATTCCAGCCACCCATCGATCCTCGATCAGATAAGTGCCGGCGAACTCCGCCACTTCCTGGATCGCCTCGGCATTGTCCGAACCGGTATCGATGTGTTCGTTGTTCTTGAATTCCGTCCGGATGCGCAAGTCGGCCCCCCGGCGGATGGCCGCCGCCAATGCCTCTTCGCTTCCCGAGAGGCGCCCTCTGGAAGCATCCAGCTGGTATGCGGACTTCCAGGGGTTTTCTTTCTCCCGCGGTTTGGCGCAGCCGGTCAGGCTCGCCAGGGCAGACCCCAGCACGCTCCCCAAACCGGCCCCCAGCAACCGCCTGCGACCCTGTCCTTTGAATGGCATCGGCAACACCCCCCTTTCCTTGCAGTTTCGATGATGGATAATCGGCCCCTTTTGCAGCAACCCCACCGCCGCGGCGGTCATTGGGTCCGTGGTTCGACTTCCGACTTAAATTACTCCCAGCTCCCGCAGAGTCGCCGCCAGGCCCAGAAGGAAAAAGAAGATTCCTCCCAGGATCATGGCGGTGCGGATAAACCAGCCCGGCCTCAGTTCCCGTGGAAGCAGGACCATGTTGAGGACCAGGGTATGGCAGCAACTGATGCCAAGTGCGAAATTGAAGCTGATGGTGGCGAACTTGATCAAGGTCGTCGGCGGGTTCAGCCAGAGCATGGTCAGGCCCAAAACGGAGAAGCCCATGATCAGCCCGAAGTAAATCCTGCCGATCCTGGCCGGGTCCACCTGCCGGAGTCTGGAGCTGGAGGTCCAAATGGTATCCAGCCAACGGCGAACCACCCCGTCGATGTGTCCGACCATGCTGGGAGCCAGCACCAGAAACCCGCACAAGAGGGTCGAAGCCCAGAAAAGATTCCCCCAGGCGCTGCCGCCCAGGATCTGGGAGAAACCCGTCATGGATGCCAGGACGTCAGCGGGAGGGTTGGCGACCTGCCTGCCCACCCCCTCGGCTGTCAGTGCCGCGGCATTCCAGCGGTCGGCCTCGGTGCCGCGACGGAGGAACTCCACCGACAACATGCTGGGCAGCGCCAGGCCGATGAAGCAGGTAGGAATCCAGATGACGCACTGGTCGCGCACGACATGCCGGTACCATCGCCGCCAGCGCGGCAGGGATTGCCGGTTCACCTCGAACACGGACCCCACGTGGGACAGGGTGATCCCCTGACCTCCCACCATGCTGGGGATGGCGCCCACATGATGTCCCATGCCCCAACCCTGCTCGCGGGTGAAGTTGCTGATGGGAGTATTGCTCAACCCTCCGTTGCCGGCGATGGCGGCCATGGCGGCGATAAAGGCGATCAGGGTGAAATCGACGGTGGGGAGAACCCCCCGGCTGAACCAGGAAACGAACAGGTTTTCGACGTTGGGGCCGTCCGGATATCCATCCCCGTCCAGGTCCTGGTGTTTCACCAGTCGCCCCCGGGGGCCCCGCTCCCAGGTGTCCGGCCGTCCGTCGCCATCGGAGTCGACGGTAGGCTCCAGCCTTTGTTCGACCACGTCCAGATGGCCGTCCCCATCCCAATCCTCGCCGGGGTCCAGCCTTCCGTTGCCGTTGCGGTCCTCGCCGCTGAGGACGGGAACGGTTCCGAACTTGAAGAAGCCGCTTCCGATGTCGACCCAGGTCGAGGGGCTGGAATAGAGCAGCGCCACGATCAGCAGGAAGCCGAACACCGTGACCAGCTTGAGGGACATCACCGCCTTCAGCGAGTTGTAGACCTTGCCTCCGAAGATCAGCGGAATCACCGAGGCGGCGAAGATGCCGGTGGCGGTGAACTTGTGCATCCACCAGTGCAAGGGCACCGACTCCGGATCGGGCATCCGGCCGCCAAGCAGGAGGATCATGACCGGGGTGGCCGCGGTGGCGGCCAGATAGGGAAAGACCGATCCGAAATCCAGGATCAGGTAGACCCCCAGCCAGAATCTCGGGCCCGGCGGAGTCCGGAATTTTCCGGTGAAGATGGGCTCGCCAGTGTAGAGGGTGTAGCGGCTGATCTCGATGTTGTAGAGGCCCTGGGTCAGGATGCTGAGGGTGGCCAGCCACAGCAGCGCACCCCCATAGCGGGCCGTCACCAGCGGTCCCAGCAGCCACTCGCCGCCGCCGATGGCTCCCGCCCCCGCGACCAGGCCGGGACCCAGGAAGGCATACCAGTTGCTCCAGTTGAACCTGGGAGCGTCGATCAACTCGCCGGGATTCCACCGCGGCATCTTCCTGGAACCGGGATGGGGAGCAACGAAACCGGTTTGGGGCGAGGCGCCCCCGGCGCCGCTGGGGTTCTCCGGCGCCGGAGGGTTATCGAATGTCTGGCTGCTGTCGCTGGTCATGGGGTCTCGTCGGCCTCACTCACCATCGGTGTCCAGATCCGCTCAGGGAAGTCCTGGTCCGCCACCATTACCGAGGTCCTCTGGAGGTCTACTACCGTATTCCGTCCTTTCCCAAGGACCCGCAGACCAGACCGTCCCATCCAAAGTCAACCCCGTTACCCATCGGCTTCAGCAGGGGAAGATCCTGGGAACTTCTCAGAGGCGCTTTCGAGATGTATGGAGTGATCTGGTTCGCCGAGAATCAATAAACACGGCCTGCCCCGCAAGTCTCACGGAGTCGTGGGGAAATCGCGGGACGAGTGTCGATGATGATCAACCGGCCTTGTGTCTCGCGATCAGTTCCCGAACTCCAGGAACGAGATCAACCGGCACTTCGATCGCCGTGTGAGTGGGGCTATCGAATGCAGCTTCGTCCTCGGCTACGGCTTCTTCGTCGCTTAGCGCTTCGTAATGATCGAGAACCCGTTGGACCCGGCTCTCATCCCAACCTTCTGGAAAGTGTTCTTTGCTCATCGCGCCCTCTTGCGTCTGCGGCGAAGCGCCCTCTTGGCCTTCGGTCCGAGTTCGTACGCAGTGATCACAAAAACCGAATTCGGAATGGGATCCGGAACCTATACGACTCGCAAGTAACGACCGGCATCCGTTTGCCCGAGCGCGATTCCCGCGCCTCCCTCTCCAGGTCGGTCTTCCATTGGATGATCCAGGACGGCCTCGACTTCGTGTTCTGCCACGTTGTGACCGCAAATATGTGGTTGTCCACTTCCCGGATCGTTGTAGTAGCGTACCCACATCTTACCATTTTCCCACGCCGCCGAGACAGGGTCCAACAGCCGGATGGGCCAGCCGGCTCGAAGCCGTCGAACCCGGTCCCGGCCATGCTTCCCGATCTGAGCCCCTCCACCATGCCGATGGGGCACCTCACCGGTGGGACTCAATCGACCAACGCCCAACCTTTTTTCTTATTCCCTGCCCGGCAGGTAGGCTCCGTCTCCGCTGCGTTGCCCGGGAGCCCCGCCATCATTGGCCACGCCGTAGGCCAAGAAAGGGTTCGCGCCTGATACTTTCCGAATCCGCACATACCCTTGAGTTATACCCCGAGTGTAGTTCCCCAAAATACTGTTGAATTGATACCAGCCTCGGGCCGGAACCCGAATGCCGGTTATGGGGGTGGCCAATCCCCCCGTAACCCCGTCGTAGATCTGAAGGTTAAAGATGCTGTCGCTGCTATCGACTTCCCCGGTGTTGACCAAGACCAGGTTGCTCCGGTTCTCCTCGTCCTGCCGGAGAGCATCGATCCAGGCCGTGCGGTTGAAGGCGGCGCCGTAGGGCACCCCATCGTAGAAGACGCTGTATTGCCCGCCTCTTCCGTCCGAAGAGCCTGTCCTGGCTCCGATCACGATGCCGCTCATGTCTCCGTCGGCCGGCGTGGCAAACAGGGCTCTCACAAAGTCCCGGCCAGCCGGCCCGACGCCCGCTACTTCCTCCAGGCGCATCCAGCTGACAAGGTTGGGCAGGACGGTCTGCTGCCCGGCCTCGAGCCTCAGGCTGAATTCGGCGGTGGCGTCGCCGTGCCACCGATGAGCAGACCAACGCTAGTCCGGTTGCTAACCGGGGTCTGCGAGGCCGTCACCCTGACGGCGGCGGCTCTACCCTCGACCAGATTGGATGGAGTGACCGATAGCGTGATGGAGGGGGAGCAGTCCGGGCCCGCAACATGTCCGACGCCGTCAAGCCAGTTTCGGATGACCGCGTCCTCCCCGGCACACAGACCGGGATTCATATAGAACCTGAGCCAATCCAATGCTACCAGGTTGGCGAAAGACAGGGGAATGGACCCCGTCAGTTAATTGAAGTTGAGGCTCAGCACCCGAAGGTTGGCCACATCGCCCAGTTCAGACGGTAGGACCCCCGTCAGTTGGTTGTAGCTGAGATCCAGTGTGTCAAGTGCGAGATTACCCAGTTCAGCCGGAATAGACCCCGTCAGTCGGTTTCGGCCAAGATAAAGCCCCTCAAGGCCGGCGAGATTGCCCAGCTCAGACGGAATGGTCCCCGTCAGTTGGTTGGCATTGAGAACCAACCCCGTCACACGCTCATCTTCGACGGTGACGCCGTACCACTCGTCCAGGGGCTCGTCACTCAACCAATTCTGGTTATGGTTCCAATTGGGACCATCGGTGGCGTTGTAGAGCGCCACCAGAGCTGCCCTGTCGGCTGCAAGGCCTTGAGTCCGGGCCTCGGCGGCCAGTAGCAGGGTCCCTAACAGGGCCACAAGGCCGGTCAGGACGGCCGGGGGCGCCGTAGGAAGGAACCAACGCCACTGCCGTTCACCGGGACGGGAGATGCGGGGAGGATGAAAGCCAGCGGCAATTCCTGCATGTCCTTGTGAAATAATCACCTTAACTCCCATACAGACCGAGGATGAGTCTGAACAGGCTGCGTGAAATCGCGGCCAGTCCATTCCCGGCGGCGGCGCCAGTCCGCCGCCGCTTTTCCTCATCTACCTGCGAATCCCTCCAGCTTTCCACGCCACAACAGGAAACCTGTAACGCAACGGTTACCTCCTGGCCCTGGTTCCGGTTGGAGGTGGTGAAGGTGAGAAAAGGCGGGCTGACGCTGAGGTCGGGATCGTCCAAAAAAAGCGGCCCGTATTTGCCCTGTGGTGCGTTGTCTGGGCGGCAGACATGTCCTGACACCTCGATTTTCCCTGTAGTTCTGAATTGATGCCGCACCGCCAGTGGCAATGGTTACTGGCGTCTTTGACAAGGCATTTTGTATGATAGTGTCATTCACATAACCAAGGAGAATCCATCATGGCTGCCAATCAACTCGTTCAAGCCCGCATAAACGGGGCCATCAAGGAAGAGGCGGCCGCCGTGCTGGCTGCAATGGGACTGACTCTGTCCGATGCCGTGCGGTTGTTGCTGACCAGGGTTGCGCGGGAAAAGGCACTGCCGTTTGCACCGCTGATTCCAAATACTGTCACCATCGAGGCAATGAAGGAAGCCCGAAAGGGCGACATGTCTCGGTTCGACAGCGTAGATGCCCTGATGGACGAACTACGTGCGCAAGATTGAGCGCACCAGCCAGTTCAAACGCGATTACAGGCGTGAGGCCATGGGGCAGCACCGGATGTCACTGGACGCTGCTTTGGTTCCCGTCGTGGTCGCCTTGGCTAGTGACCAGCCCCTGGAACCTCGGCGCCACGACCATGCACTGAGCGACGAATGGAAAGATTACCGTGATTGCCACGTGAAGCCTGACTTGGTGCTGATCTACCGGAAGCACGGCGCCGACACGCTTCGGCTTATTCGCCTCGGGTCTCATTCGGAACTCGGGCTTTAAGAAGGTAGGGGTATTCAGGTCTACCTTCGCTGCCCAATGTTCTCACTTCCCCTCCTGTGGTCAGCAGCAGAACCCCCTGAATCCTTGCGTCTTGAGGAACCGCCGATCCGGGGTCCGGTCAGAATCCGGCCCGCTTGTCGCAGATATGCAGCAGAGGGTCTCCCTTGAGGTAGCGCGCCAGGTTGTCCTTGAAGATCCGATAGCGGCGCTCCCAGGTCTGGGGGGAGTCGCCGGAGACGTGAGGGGAGATCAGGACGTTGGGCATATCCCAAAGCGGGCTGCCGTCCGGCAAGGGTTCGGTCTCCACGGCGTCGAAGCCGGCCCCTGCGATGCTGCCCGACCTCAGCCCCTCCACCACTGCCGCCTCATCCACAATGCCGCCCCGGGAGATGACGATCAGATGGCTGCCCTGCTTGAGTTGGCCAATCCTGTCCCGGTTCAGCAGGCCTTCGGTGCCATCGGTGAGCGGCGCCGTCACCACGAACCAGTCGGAGATCCGAAGCAAACGCTCCAGGCCCTCGAGAGTCCAGACCTTGGCCACTCCCTCCGGCGGCTTCATGGGCTTCAGGTCGACGCCATAGACCCGGATGCCAAAGGCCTGTGCCCGCACGGCCACAGCCCGCCCGATGGATCCCACGGCCAATAGTCCCATGGTGGTGCCCTCGAGCTCCCTCATCTGGCCACGGTACTTGTCGACGTCCCAGCGATGGGCCCGTTGATCGTCCAGCATGTCGACCAGCCGATGGGCGAGGGTCAGAATCATGCCCATGACGTGGTCGGCCATGGCGATGGCGTGGGTGCCGGGTGCGTTGGTCAGAACCACGTCGCTGGCCACGAAGGCGGGATTGCCCCGCACCAGCGGGTCGAATCCCGCCCCGACAAAGTGGCACCAGCGCAACTTCCTGGCCGCCTCGAAGACGGCCGGGGTGATGGCCCCGAACAAGACCTCTGCGTCGGGGATCTCCCGGATCTGATCGGCCTCGGTAGGCGCCTGACAGAAGTTGACTGAAGGGAAAGAGTTCCTGAGCTCCGCGACAAACTCGCGGTCGGCTTCGCTGTCGAGGACAACTTTCATGGATGTGAGCCTCCCATGGTCATTGGATACGCGAGAAAATGCGACCGAAGTTATCGCACCGCTGGGCAGCCGTCAAGCCCGGCAACGGTTCAGGTTCAGGCGATCCGGCCCATCGCGCCACCCTCAGGTTCAGTGACTGAACCTTCGAGACAGGGTGTACAATGCCGTTCCTGCCTTCCCTGATCGACGGTCGGGCGACAACCAATCCAGGAGGTCTCCCTTTTGGCTGCCCTCTCCCAGATTCAACTCCAGTGGATGGACTACGGGTTGATCGTTGCCTACGCGCTGCTGGTGCTGGCGATCGGCTTCGGATTTTCGCGCCAGCAGGGAAGCTCGGCAAACTACCTGCTGGCGGGACGATCCATGGGCTGGGTGACGGTCGGCATCTCCCAACTGGCCAGCCTGCTGTCGGCCATCAGCTACCTGGGAAGCCCGGGCGAAGCCTATGGCTACGATCTGCAGTATCTCCTCTTCAGCATCTGCGGATTTCTGTCCGTGCCCGTCGCGGTCTATCTCTTCCTGAACTTTTTCTATCGACTGCAGGTGACCTCCATCTACGAGTACCTGGAACGGAGGTTCAACTATCCCACCCGGCTCCTGGCCAGCGCGGTCTTCGTGGCCGCCCGACTGGCCTGGATGGCCACCATCGTGGTGGCCGTCTCCCTGGCCATCGAGGAGCTCACCGGAATCGAGCCCGCGGTCTCCATCCTCCTGACCACGGCGGTGGCCACCGCCTACACCCTGGTGGGCGGCATGAAGGCCATTATCTGGACCGACGTCCTGCAGTTTTTCCTCTTCACCCTCGGCCTGGCTGCAACGGTCGCCTTGATCTTCTGGAAGGACTCGCCGTCCGAGATCCTGGCCGTGATCGTCCGCGACGACAAGTTGAGGATGTTCGACTTCAGCCTGGATCCCACAACCCGCCTCACCGTCTGGATGGCCCTGACCGCCGGCGTGGTGTCGGGCCTCGCCAACGTGACCGATCAGGTCAGCATGCAGCGCTACCTCTCCTGCGGGTCCCTGCGAGACGCCCGGCGGGCGGTGTGGTTCAAGCCCTTCCTGTCGATCCCGGTCACCCTGCTGACCTTCGGCCTGGGGCTGGCCCTTTACGCCCACTACCAATTGAACCCGGACCTGGCCGTGGGGATCGGGAGCGCGGACCGGGCCTTTCCCCACTTTGTCCTGAACGAAATGACGGGCGGCCTGGCAGGCCTCATCCTGGCCTCCATATTCGCGGCCGCCATGTCCAGCATCGATTCGGGAACCCACACCATCAGCACGGTCTGCGTGGAAGACTACTACAAGCGGCTGATTCGGCCCGATGCTCCCGATGGCCACTGCCTGCGGCTGGCCCGTGGGCTGACGCTGCTCTGGGCTGTTGTCATCGCGGTGCTGGCCCAGTTCCTGACCGGCCAGGACACCATCTTGGGCACCATGGCTTCGGTGGTGGCCCCCTTTTTCGGGTGCGCGGTCGGCATGTTCGTTCTGGGAACCGCCACCCGGCGGGCCACGGGTTGGGGAGCCTCATTGGGAGCCCTGGCCGGCTACGGACTGGTGCTGGTGACGAAATACTGGCTGTTCCAGATCGACGGGCAGTGGTTCCTGCTGCCGGGAGGGCCGGACGTCTATACTTCTGGCGCCGTCGCACAGGTCTCCAAGTTCTGGCTGACCTTTATCAGCTTCGCGGGCACGGTCATTCCTGGCTACCTGATCAGCCTGGCGTCTCCTTCCCCCTCCAGGGCCAAGCTGCAGGGCCTGACCTTGTGGGAGGGGAGGGGCGAGGCCTGAGCTTAGCCCGCACTTCTCACCGGGTCGCTGGATACATTATGAAAGACCGTTTATCCTCAATACCTTATCGGCCCTGTTTAGAGGGAATGCGGGAACAGAATGCGCTGGGCCCGGCCAGGCGCTGAGGGAAGGCAGGTCGAACATGCCTCATCCAGAATCGGAAGCATCCAACAGCGGCCTGCCCGCAGGCCAAGCCGCCCGGGAAGAGACGCGGATCACCGATCCCCCGGCGGCGTTGCGATCGCGCAACCCCCTGGCCTGGTTTCGTTTTTTCGGCCCGGGCGCCATCGTGGCCTCGGTGACGGTGGGCAGCGGAGAGATCGTCTTCCCTTCCCGAGGCGGCGCGCTCTTCGGCTATGAACTGTTGTGGATCTACCCGGCCGTAGCCCTGCTGAAGTGGGGCATGGCCTACGCCAGCATGCGCCACATCATCCTCAGCGGCGCCCATCCCCTGCAGCGCTGGACCCACCTGCCCGGCCCGCGCGGATGGCTCCCCCTGGCCATCGTGGCGGTGTCCGTCCTCTGCCTGCCGCTCTGGTACTCCTGGTTGTCCGGGATTCTGGGGACCCACAGCGCCCAAGTCTCGGGGGTTGCCGACCACTGCTTCTGGGCCACCACCTGGGCGCTGGTGGCCATTGCCCTCCTCTGGCGGGGCGGCTACCATTTTCTGGAAAAGGCCCAGATCCTCATCCTGGCCATCATGCTGCTGGCGGTCTTCGTGGCCGTATTCTTCGTCCGGCCCGATTGGCTGGCGGCCCTCAAGGGATTCCTGCTTCCCCACGCGCTGCAGTACCCCGACTGGGCCTTCCAGGTGGTTCCCAAGCTGCGTGAGCGCTCGGAATGGGTGGAAGTCCTGGTCTACGTGTCCGTCATCGGCGGGGGTGCGGAGGACTACCTTGCCTACGTGGCCTTCCTGAGGGAAAAGCGCTGGGGGCGCAGCCACCTGCCGGCCATCGCGGGCAACCAGCTGCGGGAGGTGGCCGCCCGCAGCAACCACCCGGGCCGGATATGGATCCGGGCGGCATTGATCGACACGGTCACCAGCTTCGTCTGCGTGGTCCTGATCGCGGTGGCCTTTACCCTCATGGGAGCGCTCATCCTGCAGCCGCAGCGGCTGGTCCCGGACGGACTGGAGCTGGTCAGCTACCAGGCGGCCTTCCTGACCGGTCTGGCCGGCTGGCTCAAGCCCCTTTACGATCTGGCCATCTTCCTGGCCTTCTTCGGCATTCTGCTGGGTGGGCCGGAGATGGCCTACCGGCTCTGGGCTTCTTACCTGGACAGCCTGCCCGCCCTGCGCCGCCGGGTGAACCACCGGCTGCTGCGGGCCGCCGCCATCGGCTGGACGCTCATACCGGCCCTGATCATTCTCTGGACCCTCCGCTGGCTGCAGCAAACCGGGGCGGTGGAGCCGGGGTTCG
Source organism: Candidatus Versatilivorator sp. (assembly GCA_965262635.1). Classification (GTDB taxonomy): domain Bacteria; phylum Acidobacteriota; class Terriglobia; order Versatilivoradales; family Versatilivoraceae; genus Versatilivorator. Next base: position 1,084,501 of record OZ253547.1, on the reverse strand, counting down.
ATCTGCTGGACCTGGTGACGCCGGCAGGGATCTTCACCAGCTTCGTAGCCAGCTTCTTCTGTTTCGCCAACATCTGGGCGGACCGAAGGTTTCTTCCTCCGCCGCTGCGCGCTCCCGCTTTACTCCAGGCCGTCAACCTGGTGGCCGGCGGCGCTTTCCTGTTTACCGCCGTCAGGGCCATGGGAAGCTACCAGGGGGTGCTGGGTTACGGGTTCCTCATCCTCCTGCTGGCCGGCTGCATGCTGGCGGCCCGGAAATTGCGGTTTCTGTATAAGGAAAATCCGGCCTGAGGGGTCCCCGGCCCAGGGCAGGCCCGGCACGGCGGGCAGCCGGGGCACCAGGCAAAGGACGCTCAGGCCGTGGAGGTCCAGCCATGGCAAGGGACTGGCCGTCACTGAACGAATATACTCTGTTCTGCCGGGGCAGGCTGGCCAACCCCTACCCCCTCTACCATCAACTGCGTTCGGAAGACCCGGTCCACTGGAGCGATCGGGCCAACAGTTGGATTCTGACCCGCTACGACGATGTCCGGTTTGCCCTGCAGCACGACCCGCGCCTCACGGCCGAGCGGCTCAGCTTGTTGCTGGCTCAACTGCCTCGGGAGGTTCAGGCGGAAGTGGAGCCCCTGCGACGGCTCCTCTCCACCTGGATGCAGTACTACGACCCCCCCGACCACACCCGCCTGCGCTCCCTGGTCAACCGGGCCTTTACGCCGGGAACTCTGGAGCGCCTGCGGCCCCGAATCGAGGCCATCGCCGAGGATCTTCTCCAGGCGGTCCGGGCCAAAGGACGTCTGGACGTGATCTCTGAATTCGCCTACCCGCTGCCGGCCATCGCGATTGCCGAGCTGCTGGGGGTGCCCCCCGAGGACCGGGACCGCTTCAAGCGCTGGGCCGACGACCTGACCGTCTTCATGGAGGGGGTGGGCAGCGACTACCCCGCCATTGCCCGGCGCACCAACCGCAGCGTCCTGGAGTTGACCCATTACCTGGGCGGGCTGTTCGACCAGCGCCGGCGGCACCCGCGGGCCGATCTGATCAGCGATCTGATCGCGGTCGAGGCCCAGGGGGACCGGCTCAGCCAGGCCGAGCTGTTCGGCATCTGCTCTTTTCTGTTGGAGGCCGGTCACGAAACCACCACCGGCCTGATCGGCAACGGCCTGTTGGCGCTGCTGCGAAACCCCGACCAGTTGAGGAAACTGCAACAAAATCCCGCCTTGATCGCCCCCGCGGTTGAGGAATGCCTGCGCTACGACGGCCCCATCCAACGCATTTCCCGAGTGGTGATAGCCGACCTTGAACTGCGAGGCAAAAGGCTTCGACCGGGACAGCGCATCTGGGCCATGCAGGGAGCCGCCAACCGGGACCCGCAACAGTTCCCCGAGCCCGACCGCTTCGACATCCTCCGCCGCAACAACCGCCACGTGGCCTTCGGCTACGGCGTCCACCACTGCCTGGGGGCCCCCCTGGCGCGCATCGAAGGGCAAATCGCCTTCCTGGCTCTGCTGCGGCTGCCGGAACTGCGGCTGGAGAACCCAGCGCCGGAGTGGCAGGAGGGCGTCTCGCTGCGCACCCCGAAGTCGCTGCCGGTACGGTTCAGGGCGATTTGAAAAGATCGGCTTGGATTTCCCGCCGGGTGGGGCCAGGCTCAGAACGGAATGGACATGCGGATGCGCACGCCCATGTTCGGGCCCCGGCTGCTCTTCCCCCGAATGCCTTCCAGTTCCATGTTCAAGGGGTTGGTGTCGGGACTACGGGGTTGAAGGCCGAATTCGCTCCCAACACTCAATTCCTTGCCGTGGCCAGTCCAGCGGAGGCGGCTGAAAGGCGTGAGCAGGCCTCTTCCCTGTAGCACCTCCATGCTGTAGGCGGCTTCGCTGTCGATCCGGTTCAGGGGTACAGGATTTTCCGGCAAGCCTCTGCCCTGGCCAAACGCATAGGCATGGGAATGGTCCCACAAAGTGGCGCCGCCCCGGCCATTTTGTCCGTGGGAGGACGCGGCTGACATCCGCAGACCGCGCCGCTTGTTCCCCGGATCCCAACTCGCTTGCAGTCCGGCTCCCCAGTCCCGGTAGCCCCCATCGTGAAACAGCAGCATTCGACCCTGCAAGGACAGATCCAGACCGGTTGGAGTGTCGATGAACCCCAGGCGCAAACCCGCTTCCATGGCCGCGCCGTGCACCGCCTCCCCTCGATCCAGACGGCCGCCGATTTCACCCTTCAGGCTGAAAGAGCGTTTCCGGCCACCGCGCTGGTGGACCGCCTCCAGCATGGCCCGAGCTCGCGACGCTCTCCCGAACACCTCACGAATCTGCTCAAGAGGATCGATAGCGATGTTGGACATGAATCCATCCAGACGAAATCCCAGCTCATTCTTGCCCGGTTTGGTCAGAACGGAGCGCAGCCCCCCGGCCCACATCCGAAATTCGGAATTGAAGACGTGCGCCAGGCGGGGGTCCCTGAGGTCAACGGAGCCGCGTCCCATACCCCCGATCCCCCAAAGGCTGAGGCGGCGGTGCGGCTGCCAGTACAGGTAGGGATGAAACGTGTTGAAACTGGCTGCCAGTCGCCCCTCTCGATCGTCGCTGTAACCCATGGCGCCCCAGCTTCGCGCAAAGGAAAGGCCGGTGAGAACGTGCCGGTTGGAAAGAAGGTCCATGCCGACGTGGGTCGCGCTCAGTCTCCCTCGGAAATCGACCAGGGAGCTGGTGCCGTTGAAGTGCTGGAAATCGCCGTGTCCCCACAAGACGGGCCGCCAGTGAGTCCCGTCAAAGGCGTTGCCTGCAAGAGGCAATCCGAATGAAGCCCGAGAAAGGATCGGCTCAGTCTCAGGCCCCCCGGAAGGATTGAATTCTGGTGAAAGCCGGGATCGATCCTGATAGTAGCTGGGCATCCACCAGCCCTGGTCTTGCTTCATGCGTTGCATTTGGCGCCGGCGTTCAAAACGAGATTCAACGGCTGTCTGGATGCTCTCCGCCAGCGCCCCCGACATGGCCGACAGGAGCACCGGAAGTGTCCGGGTGAGTTTCTCGGCGGTGCGGTCGGTAATGGTAACCAGGAGCGGAGTGACGGAGATGCCCTTATAGTTTGGATCCAGACTGACGGCGCTGTGACTGAGCACTTCATTTTCGTCCAGGGTGTTGTCGTCGTGGAAAGTATCAAATGCCACGGTTTGAGCAACGCTCCAGTTATCCTGGGTAAACGTAACCTCATCAAAGGCGGCGGTCAGCATTTGGGGGTTGGAGCTCGATATAGCGACAGCCACTGTGGCCAGGGGCTGAGAGAGCAGAACGATGGTATAGGTCGCAGATTCCCCCTCGGGAACGCTCATGTGCGGATTGGGCACGACTTTAACGCCGGCGTTGTCGTCGTCGTTAATATCGACCGAAACCGCCGAGACGGAAATCCCGTGGTAGGCGGGATCGGGACTGGTGGTTGAAAAGGTCAAGGTGGCTACCTCGTCGGTAGCATCCTCATCCTGGGCAACCGGTACCATCACCTCTTGAGCAGTGGACCAGGTTGTGGGGCTGAAGGTCAAAAAGGCGGGGGATGGCGAGACATCGTTGTTGTTGCTGTTCAGGGAGATATGGACCTCGGCCGAGGGCTTGCTTACCAGTGCCACCGTGCAGGTCTCGGAGGTCCCCTCCAGTACGGCGAGTTCGAGGGGAGAGACGTTCACCCCAGTAGTGTCGTCATCAATCACTGAAACCGAAACATCCGAGACCGTCAAGCCGCCATAGGCGGCGTCCGAGCTGCTGGTTGAGTGGAGCAGGGTAGCAGCGTCGTCCACCGCGTCCGAATCCTGCAAGGCTTGAACGGTGACCGCCTGGGGGTCTTGCCAGTTTGAACCGGTGAAGGTCAAAGAGTCGGGCTGGGGGACCACGTCCTCGTCCCCGGTCCGATCCACCTCAACGACGACATCCTGAGACGGCTTCGACGCCAGTACCACGGTGTAGGTCCGGGAAGCCCCCTCGTCGATGGTGAGGTTCAGGGGAGTGATATTCACGCCTACCGAATCAAGGTCGCCGACAGTGATCCTCACCGGGTCGACAGGCGCACCGTCATAGGTCGAATCGGAGCTACTGACGGAGTGCCTCAAGGTAGCAGTGTCGTCCACCGCGTCCGGATCCCGGGAAGCTTGAACGGTCACGGTGCTTGGGTTGTCCCATTCTGAAGGCTCAAAGGAAACCTGGGTCAAATTCGCGGATATGTCCGGATCGCCGCTATGGCTCAGGGCGACGACAACCGGACGGGATGGCCTTGAGGTCAGCGCCACGGTATAGGTTGTGGAGGCGTCCTCGGGAATTGCCAATCGGGTCGGAGCGACCTTTACACCGGCCGTCTCGTCGTCGGTGACGGTGACGGCCACTTCCGGAACAGCGATTCCGTTGTAGTCGGTATCGGCGCTGGCCATGCTGTGGCCGAGTGTCGCAGTATCATCGATGGCATCGCCGTCTTGTGAGGACGAGACCGACACTGTCTTTGCCATGCCCCAGTCGGAGTCAGTGAAGGTCAACTCCTGGTCACCAATGCTGATGTCCCCGTCGCCGCTGTGGGTGATGGTGACGGTCACTTCGTGGGAGGGCTGGGAGGTCAGAACCACCTGGTAGCTGTCGCTGGCTCCCTCGGCAATGGTCAGCTCCTCCGGCCGGATCGACACACCGGCGGTCTCATCATCGGTGACGGCAACGTCCACCTCTGAAACCCCGATCCCGTTATAGTCCGTATCCGTGCTGGCGACCGAGTGGCTGAGTGTTGCAGTATCGTCCCTGGCATCGTCGTCTTGGGCGGCCGAGACCGTCACCGCCTGCGCCGTCTCCCAGTCGGAGTCAGTAAAGGTTAACTCCCGGTTATCGATGCCGATGTCCGGGTCCCCGCTATAAATGACGGTGACCGTCACGTCGTGGGTCGGCTGCGACGTCAGAACCACCTCATAGCTGTCGCTGCCCCCTTCGGCGATGGTCAGCTTCGTTGGCGTGATAGACACACCGGCGGTCTCGTCGTCGGTGACCGCGACGGCTACCTTAGAAACCGTGATCCCGTTGTAGTCCCCATCGGTGCTGGAAACGGTGTGGCTGAGTGTCGCCGTATCGTCCCTGGCATCGTCGTCTTGGGCGGCCCTGACGGTAACGGTCTTCTCCTGGCTCCAGTCGGAAGATGAGAAAGTCAACCTGTCCGGGGCGCTGTCTATTTCGGCATCCCCGCCGTGGGTGATGGTGACGGTCACTTCGTGGGACGGCTTCGAGGTCAAGACCACCTCGTAGCTGTCGCTGCCCCCTTCGGCGATGGTCAACTCCTCCGGCCGGATCGATACGCCGGCGGTCTCGTCGTCTCTGACGGTAACGTCCACTGCCGAAACCGTGATCCCGTTGTAGTCCCCATCGGTGCTGGAAACGGTGTGGCTGAGTGTCGCCGTGTCGTCCCTGGCATCACCGTCTTGGGCGGCTGCGACCGCAACCGTCTGCGCCGCCTCCCAGTCGGAGTCAGTGAAGGTCAACTCCTGGTGATCCATGCCGATATCCCCGGCGCCGCTGTGGGTGATGGTGACGGTCACTTCGTCGGTCGGCTGTGAGGTTAAAACCACCTGGTAGGCGTCGCTGCCCCCTTCGGCGATGGTCAGCTTCGTTGGCGTGATCGACACGCCGGCCGTCTCGTCGTCGGTGACGGCAACAACCACTTCTGGAACAGCGATGCCGTTGTAGTCCTCATCGGTGCTGGCCACGGCGTGGCTGAGTGCCGCAGTATCATCGATGGCGTCGGCATCTTGGGAGGACGTGACCATAACCGTCTGCACCGTGCCCCAGTCGGAAGACAGAAAGTTCAACCTGTGCGGGTCGCTGTCGATATCGGCATCCCCGTTGTGGGTGATGGTGACGATCACGTCGTGGGCCGGCTTCGAGGTCAGGACCACCTGGTAGGTGTCGCTGCCTCCTTCGGCGATGGTCAGCTCTTCCGGCAGGATCGACACGCCGGCCGTCTCGTCGTCGGTTGCAGTGACCTCCACTTCCGAAACCCCGATCCCGTTGTAGTCCCCATCGGTGCTGGCCACGCTGTGGCTGAGTGTCGCCGTGTCGTCCCTGGCGTCTTCGTCTTGGTCGGCTGAGACCGTAACCGTCTGCGGCGTCTCCCAGTCGGAGCCAGTAAAGGTCAACTCCTGGTGATCGTTGCCGATATCCCCGTCGCCGCTGTGGGTGATGGTGACGATCACGTCGTGGGCCGGCTGGGAGGTCAGGACGACTTCGTAGCTGTCACTGCCTCCCTCGGCGATAGTCAGTTGCCTTGGCGTGATAGACACGCCGGCTGTTTCGTCATCGGTGGCAGTGACATCCACTTCCGGAACCGTGATCCCGTTGTAGTCCCCATCGGTGCTGGCTACCGAGTGGCTGAGTGTGGCCGCGTCGTCCCTGGCGTCTTCGTCTTGGTCGGCTGAGACCGTAACTGCCTGCGGCGTCTCCCAGTCGGAGCCAGTGAAGGTCAACTCCTGGTCGTCGATGCTTACGTCTTGGTCCCCGCTGTAACTAATGGTGACGGTTACGTCATGGGCGGGTTGCGACGTCAGGACCACCCGGTAGCTGTCGCTGCCTCCTTCGGCCATGGTCAGCTCTTCCGGCAGGATCGACACGCTGGCCGTCTCGTCATCGGTGACGGCAACCTCCACTTCCGAAACCCCGATCCCGTTGTAATCCGCATCGGCGCTGGCGACGGTGTGGCTGAGTGATGCCGCGTCGTCTCTGGCGTCGTCGTCTTGGGCGGCAGAGACCGTCACCGCCTGCGGCGTCTCCCAGTCGGAGCCAGTGAAGGTCAACTCCTGGTGATCCATGCCGATATCCCCGTCGCCGCTGTGGGTGATGGTGACGGTCACGTCGTGGGAGGGCTGTGAGGTCAAGACCACCTCGTATCTGTCGCTGGCTCCCTCGGCAATGGTCAACTCCTCCGGCCGGATCGACACGCCGGCGGTCTCGTCGTCTCTGACGGTAACGTCCACTGCCGAAACCGTGATCCCGTTGTAGTCCCCATCGGTGCTGGCCACGCTGTGGCTGAGTGTCGCCACGTCGTCCCTGGCATCGTCGTCTTGGGCGGCTGAGACCGTAACTGCCTGCGGCGTCTCCCAGTCGGAGCCAGTGAAGGTCAACTCCTGGTGATCGTTGCCGATATCCCCGTCGCCGCTGTGGGTGATGGTGACCGTTACGTCGTGGGCCGGCTGGGAGGTCAAGACCACCTGGTAGCTGTCGCTGCCTCCTTCGGCGATGGTCAGCTTCGTTGGCGTGATCGACACGCCGGCCGTTTCGTCGTCGGTGACGGTGACGGCCACTTGCGAAGCCGCGATCCCATTGTAGTCCGTATCCGTGCTGGCGACCGAGTGGCTGAGTGTTGCAGTATCGTCCCTGGCATCGTCGTCTTGGGCGGCAGAGACCGTCACCGCCTGCGCCGTCTCCCAGTCGGAGTCGGCGAAGGTCAACTCCTGGTCATTGATGCTGATGTCCCCGTCCCCGCTGTGGGTGATGGTGACGGTCACTTCGTGGGAGGGCTGTGAGGTCAAGACCACCTGGTAGCTGTCGCTGCCTCCTTCGGCGATGGTCAGCTTCGTTGGCGTGATCGACACGCCGGCGGTCTCGTCGTCGGTTGCAGTAACGGCCACTTGCGAAACCGAGATCCCGTTGTAGTCCGTATCCGTGCTGGCCACGCTGTGGCTGAGTGTCGCCACGTCGTCCCTGGCATCGTCGTCTTGGGCGGCAGAGACCGTCACCGTCTGCGCCGTCTCCCAGTCGGAGCCAGTGAAGGTCAACTCCTGGTCGTCGATGCTTACGTCTTGGTCCCCGCTGTAACTAATGGTGACGGTTACGTCATGGGCGGGTTGCGACGTCAGGAACACCTGGTAGCTGTCGCTGCCTCCCTCGGTAATGGTCAGCTCCTCCGGCAGGATCGACACGCCGGCCATCTCGTCATCGGTGACCGTAACGGCCACTGCCGAAACCGTGATCCCGTTGTAGTCCCCATCGGTGCTGGTCACGGTGTGGCTGAGTGTCGCAGTATCATCCCTGGCATCGTCGTCTTGGGCGGCAGAGACCGTCACCGCCTGCGCCGTCTCCCAGTCGGAGTCAGTGAAGGTCAACTCCTGGTGATCCATGCCGATATCCCCGTCGCCGCTGTGGGTGATGGTGACGGTCACGTCGTGGGCGGGTTGCGAGGTCAGAACCACCTGGTAGGCGTCACTGCCTCCTTCGGCGATGGTCAGCTTCGTTGGCGTGATCGACACGCCGGCGGTCTCGTCGTCTCTGACGGTAACGTCCACTGCCGAAACCGTGACCCCGTTGTAGTCCCCATCGGTGCTGGCCACGCTGTGGCTGAGTGTCGCCACGTCGTCCCTGGCATCGTCGTCTTGGGCGGCAGAGACCGTCACCGCCTGCGCCGTCTCCCAGTCGGAGTCAGTAAAGGTTAACTCCCGGTCATCGATGCTGACGTCCCCGTCGCCGCTACGACTGATGGTGACCGTTACGTCGTGGGCCGGTTGCGAGGTCAGGACCACCTGGTAGCTGTCGCTGCCTCCTTCGGCGATGGTCAACTCTTCCGGCAGGATCGACACGCCGGCCATCTCGTCGTCGGTGACGGTGACGGCCACTTCCGAAACCGTGATCCCGTTGTAGTTGGTATCGGTGCTGGCCACGGTGTGACTGAGCGTGGACGCGTCGTTGATCGCATCGGCGTCATGGGCGGCTGTCACGGCGACCGTCTGTGCCTGGTTCCAGTCGGAGTCAGTAAAGGTCAACTCCTGGTCATCGATGCCGATGTCCCCGTCCCCGCTGTCGGTGATCGTGATCGTTACGTCGTGGGCCGGTTGCGAGGTCAGGACCACTTCGTAGCTGTTGCTGCCTCCTTCGGCGATGGTCAGCTTCGTTGGCGTGATCGACACGCCGGCGGTCTCGTCGTCGGTTGCAGTGACCTCCACTTCCAAAACCCCGATCCCGTTGTAGTCCGTATCCGTGCTGGCCACGCTGTGACTGAATGTCGCAGTATCATCGATGGCGTCGTCGTCATGGGCGGACATGACCGAAACAGTCTTCTCCTGGTCCCAGTCGGAGCCAGTAAAGGTCAACTCCTGGTCATCGATGCCGATGTCCCCGTCCCCGCTGTCGGTGATCGTGATCGTTACGTCGTGGGCGGGTTGCGAGGTCAGGACCACCTGGTAGCTGTCAATGCCTCCCTCGGCGATGGTCAGTTGCCTTGGCGTGATAGACACGCCGGCCGTTTCGTCGTCGGTGACGGTGACGGCCACTTCCGAAACCGTGATCCTGTTGTAGTTGGTATCGGTGCTGGCCACGCTGTGGCTGAGTGCCGCTGTGTCGTCCCTGGCATCTTCGTCCTGGGCGGCTGAGACGGTCACCGTCTGTGTCGTGTTCCAGTTGGAGCCGGTGAAGGTCAACTCCTGGTCGCCGATGCCGATGTCCCGGTCCCCCCTGTGACTGACGGTGACGGTCACGTTGTGGGAAGGGCGCGAGGTCAACATGACCCTGTAAGCAAGCCTGCTCCCTTCCGGAATCGTCAGGATGGCCGGGGTCACCGTGACGCCGACCGAATCGTCATCGGTCAGATTCATGGAAAGAGGGGCGCTGTCCCGGTAGCCGTCGGCGTTGGCGATGAGCCTTATCTCCTCCGTGCCCTCGGCAAATTTGTCATCGATGACGCTCAACTCCGCGTTGCCTGACGTTTCCCCACTCCCGATGGTCAGCGTGGCTACCGTATAGTCAGTTCCGTTGGTGGCCTGACCTGAATGGGTCAGGTTGATCGTCAGGTCACCGGCGGGCTCCTCCCCGCTGGCAACGGCGGCAGTGACCATGGCCGTCCCGTCCGGTTCCGAAACACCGGCCTCATCACTCGAGAGGGTGATCCTTGGCAGCGGTGGAGGCTCGTCGTCGTCACGGATATTTACGGACACACTGGAGATGGACATGCCGGAACAACCCTCATCCGTACTGGATGCCGTGTGGCCAATAGTTGCCCTGCCGTCAGAATAGTCTGCATCTTCCCTTGCCTCGATCGTTACCCGTTGGGAAGTATTCCAGTTCCCGCTGGTGAAAGTGAGGGCTGACCTGTCTGCCGACAGGCTGGGGTCACCGGTAAGGTCGAGCGTGATGGTGACGCTGGCCGCCGGACTTGCGGCCAATACCACATCGTAATAGCCACCATCGTTCTCACCTTCATCGATGGTGAGACGGGTGGGCCTGACGGTTGCCTCGCACCCGTCAGTGTCGTCGTCAGCGACGTTGACTGTGACGTCAACGGCAGAGCCGCCATAGGATGAGGGGGGTGTATTGGCAATCCTTGCCTGTCCGGTTGCCGTACCCGATTTTTCCTCCGCAAAGACCTGGACGGCTTGATTCCTGTTCCAATCGGCCGTAGTGAAGGTGAGGGAAGATGTGTTTTTTTGGACCCTTGAGTCTCCGCCCGATTCGACTTCTACCGTGACAGTGACATCGCGGCTGGGCTGTGTTCTCAACCTTACGTTGTAGGTTTTTCCAGTATCTCCTTCAGTAATATTGAGTGTGGTGGGTGAGACGGAGAGGCCTGGGCTTGAGGTCGGGCGTCTAACGGTGACGCGAACGGTGTCAGTCACAGCCTGAGTGCCGGAATAAGCTCGGTTCGAGGCCGTAAGCGTGTAGGTTGTGTCTTGATGCGGGCTCACCTTGGCAGTGCCGGTCTCGTCATCAACGGCAACCGGTCCGACTCCCTGGTCAATAGAGACACCGCTGGCGTGGGTAGTGGTCCATTTCAGGCCGGAGTCTTCGCCTTCATCTATGGTCGAAGGCGCTGCGGTGAAACTGTCTACGCTCGGTCGGTTCCAAACGGTGACCGAGACAGCGGCGCTGGCTGCATCGGCACCGGTATAGCCCGGATTCGAGGCCGTAAGGGTGTAGCGTGTACTCTTGGAGGTTTCGGCTGTAGACGGTTGAAGGGGACTGACACTTCGACCTTGTCCGGAGCTGTCAACCGGAACCGACCCAATCCCCTGATTGATGGAGGTACTTGAGGCGTGGCTGGTAGCCCAAATCAGCCTGGTGGTCTGCTGCTTTCTGAGGGTCGTGAGGTCGGCGCTGAAACTATCCACGCCCGGCGGCCGCCAAACAGTAATGGTGACGCTGCAGGTGACGGGATCGCCACCGCCCGCAGCGGTAAACCGGTAAGTCGTGGTTTTGGACGTTTCCGCAGCGCCAGGTTGAGGAGGAGTGACAGTCTTGCCTTCGTCCGGGCTGTCAACCGGGACCGACCCAACGCCTTGGTCGATGGTGACGCTATTGGCATTGGTGCTGTCCCAACTCAGGGTTGAAGAGCCGCCAAGTTGGATGTTGATGTCATCGGCCCGGCAGGTAATCGTGGTTGCCTCCACAGTTACTGAGGTGCTGCTCAGGCGATAGCCGTCATAGCGAGAGTCGCCGCTGTCAACGTCATAGGTGATCGTAGCGGTCCCTGGGCTCTGGCCAGTCACCTTGAAATCTTGTGCAGTGCTCCAGTTGCCGCTACCGAAGCTCTTTGAACCGGTCACCGTAGCAGTACCCGTGGCCTGGCTGGATGCGTTAATGGCTACGGTACCGGTGGGTTGATTCCTCAGCGCCGGGCTGTAGTAGGTCTTCGTCTGACCGACGAGTACCTTTGTATGCGACGGTGGTTGGGTGATTCCCGCTGGCGGCTGCAGGACCGTCGCCGGGAGAACGGTGATGCGAACGGTGTCAGTCACAGCGTGAGTGCCGGAATAAGCTCGGTTCGAGGCCGCAAGCGTGTAGGTTGTATCTTGATGCGGGCTCACCTTGGCAGTGCCGGTCTCGTCATCAACGGCAACCGGTCCGACTCCCTGGTCAATAGAGACACCGCTGGCGTGGGTAGTGGTCCATTTCAGGCCGGAGTCTTCGCCTTCATCTATGGTCGAAGGCGCTGCGGTGAAACTGTCTACGCTCGGTCGGTTCCAAACGGTGACCGAGACAGCGGCGCTGGCTGCATCGGCACCGGTATAGCCCGGATTCGAGGCCGTAAGGGTGTAGCGTGTACTCCTGGAGGTTTCGGCTGTAGACGGTTGAAGGGAACTGACACTTCGACCTTGTCCGGAGCTGTCAACCGGAACCGACCCAATCCCCTGATCGATGGTGGTACTTGAGGCGTGTCTGGTAGCCCAAATCAGCCTGGTGGTCTGCTGCTTTCTGAGGGTCGTGAGGTCGGCGCTGAAACTATCCACGCTTGGCAGCCGCCAGACGGTAATGGTGACGCTGCAGGCGCCGGGATCGCCACCGCCCGCAGCGGTAAACCGGTAAGTCGTGGTTTTGGACGTTTCCGCAGCGCCAGGCTGAGGAGGAGTGACAGTCTTGCCTTCCTGCGGGCTGTCAACCGGGACCGACCCAACGCCTGGGTCGATGGTGACGCTATTGGCATTGGTGCTGTCCCAGCTCAGGGTTGAAGAGCCGCCAAGTTGCATGTTGATGTCATCGGCCCGACAGGTAATCGTGGTTGCCTCCACAGTCACTGAGGTGCTGTTCAAGCGATAGCCGTCATAGCGAGAATCGCTGCTGTCAACGTCATAGGTGATCGTAGCGGTCCCTACACTCCGCCCGGTCAAATTGAAATCTTGCGCAGTGTTCCAGTTGCCGCTACCAAAGCTCTTTGAACCGGTTGCCGTAGCAGTACCCGTGGCCTGGCTGGATGCGTTAATGGCTACGGTACCGGTGGGTTGATTCCTCAGCGCCGGGCTGTAGTAGGTCTTCGTCTGACCGACGAGTACCTTTGTATGCGACGGTGGTTGGGTGATTCCCGCTGGCGGCTGCAGGACCGTTACCGGGAGGCTGTCAATGGTCAGTCCCTGGTAATTGATATCTTCGCTGGTGGCTGAGTGGCTGATGGTTGCACTGGAGCTGGCGGCGTCAGCGTCGACCGACACGGTAAAGCTCCGAGTGCTGCTCCAGGTTCCAACGTAAAACGTCAGCGAGGAAGGAGATACTCCGACGTCGCTCCGGTCGCTTGAGGCCCAGACGGTCACCGATGCGGTTGGTTTCTCGGTCAATGACACACTGTAGTTGCCAGACCCTCCCTTTCGGATGGAAAGGCCGGAGGAGGGGCTGATATTGACTTCGTGGCTGGGCACATCCTGGTCCAGCACGATCACGGTCAGGCTTGAAGGGACCGTGGCAGAGGCTGGCTGCAGGTTTGCCGAACCCCTCCGGCTGTTGGAAGCGGTGCGCACGGAATGGCTTATGATAGCGTGGTCATCCTCGGCATCGGCATCCCGAATCGCCTCGACCGTGATCTTCCGGTCCTTACCCCAATCGTCCGGAGTGAAGGTCAGCAACTCTGGTTTGACCCGTACATCGCTGTTGGTCGTCGTGATATCCAGGGTGATTTCGGCAGACGGTGGCGCATTCAGATGCAATTTGTAGAAGCCTTTTCCACCCTCGTCGATAGTCAGGCTTGACTTTGAAATGCGTATCTGTGCCGTGGCTTCGCTGACAATCAGGGGTAGCCCCAGGCAGATCCATGTTCCGATGACCATCAGCCTGCATTTGCGTTCCATACCTTCCTCCCAACCGTCTCCAGACGGAACCTTTCCGCATCCATCCAAATCCTTGCGCGAGGGAATGCCGTGAGAGGGAGGTCGGCTTCATCAAAAGTCAGGATCCAACAACAAGTAATCAGGGCGCACCGGGCCCGCATTTCTCACCGGGTCGCTGGGCATAAGATGGGAAAATGCTTGTCTTCAACATCTTGCAGCGCATTGTTTGGAGCCTTCAGGGTCCGGACTGTGCTGGGCGCACCCTGGCTGGTCTTTTACGCTTCAGCCCGCACGTGCTCCCTCGAACGGTGTTCCGGCTACGCTCCTCGGTCGCGAGCAGGCGCTGACGGGGAAACTACAGGCGCCTCGATCACGCCGCCCGGTGAGAAATGCCGGCTGGCCATTGCTCCGGCCGGAATCTGCCAAGAGCTGCGGCCAACAGTTGACCGGAATCTCAACCGTCCGTTTGTGTCGTCGAGGGAGTTTGGCTACGAGGGAGATTTACTGCGATCAGGTTTCGGTCAGGCTTGATTCGAAACCTGATTTCCTACTGCGTCAGGGTGTACCTATTTTCGGAAGGCGTTCCACCATAGAAAGCTCAATGATCTGTGCGGCTCATCAACACGCCCGGTCCCGATGGGAATGGCTCTCCAGAAACGGACATTTGAAGTCTACGAATCAATGCAGGGGAGCTATCCCGCATTTCTGACCGCGCGAGGTTGTCCTCTCCAAATCGTCTTCACGTCCCAGCAGTCAGTGGCGGCATCGTAGCCCTCTACAAACAGAGCCTCCTCCGCAAATCGCATACCCTGGCGCCGCGTCATTTGCACCACCATGCGGACCCCATCAACGATGCTACGGCAGGTCACGCTCCAGGGAAGCCGGCCGGTTGCCTGCGCGGCACAACTGGCAAGCCTCGACAGGGCCGTTTGAGCGCTATTGGCGTGGATGGTCGTCAGCGACCCACCGTGGCCGGTATTGAGGGCTTGCAACAGGTCTGCGGCTTCTCCACCGCGAACCTCACCCATGACGATATGATCCGGACGGTGGCGCAACGCATGTCGTACCAGGTTCCGAATCGTCACCGCATCCTTTAATCCGCGAGCCTCGAATCGAAGACAGTTGCTTCGCTCAACATGCAACTCCAGGACATCCTCGATGGTTATAATGCGTTCCTTCTCCGGCAACAATCCAATCAGAGCATTGAGAAGGGTCGTTTTTCCGCTCCCGGTTCCTCCTGAAACAAGGATGTTCTGCCGTGCGCGTAGCGTGTTTACGGCTGCATTCAGGATCTCTTTAGCCAGTACCCCCTGACGCATCAGCTCGTCCGTCGAGAAAGACCGCCCCCCAAAACGTCTTACCGTAATCGCTACGATCGGACTGGCTGGAGGCATACAGATCGCCACCCGGGAGCCGTCGTCGAGCCGCGCATCCACCAGGGGCGAGAGAGCAGGGTCCAGGCCCAGGGGTCGAGCAATATGGATGGCGGCCCGTCCCAGAGCCTTGGAGTCGAGCGCCGGAGCCGGCAAAGGATCCAGTCGCCCATCTTTCTCGATCCAGACGTTGTACGGCCCGTTAATCATGATTTCGCTCACCTGTTGATCATCGAGCACCCTCTCCAGTCCCGGCAACAAGGATTTCAGCAGTTCGATTCCACTGGCATTCATCGTGTTACGTCCTTTGGTTATTCCGTTGTCACTCCGATACCAGAGCGCGATCCGCCTGCAAGTAGGTGACAACGATCCCCATGGGATTGTGGATCATCAAATCAGGAGGGATGCGGGTGATATAGGAAAATTGCAGGGACAAAGACCACTTTTCCCGTCCCACTTCTTTCTCCTGCCGGATACGTACCAGTTCAAAGTCGGCAGTCGCTCCATGGGGCGGCGACCGATTGGCATGGATCCGCAAAATGATGTTCTCAACTTTGGTCTCTTCCGAGGCCGCCCGGGCCGCCACCAGCGCGATATTCCGGTTTTCAGCCTGGAATGCGGCGTTGGCCAGATCGGTGGTCAGAAAGCGCAGGCTGCGGGTCCAGTGTTCTTGCACCGTGGCGGCCCGCCGGGAGTAGTGGTCGTGGATGAAGCGATTCAGAAAATACTTGGTGGTGGGATCGAGAGGGTCGGCTTTGGCTTCGACGGCCTTGTAATTGAGGGCTTCAGCTCGGCCAACCTCGTCCACACGCACCACGATCGGGCGGGGCATCTCCCGGAAACCAAGGCGCACTACCACCACGGCCAGCAAAAGGGTGAGTCCGCCAAGCCCCATGGAAAGAAGGCGCAGGTGACGATTGGAGCTCACGGTCTCGCCCCAGATCTCGGCGTATTCGCGGTCTGTGTCTTTGGACGACATCATCGCCTGGAAACACCTCTCGATAGACTCCTGGCGACTCCACCAGCTCTGTGGACGGTGGCGGAAACGCTCCCGGATCCGGCGAAGCCGGCTCCTGAAATCAGCAGCGAAGCCATTTCTCCCACTTTGAAGGCCGCCAGGATCCCGGCTGCGCAGAGAGGGATGAGAATCAACGACCAGTAGACAACGGCGGCAAAGTTGTCCAGAGGCGGTGAATGGCTGAAAGTGGTGACGTAACCCAGTCCAACGCCTCCCCAGATACGAAGGATGGCTCCCGCGATTGCAGCGTAGAGAGAGTAGGTGAGCACCGTCCGAAACCAACCCCAGAACAGGAAGGCCATCGGCTCGAAAACCAGCCAGGGGATGAAGATGGGGCCAACCAGGATAGAGATGGTTACGGCCAGGTGACCCCAGAGGACTTGCGCATAGGTAATGAAGAATAGAGCCAGGAGGAGCAGGCCGAAGAAGACGAAGGCTACCGACGGTGCTGCTTGTGTGACCACGGCATATGCCGTAGAGGGTGACAGGTCTTCGATATCAATCCGCTGCCAGGCCGCCAGAATAGCGTTACCCTGCTGGGTGAACAGGTAGTTGAGCTCAGTGTGCATACCGGAGACGATGTCAGAGACAAACAGGCTTTGCAGCCAGATCCCTTGTTCCACCACGATCTGAGGGAAGGTGGAGGAGGTGTGAGGCAGGGCTTGGGTGTAGTAGTACAGCATGGTTTTGGGAATACTCAGGCCTATGACAAGCTTCACGATCTCCCAGGGATTGAAGGTGCCGCTGAAGGCTATCTGAAGTCCCGTCCAGGTCACCGAAATTGTAGCAACTGCCAGCCACAGGTCATCGCCGGCCTGGATAATGCTGGGTGAAGCCTCGCCCACGACGTCGTCCAGCACCCTGTCGAGGAATGCCTTGAAATTCTGTTGCTGTTCCTCGGGGATTATCGCCGGAACATTGGGATCGATCGATTGTGGCGGTCGGAATTGCATGGGACGGAGAGCCTACTGTGAATTGCCAAAAGCGGAAGGAATCCGGTAGACCAAGCCCTCCCGCATCCCCTCGGCGCTGGCGGCAATGTCCGCCTGGTGCTTTTCGAACAGCTCCTTCCCCGCTTCTTGACGTTGCTCCCACTGTTTCCATTGCTGCCGCCGCTTGAGTTCGTCCTGGTAATCTTGAGCGGCTCCCCGGGCAGCCTCAAAGGCCATCAGTTGCGCCATGGCGGAAAGGACCTCTCCCTGGGTAGCCAGACCTGTCACCTGGGCCTGAGCCAGGGCGGTGTCCGAGACATTGGTGTTGGACCGCAGTTTCCGGAGAGACTCTTGCGCGCTGGTGGTGGTTTCGATCAAGGCCGCTGCCGAGTCGTCAACCAGGTAGGTGGTCACGCGCTGCTTGTCGGCTTTTTCCTGTTCCTGACGGTAGTGATCCGACACCTGGGCCGCCACCCGGGGGTCCAGGTGGCTCAACAGCCGCACGATGTCTTGCTGGTTGGTTCGATATTGATTCAGGATCTTCCTCCAACTCTCCCGCAACGGTTGGCCGGAGGCCAGCTTTTTGGCAGCGGTAACCAGTTCTCTGGCCGACCCGGTGAATTCCGTCTGCCACTGCATGGCTTCGACCACCAGGTCGGTGGGACCCGCGACCAGCTCAGAGAAGGATTCCTCGAGGGCTCCGACTTGTCCCAATGCAGCCTCCTTCATGTGGGTGATCTGTTCCCTCGTCTTGGTGAGTTGTTGGGTGAATTGCTTGATTTGGGTGACTTGGTTGACGATCTGCATTCTCTCGTTCAGCCTTTGAAGAACCTGGTTCACGATCATCTGGGCTCGTTGGACGGCCGCAATGGGGTCAATGCCGTAGAGGGGGGCGACGCAGAGGCTGACAAGCAGTACCAGGGAAACGATTCTTTTTTTCATGGTTGTTCTCTTCCTTTCTTGGGT
Organism: Candidatus Versatilivorator sp.; assembly: GCA_965262635.1. GTDB lineage: Bacteria > Acidobacteriota > Terriglobia > Versatilivoradales > Versatilivoraceae > Versatilivorator. The sequence goes on along the minus strand of OZ253547.1, from coordinate 1,066,685 downwards.
CCTGATTTGGGCACCAGCACATCGGAAGTAAACCAGATTCGCAACCGATGACCGGCCCGGATGGTAATGGTGGGTAGACGATTGAGAAAGCGCTGCAGTATTTGGGTTACGCCCAACCCAAACCCCTGACCGGCCCCGGTCCGAAATCCCTGGACCCCGCCGCCGTAGGGGTTGCTTCCCGGCAAGGTTAGACCTGACAGCACCCCTACGGCTCCGGCGGCCGCGAACATCGAGACATAATGACGATCAACCTGGTCTTTGAGAGCCGACTCCCCCGCTTGGTTGAGTCCTCGGAATTCAAGAGAAATCCACCGCCCGTCGGGGAGGAGCAATCGATCGAAGGTCACAGCCAGTCGTTGCTGGTCACTGTGAACGACTTCCCGTGCCGTGCCGACAGCCCGCGCTCCCCTTGGCACCAGGACCCGCTGGCGATCTTGAGAGAAAAACGGTACCGATACCATGGCCAGCACCGGACCGGGAAAGTCCCCTGAGAGTTGTGTCAACAAGACACCTTCCAGGAAGGAGCCCTGGTAAATCCGCTCCCAACCCGGCGGGTCCGAAGGCTGGACCAATTTGGCAGGGTGGGTTGGGTCCGCTGGGGACTGTTTGCGAGTTGCGGCGGAAGGATCTGAGAGTGCAGGCCGCGGCAGGGCTCCTGGCGGCCCATTCGGATTGGCTTTGAAGGAGTTCAGGGAGGCACTGAGGTCTGCTACGACATCCCGAAGTCCCGACTCCTCGGGGAATGGAACTTTCGAGACTTCCGCTTGCTGAACTGCTGCCGAACCAAGCGCGTGATTGGAGAATTTTTCCTCCGCGACCCTCGCAGACCGGTAGGATTGTGCTAACGGCAGGGAGCGAAGGGACCTGGTTCGCCTCTCGATGTCCTCCAGCCGTAGTGCCTCTCGCAGCTTGAGCTCGTCCTCATTCGGACCCGGGTCCGAGTCAACAAGCGTCTCCGCGGCAACCTGCAGGACGGGAATCATTGCGGCTTGCTTCAGTTCATCGGAGTTTGCGGATGCAGCGGCTTGCCGCTGCAGCTTGTCCACCGCTTCGGCGGCAAGCCGCTGCTCCTGCCTTGCGGTTTCCCGGTCAATGAGGGCACTGAGATGTCGTTGGACTCCTCGATTTGCAGGTTGCGCGCTCGCATCGGGACTTGCTGCAGGATCCCTGTTCGTGTTGGTGAACGAATGGGTGAGCATCAATGCCCCACCGAGCAGGGCAATGGCACCGACACCGATGCGGGTCATCAGGTTACCGGGGAGGGCTCCGGCCGGTTTAGAGTGTATCTGCTTCCATTGACTCATGGGGGCTCGCTAGGGTTGTAGTCCTGCATCCACAAACCGCCACTTGGCTTTATTCTTTCCTATTGCAAGCCAGCCATCACCCAGCACATGCCGCACCACATAGAGTCCATCGTCGCTGAGGTCATAGGACACCAGGCTGGGAGATCCGTCCTTTAGCTCATAAAGCGCCGGGGCTTCCTGTGCCCGGCAGCGCAGATAGGTAAATTGACCGTCGTGCCAAAGGGCCTCGACCAGGAACGGTCGTTCAAAGGCGCGTTTTTCAAGGCGATAAGGCCATTTCAAGCGAGTCGGATAGGCAGAGCGAAATTGATCAATGGTCGTGGCAGCTTCTTGCTTTGCCTCGTCGACCCGAGCCTCCGCATCGCTCTTGGCCGCCAGTGCGGCCTCGGTTGCTTGCCGAGCAGCGTGTTGGTATCCCTCTACCATGCTGCGGGAAACGAAGGCCGGCTTGTGCGGTGACTCGGCAGCGCGGCGGTCGGTACCCGGGGTTCTTTCGATTCGAACCACCAAGTGAGGGGAATTGGCGCCTTCGCTCGCCAGAAAGGCGTAAATCTGACCGCTGGCGCATACCAACGTCACGTTGGTGCGCACACCCGTGGCAATCGGTTTGAGGTAGGCCAGGTTGGCTGCTCCACTCAGGTGCCAGTAGTCGGAGTCGCCAACCACGAAGTCCAGAATATTCTCCGCCTTCGGGAGGACCAGCACGGTCGTATGTCGAACCTTGGCCCGGATCTCGATGATCTGATCCTCCCGCTCCTTGACCCGCAGAACGCCACTTCCTGCAGCACCTTCCCCCAGTAATGTCCAGCAGACCACCAAAAAGGCGACGGTTGGACCCTGGATATCCGCGGGCAACCTTACATTCACTCTGTCACCCCCCGAGATAACCGTTCAATGCCCTGTTCCAACCCGTACCGCTTGATGAATTCGCCTCTCTTTTCCGCATCCAGCGGCGAGGACGTATAGAGCCAATAGCTCTTAGAATCCACGTTCAGCCGAAGCACACCCGTTGAATTGGGACGGCGCAGATAGAGCTCTCGCTTGGGAACCAACTCCCTGATGAGTTCAAGCTCCCGTTCATTGAGCTGAAACACCTGCCCTGCCTGAGACGGCAAATCCGGGTTTGCCAGAAATATCTTGGTCGGCATGGACTCCAATAGTGCTTCGGCGCCAGCCGTTCCGGTGATGTCCACTGCTGACTGGGTAGCCACGATCAGGGCGGCATTGCGTTTGCGCCAGGTTTTTGCCGACTCGGCCAGGTAGGCCAAAACGGCAGGATCCCGCAGGTAACGCCAGGCCTCGTCCACCACCATGAGCTTCACCCGAGCAATGTCGGCTGGATCTTCCAGCTCCAGGCGCAGGCGCTCCAGCAAGTAGAACAGGGCTGCTTCGCAGAGATCTTCATGCTCCGCCGCTCCGGCCAGATCAATGACCTGCCAATCTCTCAGATCGAGATCCGCCCCGGCGGCGGAGTGGTCGAAATAGCTTGCCCAGGCGCCGTCGTCATGCCAGCGGGACATTGCCGGCCACATCTTGCTGGGCAGAGCTCGAACCAGGGCGCTCAATGTGCGGCGTTCCGGAGAAAACAGATAGAGATCCTGAACGCGGCTGCGAATTTCGTTGGTGTCGTCGCCTTCCGCCGTCCACCCACCCAGTCGTAACAGGCGAACCACCCAACCCGTCAGGAATTGATAGGTTCGCTCGGTAGGAGGTAAGCAGAAGGGCCTCAATTGAAAGGCGGGATTCAGTGCTCCGGACGGAGCCATCTCCAGGTAGCTTCCCCCCAGGAAGGCCGTGAGCCAACGGTAGGATCCACCCATGTCGAGAATCAGAACCCTGGGATCGTACTGCAGGGCCGAGACCAGCAGGAAATTCAGCAGGAACGATTTGCCGCTTCCCGTCGCCCCCAGCACCAGCGTGTGACCCACGTCACCGGCAAAGAGGTCGTAGTGATAGGGAGTGTTCCAACGAGTTTCCAGCACCGCCATTGCCGGGCGTTGAAGGTGCCTGCTGGTCGATGGTCCGACGGGAGGACCGAAGATCGGAGCCAGACAGGCGGCCAGACCGGCGGAGCCGAATACGGTGCGAACCTGACGCCTCCTGGGCTGAGCCGGCCAGCGGCAGAACCAGGCGGGCAACTGTCCGTAGCCCTCCCGGATGACTTTGGCGTCATGGGAGGAAAAGATGCGTCGCACGTCGCCGTCCAGACGTTCGATCTTCTCCAGGTCTCCGTGCAACGCAATGCAGAGCGCCATATCACCATAAGCGATCCCGTCGGCTTCGAGCTCCACCAGCGCTTCCCCGAGGCGTTCGGACTCGACGTCGGCAGCCGAGTCCACCATTGCCGTATCCGTTCCTTCTTTCTCCTGCATGTGAGCTGCCAGGGAGTAGCGCTTGGCGAAATAGTGCCGGCGCGCGGATCGAATTCTTCTCCGCGCCTGGTCCAACTCAAGCGGCCTCCATTCCAGGGAAGTCGTCAGAGTGGCGTCCAGGCAGTAGAGATCGTTGAGCAGATTCGCAGAGGCCTCGCCAGGAGGGGACATCAGAGAATAGAGAATGACCGGCTCACCATCCAGGCGCAGATAGCGGCGTTCCGCCTCCAGTTCGGAAAGGGCTAGACGCCAATTGAGCCCGCTTCCGGTGGCTCCGTCCCAGGGAATGCCGGGACGGTTGATCAATTCGCTCAACAGGAGCGAACCGGCCCGGGGAGTCAGCAACTCGATGGGAGTAAGATCGTCGACTATTGCCCGATGGGCTTGTACGAGCTGACGAAAACGAGTGGCGGCGTTTTGAACGGCCGAATAAAGGTATACCGATTCAGGGGTTCTTCGCCGGCGAGCCAGCCAACTGCGCGCGTAGGACATCCACCCGGAATCCCGATTGACGGCAGACCTCAACTGCGGGTCATGGCACCACACCAGGAAGGTCTGCATCTCCCGGACCTGGTTTGCCAGAAACAGGCGCCGCTGATGCTGGGAAAGCTTGCTTACGTCCCTGCCGCTCTGCTGGATTTCATTCAACCGACTGGGCCGGCGAAGGAGATAAAAGTAGAGCCGGGTGCGAGGACCGACGTCGGACAGCAACCGCTGCCAGCGATCCAGAACCCGATCCAACTGCTGGGGCCGCCGTCCGTCGATTCCCATGGGCGCCAATCTGCCGACGGTCAGGAGTTCGCCGGCTCGCGTGAGGCAGGTTTGTTCATCCGGAAGCCACCCCCAATAGGGGACCTCTTCGGCGAGGGCTCCCGATTTGCCGTAGTCCCATGCTTCGGTATTCATGTTCATCGAGCTCACTTACCGGAGGTCCAGATACCAGGGCGATTCCGTCCATTTGCCGGGGTCGTACCGCGCTTTGGACCGGGTTGCTTCCCGCAGCAGACTCAGCATATTGGGATCCTGTTTCCACGCCAGCCGGCCGGCTCCAAAGAGCAGCGCCAGGACGAAGATCGCCGCCAGCAGGGAGTTGCTGGCATTCCACAGCGACACTGCCAGCGTCGCGCTCAAGAGAAACCAGCGCCGTTCAACACCCAGAATCATCAGCGGACGGCTCAGAACCGGATAGCCTTTCCATCGACGTTTTCCTGTCATGACGCCGTCACACCCCAAACAGCCATTCCATGAAGTTGGCAGCTCCCAGAGCCATACCCAACCCAAAAATAATGCCGGCCATGGCTCGCTTGGACCCGCCTTCACCGTAAGCGAACATCAGGCCTCCAACCACAATGGCGATGAGTGACAGTCCCTTTGCCAATGGCCCTGTAATTGTTTTTGACAACTCGTCGACAGCCATGACCCATGGGCTGGTACCGGTCCCTTGGGCCAGCAAGACACGTTCCTGAAGGAGTATGAGCAGAGTGGGAATCCCCCTGCGAAGAGGGTCATATTTGAACACAGTACGGCATACACCGGAGACAGTCGGCATAACGACCTCCGCCGTTCTCTTTCGGCAAGGTTTTGTTTGAAAACTGTAGAATGTAGCTCGGAGGGAGTGGTGAGGGAGTGGTGAGAACTTACAATGACTCCCTACGGGATTGCAACAAATATTTTCGGCTTAGCCAATCTTTGATCCAAGGCTTGAAGAGCCCTGTGAGACTGGGCCGGTGATTGCGGGAGGAACGCCATGAAGATCGTTGCCAGGGGAACTCTGCACCCGGGGGAGGTGGGAAGCAACCGGGCCGTCGGCACCTTTCCCATGGTTTTGGGACTCAAGGACGGAAGAGCCCTGGCCACCTACAAGGTGGGTCCCAACAAGGACTCGGACCGGGCCACCGTCGAGCTATGCTGGTCGGAGGACCTGGGGGAGAGCTGGACGGAACCGACGACCCTGGAGGCTCCCAGGATCGGGGGAAAGAAGGGCACGCTGTGGGTGGCCTATCCCACCCAGCTTGCTTCCGGGCGCCTGGTGCTGATCTCCATGTGGGTGGACCGGGAGAGCTTCCCCGGCTCCACCCTGTTTCATCCCGAAACCGAAGGTTGCCTGCCCATGACGGTGCTGCGGTCGGAGTCGGACGACGGCGGCCGGAGCTGGAGCCCCTGGCAGGTTATCCCCACCCCGGCCGAGCTGGGGCCGCCCAGCGTGACCAGCCCCTTGATGGAGCTGGCCGGCGGCAGGCTGGCACTGAGCGTGGAGACCAACAAGCCCTACCTGGACGCCTCCAGGTGGTATCAGCGGGTGGTCTATCTCTACTCGGAGGACCAGGGACAGTCCTGGAGCGCCCCCCACACGGTGAGCCAGGACCCGACCGGCAGGATGTTCAATTGGGACCAGCGGGCGGGAGTGGCCCCCGACGGGCGGATCGTCACCTTCACCTGGTATTTCGACAGCCAGACGGCAACCTACCTGAACATCCAGCGCCGTATCAGCCGGGACGAAGGCCGGAGCTGGACCAACCCCGAGGACCTGGGCTTCCGGGACCAGGCGGCCACGCCCGCCATCCTGCCCGACGGCAGAACGGTGCTGGCCTGGGTGGACCGGTTCGGCACCCAATCCATCCGGGCCCGCTTGGCGCCATCCATCGACGGCGCTTTCTCCGCCGAGACCGAGGTCGTGATTTACGACCACGCCGCCGTCCTGAGGAGCCGTCCCTCCGCCGGAGAGACCATGGCGGACACATTGGGGGTAATGGGCCACTGGACCTACGGCCTGCCCTATGCCACCGTCCTGTCCAACGGGGAGGTGCTGCTGGTCTACTATGCGGGGCTCAGCCAACGGATGGACGTGGAGTGGGTCCGCCTGTCCTGTTGAGGAACGTCATTGGCCCCGGCGGGCGGATGGGCCTGAACCGCGTGGTCCCCAGCGGGTCAGAAAGCGCTTGAACCTGCGGGCGCGGTAGGACTTGCCCTTTTCCAGCTCAGCGGTGTCCTGCGAGTGCAGAAGCTGGACAATGCCGGTTTCACATCTACGTACAAATGGGAGGAAGCGTTCGCCGCTGACTTACTGAGCCCGGCCGACGTCACCAATCTGACAGAACTTCGGATGGCGCGGAACCGGCTGGTTCACTCAGATACGGTCGATGCGGAGCAAATCGCGTTCTGGGCAAAAAGGTCCGCTAGAGTTCTCATGGACCTGAAACAACGGCTGACGGCGCAACCACGAGCATGAATTGAGACGAACGACGGAAAACCAGCCACGTCCTAGGTAGGACACCGTTCGAGAGGAGCAGGCCCTAGCCCGGTTGAACGGCTTGGGCTAAGCAATCGATCCGGTCAGCGGGCAGAATTCTGACTGCGAGGCGCGCTGACGGTCGCGGTAGGGCACCGACTACCCAACGCCACCCCGCTTGTCCCGCTACATCAACTCGATGTTCACGCGGCGCCCGACTATTGCGGCGGCCCGTTGCAGGCTGCCGAGCGTGATGTCGTTTTTCGGATCGAGCAGCCGGTCCACCTGGGTGCGGCTTGTCTTCAGCAGCAGCGCCATCTTGCTCTTGGAGATTTTCTTCTTCTTCATGGCCTCCGCGAGCTGCCACGCGACGACTTCCTTGATTGCCTGCGTCTGCGCTTCCTCGAAGATGCCCTCCTCCTGGAGGAATGCATCGATGCTGGATCCCATATGCTTCTTGCTCATCGTTCCAACTCCTTCCGACGCCTGCGCGCCATTGCCAAATCCGAATCCGGCGTTGCCCGCGTTTTCTTGATGAACCCATGCAGCACCACCAGGTGCTTGCGGTAGAGGCAAAGCAGCACGCGCGCCGTCCGTTTCGTCGGCAGGTCCGTCCGGATTTCCCAGAGGCCGTCTCCCATCGGGCGGCACATCGGCATGCCTATCGGCCAGCGCCATTGCGCCCGCAGCAGGTCCTTCCCTACCCCCTGACGCTCGGCCTCATCCAGCCCTTTCGGCCACTCCCTCACGGGTTCACTGCGCGACCGCGTGCGGTGGAAGATCGGCGGGATTTTCTGTGGCTTCGGCTCGTCGGCCATCCTGCACTTTTCAATGTACAGTGAACCATATAATGTACATATCTGCAAGCTGCGTTGGTTACGCACCGTGATGGTCGGACTTGAGGAGTAAAGGTTGGCTACTGTTTTTTATCGCGTAGATGTGCTAGCCAATTCCTGGTGGGCCAATTCTGCAACATTCGAATGGGAAAAGTAGAAAGCCGCGCAGAATCAAGCAACTGAGAGGATGGACGCCGCGGATATCGGCCTTCGGACTTGCCTGTGGGTGCGGTTGTCCTGTTGAGGGGCGTTATTGGCCCTGGCGGGCGGATGGGCCTGACCCGCGCGGTCCCCAGCGGGTTAGAAAGCGCTTGAATCTGCGGGCGTGGTAGGACTTGCCCTTTTCCAGCTCGGCCGTGTCCTGCGAGTGCAGAAGCTTCCCTTGACCGTCCAGCACGAAGAAGTGCGGATAGCCGGCGACCTCGGGGTAGCCTGAGAGCACCTCTTCGTTCTCGTTCTCCGGGCTGTAGTTCACCTTGACCATGACGAAGTTCCGCTCCAGCAGGGCAGCCAGCTTCCTGTTCCGCTTCAGGTAGTCGTCCAGCCGGTGGCACCAGCCGCACCACTTCCCCCCGACCTCGATCAGCACGTGCCGTCCCGAGCGCCTGGCCTCGGCTACGGCGGCGTCGATGTCGGCGGCGGCATCGCGTTTGGGGTCGTATTGAAGGACCGGCTGGTAAGCGGGGGCAGCCTGCTCGGCGGCCAGTTAAAGGTAGCTAAACTTCCCAAGCGGACAGCCATGCGTTGTTTCACTTCCTTGGGATAGTTTCCAAACTATATGTTATCACCCCGAGTAGCATTACTGCACCCACGCATAGTGCGGACAGCAAAAACAACGAACCACACATGACAAAATACGCCCCGACTATTCCCAATAGCCCCCCTTTCTGAACCCATTTGGGGACCGTGATGTTTGTGTTTTTTTTTACTTCCCTTACTGCTGTGTATATTCCGAACAAGGAGATGACCAAAAGCGGTACAGTGATAATTGAGTTTTTCTGAAAATAAACAAATGTCATCGTTAATGTGATGAAAGCAATAATCACGTCTACGCATCCAAAAATTCCGATTTTTAGGGACCACATGACAACAAAAAAAAGGACCATCAGCGCAATGCAAACCGATGCGAACACAGATGTAGAGACGACCTTAAATACCATTAGAAGCATATACCCACCGCCATACCCCAATAGTGTCCCCATAGCGAGAAGAAACAGAATTGTTATGATTTCCCCAATACATCCGTCTGCAGGAGCACTTCCTCCAATTGGTGGAGAATCTGCACCTCCTATATTGGGTCGCATCATTGTTTGAGTGTACCGCCCCTAGTTTTGACCTTATCCGCGAAAAGGGGTCCACTTCAAGAGTGAGTCTTCGAGCAAATAGAACTTGGCGTACCTACCATGAAGCGCAAGTGTCTCAGTGAACACGAGATGATTGTGATTCTGAAGGAATCCGAATCGGGAAGCAAGTACCACGAATTGTATCGAAAGCATGGGTTCTGGAATCGTCGGAACTGGTCTGTGGAGGAAACCTTGTCCCCCCAATGCCGTTGATGGCGACTTGGCCGAACTGAGACCCGGCGACTTACGGGATCTAGACGCAGCTGATTTCCTGCGAATCAATAAAGTGATCGAGGGATTTTTTCAGGAGCAGGCATTCTAGCCCTTCCAGACCTCAGACCGCTAATGGCCGATTTGGCCGCCTCGTCCATTGGTACCCGGAGTCGAGGCGCCGAATGACCTAGTGTCATGTCATATTTGAATTGTCGCTTGTATAGGCGTAGACTTCTTCCAGATGAAAAGGGGGGAGAGTCATGCCGAGAATCCGATACAAGGTGACGTTGGAGGAGCCGGAGAGGCAAATGCTGAAAGAGATCACGACCCGTGGTCGGCATAGCAGTCAGAAGGTGCTCAACGCGTTGATTTTGCTCAAGTGTGACGAGGGGCGGTTTCAGGATGGGAAGTTGACCAATCAGGCCATCGCCGATGTGCTGCCGGTGAGTCTGAAAAAGATCGATCGGGTCAAGCGGCGCTTCGTGGAACAAGGCCTGGAGGGGGCGCTGGACAAACGCAAGCCCGAACGCACCTACAGGCGGAAAGCCGACGGCGACTTCGAAGCGCATCTGATCGCGGTCAGTTGTGGCAAGCCGCCCCCAGGGCACGCTCGCTGGTCGTTGCGCCTGCTGGCCGACCGCATGGTGGAACTGGAATACGTAGACGCAGTGTCCTATGAGACGGTGCGTCGCGTTCTAAAAAAAACGAATTAAAGCCATGGAAGAAGCAACAGTGGGTCATTCCGCCCAAGCAGAACGGCGAGTTTGTGGCCCGGATGGAGCGGGTGCTCGATGTGTATAAGCGGCCTTACGATCCCCGGCATCCGGTGGTGTGCATGGACGAATCGCCTCGGCAACTGATTCGGGAAACGCGGCTGCCGCTGGCTGCAGGCCCCGGGGCGCCGGCACGCCACGACTTCGAATACGAACGTTGCGGGGTGTGCAACGTGTTCATGGCCGTCGAGCCGTTGGCCAGCAAGAGAACGGTCCAGATCCGGGAACGGAGAACCAAAACGGATTGGGCACACTTTCTCAACGACATTGCCCGGCCCTACCCCTGCGCCGAAAAGATTACCCTCGTGATGGACAATCTGAATACTCACGGCCCAGGGTCGCTCTATGAGACGTTTGAACCCGACGTGGCCAAAGCGTTATGGGATCGTTTCGAATTCGTGTACACCCCGAAGCACGGAAGTTGGCTCAACATGGCCGAGATCGAACTCAACGTCCTCATCAAGCAATGCCTGGACCGCAGGATCAACAATCTCGACCAGATCCAGGCCGAAGTGGGAGCCTGGCAAAAGCGACGAAACAACGCCAAGTCACGAATCGACTGGCAGTTTACCAGTCCCGATGCCCGAACCAAGCTCAAGCGTCTATACCCGACCCTTAAGGTGTGACATGACACTAGTTGGAATCACTGCAGTGGAGGGATATGTCAGGAGAGAGACTGAAATCGCTGCAGGGTTGATCAGCGGTTGGAATCGGCTAGCTGGAGGAACCGTTCGCGCCCTAAGCCGTACAGAACGCCAAATACCACTCCCAACGCCAAGACTTTTGCACCTGTGGGCGAAAACGACAAGAACGCTCCAGCGACATAAACCACGGCCAAAAACACTAGTATGCAGCCGCAGATTGTCACGATTGCAAAAAATCCAAGCGCGAGATTGCGAAGCCAGTCAACCATTTGTTCCCCGTGACCCTGAAAGCATCTTACCATGTCCGATTGGAATGTGGGTTTCGGTACTGTCCGGTCAAACTTTCGATACGTTTGTATAAACGACTCGATTCCATCAGGTTACAAGCGGAAAGAAGTGTTTTTGGCTTCAACGGGCTCCGAGGCTGGAGCCATGCTCTCTCTTCGTCGTTGGGGAAGGGAGTGGCTGATGCACACGGGGAAATGGTGTTCTCGCAGTTACGGTGACCCAGGTTCCGACCAACCGGATGTTCCGTTGGGACCAGCGGGGGGGATTGGGTCCGCTTTTTCTGTTGAGGATACTCACCAGCGCTTGCGTCGGGCCGGGCCTGAACCGCGCGGTCCCCAGCGGGTCAGAAAGCGCTTGAATCTGCGGGCGTGGTAGGACTTTCCCTTTTCCAGCTCGGCGGTGTCCTGCGAGTGCAGAAGCTTCCCTTGGCCGTCCAGCACGAAGAAGTGGGGATAGCCGGCGACCTCGGGGTAGCCTGAGAGCACCTCTTCGTTCTCGTTCTCCGGGCTGTAGTTCACCTTGACCATGACGAAGTTCCGCTCCAGCAGGGCAGCCAGCTTCCTGTTCCGCTTCAGGTAGTCGTCCAGCCGGTGGCACCAGCCGCACCACTTCCCCCCGACCTCGATCAGCACGTGCCGTCCCGAACGCCTGGCCTCGGCGACGGCGTCGTCGATGTCCGCGGCGGCATCCCGTTTCGGGTCGTATTGCAGGACCGGCTGGTAAACGGGGGCAGCCTGCTCGGCGGCGAACGCAGGCAGTAGAAGTGCGAGCATCGCCGGAAGCACGAATAGTGCGGACCGGATCGGCCTTGTAATCACGAAAATCCTCCTGGACTTCCCCCACACCCTGGCGGGTGGATCATTCGCGAGTGAAACAACGGGTCCTTTTGACTATGGGGAGCAGAGGCCATGTCCCGTTAATTCGGTTTGCTGCAACATTGAACATCGATACACAGGATCGACAGGACGAGAAGCGGGTGCGCAGCAAGGGGAGCACACCGGTCGGATTCTTGAGAGGCCAGCCGGATGCCCCCCGGGAGCGCGGGCGTCCCGCCCGCATCCTTTCGCCGCCGCCCCGACTGTCGACCCTCCCAGCCGGCGCCGCCTCAGTCGGGGCGGGAGGAGAGCCATGGCCTGGTTCCCGCTTGATCCGGGCCGGGGGAGTGGGGCCGGGCTGCGCCCGGACAGGGGCGGGCGGGACGCCCGCGCTCCCGGGGGGGGGACTGCTCCCATCCCTCTTGCTCCTCAAGGGGGGGGCGCACCGGCTTGCCGGGCCGCAGGCCTGCCCATGCGGCAGAACCGTCTCGCTTGGTGACCCTTCGTGGATTTCTTTTTTCGGCCTTTGTGGACAACCCTCAATTGTTTCAAACAAGTCCGGCCCCTGCCCTGCCGGGCAGATCATACGAGAGTGAAACAATCAGAAATCGACCATTCCTTCGCGACCTTGGTATCCCGTCGCGGTTCACCTCAATGCCTTAGTGGCCCTTCGTCGTCCTTCGTGGCCCTTCGTGGATAACTCTTTTTTCTTTTGTCTTTTTTCTTTTGTTTCAAGTAAGCGCCCTACCGGACCAAGATGTTGCTGGCATACTGTCCCGTTTCGCCATCGATGGTGATTTCCGCAACCAGCCTGAATTCGCCGGGAGCCGAGGGCGTATAGGCGCAGAGTTGTCCGACCGTTTCCGTTCCCTCGATGTCGTTCCATTCGGCGTCCGGACCGGCTCGGGTCTGCCACTTCGAATGGAGGACGGCGAAGTGGGTGTCCTCGATGAACACGTTTTCGACTGCGATGCAGCCTCCGCTCGAAACGGGACCGAACCTGACCTGGCCGGATGAAACGGAAAGCATTTCCAGCCGCACGAATCGATCGGCACCGACTCCGATGCGCTCGAAGATGAGGAGTCCCGCCTGTTCGGTGCTGAGGTAGGCGTGCCTGCCATCGGGACTCGCCACGAAGGTTCGTGTGTGGCCGAACTCGGGGATGGGGTTGTTGAACCGATCCGGCTGCCAGGGTGCAACCAGGTCGGTCGGCGCCAGGACACCGGTTTCCGGCTGCCATTGCACGCCGAAGGCCGAATCCTTGCAGAACAGATCGACCGCCGGGCCTCCCCTTCTTGCCATTCCTGCGCACCGGTTGTCGAAGGTGAAGAACTCGAACGGCGGGTTCCAGAATGGCGGCAGGCTGCCGATCAGGTGCGGACTGGAGGGATCGTCTTCCAGTTGGAACAGGTTCGACCTCCTGCCGTTGTCGTCGAAAGCGAACAGATAGCGGTCGTCGCTGCTGATCGCAATGGACTGCAGGTTCCACAAGCCCGCTTCGGCGCCCCCTGCCTGGGTGAGCGCCCCTGTTTCCCCGTCGCGCGCGAAGACCGGAAGCGACGAGCTGGTGGCCGCGTAGACGTGGCTGCCGCCGTTGGAGATCAGCGCACGCTTCAGCCCGGGAACCGTCAAGGTCTGGACGTGGCGCAGATCGCTCGGCGACTCGAAGGCCAGAACCTGCAGCTGACCCTGAATGGGATCGACCGTATGGATAAACGATCCCCCGGAGTCCATGAAGACATCGCCACTGCACTGGGCGCCGGGCAGGTCCGTGACCGACAGCATGCCCTCGTCCCGAAGTTCCCGGTGGGTTCCATCGACCGGTGCAAACCGGCGCCAGGCCCCGCACCGATGGGCATAGAGCGCGGCTCTGTGTGCATCCCAGATCAGCGAACTATCTTCCAGATCGTAGTCTCCCAGCTCCTGAAGCAGGGTCAGATTCCCGGTCTTCGAGTCGCGTTCGAACACTTGAAGGCCACGCCCCGAAGCCACATAGAGCACCGTTCCCCGGCCATTGAGGGCCAGGCTGGCCGGGCCCCGAAGCGCCACCGGGTTCCCCTGGGCGTCCGGGTCCCCGTCGGCCAGGCTTCCGACGTACTTGAGCCAGACCGGAGCTTCACTCTCGTCCCAGTCCAAGGTGAACTCTTCGCTGGATGCACCGCCTCGGGTTCCAAGCCGGATCTTGTATCGGGACCCCGCCTCGGCGAAAAAGACAACCTCGATGGCGTAGGACCCGACCCCTTCCGGCTGATGGCTGCTTCTCACGAACTCGAGCGGTCCGAAACCGCCGGGGGCTTCCCTGTAGACGGCCAGCACCCAGGGAGCGAAGGGCTCATCGATCTGAAATCTGTACCATCCCGAAGCAGGCGCTGCGTATGTCCACCAGAGCGAGGAGTGGCCCAGTGGGCCGATCCGTTCGCTCGGCTCCATGGTCGCAAAACGATTCGACCCGGTCGTCGAACCCTTGGCTCCCGACAGCGGCGCGGCGCTGGAGAAACGGTCGTTGCCGGGGGTTGGTCCCCAGATAATTCTCGCGGCGGCCCCTGGTTCTGAAAAGCCCGAGAGATCGCCCGTCGGAAAGCCGGCCGCGATCCAGTACCGTTGCCCGCCCACGGCCTGAAAGACGAAATCGGACGGATCCGCATCCATCCGGCTCTCGGCAACCAGATACAGGGCTTCGATGGAGCTTCCGGTAAACACGGTCACCCGCAGCCTCGAATGTGTCGAGAACAGTGATAGAGACAGCCCGCCGGGATCCGTCAGGCTCCAGGTATAGTGGCCGTCCTCCGGAGCTTCCCACACCCACCACTTCGTCCGGACCCCGCTCTCAGCCGGCTCTCCGGGTTCCACGGTCGCTATGGGATCCACCGTGATGAGGTGTTCCGACGATAGCGCGCTCTCGATCGGTTCCGCACCCGCAATGTCGTCGTTTGGGGGGCGGGGAGCGAAGGGCAGCGCCGACCATCTCAACGGGTAGGGGCCTCCGGACGAATAGGCCGTGAGCTCGGCGACGGCGATGAGATACTCCCTTCCCGCTCCGGCGTTGACAAAGGAGCGCTCCAAGGGGAAGTTCGATACCAGCCGGAGCGGGAGAATGCTGTCTGTGGCGGTGGTGTCCCGTGCGAAGAGGTCTCTCTCGAAGACGCCGGTCTCGGTTGCGTCTTTCTCGAACACGAAGACACGCCGCGGGGCATCGGTCTCGAACAGCCACAGGCCGTCGCCGGGCGCGGTCCACCGGTACCAGGTGGTGGCCGCCGCGAACCCGAACCACTCGCCGGGCTCCAGGGTGGCCCCCCGGTTGTTGCCATGGACCACGCCGGCCGGGCCCTCAATCAGGCTGGCCTCCGCCAGGTTGTCGTTGACGGGGCGGGATCCCTTGGCCCAGCGGAGCTCGAGGGCAGCGCCTCTGGCGTCTTTGCTCACCCGGATGCGATAGGTTTGTCCTTCCTCAGCGAAGAATGTCGATCCCCACTGGCCGGAGGCGATCCGGTCCAAGGCCGCGATGCGGTCGCCTCGAAAGATGTCGATGCCGTCGCTACGCATGTCCCCGGGATGCGTAGGCGGGGGAATGTCGAAATGGACCGGACCGTCGGCCGGCGCCGTCCATGCGTACCAGACCGAACCGGCCGGGCGCCCCCGGCGGGAGGTGAGCAGAGGTTCTCCCGGCTCCGGGGTGGCCAGTAGCAGATCCAGAGCCACTGCCCCCTCCTCGCCCTCGATCGAGGCTGCCGCCAGGAAGTCGTCGTTCGGGGGCCTGTCGGCAATCCCGGATGGGTCCCGGCTTTCCGCACCCACGCCGACCGACGCCGATGCCGCCCGCGCGTTCCAGGCGCTGGCGGTAAAGTAGAGGCGCGCCATGTCCGACTCCCCGGTGTAGGAAACCCTTAACTTGATTTCCCGAGCCTCTCCCGCCGAGACTTCACCCAGTGGGACCGAGGACCCCAGGGGGATGGTTGAGGCCTCGACCTCCTCTTGCCCCGGAAATGCCGGGACCTCGGGTTCCGGCGCCTCGAGTTCACCGGACAAATCCACCGTCAGCCCATCCGCGCGGGACAGGTCCACGGTGTGGATCCGCACCTGGTTGCAGCCGGATGGGCCTCCCGTGTCCCGGCAGTCGATGTGGAGCCGGGTTCCGGCCGCCACGTAGGCGTCCGCGCTCAGGGTCAGGGTCAGTTCCTGTTCCGGGCCGCTTTCGAGGGCGCTGCTGTCACTGTCGATCCTCAGGTTGGGGGTGGAGGCGCCCCGGATCACCGTCCAGGCCAGCGCCGCCCGAGGCGGGGCGGTGTAGATACGGTGGGCCGCCACCTTCGCCCGGTAGACGCCTGGATGTGGATTTCTGAGGATGATCCACTCCACGTTGTCCACCCGGGAAGACGAAACATGCTCCCCGCAGGCGACGGCCCCGCAATCGCCGTCCCGGTCGAGCCACAGGTCGAGATCGTTCAACACGGCGCTGGCGATGGTGTCGGTGGGCGGCTCGTCCCAGGCCATCACCAGGTCGAGGCGGCTGGCGCCTTCCGGCACCAGGATGTCCTGATAGGCGTACTCGCCGTCCCGCAGCTCGGAGACCGCGCCGCCGCCGCTCCAGCCGTCGGCTCCATCCCGGTTGAGCACGGCGGTTCGGGCAGACACCTTGCCCAGTCCGTACTGGGCATGCAGCCTTCCCGGCCCGTCGGTGTTGGTCGCGGGGAACACCGCGGCGTCCTCCAGCCAGGCGTCCGGCCGGATGGCGCTGGCCATCAGCCGAGCCCGGGCCAGCGCGGGCTGCTCCCGGAAGGCGGGGACCGCATCCATCAGCAGGGCGGCCACCCCGGCCGCCGCAGGCGACGAGAAACTGGTGCCGCTGTAGCGGACATAGCCCCCAGGGCTGCCCGCTCCCCGGGTCGAGTGGATGCCGACGCCGGTGGCGACCACTTGGGGCGCCAGGCGTCCGTCGAAGGTCGGCCCATGACTGCTGAAGGCCGCGATGTCCCCGCTGTCCAGCACGGCGCCGACGGCCAGCGAGTTCTTTGCGCTGGCGAAGTCGGAAAATCCATTGATCCCTGTGTTCGCTTGCGCGACCACATACAGTTGGCGGTGACTCCAGACGACGGAGTCGAGCTTGCGCTCGTCGACTCCCCTTCCCTCGAATTCCCTGGAGGAATCACCAAGGCTCACATTGACGATCAGGGGTTTGACCGGAAGCGACGGGCTGGCTGCTTCGGCGCACTCGGTCGGGCGGGCGAGAAAATCCATCGCTCGATTGATGCCGTCCCCGAATCCAAATCCGGAGCTGTTCAAGACCTTGGCGAAACGGATGTGGCGCACCGAAGGCGCCATGCCGGCGAAACGGGGTTCGAGGAAACCGTTTCCGAGGATGGTTCCGGTTACGGCGGTTCCGTGTGAACCTTCATCGATCCACAGGTCCTCGGACTCGCTGGCCCCTCCACCGAACCCGAAGAAGTTGAGGCTCAGGGAGAAGTTGGCCCCGCAAACGCTTTCCCGGTTCGAGGCGATGTCCGGATGGTTGATATTGAGTCCGGTATCCATGACCCCGATAGGGACCGGGGCCCCGCCGATGCCCGAGAAGAGACCGGGAGCCCCGTCGTATTGTCGCAGGGCATCGGCGCCCATGGCGGGAACCGCCGTGTCGAGCGCGGACTCGAAGATCCCGATGGGCTCGACGGCCAGCACGAAATCGGCCGCGGCAATCGCCTCCAGCCGAGCCTGGGGCACGTTGGCCGCATAGACCCGGATGTTCGGGTCGAAGCGGCCCACCACCGCGCCCAGGTCCTCGAGCGCTTGCCGCCAGCGGGCGTCGGGATCGTCGGTCATCAGGGTGATGTACACGGGCGTCACTTCCCGGGGGGACGCGTCGGGCGATGGGGTCACCAGCGCTTGGGAGAGTTTTCTCTCCAGGGGCAGGGCGCCCAGCCCATCGACCTCCGGCAACGCCAGGATCGTTTGCAGACGGGCCTGGTCGCCCGGGAGCCTGGCGCGCACCAGCACTCCCGAGGAACCGACGATCCGGGCGCCCGTGCCTTCGAGTGCCTGCGCCAGATCATTGGCCGTGGCGTCCTCGGCCAGTCGGATCCAGCCGAAGGACCAGTCGCGTCCGGCCGCGGCGGCGTGGCCGGACAGCATCTCGATCGAGGTCTCCGTCCCAAGCCAGTCGTGATCCATCCGGGGGCGTTCGCCTCCAGCGGCCACCTCACCCTCGAGTCGCTCCCGGGGCATCTCACCGTGGTAGGAGACGAACGAATAGCCGGCGGGAGGGGAGGGAGACGAGTCTTGCACGGCCTGTTCGGAAACGGACAACGTTGCGGAAGATCGAGGCGCGGCCTCAATGGCCGGTTCCCGGAGGACTCCACGGCTTTCCTCGGAAATCCGGGCCGCCCCGGCTCGGGTCATCATGGATGCCCGCGCCGGGGCCAACCTTGCCTTTTCCCGGCCCTCACCAGGGGACGTCTCGGAAGTGACCAAGTCAGCCGAGCCTGCGATCACGCACAGGACGCCAAGGGTTGTGAGGCTACTTCTAAACGCTGTCCGCATAGTCGACTTCCTTTAGCCAGTAGTCGCCTGTCGTTACCCCGATATCGAGATCTCGGAAATCGTCCAACTCCCGTCGTCATTCCTGCTGGCCACGAAGGTGATCCGATATTGATTCACCGCGGTATTTCTCAAGTTGTGCGATGTTCCCGAACAGGAAGTAAAGCCACCGATACTCAAACAGCTTGACCCGTTAGGGTTCACGGTGAACGTCCCGATCTGGCTGTCCCCGCTGGTGAGGCTGCATTGGCCTCCGGATCGAAGGACGGTTTCGGCGGTGCAAGCCTGGGGCTCGCCGGGGTCGGTGGTCAGTCCGGCGCCTTCTTCCGGTTTCATTGGATATACCAAGGTTCCATCGTTGGATCGGTTGTCGACCGACACCGCCCAAAGGTAGGTACGACCGCTTGTATTCCACTGGATCCATCCGAAGTCTACCGTGGCGCTAATGGGTTTTTGCTGCCAGGAGTAGGGCGCCATTTCAAAGCTGAGGGTTTCGACCAGCCCGGACTCGTCGGAGACCTCGGCTTGAATCGAAACAGGCTCATCGCTTGGATTGAAAGCACCAATGTTGGTTCTTTGATCCTCATTGACGGAGATTCCAAAATTGTAGGCCCGATCTCCTTCATCGACCATCGGAGCGATCCCATTGACGACTGGCGTGCTGAAACGGCCGTTCTCTGAGTCTACATAGACCTCGGCGGTCAAGTAGAATTTGTAACGGGACTCCGTAGTATCACCGGCCTCACTGTCTCTTTCGGACTGAAACACGACGGATCCGTTTCCCGTATAGTCGAACACCGACCTGAAAAAATTATCCCACCCTCTGTAGTGAGTCGCTGGCATGGAGATGATTTTCCGACTCACCAAGCCATTCGGACCGTAGAGAGTGGCCGTAATGGAATATTCATGCGAAGTCAGGTTGCCGATCACGACTCGGGTTTTGAAGCTTTTCACGTGCGCCGCTGTGGGAATCACGGCGAGTGAAGTGGCTCGAGCGAATCCGAGCGCATTCACGTCGCGTTCCGAAACTGACGTTTCCGCGAAGGCAAGCGTCCCGAGATGAATCAACAGGGCACAACAAGCAATGAGGTGTTTCATGTCTCTCTCTTGTGTCCTCTCTACGGATCCTCTCCGACTCGAGAGTGGTGGATTTCCTGGACAGTCCGTCCCGGAAGGCCGAAGTGGGAGTTCTTCCCTTCCTGTGAGAACTCTGGTGAAACCTGTCTCTATTGTAGCAGTAATGAACGGGAGGCGAAGCGGCCGCTTTTCGCTGAGGCTTTACTTGGATAGAACGGCGACGGGCTGCTCCTTCAGCGGCACGCGAAAGCCGACCCTGGTGCGCCCGGCGGCGGATTGCACCTGGAGCCGGCCCTGCTCCCCGTAACAGAGGCGTAGCCGGCGCCGGACATTCTCCAGGCCCTGTCCGTTCTCCCGCAGCCCGGAGGATGGAAACCCGGGGCCGTCGTCAGAGACCGTGACCTCCAGGGCGCCGTCCTCCACCGCGGCTTCCAGCCGGATGCTTCCTCCCTCGGCAAACCACAGGGGCACGGCCACTTCGGCCCAGCTCCTGGGTCCCAATCCCGAACTCTGGCCACGGTCCAGAATCTGCGGGCCGAGTCCTTCCCTGACAACCGGCGCCGGTGTGCCACTTTCCTCCAGCAGCTCCATCCGGCGGGCTTTGGCGAAGGAGGCCACTTGGCTGGCGGCCTGCCGCAGGAATGCCTCTTCGCTGCCGGAACCGGCAGCCTGTGCCCTGAGCTTCTGCAGCGCCGCCCTCAGGTTCCCCCTGCGGAAGACCCGGCGTTCCATCCATCTCTGAAGGTGCCCGCGAAGAGCGGAAAATCCGAGCAGGGCCAGGCCCACCCCGGTGATGGTCACCGCCAGGAAGAACCCCCCGATTGCAGAGGCGGGATCGAGCTCCAACCGGTTTAACAGCCCGATCAAGCCCACCGCGAAGACCACCGCCAGCAGCGCATTCCCCAGGAAGCGAATGAAGACGTCCAGCAGCAGAAACCGGTAGTCCTGCAGCAGCACCACCAGAGCCAGGGAATGCCGGCATGGTGCAAGAGGAGCTCGTGGGCCCAGGCATCGGGTCCGTGGGCCTCGCCGAAGTGGACGAAGGAGACGGCAAACAGGAACAGAGCCATGGCGCCCAGCATGCGCATGCCCGCCCCCTTGCGCTGCTGCTGGTCTTTCCAGAGGGCAAGGGCCGCCAGCACGGCCAGGGCGCCAAATCCGAAAGTGATCAGCCGGAGTCCGAACTGATGGGAAGCGACCTCGGTCCCGAAAATTTCAGCCAGATGGATGCCGCAGGCCAGCAACCCCACTCCATAGCCGATCCAGCACAGAAAAGAACGCCGCGACCCCAGCGAGACATGCAGCAGCACGCTCGGCAACAGGCTCAGGGTGGCAAAGCTTCCAGGTACTCCGGCAACTCCAGGGGCCGCTGCCCTCCATCATCTTCGTGACCGCCTACAGCCGGCACGCGCTCAACGCTTTTGAGGTCGGGGCGGTCGACTACCTGCTGAAGCCGGTCAGCCAGGATCGCCTGCGGACGGCGGTGGAGCGCACCCAGGCGGCTCTGGGGAATCGGCGGGAAGCCGTGGAACGGATGGCTCAAACCCTGGGCGCCGCCGAATCCGGGGGGAAGCGGCGGGTGCCCAAGATCGCGGCCAGGAAGGGTGAGGACTACTTCCTGCTGGACCTGGACAAGGTCTTTGCTTTCCAGGCCGACCCTGAAATCGTCTGGATCAGAACCCGGGATAAGAGCTACATGGCCACACAGACCCTGCAAGCCATCGACGAGCGCTTCAGCGGGACCCAGTTTCAGCGGATCCATCGGAGCGTTCTGGTCAATCTCAACAAGATCCGCAAGGTAAGCGTACTCAGCAGCCAGCGCTGGCTGTTGACCCTGACCAACGGACTGGAATACACCGTGAGCAAGACGAAGGTCATCTCCTGTTGCATTTCCTGATTGGTTGGGGGGCTATTCTCCATCTTTCACCTCACCTCCGTCGGGCGCCTCCATGGCATCGCTCAGCAGGGAAATCAGATCGTCCAGCCGGTTGCGGACGGTTGGATAGGATACCCCGTAGAGCTTGGCCATCTGCTTGAGGCTGCCGCTGCTCAATATGAATGACAGGACGAACTCCTGGTCGTCGTCGGAGAGACGAGCGAGCGCGGGCAGCGGGTAGCTCCCGCTCACCAAGGTCTCACAGCCGGGGCAGGTGAGTTGGGCCACACGCAGGCTGGCGCCGCAACTCGGGCACGATTGGGGTAGCTGTCCTTGCATGGGGGTTATGAGTACCACAGATATACATAATATTAAACGTAGTATTGACTATATGTATTTATAATTCACTTAAGTTGATATCAAGGTATACGAAACGGCCGGGAATTCCACCCTGGAGGTTGCGGCGGAAGGGATGTCGGATCCAAGGAGTTACGGCTATGTTCGGATGCCGCACGCTGTATTTCCTGCCGGTTTCAATTCGCTTTCATTAGGACGTTGAATCGTTCCTGGGCGAAATGGCGGTCATTGGTGAGGATGTCGGTGATGGATTCGGCCTCCATGACGTTCATGGAAATACAATCTTGGAGACTGTAGGCCTTGTCGCTTCGCGCCTCATACCGTTCCAGTCCTTTTCGAAAGGATTCTCGCGACTGCGGAACCACCCGCACGTTCGGATTCGCGAGAATCGTATGCACGATTCTCGCCGCACCGAGGCGAAGTGCGGGTCGACCCCGGGACAAAGCCGCCAGAAACTCGGTCAGAACTTCATCCGTAGTAACAAGACGCACGCAACCCAATTGTCGGCGGGCTCTTGTCGCAGCTTCTTTCCACGGATCGTTCGGACGGACCGTAGCAATCCAATAGACAGTGTCAACGAATACGGTCTTCACCAGTTTTGGTCGCCGTACAGGTAGTGGTCCAATCGGTCCGTAAGGTCTGCAGGAAGGCTTTCCCAATCCTCGGCGGTGACCCCCTTCAATGCCTCAGCCATTGCATCCTCTACATCGGGCGGCTTCAGCTGTGCAGTGGACTCATCAGGGATCAGAATTGCTCGGATGGCCGCCTCGATCTCAGTCGGATTGGTCAGAAACCACTCTTGCCCGGGTAAGTCATCGATCATCTGCTTGCGCTCCCGGAACCATGCGTGCAGGAGATCCTCACGTCTTTTCGCTTCAGCCTCGTCCTCGCACCCAATCCGAAGCAGGTAGCACGGCCGTTCAGGTAGATTCTCCCGGAAATCCCCAAGCCGCCGCCGGAACCCGTCTGCGCCGGCCCGTCCGATCTTTATCCTCCATCGTTGCCGGGGAGTTTCCCGGTAACGTGGAAGACACCAGGCATAAACCTCACAGGATCCTTCGCCAAATTCCTTCTCAGGAGCCAGAGAATCGCCGTCGTACGAATCGCTGACCTGAAGAGGAGAACCAGCTGAATTGTCCGCGTATTCCGCCTGATCGGGGAAGCCCATAAACCGATAGCGACCGCGGGCTTCCTTCCGGAAGGGACTCTCTCCTCCACCCAGCCATTTCTTGAGAACACTCGCTATGTTTTGTTTAGAGGTGTCTCTGCTCCCACCCCGGCGAACGAATTGCTCCCGCAGCACTTCACAGATTCTTTCCCTCTTGTACAATTCACCAAAGTTAAAGATTCCTGGAAGCCGGCACAGTTCCCGGGCCGCCTCCGCCCCAAACGGCTCCTTTGCCAATTCCAGTATCAAATCCATTCCTTCCCCCTGTTCGGTAACTTCCCTTTCAAAGTCCTTTACATAACGCCAGCGGTATATGTCGCTGTCAGTACTTCGGGCCAGCATCAAGGCTAGGCTGCACGCGAACCTTCCTTCCCTCATCTCGCATACGCTTTGCAGCGTCCGGCAACCGTCAAATAGACTATCACAGAATGGCCCATTAGGGGCATAGCAATCTTAAGGGGTAAAAAGGACAGACCATATAGACCATAGGGATACAATGTCATGCTTGTTTGTGTGCACCATTGCCAGCCCGCTACCCAAACAATCGCTGATCACCCGCGCCCCCCCAAGGCCACAGCCATCCGAAGGTGCCAGCGGTCAGGAGGGCGTAGATCAGGCCGTCGAACACGCTGTGCAGCGTGTAGCTCCAGCTCAGGAACTGTCCCTGACACACCGCAGCATATCGCCGTGAGTGCAGGACTTCAATGGGATGGGGAGAGGCAGATTGGAGAAGCTGGACCATACGCCGTGCTTCCAGGTAACGACTTGAAACCTGGGATGCACGACAAGGTGGGAAAGACTTTTGTCGGGTCGGTCTCTGGCCGCGTCAGGCCAGGACTTCCTTGATGGGCCTGCCGCCCAGGTCGGTGAGCCGCTTGAGGCGTCCTGCGTGGTAGTAGGTCAGGCGCATGTCGTCCAGACCCATCAGGCGAAGGATGGTGGCATGCAGGTCGTGCAGGTGGTAGACGTTCTCGGCGGCCTTGATGCCCAGCTCGTCGGTATTTCCGACCACCGTGCCGCCCTTGATCCCGCCGCCGGCGAACCACATCACCATGGCTTCCTTGTTGTGGTCCCGACCGGGATTGGAACGGAAGAAGTCCATGGAGTTGTCGGCCGTGCGTCCGAATTCACCGCCCCAGACCAGCAGGGTCTGATCCAGCAGGCCCCGCTGCTTCAGGTCCTTCAACAGGGCAGCCACCGGTCGGTCGGTTTCATAGCCCCGCTTCCGGTGCTCGGCGGCAATATTCTCGTGGGAGTCCCAGCCGCTGCAGTAGAGCTGGACGAAACGCACCCCGCGCTCCACCAGGCGCCGGGCCATCAGGCACTTCCGGGCCATGGGTTCGGTGATCTTGTCGTTGAGTCCGTAGAGCTCCTTGGTCTTCTGCGACTCGCTGTCGACGTCCAGGGCCCCGGGAACCGCAAACTGCATCCGGAAGGCCAGTTCGTAGTTTTTCATGCGCGCCAGCAGACCGCTATTGGAGGGGTCCGACTCCAGATAGGGCTCATTCAGCTGGTTCAGGAGCGTGACACTGGCCTCCTGCTCCTTCCGGCTCATCCCCGTAGGAGGTTGCAGATCCACAATGGGGACACCGTCGGGGTTGAGCATGGTGCCGTGACAGGCCGCCGGCAGATAGGCGTTGGAATAATTGACCGCACCCCCTGAAATGCCCCGCCGCCGGTCCGGCAACACCACAAAGGAGGGTAGGTTCTGGTTCTCGCTGCCCAACCCGTAGACCAGCCAGGACCCCACCGAAGGACTTCCCGGAATGGAAACCCCGGTGTTCATCAGGAAACACCCCGCCGGATGGTTGTGGGAATCGGTATGCAGCGACCGGACCACCGCCATGTCGTCCACGCAAGTCGACAGGTGGGGAAAGATGTCCGATACCTCCATGCCGCACTGCCCGTGCTTGGCGAATTTGAAGGGGCTGCCCACGTAGATCCGTTTTTCCATGCTGCCGTAAATCCGGGTGACCGGCGTTCCGTGGTGCTTGTCCAAAGCGGGCTTGGGATCGAAGGTGTCCATCTGGCTGGGCGCGCCCTCCATGAAGAGGAAGATGCAGGACTTGGCCTTGCTCTGGAAATGGGGGGCCTTGGGTATCAGGGGATCCTCAAGCCGGCCGCGGGCTCCGCGAAGGTTGTCCTGGAAGAGCAGCGAGGAAAGGGCCAGGCTTCCGAGGCCGCGGCCAAAACGGAAGAGGAAATCCCTGCGCCCCAACCCACCCAGGCGAGGATCCGGATTGGGTTCCACCTGCCCACAGAAGTTGAATTCAGGTTTTGGCATCGGGGACTCCTTTGTGGATCTCGCCGACCCTAGGCTACTCCAGGAACACGAACTCGTTCATGTTGAACAGCACCAGGCAGAGGCTGGCCAGCGAATATTTCCGAGATCCTTCCTGAGACGGCGCCTTCCGCTCCACCCCGGCGCCGCTTGCAAAGGAGATGGCCTTCAGGGTCAATTCGCGGCTGGCATCAGGCAGGTTCCGGCCTCCTCCCAAAAAGGACAGGCACTTTTGCCTTTCCGCGGGGGAGGGCGGCCGTTGCAGGGCCAGGCGGAAGGCCCGCTCGATCTGCCGCTCCGGGTCCTTTCCCACCTCTCTGACGATGCGGCCAGCCATGGCCTGGCTCTGCTGGTGGGAGAAGTCGCTGTTGAAGAGGGCAAACACCTGCGGAGTCACCGTGGTCACTCCCCGCACGGGACAGGTCTCCTGAATATTGGGACCATCGAAGGCGCTGATCATGGGAGACTGAAGGGAGCGGCACTGCAGCATGTAGGCGGTACGCCGGTTCCGCTCTCCGACCGGAGAGGGCTCCCACCAGGTGCCGGCCCGGTCCATGACCTCCCGGTCGATACTGGGAAAGAAGGGTGGGCCTCCCTGCAGGGGATTCAGCTCTCCACTGACCGCCAGCAGGCTGTCGCGAATGACCTCGGCCTCCAGGCGAATGGGACTGCGCTTCCACAGATAGCGGTTGCCGCTGTCGGTCTGCTGGTAGGACTCCCACCGAGGATGGCGCAGGGCCTGCTGGTAGGTGTTCGATTGCAGAATCAGGCGCTGGATCGACTTTACGCTCCACCCGCTCCGGATGAATTTCGAGGCCAGCCAGTCGATGAGCTCGGGATGGCGGGTCCCGCCTCCGTTCTTCCCCAGATCGCTGGGTTGGGGCACCAGCCCCGTGCCGAAGTGGTACTGCCAGATGCGATTCACCATCACCCTTGCGGTGAGGGGGTTGTCGGGACTGGCAATCCACTCGGCCAGCACCTTGCGCCGGCTGGACAATCCCTCCAGATTCACCGGATCGGAGTGCCCCGTCACCGCGCTGAGAAAGCCGGGCTGCACTTCTTCCCCCCTCAAGAGGTAGTTCCCGCCCTTCAGCACGTAGGTGCTCACCGAATGCCGAATGGGGGAGTCGGAAGCCATGAAAGCCATGGGCTTGAAATAGCCCGGATTGTTGGGGTTGGCGAAGCGGGTGCTGTGCTTGCCCAGCAGCCGGTAGAGGTCCTGCTCCTCCTTGCTGAAGAGCACTCCCTGCTTCATGGCCCATCTCAGATCGGTGTCGGTGATGTCCAGGGCCCAGTCCTTGAGATCCTGGGCCATGACCGGTGGGCGGTGGGCCCTCATGCGGGCCTTGAACTCCGCTTTCTTTCGATCCCCCAAAGCCTTTCTCGTGGTCAGGATGCCGTCCCAGGCCGCAGCCTTCTCTTTCCAGAGCTCGGGCTTCCGGCGCGCCAATTCGAACTCGGTAAAGGGGACGGGAGCGGCCTTGAGCAGCAGGGGGGCGAAAAAGGCCTCCATGCGGTAGTAGTCGCGGGTGGGAAGGGGGTCGTACTTGTGGTCGTGACAGCGGGCGCAACCCAAGGTCATGCCCAGGAAGACCGAACCGGTGGTCCCCACCACGTCATTCAGGACATCCCGGCGCCGCTCCGGACCTCTGTCCCGCTGCACCGGAATCCATTGATAGAGGAACCCGGTTCCCAGCTTGGCTTCGTCCCCGTAGTGACGGTAGGCGTCGCCGGCGATCTGTTCCTTGATGAACCGATCGTAGGGTCGATCCTGGTTGAAAGCTCGGATCACGTAGTCCCGGTATCGCCACAGGTGGGTGCGGGCATCGTCGGTCGACTCTCCCCCGGTGTCGGCGTAGCGAACCAGATCCAGCCAGTGCCGGCCCCAGCGGACGCCGTATTCGGGGCGGGACAGCAACCGCTCGATCTCCAGGCGATAAGCTTCGGAGGACGGGTCCCCGAGAAAGCCTTCCGCCTCCTCCGGGGTGGGCGGCAGACCGATCAATCCGAAATAGATGCGCCTCAGCCGAGCCCGCTCGGAGGCCGGCGGGGCCGGGACCATCCCCTCTTCTTCCAGCTTGGCCAGGATGAAGGCGTCCACCTCGTTCCTGACCCAGGATCGGTTCCGCACCTCGGGTAGCGGCGGCTCCGCCAATGGCGTCCAGGGCCAGGACAGCGACGGCTCCTTGGCCCCGCCGGCGGCAGCCACCTGCATCTCGTCAATCCATTGGGAAATGGCGGCGATGTCGGCTTCCGGCAGCGGACTGCCGGCCAGAGGCATCCGGGGCTCCTTTCCCCCCTTCAGGTACTGGATGAGGGGGCTGGCGCCGCTTTGCCCGACCAGCACCGCGGGACCCGAAAGGGCGCCTCCCCGGAGAATATCGGCCACACTCTCCAGCACCAGTCCGCTTTGGCGGGTATCGGCGCCGTGACAGGCCAGGCAGTTCCGGCTCAGGATCGGTCGGATCTCGGTCTGGAAGCGTTCCTCCGACTCCGGCTGGACAGCAGCCTCCTCGCCGGCGGCGGGAAGCGCCAGCACCAGCAGAAAACAGGAAACCAGCAGAGGTCGAAACGAGAAGGTCATGTGGCGGTAATAGTCTGGGAGAAGTTAAGCCTTGACGGCAGAGTAAAATTACCTGGACCGGCTTGAAAAGTCAACGTCAACTCCCTGAATTGTCAATGTTCTTGCGGGCTGCGGTATCGATCGGACCTGCTTCAGTCGAGGTTGTTTCGCTTTCTCCAGATCGTCAGTCCGGCCAGGTTCCCCTGCTCTCGGCTGTCCATCAACAGGCTGGCGAAATAGGCGATCCCGAACAGCAGCAGGTTGGCAAAGGTGCTGACCCAGAAATTGTCGGGCATGGCCGCGGCCAGCCCGGGGAACAACCCCCTTCCCAGCGGCGTATCCATGAAGAGCCAGCCGGCTACCGACAGCACGGTGACGAAGGTGGCCATCATGGCCGCCCGGCTGTTGACACGAAGAGTCACGAAACCGACCAGGAACAGGCTGAGCAATCCCCCGCTCATGACCGACAGCAGCATGCGCTGAAGGTCGTCCAGGGTCTCGGAAACCCGGTAGAAGTGGATGCCGCAGGCGGTGGTGATCATCACCAGGCTGAATAGCAGGCTCACCAGCTTCCCCACGTTGCCGTAGTGAATCGGGTCACCGTCCTTGACCCAAAGCCTCTTGTAGAAGTCGGTGGTGACGGTGGCAGCGGTGGCGTTGATGCTGGAATCCAGGGTGGACATGGCCGAGGCCAGCAGTCCCGAAAGCACGAAGCCGCCCAAACCGGCCGGGACCTGGGTCAGGATGAAGCGGGGGAAAACGGCATCGGGAGGCAGTCCCTCCAGTCCGGTCCCCGGCACCACCTTGATATAGACATAGAGGCAGGTGCCTAAAAACAGGTAGTAGCTCCAGGTCGGCACCGACAGCCAGCAACCGATCCAGGCTCCCTGGGCGGCCGCCTTGTCGCTGGCAGCGGCGGCATAGCGCTGCACGTTGGTCTGATCGGTGCCCATCAGGTGCATCAGGATCATGAACTCGGCAAACAGATAGGCCCAGAGGGTCTTCCCCTGCAGGGTCAAGGTGGGATCGCCCAGGTAGAACTTGTTGTCGGCGGCGGCCACCCGAATCAACTCGGAGAAACCTCCGGGAATCTGGGACAGGATGATGGGCAGGCAGAGCAGGCCGCCGCCGATCAGGGCGATGCCCTGGAAGACGTCGGTCCAGATGACGGCTCTCAGGCCGCCTACCACGGTGTAGATCGACACCAGCACTCCCCCGACCACGATAATGGCGGGCACCGAGTCCTCCCCGGTCCGCAGGATCGACTGGATGGCCAGAGAGACCGCATAGAGCACCATGCCCGTGCGAATGAAATGAAACAGGACAAAGGTGCCGGCGGCATACATCCTGGCCCAGAGCCCGAACCGCCGTTCCAGGTACTCGTAGGCCGAGCTGACCCTGGTCGACCGGTACATTGGAATGAACAGGTGGACCGCGATCGCGATGGCGGGGATGTAGCCGAAATGGGACACGAAGTTCCGCCAGTTGCCGTCACCGTAGGCAAAGGCGGGGAGCGCCAGAAAGGTGACGGAGCTGACGATGGTGGCCATCAGCGAGAATCCGATGACCCATCCAGGCATGGACCTGCCCGCCAGGAAATAGCCTTCGTCGGTCTGGCTCGATCGAGAGGAGCGCCAACCGATCAGGATCAGCACCGCGAAGCCGGCGGCCACCACCAGTTGATCCAGCAATCTGATTTCAAGACCGATCATATTCCCCAATCCGTTGCAGGCATCGGTGGCTAAGAATAGCACGACCTCCCGCCGGTGCTTTCAGGCCTCGGGCTAACGCCTTGGCCATACCAGTGCGCCCATCGACACTCCCGCCACAGCCGCCCAGACCAGAGCCGCCGCCTCGAGCCCCGCCTGACCCCGGGTGAGCGACTGCAATCCAACCAGGAAGCCCACCGCCATGCCTGCCCGAACCCGGGCCGAAGAAAGGGGTGTCCCGGTGGCGTCGGCCACGGAGGTCACCGCACGGGTTCGCCACATCGTCAGGCCGTAGCCGACTCCAACGACCAGGGGCAGCCCGGCCACGATTGCAAGCGGGCTCCCCTGAAACCAGGACAGTCCCTCCCGATTCAGGCAAAGTCCGGCAGCCGCCAGACAGATGCCGGCGAAGATCCAATGACGGCGAAGACGCTCCATCATGGAAGCATCCAGCCCGAAGGCCAGAGCGCCGGCCAGTCCCAAGCCGGGAAAGGCCCCGCCCCAAGTCCCCCAAACCGTGAGCGCCGCCACGAAAATCGAATCGATGAGGCGGAATGGCAATCCCACGGTCCGATTGACGGTGCGCACCAGAAAAACGGCTGTAAACAGCAGCAGCAAGCTGGAGGATTCCACCGCCAGGAAGGCGCCGAAGGTCAGGAAAAGACTGAGAAAGGCAACCCGTTCCAGATCGGGAGCCAGCTCGCGGGCCAGCGACCAGCCACCCACCACCGCCGCCACCCCAAACAACGCCGCCTCCCCGATACCCGGCAACCCACTTCCCCGCAGCCAGGCCATGGCGCCCGCAACGCCGGCGGCTGCCGGCAGCAGGAACAGGACCACACGGTTGGTGGAATATCGGGGATCGATCAGCCGCGCGATCGAGGTGAAGCGATAGAGGAGGTTCACAAGCCCGCATTTCTCACCAGGGGGTTGCACTCTTCTCAAGAGTGCAACTTGGCGCAGGATTTTCCGCTTCAGGGCGTGCTCGTGACCGAAGGGCGTAGCCGGAACACCATTCGAGGGAGCATGTGCGCGCTGAAGGGGAAAAGACAAGCCAGGGCGCGCCCAGCACCGTCTGTCCCCTGAAGACTCCAATCAAAGCGCCCCACGATGTTAACAACCAGCACTTTTCTACCTTATGCTCAGCGTCCTGGTGAGAAATGCGGGCTAGCTCCTGCCGGGCCGTGGCTGGGGCGAAGCCGATTCTACCTGCAACTTTTGTCTCAATGGAACCGCGCCGCGAGTTTACAATGACTTGCCGGCCGGCGCTTGGCGGTCGATCCCGGCGCCGCGCGGCCGCGCAGCCTCGGCAGGGACCAGTAGACTGAGACACTTGAGGGACTATCCGCGAAGGAACAAAAAAAAGAATTCCACGAAGGGCCACGAAGGACGACGAAGGGCCACGAAGGGGTTGGAGAAAGCTCAGGAGGGATCCGCCAAAGGTTGGGAAGGGAGAAAAGATTTCGACCAAGGGCGATAAAGGATCTGTTAAGGGGGCAAAAGATGAATTCGCCAAGGGATTCCAAGGGATTGGAAAAGACTCGAAAGGGATCCGTGAAGGGCCACGAAGGACACTGAGGTCTTCCACAAACGCACACCCGATCGTCGAGCGAGTCCGCTTCGCCGGCGGCAGCCGGTTATCCTGTTCATCCTGTCCATCCATGTTCCTTAATGCAGCAAACCGGATTAACGGGACATGGCACTTACTCTCGAAAGGCCATTAAGGTCCATTGTTTCACTCTAGTATGATCCGCGCGGCTGGGCGCAGGCCCGGCCAGCCAGATTCATTCAAGGTCGTCCCATGTACACATTCCTGGACATCTTCTTTATGGTTTTCCACACCGTTCAGATCGTTTTCAACCTCACGGGATGGATCTGGAAGCGAACTCGGCGCTTCCACCTGGGGCTGATGACCCTCACCCTTTTCTCCTGGTTCGGCCTGGGATGGTTCTACGGCTTCGGTTACTGCCCCAGCACCGACTGGCACTGGCAGATCAAGGAGGCCATGGGCGAAACCGGCCTTCCGAACTCATTCATCAAATTCTACATGGACCGGCTGACGGGGAAGGATTGGGACCCGGACCTTCTGGACGCCTCGGTCGTATTCTTCGGCGTGGCGGCCCTGGGAATTTCGGCCTGGGTCAACTGGCGGG
Organism: Candidatus Versatilivorator sp.; assembly: GCA_965262635.1. Classification (GTDB taxonomy): domain Bacteria; phylum Acidobacteriota; class Terriglobia; order Versatilivoradales; family Versatilivoraceae; genus Versatilivorator. Next base: position 1,035,156 of record OZ253547.1, on the reverse strand, counting down.
ACTGGCGCCGCCACACCCGCCGTGCCACACCTGGCCGGGATCCCGCCAGCGGCTGAAGCCCGGCCTGAGCCCATGGGATCGAAGCACACCGGGGTTGCCGATAGCCGGCGTTCACTTCAGCGACTCCACGAAGGCCATCACTTTCAGGATCTCATCCTGGCTCAGGCGCTTGGAGAAGGCCTGCATGGCGCCGGTGCCACCTCCGTAGATTATCTCGAACAGCCCCACGTCGGTATTCCCCCGGGAATAGGTGGTGTTGTCGTCCACGATGTTGGGGCCGATGCGGCCGGTGCCGTCGTCCAGGTGACAGGCCCGGCACCACTTGGCGTAGGAAGCCCTGCCGGCTGCAATGGCCTCCGGGTCACCGCGATAGGGGTTGGAACCGGTGGCGTGAAACCGTTCGGCCGCCTTACTGATGCCATCCACCGGGACCTCCAGGGGCTCGTTGTCCAGAGAGTGCAGGAACTCGATCCCGCGGCCTCCGTCCCCGCCTGCAGCGGCCGCGGTGAGGGTGCGCGCCGTCTCGGCGCCGGTGGGAACCTGGCCGGCGGGAACCACGCGCCACAGCGACCCGGGAGGATTGGCCATGGGTCCCTTGTCGGCCGTGTAGAAGCACTCGCAGTTCACCGCCAGGACGTATCCATCTTCGTCATACCCCCCTGCCGTGAACTGCAGGTTGGTGTGAAGCAGTTCTTCCAGTTGCCACCGCTCCCCGTCCCAACCCAGTCCAAAGACGCGTCCCGAGCACCAGTCCCCCACCAGGTAGACCCCCTTCATGCCCCCATAATTGGCGACACCCAGTCCCTCCACCGAGCACCCCCAACCCGATTGAACCGGTTCGGCTCCAGGGTAAGGGATCTCATGGGGGTATTCACCCACGGGCAGCAGACCCACCTGAGGACATTGATCGTCGGGACCGGTCATGGGGTGGCACTTGCTGGCGTTCATGCGAGGCCAACCGTAGTTCTCGCCACCCTTGCTGTCGGATGGCTGATAAATGATCTCCTCCCAGTGATTCTGTCCCACGTCGGCGATGAAGAGACCACCGGTCTTCAGATCGAAGGAGAACTCGTAGGGATTGCGCACACCGTAAGCCCAAATTTCCGGCTTGGCGCGGGTTTTGATCTTGGAGAACTGCTCTTCGGTAATCCCGAAGAGCACCATCAGGCGCTCGTCGGATGCCCGGGCGAAGGGATTGTCCGGGGGGATCTCGTAGGGAACGGAGTCATCCTCGACGTCGACGTCGATCCTCAATATTTTAGCCAGCCAGGTGCCAAGATCCTGACCGGCCTCGTAGGGATCGCCTTCCCAACCGCCATCCCCACTGGCAATGTAGAGATAGCCGTCAGGCCCGAACTCGATCTGGCCGCCGTTGTGGTTGTAGTAGGGCTGCTCGATCCGCATGAGAACCTTGGCCGTCCGATTGGTGCGCTCCGGCGTCATGAGGTTGGGCCGAGCGGGATCCACCTGAAAGCGGACAATCAGGCCGTCGCCGTTGAAGGGCAAGGAGGCGTAGTGCACGAAAAAGTATCCGTTCTCCTTGAACCTGGGGTGAAAGGCCAGCGAATAGAGCCCCTGCTCCACAAATCCGGTCTGGACATCGTTGCCAAGCGGATTGATGTTGGTCAGATCCAGGAAAGGCTCTTTCTGGACACGGCCATCCTTGTGGACGATCCGGACCCGTCCCACCCGCTCCACCACGAAAATCCTTCCCGACCCGTCGCCGGCATTAGCCACGTTGGTGGGGTCGTTGAAACCGCCCGCAACCTTGACCAGGGCGATTTTCGGGCCGCCCGGAAGCCTTCCCCCGGGACGGGCGACTTCCTGGGGTGTGGCCGGAACCGTCTGTGCCGACACGGGGCGGGCCGGAAGGGCCGACAGAGACAACACCAGAAGAAGCCGGCCAATCGTCATCTCTTCTCCAAGTTGTGTGAATTGAAGACCTTCCAAGCAGGTGAGCGCGCGCTCTCCAGCACGGCGCCGAGGGTACGCAGCCCCTCCGCGACACCCCGCCGGAAGGTGTTAACCGCTCGGCAAGCCCGTATTTCTCACCAGCGGCAGGACGCATCGGTGATCGGAATCTTTTAACATACTCTTAAAAAAGAAGTTAACGAGATTCTCCGAGAAGAAACGATGCGCACTCAGTGTGACAGTAAACTGCTGGAGTTTGAGGGCCATTGTTCCGGCCGCCGCCGCTTGGTGGAGAAGAAACTCATTTTCTTCAGGTTTTTCTTCGTGGTCCTTCGTGGATATCTTTTTTCCCTTAGTGTCTTTCTTCGTGGCCCTTCACGGACCCCTTTCGAGTCTTTTCCAACCCCTTGGAGTCCCTTGGCGGATTAATCTTTTCCCCCCTTGACAGACACTTCAGCCCCCTCCTGGAAATCTTTTCCCCCTTCCCGACCCTTGGCGGATCCCTCTCGATCCATCTCCAACCCCTTAGTGGCCCTTCGCCGTTCTTCGTGGCCCTTCGTGGATATCTTTTTGCCTTTTCGTGGGAATCCTTTCTCCCCTTGGCGATCCTTGGCAGACCCCTCTCGAGCCTCCTCCAACCCCTTCGTGCCCCTTCGTGGATATCTTTTTTCCCTTAGTGTCTTTCTTCGTGGCCCTTCACGGACCCCTTTCGAGTCTTTTCCAACCCCTTGGAGTCCCTTGGCGGATTAATCTTTTCCCCCCTTGACAGACACTTCAGCCCCTTCCTGGAAATCTTTTCCCCCTTCCCGACCCTTGGCGGATCCCTCTTGAGCCTTCTCCAACCCCTTAGTGGCCCTTCGCCGTTCTTCGTGGCCCTTCGTGGATATCTTTTTGCCTTTTCGTGGAAATCCTTTCTCCCCTTGGCGATCCTTGGCAGGCCCCTCTCGAGCCTCCTCCAACCCCTTCGTGCCCCCTCGTGGATTGAGAGCCGACGTTTCCTACCATTGGTGAGTAATGCGGGCTAAATCGTCAAACTGCGGTCGCGGGCGGCTACCTCCCACCGCTCACGGACGCGGCCACAGCTGACCACCACCACTTCCTTGTTCAAGGCGGTGGTGGGACAGATATGCCAGGGAATGGCCGCCAACTCGTCTCCCGGGCGCAATGTTCCGGCCCGGGAGGTTTCAATCACCAGGTGCTCTTCGTTCTGCATGACCAGCTTGGCGTCGGGCAATTGGGGGAAAACCGCCCGCTTTTCCATGGGTTGGTCCGAGGCCACGGCCTTGTAACCCAAATCCAGCGTGACCCGGTTCTCTCCCGGCAAGCTGATGACGCGGGTCAGAATGACCGCTGCCGGGGTGAAGGGAAGATCGGGGAAACTGGATCCGTATCCGACGTCGTGGAAAATACAGGTGCCCGGACTCAGCTCCACGGATGGGTCCTCCATCCCGGCATAGACGGGAAAGGTCACCGTCCCTCCGCAGACCAGGCGCGGCACCTCCCAGCCGGCAGCGATCAACTCCCGGCGAAATCCGTCCACCTCCCGGAATCGCTCCTTCACCGCGGCCGACCGCTCCGCCAGCGAAGGGTGTCGCAAGTGACCGTCGTAAATGTGGAATCCCCCCGCCTGCAGTCCCGGGCTTTCGGCAATCTGTCCATAGACCTGACGGGCTCGGCTGCCGACCGGCAGACCGGTGCGGTGCTGGCCCGTATCCAGGTCCAACAGGACTTCCAGCTTTTGTCCGGCCTCGGCCATCGCCCTGGACAGGGACTCCACCGGTTCGGGGTGGTCCGCGATCACCATGAACCGGACCTCCGGAAACAGTTGCACGAAGCGGACGGCCCGCTCGATGTTCCGGCCCACCACCTGGTAGGCCAGCAGAACATCCCGCGCGCCGGCCCGCGCCAGCATTTCGCACTCCGCAAAAGTGGCCGCCTTGAATTTGGCAATCCCCCGCTGCAACTGCAGCTCGATGACCTCCCGGGTCTTGTGCGTCTTCACGTGGGGCCTCAGGCGGGCCGGGTCTCCGGCCATCGCCACCATCCGGTCCAGGTTTTCCTGGACCAACTCCAGAAAGACCACCAGCGCCGGCGTGGTGAGCTGGCGGCTGTCCTCGATGCGGTATCGATCGGGCATGCTCCCTCCCCTAACCCGTGGATTCGGCGGCACGGGCACGGTCGACCTCCCCGGTCTTCACCTGCAACAGCAGAAAGACCGGGACGATGGAGATGAAACCCACCCACCAGAAAGCCCACTGGTAGGAAAGCAGATCGACGGCCGCTGAGCCCTGCGCCGCGACCAGCCATTCTCGCAGCGGGCCGGCAATCCAGTTCCCCACGACGTGGGAAACGTTGGACAGCGTCATATAGGTGGTGAACACGGTTCCGGCGGCCACGGTCCAGGAGATCCTCATGGCCATGGAGAGAAACCCGACCGAACCGATGGCCGCCAGGGTTTCATAAGAAAGCACATAGGACATGGCGAACCAACCCTCGTTCCACAGGCCGGGGAATGCTGCGAAGATGAGGGCGGCCAGGCCAAAGCCCACATAGCCGACGGTGAGAATCACCCGCCGCCCATAGCGGTCGGCCAGATATCCCCCCAGCACGGCCCCCACAATAATGGGAGCGGTGGCGTACAGACCGGAGGCACTCGAGAACTCCACATCCGTCCAGCGCGGGTTCAAATGCTGGGTATAGAGCGTATTGGTGAGAACCTCGTTGATCCCCGACCCGACCAATTTGAGGAGCGTGAACAGGATGAAGACCCAGGTGGTGGTCAGGGCAAAGGCGTTGAGAACCGTACCCATGACCTGGAGCGGGTTGCGCACGCTCCGAACGGCGGTGGAGGCTGCCTGGCCGACGCTCCAGGGGAACCGCTTCTCGCCCCGCCGCTCCACGAAGATTATCGGAACCAGCATGACGGCCAGCAGCAACAGCACCTGAACGGCCACGCAGGCCTCCAGGCCCCCGGCGTTGATCACATGGGAAAGACTCCAGGCCCCCACCCCCTTGCCGACGAGCTTGGAAGCCCACATCAAGCCGTTGGTCTGCCCCTGCTCGTGCGGCGGCAGAATGTCGACGGCCAGGGCGTCGGTGCACACATCCTGCAGGGAGGCAAAGCAGTTGTGCAGAAAGTACATGTAGAGGATGAACTTGAGCTCTTGGGATGGATCGGCGATGCCGATGAATCCCAGCAGCGTCAGCGCCATCATCAATTCGGAACCGATGATCCAGGGCCGTCTTCTCCCCATGGAGCGAAGGGTGAAGCTGTCCATCAAGGGGGCCCATATCAACTTGAAGGACCAGGGCACCAGGATGATGGCCTTGAGGCTGCCAATATCGCTGTCGGAAATCTGGTAGTTGTAGGAGAGATAGGAGGGCAGCGTAATCAACATGAATCCCCAGGGGATCCCCTGGGCGAAATAGAGCGCACAAAGGGTCGCCCTTCGCTGCCATCGACTGTCAACCAGCGCCATGGAAAGAACCAGCCTCCCGCGTTCCTCATTCGCCCGCCGCTCCCCGGCGAAGCAGCCCAAACTCTACCAGCCGCCTACCCTTCCCGCAAGGGACAAGCCAGGGCAACCCATTCGCCGCTACGCGGCTGCCGGGGGCGGGGACAAAACGTCCATGGGGGTTGCACCCCGGGGATGGTTGGCGTTTTTTTGGGAGTCAGCGTGTTCTGGAAGGCCGCTACTGATCCGCCGCGTACGCGCCTGCGGGGGTGGTGGATACCACGACCCCGGGCTCACGCCCGGGGCTAAATGCTGCCGCAGCTACGCTGCTTTATAAGGAAGGCCTGTAGGAGGCATCTTGCAAGTGACCTACGCCAACCGCGGCTTCGCCGCTCTCCCCAAAACCACAACACTACAGGCGGGCAACAAAATTCCCCTCCTCTGGAGCGCCTGCACTCGCGAGGCGAGTGCAGGCGCACAGCGAGTGCGGGGTGGGTTCTTCCGGTTCTGAGACAACATTCCACCCCCAGCGGCCGGGCTTCCACCCCCCACCGCATCAGCCTTCGCCTGCCGGCTCGGCTTCTGCGACTCCCCCTCAAGGGGGGGGAGTGATACCTGAGGCCTGCATAAGGAGCTCCACATCACTCCCCCCTTGAGGGGGAGTCGGCGAGAGGGCGAAGCCCGCAGTCGAGCCGGAGGGGGGCAAACACCCCGTCCCGTAAGTCATTGCTTGCCCGTCTGTGGCACAGTTCGACTAAGCCTTCACCACATAGATCGGGCTCGACCAGGCCATGTGCCCGTCCTCCTGAACGACTTTCACAACGATCGGATTGTCCCCTTGGAAGCAGTATCGTGCGGGAAGCTTGAAGGTGAACTCACAATGAGTGGGGCCGGCGGCGGACGGCAAGCGGTAAAGGGAGATCCGCTTGTCCACACCGCCCAGGGACCAACTCCTGCCCTGCACCCCCAAGCCTTGCAGCCGCATGCCAAAACGGATCTGATTGGTTTCCACCCGGACCCGTCCGGCTGCCTCTTGGGTCAACTCCAGGATCAGGCCGGCCACCCCTCCGGTGGTGATGGATTCCCAGTCCAGCCGCGTGGGGCCGGCTTGCCGGCAGGGAAGATCGGGATTGTGGAAGTTGAGAGCCGTCACCCGGCCAATCCGATTGCCGGCCAGAGTCAATGACCCGTTCCAGGCGACCTGCCGGCCTCTCCCGCGCACCTCGGCTCCCTCCCACAGCAGCTTGAGGCGATTGGAAAGATCGGCGGCGGTGTAGGTTCGAAAACACTTCACCACCCGCATCCCATTGCGAACTTCCACCCGCTCAATGGGAGCGGTGCCGCAAACCCGAATGCGGAACCCGGGGCCCGAGCCGGACCGAATGGTGAGGAGGCCGCCCATCGGATTTCCGTCCTCGGTTTCGACATCCAGAAAAATGCGGGCGCCGGTGGTGGCATAGACCCGCCGGGCCCGGTAAGCCTCCCAGACACTCTCCCGGGTCAGGCTCTTGGCCAGAACGCAGGTGAGCCCCCCGTAGCTGCCGAAGGTGCTGCCGCCCGGATAGCTGGCTCCGGGGCGTCCCTTGTGTCCGTCGGAATTGGCCACGATCGCCAGGCGATGACCCAGGGCAAAAGCATCCCCCAACATCCATTCGAAAGTCCCCCAGGCTGAATGCACCTCCACCGCCCATTCCAGCCCGGGATCGTGGCGGCTCAAGTCGGCATAGCGTCCTCCGACGTGGGGGAGGACCATCACCTCGCGCCTGCAATCCCGCAAGCGGCCGAACAACTCCTCGACGGTCCGGCAGCAGGGCTCCCGGGCCTGGCCCGGGGAAAGCAGGGCACGGGAGCTGCGGTTGATGGGGCCGCCTTCTTCCCGGAACAGCACATTGCGGTCACCGCCCAGAGCGGTATTGCCGCTCCATTCCCAACCGGGAAAGGTCACCAGGCGCCCCGGTTCATGGAATTTGCGGGTTGTGGCCTGGATTTTCTTCCAGAAGCCGTCACTGATCTGAAAATCGTTGCCCTGGTGGGCGCAGATGTCCAGGAAGCCGTAGTCGCGGCCGAAGCGGAAATAGTCCTGAATGGAATTGGTCCCGATGGTTTCCTCGCTCTGGCCGTGGAGATCCGCCCAATATCTCCCATAGCGCTCCCCTCGACTGACCAGGATGGGATTGGTCCGCCCCACCAGCCCGGTTCGGGGGTCCTTCACGGACAGGGTGTGAAATCCAGGCGCCCCAAAGGCCGGGAAAACTCTTTTTCGCGGCCACCCCACCGGATTGCCCCAACGATCCTCCAGCTTGCTCCGGACCGGAATCGGCTCACCGGCGGGGGCCAGGGTCGGAGCCAGGGCCACCAGGCGCACCGGCTCGCCGGCCACAATCCGGAACCTGGGAGAATCCGGCAAGCGTTCGAAACAATAGGTGGCGAAGCGGTCTACCAGCACCCTCAGCTCAAAGGTTTTTTCAACGAATGTCTGAATCCGCCAGCCGGGTGAGCCGCCGCTGCGGTCCCCCAGGGTCAGGTCGATCCGGTCCCCCTGGCGCAGGAACCCCTGCACGATTTTCAGGTGAAGCGTCTTGCCCCAGGGTCGAGTGTTGTCCTTGGGGTCGTAGCGCAACTGCAGGCGGGCGCCGTTGGAAGCTCGGGCGGTGGTGTAGTTGGGGGCTTGGGGCCGATCGAACTGGGGCAGGCCGCAATCGGTGGCATAGCGCATCACCACCTTGATCGAGCCGGTGTCGTCGATTCCCGAGAATCCGGCCGTGTAGGTCAGCCGGCAGGTCCGGTAACTGCCGGCAACCACCCGGCCGGGCAGGCTGCAGCTCACGTGACCCAGAGAATTGGAGCTGGTTTTCACCCCTCTGGTCTCCTCAACATGCGGCCGGGAGGTGAACTTGTCCTGGCCGAAGGCATTATTCTATAGGACAATACAAGCTCGGGCGCCCCGCCGAACACAACCCCGCAGGTTTCAAATGATTCTACGTTGCCTCTCCTCCCTGGTGCTGGCAGGGTTGATCTCCTGGAGGCCCATGGCCGCCGAAAACCCTCCCCTGCTGTTGGACCGGCCGATGCCCCCACCGGCCTGGGCGCTGATGGAGCGCGAGCTGCTGCGCCTCAACTCCGAAGCCTGCGAGATCTTCGCCGCCAAGTATGTGGATGAGCGAGGCCACCTCCTGCACACTCCCCGCTGGGGAACTCTGGACGGACCCGACGACGCCATCGAGACCCTTCACAACTGGACCCTGCTCCACGCGCTGGGGGCATCCGATTCCGTTCTGGAGCTGTTCAAGAAGGCGCTGGAGGGGCACCTGCACCAGTATGGCCAGCTCCGAACCACCCTGACCGACCTGGCCCGGGAGGGCGCCTACTACCGCGAATTCATCACCATGTCGGACTGGTTTCATACCGGGGAAGGGATGCGGGGATTCATGTTCCAGGGGCTCTCCGAGCCGGGTTCGCCCCGGCTGCGGGAGCGCATGAAACGCTTCGCCGGTCTCTACATGAACGAAGATCCCGAGGCGCCCAACTACGATCCCGAGCACAGGATCATTCGCAGCCTGTGGACCGGCAGCAAGGGCCCCATGCTCCGCAAGGCCACCACCTACGATTGGGTCGGAGATCCGGTCCCGGGCCGCTTCCACCTCCTCCACAGTCCTGCCGGCCGCGACCAGATGCTGGACCTGGAGGAGGTCTACCCCAAGATGCTGGCCCACTGCGACGAATACCTCGACAGCCTGGGAGACCATCCGCTCAACCTGGCGGCCACCAATCTGGCCCTCAACGCTTTCATGCTCGGGCGGGAACCGAAATACCGGGAGTGGATTCTGGAATACGTGGATGCCTGGAAGGAGAGAACCGAGGCCAACGGCGGGAACATCCCCACCAACATCGGTCTGGACGGCACCATCGGCGGGGAGTACGGCGGCAAATGGTACAAGGGAACCTATGGATGGAATTTCACCATCTTCGACGGGGAAATCGAGCAGATTGCCCATCGGAACACCTTTGACGCGGGCATGTGGCCGGGTTTTGGCAACGCCTTCCTATTGACCGGCGACCCGGGCTACATCGACACCCTTCGCCGCCAGATAGACAACCTGTACGCTCAAAAGAAGGTCATCGACGGCCAGCTCATGGTTCCCCAGATGTACGGGGACCCGCGCGGGCACCAATTCAGCGGCCGGGAGGGTTGGTACCACTGGACAACCAACCTGTTCATCGATCGCCTGACCGAGATCTACCTGTGGTCGATGGACCGCAAGGACCTGGAGCGCCTGCCTCAAACCGGTTGGATCGCCTTCCTGGAGGGAGCCGACCCGGGGTACCCGGAGAGAGCCCTGCAAAAGGACTTCGAGAGCCTCCGCGGCACCATGCAGGCGATCGAAGAGGATCCGACCACACCCGAGACTCGCCTGGCGGACTGGCTCCTGGATTTCAATCCGGCCAGGACCGCTACGCTGGTCAACCTGATGCTTGGGGGTCATCTGGCCGGCAGGATCTGGACCCTTCACAGCCGCGTTCGATACTTCGATCCGGAGCGCCGGCGTTCCGGCCTGCCCCGGGACGTATCGGCCCTGGTCGAAAAGCTGACGGGGGATACGGTAACCCTCACCCTGGTGAATACCAGTCCCTTCCGTCCCCGCGACCTGGTCGTCCAGGCCGGGGCCTATGGCGAGCACCGTTTTCGCAGTGTGACCCTTGACCGGGAGACCATTCCCATCGACGGGCCATCGGTCAGGTTGCGGCTGGAACCCGGGTGCGGCAGCCGCCTGGTGTTTTCCATGCAACGCTATGCCAACCAGCCCACGCTGGCCGCACCCTGGGATTCGCAATAAGGCGGCGGCAGCGTGTAGCCACCTCCCCAACAGCGCCAAGCCGCATCTCTTGCCTTGTCTGAAACAAAACCTGTTTCACTCTCGAATGATCCGCCCCGTCGTGGGGGGCGGAGGCCCGACTTGCCTGAAACAAAAGAAAAAGAGTTATCCACGAAGGGCCACTAAGAACGACGAAGGGCCACTAAGGCGTTGAGTTTAACCGCTACGGGATATCAAGGTCACGACAGGATTGTCGATTTCCGATTGTTTCACTCTCGTATGATCCGCCCGGCAAGGCGGGGGCCCGACTTGCCTGAAACAAAAGAAAAAAGAGTTATCCACGAAGGGCCACTAAGAACGACGAAGGGCCACTAAGGCGTTGAGTTTAACCGCTACGGAATACCAAGGTCACGACAGGATTGTCGATTTCCGATTGTTTCACTCTTGAATGACCCGCACGGTCGTGGGGGGCGGGCGCCCGGCTCGCAGGCAAACGGGAGTTTCCCAAAGGGGACAGGCCGGCTTTCAGAGAAGTCGCCCGCCGGATACCCCCCACCTCACCATCGAGACGACACCCCCGGGAGCGCGGGCGTCCCGCCCGCATGCTGTCCCTTTGGCCGTCGCTGAGCTTCAGTGCGATGTTGCAGCCGACCGCCCTGCCGGCGGGAACCGCATGGGCCCGGCCGAAGCAGAGGCAGGGCGCCGTTCCCGGTTGATCCAAGTGGGGGAGATGGCCCAGGCTGTGCCAAGCTTGGTGCGGGCGGGACGCCCGCGCTCCCAGGAAGCCTTCATCCCATGACATCGTCACACCAAGGGCACCAAATTGCAGAAGCATTTTGGCGCCGCTTGTCGTTGAAGCAGGTCCATTTGTCTTCTGGTCTATTTGTGTTTATTCGTGTCCATTCGTGGTTCGTCTTCATTAACGATCGGCTGTTTTTCCTCGAATGATCTGGCCGCCAGGGCGGGCGCCCGGCTCGCAGGCAAACGGGAGTCTCCCAAAGGGGACAGGCCGGCTTTCAGAGAAGTCGCCCGCCGGATACCCCCCACCTCACCATCGAGACGACACCCCCGGGAGCGCGGGCGTCCCGCCCGCATGCTGTCCCTTTGGCCGTCGCTGAGCTTCAGTGCGATGCTGCAGGCAGCCACCCTGTGGGCGGGAACAGTATCGGCCAGGCCGAAGGAGAGCCATGGCGCCGTTCCCGGTTGATCCAAGTGGGGGAGATGGCCCAGGCTGTGCCAAGCTTGGTGCGGGCGGGACGCCCGCGCTCCCAGGAAGCCTTCATCCCATGACATCGTCACACCAAGGGCACCAAATTGCAGAAGCATTTTGGCGCCGCTTGTCGTTGAAGCGGGCCCATCTGCCTTCTGGTCTATTTGTGTTTATTCGTGTCCATTCGTGGTTCGTCTTCATTAAACGATCGGCTGTTTTTCCTCGAATGATCCGCACGGCAGGGCGGGGGCCCGACTTGCCTGAGTCTTTGAACTGCTCGCACTAAAAACCCGCCAGACCGCTCAAACTCCAGCGGGAAGCCTCACGGCTCGGATGCGATTGTTGAAGTGGTCGCTGATGAACAGCAGGTCGTCCGCGTAGAGACAGAGTCCCTGCGGTTCGTTGAGGCGTGCCGCCGGCGCCGGCCTGCCGTCCCCGGAGTCACCGCCTTCCCCGCACCCGGCCACTGTCTCCAGCAGGCCATTTCGGGTGATACGGCGCACCCGGTGGTTGTGGCGGTCCGAAAAATAGAGGGTGCCGTCGCGGCCAATCGCCAATCCGCTGGGCGTATGGAGGCGGGCTTTCAAGGCCGGGGCGCCATCCGGAGAAAAACCCTCCTCGCCACTGCCGGCCACAGTGGAGATCCGGCCCTCGCGGTCTACCCGGCGGATGACGTGGCAGGTCGAGTCGGTGAAGTAGAGGTTCCCCGAGGTGTCGAAGCGGATGGCCGAGGGCGAACCGATCCTGGCCCGTCTGGCCGGGCCGCCGTCGCCGCTGTAACCGGGAAGACCGCAACCAGCCACGCTGTCGATGATGCCGGTGGATCGATCGATCCTGCGGATTCGGCCCACGCCGCCATCCCCGACATGGATATTGTCCTCGGAGTCGTGAGCCACCGCCGTGGGGGCCACCAGGCAGGCGCAGTTGGCCGGCCCGCCGTCGCCCTTGTCCCATTGAAAGGCGGCTCCCGCAATCCCTCGAATGGTTCCGTCCCGCTCCACCCGGCGCACGTGACCGTGGCGGTGGTCCGCGATGACGATTCGACCCGCCGAGTCGACCGACACATCATAGGGATTGCCGAGGTAGGCGCCGGTGGCCGGCCCGCCGTCGCCGCCGTAAGCCCGGGCGCCGTTGCCGGCCACAGTGCGGATGACTCCGCTTTCCAGATCGATGGCGCGGATGCGCTGGCTCCAGACATCGGCAACGTAGAGGCGCCCGTCCGGCCCCAGCGACAAGCCGCCGGGACCACACAGGAAGGCTCGGGTCGCCGCCTTCCCGTCGTGCACGCCGGTGCCGCCCAGGGCGGTCGTCACCGTCCCGGTCCGCCCGTCGTAGCGTCTCAACCGCCCTGAACAATCCCCCCAGTGCACGGTGCCGTCGGGATCGGCGAAAATGGCCGCTTCGCAGGAGTTGCACTCGGTCACGGAACCGTGCAGCCCCTCCTGTCCGAAGCCGGGGACGCCGGTGCCCACCAGGGTGGTGACAACGCCGGTGTCGGCTTCCACTTTCCGCACCCGGAACCCATATTTCTCCCCCACGTAGAGGTTGTCGTGGACATCCAGGCAGATGGCGTCCGGCATCAGCGTGCCGGCTTCCACGGCCAACCCCCCGTCCCCGTTGGAGGCCCGTTGGCCGTTACCCAGGACGGTGGTGATCACCCCGGTCGTCCTGCTGATTTTGCGGATGCGGTCGTTGGAGTTGTCGCACACATGGAGATCGCTCTTCGAGTCGAACGCCAGGTGCTCGGGGTGGTAGAAGGCTGCCTCACCGGCCGGCCCCCCGTCCCCGTGATAACCCATCAGGCTGAGCCCCGAACCGAAAAAGGGCCGGCTGCCGCCCTGCTCGGAGGGATGGTGGCGCGCGCTGAGACCCGCCCAGACCCGGATCGTGCCGCTTTGGGGATCGACGCGACGGATAGTGCAGGACCATTCGTCAGCGATGTACACCCGGCCCTGTTCATCGACCGCCAAGCCGCAGGGACAGTCGAATTCCGCCTCCAGCGCCGGTCCGCCGTCACCGCCTCGCCCCCGGCGTCCGGAACCGGCGACGCGGTTGATGATGCCGGTCCTGGCGTCGATCCGGCGGACGGTCACATTTCCCAGGTCGGTAAAGTAGAGGTTCCCTTCCCTGTCCAGGCACAGATCGTGAGGGTGCCGCATCCGCGCCTCCAGGGCCGGACCCCCGTCGCCCCGGTTGCCGGCCACGCCGTCCCCTGCGAACCGGTGCAGCATTCCCTGCCGATCGATTCTCCAGAGCCGGTGAGCCAGGTAGTCGACCACGATCAGCTCCCCGTCCCCACGGCGCACCACCCCCATGGGCCATCCGGCGTCGGCGTCCCGGGCAGGAATGCCCTCTTCATAGCCGACCCCCGCCACCGTGATGATTTGTCCCTGCGGCAGCTTTCGAAGAACGTTGAAAGAAGTCATAAGCACCTCTCGGCAAGTCCGGCCCCCGCCGTGCGGATCATACAGAGGAGAAACAGCCGGGCGTAATCGTTCTGGAAATGAAGACGAACCACGAATGGACACGAATAGGCACGAATACGGATGGAGTTCCTTCAATGACGAGCGGCGCCCGAATGCTTCTGCAATATTGTGACGTTGGTGTCACGACGTCATGGGAGAAAGCCCCCCGGGAGCGCGGGCGTCCCGCCCGCACAAATCCTGGTATAGCCTCACCCATCTCCTCGACCCGGATCGAACGGCAACGACGCCATGGCTCTGCTTCGGCCGAGCCCATGCGATTCCCGCCGGCAGTGTGGCCGGGTGCCGCATCGCAGGGAAACTGAGCGATAACCCAAGGGAGAGAATGCGGGCGGGACGCCCGCGCTCCCGGGGGGTGCTGTCCCGATGGTGCGCCGGGGGGTATCCGGCGGGCGACTTCTCTGCGAGCCGACCGGCGCCCTTTGGGAAACTCCCGTTTGTCCGCGAGCCCTGCCCCGCCGTGCCGTCCGGATCATACAAGATTGAAACAATCAGAAATCGACCATCCCTTCGCGACCTTGGCATCCCGTCGCGGTTAACCTCAACGCCTTAGTGGCCCTTCGTGGATCACTCTTTTTTCTTTTGTTTCAAATTAGTCCGGCCCCCGCCCTGCCGGGCAGATCATTCGAAGAAGAAACTGTCAATCGCTATTGAAGACGAACCACGAATAAACACAAAGACCGATGGACCTCCTTTGCTGCGACGACGTCATGGGATGAAGCCCACCCGGGAGCGCGGGCGTCCCGCCCGCACATTTCTTGGCACAGCCTCGGCCATCTCCTCCACCCGGCTCGACCGGCAACGGCGCCAGGACCCTGCTTCGACCGAGCCCATGCCGTTCCCGCCGGCAGGGTGGCCGGGTGCCGCATCGCAGGGAAACTGAGCGGCACGCAACGGGATAGCATGCGGGCGGGACGCCCGCGCTCCCGGGTGGCGCCTCCTCCCATCACTCTTGCTCCTCAAGGGGGCACGCGCCGGCTTGCCGGGTCGCATGCCCATGCATGGTAGAATGGATCCCCTGAATCCATTGGGTAAATCCGCTTGCCGGGCCGGGGTTCGATCCCGATTGCAGCGCCGACACGGCATGCCCCAGCGGCAAACAGCGAGAATAATGAAATATGACCTTCTGATTTGCAACGGCAGGGCGGTCGACCCCTCCCAGGGGTTGAACGATCCGAGGGACATCGGCCTGCGGGCCGGCAAGATCGTCGAACTGGGGAAGAATCTGCACCAGCGGGACGCCCGCGAAACGGTCAATGCCCGGGGGCTCCTGGTGACTCCCGGCCTCATCGACTGTCACGTGCACGTCTATTCCGGAGTCTCACACTACGGAATCGATCCCGATCCCAACTGCCTGGAGCGGGGGGTCACCACGGCTGTGGATGCCGGCTCGGCTGGCGCAGCCACCTGGGACGGTTTCCGCCGCTACGTCATCGAAGTCAGCGCCACCCGGCTGTTTGCCCTGCTCAACATCTCGTCGGTAGGCATGGTCACCGGCGTTGAGACCGATCCTGCCGTGGGCGAACTGGAGGACCTGCGTCACTGCAGTGTCAGCGCGGCGCTGGAAACCGTCGAAGCCAATCGGGACGTGATCCTGGGAATCAAGATACGTCTCAGCGCCAACCTGGCCGCCAACGGCCGCAACGAGCTTCCCGCACTGAAGTTGGCCCGGGAAGCAGCCGAAGCGGCCCGGCTGCCTCTGATGATCCATACGCCGGGGTCTTCCCTGCCGCTGCCCCGAATTCTGGCCGAGATGCGGAGAGGAGACCTGCTCACTCACTGCTTTCACGGTCATGCGGCCGGCATCCTGGATGAGCGCGGCCGGGTCCTGTCCGCGGTCCGCCGAGCCGTCCACAGGGGCGTCCGTCTGGACGTCGGTCACGGAAAGGGCAGCTTCCGCTTCCCCATCGCCGAGCAGGCCATGCGCCAGGACGTTTTCCCCAGCACCATCAGCAGCGACCTCCACCGCTACAACCTTCAGGGACCGGTTTACGATCTGGCCACCACCGTCTCGAAGTTTCTCCTGCTGGGAGTCTCCCTGGATGAGGCTCTGAGGATGGTCACGGCAGCTCCGGCAGAGGTGGTGGGGATGCAGGGCCGCCTGGGAACCTTGAAAACCGGCGCGGAGGCGGATCTGGCTCTGTTCGAGTTGGCAGAGGGCAGGTTCGAATTCAGCGACGTCGCCGGAGAAACCCGGACAGGCCGCTGGAAACTGGTTCCTCGCGGCGTGATCCGTGCCGGCCGGATCGTCAAGCGGCCTTAGCCCGCATTTCTCAGCGGGTGGCATGGGTGATCTTGCACCGCCGGAACTGCAGGCAGGACCTCAGGAGGACTTGTCCTCCTCCTCCTCCTCCTCCTCCTTCTCCTCCTTCTCCTTCTCCTTGGAGAGCGGCTTGACCGGGACGGTCTCTATTCTCTTGGTCCTGGCGTCGACTCGCCGCACCCTTTTGTTGCCGGTGTCGGCGATATAGAGGTTGCCGCGGCGATCCAGGGTCAGATCGAAGGGGTCGGCCAGGCTGGCTTTCCCGGCCGGGCCGCCGTCCCCACTGAAGCCCCTTTGGCCATTGCCAGCAACGGTGGTGATGACGCGGTTTCTGGCCCTGACCCGGCGGATGCGATGGTTGCCGCGATCGGCGATATAGAGGTTGCCGGACCGGTCCAAGGCTACCGAGAAGGGATCCGAAAGGCTGGCTTTGGACGCAGGCCCGCCATCGCCGCCGAACCGGCTTTTCCCATCTCCCGCATAGGTCGAAATCAGGCCCGTCTTCGCATCCACTCTGCGGATGCGATGGTTGCCGGTGTCGGCGATGAAGAGATTGCCGCGACGATCGACCGCCACGTCGAAGGGCACTTCGAAAGCCGCTTCGGTGGCTGGCCCGCCGTCACCGCTGAATCCCGTTCTGCCGCTGCCCGCCACCGTGGTGATCTGGCCGGTCTTGGCGTCGACCCGGCGGACTCGGCGGCTGCTCTGCTCGACGATATAGAGGTTCCCCTCTCGATCCAGGGCAACGCCCACCGGAGTCGACAGACTGGCTTCAGTGGCGGCCACATCGTCATAGCGATAGCCGAACTCCCGGTTGCCCGCCACGGTGGTCACCGCAGCGCTCTGGCGGTCAATGCGGAAGACCCGGTGGGTGTTCCGGTCCGTCAGATAGAGATTGTCGGCTCCATCCAGGGCAATGCCAACCGGTCGGCCCAGGTCCACCTTCCGGCCGGTCCCCGGATCGACGGTTCCCCTTTCCAATTGGACCGTCAGGACGCCGGTCGGTTCCAGGCCCAGGATCCGGTACTTGACGTCGTCGCTGATGATCAGCGTTCCGTCGGACCGAACGGCTACCGAGCGGGGTGTAAAGGTAGGGGCGTCTTCGGCCAGCATGCCGGACGAGAGCACGGCCCAGCTCAGCAGGAGAAGAAATAAGCGCATGATTGAACTCCCTCGTCGTTTCAAGTGGCCCTAATGTAACGCCGGAGTGGTGAAAATGTAAAGAGCGGGATCGGGCCAGGGGGCAACGGACTTCGTTCCATGGCTGAGTGGGACGGGATGCCGCAAATGGAGCGGATGTTCCCCAGGAAAGGCCTTGATCGTGGCGATTAAAGCCACCTGCAGGAAGGGTTGTCGAGTGTATACTGATTGGCACCGCAGGTGGTTGGAAAGCAGCGGAACGACGGACATTCAGAGGAGGAAGCCTGATGAAATGGATCGCCGGAATAGTCATTGGAGGTGTTGCGGTCGGTTTGTGGTTGGGAGTGAAGGAGGCCCCGGCGGGCAACCAGGCCTATTGGCACCAGTGGAGGGGACCGGAGGCTACGGGAGTTTCTCCCGAGGGTGACCCGCCGGTGGAATGGTCCGAGGATAGGAACATTCGCTGGAAAGTGGCCATCCCGGGCAAGGGCCACGCGTCCCCGATCGTTTGGGATCAATCGGTATTCGTGGCCACTGCCATTCCCACCGACAGGGAAGACCCGGCGGAGGCAGAGGGCAAGGTCAAACCGACCCAAGTGGTGAAGTTCGACCTGCTGGCGCTGGACCGCAGGACGGGGAAGGTCCTTTGGCAGCGGACCACCCGGGAACAGGGCCCCCACGAGGGGACCCACGGCTCCAACACCTGGGCCTCCGCCTCGCCCGTCACCGATGGTGAACATGTCTACGTCTATTTTGGTTCCTTCGGTCTCTACTGTCTGGACATGAAGGGGAATTTGGTCTGGGAGAAGGACCTGGGCGACATGTCGGTTCGACTGAAATTCGGGGAAGGCAGCTCGCCGCTCCTCTACGGAAACAAGATCGTCATTATCTGGGACCATCAGGGAGACTCATTTATCGTTGCCCTCGACAAGCGGACGGGAGACGAATTGTGGAGAGTCCCCCGGGACGAGGAGACCTCCTGGTCCAGCCCCATCGTGGTCGAGCACGGCGGGCGGCGACAGGTGATCACCAGCGCCACCAACCGGGTGCGCAGCTACGACCTGGAGACCGGCGACCTTCTCTGGGACGGCAGCGGCGTGACCTTGAACGCCATACCATCGCCCGTGGCCTCCGACGGGATCGTCTTCGTCACCAGCGGATTTCGAGGAAACGTGCTGCAGGCCATTCGCATTGGAGCCGCTCAAGGAGACATCACCGGCTCGGAGGCCATCGCCTGGGAGCTGGACCGCGACACCCCCTATGTTCCCTCTCCGCTGCTCTACGGGGACCTGCTCTACTTTGTCAAGGGCAACAAAGGCATCCTTTCCTGCCTCAACGCCAAGACCGGCGAAGCCCATTACGGCCCCCTCAGGATGGAGGGAATCGAGGGCGTCTACGCCTCTCCGGTGGGAGCCGGCGACCGCGTCTACCTGCCGTCTCAGAACGGAACCACCCTGGTGCTCCGGAGAGGCCCGGAATTCGAAGTCTTGGCCAGGAATTCCCTGGAGGATGGATTCGACGCTTCGCCCGCCGTCGTCGACAAGGAACTCTATCTGCGCGGACGAAAATTTCTCTACTGCGTCGCCTCCGATTCCTGACCAATGAAGAGACTGGTTCTCATCCGCCATGCCAAGTCCAGTTGGAATAACCCCGGGCTGAGGGACTTCGATCGTCCTCTGAACAAGCGCGGCAAGGTCGATGCCCCCGAAATGGGGCGGCGGTTGGCTCAGCGCTCCCTGATGCCGGACCGCCTGCTCTCGAGCCCGGCCAAGCGGGCCATCAGGACGGCCGAGATCATTGCCGGCGCCATTGGATTTCCTGCCGGGCGCATCAGCCGCATGGACCGGCTCTACGGCGCTGGGGTTACCGATTTATTGGATATCCTCCGGGAACTGAACGATGGGGATGACATCGTCTATCTGGTTGGGCACAACCCGGGATTGACGGAGCTGATCAATTCCATCTCCAGTGACTTCCTGGACAACCTTCCGACCTGCGGCGTGTTTTGCGCCGATTTTGAGATTTCCTCCTGGCAGGAGACAGGCCGGCACAGGGGAACGCGTGTCTTTGTGGACGTTCCCAAACAACCTCCGGCCGGGGCGGCGGCCTGAAATCCATGCAGAGCCCGTGGGCATGGGGCGCCATGCGGACGGGGCGTCGGCGGCGTGTTGCCGTGGGCTGGCGCCCGGAGGCTACTCGCTGTCGCCGCCTACGCGGCTCGGCCTTTGGAGCTCCCGAGTTCCATGGGCTTACGCCCACGGCTACATGCGGACGCCGCATTCGCGGCTTTTTGGAATCCCGGGCTGGCGCCCGGGGACTATCTTGTCTGAAATAAAAGAAAAAAGAGTTATCCACGAAGGGCCACGAAGAACGACGAAGGGCCACTAAGGCGTTGAGGTTAACCGCGACGGGATGCCAAGGTCACGACAGGATTGTCGATTTCCGATTGTTTCACTCCCGTATGATCCGCCCGGCAGGACGGGGGCCGGACTTGTCTGAAACAAATCTTGGCCGGCGTGACGCAAAACCGTCTCAAGAGATTGAAAACAAAGGGGTTGGAGAGTCATTGACATCGTACCTGAAACACTCCTGTTTCACCCTCGGATGATCTGCCCGGCAGGGCAGGGGCCCCACTTGCCTGAAACAAAAGAAAAAAGAGTTATCCACGAAGGGAACGAAGGACCCATAAGAGTCATTCACAAAGGAAAACGGCGAACCACGAATGGACACGAATGAACACCAATAAACGGATTGATGAGTTGTTGATTGGGGGGTGTGACCACCGATATCGATGGGTTATCTACGAAGGACACGAAGTCATACCAAGGTAGCAGCGTTGCAGAAGCATTTTGGTGCCGCTTCTCGTTCGAGTGAGTCCACCTGCATTCGTGTGAATTCGTGTTCATTCGTGGTTCGTCTTTATTGACGATTGGGTGTTTTTCCTCGAATGATCCGCACAGCAGGGCGGGGGTTCGGCTTGCCTGAAACAAATCTTGGCCGGCGTGACGCAAAACCGTCTCAAGAGATTGAAACAACAGGGGTTGGAGAGTCATTGACATCGTACCTGAAACACTCCTGTTTCACCCTCGGATGATCTGCCCGGCAGGGCAGGGGCCCCACTTGCCTGAAACAACCCCCTGCGCCGGGTGGCTGGAAACCGGTTCAACGTCAAGCACGGGTAGATTTTTGATTCACATGGATGCACAGGATGCACAGGATTTTTTCCGGAGACGGCTGGCTTGTATTCCTGGACATCCGCAAATCCGCACGCGATCATCGCCGGAGTCAGCGTTTCGTGCGTAGCGTCCCGTCCTGGTTATCCTGTGCATCCTGTGCATCCATGTTCAATTTTTAGTCCTTCTCGATTGATCTTCCCCGTGGCGGGCCTTGGCTGTGCCCAACGCCCCGATTCCCAGTCAGCCTCCCGTGCAGCGGCCTCTGGTCCTATTAGTCCTGTCCCTTGGGTTGCCGCTCAGTTTCCCTGCGATGCGGCAGCCGGTCGATCCGGGTGAAGGAGAGGGCCGAGACTACGAGAGGCTTTGGGGCGGGCGGGACGCCCGCGCTCCCGGGGGGCTTTCATCCCGTAACGTCGTCGCACCCGAGGAGGTCCATCATTCTTCGTGTCTATTCGTGTTCATTCGTGGTTCGTCTTCATTGATGATCGGCAGTTTCTGCCTTGAATGATCTGCCCAGCAGGGCGGGGGCGGGACTTGTCTGAAACCAATTGAGGGGGTTATCCACCAAGGACACGAAGTCACACCAAGGGGACAAAATTGCAGAAGCATTTTGGTGCCGCTTGTGGTTGAAGGAGGTCTATCTGTCTTCTGGTCTATTCGTGTTTATTCGTGTCCATTCGTGGTTCGTCTTCATTGATGATCGGCCGTTTTTCCTGGAATGATCCGCACGGCAGGGCGGGGCGCGGCTAAACACGTACCACGCCCGGGGCTACATGAAGATACAATAGCCCTTGTCACCCAGAGAGCGACCCGGCGGGAAATGCAGGTTAACCCGCTCCGGACGCTTCCAAAAAACGTCTGAAGCAAACCGGAACGCACCGGGAGAGGAGATCCAATGCCAATGACACGCCTTTCGAAAACAACCAGGATGCGGGTGGGACTTCTGCTGGCTCTGCTGATCGGGATCCTGGGCATCCACTGGAAGGACATTCTGCCGGCTTCCGAACCCGACCCCGACGAGATTCACGTCCTCCGGCAAGGGGGGGCGGTTGGTAAGCTATCCTTGGAAGTCAAGGAAGCCGGATCCCATCTGCACATGCCCGCCCGGCTCACCTTTACCTATGACGATGGACGGGAAGAACTGCCCACGGTCGGGCGCTTCCAGCACTTCCTGGTGACGGCCTCCGGCCGGGATCTGAAGACGCTCCCCGTCGGGGAATACCAGGTCTACGTCTCACGCGGGACCGAATACTCCCTGGACCGGCAGAAGGTCAAGATCGAAGAAGGCAAGACGGCCTATCTCAGCTCGACGCTGGAGCGCGTCGTGGATACCACCGGGTTCATCTCGGCGGACTTCCATCTCCATCTCCAGTACGCCATGCGGGACGGGGCCATGACGTCGGCTGCCGAAGGGATCGATCTGCTCACGGCCACCGACCACAACATCCTGAAGGACTATTCGCCCCATATCCGCGCGCTCAAACTGGAGCGCTTCATCACCTCCACTGTCGGTTCGGAAATCGACACCGCCTTTGGCCACTTCAACAGCTTCCCGCTGGAGATCGATCGCTGGGGCCGGCGCGAGTTTCGCCACGGCATCCGGACCCCGGGGGAGTTCCTGCGCATCGTCCGACAGGAGCCGGGCGAGCAGATCGTGCAGATCAACCACCCGCGGCGCCAGACCTCCAGCCCAGTCAGCGGCTATTTCGATGAACGGCTCAACCGGGACACCGGAGCCTTCGACTACCCCTATTTCGAAACCGGTTTCGACAGCTTCGAGATCTTCAACGCCATCACCGACAAGAGCGAAGCATTCATCGGCCGCACCCAACTGGTCGATCAGAAACTGCAGGACTGGTACCGCCTGCTGAATCGCGGGGTGCTGATGGCCGGCGTGGCCAACACCGATGCTCACGGCTATCCCGACGACTCCCTCGGCTATCCCCGCAATTACGTGGTTTCCGAAACCGACAATCCCTGGGAGATCGATCCCCGCAAGGTCGTCCAGGCCGTCAAGAGGCGGGCCGTCACCGGCAGCCTGGGGCCCTTCCTCCACTTCACCGGCAACGGCTCTCCGGTGGGATCGGTGATCACCGATCTGGATCGCTCCGTTTCCCTCAGAATCCAACTGCAATCGACTCCCTGGGCTCCGGTCGAGAGGCTGGAGGTCATCCGAAACGGCGAAGTAATCAAGACGTATTCGGTGCCACCCCCGGAAGAAAAGGAGGAGGCCTGGAAGTTCGACACCGAGCTGGTGGTGGATTGCCAGCAGGATAGCTGGGTTCTGGTGATCGCCTCTTCCCAGACCCCCTGGGAAAAGCCCTTCGAAAACTACCGGTCTTTTTCCTTCACCAACCCGATCTTTGTCGACGTTGACGGCAACGGCTACTTCGATCCCCCCAACGGAGGTTCGCCATTGCAGGAGGCTGGTGATTGACCGGGGCTCCCGGCAGGTTGGTGGGCTTGGGACCGGCTGGCGCGGAAGCGTCGGTAAATACGGCGCTACCCCCCGCAGGTGCCTACCGAGGCTGAAACCAATCGCGGGGGTTAACCACGAAGGCCAAAAAAGAAATCCACGAAGGGGCACGAAGGACCAGGAAGGGCCACTAAGGGGTTGGAGAAGGCTCAAGAGGGATCCGCCAAAGGTCGGGAAGGGGGAAAGGAATTCCACCAAGGGCGCTAAGATTAATCCGCCAAGGGACTCCAAGGGGTTGGAAAAGACTCGAAAGGGGTCCGTGAAGGGCCACCAAGAAAGACACGAGGGGCAGGAAGGACCGGGGCGGAGCCCAGGGTCGAGCCGGTGGGAGGGCGCTTCCCCCCGCCTCGTGATTTACGGGGATAATTCACATGGATGGCCAGGATATACAGGATTGTCTTTGGGAGTCCGGCCTCCTGTAATCCCGGGCATCATTTGAATGGATTATTTACATCGATGGACAGGATATACAGGAATTGGTCTTAGGAGTCTGGCGTCCTGTAATCCTGCGCATCCGTGAACCCGCACCGGATCATCCGCCGGGCCGCTTCCGTCCCCCCCACCGCATCAGCCTTCGCCTGGCGGCTCGGCTTCTGCGACTCCCCTTCCAGGGGGGAGTGATTCCCGCGTTACAAACCGGAAACATCCTTTACACATTAGACCGGGAACAGGGTTCACACCTTGCCAAGGGTTCGGGCAAGGAGCCATTTGCAGGCCTCAAGATCACTCCCCCCTGGAGGGGGAGTCGGCGAGACCAGGGCAGCGCCCGCAGGCGAGCCGGTGGGGGGGGGACGCCCCGGTCTCCGAAGCCTGCCCTGGGGCGCGGCTAATCGGAGGACATGTCGACCTCCAGGGTGAACTGGCTGTCGGCGTCTCTCTCGTACTTGCCCAGGGTCGGCGAATAGGTGCTCACCTCGATCCGGTTTCGGGTGGGTGAGAACTTCATGATCCTCAGCCAACCGTCGCCTCCCCTTTCCCGGCCCTGATAATCGGACAAGAGACTGTAAATCCGGTTGCCGTTGTGGGTGTCTTCCCTCAGAGCCTCTCCCAGGACGTGCCCGCAGAGCATCATGAAGAAGTTGGGGTTGTCCTTCAGCACGTCGTAGGTGGCCTGCCCCTGATGGCTGAAGGTCTGGTCAAGCTTGAGCAGGCTGTGGCTGACGACAATGGCCCGCCTGTCGCTGTGTTCCTTCAGGATCTCATCGGCCCAGCCCAGGACATCGCTGCCGGCAGCGTACTCGAAGAAAATGAGGATGAAATCCAGCCCGCCTGCACTCAACAGGTGGTAGAAATTGTCGTTGTCGTCCCCGTGGTTCTTGCCGAACCAGGGCTTGTCCTTGAAGCGGGCCAGCCCGAAGTAACGGTTGTAGAGCTGGGTCGTCTCAATACGGACGCCGTCAATGCGAATCGGAAGACTGCGGTAGATGTATTTGTCGTGGTTGCCCACGGCAATGCCGTAGGGAATGGGCGGCGTCCCCTCCAGCTTGCGGAAGGCAGCGTCGGCATGCTGCCACTGATCCTCCCGATCGGCATGGTTGACGCAATCTCCCAGGTGAGCCACGTAGACGATATTGAGAGCTTCCCGGTTCTCGGCGATCCACTGAGTCTGGGCCTTGAAAATCTCGGGAGTTCCCCCGCCGTCGCCGGACGCATAGTTCTGGGTGTCGGGCAACACGGCAATGGTAAAGTCTTCCTGAGCCAGGGCACCGGCTGGCCAGAGGAGGGAAATGACGATCAGAAATCCCCACCAAATATTTCGAACGGAACCATATCGTCCATCTCTGAAGTCGGTTGTCATGTCAGATTCCCTTGGATAGTGACCGGAGGATGCCGGCGAACGGCATCCGCGCTGCGATCGTCGAAAGCCCCCGCAACAAAACCCGCATTTCTCACCGGGTCGCCAGCTAATGAAATTCTTTTGATCAACCCATGAAGTGTCGGTGAACCGAGTCCAGGTTTGAGCCGACACGGACGGCTGGATTGGCCTGAAGCAATATACTGAATCCCGGCGGGGCCGCCAAGGCTTTCAATCCCTTTCCGGAAAAGTTATGATCCCTTTCCACGGAATACAGTTTTTGGAAGGACGGACCCTGGCCTTCATGGAGAGATGCCGGAAGGGCTCCATACAGGTAAATCCGGCCGCCGGACCGCCGCCGGACCATGGTTCTCACCGGACAGTCCCCCCGGACAGTATTTTCCCATCCTTCAGAAAAGGAACCTCCATGCCACGACTGATTTTGCTCGGTGGGTTTTTCCTGTTGGCGATCTACGCCTTCTCGGCCCGAAAGGGGCTGGTGGAAGTCGTCGAGATCGGCAAGCACAATGTCGACCTCTTGCCGGGCGGCAAGGAAGCCGATGGCATCATCGGCGACTTCGTGATGCGGAACGGCCGGATTCAGCTTCTGGTGGCGGGCAACCTGCCGCTTCGAAGGCCCAACATGACCGTTGAGAAGGCCTTCGCAACGCCCGGTTGCCTCTACGACCTCGACTTGGCGGGAGAGAGCAATGACCAGTTGACGGTTCTCCGGCCCGGGGAGTTGGGCGGCCCGCTGTCCTTCGTTCAGATCAGCAACCCGGGCCGAGGCGGGATCGCCCGCTTGGAAGCGGTGAGGACGGCCGCCAAGGGGGAAGGCCTCTCCATCAAGCACGAGTACGAGTTGGCAGCCGACCAACCCTATGTCAAGGTCACCTCTACCTATCACAACCAATTCGGCGGCAACAAGACCATCAGACCGCGAGCCGTCTGGAAAGAGTTTTCCCAACGCTGGACCGTCGGCGCCATCCAGGTGGGAGACAGCATCGACCCGTTCGACAAACGCTCCTACGCCTGGGCCGGGCTCCAAACGGACGGCCGAAGGAACCGGTCCCCTCGCCTGCTGCCTTCCCCATTGCCGAAAAAGGTCGAGCTTTCACCGGGTGAGCAGCAGCGGTTCGCTATTGCCGTGGCCGTGGCCGGATCTCCCCTGGAGGCCTACGGAATCCTGGCGAGTCTGGGAAGGAAGGCAGGACAGGTTGCCGGGACGGCCGCTGACAAGGATGGAGGGCCGGCAGTTCATGCCCGGGTCCTGGTGGAAATGCAAGGCAAGAAGCTGCCCGCCTATCCCGACAACCAGGGAAACTTTCAGTTTCAGTTGCCGGTGGGAGAGTATGACTCTCAGGTCGTCGATATCGGCCGCGAAGAGACTTCCGCTACCCGCCGAAACTTCTCTGTGGCCGCCGGGCGAACCACCCGGCTGGATTTCAAGTTGCCGCAAGCATCCCTGGTGGAGTTCGACATCCGGGACCAGGCGGGCGGGCCTTCACCTTGCAAAGTTCAGTTCATCGGCCGCAACGGCACCCCCACACCCAACCTGGGCAGCCCCTACCGGGCTCGAGGCTGCGACCACCAGTACCACTCCCACAACGGGCGGTTCTCCCAGCAGCTCCCCCCTGGGACCTATCTCCTGAGAATTACCCGGGGGCCCGAGTTCGACATGGTTGAGAAGACAGTGCAAGTCCGGACCGGCCAGTCGGTCAAGGTCAGCGGGACGCTGAAGCGCACCGTGGATACGCAGGGGTGGATCAGCACCGACTACCATTCCCATTCCACTCCGAGCGGCGACAATTACTGCAATACCGACGATCGCATCATCAATCTGGTGGCCGAGCATATCGAATTCGCTCCCACAACCGAACACAACCGCATCTACGACTGGCAACCTCACATCGATCGCCTTGGTCTGCAACCGCACCTGAGAACCATCGTCGGGCTGGAGCACACCGGCAGCGGGCAACACTTCAATGCATTCCCGCTCCAGAGCTTCCCTTACCGGCAAGATGGAGGGACTCCTCCCTGGCAGTACGATCCCCGGCTGAATGCCATTGTGCTCCGCAATGCCTTTGGGGGTGGCGCCGACCGTTGGGTGCAGATCAACCATCCCGGAGTGGGGATCGTTTTCAATGACCGCAACCAGGACCAGATTGCCGACGGGGGCTATGCGGGATTCGAGGACCTGATCGATGCCGGAGAGTTATGGAGCGACCAGATCCTGAACCCCGATCCCTTTGTCACCGGCGAGCGTGGCGGCCGAACCTACAAACGGGAGAATCGAACCTTTGGATGGCTGCAACTTCTCAACCAGGGGCGCAATGTCTGGTGCGTGGCCGTCAGTGACGCCCACGGCGTATTCTCCAGTCCGGCCGGGGATTGGCGGACCTACGTTCCCAGCTCCACCGACCAGCCCGGCCGGATCGATCACCGGGAGATCATCCGCAATTCCAAGGCCGGCCGCATGATGATTACCAACGGTCCCTTCCTCCAGGTAGAAACTGCCGACGGCATGCCGATCGGTTCCCAGGTGGTGTCGGAGGGATTCATCGACCTGGAAGTCAAAGTGCAGACCTCTAACTGGCTGGAGGTCGACAGGGTTCAGATTCTTGTCAATGGACGCCAACATCCCAAATACAACTACACCCGGTCCACGGACCCCTCCAAATTCAAAGCGCGCCCCCGGGTTTTTGAGGAGACCATTCGGGTGAATCTCCAGGAAGATGCCCACCTGATCGTGGTGGCGACGGGAGAAAGGACCGATCTGAGCAAGGGCTGGGGACGGGCGGGTCCCGCTGCCATGCACCCGGTCGCCTACACCAACCCGATTTTCGTGGATGTCGACGGACAGGGATTCAAGCCCAACGGGGACAACCTGGGCCACCCGCTGCTGGTGGCGCCGTCCCGCCGCTAGCCCGCATTTCTCACCAGGGGGTTGCACTCTTCTCAAGAGTGCAACTTGGCGCCGGAATTTTTCCCTCAGCGCGTGCTCGCGAGCGAAGGGCGTAGCGGGGACACCATTCGAGCGAGCACGTGTGCGCTGAGGGGAAAAGGACAAGCCAGGGCGCGCCCAGCGCAGTCTGTAGCCGCGAGTCCCTTAAATGGCGCCAATCAAGGTGCTGAAGATAAACCGCTTTTCACTATGCATTCAGCGTCCTGGTGAGAAATGCGGGCTAGCCCGCACCAGGGAGCAGCAGGAATGATCCGCTCTCGATTCTCGTGGAAGCTCAGCGCCGGGTTTCTATTGCCGATTTTTCTCTCCATGGCCATCGTAGGGGGATGGACGATCCGAAGCATCGAAGAGGATTCGAGGGCTCAGGTCCGCAGATCGCTGGCTGCGCGGGCAGCCCTTCTCCGCAATATAGCCAAGTCCCGGCTGGGCCAGCCCCAACAGTCGTTGTTGCAGCGGGAAGTTCAATCGGTGGGAGAAGAGATCGGTACCCGCTTGACCGTGATCGACCCCCAGGGGCAGGTGCTGGCGGACTCGGACGAAGAACCTTCCAGGATGGACAATCACGGCAGCCGGCCGGAGATCCTGGCCGTTCGCTCCCACGGCTCGGGCATCGCGACCCGGTTCAGCCATACGCTCGGCGTCACCATGATGTATCTGGCCTTGCCCATCGAAGACAATGGTCAATTGTTGGGCTACGCCCGGACCTCCCTGCCCCTTTCCGACATCAACCGGCGGCTGGCCCGTCTCAGGACCGTTGTGGCGCTGGGGGCGGCCCTGGCGATTCTGGCCGTCGTAATCCTGGGGTTGGCCCTGGCGCGGAACTTTGTCAAGCCGGTAGCAGCCATGACGGCTGTGGCTGCAGGAATGGCCCGGGGCGACTACAATCGCCGGCTGCCGACCGCCAGGACCGACGAGTTGGGAGACTTGGCTCGAGCCCTCAACCAAACGGCCGTAAGCTCTCAGAACCGAATGGAAACCATCATCACCGACCGCAACAAGTTGCTGTCTCTACTCAAAGGCATGGTGGAAGGAGTGGTGGCGATCGATCGTGAAGAACGCGTGCTTCAGATGAACTCCGCTGCCGGCAAGATCCTGGAAGCTTCGCCTGAATCCAGCGTGTCCAAGCCCATATGGGAGGTGACCCGTGTCCGCCAAGTCTGCGACACCCTGAGTCGTACCCTGAAAAGCGGCAGGGACGAGAAGGACGAACTGCGGTTGGTGACGCGGTCCCAGGATCGG
This sequence comes from Candidatus Versatilivorator sp., assembly GCA_965262635.1. Lineage (GTDB taxonomy): Bacteria > Acidobacteriota > Terriglobia > Versatilivoradales > Versatilivoraceae > Versatilivorator. Next base: position 1,006,229 of record OZ253547.1, on the reverse strand, counting down.
GTGGTGGAAATGCTGGCGTCTCCCCTGTTCGACGGTGAAGGCGAGCTGGCAGGAGCAGTGGTCGTGCTCCACGATGTCTCCGATTTACATCGCCTGCAAACGGTTCGCCGGGACTTCGTGGCCAACGCTTCCCACGAGCTCAAGACGCCGATCGCGGCCATTCGAGCCCTGGTCGAGACTCTCATCGAGGACCGGTCCATGCCTTGGTCCGATCGAGAGCGCTTTCTGGTCAAGGTCTGGAACCAATCGATGCGCCTGTCGGCGTTGGTGACCGACCTTCTCACGCTCTCGCGCCTGGAATCCTCCCCCAGCGGTCCGGAGTTGCGGCCGATCGATCTGCGAGAACCCTTCAGGGCCGCGGTGCGGGCTCTGCTACCTACCGGCGAAGAGAAGGGCATCGCCGTTCATACCGAGATTCCCCAAGATCCCGTGCCGGTCCTGGGCGACCCGGAGGCACTGGGGCAGTTGACCACCAACCTGCTGGACAACGCCCTCAAGTACACCAGTCGGGGAGGGCAAGTCGGGGTCCGTCTCAAAACCACCGGCAATCAAGCCCTCATTGAGGTACAAGACACCGGAATGGGCATCGCGCCTCAGGATCAGGCCAGGGTCTTTGAGCGATTCTACCGGGTGGACAAAGCCCGTTCCAGAGAGTTGGGCGGTACCGGATTGGGACTCTCCATCGTCAAGCACGTTGCGGTGAACCATCAGGGCGAGGTCTTCGTCGAAAGCACACCCGGTATCGGCAGTACTTTTCGTGCTTCCTTTCCGATCGCACCCCAGGAATCCGTTCGCAAGAACACCCCCTTGTAGGGTACACCTCGCAGGAAGTGCCCTGATCCCAACCAAAAACCCGTGTCTTTATTCGATCTTTACGAGGGGCTGGTATAGGTGCGGCTGGAGGAAGGAGGCGCTGATGAAGCAATGGAGAAATGTGAAGGGAATGATCGTAGCCATTGGTGTGCTCTACACACCGTTTTTCCTGATCGGCTGTGCCGGGGGTGAAAGAGATGGGCCAACCACCGTGAGAGTAGACGGTTCCAGCACCGTCTTTCCAATTACCGAAGCCGTGGCCGAGGAGTTTCAAAAGCGACATCCGGATATCCGGGTTACCGTCGGGATATCCGGTACCGGTGGAGGCTTCCAGAAGTTCGGTGTCGGTGAAACGGACTTGAATGATGCCTCGCGGCCAATCAAGGCCAAGGAAATCTCATCGGCCTCTGAAAATGGGATTGATTTTATTGAGCTCCCGGTCGCCTATGATGGCATATCCGTCCTGGTCAATCCTGGGAATGAATTCGTTGATTCCTTGACCGTGGAGGAGCTTCGGAAGATCTGGCAACCGGACAGCACGGTAAAGAAGTGGAGCGATATCCGGGCCACCTGGGAAGACCGTGCCCTGAATCTCTATGGACCGGGGACCGACTCCGGAACCTTCGACTACTTTACGGAAGCCATCAACGGCAAATCTCAGGCCTGTCGCCCCGATTTCACCGCCAGCGAGGACGACAACGTGCTGGTGCAGGGGATCGCCGGCGACCCGAACGCCCTCGGTTTCTTTGGCTACGCCTACTATGGGGAGAATCGCTCCCGACTGAAGGCAGTGCCGGTTGATGCCGGCAAAGGGCCTGTGGCGCCGTCAGTCCAGACGATCAACGATGGAAGCTACGAACCCCTTTCCAGGCCGATTTTTGTCTATGTCGGCAAAAAAGCCTCCGAGCGTCCAGAAGTCGCGGCGTTCGTCAAATTCTATCTGGAGAATGCACCCGAACTCGTGACGGAGGTCGGATACGTGCCGCTGCCGGATCGCGTCTATCAGTTGGTGCTCGAAAGATTCGAGAAACGAACCACGGGCTCGCTGTTCGCCTCGGGACACATGGTTGGCATGAGTCTCGAAGATCTGCTCAGTGTCGAAGAATAGGAAGGAATCTTGCCGCGGGTCTCAACGGCGAGCCCACATTTCTCACCGGGGGGCGTGATGATGGCGCAGGAATTTTTCCCTCAGCGCGCACTCGCGAGCGAAGAGCGTAGCGGTCACTACGTTCGAGCGAGCCTGTGCGCGCTGAGGGGAAAAGGACAAGCCAGAGCGCGCCCAGCACCGTGTGTAACCGCAAGGCATCACAATCGGACCAACAAGTTGCGGAAAATAAACCCTCTTTCATCATGGTTCCAGCGATCCGGTGAGAAATGCGGGCTAGACCACTACTGACAGGCGCCAGCACCAGGAAGTACAGGATGCAGGAGGAGTTGATCCGATTGGTGCTTTTCCTTTGCGCCTTCCTCTCCGTCCTGACCACGCTTTCCATCATTGCCATCCTGGCATGGGAGGCCTTCTCCTTTTTTCGGGAGGTACGGGTTTTCGATTTCATCTTGGGAACCCGATGGACGCCTCTTCTGGAACCCCGATCTTTCGGTGTGCTCCCTCTGGTCGCGGGCACTGTGCTGATTGTCGTCGGGGCTTCTCTGATCGCGATACCCGTGGGACTGGCCAGTGGCATTTATCTGGCGGAGTATGCCTCAGCGCCGGTCAGGAGAGTGCTGAAGCCGGTTCTGGAAGTTCTGGCGGGAATTCCAACCGTTGTCTACGGCTACTTTGCACTCACCTTCGTGACTCCCCTGATTGCCAGCGTTTTCCCCAGCACACAGATTTTCAACGCCGCCAGCGCATCCATCGTGGTCGGCATCATGGTCCTGCCCATGACAGCTTCTCTGTGTGACGATGCGCTTCGCGCAGTCCCGGAGTCTCTGCGTCAGGGAGCTTTTGCCCTGGGAGCAACCCAGTTTGAAGTGACCTGCCGGGTGGTCTTGCCGGCGGCTCTTTCGGGAGTCATGGCATCCTTCGTCCTGGCCGCTTCCCGCGCCATTGGAGAAACGATGGCGGTGACTCTGGCAGCAGGAGCGACACCCAAGATGACGCTGGACCCACTTCAAAGCATTCAGACCATGACGGCTTATATTGTCCAAGTGAGCCTCGGCGACACGCCCGTCGGTACCGTCGAGTACCAGACGATCTTTGCCGTGGCTTCCCTGTTGTTCGTCATCACCTTGGGCATGAATATTATTGCCCATCGAGTCCTGGCGCGATTCCGCGAGGTCTACGAATGAGATCCGATCGCCTCAAGCGCCGTCACGCCGCCACCAAATGTTTTCGTATTCTCTGCTCCACGGTGGCATGGGCTGGAATCGTCATCTTGGGAGTGCTGCTTTTCCATGTCTCTCGAGAAGGGATCCGCTGGCTCGACCTTCAATTTCTCACAGAGTTTCCCTCCCGGTTTCCAGAGCAGGCAGGCATCAAGTCGGCGCTCTGGGGAACCGTCTGGCTGATCGCCCTCACGGCCGGGTTTTCCATCCCCGTGGGGGTTGCAGCAGCGATCTATCTGGAAGAATATTCCCCGAAGGGTCGACTGTCACAGTTGATTGAGGTCAACATTGCCAATTTGGCCGGGGTGCCCTCCATTGTTTACGGCATTCTGGGATTGGTTCTTTTTGTGCGATTCCTGGCGTTGGGACGAAGCGTCCTGGCCGGGAGCTTGACCATGACTTTGCTTATTCTTCCCGTCATCATCATCGCTGCGCGAGAGGCGCTCCGCGCCGTACCGGGATCCATTCGTCAAGCTGCTTTTGCTCTGGGAGCGACCCGTTGGCAAGCGGTGAGGGCGCAAGTTCTGCCAGTGGCGCTGCCGGGCATACTTACCGGTGTGATCCTGGCATTGTCGCGGGCCATCGGCGAGACGGCCCCCTTGGTGATGATTGGCGCCTTGACCTATGTCGCCTTCGTCCCGGAAGGACCAATGGATGCCTTTACGGCCCTGCCCATCCAGATCTTCAACTGGGCCTCCCGGCCCCAAGAAGACTTCCATCAGTTGGCTGCAGCCGGAATCATTGTACTTTTGGCGACACTGCTTCTCATGAATGCCACTGCGGTCTGGATTCGGCAACGTGCCGAGAGGAAAGGCCGATGAACACTCAGACTCAACCCGATGCCCGAATCTCATCTACGGAACCGACCCGGTCGGTCCTGGATGTCATTGACGTGACGATTCGCTATGGGGTCAAACCCGCCATCCGTCAGGTCTCTCTTTCCATTCCTCAACATCGAATCACTGCGATCATCGGACCCTCCGGCTGTGGCAAGAGCACTCTGCTGCGGGCCTTCAATCGGATGAACGACTTCATTCCCGACGTGGGCATGGAGGGGCAGATCCTCTATATGGGTTCGGACATTTATGCCCGTGACGTCGATCCGGTAGAGGTTCGGCGCCGCATCGGCATGGTTTTTCAAAAGCCGAACCCGTTCCCCAAATCCATTCTTCAGAATGTTGCCTGGGGACTCTCTATCAATGGATATAGCGGCAGTCTGGAGGCTCGAGTCGAACAGTCTCTTCGCCGCGCCGCCCTATGGGAAGAAGTCAGCGACCGACTGCACGAGTCCGCCCTGGCGCTCTCCGGAGGGCAGCAGCAAAGACTCTGCATTGCCAGAGCCCTGGCCTTGGAGCCGGACGTCATCCTGATGGATGAACCCTGCTCGGCTCTTGACCCCGTTTCAACGGCTCGCATCGAAGATCTGATGTTTGAGCTGAAGGAACAATATACGATCGTTATCGTCACCCACAACATGCAACAGGCGGCTCGGGTTTCGAGCCTGACAGCCTTTTTGGAGAACGGCTGCCTGGTCGAGTTCGGGGAAACCGACCAGGTCTTTACAAGTCCCCGGCATAAAAGAACAGAAGACTATGTGACTGGGCGCTTTGGTTAATTTTCTTGCGGGTTTCGGTCTCACCGTGATTCGCCCGGATCACCATTCTCGAGCAGGCCGGCTCGCTCAATGACGAACGCCCCAACCCAAGGGGGACATGAATGTCCATCCATTTGCAGAAGGACCTGGAACACTTGGACAAGGAACTGTTGATCCTGTCATCAATGGTCGAGGATGCAACCAACCGGGCCATGCTGGCGCTGGTCGATCGACGATTGGATCTGGCCCGGCAGGTGATGCGCGAAGACGACCGGATCAACCATCGGGAGGTCCTGATTGAGGAAGAATGCCTCAAGATGTTGGCCCTCCATCAACCGGTGGCAGCAGACCTTCGTTTCATCGTCACAGTGCTGAAGGTGAACAATGATCTCGAGCGAATGGGAGACCTGGCCGTCAACATCGCCGAACGGGCCGCCTATCTCGCCACCCAAGAGCCACTGCAGGTTTCTCTGGATTTTCCCAAGATGGCTGAGGGTGTCCGCGACATGGTGCGTAAGAGTCTGGACGCCTTGAGCAACATGAATCCGCGACTGGCCCGGCATGTCTTGAGCATGGATGACGAGATTGACGAAGCCAACCGCAAAATGTTCGACATCTTGCAGGAACTCATGCACCGGGACCCATCCACGATAGAGCGCGCTGTCCATCTGCTCTCGGCCTCTCGCTACCTGGAGCGCATCGCCGACCTCGCCACCAACATCGCCCAGGATGTTGTCTACATGTCAGAAGGCCGACTGATTCGCCATTTGACCGAAGACGACCTCAAAGGGCTAACGGACCAAAAGCAATAAAGGGGATCAATCCTGGTGAGGATGCCATGGGAAAAGAGATCTATTACCGGCAGGGCGGTTCTGACGCTGACCTGGTGTGTTGTGAATGGTTTCGGTGCTGACAAGGAGGTTCAGGTTCAGTGGAAGGACGGGGTGCGCCTGGAAACCAAGGACAAGACCGTCCGGATCAAGTTCGGCGGCAGAATTCACTATGACTGGGCCACCATGTCTCAAGATTCAGGCATTCGACAAAACCTGGGTTCTCTTCAGGATGGGACCGAGCCGCGGAGAGCAAGAATTTACCTCTCCGGCGTTCTTCATGAGCATGTGGATTTCAAGATTCAGTATGACTTCGCTGGCGGCACGACCAAGCTCAAGGATGTCTACTTGGGTCTGACCGAAATTCCCTACCTTGGAAAGATCAGAGTAGGACACATGAAGGAACCCTTCAGTCTGGAGGAGATGACCAGTAGCAACAATGTCACCTTCCTGGAGCGTGCTTTAACCAACGCCTTCGCTCCTTCCCGAAACACGGGTCTGTTGATTTCGAACCATGCCAAAGAAAGGGTGAGCTGGGCCGTGGGTGTGTTTCGCAACACCAACGATTTGGGAGTGGGTCAGGGAGATGGAGAGTTTAATTTCGCGGGGCGGTTAACGGGGATGCCCTGGCACTCGGAAAAGGGCAAGAAGGTTGTCCATGTGGGGCTCGGCTACAGCTACCGGAGCCCGAGTGAACCCAGTTTTCGCTTTAGTCAAAGGCCCGAGGCTCACTTGGCGCCCCGGTTTGTGGATACCGGAACTCTGAGGATGCAATCGGCCCATCTCGTGGCGCCCGAGTTCGCTTGGGTTTTTGGTCCGGCATCCGTGCAAACCGAGTACGTCCGAGCCGGCCTGAACCCGGTCCAGGGCAACCCCAACTCCAATTTCCACGGTTATTACATACTGGGAAGTTACTTTCTCACCGGTGAGCAGCGAAACTACCGTGCATCGGAAGGTCAGTTCCGAGGAATCAAGCCCAAGAGGAACTTCAACATCCGCCAAAAGGGAATGGGGGCCTGGGAAGTGGCGGTTCGCTATTCGTCGCTCGATCTGAACCACGGGCCTGTTTCGGGTGGAAGGCTGAACGATTTTACAGCAGGACTCAACTGGTACCTGAACCCCAATGCTCGTGCGATGTGGAACTACATCCGTGCCAATCGCGACACCATTGGCAAAGCCGACGTTTTTCAGATGCGCCTCCAGCTCAACTTCTAGGGAGCCTGGGGCGCAGAAAATTTGTCAGGGACAGCCTTTCATAACAAGGATGATATTCTGCCTGTAATAGGGCAGAAGAGTCTCTTTACAGCAGATACTGAACCATTTATAGGGATCACAGGCCACCTTGAAACCTCGGTAGCCCTCTGCGGCGCAGATTCCTAGCCCGCAGTTCTCACCGGGGGGGTTGGGCATCGGCTGGGAAAGTGTTTGTCTTTAGCATCTTGCAGCGCTTTTGGGGGGAGCCTTCAGGGCACAGACTGCGCTGGGCGCGCCCAGGCTTGTTTAAGTCGAACACCAGGGAGGATTGCTGCCGCCGCCTACGCGGCTCGGGGGATAGAACTGCCCTTTTCCATGGGCTTACGCCCACGGCTAAGTGCGGACGCCGCATTCGCGGCTTACTCGAACCCCGGGCTGGCGCCCGGGGACTATTCTATTAATCCTGTCCGCCTGCAGTGTCGTGATTTTGGGGAGAGCGGTGAAGCCGCGGTTGGCGTGGCTCACCCGAGGAAACATCCCCTACAGGTCTTCCTTATAAAGCGGCGTAGCCGCGCCAGCACTTAGCCGTGGGCGTGAGCCCATGGACGTCGTATCCACCGCTGACGCAGCCGCGTAGGCGGCGGATTAGAAACTCCCTTCCGGAACGCACAACGTTCCCAGAACAACACCGCTGACACGCCGCTGATAGTCACTTACCGCGCACGGCGTTTGCCCCCCTCCGGCTCGACTGCGGGCTCCGCCCTCTCGCCGACTCCCCCTCAAGGGGGGAGTGATCTGGAGCTCCTTATGCAGGCCTCAGGTATCACTCCCCCCTTGAGGGGGAGTCGCAGAAGCCGAGCCGACAGGCGAAGGCTGATGCGGTGGGGGGGAGACGCCGACGCCCCGGGCTGCGGCGCACGGCCTACGTGCTGACGTAGCCGCGTAGGCGGCGGATTAGAAACTCCCTTCCGGAACGCACAGCGTTTCCAGAACGACGCCCCCGACCTAACGCCGACCTTCACTTACGGGACGCCGCGTTTGCCCCCCTCCGGCTCGACTGCGGGCTCCGCCCTCTCGCCGACTCCCCCTCAAGGGGGGAGTGATCTGGAGCGCCTTATGCAGGCCTCAGGTATCACTCCCCCCTTGAGGGGGAGTCGCAGAAGCCGAGCCGACAGGCGAAGGCTGATGCGGTGGGGGGGAGACGCCGACGCCCCGGGCTGCGGCGCGCCGCCTTCGCGCTGCCCGAGCCGCGTAGGCGGCGGATTAGGGGCTCCGTCCCGGAACGCACTGCCTCTCCAAAATCATGCTGAACACGTACATTGCTCCTTGCACCCTTCTCAAGAGTGCAACCCGTGGTGAGAAATGCGGCCTATGCGAGGTCTTCCGAGGAACTGGCCAGGACCGCCCGGGGACGTGCCGCCCGCCGCGCCTTGCGGATAAAGGTCTCCTGAGCATTTCTGACCGGCTCTCCTTCGGCCGGACGCCGGCGGACATAGGAACCGTCGGGTTGGGCGTCCCAGGCAGAGCAGTTATCCTTCTCGTAGACCTCAATAATCCCGTCCAGTTGTCGTTTCAGCCTTGGGTCCCGGACAGGCACGACCGTCTCAACCCGGTTGTTCAGGTTCCGCTTCATCCAGTCCGCCGAACCCATATAGTATTCGGGATCCCCTCCGTTGCTGAAGCGGAAGATCCGGCTGTGCTCCAGGAAACGACCCACCACGCTGTAGACGCGAACGTTCTCCGACAGGCCCGGAGCCCCTGACCGCAGGCAACAGAGCCCCCGGACGTTGAGGGTCACGGGAACTCCCGCAGAGCCGGCTGAATAAAGTTCCCGGATGACGTTGGGATCCTGCAACTGGTTCAACTTGGCGTAGATCCCGCTGGGGCGACCGGCACGTGCATGGACCGCCTCTCGGCGAATCAACTCGGTGAAACGCCGGCGCATCGAGACCGGCGCCACCAGCACCTCCCGATAGTTGCCGTGAGGTAGGCCGCCGGTCAGTGCGTTGTAGAGCGTAGCCACCTCCTCACAGATGGCGGGATCGCAGGTCAACACCCCCAGGTCTTCATAAACCTTGGCCGTGCCCGTGTGGTAATTCCCGGTGCCGATATGGGCGTAGCGCCGAATTCTCTGCTTTTCTTCCCTGATCACCAAGGCCAGTTTTACATGGGTCTTGAGCCGCTCCACGCCGTAGGCAACGTGAACGCCCTCTTTTTCCAGAAACTTTCCCCAGGCAATATTGGGAGCCTCGTCGAAACGAGCCGTAATCTCCACCAAGACCGCCACCTGCTTGCCGCGTCGAGCCGCCTCGGCCAGGGCACGCACAATGGGCGAGTCGCTGCTGGTGCGGTAAATCGTCAGCTTGATCGCCAGCACCTCGGGATCCACCGAAGCCGCCTCCAGGAAGCGCAGCACGGAGCTCTCGAAATCATGGTAGGGGTGGTGCAGCAGGATATCGCCATTTGCGATCTCGTCGAAAATTGCCGAGGAAGCTCGGGCGCCGAGGTGCTGCAAACGAGGGTGGTCGACCGGCGTATGGGCCGGGAAATTGATCTTGCCGCTATCGTTTACCTTTAGTTGGAGAAGATCACTGAGTCCCAGCAAAGGACTGGAGGTATAAACGTCTTCGGGATTGATTTTGAGCTGTTGCGTCAACCACTTCACCAGTCCTTTGGGCATACCGGGCTCCACCTGGAGCCTGACGACACCGGCGAAGCGCCGCGCCTTGAGCTCACTGCCGACCTGTTGCACCAGGCTGCCCGGCTCCCTCAGGTATTCCTCTTCCTCGGCGGCCGGCTGGACATCTCCCTCGGCCCCTCGGGTAACCTGGAAGAAATAGACTCTCAAGGATCGATCCCGGGGAAACATCAAGTCCAGGTTGGCGGCAATCACCTGTTCCAGGGGAACATAGCCGCCATCCGGCAAGGGCGCCCAGCGGGGACGGTTGCTGGGAACCTTGATGCGCAAAAACTGTTCCCTGCCGCCCTCCTTGCCCGAGAGGAGCACTGCCAGGTTCAGACCCAGATTGCTGATGAAGGGAAAGGGGTGCTCCGAATCCACGGCCAATGGAGTCAGGATGGGCCTTACCGATTGCTCGCAATAGGTGCGCATCCATTGCTGCTGCTCCGGGGTCAATTCCTTGTATTGAAGGATCGGATGGCCGACTTCGGCCAGGGCCGGGAGCAGTTCCTGATTGAGAAGACCGGTAAGTACGGCTGCCTGACCCAGCATCTCCCGACGGCAGGCCTCGAATTCCTGCTTCGGCCTGCGGCCATCCAGGGAAAGTTTGCGGGATCCCTGCTTGATCTGGCGCTTCAGGCCACTCATTCGCTTCATGAAGAACTCGGAATGCAGCATGCCCATAATTCCGGCAAACCGGATCCTCTCCATCAGTGGAAGATCTCGGTTGGCAACCAGGGACAGAACCCTGCGGGCAAACCCCAGCCAGCTCAGCTCTCGATTGATGTACGCCTTCGGCGATTCGATGTCCATTTTTCCGGTAAAGAATTCATTATAGCGGGGTTGGACTTCTTGGGCATCCCATACCCTGAGGCACCCTTACTGCAGGCGGATGGGATGACACATTGGCATCGCCGGCCTTCAACAGCCGAACCTTAAGCATACAAAGATTTACCGTATCGCGGAAGTTGTCCGCGTTTGTGTTGAGTCATGAGTGACTGAACCCACCAGAATTCACCGTCACCGATGAGTTTGTAACGACGGTTGGACCGAAGGTACTCGCAGGGCAAGCGCATCGAAGCCCTGTTGTCGAGTCAAGGTCCCAGATACTAAGAAAATCAACAACTTGCTCTTCGGCGGCTGATCAAGGAAATCCGAGACGCCATGGAAGTCCCCTCCGATAACCGGCATCCGCTTTACGTCGAAACTTGAATTTTTTGTCTGAGATGGTATGCTTTTCCCCCTTCAAAATTGAGAACACTGGACGGAAGAAGCTGTCCGGGCAGGGGGCAGCAATTGTTATGCCGGTAAGGAAAACATGGAAATTGCCCCCTCGAGTTCACCCCGAGGAGAAGACATGACAGCTCAAACAATGGTCAAGGCCCGCAAATACAAGGCCTACACCCGAAACGATATTGATAGGATTCCGGAACTTCAAACTCTCGCTCGCAATGAGATCGTCGCGATCAAGGCCGTGTCGGCGGTGCTGCCGTTCCGCGTCAACCGCTATGTGATTGAAGAACTGATCCAGTGGGAGGACGTGCCCGATGACCCCATTTACCAACTGACATTCCCCCAGCGAGACATGCTGGAACGCAAGGATCTCTCCAGAATGATGGAACTGGTCTGGGGCAATGCCTCACCCAAGGAGATCCAGTCGGCAGCCCGCCAGATTCAGGACAGACTCAATCCCCACCCCGCCGGGCAGATGGAGTTCAACGTCCCCCGTTTGGGTACGGAGCCCCTTGAGGGGATGCAGCACAAGTATCGCGAAACCGTCCTCTTCTTTCCCAGCCAGGGTCAAACCTGCCACGCCTATTGCACCTATTGCTTTCGCTGGCCCCAGTTCGTAGGTATTGACGAGTTGAAATTCGCTTCCAAAGAGACCGAGAAGTTGGTTGACTACCTGAAACAACATCCCGAGGTCAACAGTGTGCTCTTCACCGGCGGAGATCCCCTGATCATGAAGACGGCTGTCCTGCGACGATACCTGGAACCTCTACTCTCCCCCGAACTTGAACACGTGGTCAGTATCCGCCTGGGGACGAAAGCCACGGCCTACTGGCCCTATCGTTTTCTCACCGATCCCGACGCGGATGACCTGCTCCGACTCTTCGAGGAGTGCCGTCAGGCGGGCAAGCATCTGGCGGTCATGTCGCATTACAGCCACCCTCGAGAGTTGCGGACCCCCGCGGCCCAGGCCGCCGCTCGCCGGATCCTGTCTACCGGAGCGGCCATTCGCTGCCAGGCTCCCCTCATCCGCCACGTCAATGACGACCCCAACGTCTGGGCCGATCTGTGGCGGGTCGAGGTGCAACTGGGAGCCGTTCCCTACTACATGTTCGTGGAGAGGGATACGGGCCCCAAGAACTACTTCGAAGTCCCCCTGGCCACTGCCGCCGAGATCTTTCGCACCGCCTACAAGCGGGTCTCCGGACTGGCTCGCACCGTCCGCGGACCCTCCATGTCCGCTACTCCCGGAAAGGTCGTCGTCGACGGAGTGGCAGAGGTATATGGACAAAAGGTCTTTGTACTCAAGTTCATCCAGGGGCGGGAGCCGGATTGGGTGGGTCGTCCCTTCTTCGCCCAATACGATCCTGAAGCCACCTGGCTTGACGACCTGCGTCCCGCCTTCGGCCAGAAGCGGTTTTTCTTTGAGCAGGTCCTCAGACAAATCAGGAAGACAGGAGACGCCCAGGCTTGGGGGCAGCGGGTCCCTGTCCGGCGGCGCTTGAAGATCTTTGGGGACATGGACTGGGAATAAGCACTCCGTGTAGTGCCGCAGTAAGATGATATCGACGGGATGCGTGTCCTGGATTTGTTCAGACTCGATGGCAAGGTTGCGCTGGTCACGGGCTGCAGCCCTAAAGCTCCTTCACCTCTATATTCCGAAAGCGGATCCTGGCGCCAGCGGGCCAGGATTTCCCACCATGCACCTGGACCGCCACGAATCTGCGGTCTTGGAGAGTCCCTTCAAATGTCTGGTCACTCGAGGAAAGACAGGGGACGTTGTTGAACGACGAGGTGAGAGGGAGAGCGCCATCGTTGCAGTCCGGGAGACTCTCAGTACTCGACGGGCCGTTGTTCGAAGTGGCGGTGGAGCCGATATCCGATCTTGCAGTCCACCCGCACGACCGAGAGATCGAAGGCCACGTCGGGATCTCTCTTCAATAGCTTGACCTCGACAAGATTACGCCCCTTTTTGGGAAAGTGCTCGGGCCCCAGGTGGTAGTCGTAGGCGTAGCCATAGGCTCCGAGGGAATGCGAACTGGACGGGGGACCCACCAATCGATAGGTCATATCGACTTTATGGAGAATCGATTCGGGCAGAACCCGCTGGTTGAATTCGACCAGGACCCGATCATAGTCCGGGATCAGATTTCCCAAGCGCACTCGCAGCACCACCGACTTGACTCGTCCCAGCTTGTGCCAGTGGTGCAATCGGTCGGACACGGTGAAGGACACCTGGACCGGGTGGCCGACCCGGATTTTCTGAGGGAGAGGCTGGGAGCGGCCAGGAAGCCAGTCCAGGGTGGCATCGGGTCGGCGGTTGGAATGGGCCAAATAGACCTTGTCGGCGGTTTCCAGCAATTTCGGATGCCCCAGTAGTCGCAGTGTTTCGTACTCTCGAGCCGTCCAGGGCCATCCGTTGGGAGCCCAAAGGTGGTCTCCGATTCCGAATCCGTCCACCCCCTGGTCCCAGGCATTGGCCGCGCCGGCCCAGATCATGGAGGGTGTAGCGTATCGAGCCAAGGGCCGGCCTAAGCCATTGTGAAAGACGGAGTAGACGCGGCATCCGGTTCCTCGAGTGAGCTCCACCACGGCCCTCAGGTTCACATCCTGATCCAATCCTTCCTCCTCGCTTTGGCTGCTCTCGCAAAAGAGTCCGTCCACCAGTTTTTCCGACACCCAGGTGGGGACTTGGTACCCCCCCAACTTCCAAGCCTCCGGATGAGCCGGGATGCGGGCGTAAATGCGCTTGGGTCGTCCCTGGCTTTGCCCGGCTTCGTCGGCCACCTTGCGCAAATCTCGCATCCACCGGGTCATGACCGGCGCCAACTCGGCGACCTGGTCGAAGCGACAAAAAGGCATTCCCCAGGTCAGGTTCAGCTCGATGCCGTCCGTTTCGTATTGGGTCAGCAGTTCCTGGAAGAGCAGAAAGCGCTCGCGCCGCACCTCCGGGTGCAGGAAATTGAACCGGTCCTTTACCGGGCCTACGCTTCCATCAGCAAAACCCAAGGCGTCCGGTGCCCTCGGGTCCGGGTCCTCTCCCACCTGAAACTGAGGATTGTCCATGGCGAAGGCGGACTTGCGCCCCAGGCCCTCGTTTTTTTCCCGGGTCCCGCCCTGCACGCACACCCAGGCACTGGCGATCATGAATAGGCCCGTCTCCTGGCAACGATCGCACAGGATCTTCAAGGGGTCGTGTCCGTCCTGGATGAGCTGGCGCAGGATTTTTCCGGCTCGGTACCAGACGTAGTGGGTCCACTTTTTGACCTCATCTCCCCACAGCTGGCAGACCTGACTGTCGTATAGCACCGTTCCGCCTTCGGTACCGGCAAAGTAGACCAGGGTATCGGCTCCGCTGCTGGCCAGCTGATCCACGACCACGGCATGGTCGGCCGGAGTTACGGGAGGCTCGAAACAATACAGATCGGCGGCATGGCGCCCGTCGTCGAAAAGAAAGACGCGGGGGGCTTTCCGCCGCTTCGATTTCCTCTCGCCTGCCGGGTTCATCTTTGCAGAGCTACCGGTTACGACCAGGCTTGCGGGAGCGCCCGCTCCCACCGTTTTTAGAAATTGTCTTCGTTTCATAGTCAGACTCCTGAATTGCCGCCTCCTGTTCCACCACTCCAATGCCGCTCCTGAGAATCCACCTACCCCATCGCCCCAACCGAGGCCGTGAACGGCTCCATCCTGGTGGTGGACGGAGGGTGGATGGAAAGATAGGGAAGGATGCAGCCCTATAGCTCCTTCACCTCTATGTTCCGAAAGCGGATCCTGGCTCCGGCCGGCCACATTTTCCCACCGTGCACCTGGACCGCCACGAATCCGCGGTCTTCCAGCGTCCCTTCAAACGTCTGGTCACTGGTGTATTCGGTGATGAAGTGGCCGTTCAGGCTGGTGGTGATCGTGGGCGGGTTGCCCGCGATTCGGGCTCGCAGCGTGTTCCAGTCGTTCAGCTTCCAGATCTTGGCCCAGTCTTCCAGGGAAAAGCGGGGTTCTCCGCCCGCGCCGCGCTGGTTGCTTTCGGCGCGGATTGCCTTGATGCCCGCCAGGTCTTTGGTTCCTCCGTCCTGATAGATGCCCTGAAGACGGAAGGTCGCGTTGGTTCTTCCGTCCAGGCCTTCGCGGTAGATCTCGCCAACGTTGCCGTTCTCCCGGTAGTCGATCATAACCTGGTAACACTGGCCCTTCTCGGTGCTGCGAAGGAACAGGCCCGAACAAACGCCCCAATCCGGCTTGACCTCCAGGGTAACCTCAAAATCGCCGAAGGTCCGATCCGTCAGCAGGATGCCTCCGTTTCCGCTCCCCGGGGGATCCTGCTCGCCCACGATAGCCCCCTCCTCCACTCTCCAGAGGCCTCCCGTTCCGTGACCGATCTTTTCGGAATTGGTGTGCCATCCCTGAAGATCCCGTCCATTGAAGAGAGATTCGGCGGTGACCTCCTCCGGGCCGGATTGGCTCGCTGATCCCGTTTGCTGCTCGGGTGGGCTCGAACCGCAGGACATTACCAGCGACAGTGAAGCTGCAGCCGCAACCCACAAAAGCACCGAATGCCTGGAGATGGTTTTCATGGTCCACCCTTGCAAGAATTGAAAGACGAAGCCGATCTGTCCGTGAAGCCCCTATTGTAACAAGTTGACCGGCCCGGACCAGTAATGGAACGGCATGAAGATCATCCACGAAGGTCACGAAGGAAGACGAAGGGACACGAAGGGCTCTTAATTGCAGAAGGAGTTTAACCCGGATTTCTCACCACAGGTAGGACGCATCGGTTCTCAGGATCTGGTAACCCACTCTTGTGACAGAAGTTAAGAAGATTCTTGAGGAGAACCGATGCCGACACAGTGTGCCACCAAACCGCTGGAGTTTGAAGGCTTCAGCCGCCGCCGCTTGCTGGCGAAGAAGCTCATCCTCTCTTAGTTTTTCTTCGTGCCCCTTCGTGGATATTTTTTGTCCTTCGTGCCCCTTCGCGGAAAATCCTTCGCGACCTTGGTGTGACTTCGTGTCCTTCACACCGGTCTTCCGGCCTCGGTTGCGGCAGCCCGCCCACCTGGGATAGAGTTGCACCGAAGTCCTACCGACACCCCCTTCCAGAGTTCGAAAATCCGGGGGCCGGCGCCTCCGTTTTCGACAACACCACGGGAAGACCACACTGCCTCCGGCGGCGGGACTCAAGGAGCTGACCCATGCAACTGGCATTGGACCCCCTGATGCACTGCGATCGCCCCCTTCCCGAAGTGGTCCGACTGGTGGCGGACCTGGGTTGGGAAAACCTGGAACTCTGCTCTCGGGACGATTTCTTTCCCGAATACTGGCCGCCCCGTGCCGACAAGACCAGGATTCGCGAGTTCAAGCAGGCGCTTCATGAGACCGGAATGAGCCTGGTCAGCCTGCTGTTGACCTATCGCTGGGCCAGCCCCGACGAGGAGGAACGCCAAGCCGCCGTCCGTTACTGGAAACGGGCCCTTCCCATAGTCAAGGAGATCGAATGTCAGACGGTGAACACCATCTTCGACCGCGGGCCCTCGCCACAGTCGACGGCATTCGCCGGACCCGAAGCCCAGGCCGAGGCCAGTGAAGCGGCTTTCTGGAAGTCGATGGAGGAGTTGCTTCCCATCTTCGAGGCCGAGCAACTGCCCTTGCACATCGAAGCCCACCCGGACGATTTCGTGGAAGAGAACAATCTGGCGGTGGACATGATCCGGTCAGTCAATTCCCCCTGGGTCAAATACCTCTACTGCGCCCCTCACACCTTTCACTTGGGAGAGGACGTGGCTGCCATGCTGCGCTATGCGGCGCCCGTCCTGGCCCACGTCCACGTGGCCGACTCCTTCAACCACAAGAGAGGGTGGCGCTACATCCTCAACCCGGCCGGCACACCGGCGCGGATTCACCAGCACCTGGACATCGGCGCGGGTGAGGTGGACTGGGAGGCGTTTTTCGGAACGTTGGCGGAGATCGACTTCGACGGCATCATGACCAGTCAGGTGTTCGCCTGGGACGGCGAACGGGCTTTGCAGTCCTCACGCTTCATGCTCAGCAAGATGCAGGAGTATGTGGACCAATACTGGACGCGGTCCTGAACGCCGGGCTTCTTCGCCTATCGAAGGCATTGGTGGAAGTTATCGCATCCACAACTGAGGGTTATCCACAAAGGCAAAAAAAGAAATCCACGAAGGGGCACGAAGAACGACGAAGGGCCACTAAGAGGTTGGAGAAGGCTCAAGAGGGATCCGCCAAAGGTCGGGAAGGGAGAAAAGGTTTCTACGAAAAGGCAAAAAGATATCCACGAAGGGGCACGAAGAACGACGAAGGGCCACTAAGGGGTTGGAGAAGGCTCAAGAGGGATCCGCCAGAGGTCGGGAAGGGAGAAAAGGTTTCCACGAAAAGGCAAAAAGATATCCACGAAGGGCCACGAAGGACTACGAAGGGCCACTAAGGGGTTGGAGAAGGCTCAAGAGGGATCCGCCAGAGGTCGGGAAGGGAGAAAAGATTTCCACCAAGGGCGCTAAAGGATCTGTTAAGGAAACAAAATGATGAATCCGCGAAGGGATTCCAAGGGGTTGGAAAAGACTCGAAAGGGATCCGTGAAGGGCCACCAAGGACCCTGAGTTTTCCCACAAACCCGCACTCGATCATCGAGCCAGTCAGCTTCTTGTGCAGCAGATTCTCGTCCTGTTTATCCTGTCTATCCTGTGTATCGATGTTCAATGATGCAGCCAACCGAATTAACGGGACATGGCCCCTGCTCCCGATAGGCATAAGGACCCGTTGTTTCACTCTCGAATGATCCACACGGCAGGGCGGTGGTTGGGCTGACCACTAGCCACTTACTGCGATAGCCGGTCCAGAAGATTGCGCGTGATGCGCTCCACGGCCTTGTCCCGGCCGCGCAGGCCTTTGGCCCATTCGGTACATCCGGTGGTAAACACGGTCCCTCCCCGACTGTAGAGGCCCATGACGGCAGCCCCCGGCTGAGCGATTTCCCTGGATGTCCCTTCGCCATAGAGGGCCTCCGAGGCCAAGCGAACCGACTCGTCCGCGTGAGAGAGGGCGGCCGGGGCCGTGGCCAGGATGGTGAAATTCTCCGGGGTCCCCTCACGGCCGGTTGGAACCGGCCGGCCGCTTTCCCAGCGGAAATCGCAGCCGTCGCACTCATAGCCCACCAGCCTGTCGATGCCTCCCAGAGGATCGCCGTCGCGCAGCCCGGTGCCCTCGAAAACCCAGTGGTCGGCCCGATGGAGGGTGTAGTGCCCCGGACTATCGCGATACTGGTCAAAGAAGTCATGGTAGCCCCCCCGGGCAAAGCTCACTCCGGTGAGACGGTTTTCCGGCCGCTGTACCAAATGGTGGCACCAGAGGGTGGTGAGCCGGTCATATCGGCCGGAGTCAAAATAAGGATCCCGCTTGAAGTCCTTCCAGCAAACCAGCGCCCGTCCCCGGTCTTCACTCCGAACCTGCCACCAGAGGTTGTTCCCGCTGAAGAAGGCCAGGTTGCCTCCGCCGGCAACGAATTGCTCCAGGTGGTCCCGCATGGGCGCCGACCAGTACTCGTCATGCCCCACGCTGAGCACCAGCCGGTAGTGTCGAAGGATTTCCGGACAGAACTCCAGGTCGGTGTTGACAGCGTATTCCAGTTGATAGCCGGACCGCTCGGCCCAGGCCACAAAGGATTGCTCCCAGTTGCGCCATCCGCTCTCCCAGGTGGTGAATCCATCGTAGACCCGTAGCTGCCGCCCTTCCGACTTCAAAGTGTAGGTGATTCCCGGAACCACCAGGTACCAGCGGCGGCCGGGGTGGGTCACCTGAACGAAGGAATGGGGGGACAGCTCGATTCCGCCCCCCCGGAAGGCCGTCTGCAGAGGGTCGGAAATGCGCCGCTTATCCAGGTCCTTCTCAAACTCGCCTTCGAGGGTGAACAGGTAGATGCCATCCTCGGCGAACCCGGCATAGGGCCGCTCGAAGGAGACCCGGTGGGCGGGTCCGTCGGGGCCGCTGTAGAGCGTGGACCCGCCCCAACTGTTGTAGGCGGCATCGGTGTTGGTGGTGAGCTGCAGGAGAATCCTGGATTCCCGGCCCGGGCGAGCCGCCCTGACCACGAACGAGATCTCGCCGCGGACCTGGCGATGGCCTCCCTCTCCACCAAGGACCAGGCTGTAGTACCCCGAGGGCCAATCCAGCGGCACGGTGATTCGGAATGCAGGAGGCCAACCGCAGCCGTGGCTGGAGGCATTGGCCGGGACCGGGTGGCGGGCTCCCAACAGGCCGCCCCTGGCCCACACGACCTTCCGTTGCGCTCCCAGACGTGCGATCTCCGCCGAGTACCGGGGCAGGTTGGTCGAAACGTGAAAGCCGATCCCATCTCCGGCCGGGACGCTCAATCGATCCGCATACCCCTCGACAAAGAGTCCGGGAGCGCTCGGCTCAGACAAAACGGGCGCCACGGATCCCTCCCTCCCAGTTCTCGTGATTAGCCCCCCGCCTGGGAGCTGAGAAAAACCATCAGCGCCGATCCCGCCCAAACCAGGGACACCATGAGAGCGCAGCACAGGGTAAACCAGAGAAGACCTCGGTAGTACCACTCCAGGCCCGGTTCCCTGACCAACTCGATCGAACTCTCCCGGCCATAGATCTTTTGGGTTGCATAGGACTGATAGAGCCGTGCCAACGCCGCCTCATCAAGCCGCTCATCAATTTTGACGCCCCCTTCCGAGCCCGCCATGGCCGGCAGCCGGATTCCCACGGCACTCAAGCGCTCGTCCCGGCCCAGGGGAGTATTCAGGATGCAGTAGAAGCGATGCAGGAGCGTCTCCGACTCGGGCCGCGTCAACCGGCTGACCAGGTACATGGTCAAGGCGGCCGCCCCTATCGGTGGAAAGACACTCAGCGGCACCTTGGTGCTCGGCGGCCCGTCATGGAAGAGCTGTACCATCCAGAGCAGGCTGACTCCCACCATCAGCGAGGCCCAGACCCCCCTCCGATTGGCCCCTCTCCAGGCGATCCCGAAAAACAGGGGGATGCCCAGGAATCCCTGGAGCGGCGCCAGAAACTCGATGATCTCCTTGAGCGTGGAAAACTGCAGGGTAATCAGGTAGGCCAGCAGGACGGCCACCACGCCTCCAACCCGGGCCCAGCGCAGGTAGAATTGCTGGCTGCGTCCCGGAAACCAGCGTTTCTTGAACAGATAGTCCACCGTCATGGCCGAGCTGGCGGTGGCCATGGTGTCCACCGTGGACATCAATGCGGCGAAAAAGCTGGCCACCAGCAACCCCAGCAGGCCGGCCGGAACGATCTCCTTCATCACGATTCCCCAAACCAGCTCGGTATCCTGAGGGATGGGCTGGGTGTGGAGCCCGGGCTTGTAGATGGCGAACATGATTCCATAGACGGCAAACAGAACCGTCATGATTCGCTTCCAGATGTGGCTCCATGCGCACTGGGTGGCTACCCGCTCGTCCCTGCCCACCACCATGAAACTGAACAGAACCGGTGTGGCCACCGCTCCCAGTCCGCCCAGGATCAAGGCCAGCACGTAAAACAGTGGAATTTCCTCCGAGAAGAGCGACCAGCGTTCCGGCGCAACATTCACCAGCCCCTGAAAGCCGCCCACTTCCCCCCAGAGGAAGGGCAACAACAGGAAGCAGAAGACCGTCAGCGACAGAACCCCCTGGAACAGATCGGTCAACAGCGACGACATCAAGCCGCCCGATCCCACATAGAGGGCCACCACCAGGCAGGCGACCAGCAGGGTGATTTCCACCGACCATCCCGACAGCCCGGCAATGGTCTTGGCCACGGCCAGAGCGAAGGTGCCGATGAGAAACAGACTGAAAACGCTTCCCATGATGGCAATGCAGGTAGCCACCCCTGGGCCGA
Source organism: Candidatus Versatilivorator sp. (assembly GCA_965262635.1). Lineage (GTDB taxonomy): Bacteria > Acidobacteriota > Terriglobia > Versatilivoradales > Versatilivoraceae > Versatilivorator. The sequence goes on along the minus strand of OZ253547.1, from coordinate 985,687 downwards.
AGCGCATCTCGAAGACCTCGGCCAGATTGAACACCCGTACCCGCTTGTAGATCGGGGCGAAGATGTAGTAGATGATCAGGCCAAGGCCCCCGGCAAACCAGAGCCAAACCCCGGAAAGCCCACTCCGGTAGGCCGCTCCGCCGACCACCACCGCCTCCGCCCCCCCTACCGCCGAGGCAAAGACTATAGATGAAGGCCACCAGGGACCCCCACTTGCCTCCGGCGGTAAAGAAGTCACGAAGGTTCCTGGTTTGTCTCTTGCCTACCACCACACCCAGAAAGGTCACCACCAGGAAGTAGGCTGCCAGGACGGCCAGGTCAAGTGGATGCAGGGTTGAAAACATGGGCGGCTATTCTATCACCCTGACTGCCGGCGGGATAAGGTACTGGGGAGTGGGAGGGGCGGCTGAGGTTGGCGGCAATCCGTATGGCGGGTGATTGGGGAGGAGCGTGCTTGGTGGTTTTTTGGAGAGGCTGTGCGTTCCGGGACGGCGCTACTCATCATGCCTCCCTAAAATAGGTCCTATGCTATCGGCAGAAGGTGCACCATCAGACCTGCCGGAAGCCCCCGAACGCTCGAACGCCGCCGCCAACGCGCCGCTGCCCCTGCCGCTGATAGTCACTCACGGGGCGCGGTGTTTTGCCCCCCACCGGCTCGACTGCGGGCTTCGCCCTCTCGCCGACTCCCCCTCAAGGGGGGAGTGATACTGGAGCGCCTTATGCAAGCCTCAAGATCACTCCCCCCTTGAGGGGGAGTCGCAGAAGCCGAGCCGCCAGGCGAAGGCTGATGCGGTGGGGGGGGGAAGCCGGGCCGCCAGGTGCCGGCGTGGTGGCTGTTTTTTCGTCCCTGGCAGGGATGACAACTTACTTGGCGACGCCCGGGCTCGGTGTTAGGCTTTTCCGGGAACAGACTCACTGGTCGATCCACTGGGTCGGATGGGGCCGGGCCGGGTAACTCACCCATTCTCTCACGCCGGCGTCCTGAAAAACGGGCTGCAACCCCTGGAATGGAAAAAGGGCAATCCATGCACCGCAGGGAATTTCTTTACCTGGGTCCGCTGGCTCTCAGCCTCAGCCGCTGCCGCTCCGGCGAACCTCCCACTGCCCCGCTCCAGCCCATCCCGGAGCCGCATTTCCCCAATCGCGTTTTCCAGTTGGTGTGGCGGAACTGGGAGCTGGCCAACACCTCCCGGATCGCCCGGGTGCTGCGGACCAGCGAAGCCAACGTGCTGGCCCTGGGCGCCTCCATGGGCCTTCCCCCGAAGCGCCTGCTGAGTCGCGATCAGCTCAGGCGGCTTCACATCACGGTGATCCGCCAGAACTGGCATCTGCTTCCTCGCCAGCAACTGATCCAGCTTTTGGGTTGGGACCGGCCCAAGTTCGAGTTCACCCTCAAGGAAGACGATTTCCTGGACATCAAGCTGGGGCCCAAGCCTGACTGTGGGGAGGTGTTTTATCGAAGTCCCTCCAGCGAAGAGCTGCATCGGGCCGGTCGTATGCGCGAGATCCTGCAGGAGAAACTGGGAAGCCGGCTTCAGGAACCGGGTCAGGAGCCCTTCCACTTCGTCCGGGAGCTGAGCCGTCCCAGCCGGCCCCTACTTCGGGATGCCGCCCGGAGAGCCTCCCGGGCCGAAGTGGACCTCAGCAGCGGCTGGAGCCTGATACAGCCCACCCAGCCCCTGCTGGCCCAAGCCGCCCGGCGCTTCCAGGATTACCTTCGCGACTCCATGGAGGCTCAGGTGGCGCTCACCCCCGGCCCGCCCTCCCGTGGGAAAACCATTCGGCTGGCGGTGGGTCCCTCCGGGGCCGGCGGCAAGCGAGGCTTCGGCGTCCAGGTGGGCCCCCAGGAGTTGCGCATCACCGGTCAGGAGGAAGGAGACGTCCTGCAGGGCCTTTATTGGCTTCAGGACCAGATGGAGCTTCGAAGCGGTCCTTTTGTGCCCAGAGGAACCCTCCGGCGCGAAACAGCCTGGGATCCCCGTTATCTCTACTCCTATCTCGCGCTCTTCGGAGATCCGCTCCTGGAAGAGGATATCGACCCCTTCCCCGGAGCCTACCTGGAAGCGCTGGCCCGAGCCGGCATCAACGGGGTCTGGATGCACTCCCTCCTCAGCACCCTGGCCCCCTCCCCGGAGTTTCCGGAATTCGGCAAGGACTGGGAAAAGCGGCTGCGCCGGCTCAACTCCCTGGTGGAGCACGCCCTTAGGTTCGGCATCCGGATCTATCTCTACCTGAACGAGCCGCGCGCCATGCCGGGATCATTCTTTGACCGCCATCCCGACATCAAGGGATCCCCCTATCGGGACTTTCATGCCATGTGCACCAGCGTCCCCAGAGTACGCCGGTGGATCGCCGACAGTCTCACCCATGTCATGCGGCAGGTCCCCGACCTGGGGGGATGGTTTTCCATCACCATGTCGGAAAACCACACCAACTGCTTCTCTCACGGCAGCAGTTGGGGCCGGGAAGCTCCCCGGGCCGAGGGATGTCCCCGCTGCTCCCAACGGGAGAGTTGGGAGGCGATCGGCGAACTGATCGGCACCTTTCGAGAAGGGGTTCGGAGGGCCAGCTCCACCGCCGAGGTCATCGCCTGGGACTGGGGCTGGGGAGACGACCTGTCAGCAAACCTCATCCCGCTGCTGCCAAAGGACGTGCGCTTCATGAGCATCAGCGAGTGGGAACAGCCCGTGTTGAGGGGCGGAGTCGAAACGCAGGTCGGGGAGTACTCGATTTCGGTGGTGGGGCCCGGGCCCCGCGCCAGGCGCAACTGGGCCAGGGCCGACCGGGAGGGAATCCGCACCATGGCCAAGCTGCAATTCAACAACACCTGGGAGATCTCGGCGGTTCCCTATATTCCCGTGGTCGAGCTGATCCTTCAACACTGTGAGAAACTCTCCGAGACAGGCATCAGCGGCATCATGCCCTCCTGGACCTGCGGGGGCTATGCGTCGCCCAACCTGGAAGCGGCCAAGGCCTACTATTTCCGGCCGTCAGGAGCCAACCGCGACATCCTCATGGAGCTGGCAACCCGCCGTTACGGCCCGGCGGCGGCCCCGCTGATGGTCGAGGCCTGGCGCCAGTTCAGCCAAGCCTTCCAGGAATTCCCCTACGGGGTCCGCATTTACAACATTCCCACCCAACACGGGCCTGCCAATCCCCTTCGCCTCCAACCCACCGGGTATCGCTCCAGCATGATGCTCTTCCCTCAGGATGACTACCGGACCTGGTCGGGGGACTACCCCCCGGAAGTCGTGGCGCAGCAGTTTCGGAAGCTGGCCGCGGGTTGGCGCCAGGGGCTGCGCTCCTTCCGGCAGGGTGCGGAGAAAGTGTCCCCGACAAGAAGGGATTTCGCAGCAATGGATCTGGCGATCGCCCAAACCTGCCAGCACCACTTCCAAAGCACGGCCAATCAGGTGGAGTTTTATCTGTTGAGGGAGAAGCTCCGTCAAAGCCAAGGTGAGGAGCCTCAGGCTGCCAAGCGGATAATTGAGATCGCCCAGGCGGAAATCGAGTTGGCCCGGGCTCAATTCTCCATCGCCCGGCACCACTCCACCATCGCCTTCGAGGCCTCCAACCACTACTACTACCGGCCGCTGGACCTGGCCGAAAAGATCTTGAACTGCCGCCAGGTGATCGATGCTCTCTCGCGTGCCTGACAGCAGAGAGTCGGTGGGACAGAATCCGCGGGTTGAGGCCTGCGCCCGGAAATTCAAGTTAGCGTTGTCAGGAAGTGGGACTGCGCTGCCAACCCCGGCGATTGTTGAAACCTGTATAAGAATTGTCCATTTTCAGCCTGGCGTGGCCGCAGTCCGCCGACCCGGCTTCCCCCCCTCCGCATCAGCCTTCGCCTCCGGCTCGGCTTCTGCGAGAGGGCGGAGCCCGCAGTCGAGCCGGAGGGGGGGGGCAAACGCGGCGCCCCGTGAGTGAATATCAGCGGCAAGGGCAGCGGCTGAAACAGCATGCGCTGACGATTGCCTACTGCCCGGCGACAAAGGGGGTTCGCGGGAAGCCCATCAGGAGTTCCGGGCCGTCCTGGGTCAGGTGGAACACGTCGCCCAATGGGACAAACATCTTTCCCGTTCCGGGCAGGCCAAAGACGGCGTGCATCACGGCGGTCATTCCGGCCTGCATGAGAGCCGGGTTGCTGTCATCGAAGGGCACGGGCTGCTCGCTGTAATCCATGCCGATGCCGTGTCCGATTCTGCCCCCCAGAAGATCCAAACCGTGCGGCGCTACGTGCTCGCGGATGGTCCGACCCAATTCGGCCACGGGCGTGCCGGGCTTCAATATCTCCTGAGCCCGATCCTGGGCTTCCCGGGTCACCTGACACAACTTGGTGAGGGCATCGCAAGGTTTTCCCAGCGTTCCGGTGCGATGTCCGTGGCACCAGTACCCTTGGTAGACAATGTAGGAGCAACTGGCCATGAGGTCGCCATATTGCAGGATCCGCTCATGGGGTTTGATGTCGAGCCGGGTGTTGTTCCAGTCCGGGGGCGGGCCTGAAGCCATCCAGTACTTGGCGTGGTCGGCTCCTTGACGGCGCACCACCCGCTCCATCTCAGCCACGATTTCCATTCCGGGCAGACCGGGCCTGGCAACCTCGAGCATGGTTTGAAATCCCAGATCGCTCAGCTCCGCCGCGCGCCGCATCAACTTCAATTCCGCCTGGCTTTTCACGGCACGGAGCTGGGAAACCACGTCGTCCACGCGATGGAGCCGGTCCCCCAAGCCGCGAGCCAGTCCTTCGTAGAAGGGAGCCGTCATGGTGCTCACCCCGACCACGCCCACTCCTTCCCCTCCCAGGCCGTTCTCTTCCAGGATGGCCAGGGTCTGGCCGGCAAAGTCGCGGGGACCATCGTCCCCGGATCCGGCCCGATGGCCTGCCACCGCGTTAGGGTCGACGGCATCCACCAGCCGCATGTCCTCGATCGGCGACACTTCCGCGGCCTGCTCGAACATGAACTGCATTCCGGAAGCCAGCATGACCGGATCGCCCTGGCGGGGCACCACCACCACCGTTTCCACGATGCGGTCATCGTTGGCCCATCCCGACAGATAGGAGACATGGCCGGTCTGACCCCATTTGTGCTCGCGCGCCGGCGAAAAGGCCAGCAACGCCCCCAACCGCTTGTCCTCCAGGAAACGCTGCACACGATCGTAGCGGCTCTGAAACTCCTGTTTGGAAATCGCTTGAGATTCCATCCCTGACCTCCTATTCCAGCCGAACCGGACGATATGAAAAGGGGCCCGGCTCTGCCCCGGAGCCTTGAATCGACATCCCCGCAGGTGGAAACGTTATCGCGACGATATCATGCCGAAAGAATAGCACCGGCCGAAAGGGATTTCACCTCAGATTCGTGGCCTGGCCATGCGGCAGCGTAGTGCTCCGTCCCCAATAGGCAACACGCTTACCTGAAACAAAAGAAAAAAGAGTTATCCACGAAGGGCCACGAAGAACGACGAAGGGTCACTAAGGCGTTGAGTTTAACCGCTACGGAATACCAAGGTCGCGACAGGATTGTCGATTTCCGATTGTTTCACTCTTGAATGATCCGCACGGCAGGGCGGGGGCCGAACTTACCTGAAACAAACGCTTGCGCCTGGTGGCTGGAAACCGGTTCATAGTCAAGCATGGGTAGATTTTTGATTCACATCGATGCACAGGATGCACAGGATTTTTTCCGGAGACGGCTGGCTTGTGTTCCCGGACATCCTCAAATCCGCACGCGATCATTGCCCGAGTCAGCGTCTCCTGCAGCAGCCTCCCGTCCTGATTATCCTGTGCATCCTGTGCATCGATGTTCCATTTATAGTCCTTCTCGATGGATCTGCCCAGTCGCGGGGGGCGGGCGCCCGGCTCACAGGCAAACGGGAGTCTCCCAAAGGGGACAGGCCGGCTTTCAGAGAAGTCGCCCGCCGGATACCCCCCACCTCACCATCGGGACGACACCCCCGGGAGCGCGGGCGTCCCGCCCGCATGCTGTCCCTTCGGTTGCCGCTCAGTTTCCCTGCGATGTTGCAGCCGACCGCCCTGCCGGCGGGAACCGCATGGGCCCGGCCGAAGCAGAGGCAGGGCGCCGCTGCCGGTTGATTCCGGTGGAGGAGATGGCTGAAGCTGCGGGAGGATTTGTGCGGGCGGGACGCCCGCGCTCCCGGGTGGGCTTCCTCCCATGACAGGGTCACACCAACGGGACAAAAGTGCCAAAGCATCTTGGTGCCGCTTGTCGTTGAAGGAGGTCAATCTGTCTTCGTGTCTATTCGTGTTCATTCGTGGTTCGTCTTCATGCAACGATCGACCGTTTTTCCTCCAAATGACCCGCACGGCAGGGGCGGGGGCCCCGCTAAATACGTACACCGGCACCACGGACTCCCGCAGTGGCGACGAGCCAAAATAATTGCACGGCTCGAACCGAACTGATTTAGACTGGACCCTCAGCGGTTCAGGACACCACCGTTCGAAAGTGGAGCCGTCACGGGTCGATTGAGCCCGGGAGCCACTCAGTGCAAGCACTCTACGGAGGTCCGCACCGGATGACGACCACCACCCGAGATGGCGCCAGGTCAGAGCTGTGGAAAAACCGGGGGTACCTGACCGGCCTGGAGGTTTTCTCGGAATCCGAGATCAAGGACTACCGGTCACAGTTCGATGCCCTGGAGGTCGACCAGGGACAAAGCAAAGCAGAAATCGGACTACACAATCGTCACTTCACCCACGAGTTCGTGTGGAGAATGACCACCCGTCCTCCGGTTCTCGAAGCGGTCCGCTCGGTGCTCGGCCCGGACGTCCTTCTCCTGGGCACCCATTTTTTCTGCAAATATCCCTCTGCTTCCCGAGGCGACAAATTCGTGGCCTGGCACCAGGACGTGACCTACTGGGGACTGGAACCGCCGCAGGCGGTCACCGCCTGGCTGGCTATCGACGACGTGGCTATCGACAACGGCTGCATGCGGGTCGTCCCCGGGTCCCACCGCCAAGGCATTCTGACCCACGAAACGTCGGCAATGGCTGGAAATCTGCTCAGCATCAACCAGGAGATCCCCGCGGAGAGCTTTGACTCGAGTCAAACGGTTGACCTCGTCCTGAAGGCCGGCCAGATGTCGGTCCACGACGGTTTGCTCATCCACGGAAGCAATCCCAACCACTCGGCCAGACGCCGCTGCGGTTTGGCGATTCGATACATTCCTCCACGGGTCAGGCAGCTTCAACGCAACTCTCTCGGGCGATATTATCAGCCGGTTCTGGTTTGCGGGCGAGACGAATACGGCCACTTCCCAAAAATTCCCGCACCTTTCCAGCCGGCCGCTGAAAGGTGACCTCTTCTGAAATGGCGAGGGTGTTCGGGGCGGCACCCCCGCCAATGAACGTCAGGAATTGCCGGTCCCGGCTGAACGAGGGGATCATCGAACTGCAAATTCTGCGAAGGTGATTCACATGGGGAGCGACCCGGTGAGATACGCAGACTGAAGGGCTTATGACACCCAGCGGCCAGAGTGCCGGACACCCAACCGATCTCGCGGGAGACTCGGTTGCGGTCCTTTTCAAAGGCGGCCGACTTCCGGCCTGGAATCGTCTCTCCCGACAGGAGCAGCAAGCCTTTTCACAGGAACATGTCGACCTGATGTTGTCGGTGTCGCGTCAATACCGGCTGATGCATCTGGAGGGGTTTCGACTGCTCGGACCCCAAAACAACTGGCAACGTTTCTGGGTGATCGAATTTCCCTCCCTGGCCGGGGCCGAAGCCTGGGTCCAGGCGGAGATGGCCCCGCCCTATGGGCGCTATGGCCACTACGAGTACCACTTGGCGCGACGTGTGGGCCGGGACGACTTCACGGACGGCGTCGCCCATCCCCCCGCGCCGGTTTCGCCTGCCACCGGCGACGACCCCCATCGGATTCCACCCCTGCAGACAGACCGCGGCAGCATGGTGGTGCTCACATTCCGGCGCTGGCTGCCCGGCGCCGCTGAACTGTCGGCTAAGGAGCGCGGCGAGGCGGAGCACACTCGCCGGCTGCAGGCGGTTGCCCGCCGCCACGGGTTGATACGGTTGGAGCGATTCCAACTCATGGCCCCCCAAAGCGATTGGCACGAGGTGCGGGTGGCCGAGTTGCCCTCCTTTGCCGGCGCCGAGGCCTGGATGGAAGAGGAGACTTCCCTCCCCTACAGCAGCTTCACCCTTTTGACCATGCACCTGGCCCGCAAATGGGCTCCCGCCTACTTCGCCCAATGGGTATGTTCTCCCTCGTCCGATTAAGCCGTGTTTTTCACCGGGGGGGCCATGGGCGTGGTACGTGTTTAGCTTAGCCTTGTTCGGAAAAGGCAGTGCGTTGCGGAACCCGGCTGTTAATCCGCCGCCTACGCGGCTGTGGCAGCGCGGGGTTCACACGACCTGCCGGAAGCACTCGCACGACGCCGTCAACGGGCCGCTGCCCGAACCGGCTGGTATTCACTCACGGGGCGGGGAGTTTGCCCCCCACCGGCTCGACTGCGGGCTCCGCCGCCAGGCGAAGGCTGATGCGGTGGGGGGTACGACGTCCCTTGGCGTGCGCCTGGGGGTTGTTTTGGTGAGGCAGTGCGTATCGGGACGGCGCTACTAATCCGCCGAGGCGGAGAGGTCAACCCACTCGCTCCCAGCGGCTGGGGTCAATTCCGGGGCCCACCAGGGGCATGTTGGGAGGCTTGTTGCCGCCTCCGTAGTTCCAGATACGGGTGTTGCGGTCACCCATCAGTTCTCGGACAGTCGCCGGAACCTTGGCCAGCTCTTCCGGATCCCAGGCCTCTATTTCGCTCCCCGGTCCGGCCCAGGCGGGGCGGAAGGCGATGGCCAGCATCTCCCGGGCGTAGGTGCCGACGTTGGGAAAGTTCCCGTGAAAAACGTTCTGGTTGATCAAAGCGGCCGATCCCGCCTTGCAGGTGACCATCACCTGCTCGGGATGCTCCTCGTAGCGCAGGTAGGGGTTGCCGTCGTTGTGGAAGCTCAAATGGGATCGGGGAACCACCTTGAAGGGGGACACTTCCGGCGTCAGGTCTTCCAGGTAATAGAGGACCCGCACCAGCCGGGGACAACTCATGTTGTACCCGAAAATCCTGGAGCCCCAGGGCTGGCCGTCGCTGTGCAGGCTGATCCCGGGGTGACCCGGCTCGGAACGGTCGTAGCCGTAGCTCATCATGATGATCTCGTCCCCAAAAAGCATTTTAAGGAAGGCGATGGTCGGCGGATGGGCGATCAACTCGGTAATGGGACCGCCCCAGAACTGGACGCTGGACCGGCCGCGCTGGTGAATGCTGTAGTCGCGGGGTACGGTCTCCATCCTGGCGGTCTCAGCCTTCAAGCGCTGGATATGTTGGCTGTCCAGGAGATCGGGCAAGACGACGTAGCCCTCGACTTCCAGGTGCCGGATGCGCTCCCCCAGCGTCAGACCGGACCAGTCGGTATCCACAATCTTGTCTTTTCGCGTTGCCATGAGTATCCCCCGGTTGTATCGACGTCACCCCACCCGGCCCGCATTTCCCACCGGGTGGCGGGCACATGCTAGCGAAGGGGAGCCATCAGGGTCAAGCGGCACTGGGCCAGCGGCATGAAATCGGTCCCAGGCAGCCTAGCCCGCATTTCTCACCGGGGGGCGCACTCTTGAGAAGAGCGCAGGGAGCGAGGTGCGCGTTTCGGGACGGTGTTTCTAAGTCGCCGCCTACGCGGCTGAGGCAGCGCAGAGTCCACACGACCCCGGGCTCACGCCCGGGGCTAAATGCGGACGCGGCTACGCCGCTTTTTTGGAAGTCCTGTAGGATACGTGTCGCCGGGTCACCCACTCCAACCGCGGCTTCGCCGCTCTCCTCTAAATCACAACACTGCCGGGGGACAGGATTTTCAAATGATCATCCCCCGGGCGTCAGCCCGGGGGTTCGAGTCGAGCCGCCAAGGCGTTGGCAGCACTTAGCCGTGGGCGTAAGCCCATGGAAACGGCAAATCCCCCGAGCCGCGTAGGCGGCGGCAGCAATCATCCCTGGTGTTCGATCTCAGACAAGCCAGAGCGCGCCCAGCGCAGTCTGTATTCGCAAGGCCATACAGTGTAGCTAATCAAGTCACTGAAAACACACTGCTTTTCGACATGCATCCAGCGACCCGGTGAGAAATGCGGGCTCGGCTCGACAGGCGCACGGACTTGGGAGATAATCGGGACGGCTCCGCACAGGACGCGGTTGCGCCTACAGAACCCCTGATCGATCATGACAACTCTGGATTTCCAGGCCCGGGTCCCTGTTTTCGACGCCAACGTCGGCGTGGGGCATCGCCGCAATCGGGTCTCGCCTTTTGAGACCCGCGAGCAACTCCTGGAGGAAATGAACCGTCACGGCGTGGCTCGGGCTCTGATCTACCACCTCCAGGGAGAAGCTCTCAGCGCTCTTGAAGGCAACGAAAGGCTATTGCCCTGGGTGGACGGGCAAACGGCGCTGCATCCCCAATGGGTGGCCGACCCCACCCCCGAGAGCCTGGCCCAGTTGCAGCAATTGCATCGAGCGAAACAACTCACCAGCGTCCGCCTCCACAACACCGAGGAATGTCGCCTTCCCTTCGTGGACTGGATCTACGGGGACCTGCTGGAATGGTTGGCTGCCGAACACATCCCCCTGTGGCTTTCTCTGGCCGACACGCCGGCAGTGGAAGTCAGGGACACGCTGCGCCGATTCCCCGACCTGGTCACGGTGCTGGTGGGAGCTCACTACAGCCATTCGCTGGTGGTCGGACCGCTTTTGCGGCAGTTGCCCCAAGCCCATCTGGAGCTGAGCCGCTATGAGGGCCTGGGGAAGATCCCACCGCTGATTCGGGAATTTGGAATCCAGCGCCTGCTCTACGGTTCGTTTTATCCTCGCTACGCCATGGGGCCGATCCTGTTCTCGCTTCATCACCTGGACCTGGAGGCCAGCAACCTGGAATGCCTCTGTTCCGGAAATCTCGAATGCATTTTGGGAGAGGGGGGGGAGCGATGATTGCAGGAACCAGGGTGATCGATTTTCATGGGCATGTCGGCCGGTGGGATGGTACGGGACTCATTGACGACCCCGATCAGATGCTGCAGGCCATGGACGCTGTCGGCATTGACCAAAGCTGTGTTTTCAACATCTTTCATCCTGATGGCCGCACCGGCAACGACCTGACCGCGCGCTTCCTGGACCGCCATCCCGATCGCTTCATCGGCTTCGCCTACGTGTCTCCGCTGATGCCGGACAGAATGGCGCCCGAGTTGGAGCGAGCCATCGACCGCCTCGGGATGCGGGCCATCAAGATCTATCCCTCCTATACGCCCTTTCCTCTGGACGACCCAATCTGGGATCCCGTCTACGACTTCGCGCACCGCCGCAGACTGGTGATCATTACCCATACCGGCATCGAACCCACCACCGCCCCCCGTTTCCTCTCCCGGGTCGCGCCGCGATTCCCCGGAGCGCGCTTTGTGGCCGGGCATGCCGGCAACGTCGAGCCCTTCCGCAGCCAGGCCATCCAAGCGGCCCGGACCTGTCCCAACGTCTACCTGGAAACCTGCTCCTCCTTCCGCAGTCCGGGAGTGGTGGAGGAGCTGGTGCAAAAGGCCGGGGCGGAGCGGGTCCTGTTCGGTTCCGATACCCCTCTGATGGACCCGAGATCCCAGATCGGCAAGATCCTTACGGCAGCCATCAGCGATCAGGCCAAGCGACAAATCCTGGGCGAGAACGCCTGTCAACTGCTCGGAATCTGAGGTTTAACCCGCATTTCTCACCCGGAGGCGTGATGGGTCAGCAAGACTGGGACTTTCAGCCACCCGAGGGCAGCGGAGGGGGTGGGCCTGGACACTGACCACCGGCCAGATACGATCGACGAACGCAGACGAACCCAATTGACAAGGAAATTACCGAAGCGTATAGTGGCTTATGACTCGGGTGAGGTGAGTGTCTGTTCGGTTTTGAAGCAGCCGCCGCGGTTTGAGGCGGCTTTTTTTTTGCCCGGACGCTCGGGAATCCGGGGTGTCAACTATTTGGAGAAGGAGTGAGTCAAGGATTATGGCAGATAGAATTCAGGGAACCGTCAAGTGGTTCAACTCAAGCAAAGGCTACGGCTTCATTTCCCATGAAGGCGGCGAAGATGTTTTTGTCCATTACTCGGCCGTACAGTCGGATGGTTATCGGTCACTGGATGAGGGACAGAAGGTGGAATTTTCAATCGAGCGCGGTCCCAAGGGGCTGAAGGCCAGCAACGTGGTAAGCGTGTAGAACAGTCCAGAGTTGCGTTTGGAAAATTCGTTGACTTGTTCCAGACGGCCAAAAGCTGCGATTTCAAGTACATCCAAGCCGTTTGAAGGAGAACTCAATCTCCGAACGCAACACTAGGCAATAATTTCCTGGACGATGCGGGCGGGGAACTCGTCCGTCAATCTCTCGCTGCGGCCCTCGCGCTCAAAAATCAACTGCCGGTGGTTCATGCCCAGCAGGTGAAGAATGGTGGCGTGGAAGTCGTGCACACTGACCGGGTTCTCAACGGCCTTGTAACCGATGTCGTCGGTGGCGCCATAGACAGTCCCTCCCTTGGCGCCACCACCGGCCAGCCAGACACTGAATCCGGAGGGGCCGTGATCACGGCCCACCTCTCCGGCGGTAGGCTGCTGGGCGATGGGAAGCCGGCCGAATTCTCCTCCCCAAACCACCAGCGTGCGATCCAGCAATCCCCGTAGCTTCAAGTCCTTTAACAAGGCTGCCGCCGGCTTGTCTGTCTTGCCGCAGGCATAACCCAGGTTTTTGACCAGGGCGTTGTGGTTGTCCCATATCTGGCCCTCGATGTAGATTTGAACCAGGCGGACCCCCCGTTCCACCAATCTTCGAGCCATCAAGCAGCGTTTGCCGTAGGAAGCCGTGCGCTCGTCGTCGAGGCCGTACATTTCCTTGGTGGCCTCGGATTCCCCCGACACATCCAGAGCATCCGAAGCTGCCAATTGCATTCGGGCCGCCAACTCGTAACCGGCAATGCGGGCTTCCAGCTCCGCTTCGTCAGGGTGCCGGCTCAAATGGTTTCGATCCAGGTGTCTGAGCAGCGAACGGGACAGCTTCACCACCGGATTCGGCCACTCCTCCCTGGGATGCAGGTTGAGTAGCGGCGATCCCTGGGATCGTACTCGGGTCCCCTGGTAGACGGCCGGCAGAAAGCCTGCCTGCCAGTTCTGGATGTCGTTGATGGGCAGCCCCTTGGGATCATCCAGCACCACGTAGGCCGGCAGGTTCTGATTCTCCGTACCCAGGCCGTAGGCCACCCAGGCGCCCAGCGAAGGCCGCCCCGGAAACATGCGCCCCGAGTGCATGACAAACAGCGAGGATTCGTGGGCGATGTGGGGTGTGAACATCGAGCGAATCACAGCGATATCGTCCACCTGCCCGGCCAGGTGAGGCATCACCTCCGACACCTCGATGCCCGATTCACCCTGCTTGGCGAACTTGAACGGGGACGGCATGAGACCGCCGGCTTCCCGCACCGCCCGAACTTCACTGGCCAGGTCACGGCCGGGAGGCTGGCCGGCAAATTTCTCCAGGGCGGGTTTGGGGTCCAGCAGGTCCACCTGGCTGGGCCCTCCGTTCATGAACAACTGAATGACGGCCGTGGCCTTGGGCTCGAAATGGGGCTGTTGTTTCCTCAGATCGTAGACCTGCCGCGAACCCGCCGCCAGCAAGGAATCCGGTGCCAGCAGGTCCTGCCCCAGCAAGGTGGCCAGGGCGGCTCCCTGCAGGCCGTCGCCGACCTGGGAAAAGAAGGTCCGCCGGTTGATGGGCGCCGGGCGACTCCCGGAGGCGGCATGCCCTTGTCTGGTTTTCATCGGACTTGTTCCTCGATTGCGGATAGGCTTCTCAATTCACATACAGGAACTCGGCGGAGTTGAGGAAGGTGTGACACAACGATGCCAGCGCCAGCCACCGGGCTTTGCTGGCCAGGGGCTCCGCCGGGACCTCCACTTCCAGGTGCCGCTGCCATTCTCGAGTCAACTGGCGGAGGATCTCCTCGGCTTTGCCGGACTCCCGGGCGGTGGGCGGTCGGGTCAGCGCCAGCAGGTAGACTCGCTCGATCTGCCTGGAAAGGTCATCCCCCACGTCGTCAATCACGCGACCGGCCATGTGCCGCGCGCTGAGGCGCACCAACTCGCTGTTCTCCAGTTGCAGGGCCTGGGATGAAACCGTGGAATGCGGCCGCTTGAGGCAGTTGGGCACCAGCAGCGGGGCATCGAAGGCCTCCAACAGGCTGAGGGGCTGGGAACGTCGCTGCATCACATAGATACTTCTCCGGTAGCCCTTGGCCTCCGCTTCGGCAACCACCTCCCCGTCCGGCTTGATCTCCAACTCGTCGGCGGGACCGTAGCGGGTCGGGTCCAGACGCCCCGAGATCTTGAGAATGGAGTCCCTGAGGGCGTCCGCATCCAACCTCCTCAAGGGGAAACGGGACAAGAGACGATTATCGGAATCGCTCTCCAGGGAGAGCTGTCCGGCGCGGGATTGCTGCCGGTAGGTCGTGGAAGTCATGATCAGGCGGTGCAGGGCCTTGAGGCTCCAACCGCGATCCACGAATTCGCGGGACAGCCAGTCCAGCAGCTTCGGGTGCGATGGCCGCTCGCCGGTGCTTCCAAAGTTGCCGGGCGTGCTCACCAAACCCACACCGAAGTGATGCTGCCAGATGCGGTTCACGATGACGCGGGCCGTCAGGGGATGGTTGGGTTGAGTCAACCATTTGGCCAGGGCCAGACGCCGCCCGGTGGTTTCGGTGCTCCAATTGAGCTTTTCGATCCGGTAAGGGGTCAGCTCTCCGTTGAGCACCGCCGGCACCCCCGGCGGCACCAGGTCCCCGGGATTGGTGTATTCGCCCCGTCCCAGAATCCGGGTGGGCGTCGGACGACCTCCCATGTCATACAGCGCCCGTATCTTGGGCTTGGCCTTCAGCTTTTCTTTCTCGTCCTTGATCTGCTCCTCGACCTCCTTGGAGGTCTCGGCAAAGTCCTTGAACCTCTGAAGGACATCGGCCTGGGTTACCTGAAGGGTCTCCGCGAACTTGCCCAACAGATACTTCTGAACAGGGGTTCGATCTTCGGGCTTTGCCTTAGAGGCCTCTTTCAGGTCCTGCTGCAGGGACTGAGGCAGGGCCGCCATTTTTCCCTCGAGGAGCTTCTTGCGCAGGGGGCGGGCTTTCTCCTCCAATTGCCCTTCCAGCTCCGCGATCTTGCGTTGAATGGGCGCGTTGTACTCTTCGACCTGTCGCAACTCCCCGGCCGAAGGCAACGGCAACAAGCGGGTGTTGGACTCGTCGCACTTGGCTCCCACCCCGATGCAGCCCATACTGGGGGACAACCAGTCGTAGGGATCGTAGGCTGTCTTCAAAATGGCGCTCAGGCGATAGTAGTCCCGCTGGGGCAATGGATCGTACTTGTGGTCGTGACAGCGGGCACAAGCCAGAGTCAGCCCCATGGTGGAGGAGCTCAGGATCTCAACCTGGGTGGCCACCACGTCCAGGCGCTCCGGCAGGTTGTTCTGCTCGGTGCTGTAGGTCGAGTCCGGTCCCATTCGCAGAAAGCCGGTGGCCACCAGCCAGTCCAACTGATCGGGGCTGTATTTGTCCACGGCCTTGTAGTCGAACAACTCATCCCCGGCGATCTGTTCGATCAGGAGTTGATCGTAGGGCTTGTCCGCATTGACCGACCGTATGATGTAATCGCGGTAACGGAAGGCGTGGGGGCGGATGTTGTCGGAGGAAACCCCTCCCTCGGAATCGGCATAGCCCACGGCGTCCAGCCAGTAGCGGGCCCACCGCTCGCCGTAGTGGGGAGATTCCAGAAGACGGTCCACCAGACGTTCATAGGCCCGCGGATCAGTGTCGTCCAGGAAAGATCGGATTTCCTCCGGGGAGGGAGGCAGGCCCGTCAGGTCGAGATAGCTGCGGCGCATCAAGGTCAGGCGATCGGCCGGCGGGGAAAAGCTCAGGCCCTCTTCCTCCAATCGAGCCAACAGAAAGGTGTCCACCGGATTTCCGATGCGATCCTCTGCTTCCACCCTGGGTTGGGCCGGCCGGCGAGGCGGTTGAAAGGACCAGAATTGCCGGTCCTTGGGGCCCACCAATGGCTCCTGGCCGAGGTCGGCTTCCGGAGGGTTTTCGGGATCGGGCAAGGCTCCCCGGGCAATCCAGGCCTGCAGCTTTTCCAACTCGACAGAAGTCAGGCCGCGCACCGAGAACTGTTCCTGCAGCTTGGGCGGCGGCATCTCCTGCGCCAGGATGCGACGAACCAGCAGACTCTCCTCCGGTTTACCGGGAACGATGGCGGGGCCCGACTTCCCCCCTTTCAGCAGATCCTCTCGAGTCCTCAAGTCCAGACCGGCTTCCTGGCGCCTGCGGCCGTGACAAGGCAAACACTTGGCTCCCAGAATGGCCGCCATCACTTCCCGCTCGCGCACGGGGGGCGCTGTCGCAGGAACCGGCGCCTCCGGGGCTCCCCCGGGCATCCCCGCTTCAATCCAGCGCCGAACGATGCCGATCGCGCCCGCTTCCAGTGGAGGAGCGCCCATCGGCATGCCGCCGGAGCTGATCAGGACCAGCAACCGACTCTGCAGAGGCTTGTGGGCCACCACCACCGAACCCGCGTCTCCTCCGGCCAGAACCCGATCCAGGGTCTCCAGCGACAATCCCCCCTGACGCGCCTGGTCACTGTGACACTGCAGGCAATGCTGCTGAAAGATGGGCAGGACGTCGGTTTCGAAACCGGGAGGAGGCGCCTCTTGAGCAGACAGGGACAAGACCCGCATTCCCATAAACCCAAGGATGAGCCATCCCTTTCCCAATCCGGAGCCGCGCGCCCGAGAGATCCAGCCTCCCTGCCGCCGTCTTGCGTTCCGCCTTGTTTCTTGCACGATGAAACCCTCTGAGGAGCGATTATATCACCCCAAAGCCGCGGATGCGGCGTCCGCATGGTGCCATTGGCGCAAGCCATTGGAAAGCCCCCAGTGAGCAATGCGGGTTGGAACGTCCCTGGTGTATCATCTTCGGGGGATGCATCCCGAGGAAATCCGGTTCCGCGAGACCCATGGCCGCCGACGTCATACACCGTCTGCAGGAGCTCTACCGGCAGTGGTGCGGTGAACCCGCCGAGGGGATGGCGCCGGTCTCGGCCGACGGATCGGTCCGCCGGTATTTCCGGATCACCGGAAGTCGGCGGACGATCATCGGCGCCTTCAACCCGGACCGCAAGGAAAATCGGGCTTTCCTGAACCTCTCCGGCCACTTTCGCCGCCACGGTCTGCCGGTCCCCGAAATCTACGCCTCGGACCTCGACCGCCACATTTACCTGCAGCAAGACCTGGGTGACGTCACCCTCTTTTCGCTGGTCTCGACCCTGGGCCGGGAGGAGGGATTCTCCGACCGGCTGGTCGGTCTCTACCGGCAGGCCCTGGAGACGCTGGCCCGATTTCAGATCGTCGGCGGCCGGGACCTCAACTATGCAGGATGCTACCCGAGACCCGGTTTCGATCGGCAGTCCATGCGCTGGGACCTGAACTATTTCAAGTACCACTTCCTGAAGCTGGTGGATATTCCCTTCCAGGAACAGGCGCTGGAGGATGACTTCGATACCTTGATCGATTTCCTGATGGAAGCCGACACCCACCATTTTCTCTACCGCGACTTCCAGTCCCGCAACCTCATGTGGTTTCAGGAACGACTCTACTGCATCGACTACCAGGGGGGGCGAAAGGGCGCGCTGCAGTACGACGTGGCCTCCCTGCTGCTGGATGCCAAGGCGGACCTGCCCTGGTCCCTGAGGAATCAATTGCTGGACCATTACCTCGAGGTGGCCGGTAATCTGACGCCCCTTCAACCTGAAACCTTTTTGCGCTTCTACCGGCCCTACGCCCTGCTGCGCCTGATGCAGGCCTTCGGCGCCTATGGCTACCGGGGACTCCACCAGGGCAAGGTCCACTTTGTGCGCAGCATTCCCTATGGCCTGCGCACTTTGGAAGGACTCCTGGCCCAGGGCCCTCTGCCTGTCCGGCTGCCTGCGCTGTCGGAGGTTTGGCAAAGCATGATCCGGTCCGCTTCCCTGCGCCGGGAAGAGGAGGAGTCGGGGCCGGGACTCACCGTGCACGTCAAGAGCTTTTCCTACAAGCACGGCCTTCCCCGGGATCGGACCGGACATGGGGGAGGGTATGTGTTCGACTGCCGCATCCTGCCCAACCCCGGCCGCATTGCAGCCTACGCTCCTCTGACCGGCAGGGACGAGAAGGTCGTCGACTTTCTGGAAAAGGACCGGGAGGTGAGACGTTTCCTGAGTCAGACCAGGAGCCTGGTGGACCAGGCGGTGAAACACCACCTCGGGCGAGAATTTACCGATCTGACGGTCGCCTTCGGCTGCACCGGCGGGCGCCACCGTTCGGTGTTTTGCGCCGAGCGCCTGGCAGCCCACCTGCAATCCCGGAAAGACCTTCGGGTCGACCTTCACCACCGGGAGTTGGAACCGACGCCATGAAAGCCATGATCCTGGCAGCAGGACGGGGAACGCGCCTGGGCCCGCTGGGCCGGCGCAGGCCCAAGGCGCTGGTGGAAATTCAGGGGATCCCCCTGTTGGCCGGGGTCATCTCTCGATTGGCTCAACAGGGCTTCAGGGAAATCATTGTCAACACCCACCATCTGGCCGAACAGGTGGCTGAATTTCTGACCCGTTACCGCCAGCGTCACCGCCTCGCCGGGCTCACCCTGGCGGTCTCCCGGGAGGAGCAACTGCTGGACACCGGTGGCGGTGTGCAACGAGCCGGCTGGTTCTTCGATGACGGGGAGCCCTTTCTGGTCCACAACGTGGACGTGCTCTGCGATATGCATTTGGGACGGCTGTTGCAGGCCCATCTCGATTCCGGAGCCCTGGCGACCCTGGCGGTCCGCCAACGAAAAAGCTCCCGGCACCTCCTCTTCGACTCCCACGGCAGCCTGTGCGGCTGGCAGTCCCTGGCGACCGGGCAAGAGCGCATGGCCCGCTCGCCGGACGGTCCCCTCACGCCCCTGTCCTTCATGGGTATCCAGGCAGTCTCCCCCGCCCTGCTGGACAGGCTCTCCATCTCCCCACCCTTTTCGCTGGTGGACGCCTACCTGCAACTGGCGGGCCACGAACAGCCGATCCGGGCCTACCGCGCCGATGAGGCCAGGTGGGCGGACCTGGGCAGCCAGGAACGATTCAAGCAGGCCGAGGAGCTTTTCGAGCCCGCCTTCTTCGCCGCGCTGAGAAAAGGGCCCTGACGGGCATTTCTCAGTTCATGGCTGCGCCGCCATCCACGTGGATGGATTGGCCGGTGATGTTTCGGGCTTCTTCCGAGGCCAGAAAGGCGGCCAGGTTGCCGATGTCCTCGGGTGTCTGCTCGCGCTGGAGGGGGGTGCTCTTCCGGAACCAGGCTTCAAACAGCTCCCGGGGTTCCATCCCTGCAAAGGAGGGCTCTCCGGCGGCCACCAGAGGCGCCAGGCGCTTCCAGAAGTGTCCCCAGACCATGCCCGGGCAGATGGCGTTGACGTTGATGTTGTAGGGAGCCAGATCCTTGGCCACGATGCGGGTCAGGGTGAGCAGGGCGTTCTTGCCGGCGGCGTAGGCCGGCACGATCTGGGGATCGCGCTTGGCGGCGATTGAGGAGATGTTGATGATTTTCCCGGAACGGCGCTCCATCATGTGGGGAGCCACCGCCTTGCAGAGGAAAAAGGGACCCTTGACGTTGATGGTGTAGTTGTCGTCCCACTCTTCCTCGGTCTGATTGGTGAACGGCAACCCCAAGCGCTCACCGAAGTGGCCGGCGTTGTTGACCAGGATGTCAATGCAGCCGAACTCCCTCAAGGATGCCCGAACGAGTCCCTGACAGTCCTTTTCCAAAGTGATGTCGGTCTGAATCGCAACAGACCGCCGGCCCATCCTGCGGATCTCTTCGGCCCGCTTCTCCGCGGCCTCCAGGGCAATGTCGGCGACCACGATGTGGGCCCCCTCCCGAGCCAGGCACCGGGATATGCCGCCTCCGACAGCCCCCGCTCCGCCGGTGACGATGGCGATCCGATCTTGTATGCGCATGGAAATTCCTTTCAATCAGAGGGATAGGGCAGGTTGCCGCCTTTCTTCCCGGAGTATACCCGGACTCCCCGAGAATCGTTCAGGCTTTTGAAGGACTCCGAGCACGCCATGGAGGTTAGCCAGCCCTCCGTCCCGGGGTACGGATCCTAAAGAGGTGAAACAACCGACCGCTAATAAAGGCGAACCACCAATGAACACGAATTAGCACGAATACGGATGGACCTCCTTCAATTACGAGCGGCGCCCGAATGCTTCTGCAATCTTGTTCCCTTGGTGTCACGACGTCATGGGATGAAGACCACCCGGGAGCGCGGGCGTCCCGCCCGCACAAATCTTTCCGCAGCCTCCGCCGTCTCCTCCACCCGGGTCGACTGGCAACGGCGCCAAGGCTCTGCTTCGGCCGGGCCCATTCAGTTCCCGCCGGCAGAGTGGTTGGCTGCCGCATCGCAGGGAAACTGAGCGGCAACTCAAGGAAGAGGATGCGGGCGGGACGCCCGCGCTCCCGGGTGGTGTCGTCCCGATGGTGCGGTGGGGGTATCCGGCACGCGACTTCTCTGAAAGCCGACCTGCGCCCTTCAGGAAACTCCTGTTTGCCGGCGTGCCGTGCCCCCTCACCCACGACGGTGCGGACCCTTCGAGAGTGAAACAAGGGAAGTTCATGGCCTATCTGGAACAAGGACCATTTCCCGCTAAATCGATTTTCTACCTATTGAACATGGATACACAGGATAAACAGGACGAGAAGCTGCTGCACAGGAAGCTGACTGGCTCGATGATCGAGTGCGTCTTTGTGGAAAACCTCAGAGTCCTTCGCGGCCCTTCACGGACCCCTTTCGAGTTTTTCCAACCCCTTGGAATCCCTTGGCGGATTCATCTTTTGCCCCCTTAACAGATCCTTTAGCGCCCTTGGTGGAAATCTCTTCTCCCTTCCCGACCCTTGGCGGATCCCTCTTGAGCTTCCTCCAACCCCTTCGTGGCCCTTCGTAGTCCTTCGTGGCCCTTCGTGGATTTCTTTTTTTGGCCTTTGTGGATAACCCTCAATGGTTTCAGGCAACCCAGGTCCGGGAACCCGTTGTCTTTTGGGTTCGGATCGGGAGAAAATGCCGGGAACGGCAAATTTCCACCGGAACGGAAATGAGCGACAGCGGTCGCCCAGGGCATCGCAATTCTCACGTCATTATGAAGAACATGGGCCAGCAATCCAGCGCCAATCCCACAAAAAAGACCGGCAGAAAGCGAGGCCGCCGACTGTCTCTGGTCGACACCGATGTTCACAACCAGCCCCGCTCCTGGGATGATCTGAAGCCCTATCTGCCCGCCGGAATGCGCGAGCGCGGATTCCCGATTCCGGACACGGCCGGCACCGGTTACGCCAATCCGATCGGCGTTCTGCGGCGCGATGCCTTTCCCCCCAGGGGCGGGCCTCCCGGCTCCTGCTACGAAACAATGCGCAAGCAACTGCTGGACGCCTACGACATCGACTACGCCATCCTGACGGGGGCCGAGATCGTGGGCATCGGCACCTCGGCCGACTACTACTATGCCCCTGTGATGGCTCGGGCCTACAACGACTGGTTGATCGAGGTCTGGCTAGGCGAGGACCCACGCCTGTTCGGCTCCCTGGTGATCGCGCCCCAGAACCCGGGCGCGGCGGCCCGGGAGATCCGCCGCCTGGGCGGGCACCCGCGCATCAAGCAGACGATCATGACCTCGGCGTCGCGCATCCCCTACGGGAATCCGTTCTACCATCCCATTTACGAGGCTGCTCAGGAATTCAATTTGCCGGTGGCGGTACATCCCGGCCACGAGGGATCGGGAATTTCCGGGCCGCCCAGTTCGGCCGGGTACCCATCCAGTTACTTCGAAAAACACACCAACATCAGTCAAAGCTACATGGCCCAGGTGGTCAGCCTGGTCTCGGAGGGAGTATTCGAGAAGTTTCCCAAGCTCAAGTTCGTCTGCATCGAAGGCGGCTTCGGCTGGGTTCCGCATTTGATGTGGCGCTTTGACAAGAACTACAAGGCCTTGCGGATCCAGGCCCCCTGGTTGAAGCGCCTGCCCAGCGAGACCATTCTCGACCACGTGCGCTTCACCAGCCAGCCCATTGAAGAGCCCCCCAAGACCTCACAGTTGCTGGAACTGTTCGAAATGATGCGGGCCGACCGGGTCCTGATGTATGCCAGCGACTATCCCCACTGGGACTTCGATTCACCCTTCGCGGCCTTTCCCAAAGTCCCGCAGGCACTGGGCGAACGCATTTTCTGGCGCAACGCCCAGGAGCTCTACGGCTTGGACGATCGAGCCCCGGACGTCGAGGAGTGCAGGAATGGCTGAGCGGTACAGGGTGTGCACCACCGAGGAGTTACAGCCGGGAGAGCGAAAGATCGTGGATGCCGGTGGGCGTTCGATCGGCGTCTTCAACGTCGGGGGCAGCTACCATGCACTGCTGAACCTCTGTCCCCACCAGAGAGGCCCCCTATGCCTGGGGCAGGTGACCGGCACCATGCTTCCCTCGGAGGTCGGGGAGTTTCGCTACGACCTCGAGGGCCGCATCATCCGCTGCCCCTGGCACGGGTGGGAGTTCGATCTGACAACCGGCAAGTCGGTCTTCAAACCGGACCGGGTGAAGCTCAAGGTCTATCCGGTAACGGTGGAACCCGCCTGTCCGGGATCCCCGGCCAAGGACGAGCCCCGGGTGGAGACCTTCCCGGTGACGGTAGAGCGGCAATGGATCGTGCTGCACCTCTGACCGCCGGCGGTCAAACCAGCTTCTTCAGGTAGGTGATGGCTTGCCGGACGGCCTCGTCGTACTCCTCGGCGCCGAGCACGCCCGATCCGTGGTCCTGCAGGAATTTCAGTAGATCGGCGGAAACTTCTTCCGACCCGGTTTCCTTCCGGACGCCAAGGGGGGTTCGATCGATGGGATTGACGAACTCCTGGGTGAGGTAGGCGTCGTAACCCACCTCGCGCAAGGTCCGAATCACCGCTTTCCAGTCGTAGCTTCCCTGCCCCGGCGGCCGCCGGTTGTTGTCGGCCACGTGGAAGTCGATCAGACGCGGACCCACGTTGCGAATGGCCTGCAGGGGATCGACTTCCTCGATGTTCATGTGAAAGGCATCCAGCGCCACCCCCACTTCCGGTCCCACTTCGTCGGCCAACGCCAGGGCTTGATCGTGGCGGTTGATAAAATGGGTCTCAAACCGGTTCAGGGCCTCGATGCCGACGCGAATATCGCGCTCGGCCGCATATTCGGCGATCCGGCGGACCCCCTCGATCCCCCAACCCCACTCCTGGTCGGGGGTGGCCACCCGGGACAGCCGGTTGCACTCGCTGGGGAAAATCACGAAAATCGATCCGCCAAGCTCGTGAACCATGCGCACACAGGCCTGCATGTATTGCACCGTTTCGGCCCGAACCGATGCCTCCTCGTGAACCAGATCCCGCCCAGGCATCATGATGCTGTGCGAGCCCCAGCAAGCCAACTGGTACTTTTCCAGCAATCTGGCGACGTGGCTTGTATCATACTGGGTCGGTTCTCCGCTGATCTCAATCCCGTCATAACCGAGGCGGTGGAGGCGCTCGATGGTGGTTTCAATCGGTTCCTGGCGCATCCAGTTGTGCATGGCGAATTTCATGGCAGGGTTCCTTTCGCAAGCGGGCAGCCAGCCCGCATTTCTCACCGGGTCGCTGCGTACATCATGAAAAAGAGTTTATCCTCACCAGGTTACTGGTCCTGTAGTGACGGCTTGCTCTTTCACACGGTGCTGGGCGCGCCGGGATTCCATTATCTCAAGAGCGGGCGGCTACCGGCAAGGCACACTCTCTTTCCCATGGATTGAAGTGACGGGCGCGGGACGCCTTTTCCGACCATCGGATTCTCCCCGAAATATGGATTCAAGCAACCATCAACAGTCCATCGTGGTGGTGGGCGCCGGGTTCGCCGGCGCGGCGGTAGCCTTTCACCTGACCCGCATGGGCATGGAACGGGTCACCATCCTGGAGCAGGAAGAGGTTCCCGGGATGCATGCCTCGGGCCGCAACGCGGCCATGGTCCGTCAGGTGGTGCCCCATGAGTCCATTGCCGCGTTGGCCAGAGGGGGAGCGGCCTTCCTTCGCCACTTGCCCGCCGATTGGCCGCTGGAAACCCACTTCGAACAGAATGGCTCATTCTTGCTCGCCTCGGCCAGGGACTCAGCCAAGCTGAAGCAGGACGGCGCCCGCAGCCGCGAACGAGGCGTACCGGCGGAGTGGTGGCCCATCGAACGCATCGTCGAGGCCGTGCCGATTTTGGCGGGTTCTCCGGCCGAAGGCGGGCTGTGGTGCCCGACCGACGGGGTGGTTGACATCCACAGCCTGCTGCATGGTTACCTGAAGGCGGCAGCCTCGGCTGGAGCCCTGTTGAGGACTTCAAGCCCCCTGCGCCGGGTTGTGGTCCGCCAGGGCAAGGTTTGCGCCGTCCAGACCGAATCCGAAGAAATCACAGCGGATGTTGTGATCAACGCGGCTGGAGCCTGGGCCCAACAGATCGGTCATTTGGCCGGGGCCTCACCCGTCCCGCTGGTTCCCTATCGACGCCATCTGTTCGTGACCAAGCCGTTGGACTGGGTCGAGCCCCAATGGCCCATTGTCTGGGACCTCAGCCAGGACCTCTACTTTCGCCCCGAATCGGGCGGTCTTCTCCTCTGCCCTTGCGACGAAGAAGCTCAAAAACCCGGCGTGGCTGCAGACGATCCGGCGGCCCTGCAAATGCTGGCCGACAAAGTGACTCGCTGTTACCCCAGGCTGGCCGATCTCCCCATCCGGCGATCCTGGGCCGGACTCAGAACCCTGACTCCGGATCGTCAATTCACCGTGGGGTGGGATTCTTCACTGGACGGCTTCTTCTGGCTGGCCGGGTTGGGGGGACACGGGGTGACCGCCAGCTATTCGGTGGGACTCCTGGCCGCCAGCCTTGTCGTACAAAAGACTCCTGCCGCGGCCCCTGCCCCGTTCTGGCCGGGCCGATTTCTCTGAAGTCCGGAGTGGGCGTGTCCTCGCTTCCTCGAACTACCTCAAGTCGAGATCGACCTTCACCACTTCGGAGTTCTTCGTGACGGTGAACTTGGCACGCTCCCATTTTGGCCCACCGAATCCGATGGGCGGGTTGTTGGACATCCCCCAAGGCTCCTTCGGAAGACCCAGCCAGTTGTTGGTCATGTTTCCGTCTTCGTCGAAGTCCTGCAGCACCTGAATGGCGTACTCC
Organism: Candidatus Versatilivorator sp.; assembly: GCA_965262635.1. Taxonomy (GTDB): domain Bacteria; phylum Acidobacteriota; class Terriglobia; order Versatilivoradales; family Versatilivoraceae; genus Versatilivorator. The sequence goes on along the minus strand of OZ253547.1, from coordinate 960,363 downwards.
CCCGGAGCCACATCCTTGAACCGATACTGAATCGAATCGTCCGTCGGTTTGACGACACCTCTCTGCAGAGGTTTTTTCAGTTTCTGCCGTTTGTGAAACTGTACTTTGTTGACCAGCGCAATGCGTACCAGCCCTTTTCCGGGCCGGACCCTATTGACGGTGACGGCAACACTGGATGCCGCAAATGCAGAGTCCGCGATGCACCAAACAAGCAGCAGGAGGACGACTGAAACGGGTATTGGGTGTCGCACCGACCTGATTCTTCCCATGCTGGCACGGGTCATCGAACCGTATGTAGGTAAAATTAACGGAATAGTACGCTTTTGGACTTCGTTAGTTCTCGCTCTGCTTGCGAATCTCGCGCAGGTGGGCCTCGATGTCCTGCAATCTCCGGTACATGAGCCACACCAAGATCACGATCAGCAAGTAGCTTATAGTGGTCAGGGCGTAGATGATGTTGAAGAACATCTCGAATAGTCGGGTGAACGTTTGCAGGTCCACTTCCGCCCCCTTTGGTCAAACGGATATTTCCACCCTTCACCGACAGCACCATCGACTTGTAGGATTTGCCCTCATCGAAGTATAGCCGTCCGTCAATCCCCCGGTCGGCCACCTTCTTCCGCATGGGCAATGTCTCGCCACTCTCCACCAGTCACTCATCACTCTCCAACGCCGCGGCGTGGCGCCCTGCCTTGGGATCGCCGGCCACCAGTAACGTTCCATCCTCCGGGTCCACCTGAAGCATGACCGGACTGGCCACCCGCTGGACGAACTGCAGGCGGTGGCCACGGGTCTTGAGCTCGTCGGCAACCGCCTTTTCGGTGCCCTCATAGAGACTCAGGCTTCCCAATTGGGGAGAAGGCTGGCTGAACGATCCCGTGTGATGAGCGGTGGCAAAGCGTGGAACGGTTACGGCCCGATCCGGCTTCATCCCGAACTCGATGGCGTCCAGCAGCAGTTGCAGGCTCACCTGGTCCTGATGATCGCCCCCCGCCACGCTGATGGCGATGACCGGCTTGCCCTCCTTGAGAACGATGGTGGGCGTCAGCGTAATTCGGGGCCGCTTGCCGGGGGCCACCACGTTGGGGTGCCCCTCCCAGGTATTCAGGCTGACCAGGCGGGTCCCGTGGGTAACGCCGGTGCTGCCACCCTCATCCACTTCGCTGCCCCAGCCGCTGGGGGTGGCTGCAACCACGTTGCCCCAGCGGTCGGCCACCACACAGGTGGTGGTATCGCGGGACCCTCCAGCACTCGCCGGGGCCTGCTCGCGAGACACCTGGACCGGGCGCATGCCGTAGGGATCTCCCGGACGGACCTCGAGCGAGGCCTTCTTGAGGTCGATCAGCGGACGGCGCAGAAGGGTGTACCGATCCGACAAGAGGCTCGCCACAGGCACCTCCACAAAACGTGGGTCGCCATAGTATCGATCTCGGTCGGCCAGGGCCAGCTTCATGGCCTCGGCGACCACATGAATGTAGTCGGCCGAAAGATGGCCCATTTGACGGAGGTTGTACCCTTCCAGCAATCGTAGCGTTTGGGAGAGATAGGGGCCCTGGGTCCAGGGTCCGGCCTTGCAAACGGTATAGCCCCGATAGTCGACGGTGACCGGTTTTTCCACCCAGGTCCGGTGAGCGGCCAGATCCTCCTTCCGCAGCAGTCCGCCCTGTTTCCGGTACCAGCCGTCCAGTTCTTCGGCAATGTCTCCCCGGTAGAAGCGGTCGGACACGGCGCGCAGCCCCTGGAGCCGCCCGCCCTCAGCCTGCTTTTCGGCCTCGATAAGGCGCCGTAGCGTTCCGGCCAGTTTCGGGTGCCAGGATTCCTCGCCGGCGTCCAGGATTTCCAGCACAGGCCGGGCGGCTTGGGCAAAGGTTCGGGTGCCGTACCGTTCCAGTGCGGTCACACACAAATCGATGGCTGCCGGCACCGCGGCCGACTGGAGGTTGTTGCGGTCCCCTCTCTGGGGGATCCCGCCGATCTTCTGGTAATGCTCCAGCGTAGCCAGCTTGGGAGCCGCTCCCTGACCCGAGAGCACTTCCACTGCGTCACGCCGGACGTCGTAAATGAGAAAGGGGACCTCCCCGCCGATGCAATAATCCCCGTAATCGGTCACGCTGAGCGCCAGGATGACGGCCACCGCGGCATCGGCGGCGTTGCCTCCTCCAGTGAGAATCTCGATCCCGGCGGCCACGGCACGGCTGTCCCCGGCGGCCACCGCCCCGACCCGACCCGAAGCGTTCCAACTCATTTCAGTATCCGATGGTTTTTCCGGAAAAAAGGCGACGGCTAAAGCTAAAGCGACGCCCACCAGGCCAATCAATCCCAACTTCATCAGGACCTCCCTGTGAACCCGGCTGCGCCATGAGCCCGCAGGGACCGTGAGCCGATCCACACTCTCATTACTCATTAACCCGGCCAGGAGAATTCAGCTACAGTCTTATCACAACTCCGGTGGATAGCAAACGGTCGACCGGGGATTGCGGCGCCCCTCACACCGGCCCGCCGGCCGCGGCGCCGATCGCCTGGCAGGGCGGGGGCCGGACTTGTTTGAAACAAAAGAAAAAAGAGTTATCCACGAAGGGCCACTAAGAACGACGAAGGGCCACTAAGGCGTTGAGATTAACCGCGACGGGATACCAAGGTCACGAAAGAATTATCGATTTCCGATTGTTTCACTCTCGAATGATCCGCCCCGTCGTGGGGGGCGGGGCTCGCGGACAAACGGGAGTTTCCCAAAGGGCGCCCGTCGGCTTTCAGAGAATTTGCCCACCGGATACCCCCCACTGCACCATCGAGACGACACCACCCGGGAGCGCGGGCGTCCCGCCCGCATGCTGTCCCGTGGGTTGCCGCTCAGTTTCCCTGCGATGCGCCACCCGGCCACACTGCCGGCGGGAATCGCATGGGCCCGGCCGAAGCAGAGCCATGGCGTCGTTGCCGTTCGATCCGGGTCGAGGAGATGGGTGAGGCTATACCAGGATTTGTGCGGGCGGGACGCCCGCGCTCCCGGGGGACTTTCTCCCCTGACGTCGTGACACCAACGTCACAATATTGCAGAAGCATTCGGGCGCCGCTCGTCATTGAAGGAGCTCCATCCGTATTCGTGCCTATTCGTGTTCATTCGTGGTTCGTCTTCATTTCCAAAACAAAAACGGCTGGCTGTTTCTCCTCTGAATGATCCGCTCCGTCGTGGGGGGCGGGGGCCCGGCTTGCCTGAAACAAAACCTGTTTTACTCTCGAATGATCCGCCCCGTCATGGGGGGTGGGGGCCTGGCTTATAAGGGAACAATCCCCAGGCGCCAGCCCAGGGGGTTCGAGTAGAGCCGCGTAGCGGCGGCAGCACTTAGCCGTGGGCGTAAGCCCATGGAAAAGTTCAGCGTAAGAGTCGAGCCGCGTAGGCGGCGACAGCACCTAACCCCGAAGCGCCGCCCCGGGGAGGGCCGCTCTCCCCAAGAGCACGTCACTGCGTAGGGGCGGGCTTGCCTGAAACACCCCTGTTTCACTCTCGTATGATCCGCCCGGCAGGGCGGAGGCCGGACTGGTTTGAAACAATTGAGGGTTATCCACAAAGGCCAAAAAAAGAAATCCACGAAGGGGCACAAAGGACTACGAAGGGCCACTAGCCCGCATTTCTCACCGGGGGGCTGCACTCTTGAGAAGAGTGCAGGATGGCGCAGGAATTTTTCCCTCAGCGCGTGCTCGCGAGCGAAGAGCGTAGCGGTTTCTACGGTCGAGCGAGCATGCGCGCTCCGAGGGGAAAAGGACAAGCCAGAGCGCGCCCAGCGCCGTCTGTACTTGCATGCCCTCATAAGAAAGCCAATTTCGTAGTCCGTCTTCATGAACGATTGGCCGTTTTCCTCGAATGATCCGCCCTTCAGGGCAGGGGCCGGCTTGTTTCAGCTCGGCCGGGGAATAAAGCGCCCGGCGACCCCGAATTGAGTGGGCCCCAGCCTGGACCCAAAGGTGTACAATGCGGCCATCTTCAGCGAAAGGAGAATTGCCATGAGCCACAAGGGGCTCCCGACTACAGCAGTGCTTGCCATCATTGTTGTTTTGGCTTCCTGCAGCCAGGTACAACTTCCCCAACCAAACAGCTCGACCCGCACCGACTTTTCAGAGGGGCTGTGGCCCCAGTGGCGGGGACCTGAAAGAACCGGCCTTTCCACCGAAACCGGATTGCTCCGGCAGTGGCCGGCCGACGGTCCCTCTCTGGTCTGGTCCACTTCCGAATTGGGAGACGGCTATGGGAGCGTCGCCATCCAGGGAGGTCGGATCTTCGTCCAGGGCACCCGTGAAACCGACAGCGCTCTTTTTTGCCTCGAGGAAAGCAGTGGCCGAACCCTCTGGACAGTATCCCTGGGGGATCGGCTGGAACATGGCCGAGGGCCCGGTCCAAGAGGCACCCCCACCATCGTCGAGGACCGCATTTATGTGCTGACCGAGAATGGCGACCTGGCCTGCCTGCAGGCCGGCGACGGCCAGACTTTGTGGCACCGCAACATCCTGAAGGACTTCCAGGGCGAAAATCCCAAGTGGCTCATCAGCGAGTCCCCCCTGGTGGACGGCAATCGACTGATCGTGATGCCCGGCGGCGATCAAGCCAGCCTGGTGGCTCTGGATAAGGATACCGGAAAAACGATCTGGACCAGCAAGGCCCTCAGTGACGGGGCCGGCTACTCCTCCTGCATAGTGGCTGAAGTCCAGGGCATTCGGACCCTGCTGGCCTTTACCGCCGCCGCGGCCGTGGGACTGCGGGCCGGGGACGGCCAACTGTTGTGGCGCTATGAGCCGGTGGCCAACCGGACCGCCAACGTCACCACTCCGATCCTTTACCAGGACAAAGCCTTCTACAGTTCTGCCTACGGTACCGGATGCGCCCTGCTGCAGTTGAAGGCCGACAATGGATCCATGGAGGCGAAGGAGGTCTACTTCAACCGCGACATGATGAACCACCACGGAGGGGTTGTTCTGGTGGACGGCTATCTCTACGGGTTCTCGAACGCCATCCTCACCTGCATGGAATTCGAGACCGGAAAGGTGATGTGGAAGGACCGGAGTGTGGGCAAGGGATCGGTGGCCTTTGCCGACGGCCATCTCTACCTGTTCAGCGAAAAGAACGTGGTCGGTCTGGCCGAAGCCACGACCGAAGAGTACCGGGAGAAAGGACGCTTCGAAGTGGCCGACCAGGGATGGCCCAGTTGGGCCCACCCCGTGGTGAGCGGCGGCAGACTCTACGTCCGCAACCAGGGCGTGCTCAACAGCTATGACGTCCTGGCGGGCAAGAACGGCGGGCCGCCGCGGAGCCTGGAGTATTGAGGACGTTTTTGAAAACATTGAGGGTTATCCACAAAGGCTGAAAAAAGAGTGATCCACGAAGGGCCACCAAGCGGGACGGCTCTGCCGGATCGGCAGGGCTGCGGCCAGCAACCCGGCGCGCACCCCCTTGAGGGGCAGGAGTGATGGGAGGAGCCCCTCCCGGGAGCGCGGGCGTCCCGCCCGCCCCCGTCCGGGCGCAGCCCGGTACCACTCCCCCGCCCCGATCGACCCGAAACGGCGCTCCAGCTCTCCTTCCGCACGGCTGGCCTCTCAAGAATCCGACCGGCGCGCTCCGCTTCCTGCGCACCGGCTTCTCGTGCTGTTCATAAGGCCATATGGGTCCGTTGTTTCGCCCTCGAATGATCTGCACGGCAGGGCAGGGGTCGGGCTTGTCTGAACCAAAAGAAAAAAGAGTTATCCACGAAGGGCCACTAAGAACGACGAAGGGCCACTAAGGCGTTGAGGTTAACCGCGACGGGATACCAAGGTCGCGAAGGGGTGGTCGATTTCTGATTGTTTCACTCTCGAATGATCCGCCCGGCAGGGCGGGGGCGACACTTGCCTGAAACGAACGCCTGCGCCTGGTGGCTGGAAACCGGTTCATAGTCAAGCATGGGTAGATTTTTGATTCACATCGATGCACAGGATGCACAGGATTTTTTCCGGAGACGGTTGGCTTGTGTTCCCGGACATCCTCAAATCCGCACCCGATCATCGCCCGAGTCCGCGTCTCCTGCAGCAACCTCCCGTCCTGATTATCCTGTGCATCGATGTTCCATTTATAGTCCTTCTCGATGGATCTGCCCGGTCGCGGGGGGCGGGCGCCCGGCTCGCAGGCAAACGGGAGTTTCCCAAAGGGGACAGGCCGGCTTTCAGAGAAGTCGCCCGCCGGATACCCCCACCTCACCATCGGGACGACACCCCCCGGGAGCGCGGGCGTCCCGCCCGCATGCTGTCCCTTCGGTTGCCGCTCAGTTTCCCTGCGATGTTGCAGCCGACCGCCCTGCCGGCGGGAACCGCATGGGCCCGGCCGAAGCAGAGGCAGGGCGCCGCTGCCGGTTGATTGCGTTGGAGGAGATGGCTGAAGCTGCGGGAGGATTTGTGCGGGCGGGACGCCCGCGCTCCCGGGTGGGCTTCCTCCCATGACAGGGTCACACCAACGGGACAAAAGTGCCGAAGCATTTTGGCCCCAGTTGTCGTTGAAGGAGGTCCATCAGTCCTCGTGCCTGAAACAAAACTTGGGTTCGCATGACGCAAAACCAGTTCAAGAGATTGAAACAACAGGGGTTGGAGAGGAATTGACAACGTGCCTGAAACACTCCTGTTTCACCCTCGTTTGATCCGCCCCGTCGTGGAGGGGCGGGGGCGGTACTTGTCTGAAAATAGACTCCATGAAAACAATCAAGTTTCGCCTGGATGAAGAGCTCGCCCTCGAGTTGACGAAACGCGCAAAACGCATCGGATGCCCCAAGAGCGAGTTGATTCGCCGTGCCTTGCGCCACCAACTGGCCTTGGCCCGATATGGAGAGTTGCGTCGGAGTGTCGCGCCCTTCGTCAAGGCCAAAGGCTGGCTGACGGATGACGACGTTTTTCGCAACGTCTCATGAGGACACCGACGAAAAGCGTTGGTTTGAAGTGATGGCGCCGGAGGCGCAAGCGGAAGCTCTGAGCCTCGCCCGGGCCAGCCAGGCGAGGACGCCGGCCGAACCAGCCGCCATGGACAAGAAGAGCCTGAGCGAACGCGACATCTGTACCAAGTTCATCACCCCAGCCCTGCGCAAGGCCGGCTGGGACGAGATGACGCAAATCCGCGAAGAAGTTCACTTCACCAAGGGCCGCATCATCGTGCGCGGCAAGCTGGTCAGCCGGGGCAAGGGCAAGCGGGCCGACTACGTTCTCTACTACAAGCCCAACCTGCCCATCGCACTGATCGAAGCCAAGGACAACAACCATGCCGTCGGCGACGGCATGCAGCAGGCCCTCGACTACGCCGACACGTTGAACATTCCCTTCGTATTCTCCTCCAACGGCGACGGCTTCCTGTTCCATGACCGCACCGTCGCTACCGCCAAGGAAGCCACGCTCGCTCTCGAGTCCTTTCCACCGCCAAGCGACCTGTGGGCGCGCTATCGCGCCTGGAAGGGACTGACGGCCGAGTCCGAGGAGATTGTTCTTCAGGACTATTTTGACGACGGCAGCGGCAAGGCGCCCCGCTACTATCAGGTCAACGCCATCAACGCCACCGTCGAGGCCATCGCCAAGGGCCGAGACCGCGTCCTGCTGGTCATGGCTACGGGAACCGGCAAGACCTACACCGCCTTTCAGATCATCTGGCGGCTGTGGAAGGCAGGCCGAAAAAAGCGCATCCTGTTTCTGGCCGACCGCAACGTGCTGGTCGATCAGACCATGGTCAACGACTTCCGGCCCTTCGGTCCGGCGATGGCCAAGCTCTCGACCCACGCCAAAACCATCGAGCGCGCCGACGGGTCCTCCGAGGACCTGTCCGCCGCCATCAACAAAAAGCGCCGCATCGACACGGCCTACGAGATCTACCTCAGCCTCTACCAGGCGATCACCGGGCCGGAGGAACACCAGAAGATTTTCCGGGAATTCTCGCCCGGCTTCTTCGACCTGATCGTGATCGACGAATGCCACCGGGGCAGCGCCGCCGAGGATTCGGCCTGGCGGGAAATCCTGGAATACTTCTCCACGGCCACACAGATCGGCTTGACCGCCACACCCAAGGAAACCCGTTACGTTTCCAACATCCATTACTTCGGAGAGCCGGTCTATTCCTACTCCTTGAAACAGGGCATTCTCGACGGCTTCCTGGCGCCCTACAAGGTCATCAAGGTCCATATCGACCGGGACGTGGAAGGCTATCGCCCCGAGCAAGGGCAACTCGACCGGGACGGCAACCAGGTCGAAGACCGTATCTACAACCTCAAAGACTTCGACCGCACCCTGGTTTTGGATGAACGCACCAAGCTGGTGGCCCGCAAGGTTACCCGGTATCTGAAGGAAAGCGGCAATCGCTTCCAGAAGACGATCGTCTTCTGCGTGGACCAGGAACACGCCGCCCGCATGAGGCAGGCGCTCATCAACCAGAACTCCGACCTGGCGGGCCAGAACCACCGCTACGTCATGCGCATCACCGGCAGCGATACCCAGGGCCAAGCGCAATTGGACAATTTCATCGACCCGGAATCCAAACATCCCGTGCTGGTCACCACCTCGCGGCTGCTCTCCACCGGGGTCGATGTCCAGACCTGCCGCTTGATCGTGCTCGACCGCGAGGTCGGCTCCATGACCGAGTTCAAGCAGATCCTCGGCCGTGGCACCCGCGTGCACGAGGACACCCGCAAGCTCTACTTCACTCTGATGGATTTCCGGGGCGCCACCAACCACTTCGCCGATCCGGAGTTCGACGGCGAGCCGGTTCAGATTTATGAGCCTGGGGAGGACGACTCCCTCACGCCGCCGGACGGGGACGATACGCCGCCGCAATCGGACGAGAACGAAACCATCGTCGATGTCCCTCCAGACCCGTCACCAATCGGCGGCAGATACAAAGTGTATGTCGACGGCGTGCGTGCCTCCATCGTTGCCGAGCGGATTTCCTATGTGAATCAGTACGGGAAGCTCATCACCGAATCCCTGCGTGACTTCACCAAAAAAGCCCTCAAGAAACGCTTCGCCAGCCTGGACGACTTCCTCAGGCGCTGGAAGGCCGCCGAACGGAAGCAGGCCATCATCGAGGAACTGGCAGCGGAGGGCCTGGAGCTCAATGCGATTGCCAAGGAACTGAACAAAGATCTCGACCCCTTCGACCTCATCTGCCACGTCGCCTTCGACGCCAGGCCGCTGACCCGGCGCGAGCGGGCCGCCAACGTCAAGAAGCGCGACGTGTTCCACAAATACGAGGACAAGGCCCGAGCCGTCCTCGACGCGCTCCTGGCCAAATACGCCGACGAGGGCGTATTCAATCTCGACGACGTCACCGTGCTCCGCATTCCGCCCTTAACCGAACTCGGCACCCCGGTGCAACTGCTCAAGGCCTTCGGCGGCAGGGAGGGCTTCGTTGAAGCTGTCCGAGAAATGCAAGCCGCCCTCTACCAGGAGACCGCCTGACCCATGGCCGTCCGCACCCTGGTCAAATCCATCCAGAATATCATGCGCCAGGACACCGGTGTGGACGGCGACGCCCAGCGCATCAGCCAGTTGTGCTGGATGTTCTTCCTCAAGATCATCGACGATCAGGACCAGGAATTGGAGTTGATGCAGGCAGACTACACCTCCCCCATTCCCAAGCGGTTCCAGTGGCGCACCTGGGCAGCCGACCCCGAGGGCGCAACCGGCGACACCTTGCTGGCCTTCATCAACAACGACCTGTTCCCCGCTCTGAAGAATCTCCGCACCAGCGGCCAACCCGGAGACCGCGGCCGGGTGGTGCGCGATGTCTTCGAGGATGCCTACAACTACATGAAGTCCGGCCAGTTGATGCGCCAGGTGGTCAACAAGATCAACGATGTCGACTTCAACGACCTGACCGCGCGCCAGCACTTCGGCGACATCTACGAACAGATCCTCAACGATCTGCAATCGGCCGGCAACGCCGGCGAGTACTACACCCCGCGGGCCGTCACCGCCTTCATGGCCGACCGCATCGACCCCAGGCCCGGAGAGACCCTGTTCGACCCGGCCTGCGGCACCGGCGGGTTCCTGACCTGTTCCTTGCGTCACATGCGCGACCGCTACGTCAAGCGGCCCGAGGACGAGCACACCCTGCAGGCCGCCCTGCGCGCCGTGGAGAAAAAGCAGCTTCCGCACATGCTGTGCGTCACCAACATGCTGCTGCACGGCATCCAGGACCCCGGCTTCGTGCGTCACGACAACACCCTGGCGCGGCCCTACATCGGCTGGGAGCAGCGGGACCGCGTGGACATCGTGCTGACCAACCCGCCCTTCGGCGGCAAGGAAGAAGACGGCATCGAGAGCAACTTCCCCCAGCACTTTCGAACCAAGGAAACCGCCGACCTGTTCCTGGCCCTGATCGTGCGGCTGTTGAAGCCCGGCGGGCGCGCCGCCGTGGTGCTGCCCGACGGCTCCCTGTTCGGCGAGGGCGTCAAAACGCGGCTCAAGGAGCACCTGCTGGAGGAGTGCAACCTGCACACCATCGTCCGCCTGCCCAACTCCGTCTTCAGGCCCTATGCCTCCATCGGCACCAACCTGCTGTTCTTCGAGAAGGGCGAGCCCACCCGGGACATCTGGTTCTACGAACACCTCGTGCCTCAGGGCCAGAAAGCCTACTCCATGACCAGGCCCATCCGGCTGGAACACCTGCAACCCTGCATCGACTGGTGGGGAGGGGCGGAACGCAAAGACCGCAAGGAAACCGAACGTGCCTGGATGGTGACGGCTGACCAAGTGAAGGCACGGGGCTACAACCTGGACATCAAAAACCCGCACACCTCCGAAGAAGACCACGGCGACCCGGAAGAACTGCTGGCCAAACTGAACGCCGCCGAGGCCGAAGCCGCCAGGCTGCGCGAGCAGTTGAAAGCGATGTTGGCGGAGGCACTGTCGCGATAGAGGTGGAGGTGGCGTGCAGCCAGCCGGAGCTTGCGTTGGGTGAGACGCCCGGTTGATTTTTCCTTCATTCCTCCACAAACTGAGCCATGGAGGATTTTTCGATGCCCCTGAATATCAAAGACTCTGACACGCATGCCTTGGCAAAACGGCTGGCGAGTCTGACCGGAGAATCGCTGACCCAAGCCGTCAAACGGGCCATTCAGGAAAGACTGGCGCGGGTCGAAAAAAGCCGGCGTGCCATCCGGCTCGCCGATGAACTGGATCACATTGCCCTGCATTGCGCCGGTTTGCCTCGCCGCAACAGGCGGAGCGCCGAACAAATCATCGGTTATGACGAACGAGGGCTTCCGGTCTGATGGTGGTCGAAACATCGGGTCTCGTCGCCATCATGGACAACGAACTGGAACGCCGCCGTTTCAATGAATTGATAGAAGCGGCGACGGCCACCTATGTCAGTGCTGCCAGCCTGCTTGAGGCCCGGCCGCTGAGGTGACGGAAGCTCTTGTCAAATAAACCGTTATCCGCCATGATCAGTCAACCGGAACAATCGCTGAGAATTTGCCATGCACACCGCCATCGCTGACAAGAAGGCCAAGCTGATTGAACTTTGCAGCCAATACGACGTGGCTCGCCTCGAAGTCTTCGGCTCGGCCGCGCGCGGCACGGATTTCGATCCACAAACAAGCGACGCAGATTTCCTGGTTGAATTCGAACCCGAAAGCGACCTGTCGCCCTTCGATCAATTTTTCGACTTCGCCGAAGCCTTGAAAACGGCCCTGGGCCGTCGCGTCGACCTCGTCGAAGCCGCTGCCATCAACAACCCTTACCTCCGCACCGCCATCAACAAATCCCGCGAACTTGTCTATGCATCCTGATCCTCGCGTTTTGCTCGCGGACGTCAAACAAGCGGGCGAGGCCATTGAGCGCTTCACCGAATAATGACTACATACTCCATTTGAAAACTGTCCAAGTCCTGCAAGGAGGAGGGTCCCATAGCATGGAGCAGACTCAATCGTCTGACCCCCAAGTCGCACATGGCGTGGAGCACTTCCCGGTCAGGCTTGCCGACGCCTTGCGTGATTTGGGAGAGGTCAAGGACGAAGCCCGTGACGAAGGCTTTCCGACACCGGCGGATGCGGCTTGCGAAAACGCAAATCGGCTGTTGAAGGAAATGTGCCCGCTGTCTCAACGTCGCTTTGAGGTCTACCCCATGCCGGATGGTGAGATCGCCATTGACGCGTCCGATGGTCAAGGGAGTTCGGTGCTGTTATTGTGCGATTCGGACGGCGGCGCGCTGTTTCTGGTCAACATGGGAGGCGAGCATCGCCGGGCCAGGTATTCCTCCGCTGAAGCCCTTCCCGACGGTTTCATACGTGAAGCTCTGGCCGAACTTGAACAGCAGGGTGATTGAGCTTCGTCTTTTCGTGCCTGCGTTGGTGACGCCCTTGGCACTGCTTGGAGACATTGATGAAACAGAACCTGAACGATCCGGTAATCGACGAGATCCGGGAAGTGCGGCACCGCATCTCTGCGCGCTTTGGTCACGATCCGGCACAGTTGGTGAGCTTCTACCTGGAGATGCAGAAGCAGTACCAGGATCGACTGATTGAGACCGCAGAGAATACAAAGCGCAGAATCCAACCAGACACCTGACCCGGTGCTTCAACGGACACGGCAAGCCGCACTTCGGGGCTGGGTCGTCATGCCAGCAATCCTTGAGGCAAACCAACCCAAGCTCGGCGAACCCCTGTTCGACCCCTGCCTGCGGCGCCGGCGGCCAACTGACAACTCCGATGAGTATCGACTCTCTTTTCAATGATTTCGATCGACTGATTCAGTCTCCCGAATCCGTTCATCGGCTGCGCCGCTTCATTCTTGACCTGGCGGTACGCGGCAAGCTGGCGCCACAGGACCCGAACGATGAGCCGGCCTCCGAACTTCTGAAGCGGATTGCGGCAGAGAAAGCGCGGTTGGTGAAGGCGGGGAAGATTAGGAAGCCAAAAAAAGCACAGTTAATTGATTACAGCTCCTTATTTTTCGGAGCCCCTCTTGGATGGGCGTGGGCGCGGCTCTCAGAGATAAGTCGGAAAATTCACTACGGATTTACAGCATCGGCAATCCAACAAATTGACGATGTTCGATTGCTTCGGATCACAGATATTCAGCACAACAAAGTCGAATGGGATTCCGTTCCAGGCTGTGAAATCGACAAGGAAGCACTTCCGAATTTCAAACTTGAGACGGGAGACATATTGATCGCCCGGACCGGTGGCACGATTGGGAAATCCTTCTTGGTCGTTGAACTCCCGGTCGCAGCAGTCTTTGCCTCATACCTTATCCGCGTTCAAGGTTCGCATGAAATCTACGCACGATATTTGAAGCTTTTTCTCGAATCTCCAATTTATTGGACACAGTTGCGAGAGGGTGCAAGAGGTGCCGGCCAGCCCAATGTAAATGGTCAGATGCTTGGTACGATGTTAGTCTCCATTCCACCCCTGGCCGAACAACACCGCATCGTCGCCAAAGTCGATGAACTGATGGCCCTCTGCGACCGGCTGGAGGCGGCGCGGGCTGAGCGTGAGGCCACGCGGGACCGGCTGGCGACGGCAAGCCTCGCCCGACTCAACGTACCCGACCCCGACCCGGCGATGTTCCAGCATGATGTCGCCTTCGCCCTCAACAACCTCACCCCGCTCACCACCCGCCCCGACCAGATCAAGGCCCTGCGCCAGACCATCCTCAACCTGGCCGTACGCGGCAAACTTGTACCCCAAGACGCGAAAGAAGACCGTAGCAATCAAGGAAAACTTCGATCTGACACGACAGCCGAAACATACGATGTGCGAGCATTTGAAGGCCGCATGGCACTCCTCAAGAGGCCTGATAACTGGACTATTGAACCATTGTCGAGAGTTTCGTCACATATCGTTGATTGCCTGCATACGACGCCAAAGTGGACAGAGGAGGGAGTCCTTTGCATCAAGACTAATCAAGTCAGAGCAGGACAACTCGACTTGAGTTCGCCGCACTTCGTAAGTGAAAACACCCACAAAACAAGGGTGAACCGTCTTGAACCGAGACAGGATGATATTCTCTATATTCGTGAAGGTGGCGTCCTTGGCGTTGCCTGCCGTGTGCCATCGGACACTCGCCTTTGTCTCGGTCAGCGATTGATGCAAATTCGCGCGAATAATGCAATTGCTCCTCAGTTCCTTGAGCTCTGCCTTAACTCGCCGTGGGTCACTGAATTTGCTGCCGAGAAAACGACCGGCGGGGCAGCTCCTCGCGTGAATATGTCAATTGTGCGCAGCTATCCTATTCCCCTTCCACCCCTTGGCGAGCAACATCGCATCGTCGCTAAAGTCGATGAACTGAAAGCTTTGTGTAACCGACTGGAAGCAAGGCTTAATAGGGTTGGTAAAACGCGAGGGGAGTTGGTCGAGTTGTTGTGTGCTCGCGTCGCGTAATTCTCGGATGATTGAGGTAACGGACGTGCTTCAAATCGCTTCAGGCAAACTCTTTCAATCAGGACCGGGCCAGCGCAACGAACTTCGCGGGGTGCTTTACACGAACCTTTGTCTCTACACGAGGACACCGATAGAAACCGCCGCAGGTAGGCTTTTGCCAGTGGAGTCGTCGCACGGTACCCAAACCCTGATTTACGAATTCACGGAACTCATTGAACAACCGCCAAGGGCAGGGGTAGTAGCGTCGCATGGCGTAGAGCCGTACCTGAATGATTTCGCGGCCATTGTCTCGTTCGCCCTTGCCGTCGCTTGCACTTCGGAGCCTGAACTCACGTCTAGGCTGACTAGCGCTCGGCGCGGCCCCACTGTCGATGTCCCCCCCCACAAGTTAATTCTTCGGGTGTTTGATAGAGAAGTGCTGTGCCGCGACGAAGACGCCGACCGCTTGGTGACTATCGCTCGTAACCTGATTGGACTTGAACGAAAAAATTACCTCGCTGCAATGAGGGCCATACGCACATATGTTGCCAGCCTTCATCGACTCGCAGATGATTTGGACCTGGCGTATACACTGCTGGTCGCTTCCGTGGAATCTTTGGCTCAGGGATTTGATGGCTATCGCGGTGAATGGGCGGACTACGATGAGACAAGACGGCAGGCTATCGACAAAGCGCTGGCGAACGCAGACGACGAGACCGCTAAAGCCGTAAGGGATACCTTATTGGAGATTGAACACCCATCATTGGCACGGCGGTTCCGCGCCTTTACGCTGGAACACATAAGGCCGTCGTACTTTCGTCAGGAAGCTGCTGGCTTGTTCAATCCGGTTGGGCGTACAGAATTACGCGGCGTGCTGCGGGAAGCATATCGTTTGCGTTCAAAGTATGTGCACAAGCTCAACGAGTTACCGAAATTACTCACGCTAGGTTTCGATCACGGAGAAACAGTCCAGATAGATCGAGTTACCCTGCTAACCATCCAGGGTATGGCCCGTCTAGCACGGCACGTGATCACTGAGTTTGTGAAACGACAACCGAAGGTGAAAACTGAAAAATACGACTACAACAAGGAGCGCTCAGGCATTGTGCGACTTCCCCTTGCCTCCCAATATTGGATTGGCAAGGTTGAAGGGTTGAGCCCCTCAGTAGGACGGAAGCGATTTGAGGGGTTTCTGGAGCAGTTCGCAGCACGTCTGCAGAAACCCGACGCAGTCGTTACGGATCTACGAGATGTTCTTACAAAGGTAGAGGAGATGCTACCTCAAATGAATGCAACTCAACGGCTTCCATGGCTCGTGCTCTACCATGTTTTCAATGGGGTAATGCCAAAAGACAAACAAATGAGTGATTTCTCGGATTTCCAAAAGCGCTACGGACCTGAAATCAAGAGTCCGTCCGTCGAGGCCATGCTGGGGCATCTTGTTTTGGAGACTCATCCTGAATGGACTCTCGCAGCATACGAGAGAGTACACGATGCCTACTTTGACAATCGAGACAGTAAAAGCGGTTTGAAGGTCCCACGAATCTTGGAGGCTGGCCTTTCCCTGGAACTCGCCGAGAAATACCGTGCTGCCAATGATCCAGAACATGCTTGTGAACTCATTGGCTTCGCAGTCGAGAATCATCCCGGACATGCTCGATTGTATGAGTTGGAACAGAAATTCAATCCAAGTTATCCGATTGCTTGGCGCAGTGTGGTTTTTCCTACAACTAAAGCGACTGCTGAAAACAAAGAAACCGAAAATGCTTCGCCACTACCGACAGCCGGTACATCTGATTAGCATTGCGTAATCCGACCCTTTCTGTCCTTCGTCGGAATTTCCAGAGCCATTCAATCTACACAAAGGAGCCTGTGGATTTCGTCCCGTGCCGTTGCGTGCAGCGGGACAAGACCCGGACGGCGCAACAGGGACGCATACTCGTCGAGAAGGTCGTTTGAGCTGAGAAAAAGGAGCTGGCCATCAAGCGTGACTTCCAGGAAGAGCGCGGGGAACTGCTTGAGACTGCGCCGATCAGGCCCGAGACAATGACATTGGCATCGACAATACAAGGCTTGAGCGTCATCGTCTCTCTTCCGCGCCCCCGGGAACTGGACGCTGGCACCGATCAGCGCGATGGCTCGTCGCGAAACCGTCTTGTTTCCTCAAGCGCCAGGACCATCGCGTCGTCAGCGCTCAATCCAGAGTTCGCCCGCGCCCTGGCAACGATCTCCTTGGCAGTATCGTAGGGCCGGATACCTCTCAGTTCCAAGCTCTCCTCAATGATTGAAGCCATCGAACGATTCCGCCTGGCCGCGGCTTCCGTCAGTGCCCGGTGTGTCCGGTCTGCCAAACAAATGGTCAGGCGAGGCATGGCACGGGCTCCGATTCAACGAATGCCACAACGTAGCACCAGTCTCCTTGGGAGTCGACACGCATCGCCGGGGCGGGATTTTGACCCTGGATCAGCAGGTTGCGTGCCCGAACGGGAGGCGCACAACTCCTGTGGAGGGTGTGTGTACGACTTGTACAATGGTACTCGTCCCCGCCTCCCTCGAATAAAATGTCGGGATGACGGCAATCGTGACGCACAGGCAAGCAAGCGAGCAGGTATACGGCGGGAGGTTGCAGCGTGTGGCGCCGCGCATTACAATTGACAGGTTCGGTCTATGAAGATCAGGCACAAAGGATTGCGTGCATTGCACGAACGAGACGACGCGGGGCGATTGCCTACGAGCTTGGTCCCTCGGCTTCGGCGAATCCTGTTCCGGCTGCAGGAGGCATCGCATCCGCGCAGCGCGGACGCACCCGGTTTCAGATTGCATCCCCTGAAGGGGGATCGGACCGGCGAATGGAGCGTGCGTGTCTCCGGCAACTGGCGCGTCGTGTTTCGTTTCGAGAATGACGAGGTCGTGGACGTGGATCTGGTTGACTACCACTGACTGCATGGGAGAAGTGAGTGATGAACGACAGAGACAGCGAAACTGTAGGCCCGATGCTGAACCCGCCGCACTTGGGCGAGTTGATCCGCGAGAGCATGAAAGCGAGTCACTGGAACGTGACCGAGACAGCGGCCCGCCTGGGCTGCGAGCGCGGGACGCTATCGCGTCTGCTCAATGGGCGGGCTGGCGTGTCCGCTAATATGGCGCTAGCGCTGGAAGAGATCGGGTGGGGCACCGCCGAGCACTGGATGCGGATGCAGGCCAGCTATGAGCTGGCACATGCGCGCCGGGAACGCGACACCCGGGAACAGTTGGCGGATGCGAGGCTCACGTGATCCGCTCTTGCCACTGTGCTGCGTTCATCGACCTGTTCTGGCCGGGTGTTCTGATAGTCGAGCAGCAAAGCGCGGTTCATGGCCAGTTGCGTGAACCAGCTTGCGTAGAAACACCGGCAGCAGGTGGTTCGGAGGGCCATTGAGTCCGTCCGTCAGATCAGGACCTGCCCTCAAGTGGGTCAACCGGAACGAACGGATCTCGGCAAGGACTCGCACTGTTTCGCACGCTCCGGACCTATCAGGTTGACGACCCAGTCCAAATGATGAGGTAGAACCCGCATGCGGCCATAATACAGCGCATTGAAAACTGCGCTGGCGAGTCTGTCCCGTCCAAGAGCTGCCTGAACATCGTCTTGAGCCAAGAGATCAACAGTGCTTCCCGTTACAACGGCAGCGAAACGGTGGGCACAGATGCGGTTTGCTTTGCGTTCGTCTATGAGGGGGATGGCAGGGGGTTCCGTTTCCAATGCATGGGCGATGGTTGCGGCTTCCCCGTCATCAAGTGTTTGAGCGGCGAGGCCGGAAACGAGGTTGAAGAAATGCCCCATCCCTGCGTCCCCAAGCGGCACGATTTGCACTCGCCCCGAAGTACGCCATTCCTTGAGCGCGGCAGCGTCGTTTCGGCCGGTTTGCAGGCCGCTTTCAAGCTCCAGCACCACTTCCGACACAACGAGAAATGGATTGGGCAAAGCCTCCAGAATCGTTTCGGCACATTTGGTGGCATTCAGATTAATCACCACCCTCGTGTCTGCGATGACGGGAACGGTCCGATCACGCAGGCAGCTTTGGCGCACCATCCGCCTCAACTCCTTCCGTCTCCACTCCATCCAGAATTTCGCGCAACTGAACACGGTCAAGATGGAGAAGGCGGGCAAGCTGTCCCTCGCTGAGCAGTTCTTGCCGCCATGCTTCAGCAGCGAGCAGACTCAAGCGCAGCGTCGTGGGCCGCTTTGCATCAATTGGGTCTCTATCCGTATCCACCAGATCGCCAAGGACCTGTCGAGCCTGTTCGTTGGTGATGCCGCCGTTCGCCTGAAACCAATCCCAGGTGCCCTGTTTCGTTAGGTTGAGTTCTTCAAGCCGCCGAACCAGTGCTTCACGCGATACCCCGAAGGTGTCAGCGAGCAGAATGACGTGCCGGCGCGTCAGTTGGGAGGCGCCTTGGGTAACGTCTTTGAATCTCTGCATGACCGTCCGCGCCGGGGTCAGAAAGGCGCGGCCGAACGCGTTGGCGTAGCGTTCCTCGCGCGAACTCTCTCCTCCGTCCCGGTACTGCACGTCCGGGGACTGTCGGTTTGAAACCAGGTGTCCGAGCTCATGCGCCGCGCTCTGCACTCTGCGTCCGTGCGGATGGCTGGCATTCAGCAGCATGCATGCGCCAACCTGCTCATCAAAGGCGAATAGTCCGGATACCTGAGGAGCAAGCCGCCGAACGTACAGGCGAATCCCGAGGTCGAGCTCCAGCAGGTTCATCAGGTCTCGGACCGGCGCCAATCCCAGCCCGAGTCTCTGCCGAAGTTCCGTCGCGTCATTTTCGGCCTGACTGCGCACGTCCCCGGGCAGCAACACCCGTTCGGGAGGATAGTTTCGCGGATGCGTGATCCCGAGTAGGTTTTCGAGTTCCACTTCGGCTCGAACGAGGTCTGCCAGCAGCCGGCACGCCTCAGCGGACGACTCGTCTTGGCTGCCAGGGAGCTTGCGAAATCGAGGCACCAGATCGGTGTATACGGATTCTCGCCGCAGCAGCGCGTTGACCGACGTGCGGTACAGCCGGGCCAACGGCCGAAGTTCAGCAAACCGAACCGTGCGCTGACCTTTCTCCATGGCAACCAGCGTCGTGCGGGCCACTTTGATGTTGGCGGCCGCATGTGCCTGAGTCATGCCGGCTGCCTCACGCGCGATTCGCAAACGCCGGCCGACATCAACGACATTAACCTCCGGGCGGGACATGTTTATCTCTCCTTTCAACCCACTGAGTTATAAATGATGCTGGACCCAGGGACTCGACAAAATCCTTCCACTCAACAGACCAGGCTTTCCATATTCCCTTGGCGCTCATCCTGTTCCAGCACCGCTACCAACGCGACGCGTACCTCTTCATGATTGAAGGCTTCGTTACAGACGCGCGCTGCGAACCGCTTCCATCCGGGGGACATCGGCAGGTTTCTGTGTGGCCCCTCGCTCATTTCAGATCTCAGATGTCATTTATATAAAATAATAAGATGACATTGTCAAAGCAAATTCGGCTTGATTGCTACAGTGAACGCCGCCTCATGGCCGAGCGGTTACCCATTAGCCCCAAAGACCTTGGTATTTTCAGTGAGTCCCTGACCTGAAACAAAAAGGTAGTGGCGAGTGGTTAGTGGGGGGATATCCCCTATTCACCACAAACCTTCAGAGGTTTCATCCTGAATGATCCGCGCCAGCAAGGCGCGCGGGCAACCCTGAGAGCGCAGGCTTCCAGCCCGCTTCGCGGACAAGATCACCAAAACCCTTTGTGTGACTTCGTGACCTTTGTGGATAAGCCTCAAGCGGAGGGGCAACCCTGAACCATGGGCTTCCGCCCACGGCTACACGATGCCGCCGCCTTCACGGCTGCCTGCGGCTTGGCCTCGCCGTTGAGGGGGTGGACAGCGAGGGTGTCAATCGTGCCCATGCCTAGCTGCAGCAAGCGCCAATTCTTTCCTTTCATCGGTAACGCCGTTTGAGGTGCATGCAGAGACTCTCCGCTTTCAAGAAGTCGCCTCTGAATATCAAAGGCGGCGGTTGTTCCCGGGAGCAACTCAAGGACCGCCGAAGCGTCCGCAACAATCACCACCTGTCCCGTTCTTCCCGGATCATTTGGGCCGGCGGCACAGTGGGTCGAACCCGGGTTCGAGCCAGGAGGCGCCGGCGCAACTCTTCAACGGTCGGATGCTCGGCATGACGTTGAATCTCCGCAATCAGATAATCAGACAGAGACTTCCCCGCCAACGCAGCCCTTGACTTGAGAACCCTGTGAAGGTCATCGGGGACGTTCCGCAACTGAATCATTTTCGACATGTGATAAACCCACTTACCTGTCCGTCACAGGTCAAGCTGTGGATAAACGGTCTCTCGTTTCGCACCACCCCATCTAAAAGACGAGCACGAGGCGGCTGGAGACTGAGTCCCATGCACGTACTGGTCTCAGACACCTCCGTTCCGGTCGGTCCGGAACGCGGGTCCTTTCTGGATATCAGCTTCCGCCGCTCAGGCGCTTTTCACCCGTGCCGTAACACTGAGCCGCAGACCCAGTTGCCCGAGAACTCCGTTCAATGTGGAGAGCCGGGGATTGCCGTCTTCCGAGAAGGATTGATACAAGGTCTCACGCCGCAAACCGGCCCCTTGGGCGACCTTGGCAAAACCCCTTGATTTGACAACGTTGCGGAGCGCAACCAGTAAGAGCTTGTTATCCCCTTCTTCCAGAACGGCGTCCAGATACGCCGCGACCTCCTCGGGGTTGTCGAGGTGGTCAGCGACATCAAAGGGTCTGGTCGTTGCACCTGCCATCATGTCTTCTCCGTGCTATTGCTCGTCGCGAAAACGTCTTGTTTCCTCAACCGCCAGGACTGTCGCCTCGTCAGCGTTCAATCCGGACTTTGCTCGCACCCTGGCAACGATCTCCTTGGCAGTGTCGTCGGGCCGGATACCTCTCAGTTCCAGGCTCTCCTCGATGATTGAACCCATGGAACGATTCTGCCGGGCCGCGGCTTCCTTCAGTGCCCGGTGTGTCCAGTCAGACAATTTAATGGTCAGGCGAGGCATGGCACGGACTCCAATTCAGCGATTTCCACAACATAGCACCAATACAGCACAGCGATAACACAATCTCCCCCGGCCAATAGTGGGGCAGGTCCGATCAGTCTGGCCCAATCCGACATTTTCCTTCCTGGTCGGACATTCCGCAGCCCACTGGACCGCCCCCCTTTCACCTGTGGCGCCGCTCGTCTCTTTCGGTGTCTCAGCGCATCGCGCGGACGTCAGGATACGCTTCGTTCACATGACCTGTGGGGCCACGGAGTGATTGCCATCGGCCGGGGCGGGTTGGCCCTTCAGCGATTCGGGATTGAATCGGGAGGATGATCAGTGGCCGTGTGTTTGGGTGACCACGGCGCCAGACGGTTCTGAGGCGACATGAACCGTTATCCTCACGCCGTCAGCGCTACGCCCTCAGCCTGTGCCGCTGCACTGAGTTTGCCGTCAAGGGTGGCCAGGGGCCGCTGTTGCCGGATGGATAATTCCAGGTACATCGCGTCATAGGCAGTCAATCCGTGTGTCCTGGCCAGCCGCAGCAGGGAGGTGCTGTCAGGTGCGTGGTCCAAGTGGATGCCCAGAGCATCAATAGCCTGCACCGCGGCGGCGGTGTCCTCTTGTGTCAATCGCCCCCTACGCTCGGCGGTGACCAGGACGTTACGCACTTCTACCCACCAGAGTGCCGGAGCGACCCCGCCAATCTTCGCCACTCGCTCCAGGGCAGCATCGGCCAGTGCCGATGGCTCTTCCCTGAGCACCCATGCCAGGGTGACGGAACTATCCAGTACCGGTGCCTTCATCGCCGGCCTTGGTTGCGCATCCGAAGAATGTCCTCGGTGGTCGCCCACCCGACGCGCCTGCGCAGGTCACGGAGGGTTTTGGCTGCGGCAATAGCAGTTTCACGATCGGGCGCTTCCGGCGGCGTCAACCGGGCCACCGCGCGCCCGCGTTTGGTGATGATGATTGTCTCTCCACGGGCGACTTCATCGAGAAGCGCGGAAAGATGGGTTTTGGCCTCAGACGTGCTGACTTCTCTCATAATCCAATGCAGCAAACGGGCGCCTCTCCTGGCAGCACAACCTCACCCAGACGCCCGCAGCCGGCCCCGGGCCAGCGAGGCCAGGATGCCGGCCAGGCAGAGCAGACCGAAAACCAGAAAGGCCACCTGCGTGCTTTTCAGGAACAGCGGATACTGCTCGGGCGTGATCTGCACTCTCCCGATATAAACGGCGAAAATCAGGGTGGCGATGCCCATGCTGAGCATCTGCCCGGTCAAGCGCATGGTCCCCAGGGTGCCGGAGGCCACTCCGAAATAGCGTTTGTCCACCGAACTCATGACGGCGTTGGTGTTGGGAGATGAAAACAGCGCGAACCCGAGTCCAAGAAGGATCAGATTGGCAACAATCATCCCTACACCGGTCCGGCTGTCGATCAGGACCAGCAGAAACAGTCCCAGGGCCGTCAGAGCCATCCCGATGGAGGCCACCAGCCTGGGCTCGATGCGGTCCGAGAGCTTGCCGGCATAAGGAGAGAAGGCAGCCATCACCACCGGTTGGGCGATCAGGATGAGGCCGGCGTTCTGGGCCCCGTAACCCTGAATGTACTGCAGGTAGAGGCTCAGCAGGAAACCCACCGCAAAGGTGGCGCTGTAGTGGATCAGGGCGGCCAGGTTGGAGTAGGCAAAGACGGTGCTGGTCCGGAACAGCTTGATGTTCATCAGGGGGCTGTCGGCCTTGAGCTCCCATCTCACAAACAGGATCAGCCCGACTGCGCCGGACAGGGCCAGCCAGCTTCCGAGCGCTTGTGGCAGCAGGGAGAGCCCGCAGACCACCCCCATGAGGGAAATCGTGTAGATCAGAGAACCCACCCAGTCGAACCGCTCCCCCCGGGCGTCGGCCCACTCCCCTTTGAGCTTGGCCGCAATCAGGGAAACGATCAGCAAGCCGATGGGGACGTGCACCAGAAACACCGACCGCCAGCCGAACTGCTCGGTCAGAAACCCGCCGACGGAAGGACCGAAGCTCAGTCCGAGGTAGACGGACCCCACGCTGAACCCCAGCACCTTGCCCCGCTCCTCCTGAGGGTAGACGGAGGTCAGGATGGCGATCCCGGTACTGAAGATCATGGCCCCCCCCAGACCCTGGAGTCCTCGAAAGAGGATCAGGGTCAACCCCGAGGGTGCGACGGCCGACAGGAAGGAGGCCAGGGTATAGATGGCAATCCCCCAGGCAAAGAAGCGTTTGCGGCCATGGATATCCGCCAGTCTCCCGAAGGGCAGCAGAAACATGGCCGCGGCCAGTAGAAACGAAGTGGCCACCCAACTCAACGAGACCGCGTCCATGCCGAACTCCTCGCCGATGGTGGGTAGGGCGATATTCACCGAGGAACCCATGAAGGGGATAAAGAAGGCCGCCAGGGTAGCAATGGCCAGGGCCACTTTTTGATCGGGGGTCTTGCTCAAGATATTTCCGTGGGGGCTAACCTGCATTGGGGGAGGGATGCGCGTGTGCTCGTTCAGGCCGGGAACCGGTGCGTTCGCCACCGTGCACCCGTCCCCCATTCTATCCAAAGGAACTTGGGATTGCCGCCGGGGAAATTGCAGGCAAGCCCGGCCCCCGCCCTGCCGGGCGGTTCCTTCGAGAGGAAAAACAGCCGATCGTCATCGTTTTGGAAATGAAGACGAACCACCAATGAACACCAATAGACACCAAACCGATGGACCTCCTTCAATGACGAGCGCGCCCGAATGCTTCTGCGATTTTGTTCTCTGGGTGTCACGAGGTCATGGGATGAAGCCCCCCGGGAGCGCGGGCGTCCCGCCCGCACAAATCTTCCCGCAGCCTCGCCCATCTCCTCCACCCGGATCGACCGGCAACGGCGCCAGGGCTCTGCTTCGGCCGGGCCGATGCGGTTGCCGCCGGCAGGGTGGCCGGCTGCCACATCGCAGGGAGACCGAGCGGTAGGCAAAGGGAGAGGATGCGGGCGGGACGCCCGCGCTCCCGGGGGGTGTCGTCACCGATGGTGCGGTGGGGGGTATCCGGCAGGCGTCTTCTCTGAAAGCCGACCGGCCTCCTTTGGAAAACTCCCGCTTGCCTGCGGGCCGTGCCCCCTCACCCTACCCGGGGGCGGATCATGAGGGGCGCGTGCGCTCGCCAGCGTGCTCCCATCCCTCATTCTAAAGGCAACTTCAGGTTGCTGCCGGGGAAATTGCAGGCGAGCCCGGCCCCCGCCCCCAACACGGGGCGGACCCTTCGAGGATGAAACTACGGATCATTACGGCCTGTCGGGAGCAGCGGCCAGGTCTCGTAAAAGTGGATGACGCTTTTTGCTCCTTCGCGGATCGTCGCTCGGTTTTTTGTAGGCAATGCCGCCCCAGCCCCTGGACGCGGACGGCAGCCGATGGATCGCAGGCTGCCACCCGGACCTGTGCTAGACTGTGTCCCCATGACCGTTGCCGATGCAGTCGCCCGTATTCTGATGCTGGAGGGAGTGGATGTCCTTTTCGCCTACCCGCTGAACCCTCTCATTGAATCGGCATCCAAGGCGGGCATTCGGCCCGTCATCGTGCGTCAGGAAAGAACCGGCCTGCACATGGCCGATGCCTTCAGCCGGATGCACAGCGGCGAACGGATCGGCGTCTTCTGCATGCAGAGCGGGCCCGGCGCCGAAAACGCCTTTGGCGGCGTGGCCCAGGCCTACGCTGAATCGGCCCCCATCCTGGTCCTGCCCATGGGCCATCCTCGGGAGTGGGCTCAGGTGCCGCCCAACTTCAATTCCTCCCTCAACTACCGCCAGGTGACCAAGTCCTGCGAACAGGTCACGCTGCCGGCTCACCTGACGGCAACCCTTCGCCGCGCCTTCACCCAGGTCCGGAACGGCCGCCCTCGTCCGGTTCTGGTGGAGTTCCCCTCCGACCTGCTGACCGAGGAAGTCCCCGAGCCATTCTCCTACCAGCCGGCGCCAACAATCCGATACGGTCCGGACGGACCATCGGTGACACGGGCCGCCGAGCTTTTGCTCCAGGCCTCACGACCGGTCATCTACGCCGGGCAGGGGGTCCACTACGCCAAGGCCTGGCAGTCCTTGCGGGAATTGGCCGAACTGCTGGAAGCTCCGGTGACCACCAGCCTGGGCGGCAAGAGCGCCTTTCCGGAAAACCACCCGCTCTCCCTGGGCTCCGGCGGGCGGTCCACCACCCGGATGGTGCATGAGTTCCTCAACCAGGCCGATCTCATTTTCGGGGTGGGATGCAGCTTTACCACCACTCCCTTTGGGTTGTCCATGCCGAGCAGTGCCAAGGTTGTGCACGCCACGCTGGATTCCGCCGACATCAACAAGGACGTTGCCGTGGAGCATGGGCTGGTCGGCGATGCGCGCCTGGTCCTGGAAGCCCTGGTCCATGAAATCAGACCTCAACTGAAGCCGGCGGGGCGAGGGCGGGCCGAGGGAATCGCCCAACGCATTCAAGCCATCAGGAAGGAATGGATGGCTGTCTGGAGCCCGAAATTGACCGCCTCCCATCAGCCGCTTTCCCCCTATCGAGTGATCCGGGATCTGATGCGGACGGTGGACGTTGCCAACACCATCATCACCCACGACTCCGGCAGTCCCAGGGACCAGCTCTCTCCTTTTTGGGAATGCGTCAGCCCCCTGTCCTACATCGGCTGGGGAAAGTCGACCCAACTCGGCTACGGGCTGGGCCTGGCCCTGGGAGCCAAACTGGCTCGACCGGACAAACTGTGCATCAACCTCTGGGGAGACGCCGCCATCGGCTTTACCGGAACCGATCTGGAGACGGCGGTTCGAGAAAAGATCCCCATCCTCTCCATCCTGCTCAACAATTTCTGCATGGCTGCCGAATTGCAGTTCTATCCCACCGCCACCGTGAGGCACCGAATCACCGATATTTCCGGAAATTACGCCGACATGGCCAGATCTCTGGGCTGTTATTCCGAACGGGTGGAAAAGGCCGAGGCCATCGTTCCGGCCCTCGAGCGAGGAATCCGGAAGACCCGGGAAGGCGTGCCGGTGTTGCTGGAGTTCTTGACTACCCAGGAAACGGAGATGTCCGTTTTCCCTTAGTGCCGCTCTTACCCGGAGATGCATGGGCTTGCATCCAGGGCAAGATGCAACCCGGCTATAGATTCGTACAGGAGGTTTACGTTTGAATTCTCAGGAGTTTATTGAAGCCATCCCCCTAGGCGGCCTCGGGGAGTTCGGGATGAACATGATGGTGTTCCGCTACGGAACCCAGATGATCGTGGTGGATTCCGGCCTGATGTTCCCTGATGAAGAGCTCCTGGGCATCGACGTCATTGTCCCCGACATCTCCTTCCTGATTGACAACGCTTCCCAGGTTCAAGCCATCGTGCTGACCCACGGCCACGAGGATCACATCGGGGCGTTGCCTTTCGTGTTCCCCGCCTTGAGCCATGTTCCCATTTACGGCACCCGATACACGCTGGGTCTGGCATCCGCCAAGTTGGCCGAGCACCAGTTGCTGGACCAGGCCGAGCTCAACACCGTCGAGGCCGGGCAAACCCACCAAATGGGAGACTTCCAGGTGGAGTTCATCCATGCCACCCACAGCATCGTGGATGCCGTCATGCTGGCGATCACCACCCCGGCGGGAGTGATCCTCCACACGGGCGATTTCAAGATCGACTCCTCACCCCTGGATGGCCGGGTCACCGACCTTCCCCGCATTGCCGAGTACGGCCGCCGGGGCGTGCTGGCCCTGTTCTCCGACAGCACCAACGTGGATCGGCCGGGGATCACCCCCTCGGAAACCGCCGTGATCGAAAAGCTGGACGAGATCTTTCACCACGCTCCGGGGAAGGTGATCGTCTCCTGTTTCACCTCCTCCATCCATCGTATTCAGACCGTGTTCAACCTGGCCCAGCGCTATGGGCGCAAGGTAGCCATCGCCGGACGGAGCATGCTGTCGACGACCAGGGTCGCCCACCAGCTCGGCTACCTGAACATTCCGGACGGACTGCTGGTCAAGATACAGGACGTCAGAAGGATGCCGCCTGAACGCGTAGTCTTGATTCTGACGGGCTGCCAAGGACAACCGTTGGCCGCCCTGCCCCAGATGGCCGTGGACAACTTCAAGAACATGAAAATCGGTCCGGAAGACACCGTGGTGATTTCGGCTCGCATCATTCCCGGCAACGAAAAGACCATTTCCCGCATGGTCAACCATCTCTACAAAAGGGGTGCGGCCGTCCATTACGACGACGGGTCTCAACCGCCCATTCATGTTTCCGGCCACGCCAGTTCCGAGGAGCTCAAGCTCCTGCTGAACCTGGTGCGCCCCAAGCATTTCGTGCCCATCCATGGAGATTACCGCCAGCTCTACCGCCACGCGGAATTGGCCAGGAATCTGCATGCGGTGGGAGACAAGGTTCTCATCGCGGAGACCGGCGATCGCATTCAACTGAGCCAGCAGGGGGCCGAGGTCAACGGCAAGGTTCCGGTGGGCCGCATCTTTATCGATGAGGGCAGCCTGGACGAGCTGGAGGAAGTGGTGGTGCGGGACCGCCGCCACCTTTCCGAAGACGGCATCGTGCTTCCCATTCTGGCCATCAACAAGGCCAGCGGCAAGATGGAGACCCAGCCCGAGATCATCACCCGGGGATTCATCTTCGTGGATGAAGACGACACCCTCCTGGAGGAGGCCCGCGGCCGCGTGCTGGAAACCCTGGAGAATTCCAGCGTGGAAGAGAGGACCGACTGGTCTCTCATCAAGGAGAAGATCCGCACCGATCTGCGCCGCTTCCTGTTCAAGCAGACGGCCAAGCGGCCTCTGGTGCTGCCGGTCATCCTGGAGATCTGATGAGTCGCCCGACTTGCCTCTGTTCCGTTTGTCCGGACTGCGTTGGGATTGGACCGGCTTGCTGAAACTTCGACGGCAGCCGGCAGGTGCAATTGAGGTCGCCCGCAGCTTCTACCGCCCCTCGGACACTCCATGACCTTAAGGCAGGCGATTGTCCTCGGAACCGTGCAAGGCCTGACGGAATTCCTGCCCATCAGCAGCTCTGCCCACCTGATTCTGATACCCCGGATTATGGGTTGGCCTGACCAGGGACTCACCTTCGACGTGGTGTTGCACGCCGCGACCCTGCTGGCGATTCTTTCCTGCTTCTGGCGGGACCTGGCGGCCATGGTCCGGGAGAGCCTGGCCCCCGGCAGAGACCCATACAACCAGCGGGCGGGCGGGCGCAGCCTGCTCCTGTTTCTCGTCCTGGGCACCCTGCCTGCCGCCCTTGCCGGAATGCTGGCGGAGGGGATCATCGCCACCCATCTTCGGCACCCCGGCATTCTTCCCGTCACGCTGATCTCGGTGGCCCTCCTGATCTGGCTGGCGGAACGTCGAGCGGCATTGACCAAGGGAC
This sequence comes from Candidatus Versatilivorator sp., assembly GCA_965262635.1. Lineage (GTDB taxonomy): Bacteria > Acidobacteriota > Terriglobia > Versatilivoradales > Versatilivoraceae > Versatilivorator. The sequence goes on along the minus strand of OZ253547.1, from coordinate 931,566 downwards.
TGGAGAAGATTGCGCTGATGGATGCCCTTTCGGTGGGGATGGCCCAGGCACTGGCCTTGATTCCCGGAACTTCCCGTTCCGGCATCACCATAGCCACCGGACTGTTTCGGGGAATGAGACGGGAAACCGCCGCCCGATTTTCCTTCCTGCTCTCGGTCCCCATCCTCGCCGGGGTCAGCCTGAAGAAGCTCTACGAAATCAATCAGTTGGGCATTCCCGAGGGGGAGGCCGCCAGTCTGCTGGCCGGCTTTCTTGTGGCTCTGGTTGTCGGGCATTTCACCATCAAGTATTTCCTTCGCTTCCTTCAGAAAAAAACACTTTATGTTTTTGTCCATTACCGTATCCTCTTGGGTATCGCGATTCTCATCCTCCTCCAACTGGGTGGACTGAAGGCATGAGTCTTCTGTCGCCAACCACACGTCCGCGTCTCAACGAGGCCGTGGGACTGATGCTGCTCGGTCTGGCCCTCCTGCTGGTATTGAGCCTGTTCTCCTACCATCCGATGGATCCTTCCCTCAACGTGTCGCGCCATCCGGTCAGCCAGGATTCGGTGCACAACTTCATTGGCAAATTCGGGTCCATCCTGGCGGATCTGCTGCTGACGGCCTTCGGATACGCCTCTTTCCTTTTTCCGGTCATGTTCTCGATTTTCGGCTGGAAATGGTTGCGTTCTCACAACATCAACACACCGGCCATCAAGATTTTCGGACTGCTTTGCCTGGCCGCCTCGGGCTGTCTTCTGCTGGCGTTGGCGTTTCCTTACCCTGTCAGGGTGGGGTGGTCGATCCAAGCCGGAGAGATCGCCGACACCGGCGGCGCCGCCAAAGCCGGAGGACTCGTCGGGGTCCTGCTGGCGGAATGGTTCCAAGGCCGCTTCAATTGGGCCGGCGCCTGCATCGTAGGCTTCATGATTTTCATGGCTTCCCTTTTTGTCGCCACCCGCTTCTCCTTCAGGATCTGTCTGGACTGGCTGGAGAGACGCCTGCAATTCATCAGGGTGTGGCAAGCCCGCTGGCGGAATTGGCGCAAGACGGTGGAAAAAAAGAGAGTGAAAAGAAGGCTGGAGACCAGACTGAAGCGGGGCGAGGAGAGAAAAGCCGCCACCGCTCAAAAGACTTCCGAGATCAAGGAGTGGGGGCCTGCAGCGGAGGAGCCGTCCGCACCCACGCTTGTCTCTGGCGAAGAGGAGTCCGGTGAGGCCGCTCTCGCTGCCGGCAACAGGAAGGCCAAGCGGACGGTTCCGGGATCACAGACCGACATCCTGATGCCTTCCATCGACCTGCTCCAGGCCCCCGGGCGGAGGGCAGACATACAAGAGGACGAGCTGCTGGAGCTTGCCGGCCAATTGACGGAGAAGTGCAAGGAGTTCGGCGTCCACGGGCAGGTCCAGAAAATTCATCCCGGCCCGGTCGTCACCACCTACGAATTCAAGCCGGAGGCCGGAGTCAAGTACAGCCGGATCACCAACCTGGTGGACGACCTGTGCCTGGCTCTCAAGGCCGAGTCGGTGCGCATCAATCGATTACCGGGAAAATCAACCGTCGGGGTTGAAGTCCCCAACGCCGATCGGGAGCAGATTCTTCTGAGCGAAGTGATCCGGTCTGAGGAATTCCAGCAGTCCGCCTCCCGGCTGACCATCGCCTTGGGCAAGGACATCGTCGGAAAAATCGTGATTGCCGATCTGGCCAAGATGCCTCATCTGCTCATTGCCGGGCAGACCGGCGCCGGCAAGAGCGTGGGCCTCAATGCCATGATCCTTTCCATCCTCTACAAGTCCTCGCCGGAAGAAGTGAAGTTCATCATGGTGGATCCCAAGCGTCTGGAGCTTGGTCTCTACGAGGATATTCCTCATCTGCTGACCCCGGTGGTGGTGGAACCCAAGCGGGCTTCCAATGCCTTGAAGTGGGCAACCAAGGAAATGGAGAACCGTTACAAGCTGCTGGCCTCGGTGGGCGTCCGCGGCATCGACCAGTTCAACACCTTTGTGCGGAAACCTCGGAATCTGGAGTTGTTTTCGGAAGAGCAGACCGCTGCCCTCAAGCCCCTGCCTTTCATCGTCATCGTGATCGATGAGTTGGCCGACCTGATGATGGTGGCCTCAAAGGACATTGAAGATTCCATCATGCGCCTGGCCCAGATGGCACGAGCGGTGGGGATACATCTGATCGTGGCCACCCAACGCCCCTCGGTGGACGTTCTCACGGGAATCATCAAGGCCAATTTCCCTTCCCGTATCTCCTTTCGTGTCGCCCAAAAGGTGGACTCACGCACCATTCTGGATCAGATGGGGGCTCAACAGCTCCTGGGGAAAGGAGACATGCTCTTTATTCCTCCCGGAACCTCGAGGATGACCCGGGTACACGGCGCCCTGGTAACCACCGAGGAGATCAACGGCGTCGTCGAGCACCTCAAGTCCCAGGCGCAGCCGGTCTATGATCAAGGGGTGGTGGTAGAGCGCACTGAGAAGGCAGGCACCGAGGATCCGGAGCGCGAAACGGATGAGCTCTACGACGATGCGGTCCGCATCGTGGTGGAAATGGGCAAGGCCTCCACTTCCACCCTGCAGCGCCGTTTGCGCATTGGATACGGCCGGGCGGCCCGGCTGCTCGACATCATGGAAAATGACGGCATTGTGGGGCCGCCCGACGGCAGCAAGCCGCGAGAGGTACTGAAGCGCCAGGACTATTTCCGTGAGATGGACGAAACCCGGGTGGAATGAGGTCCTTTTCTCCCCGAGGCCGGTCCTGGCGGCCCTGTCCTGCCAATCAACCAGCCGCGTTCCTCCGCTTGGAGAACGCCGGCTCTCTTCGCTTGGGACTCCCTTTCAACTTCAATAGAACCGCCCCGCCGAGGAACACTGCGACCACGCACCCGTACTGTGCCGGCGTGAACCCCAGGTATTGGGCGTCACCGACCCGAAGCTCGTCCAGGAAGAAGCGAACCGGTCCATAAAGCACAAAAAAGAGTCCGAAGTAAAAGCCGTTGCTCCTGGGACGTCGATCCAGCCACTGGAACAGGCCCGCCAGAACCAGTGCAAAGAAGAATTCCAACAGGCCGAGATCGAAACGTGGACCGTCCGGATATTGCACCGCCCACCACCCGTCGGTAGGGATTCCCGGATGGTCGTGGGCCAGAGCACAACCCGCCCGCCCCAGAATCCAGGCAAAGGGGAAAACAAAGGCAACCAGATCCAGATAAGCCCGGATCTCGGAGGGATTCAATCCGGAACGCCGCATCAACCACAGTCCGGCAAGAATCCCTCCTGCAATCCCACCCACCGAGGACAGTCCTTCCCACAGTCGAATCAGGACCAGGGGATCCTGGAAAATATCCCTGGGGTCGGAGAGGGTCACGGCAACCAGATGGGCGCCCAGCAGACCACAGGCGACCATCCAGAGGACAAGCCGGGAGGCCGTCTCCCCGTCCAGTCCTCTTCTCTCGGCCCGCCGCACCAGCATCCAGCGACCCAACAGGATGGCGGATGCAACCAATATCCCGAAGGCGTGCAAGGTGACGGGGCCCAGTTCGATGGCTGGCAGCTCGAAGTAGGGGAACATGAAGGTCCCTCCGGGAATGGTCCCTGAATTCTTGACCGGTCGAGTGTCCCCGGGCTGGACGATTTTCGCCCAGTCCGACAGACCCCCTGCCGGCGATGCGGGATGCGTTTGGGTTAGACTGAGGACTCACGACCTCAGCGATCGCATCTCCTATTATTCTCTATCACAGGAGGAAGCAAGCATGGGCAAGACCGTTTACAATCCCCGGACCCTCTGTCGCCCTTTCGGCATCTTTTCCAACGCCGCGCTGGCGGACCCGGGCCGTCCCTACTTCATTTCCGGCCAGGTAGCCATCGATGCCGAGGGACATCTGGTAGGCAGAGGGGACATCCGGCTGCAGACCCGCCAGGTGCTCCACAATATTCAAGCCGCCCTGGAGCCCGTGGGCGGCGCCTTGGAGGATATTGCCTGCGTCAACGTCTTCCTGGTGAACATGGAACACCTTCAGGCCGTTCACGAGGTGAGAGCCCAATTTTGGAGTGACCACTATCCGGCCAGCACCCTGGTTCAGGTCGCGGGCCTGGTCCACCCCGACTATCTGATCGAAATCAATGCCACGGCCATTATCCCCTGAGCCGATGGAGGAAAACAGCACTTCACGCCCGCATGCCTCACCGGGGGCGTGGCATGGGCTGGGAAAGCGTTTGTCTTTGGCATCCTGCAGCGCTTTTTGGGGGAGCCTTCAGGGTACAGACTGCGCTGGGCGCGCCCGGCCTTACCTGAAACAAAAGAAAAAGAGTTATCCACGAAGGGCCACTAAGAACGACGAAGGGCCACTAAGGCGTTGAGGTTAGCCGCGACGGGATACCAAGGTCACGAAAGGATTATCGATTTCCAATTGTTTCACTCTCGTATGATCCGCACCGTCGTGGGGGGCGGGGGCCGAACTTGTCTGAAACAACAGAAAAAAGACAAAAGAAAAAGAGTTATCCACGAAGGGCCACGAAGAACGACGAAGGGCCACTAAGGCGTTGAGGTTAGCCGCGACGGGATACCAAGGTCACGAAAGGATTATCGATTTCCAATTGTTTCACTCTCGTATGATCCGCACCGTCGTGGGGGGCGGGGGCCGAACTTGTCTGAAACAAACGCCTGCGCCTGGTGGCTGGAAACCGGTTCATAGTCAAGCATGGGTAGATTTTTGATTCACATCGATGCACAGGATGCACAGGATTTTTTCCGGAGACGGCTGGCTTGTGTTCCCAGACGTCCTCAAATCCGCACACGATCATCGCTCGAGTCAGCGTCTCCTGCAGCAGCCTCCCGTCCTGATTATCCTGTGCATCCTGTGCATCGATGTTCAATTTATAGTCCTTCTCGATGGATCTGCCCAGTCGCGGGGGGCGGGCGCCCGGCTCGCAGGCAAACGGGAGTTTCCCAAAGGGGACAGGCCGGCTTTCAGAGAAGTCGCCCGCCGGATACCCCCCACCTCACCATCGAGACGACACCCCCCGGGAGCGCGGGCGTCCCGCCCGCATGCTGTCCCTTCGGTTGCCGCTCAGTTTCCCTGCGATGTTGCAGCCGACCGCCCTGCCGGCGAGAACCGCATGGGCCCGGCCGAAGCAGAGGCAGGGCGCCGTTCCCGGTTGATCCAAGTGGGGGAGATGGCCGAGGCTGTGCCAGGCTTGGTGCGGGCGGGACGCCCGCGCTCCCGGGGGGGCTTCCTCCCATGACAGGGTCACACCAACGGGACAAAAGTGCCGAAGCATTTTGGCGCCAGTTGTCGTTGAAGGAGGTCCATCAGTCTTCTGGTCTATTTGTGTTTATTCGTGTCCATTCGTGGTTCGTCTTCATGAACCATCGGCTGTTTTTCCTCGAATGATCCGCCCGGTCCGGGGGCAGGCGCCCGGCTCGCAGGCAAACGGGAGTTTCCCAAAGGGGACAGGCCGGCTTTCAGAGAAGTCGCCCGCCGGATTCCCCCCACCTCTCCATCGGGACGACACCCCCGGGAGCGCGGGCGTCCCGCCCGCATGCTGTCCCTTCGGTTGCCGCTCAGTTTCCCTGCGATGTTGCAGCCGACCGCCCTGCCGGCGGGATCAGCATCGGCCAGGCCGAAGGAAAGCCGTGGCGCCGTTCCCGGTTGATCCAAGTGGGGGAGATGGCCGAGGCTGTGCCAGGCTTGGTGCGGGCGGGACGCCCGCGCTCCCGGGGGGGCTTCCTCCCATGACATGGTCACACCAACGGGACAAAAGTGCAGAAGCATTTTGGCGCCGCTTGTGGTTGAAGCAGGTCCATCTGTCTTCTGGTCTATTTGTGTTTATTCGTGTCCATTCGTGGTTCGTCTTCATTAAACATCGGCCGTTTTCCCTCGAGTGATCCGCCCGGTCCGGGGGCGGGCGCCCGGCTGGCGGGCAAACGGGAGTTTCCCAAAGGGGACAAGGCCGGCTTTCAGAGAAGTCGCCCGCCGGATACCCCCCACCTCACCATCGGGACGACACCACCCGGGAGCGCGGGCGTCCCGCCCGCATGCTGTCCCTTCGGTTGCCGCTCAGTTTCCCTGCGATGTTGCAGCCGACCGCCCTGCCGGCGGGATCAGCATCGGCCAGGCCGAAGGAAAGCCGTGGCGCCGTTCCCGGTTGATCCAAGTGGGGGAGATGGCCGAGGCTGTGCCAGGCTTGGTGCGGGCGGGACGCCCGCGCTCCCGGGGGGGCTTCCTCCCATGACATGGTCACACCAACGGGACAAAAGTGCAGAAGCATTTTGGCGCCGCTTGTGGTTGAAGCAGGTCCATCTGTCTTCTGGTCTATTTGTGTTTATTCGTGTCCATTCGTGGTTCGTCTTCATGAACCATCGGCCGTTTTTCCTCGAATGATCCGCCCGGTCCGGGGGCAGGCGCCCGGCTCGCAGGCAAACGGGAGTTTCCCAAAGGGGACAGGCCGGCTTTCAGAGAAGTCGCCCGCCGGATACCCCCACCTCACCATCGGGACGACACCCCCGGGAGCGCGGGCGTCCCGCCCGCATGCTGTCCCTTCGGTTGCCGCTCAGTTTCCCTGCGATGTTGCAGCCGACCGCCCTGCCGGCGAGAACCGCATGGGCCCGGCCGAAGCAGAGGCAGGGCGCCGTTCCCGGTTGATCCAAGTGGGGGAGATGGCCGAGGCTGTGCCAGGCTTGGTGCGGGCGGGACGCCCGCGCTCCCGGGTGGGCTTCCTCCCATGACATGGTCACACCAACGGGACAAAAGTGCAGAAGCATTTTGGCGCCGCTTGTGGTTGAAGGAGGTCCATCTGTCTTCTGGTCTATTTGTGTTTATTCGTGTCCATTCGTGGTTCGTCTTTATGAACCATCGGCCGTTTTCCCTCGAGTGATCCGCCCGGTCCGGGGGCGGGCGCCCGGCTCGCAGGCAAACGGGAGTTTCCCAAAGGGGACAGGTCGGCTTTCAGAGAAGTCGCCCGCCGGATACCCTCCACCTCACCATCGGGACGACACCCCCGGGAGCGCGGGCGTCCCGCCCGCATGCTGTCCCTTCGGTTGCCGCTCAGTTTCCCTGCGATGTTGCAGCCGACCGCCCTGCCGGCGGGAACCGCATGGGCCCGGCCGAAGGAAAGCCGTGGCGCCGTTCCCGGTTGATCCAAGTGGGGGAGATGGCCGAGGCTGTGCCAGGATTTGTGCGGGCGGGACGCCCGCGCTCCCGGGTGGGCTTCCTCCCATGACAGGGTCACACCAACGGGACAAAAGTGCCGAAGCATTTTGGCGCCGCTTGTGGTTGAAGGAGGTCCATCTGTCTTCTGGTCTATTTGTGTTTATTCGTGTCCATTCGTGGTTCGTCTTTATGAACCATCGGCCGTTTTCCCTCGAGTGATCCGCCCGGTCCGGGGGCGGGCGCCCGGCTCGCAGGCAAACGGGAGTTTCCCAAAGGGGACAGGCCGGCTTTCAGAGAAGTCGCCCGCCGGATAACCCCCACCTCACCATCGAGACGACACCCCCGGGAGCGCGGGCGTCCCGCCCGCATGCTGTCCCTTCGGTTGCCGCTCAGTTTCCCTGCGATGTTGCAGCCGACCGCCCTGCCGGCGGGAACCGCATGGGCCCGGCCGAAGCAGAGGCAGGGCACCGCTGCCGGTTGATTCCGGTGGAGGAGATGGCTGAAGCTGCGGGAGGATTTGTGCGGGCGGGACGCCCGCGCTCCCGGGTGGGCTTCCTCCCATGACAGGGTCACACCAACGGGACAAAAGTGCAGAAGCATTTTGGCACCGCTTGTGGTTGAAGGAGGTCCATCTGTCTTCTGGTCTATTTGTGTTTATTCGTGTCTATTCGTGGTTCGTCTTTATTAAACAAACATCGGCTGTTTTTCCTCGAATGATCCGCACGGCAGGGCGGGGGCCGGACTTGTCTGAGATCGAACACCAGGGATGGTTGCTGTCGCCGCCTACGCGGCTCAACTCTAACGCTGAACTATTTTCCAATGGCCCGCGCAGGGCTTGCGCCCAGCTCGACCCCGGCTTACGCCCACGGCTAAGTGCGGACGCCGCATTCGCGGCTTTTTGGAACCCCGGGCTGGCGCCCGGGAATTTTTAACAATCCTGTCCGCCCGCTGTACTCCCCTCGGTCCCTGCACTCCCCTTGCAAGGGTAGCTTTTGGCTGACGGCTGGTTCGGATGAGGCGGTCCCGCAGCCCAACCAGCGTCCTCTGCATGGACTGGCGGGCCATGCGGTTGATGATCGGCCGTATCAGGAACTCCAGCACCGCCGGAACCGAACGGCTCAGGCTGACCGATTCGCACTCGATCAGGACACCGCCATCCACCTGCTGGTAGCGCCAATAGGAGTTCAAGCGCCACAGAAATCCATGGTCCGATCCCTGGGGCTTCTCCTTCTCTCTGCCGGAATTGGGGAACTCCAGCTCCGCAATCTTCAGGGCTTCGCTCCGACTGGAAGCCGTCGCCCGGTTGTGCCGGCGATAGCTGACCAGATGCTCCGTATTGTAGACGACGGTCACGATCTTGGAGCGCTGCAGCTTGAGGTAGATCTTAAGCCAGTCGGGGCCTCTGCCCAGCACCGCCGAGTCCAGCACATCCTCCTGCCGTTCATCGAGCGGACCGGGATTGGCGATTCGGGACAGCACCTCCTCCAGGTCCACGCCAGGCACCATGACGCATCCACGCCAGTGATGGATGGCGCCGCCGTCGACGGCGATTCCCCTGCCCCGCGAGTCAAAGGTCGCCATCGCGGCAACCGGAATGCCTCCGGCGCCAATGGTGTGCAGTTCCTGGTCGGCCCTGGAGAATGACTGAAAATCCAACACCAGGAATCCGCTCCCGGATTCAAGCTCTCGCGCAATTCGCCTCTCGGTGGCCTCAACGTAGGTCGTCCAATCCCGTACGGTATGACTTTGCAAGGTGACGGCGGTCAGAGGTTGAGCCTGGAGAATCCAGACCGCCGCAGCCAGTCCAAGCAGCAACCGGAGGTTCCCGTTAAGCCTTGAATTTCTCATGATGGTGTCCTTTCATGGATCGTCCGATTGCCTGAAGAAACAGCCAACCCCAGCCTGGATAAACCCACGGCTTTCGTGACCCCTGCCCGACCGAAAACACCAGCCGGTCGCTGGCGTAGAAATTCAGGATGGAGCAGGTGGCGATCGAGAACAGGCAGGCAGGCGCATGCCCCAACTCCCAATAGCCCACAAACAGTTGCATCAGGAACAGGTTTCCGGTCAGGGACAGCGCCCCGCTGCTCAAATGAAAGTGGACCAGCCGTCGCCACCGTCCCGAACGGTCCAGACGGGCCCGGTCGGCCCACGTCCGTTTCTCGTGCCACAGAAAGTTGTGGAGGATAGCCATCCACACGGCCAGACCGGTTCCAAGCAGATAGTGCAAGCCAAAACCCCGGGTCAGGATTCCCAAGGTGGAAAGCTGCACCACCATGCCCAGGAACCCCACCGAATAAAAAAGGAGCCAGCGCCTCAGAACGGCAGAGACCACCGGGGGGCCGGCCGCGCGGGAAACTCCTGTCGGAGCTTTTACGTTCATCGCGGCAGCTTCTCGGCGAGATAGAGGGCGCGGGTATTGCGGATGGCGGAAACAATCAGCGTCAAGGCCAAGCCAAGAATACCTGCGACACCTCCCACGTCCAACAGCAGGAACGGACCCAGGTCCCCCAACTGCACCCAGGGCTTGTGGAGCAGGTAGAGGGCGCCTGCGGCCAGCAGGATACGGAGCTCGGTGGGACCCACCCGCAGGAAGGAGAGGCGAAACACCTGCCGGACATGGGTGGCGAGAAAGACCTCCGAGGTGACCATCAGAAAGGCCACCAACAGCCCCAGGGCAACCAGCGGGCTCATGTATCCGGACAGGCCCATTCCCCCCAGGAGGAAGCAGGAACCCACGATATCAATCACATGGTCCACGTAGAATCCATAGCGCGGCCTCTGCCGATTGCGGACTCTGGCCAGGGTCCCGTCCAGGCTGTCCCCGAACCAGTTCAAGGCCAGGGCAAGAACCACCAGCAGCAGAGCCATCGGGTGCTTGCCGGCCGCGTAGAAAGCCATGCCGGCGACCAACATCGAAACCAGGCCCAGCAGCGTCAAGTGGTCGGAATGGACCCAGGAGGGCATGCGCCGGGCCATCCATACCAGGGCGCGCTTCTCTGGCAATGCCAGTACACTCCCATGTTCCCTCAGGTGAATCGAAGCGTCCGTCTTCATCTTCCGTCTCCTTTCTGCTTCCCGCAGCAACCGGTCGAAATCGCAACCTGCCATCCAGGTCGTCGCCAGCCAAACCGGGAGGACTCATCGGTGCTTGAATGTGCAAGCCAGTCGCCAAAGACGCTTCCAGCTTACATCCACCTATTTGTCAGTGACTTACAAGATTCTTCCCGTGCCGGCGGCGGGAGGGTGAAGCGCAGGTTTTCTCCGACAGTGTCGGAGGAGTCTGACACACAGGGAGGCACCGCGAATCGACACCCCTGGTGTAGGACAAAAAAGTAGGAATATCCACCGCGGCACGGCGCGCCGCTCCTCCAATCACTCCCCCCTTGAGGGGGAGTCGCAGAAGCCGAGCCGTCAGGCGAAGGCTGATGCGGTGGGGGGGCCAACCAATACCCGCCACCTTGCCGCCGGTAGTGCCTCTGATCGTCACTCACAGGGCGCCGCCTTTCCCCCCTCCGGCTCGACTGCGGGCTTCGCCCTTGTCTTGCCGACTCCCCCTCAAGGGGGGAGTGATTCGCCTCGTAATGTTTGACGGCGGCTTTGGCGGCAGATTCGGACCGCTTGGGGTTGAGGGGGGAAGCCCGCCCTGACGGAAGTCACCGACCGAGGTGAGATCGCGCCGGATCTGGTCGCGGTTGCGGAAGGTGGGGGATATGACGACCCCGGGCTCACGCCCGGGGCTCTATGCCGGCGCGGCTACGCCGCTCTATTCGAGGGGGTTATCCAGGAAGAACAGGAGGTCACACAAAGGTCACAAGACTGCAGAAGCATTGTGGCACCGCTTCTCAGCGAAGAAGCTGCATCCCTCTTCGTGTCTCTTCGTGGATCATCTTCCATAACCTCAGGCCTGGTCCGCCAGAAAGCGCTCGGCCTCCAGCGCGGCCATGCATCCCGTTCCGGCAGCGGTTACAGCCTGGCGCCACACCTTGTCCTGGACGTCGCCTGCGGCAAAAACGCCCTCAACCGAGGTACGGGTGGTCCCGGGAGTGGTCACGATGTAGCCGGTGTCGTCCAGATCGAGCTGTCCGTCCAGGAAGCCCGTGTTGGGAACGTGGCCGATGGCGTAAAAAAGCCCCTCGGCGTCGATGACGCTGACTTCGTTCGACTGGACGTTGCGGATCCGAACGCTCTTGAGGGCATCGTCACCCAGAGCCTCTTCCGCCACCGAATTCCATTGCATGTGGATCTTGGGATGAGAAAGGAGCCGCTGCTGCATTATCTTTGACGCCCTGAGAGCTTCCCTACGATGAACCACGATGACCTGGGTCCCGAACTTGGTGAGATGAGTGGCTTCCTCCGCCGCAGTATCCCCGCCGCCGATGACCATTAACACCTTGTTGCGGTATATGGGAAGGGCCCCATCACAAACGGCACAGGCGGAAATGCCGTACTGCCAGTAACGTTCCTCTCCGGGGATGCCCAGCCGCCGGGCCGTGGCCCCCGTGGCCACGATCAGCGTCTCGGCCAACGTTTCCCCGCTCGAGGTGATCAGCCGGAACGGGCGTTGACTCAGATCCACCTTGTCCACCGTCTCGGTAAGAATGCGGGTGCCAAACCGCAGCGACTGTTGACGAAACAGGTCCATCATCTCGGGCCCGTTAATGCCTTGGGGAAAACCCGGATAGTTCTCGACATCGTTGGTGGTGGTCAACTGACCTCCGGCCGCCACGCCTCCCGCCATGAACCCCTCGAACATCAAGGGCGAGAGATCGGCCCGCGCGGAATAGATGGCCGCCGTATGCCCCGCGGGGCCCGATCCCACAATCACAAGTTTTTCGACCCCATCCGGCATGACTTACCTCGTTGCCTTTCAGCCCGCCTATCGAATGACCGTCACAGGACTCGCAGACCAGGATGTGTAATATAACCTGCGCAACCTCGGATGGAAAGATGCCCCGGCTGAGAATCCGACGGCGCGGTGTTCCGATGCCGCGGGCCGAAGCCCCATTCATCGAAGCATCGAAGGCTCACTGCTCCCTCGGAGCGAGCCAAAGAGTTCCAGGAAGTGGGCCAGGGAGATTTTCTCAGCGCGAACCGCTCCCGGATAGCCGAGCTCCCGCAAGGTTTCGGCGATCCGCTTCCAGGCTTCCGGTTCGACCTTCTTGAGACAATTCCTGAGAGTTTTTCGCCTCTGGGAGAATGCCTGTTTGACGAAGCCGAAGAAGGCGCTTTCGTCTTCGGGCTTCAGGGGTCGGTGCGGTCGAGGAACCAGGCGAACCACCTTGGAGTCCACTTTGGGCTTGGGCTTGAAGGCTTGGGGCGGAACGGCAAAGAGCGGCTCGATACGGAAATAATACTGAATGATCAGAGTGAGTACTCCATAGTCCCGGCCGCCGGGACTGGCCGCCAGACGATCAGCGACCTCGGCCTGAACCATCACTACCGCCAAGTCGATGATGCCGGCGTGACGGGCGAGATGCTGCAGAATCGGGGACGAAATGGCGTAAGGAAGGTTTCCCACCACCCTGAAGCCGGGGCTGGCATGGCGGTTGCGAAGCTCGCCCAGATCCAGGGTGAGGATGTCGCGATTGAGAAACTCGATCCCGGGCCCACCGTAACGCTGTCGCAACCGCGAACAGAGAACAGAATCCAGCTCCACCCCGATGTAGGGGCCTTTGCCGACCAGGTCCCCGGTCAGAGCGCCGGTGCCGCACCCGATCTCCACAACGGTGTCGTTCCCTTCCAGACCCAGGCCGGCAACGATCCTCCTGGCCAGAGAAGGCTTGTGCAGGAAGTGTTGTCCCAGCCTCTTCTTGGCCCGCACGGGTTGCTGTTGCATCGATGATCGAGACCTTGTAGTCTGGATTGCTTGAGTTATCCTGTTCCTGGTTGCCTGACCCACCGGTCAGGCAACCCGCCAAGCGGAGGGTCCACAGCCATTTGGCCCGGGTGAGCTCAAGGGTAACCCGGTGGAGTCGGATGGATCAAGAAAGGGCGCAATGCGCATTTTGTTCGTTGCTTCCGAGGCGGTTCCCTGGGCCAAGACCGGGGGATTGGGAGATGTCCTCGGCGCCCTGCCCACGAGCCTTCGCCAGCTCGGACAGGAGGTTTCGGTGGTCCTGCCCAGGTATCGCGGGATCGAGGCCAGGCGGCGGCGTATTCCGAGCCTCACGGTACCGCTGGGGGATCAACTCAGGTTCTGCCCCGTCTATGAAGCCACCCGCCGGCAAGTCAGGTTTTTCTTCATCGACTATCCCCCTTACTTTGATCGAGACGGATTGTATCAGGCGGGCCAACGGGACCATCCGGACAACGCCGAACGCTTTGCCCTGCTCTCCCTGGCTGCTCTGGAGTTTGCCAAACGCTCGGCCTCCGCACCCGACGTGATTCATTGCCACGATTGGCACACCTCCCTCATCCCGGCATATTTGAAGACGATCTATGCTTCCGATCCCTTTTTCTGCCGCACCCGGACGCTCTTGACCATCCACAACCTGGCTTATCAGGGAAAATTTCCCAGGTCGACGCTGCCAAAAATCTCCCTCTCAGCCCGCCGGTTGAACCCGGCGGATCTTGAGGTATCGGGAAAAGTGAATTTCCTGAAAGCGGGACTGATCTTTGCCGACAGGATCAACACGGTCAGCAAGAAGTACAGCCACGAGATCCTTACCCCGGAATACGGGTCGGGTCTGGAAAGTGTGCTAAGGGAAAGAGCCGGAGAGCTGACCGGGATTTTGAACGGCGCCGACTACGAACAATGGGATCCCGAAACCGATCCTTACCTGGCCTCCAACTATTCCGCCCAATCCCTGCAAGGCAAACAGGTCTGCAAACGGGATCTGCTGGGGATTTACGGCCTGCCCCGGGATGGGCGCCGCCCCCTGGTCGGCATCGTCTCGCGCCTGACCGGTCAGAAGGGATTCGACCTGCTTCCCCATGCCGCCCCAAAATTCATCAGTGAAGGCTTTTCCCTGGTGGTCCTGGGTACGGGCGAAGACAGATACGCCCGCTTTTTTCGCGGCCTCCAGCGGAAATTCCCCAACTATGTCTCCGTCAAAATTATGTATGATGACGCCTTGGCCCATAAGATCGAGGCAGGGGCCGATCTGTTTCTCATGCCATCCCGCTACGAACCTTGCGGGCTCAACCAGATCTACTCGTTGAAGTACGGTACCGTTCCAGTGGTGCGAGCCACCGGGGGGCTGGACGACTCCATTGAGGATTACCGGGAAGACGGCAGCGGCACCGGGTTCAAGTTCAGCGACTATGATTCCAGCGAGCTGCTGCAGGCGATGCGCCGGGCCCTGCAGGTCTATCGTTCGCCCCAACGCTGGAGGGATCTGGTAGGCAACTGCATGGGCCTGGATTTTTCCTGGTCCACTGCCTCTCGAAGCTATCTGGAGCTCTACCGCTCCCTGATCGCCGCGGGGGTTGGGTAACAAGATCACAGGAGGGCCCGGACCTGAGCGGTCCGGTGGTTCCGGTCCGCCCCCTCTCGCACCGAAGGGGCTTGAGGAAATCCTGAAGCGGCTGCCGGGGAGTTCCCCAACAGCCGCTACCGAAACGGACAGACGCCATGGCCAACATTATCATCATCGGCGCCCAGTGGGGGGACGAAGGCAAGGGGAAGATCGTCGACCTGCTGGCCGAGCGATTCGACATCGTCGCCCGCTATCAAGGGGGACACAATGCCGGGCACACCGTCAACATCGAAGGCAAGCAATTCATCCTGCACTTGATTCCCTCGGGGATTCTGCACGGAGGCCGACTGTGTGTCATCGGTCCGGGCGTCGTGATCGATCCCAAGGCGCTGTTCGAAGAGATTGCCATGTTGGAGGAAGCCGGCATCCAGGTCAAGGGGAACCTCTTTATCAGCAACCGGGCCCATTTGATCCTCCCCTATCACCGGACCCTGGAGCAGGCTGCCGAGCACGCCCGCGGCGCCAAGAAGATCGGGACCACCTCCCGAGGGATCGGCCCGGCCTACGAAGACAAGACGGCCCGGCGCGGCCTGCGGGTAGTCGATCTCTTCGATGCGGAGAGCTTGAGGGAAAAGATCTTCGAGCTTACCCGAGAGAAGAACTGTCTGATTCAATCCCTGTATGGAGCTCCACCCCTGGACGCCCGGCAGATCTATTCGGAGTACCTGGAGTATGGCCGGCGTCTGAAGGACTTCGTGGTGGACACCTCACTCTTCCTGAACGACCAGGTCCGAAGGGGCAAGAGTGTGTTGTTTGAAGGCGCCCAAGGAACGCTTCTGGACATCGACCATGGAACCTACCCCTACGTCACCTCCTCCAGCGCCACCGCGGGCGGAGCTTGCGTGGGAGCCGGAATCGCCCCCAGCTGGATCACGGGCGTTATCGGCATTGCCAAGGCCTACACCACTCGGGTAGGCGGCGGGCCCTTCCCCACCGAAGCCAACGGCGCCACCGGTGACGAAATCAGAAGGCTGGGCGCCGAATACGGGGCCTCCACCGGGCGCCCTCGACGCTGCGGTTGGTTCGACGGGGTGGCGACGTCTTATTCGGCCGTCCTGAACAGCCTGCAGGCCATCGCCATCACCAAGCTGGATGTCCTGGACGAGTTCGAGCGGATATTGATCTGTACGGGGTATGAGTACCGGGGCAGCCGACTCAAGGAATTTCCGCCGGAAATCAAGGTTCTGGAAGCCGTCAAACCGATCTACCGGTCTGTCCCCGGATGGCGGCGGCCCACCGCGGGCACCCAGGACTACGAGGCGCTTCCGGTCCAGGCAAGAGACTACCTGAAGATCCTTTCCGACATCACCCAGACGGAATGTTCCTTCATTTCCACGGGCCCCGGTCGAGAAGATACCATCGTTCTGCCCGATTCCTGGACCGCCAAGACCCTGTATCAGTGAGAAAGGGTCCGCATCAGCCTTCGCCTGCGGCTCGGCTTCTGCGACTCCCCCTTCAAAGGGGGGAGTGATGGGTCAAGCAAAGCCCTGCCTTCAGCGGCGGGCTGAGAATCAGCGACCGAGCACCCGGAAGCGAAGTCCGGCTCGGGCATAAATACCCGGATGCGGGAATCCAACGAACTCGTGGTAGCTGCTGTCGAAAACGTTGTCGACGCGTCCGAAAGCCTCCAGTCCATGGGGGAGCTGATAGCTGAAAACCATACTGGAGGTTGAATACCCGCCCACCGAATCCATTTCCGGAACCGGAAGCTGGAAATCAAAGCGGGCACCCACCCAAAGGGTCTCCCAACGCAACCGGGCCCGTGGATGGATTTTCCAGTCCAGATAGGAGCCCCCCCTCCAGCGAGGGCGATCTCTGAGAGGCTCGCTGGTCCCTTGCAGCTCCCAATCCAGGAACTGCAGGTGACCCCCCAACCGCCATTTGTCTTTCAGCGGCAGGGTGGCCCCGAATTCCACTCCTCGGGTGGTTGCCCGGCTTCGATTGACGAGCTGGAACAACTGGGGGCTGAAGTCGACCAGATTTCTGAACGAGTTGTAAAAGACGGTCCCGGACAAATGCAACCGAGATGCAGCCAGAGTGTGCTCCAAGCCGAGGTCAAACCCTCGGCTCTTCTCCGGCTGGAGTTGAGGATTGCCGATATTGGGTTCCCCCAGGGCATAGAAGGAGGGCAACTTGAATCCCTCTCCCCAACTGGTCCTTAAACGGCTCCGCTCTCCCAAGGAAAACACCGCTCCAGCTCTGGGAGAGAACTCGGTTTCGAAGCCTTCGGCTCTGTCCACCCGGCCGCCGAAGCTCAGAGTGAGCCGGCCGGCCCGATACAGGATTTCTCCATTGCCGGCCAAGGTTCGGCGCTCCAGGTCGAAGACACTGGGGAAAACGCCGGCAATCAGAGTGTCGTTGGACCCGTCTTCGTTTCTGCCCTGGACTCCAAAGTTCAGCGACAGCTCCGGCGTCAGTTTCAGTTGACTGGTGAAACCCGCCCGCAGCCGGCGGAAACCGGTTTGGCTGCTCAAAGGGGGGATCGCACGGGGGGATGGAGGCAATCCATCCAGGATTGCAGGCGCCATGTCATCCTGTTGACGGGAGAACAGGTCGAAGTCGAGACCGTACAGCCACCCAGGGGAGACCTGCTGCTGGTACCCCAGTCCCAGGGTCAGTTGCTCGACATCGGCAACCTTGGGGTCGCGCAGAATGGAGAACCCGGGTCCGCCGCCGTTTTCAGGGAACCCACTGGACCGGCTGTCCTGGTAGCGGGTGGTGAACTGCAGAACCTTGCCGGCTCCGAAGGGGAGAGCGGACTTGAACGCAACCGTTCCCACGGAGAAGCCATCGTTTTCGATCTGCTCGTCGATATCGAAGTAGGATCCGGACAAGGAGTAGTCGACCCAACGCAACTTGCCTCCGGATTGAAACCCGGCTCGGCTGGAGCCGAAGTTGCCCAGCGTCCCCTCCACAGAGAGATAGGGCTCGCCCCCTCCGCTGCGGGTGATGATGTTGATGACTCCGCCGATCCCTTCCGAGCCGTAAAGGGAGGACATCGGCCCGCGAACAATCTCAACCTGCTCAATGTTGTCCGTGCTGATGGTCGCAAAGTCAACCGCTCCTCCGAGGAGGTTGGTGATATCGTTCACCGGAACCCCGTCTATCATTACCAGGGTGAAGTTGGTCTCGCCTCCCCGCAGGGATATCGTCGTCAACCCACCCCGCCCCCCGGTCTGAGACATATAGAGAAAGGGGACCTGGCGCAGCAGGTCAGCCATATTTTCGGCCCGGCTTTCTTCCACGAACTCTCTGGTAAGGATGGTCACCGAAGCCGAACTCGCCGACAGCGGAATGGCCTCAGCCGAGACCGTTACCACGATCGGATCGGGCTGAATGGAGGGAGATTGCGCCGGGGACGTATCTTGGCAGAGTCCGTCGCCGACAAGGAGCAGCAGCGCCGCCGAAAATGCCAGCCATCCGGACCTGAAGCTCCGCCGTGCCATGAATACCAGAAGCCCCTGCAGAACCATTGCGGCAATCGCTTGAATCCGACAAATCATGATTTCACCTCGGCAACGCCGCTGTTACTTCGCCGAACGTTTCTGTGAGAACTCCTGCAGAATGGAGAGAGCATCCACCGGGGGCAGTCCAAGGGCTCCCATCGCATCCTCCACGTAGGCAACCCGCCGCATTCCATTGAGGACACAGGAGACTCCTTCGAGATTCAGAAGAAGACTCATGGCGATTTGACTCAGCGAAGCCTGGGTCTTCGGATACCCGCACCCCTCCAGGAAACTCCGAATCCGGTCGGACTCCTCCTGCTGCCGCAACAGCGAATAGCGCTCCAGCTTTCCCAGAACGGTTCGGATTTCCTGAAAGTACTGCTGCTGCCATTCTTCCCAAAAGGCGTTGCCTTGAAAATCTTTCCGGCAGTCCTCCATCCATTGTTGAAGGGGAGGAGCCAGATATCTCTCAACCACCCAATCCCAATCGGCGGCAGCACGCACTTGGGGAGCAATCTGGAGGATCAATCCGGTCAAGCCATCTTCGGGCCCGCCCAGCAAGGGGATTTTCAGCCGGTCAACCAACGAGCGCTCCAACTGGCGCAGGGGGCGAACCACCAACTCCGGATCCTCCCGGCCGGCAGTTCCCGAATCGTGATCCAGGAAATCGGCCAGGCGAAACATCCGATTCACGGAGAAAGCGTTGAGGGGGCGATTGATGAGCACCCCCAGTCCTTCCCGCTGGCAAAATTCAAGGGCACTCAGACCATCGTTGTTGGTTTCCAGGGCCCCGCCGCTCTCGTAGAGGTTGATCGGAAGCTGGACCACTCGAAAGTGATGGCCGGAGGAAATCTCTTCCGCTTGGCTGAGACATCGTTGGACGCTGGTCACGGTTGGGTCCGCAGGGGGCAGGCCGTAATGGTTGGAGCTGATGCCGTACCAGCCAACGCGCCCCTCCCGGACCTGATCCTCCAGGAAACCAAAGGCTTGTCCAATGCGACGGTAAAACTCCTGGTGGTCCTGAGGTGTCGGGGTGTGGTGGTGAGCCTGGTGGCTGAGAAAGTATTCCGGATTGTGCAGCAGAAACACATCCACCCGATCCTGCTTCAGACGCAGGCAGGAAGCTCTGAGCTGGGTCTCCAGGAACCGGGGGTGAATACAATGCCAGATCCCCTCGCCGTACTCCACCACCTCCGGGAAGGATTGCTGTTGGGCCAGGGTCATGTTTTGCCCCTGAATGTACCCGGCCTTGGTGACCACCACCGCCCCGGAAGCCCTCGCCCCGGAAAGAACCTTGCCGACCAGCGATTCCGACCGGCCGTCGGTGTAGTTGGCGCTGGTGTCGATCAGGTTCCCTCCCCGTCCCAAGTACTCCCGAAGCGAGGATTCGTGTTCCGGGACACCTTCGGCGATGCGATAGCAGCCGAATCCCAGAGGATGGCACCGGATATCGGTATCACCGAGGGGTCGAAAGAAATCTGGAAGAGTATGGTTCACGGCTGGAATCCTCGATGAACCCACCGGTCAGAGGTGGATCGCCCGGCCAAAAGCAGCCGCGCCGGCTTCATGAATGGCTTCACCCCGAGTGGGATGGGCGTGAATGGTCGCCTCGATGTCTTCGAAGGTGGCCTCCAGCGTCATGGCCAACCCAAGCTCCCCGATCAACTCGGTGGCCTCGGCGCCAATCAGGTGAGCGCCCAATATCTCCCCGTCAGCTTCGCCAACAATCAACTTGACAAACCCCTCGCTCTCGCCAACCGCCAAGGCCTTGCCACTGGCTCTGAACGGGAAGAGGCCCACCCGGTACCGCTTTCCCAATTCCTTGGCCGACCGTTCGGTGAGACCGACGCTGGCGACTTGAGGGTTGCAGTAGGTGCAACTCGGATAGTGGGGGAGCGGCTGGGGCTTCCCGTGCCCGAACAGGCCCTCGACGACTTGACGGGCCTGGTAACTGGCGACATGAGCCAGCCAGGGCGGCCCGATGACATCCCCGGCGGCATAGACGCCCTCGGCCGAGGTCTGATAGTTGCCATCGACCCTGATAAAGCCCCGATCGGTTTCCAACTCCAGTCCAGGGGGCAGCAGGGCATTCACCCCGACGGCTACCAGGACCACCTCGGCCTCCACTGTGCCGGCGGTCTCACCACTGAAGCTCACCTGAACACCGTCCTGAGTGACCACCCCGCCCTCCACCCGGGCGGAGGTATGGACGTCGATGCCCTGTCGGGTGAAGGATCGTGCCAGGGCTTGCGACACTTCCTCATCTTCAACCGGAAGCAGATGAGGCAGCCTTTCCAGCAAGGTGACGCGGGTGCCGAACGCGTTGTAGAAGTAGGCAAACTCAACACCGATGGCGCCTGCCCCAATGATCACCATGGATGCCGGTGGCGCGGTCAGCCCCAAAGCCTCCTTGCTTCCGATGACCCTCTTTCCATCGAAGGGCAGACCCGGCAGGGGGCGGGGACGGACCCCGCTACTGACCAGAACGCGAGCAGCCTCCAGTGGACGCTTGGCGCCATTGGAGAGTTGCGCGGTGACCAGACCCGGCTCGGTCAGTTCCGCTTTGCCCACCAGGTAGTCGACACGGTTTTTCCTGAACAGGAAGGCGATGCCTCCGGCGAGCTGATCGGCCACCTTCCGGCTTCTTCCCATGATCCCGGACCACTCAAAGGACAATCCCTCGAACTTCAGGCCAAAATCCCCGGCACGGTCCTTCATTAGCCGATAGAGTTCGGCGTTGCGCAGCAGGGACTTGCTGGGGATGCATCCCCAGTTCAAACAGGTCCCCCCAACCCGGTCCATTTCAACGCAAGCCACCCTCCCGCCCAACTGCGCCGCCCGAATGGCGCCCACGTATCCCGCGGGGCCACCTCCGATGACCACCAGGTCGTATCGCTCAGGCATAGCGAGTCTCTCGAGATCGATGAATCCGTGGATGGCTTTGGTTTGCGGAAGGCATTCCGTGGGCTTTCGCCGGGCCTCGAGAACAGCCAGTGGCGGGCGCAACTCCCACCATATCGGCCTTTGCGGCGGCTGAGTTTCTGCCCCCCCTCCGCATCAGCCTTCGCCTAGCGGCTCGGGCTTCTGCGACTCCCCCTCAAGGGGGGAGTGATGGGGCAGCAATCGAAGAAAGGACGCCGTGAACGACCGGAGACCTTGCAAGCTCGGCCGCGGTCTACAGCAACAGTAACGCCGGTTGTTGGAGCAGCCTCCGCAATTGGCAAAGGAATTCGGCGGCAACGGCACCGTCGACGACCCGGTGATCACAACTCAGAGTCAGGTTGAGCCGATAACCCGGTCGAATTCGATCGTCCTTGGTGACTACCGGCTTTTTAAGGATGGCGCCGACTCCAAGAATCGCTGCCTGAGGCGGGTCGATGATGGCCTGGAAGCTGTCGATGCCCCTGGCGCCCAGGTTGGAAACGGTAAAGGTGCCACCGCGATACTCATCGGGCTTCAACCGCTGGCTGCGCGCTCTTTCAATCAGATCCTTCGCCTCCAGACTGATCTGGCGCAGGTCCTTCGCCTCGGCGTTTCGAATCACCGGCGTCAACAACCCTTCTTCCAGGCTGACCGCAAACTCCAGGTCCACCTGAGCGTGGCGAAGAATACCTTCCTGTGTGAAGGAAGCATTGAGTTGCGGCACCCGCGTCAGGGCCATGGCGGTCGCCTTCAACACCATGTCATTGACGCTCAGCTTGCTTCCACCGGATTCTTCCAGGCCGGAGTTGATTTGACGTTGCAACTCCTGCAGGGGTTCGGCGTCGATCTCCACCTGCAAGTAGAAATGAGGGATCCGAGTCTTGCTCTCCACCATGCGTTGAGCGATGAGCTGCCGCATGGAACTCAAGGGAACCCGCTGACTCCCGGCCACAGGGAGATCCTCCGAGGCGCCTCCAGCACCGCCTGCAGCCCGGACGTCTCGATAGAGAACGCGTCCCGACGGCCCGGACCCCTGCACACCAGCCAGGTCGAGCTTCATCTCCCCGGCGGCTTTTCGAGCCCGGGGGGAGGCTTTGACTCTCCCCGAGGGAGTGGGCTGGCTGGAAGCTCTCGCCGGTGTCTCGGGAGACACGACTTCAGCGGCGGCCCCGGATCCCTCGACCAGACCTCTCTCCGGGCCGGCACTTTCCCGGGACGGCGGCCCCCCGGCGGGTTTCGATGGTTGGCCTCCCGCAATCCCTCCCCCCGTTTTGCCTAGGGGATCGATCACAGCCATCGGTTGGCCGACGGATACGCTTTGGCCCTCTTCAACGCAGATTTCCGCCAGAACGCCGTCCTCCAGGGACTCCATCTCCATGGTGGCCTTGTCGGTCTCGATCTCCGCCACCACCTCTCCCGTGGCCACCCGGTCTCCGATGCTCTTGAGCCAACGCATCACCACACCTTCTTCCATGGTGTCACTCAGTTTCGGCATGGTGATCTCAGCCATGAATGCTCCTGCCGTTCAGCCCCGACCAGTTGCGGGGGGAGGCTTGACGCGCTTTCCTCGCCGCCACCTGTCCGAGGGGCGGAGAGGTACCGGCTTGTCTTCAGTGATCGCCACCGTATTGTACAGTAGCTCTCACTCCAAGGCCAAAACCCGTCGTTGGGTCTCGGCGTCGAGCATGAGTAGATTCCTGATTTACATGGATGGGCAGGAAAAACAGGATGTTTTGTCGCCAAGCGGCTTCTCCCAAAAGAGTCCTTGCTCTGGATAAGCCACAATAATCCGCTGTTTCACTCTCGAGTGATCCGCCCGGTCCGGGGGCGGGGGCCCGGCTTGCTGGCAAACGGGAGTTTCCCAAAGGGTGCACGTCGGCTTTCTGAGAAGTCGCCCGCCAGACACCCCCACCGCACCGCCGGGACGGTATCGCCTGGGAGCGCGGGCGTCCCGCCCGCATCCTGTCCCTTTGGCCGCCGCTGAGCTTCAGTGCGATGCTGCAGGCAGCCACCCTGTCGGCGAGAACCCCATCGGCCCGGCCGAAGGAGAGCCATGGCGCCGTTCCCGGTTGATCCAAGTGGGGGAGATGGCCGAGGCTGTGCCAGGCTTGGTGCGGCCGGGACGCCCGCGCTCCCAGCAAGCCTTCATCCCACCAAGGGCACAAAATTGCGGAAGCATTTTGGCGCCGCTTGTGGTTGAAGGAGATCCATCTGTCTTCGTATCCCTTCGTGGTCCTTCGTGCCCCTTCGTGGATTTCTTTTTTGTCCCTTCGTGTTCCTTCGTGGATGATCTTTATACGGCGTCAGCCGGTTCGAGGTTCCGACCCGCTTCCCCGGGGGTTGGGCCCAAAGCATAGGGCGCCGAAACCAGGAACAGGAAGACCATCAATACTTCGGAGTCCCCGAAATTGAACTCGAACAGCCCGGCCAAAAAGAGCCCCAGCAGGCTGAGAAATCCCCCGGCATGGATGGACTTCTCCAAGGAGGGGAACCTGGCCCTCCTGAAACCTCGCCAGTGGTCTCTCCCCATACGGAGGATGAGCCACAGCCAGGCAAGGGCGCAGGGAACGCCTCGCTCGGCTGCAAACTGAAGCAGGTTATTGTGCATATGCATCCAGAAGAAGCCCCCCCGTTGACGGGCTCCCGGGTCGGGATGATAGTCAAAGAAGACTTTGGATACTCGCTGGGGACCCACTCCCACCCAGGGGTTCGACCGCACCATCTGCAGTCCCGTACTCCAGATCTCCAGGCGGGCGGCGTTGGAAGGATGCTTTGGGTCCCAGATGCTGGCCAGCCGTTTCTGAATGGAATCGGGCAAGCACGCGATCAATATCAGGATGCCGGCGCCACTGACGAGCAACGTTTTCAGGGTTGGAAACCTCAGCCAGGCAGCCACCAACAGCCCGGCCAGGCTGGCAATCCACACACTCCGGGTCAGGGTGAGGAGCAGCGTCACACCCAGGAAGCAGACTGCCAGCGCCCAGAGCGGCCGCTGCTTGGGGGCGGAGAAGAGCAGGGTGCCCACCATGGCCAGGAAAACCAGCATCAGCCCTCCGCTCAAGGTCATCCAATGGCCCATAAAGCCGGTCAACCGCCCCTCGACACTCCCCAGGGAAGGCACCAGGTATTGGACCAGCGCGAAACCGGCCGCCACCAGGCCGGCCGCGAAAAGTGCACGATAGGCCAGCCCCCCCCTCGTTTTGGAGAAATAATTGGCCACCAGAAAGATGATTGCGAACAGCCAGAACTTGTAAATGGGAGGCAAGCCGATTTCGGGCTCGGGGGAGAACATCCAGGAGGCCAGGGTGGCCCCGACGAAGAGCAGCAAGGGCAGTTTGATGGGAGGAAAACGAAGACGCTTGCGGCGGTTCAGGAGCCAATCCAGCAGGAAGCCCAAAATCGCCAGGCCAAGGAATATCTGAGATACCGCAATGCTGATCACCGGAAAAACGACCGCCAGGATCGTCAATCCGAAGACGATTGGATCAAGATGGCTCTTGAGCCATTGCATGCCGGCAGAAACGGCCACTCACGCGACCTCTTGGGATCAGACAGGAAGACCGGGTCCGATCGCTGGTCCCGGACCCTTACTTGCGAGCGACCACGACCCGGCGGTCAAAGCCCCAGCCGGTCACATCCTCGCCTCGAACCAGGCGGCGTTCGCGGAAGCCGGCCACGCCCAGTCGATCCAGAATATCCGTTCCATAGTTGCGAAAACAGAGAACGGCCGCTGACCCTCGAATGCGGTCCCCATGATACTCCGGCGGCAGAAGGTGCTCCAGCCGGCCATCCACCAGCCGGGCCCTTTCCACCGTCTTTTCATCGCCTGGCATGGGAACGGTGAACAAGAGGAGCCCACCAGGCTTGAGCACCCGGTGCATCTCTCGAAAACCCTGCAGGTCACGGGGAACGTGCTCGAAGACCTCGGTGGAGGTGCAAACGTCGAAGCAGGCCTTGGGGAATGTCAGTTGCTCCACGTCCTGACATTGAACCCCTCCCTTGTATTCTCCAGGAGGAACGTCATCGAAATACTCCGAAAGCGTCAGCTTGCCGGCGTGCCTGCGGAGATAGCCCACCAGGGGACCTCTTGACGACAACTCGTACACATGCCGGCGCGACAGATCGGGCAGGACACCCTTGAGCACGCTCACAAAGGAGAGGGTGGCCGCGCTGGACCGGCACCTGAGACAGCGGACGGCCATCTCGTAATCATCCAGCTTGATGAACCCTGTCCGGCCGCACACGGGACAATCGCCGACCTTCACCCCTATCCTGTGCCAATTCAGCAGCGCCGCCGCAGTCCGTATCTCCCTCAACATGGTTTTGCCCGGGGTCCGCAGGATCGCCCCGCCACCCATCCCGCCACCGGAACCTCCCCTTCCAGCCGATTCCGCCGGTCCTCCGATCCCGCCGCGGGACGAACGGACTGTTGGGCCTCCCCTGAGGGACTGGCAAAGATTCCTGGTGGCTACTGGAGTCGAGTGCGCCCTTTCATCGCCTTGGGCGTGTCGAAAAAATCCTCGATCACCCGGCGTGCCGAATTCAGGTCGCGGCAACGGTTCACCTGGGTGGAGAGGTAGTGTCCGAAAAAGAGCCACTTATGACCCCAGGCCAGAAACAGGCGCAGGCGAGGCAACTGCTCGGCTGGAGTGAACCCGGCTTCCAGCCGATCACAGAAAAACGAAAGCGCCCGCTGGTATTCCCGACCTTCCTCCTCTGCCGTCCGGGGAACTCTTTGGCCCTCCCGTCCCCTCGGTTGGGCGAATCCCAGATGCTCGGCCACTTGCCAGAAAATCCAGGGTCTGGCCGTGGCGGCCCGTGCCACCATCACGCCGTCACAACCCGTCTGGTGCAGCATCCGAAAAATATCCGATGCCTGCTGGACATCGCCATTCCCGATGACCGGGATGCGCACGGCATCCCGCACCCTGCCGATGTACTCCCAGTTGGCCTGGCCACGCCGGTGCTGAGATTGAATACGGGGATGGAGCGTGACCCAGTCCGCTCCCGACTCCTCCAACATCTTGGCAAAATCGACCAGATATTCGGGATCATCCTTGAGGCCGGTCCTCATCTTCACCGAAAGTGGCAGGGAGGTCAGCCGCCGGGTTGTCCGCACCACTTCTTCCGCGTACCGGATGTCGCCCATCAAGGCCACTCCCCAGTTGTGCTTGAGAACCTTGCTTACCGGACAGCCCATGTTGATATCGATTCCAGCCGGCGAGAGGGTCACCAACTTCTTGAGCGAAGGCGCAATCCAGCGCTCGTCGTTGCCCAGCAGTTGCGGAACCAGATCCCGTTCCCCCGCGGCTACCCGGGTTTTGGGCGTCCGGCCGACCTCCTCGCCGGGCAGCAGGCGGGTGGATAACATCTCCGTAAACAGCAGGGTTTCGGCATTGGCCGGAAGGTAGGTTCGAATGAGCTGGCGAAAGGCCAGGTGCGACAATCCGGCCATGGGCGCGAAGATCACCGGAAAATTGACCCGGACCCCGTTGCCAAAAGGGACACGAAACAGCCGGCTGTCCCGCACCCTCGCGGGCAGCGCCTCGCCGTCCGTGACGGGACTCAACAAGGGCTTCTCCCTGATGACCTCGGCACGCTGGCCGCGCACGGGGTCCAGTCCGCATTTCTCCCCAGGTCGCTGGGTTTGGGATGGAGAAGGACTTGTCTGCAGCATCTTGCGGCGCTCTGTTTGCAGCCTTCAGGACACAGACAGGTTTGCCGCCCCCGCCCTGCCGTGCGGATCATTCGAGGAAAAACGGCCGATCGTTAATGAACATGAACCACGAATGGACACGAATAGACACGAATAGACACGAAGACAGATGGGCCTCCTTCAACGACAAGCGGTACCAAAATGCTTCTGCAGTTTTGTGCCCTTGGTGTGACTTCGTGTCCTTGCTGGATAACCCCCTCAATTCGTCTCAAATAAGTGATCAGTGGTCAATGGCTAGATCTCTTGAATCGAAACGACATTGACGGATGAGTCAAGGATGGTGAATTTCGGATTGTAGATTTGGAGCACAATCAGTGGTCCTACCCCCCCCCATCAACAATCAGCAATTCATTCATCAGTCTCTTCGTGCCCCTTCGTGGATATCTTTTTCCCCTGCTTGTCGGTCTGAGGCACAGCCTCGCTAGTGGATGGTCAGGTCCATTTTGCCAATGGCTTTCAGGGCCACCTCATTTTCGGGATCGATATCCAGCGCCTGCATGTACTCGTCCAGGGCTTTCATCTGCTCACCCTTGGCCAGATAGATGTGCCCCAAGTTCAGGCAAGGGAAATGCTTGGGATCGTAGCGCTTGGCCTTCTTGGCTTTCTCCAGCCAGTCGATCGCCTCGTCCAATTGACCCTGGCGCATCAGGTAGACACCAATGTCGTTGTAGGGATTGCCGAACTCGGGATCGACCGCAATCGCCAGGTGGCAATCACGGATGGCCTGGTCAAGCATGCCCAGAAAAGAGACGGCCCAAGCCCGGTAGGTGTAGCCTTCGGCGGTTGGATGGACCGCAACGCTTCGGTTGAACAGTCCGACCGCCGTGAGAAAGCGACCCTTGACCAGATGTTTGACTCCCTCTTCCCAAAGGGTGCGGGCCTGTTTTTGGTTCTGATCTGCGGAATCCATTGCCATGGACAGCTAGGATAACGAAAGCCGCTATTCAATGCAAGAAATTGATTAATAGGAACTTAAGGCGTTCCCATGGGATTACGCCCAGTACGTGTTTCGCCGGGCCCCCGCCCTGCCGTGCGGATCATTCGAGAGCGAAACAATCGGAAATCGATAATCCTTTCGTGACCTTGGTATCCCGTCGCGGTTAACCTCAACGCCTTAGTGGCCCTTCGTCGTTCTTAGTGGCCCTTCGTGGATAACTCTTTTTTCTTTTGTTTCAGGCACGAGGACTGATGGACCTCCTTCAACGACAACCGGCGCCAAAATGCTTCTGCTCTTTTGTCCCGTTGGTGTGACCCTGTCATGGGAGGAAGCCCCCCCGGGAGCGCGGGCGTCCCGCCCGCACAAATCCTCCCGCAGCTTCAGCCATCTCCTCCACCGGAATCAACCGGCAGCGGCGCCCTGCCTCTGCTTCGGCCGGGCCCATGCGGTTCCCGCCGGCAGGGCGGTCGGCTGCAACATCGCAGGGAAACTGAGCGGCAACCGAAGGGACAGCATGCGGGCGGGACGCCCGCGCTCCCGGGGGTGTCGTCCCGATGGTGAGGTGGAGGGTATCCGGCGGGCGACTTCTCTGAAAGCCGACCTGCGCCCTTTGGGAAACTCCCGTTTGCCTGCAAGCGTAGTTGGGCAGGGGCGTGCGTGGAAGCTCTTGGACGGGCACTGCGTTCCGGAAGGGTGCCACTAACTCGCCGCCTACGCGGGGTTCATAAGACTCCGGGCGTGAGCGACCCGGTCCGTCCCGCCAGCTTGACCCGATATCGCCAATTCCTTTACTCTGTGGTGGCATTGGCTTGGCCTCAAGCCAATGGTGGGGGGAGAGGCATCGGATGGAAACGATCCAAAGACGGCAGACGGTAGCGGTCCGGGTAGGGCCGGTCATGGTGGGCTGCGGACACCCGGTGGTGGTTCAGTCCATGACCAACACCGACACCGCCGATGCAGCCGCCACCGCCGGCCAGGTGGCCGCGCTGGCCCTGTCGGGCTCGGAGCTGGTTCGGATCACTGTAAACAACGACCCGGCAGCCCGGGCGGTCCCCGAGATCGCTGTCCGGTTGCGCGACCTGGGGATCGATGTCCCGCTGGTCGGCGATTTTCACTACAACGGGCATCTTCTGCTCAGCCGCTATCCCGATTGCGCCAGAACCCTGGCCAAATACCGCATCAACCCCGGAAACGTCGGCGCCGGCAGGCACCGGGACGAGAACTTTCGGCGCATGATCGAGGTGGCCAACGAAAATGCCAAGCCGGTCCGGATCGGGGTAAACTGGGGGTCCCTGGATCAAGCGCTGCTCGGCCGCCTTATGGACGAGAATGCGGCTTCCTCCCAGCCGAAGGACTCCGCAGAGGTAACGAGACATGCCATCGTGAGGAGCGGGCTGGAATCGGCCCATTTGGCCGAAGAGTACGGGATGGCTCACGACCGCATCATCTTGAGCGCCAAGGTCTCGGGAGTGCAGGACCTGGTCACGGTGTATCGTTCCCTGGCAGGCCGGTGTGACTATCCCCTGCACCTGGGACTGACCGAGGCGGGCATGGGCGCCAAGGGCATCGTTGCCAGCACGGCCGCCCTGGCCCTGCTGCTTCAGGAGGGCATCGGAGACACTATCCGGGTCTCCCTGACTCCTGCTCCGGGGGGAGACCGCACCGAAGAGGTCCAGATCTGCCAGCAGATTCTCCAGTCCATGGAAATTCGCAGCTTTCTGCCTCAAGTGACCGCCTGTCCGGGATGCGGCCGCACCACCAGCACTTTTTTTCAGGAAATGGCCGAACAGATCCAGAGCCATTTGAGAACACGGATGCCGATCTGGAAGGACCGTTACGAGGGTGTCGAAGACCTCAAAGTCGCGGTCATGGGCTGCGTTGTCAACGGCCCCGGGGAATCCAAGCACGCCCATATTGGAATTTCTCTTCCGGGAACGGGAGAAGACCCCAAGGCCCCCGTGTTTGTCGACGGCCAACTCAAAACGACCTTGCGCGGCGCTGGACTGGTGGCCGAGTTTCTGGACCTGATCGATGCATACGTGGAGTCGCACTACTCCAGAAGTGACGCCGTGCTTCCGGTGGGGCAGGACCCCGGCGGATAGCCGGATTTCTCACCAAGGGTCGGATGCATCTGTCCCCGGAATCTGGCACAATGCTCTTTCTTTTGGTTGTTCTTAGTGCCCCTTCGTGGTCCTTCGTGGCCCTTCGTGGATATCTTTTTCCCTTCGCACCCCTTCGTGGATTGAGAACCGACGTTTCCTACCATTGGTGAGATATGCGGGCTAGCTTCCGAATCTCCGCGCCGGTCCTGCTGGCGGCGTGGATTCTCGCCCTTCCTGGATCGCCCCACCTCCATTCCTCCAACCTGCGGAACCCTTCCGAAGTCATTCCTGGCGGTGAGACCCTCATCTACGAGGTCCGTTGGGACCCGCCGGCCTGGCTGTTCTTTATCCCAACCATCAGCGCCGGCGAGATGACCCTCAAATTCGAGAAGGGAGTAGACGACCAGGGGAGGCCGATCTTCAGGATTACGGCCGATGCGGTGTCTTCGGGAGTGCTGCCCAGGCTGACGGGCATCACCGTCAAGGACCATTTCGAGTCGCTGGTGGCCGCCGAGGAGTTCTGCTCCAATCGCTTCACCAAGATCACCCGGGAGGGCAGGCGGCACCGCGACGTGGTGCTGACCTTCGACCAGGAGAATCATCGGGGCCGGTACCTGGCCTACGACGCCGCCCAAAAACCACCCAAGGAATTGAAGAACGAGGCATTGGAAGACCTTCCACCCTGCGTCCAGGACTTCCTGTCAGCCATTTACCGCACTCGATTGCGGGGGCTCCAGGTGGGGGAAAACTATCCCTTGCACGTGAGCGACAACGGGGTGGTCAAGAAAGTCGATATCCGCGCGGTGGGGCGGGAGAGGGTGGAGGCCATTGCGGGAACCTACTCCACCATCAAAATCGACACCGTTGCCGTGGGAGGGCTCTTCAAGGGGAGAGGGAGCTTCGTGCTCTGGTTCACCGACGACAGGGCAAAAATTCCCGTCAAATACGAGGCCCAGGTCAAATTCGGGAGGCTCTTCGGCACCATCAAGCAAATTGGCGGCGGCGCGGCCAAGCCGGTCGATCCGCCCGCCGCGACAGCGGAGACGTCAACTAAACCAGTTCCTCGATGGGCGTTCCGGTCTCGTCGTTGATGGAGTTGGCAATCTTGAGAGGACGGCCGATGGGATGCATGTACTCCTTGGTCCAATCGATGCCAAAGGCCTTGTAGATCGTCGCCAGCAGATCCCCAACGGTCACCATCCGATCGGCCACATAAGCCCCGCGCTCGTCACTGGATCCAATCACCTGGCCGCCTCGGATTCCGCCGCCTCCCAACACCACTGAGAAGCAATGGCACCAGTGATCTCGACCGCCGCCGCGATTGAGGTCATGGGTCCGGCCGAACTCCCCCGTAACCACCACCACTGTTGACTCCAGCAGGCCCCTCTGCTTCAGATCCTCCAGGAGCGCCGACAGCGTCCGGTCCACCACCGGCACCAGATAGTCGCGGTGTTGGTAATCGTTGCCGAAATGGGTGTCCCAATCGCGACCGGTTTCGGGCCGGTTCAGGTCCAGAGCCGTCACGAAGCGGCTGCCTGCCTCCACCATGCGCCGCGCGATCAGCACGCTTTGGCCAAAGGTATTGCGGCCATAGGCATCCCGGGTCGCCTCCGACTCCTTGGAAAGATCGAAGGCCTCGCGGACGGCCGGTGACAGAATCATGTTCCAGGCCTGAGCCCGAAAGGCATCCATGCTGGCATGCTTGACGCTTTCCACCTTCTGGCGGTAGAGCTGGTCCACCACCCCCAGGAAGGTGCGCCGCGACTCCATGCGCTCTACCGTGAGCCAGGCCGGCAAACTCAGATCGGGCACCTCGAACCCCTGGTCGTTGGGATCGGGGATCTCCAGGGGTTCATATTGGGCTCCCAGAAAGTGGGCCTTGTAGTAATTCCTGTACCCCGGATGGATCTTCGGGACGATGATATTGGCCGGCACGCCGTTGCGCGGCCCCATCTCCTTGGTGATGATGGAGCTGAAGGCCGGAAATTTCATGGAGGGGTTGGGCCGGTGCCCGGTCATGACATAGTGGTGCCCCAAACCATGGTTGTTCTCCTCGGAATGCATGGAGCGAATGACCGATAGCTTGTCCATGTGTTTGGCCGAACGGGGTAGAAGTTCAGAGATCTGCATTCCGGGCACGTTGGTGGAGATCGGCTTGAAAGAGCTGTTGGCCTTGGGGTCCCACATGTCAATGTGGCTGGGACCTCCGTTGAGCCAGAGCAGAATGCAGGCCTGAGCCTTGCCCGGCAGACCCGTGCCGCTCGAGGCCATCAGCGGAGCCGCCTGCAGGTAACGGCTCAGGTTCATTCCCATGAAACTCAAGACGCCCACGCGCAGCATGGAACGGCGGCTGAGATCGGCTCTGTCGACAATCCAACGACTTGGCTTTTTCATGAACCTACCTCGCTTGGACCGGTAGCGGTCCCTCAGTGGTTTTCCGCAAACTCCCGGGAGCTGATCAGAGCCCACAGCAGGTCTTCCAGTGCCTCCCCGCGTTGGGGGTGGGACTGAACCAGAGCGGCCAGCCGACTCCGCTCCTCTTCCGAGGGAAAGCGGGAGAGGGCGGCCAAATAGAGTTCGTCAATCACCTCTCGGTCCGAGGCTCGACTCTTGAGCAACCCCTCCAGGCGCCCTCCCGGCTGGCCAAGCTTCCGGCTGTAGGTCGAGCCGACCAGGATGTGCAGCGCCTGGCTGAGATTGGCATTGTTGTCCCGTTCTCCCACCGAATCCCGCTGAGGCCGGCCATAAATGTCCAAAAACCGGGATCGGTAGCTGGAGGGAAACTTCAGATTGATGGCCCGGGTTCCCGGGGGGGCCGTTTCGTAGGCGTAGATTTCTCCGCCGGGAGGCACGAAATCCTCGGGAATGCCGGTCGCGGTCGAAATGGCATCCAGCAGCACTTCGGCCTCCAGGGCTCGAGGCAGAGAGTGGGAATAGTTGATGCTGTCGTCCCGATTCCCTGGATTCGTCCGGCTGGAGAGCTGATAGGTCCTGGATAGGACGATGCGGCGGATCAGGTGCTTCAAGTCGTAGCCATGCTCCCGGAAATCCTCGGCCAGTCTTTGCAGCAGACTGGGATACGTCGCCGGATTCCCCAAACGGAAATCGTCCACCGGTTCCACCAGCCCTCTTCCAAAGAAGTGGCCCCAGTAGCGGTTGACCGTAGCCCTGGCAAAGTCTGGATGGTCCGTCATCCAGCGAGCAAGCTCCAGGCGCGGGTCGGTCCTGGAAGCAGAAGCCAGGACCGTCCCGTCCAGGAAGGCGGGTTCTACCCGGGTCCTGCGTCGGGGATGGGTAACCTGCTTGAAAATCAGCGAGGTCTGTCCCATCTCCCCGTAATCCTGTTCGTGTCCCACGGGATCGTCATAGACGACTTGATTCGACCCGCTCCCGATGTTGGTGGCTCGGCCGAAGAAGGCGGCCAGGCCCCAGAACTGGTTTTGAGTCCACAGATCGTAGGGATGGTTATGGCACTGGGCGCAATCCATGCGGCGGCCGAAGAAGACCCGGAACTGCTCGGCCACCACCAGTTCCACGTTGGCGCCGGCCCGGATGAGGTGTTTGGAGGGTCCGCTGGCCCCCTGGGCGGCGATCCTCTCCTGGGCCACCAGGTCGTAAGGCTTGTTGGAGGCCAGGCTCTGCCGCACCCACTCCCAGTAGTCGTAAGCGGAGAGCCGGATGCGGAAGAGATCCGACCAGCGAAAGGTCCAATAGTCAACGTACTCGGCGGAATTGAGCAGGACTTCGACCAGCTTCTCCCGCTTGTCCGGGTCCCGGCTGGCCAGGAACTCCCGGACCCGCTTGGGAGGAGGCAGCGTTCCCGTCACATCCAGGCAGACGCGCCGGAGAAACTCGGCATCTTCAGCCAGCGGAGAGGGAGCAATGTGGAATCGCTCCAGCTTGTCAAAGATTTCATCGTCGATAAAACTATTCGTCGCCAGCCGAGGGAAATGGGCCAGGGTCTGGCGGATCACGCCGAAGCGGGCATGGGCCACCTTGCCTGCCGCCCGAACCAGGACCACGGCCTCACCGGTGCGTCTCCCCTGCACCTGGCCGCCGGGACTCACCTCCAATACCTCTCCATCCAACGATTCATAGCGAACCTGCTCGGTAAGGTCTTCCCGGCGGCCGTCAGAGAAATAAGCCGTGACCAGCATCTGGTAGCGGCCATCCTCAAGCACCACCGCCTCTTCCGGAAACACTTCCAGCCGGCGGATGACCGGATCCGTCCCCGGAGTCCGGCCATAGGGAGCGCCGGCTCGGATCCAACTCAGGATTGTCCCGTAGTCGCTGGAACCTCTTTCAAACCGCACGCCCCCACCATGGGGCAGCGTCATGGTCGGTTTCAGCAGGAGGAGGCTGTCTTCGGGTGCTTCGAGGTCGATGCGTGGATTTCGGGGTCCGCGGGGTTGGTCGGTGAGAACCTGATAGCCGCCACCCTGGACAATCCAGTGGTAATCTTCAGCGGGATGCATGGCATTGGAGGAGAGCCGAAAACCGCCCCGGCCCTTCACGCCCCCGTGACAACTGCTGCCATTGCAACCCTGCTTGGTCAGTATTCGGGTAATGTCGGTGACGAAGCTGACCGGATCCGTCCTCTCGGAATGGCTGGTCCGGACCGCGGCCAGAGCACTCCGGCCGCTCAGCGCCGCCCTGAGAGTGGCCTCTCCGTTGGATATCGAGACCACCTTACCTTCCGGACCCAGGCTGGCCACCTCAGGGTGGGAAATCGAGAGGGTTGCCTGCGCCGTTACCTCCCGATCCAAGCCGTCCGGGCCCGTCGCCAGCACCAGAAAGCGCTGGCTGGCGCCAGCTCCCGCAAGCACCACCTGCTCCGGCACCAGGCGCAGGGAGACAATCCCGGAGGAGGGCTGCCGATCCTCGGCCAGCACGCGGCTCGGACCGAGGGCCCCGAACAGGCCGACCGCCAGGCAGAGGGACCCGGCAATGAGGATCGGTCGGAGCGGCCGATTCCGCTTGGCTGCCACCATGATCATCGCCACCGCCTATTCTCCGGATGCCAGCTGACTGACGGCCTTGGGGACGAGGGGGTTGACCACCGTCAGGAAGAGGTCCTTCACGGGAAAGGGTTGACCTGGCCGCCCCTCCGCCACCACCCGGGCAGCCAATCTCACCGGCTGAGGCCGCAGGGTAGCCGGCGTTCCCCCCTCCGCCAACAGTGTCAGGGACACCTCCTGCGTCCGGGGGAAAAACCGATCCCGGTTGACTTCGTTCCGCGTACCTCTGGCCTTGCCCGATTTTTCATCCCCGGCGACTGTGGGGAGCGCTTGGACTCCCGGGGGCAGATTCTCCAAATGCAGCGCTACCAGATGGTCAAACCCTTCTTCCCTCTCCAGGGTCAGCTTGAGGGGCTTGGCTTCACCCGGGATCAGGTTGATGTGATCTCCTCCCGCCAGGGTCACGACTCCGATGTGAGGAACCTGGGGCCGAACCAGTACCCGATAGTTGAATGCTTTGCCTCCTTGCCGGGAGGTCAGGTCTCTGAGCCGCAAAATGTAATCGCCCCCTTGCTCGAAAGTAAAGATCGTCTTGGACTGGAGAAATTTCTGCCAGTAGGCGGAATTGTTCTCCACACTTCGATAGATATTGGAACAGACGGTTCGACCGGACGCATCCAGCACCTCCAGCCAGGGGCTGAGATCCGGAAACATCCGGTCCACGGTCTGAATCTCGAAGGCCACTCTCTGCCCCGACTCTACTGCAAAACGGAAGTGGTCCAGATCTCCGGGAGCATCTATCCTGCCTTGGAGAATGACGGGAAGGGGAATGGCCGAACCCGACTCCGGGACCTCGTCCGGTTCGGATTCCACCAATAAAGGATACCCGGCAAGGGGCGGACTCTGGCCGCCGGGGCCGGCATTGGATCGGTCCGGCTTGCCGGTGTCCTTTCCTGCCGGAGCCTCACCGGGATTGCCGTCAGGGCTCCCGGCGGCGCGGGACCAGAGCTGTCGCCGCCGCCCGGGATGGAGCTCCCGTTCAAAGCCTCTCTCCTGCCAGTCGAGAAGAGCGGCGTCATGAGCCGGAGGGTAACGGGTCCAGTGGTCCTGCCGTTGCCGGGGATCCGACCCGACCGGGGTGATCCGCAACTGATAGTTGTGCCCGGGACCTCCTTTTTGAGCCAGACTTCCCACGGCCACCAGATAACGGCCCCTTTTGCTGAAGCGGTGCCGCAGCCGCGGCCTCATGATCTGTCCCTCTGTCGGCAGTGGGAAGACCGTCGATTCCACGCGGGTTTCCAGGCGCTGGATCTTGCCTTCGAACCAGCTTTGGGAAGGTTCGTAGAGAATGAGCTCCGGGTCCCGGAAGTGAATGGGAGAGCCGGACAGGATTCCGCCGGCAACCAAAACTTCGAACTGCAGCTCCTGGTTCTCAAGCACCTCGAAGGCGTAGTAATCCACCTCTCCGTTCTGCCGGATCCTGCCGTTGAGGTTGGCGGGCAGTTCCAGCAACTGAGCACTGCCGGGGCTGTGATGGGGTTTCTGCTGTTCCTGCACGATTGCCTGGTCGCTGACCATAAACGTCACCGGCCCCGACAGGCCCCACTCGGTGAGGAGTCGAAGGGAGTGAGCCCCTGCCGCGGCATCCTCCGCGATATCGACCTGGATCCGCACCTCCTGGCCGGAGGAGTAGTTCTTGGTCGAGAATTTGGCCTTTTCCAGGACAATCTCCTCGACCGCTTTCACTTCGGCAGTCAAGCGATCGCAATCCAACCAGACGGACTGAATCCCCTCCAGATCTTCTCCGCGCAGCCGGAATTCCAATGAGGAACCCGGGGGGCCGCCCAGGGGAGCCATGGAGAGCAGCCGTGGGTTTCTTTTCTGGTTCTTTGGGGCTTCCTTGGCCCAAAGGCCGCCGGCAACCAGCACCAGAACGATGGAGAATACCGCGGGAACTCGCTTCACTCCGACCTCCTCCTCACCTGAGAAGTGAAGACCCTTCTCAACCCTGCACTTGTCTCAAGCACTGCACTCACCTCGCGAGCGCAGCCCACTGATGAGGAATGCGGGCCTGATGAACGGATCTGGGAAGTAGGGAAGGAACTGGCGGCAGTTGCGGCGGTGAGAGGGGCGATCGACTCAAACCCTCACCGGGACAGCCTGAACTCTGTGGTCGCCTGACTCGGGCTAGATCAGCTCGTGAACCGGATGGCCCTGCTTGTCCCCAATGGAATTGGCGATGTAGAGCGGCCGACCGTCCAGACCGGTATAGGTCTTGGTCCAATCCACCCCCAAGGCCTTGTAAACCGTGGCGAAAAGATCACCGGTGGTCACCTGGCGCTCGGCCACATAGGCCGCGCGTTCGTCGCTGGCGCCCACCACCTGGCCGCCTTTGATTCCCCCACCTCCCAACACCATGGACCAGCAATGGGCCCAATGATCTCTACCGGCTCTGGCGTTGATGTTTGGAGTCCGCCCAAATTCGCCCATGGCCAGGACCACCGTCGTCTCCAGCAGCCCTCTTTCCTCCAACTCGGTCAGCAACGTCGAAAGCGCCTGATCGAAGCGAGGGGCCAGATTCTCCGACAGCTTCTTGTCATTGTCGAAATGGATATCCCATTCGCTGTGGTTGAAGCCCTCGGCGGTCACGAAGCGGCAGCCCGCCTCCACCAGGCGGCGGGCCAGCAATACCGACTGTCCAAAACGCGTCTTGCCGTAGGCCTCCCTTACCTGGTCCGGTTCCGACGACAAGTCGAAGGCCTTCTTGACGTTGGGCGAGAGGATCATTCTCAGGGCCTGCTCCTGATAGGTGTCCATTTTCGCAAACCGCGCAAACTCCTCTTGCTGCCGGTAGTGGTGATCGACCACCTTCAGGAAAGACTGACGGTCCTGAATCAACTCGGGGGAGAGGGACTTCGGCAAAGTCAGATCGGGAATCTTGAAATCTTCCTTGCTGGGATCGGGAACGATCATGGGGTTGTACTGAGGCCCCATGTTCCCCGCCATGTAGGAGTGCCCGTAGGAGAGGGGCGGAGTGACCACGTAGGGCGGGATATTGTGTCGCCCGCCGAGCTCTCGGGAGACGATCGACCCAAAGCTGGGAAAACGGAAGGCTGGACTGGGGCGATGCCCGGTCATCCCATAATAGGTCCCTTCGGGATGATTCCCTTCCTCGGTATGCATGGAGCGGATGATGGACAGCTTGTCCATCTGCCGCGCCACCCGGGGAAGCGTTTCGGAGATCTGAATCCCGGCCACGTTGGTCGAGATCGGTTTGAAGTTGCTGTTGGTCTTGGGATCCCACATGTCCATGTGAGGCGGACCGCCGGAAAGCCAGATCAGAATGACCGAATCGGCCTTCTTGCGCGTGCCCTTGCCCGTGGCAGCCAGAGTATCGGCCAGCCTGAAATAATCGCTCAGTGTTATCCCGAGGAAGGTCAGGCCGCCCACCCTGAGGAACTGGCGACGCTCAAAATCCCCTCCGGTGCAGGAGAAACATTCCGGCAGCTTCATCACGATCCCCCAAAGTTGCTGCTTACAGGATGGTTAGGGCCAGACTGCCCCCAACCCCTGATGTTCACGGAGCTTACGGAGTCCCGATTATCAATGATTGTGCGCAAATTGTCGAGAACTAATTAACGCCCAAGCCACGCTCTCGAGGGCTTCTCTTCGAGGGCGCCGGGCGATCATTTCTTGCAGCCGCGCCTGTTCCTCCGGCCGGGGAAACCGCGACAGGGCGGCCAGATAGAGCTCTTCGATGATTTCGCCGTCCGCGGCTCCGCTCTTGAGCAGCCGGTCCACCCGGCCACCTTCCCTGGCGATCTTCTCGGTAAAGGTCTTCCCGGTCAACATGTGCAAGGCCTGGGACAGGGCGGGTTCGGGCTTGCCTTCGGGGAGCGTCTTACGCTCATTGCGTTCGAAGATCTCCATGAATTGGGAGGGCATGTCCGGATTCAGGGCGATGGCCCGAGTCCCCGCGGCGTAGCCCCGCTCGCCGCTGATGAATTTTTCAGGAACCTCGGCCACCTGTGAGACGGCATCCAGCAGCACTGCCGCCGATAGCGGTCTCGGCAGGGCGTGAGAGAAGTTCAGGCGATCCCCCCGGTTGGTCTCATTGGGAACGCCCGACAGTTGATAGGTTCTGGACTGGACCATCACCCGCATCAGATGTTTCACGTCGTGGCCGTTGGTCCGGAAGTCCTCAGCCAGCGCTTTGAGCAACTCCGGGTGGGTGGGCGGATTGGTGGAGCGGAAGTCGTCGACGGGATCGACGATTCCCTTGCCGAAGAACCAGTCCCAGACGCGGTTGACAAAGGCTTCGGCGAAATAGGGGTGGGACACGATCCACTGCGCCAGCTCCATCCGCAAATCGGTTCGCTCGCTTTCCGGTAAATCCCGCCCATCCAGAAAGCGCGGATACACCACCTTCTTGGTCCTGGGATGAATGACCCGATCCTTGAGCGCGGGGTCGTCCACCAGCAGGGAGTCGTCCATGACCGAATCCCGCAGATCCACCATCCGACCGTAAAAGGCCGCCATCCCCCAAAACTGATCCTGGCTCCAGGCTTCAAAGGGATGGTTGTGGCAGCGGGCGCAGTCCAGCCGCCGCGCCAGGTAGATCCTCACCTGCTCGGCAATCATTTCCTCCGGGGGAATGATGAACCGCAACTGGTAGAAGAAGCGGGAGGGGCCGTCGTACCCTTGAGCCGCAATCCTTTCCACCGCCAGTTGGTCGTAGGGTTTGTCGATGCCGATGCTCTTCCTCAACCACTCCCCGTAGAGCTGGGTGTCTTTGCCCAACTGGGTCGCCCCGCCGTACCAGCGAAAGATCTCCCCGTACCGAAAGAAGAGAAACTCCTCGAACTCGGGTGAATTCAGAAGGATTTCGATGATCCGGTCCCGCTTGTCGGGGTCCGGGGAGGCCAGGAACTCCTGGACCCGGTCGGGCGGCGGCAAGGTCCCGGTCAAGTCCAGACAGATCCTCCGGAGAAACTCGGCATCGCTGGAGAGCTCCGAGGGAACGATATTGAATTTTTTCAGCTTGGCGAAGACATGCCGGTCGATGAAATTGTTTTCCGGCACCTCGGGGTAACTGGCCAGAGGATTGGCGATCACGCCAAACCGGACGGCGGCGGCGCGTCCCGGCGCTCGAATCAGGACACTGGTCTCCCCGGTCTTATGGGCCTCCACCACCCCCCCTTCGTCGACCTCGACCACCGACCGGTTCATGGACTCGTAGACGACCTGCTGGGTGACATCCTCCCGCCGGCCGTTGCTGAGGTGGGCCGTGACCAGAATCTGCTGCTTGCCCTTCAGATCCAATACGCTCTCCCGAGGATAGACCTCGAGGGTCTCGATCTGAATGTTCTCGGATTCACCTTCCTCGCCGTAAGGGGCCCCCGCACGAATCCATTCGAGGATCCTGGCGTACTGGGGAGAGTCGGCGCCGAATCGGAGGCCGCCTCCGTGGGGCTGCTGGAGAGTCGCCTTGAGCAGGATCAGACTGTTTTCAGGATCCTTCAGATTCACTCGCGGATGGGGAGGTTCCTCCAACTCGGCGGTGAGGACCTCGAACTTCCCTCCCTCCACGATCCACTTGTAGTCGTCGCGCGGATAGGTGGCATTGGTCGAGAGCTTGAAACCGCCCTGGCCGGGAACGGCGCCGTGGCAGGTGGTATTGTTGCAACCCTGTTGGGTCAGCAGCGACCCGATATCCCGAGGAAAGCTGAAGGGGCGCTTCTGTTCAGATCCCCGAATAGCGATGGTGGCCGCAGCCTTCCGTCCCTCCACCCTGGCCGTGAGGACCAGATCGCCGTCCGAAAGCGGTTGGGCGCGGCTGTGAGCGGTGAACCGGATCAACCCGGGTTTGGAGCCTGAAAACTCGGCCTGGGCGGTGAGGTCACGTTCCAGGCCGTCCGAGAACCTTCCCATCACCAGAAACTGCTGAGAGGCTTCGGCTCCCTGCAGAAGGACCTCCGAGGGCACCAGGCGAAGGGACAACGGTTTGCTGGAAGCTCCCGGGGCGGTGCCCCGGACCTCGGCACCCTGAGCAAGAGCTGCCTGGGAACAGGCTGCACCCAGGATCAACACCGCAAACAGAGCAGCCGCCTTTCGGTAGCTAGCGGCGGTCCTCGCGGCTGATCTCGTTTCCATGAGTGCACCCTTTCGCTACCGGGTTAATCGATCGCCAGTTGGCTTAGTTTTCTGGCCGGATCTGGTTCCAGGATCATCAGTGGAATCTTCTTCACCGTCAGCTTGG
Organism: Candidatus Versatilivorator sp.; assembly: GCA_965262635.1. Lineage (GTDB taxonomy): Bacteria > Acidobacteriota > Terriglobia > Versatilivoradales > Versatilivoraceae > Versatilivorator. The sequence goes on along the minus strand of OZ253547.1, from coordinate 890,608 downwards.
GACCGAGGCGGCCCCCGACAATCGGCCGGGCGGTGACCGTGATCCAGACGGGCAGGTGCGTCGGCGCCGCGTTGTCCCGGGAATGAAGCACCAGGCTGACGTACTGGACCTTGGGCTGGTGGTGGTCGGCTCCCTTGATGACCGGCGGCTTGGGACCGCCCGGCAACTTGTAGCTGCTGGCTCCGGCGAAAGCTTCAACGCCCGCCGGCAGCCCCTCCACCGACAGCGCAATCTGATTGGAGGGCAGGAAGAAACCCTCTTCCTGCTCCATGATCAAGGTGAGCTTTCGGGCTTCACCCGCCAGGAGATTGACGCGGTGGGGATCCACCCGGCCATCCTGAAAGTCTCGCGTCCGGGATTCCAGATGGATGTCGCCGACGTGGGGGATCTGGGGCCGGACCAGCACCCGGTAGCGAAAGCCGGCATCGCCCTTCCTGAGAGTCACATCCCTGACCCGCAAGTAGTAATCCCCGCCTTTTTCAAAGGTGCCGATCACCTTGGGATCCACCGAAACCAGGTGAACACTGGTCACGCTCCTGTATTTTTCGGTTCGGCGCAGGCTGCTGAACTGGTCCCGTCCCCTGGAGTCGATGATCTGCAACAAGGGATTGAAATCCGGCCGGGTGGCCTCGGGAGTCTCAATCTCGAAAGCCAGTTTCTGCCCGGAACGGACCTTGAACTTGTAGAGGTCACTATCCCCCGGGTGTTGAACGACCCCTTCAACGATTGCCGGAACCGGGATCTCAACGGCGTTGTCCATCCCGTCAGCGGGTTCTTTTTCCGAATGGACCCCGAGGACAATGGTCGGGTCGGAGAGTTCCAGGTCCAGTTGGGCCGGGTCGGGCTCTTTGGGGCTTTCACCGCCTGGGCCGGTCTCCTGGTTCTGTTTCGAGGCCGGCCGATAGTCCCTGACCCCCCTCGACCACAACTGCTTGAGCCGGTCGCCGCCGAGTTTCCGTACGAAACTTCGCTCTCTCCAGTCCCGAAGCCCGTGAGTGTCCCGCGACGGATGGTCCGACGGCGCCACCCGCAGTTGATAGACAAAATCGGGCTTCGCCTGCCCGCCCAGCGAGCCTACCTCCACAAAGTAGCGGCCCGGCTCCGGGAACCGGTGGCGCAGGCTGATTCGAGTCCCGGTTCTCTGCCTGGGATCCCGGGCCGCTGTGACCCGCTCTCCCTGGTCCTTGTCGCTGAAATCCAGGCGCACCACCCGATCGGGATCGAACCAGCTTGCCTGCCTCCCATGAATCGATATCTGGGCGCGAAAGACGTTGGCGACGGATTCCTGACTGGGAGTCACTTCAAAAAGGAGTTCCTGCCCCGCGGTGGCTTCAACCCGGTAGAAATCCATCTCGGCCGGCGTGTTGATCTTTCCATTGATCACTACCGGGGTGTCGATCGCCTGGGCCCTGTCGGGCTGGTCATGGGGGCCGGCTGACTCCGGGATCACCCGGTCCGCGTTCACCCGAAAGTGGACCCGATTGGTCACTCCCCTGGGCGTGACCACCCGGAACCAGTGGTTCCCCGGGCGAGCCGCCGCATCGATCTCCACACCGACTCGCACGCGATACTCCGGCTCCTTCTTGTCCGCCTTCTTCTGGGAATCTTCTTCGCTCTCCTCCACGATCTCCTCAACCGCGCGGAACTGGGTCCGGATCCCTTCTTCCTCGGCAACCACCGCATAGGCCGACTGCAGCGCTTTCCCCCGGATCTCGACCTCCAGGGCAGTCCCGCGCTGCCCCCCCAGAGGAAACAGCCAGTCCGCCTCCGGCTCCTGGGCCGGGCGGGCTTCTTCGGCCGCCCCGGGGCTGGGGCCAACCCAAAGGAGAGAGCAAAGGGTCAACAGGACAGAATTTCTGAAGCGTGGCGCCATGGAATTTTGTGTCGTTGGAAAGGAGCCCCAAGGGCAGATAAGACTAATGAAAGTATACCAAAGAGGTTGCCCGGCGGCAATCGGTGGCTGAGGATGGAGGATGCACGACTGAAAATCAATTCTGAGGCAAAAAAAACCAGGCAGCCGAATGTCGACTGCCTGGCGAAAGACAACTCCCGCGGCTTCCTAGAAGCCGAGACGCAGGCGGAAGATGATGGCCCGAGTGTGCCAACTCGCAGCATACTGACCGAATCTCGGATCATTGAAGGTCAGAGAATTGGGCCCACTGGGGTTGGTGTGGTTCAGCACGTTGTTGACATAAGCCTCAAGCTTGAAGTAGGGGCCGTTTTCGTAAGGCGTCAACGGGAAGACCTTGAAGATGTTCATGTTGAAGTGAGGATCCCGTGGCTGCTGCAAGACGCCCCGCGTAGCGGTTCCGTAGGTTCCACTCCGCGGAATGCTGAAGCAGGCCGAATTCCAATAGGAGGTGTATGCAACGGTATTGTCCCCGAAACCGTTTGGTTGGCAGCCCTGCTGAATGTCCGGACGGCCTCCCGAACGGCCCACGTTCGGTGAATCGAAGCCGCCGAAGTTCGGCGTGCTGCGGCCTCCCGCGCCCAGTGTCAGAATAGGGGTCACGGTCCACTGGCTGACCAACTGGTTGATCACCCCCGAGGCCCCCGAAAGGTACCGCTGTCCCTTACCCAAAGGCAAGGTGTAAACAGCCACGACACGAGCCCGAACCGGGATGTTGCCATCCGTCCAGCCCTTGTCGCGGGAGCGGTTGTAGGGATCCTCGGTGGCGAACCCGCCAGGACCCACCCAGCCGAACCGGCCGCCTTCCACGTCATTGAGGATGGATCGATACTCGATCCAACTCCTGACGTAGAGGCCGCTGGAGAACTGCCGCAGCAACTCGGCTTCCACCCCGTGATAGTTGGAGTTTCCGCCCAGGCGGTAGTCGGTGATTGAACCGTAGGGTTCCGCCCCGAATACCTTGCGGGAGGCCGTGAACGGAATGGTGCTGGCCCGGGGAATCTGCACGTTGACGTTGTAGGGCCAATGGGTCCCCTTGGAAGCCACGTAGGAAACACGGCCGGTGAAGCCTTCTCCCAACTCCCTCTCCAGGGTGAGGTTCCACTGCTTGTCGGTGGGCCAGTGCTTGGTGCGGGTGTCGAGCAGAATGGCTCTCGGGGATTGCAGCGAGGTGGCGCCGGTTCCGGGAGCCGGGAAGGCCTTGCTGAAGGTGAGCGTGGGAACACCGTTGATGATCTCGTTGGGCCCAAAGTTCTCGCTGAGCTCAAAGGGACCGCCGGTGAACCCGGAAATGGCCTGCTGCATGTTGTCCGGAGGGGTCAGAGGCACCGTGTAGACCCCAAAACCGGCGCGAATCACCATCTTGTCGGTCAGACGGAAGGCCACGCCGACACGCGGCTGGACGTGGATCAGCTTGTACTCGAACAGATCGCCGGGAAAGTCGGCGTCGCCGTTTCCGACCACCGGTATGTTCGCGGGAAAGCCGGCCACAACCCGATGCAGCGACTGCTGGGGCACCACGAACCGGCCAGTGCCGCCATCCAGCAGGTGCTGGAGATCGAAGTTGTACCATTGCCCCTGGGCATCCCGACCGGCGGTGTAGTGCTGGAAGCGGAGACCGGGGGTGATGGTCAACCTGGGCGTCACCTTCCAGTCATCCTGGAAGAAGATCCCGAACTGTTGAGACCGCGGGCTCAGCTCCCCTCGCGCCTGGGCGATGGTGGTGCTGCGGGGCAGGCCCAACAGGATGTCCCCGTAGTCCCAGCCGGTGTAGTTGCCGGAGAAATCCCAGCGTCCGTACACGTTGTTGGTGGGCCGGTAGCGATCATCCAGACCCCAGATATTGGAGAACCCCATCTTGAACAGGTGGGTCCCCTTGGTGATGGAAATGTTGTTCTTCAGGTGAACGGCATTGGCGTCGGTCCGGCTTCCGTATCCGGCGGCGCCGCCACCCAGCGCGTTGGTCAAACGCGCGTCGAAGGCACCGCTGATGTTGGAAAGGTTTCCAATCGAGCGAGCGGTGATCTGAGGCGCTCCCGCAAAACCCTGGGGAATCTTGCCTTCACGTCCGCCGTAATCGATGATCCCGTTGGGGTCGATCAGATTCAGCAGAGCGCTCCCGGCGCAACCGCTCTCGATCAGGTAGAGCTGCTCGTTGTAGCCGACCGAGAATTCGTTGATGACGGAAGGGGAGAAGACGTGACTGTCCAGAATGCTCCAGGCACGCGTGGGGTCGTGACCGGTACGCCCGCAATCCAGCGGCCCGTGGTCCCACTTCGTCTCGTTGCTGTCACGAGTGTAGCGGAAGTGGTTGAACGAAATGGTGTTGGCCTCGTAGATCTGGTGGTCGAAGCGGAAGTGCCAGTACTCCTCGCTGCCACTGTTCTCGTTGACACCGGTTCGGTTGGTCACCAGACCGGGTCGTTGCGGCAGGGGCAGCAACTCGGTGAATCGAATCCCCAGGGGATGGAACATGGCGCTGGGAATGGTGTTGTTGGGGAAGGGCGTCATGGTGTAGGGATTCATGATCACACCCTTGCCCGAGGCATCCCTGATCCCCGAGAATGGGGCGACTTCGCTCAGATTCCCAGTTCTCATCTGAGGGGTGGGATAGGTGAGGTTGGGGTTGATCTCCAGCGTCAACCCGCTGTTTGGCTGATACAGGAAGTGGAAGAAGCTCTTGTTGCGGCCGTCATAGACCTTGGGAATCCAGATGGGTCCGGCGGCTTCGTAGGACCACTTCAAGGAGGGCGTCTCCGGCTTGGGTCTGCGAGCCAGAGAACGGTTCTTGGCCCTCAGACGAGCATGCCTGAAATCATTCCAGAGCTCGCCGTGGAACTGATTGCTTCCGCTACGCCCCACACCGATGATGTTGTTGGCGTGCTGGAACTCGGCCGGCGCGTTCAGCGTTTTCAAATGAACTTCCTGCAGCACTTCCTGCGGAAAACGGAAGGTGCCGTAGGCGAGAGTCAGAATCCCATCCTGGGAAGCTGAGACGTTGTTGGCGTAGGCCCCGTGAATCTCGTTCCGGTTCTGAACTCCGGGGGCCGCCCCAACCGTGTAGATCAGGCTGGCCGCCACGTTGGTGTAGTAGACTTCCTTATTTGGAGTCTTGTAGGTCACCGAGGGCGTATCGGTCTCAATGCGAGCCCCTTCCTCGGTCACCGTGATGGCATCGGCCAACTCGCCGATCTCCATGGTGATGTCCACCCGCCGCGGTGACTGCGAGTAGACGATCACGCCCGTGTTCTCATAGCGCTTGAACCCGGTGGCCTCAGCGGAAATGGTGTAGGTGTCGGGCAAAAGGCCGCGCAACTCGTACTCCCCAACCTCGTTGGTCGGCGTACTGTAGGTCAGACCCTTGGACTCGTTGGTTGCGGTAATGTTGACACCGACCATCACGGCCCCGGTCGTGTCAACGACCCTGCCGCGAAAACCGGTGACGTCCTGCGCTACCGTCAAGGTGGGAATGAACAGGCCCAAGAGTGCAATCAGCCCGAAACTCCAGACCGACTTTCTTAGTGCTTGTTTCGTCATCATCAAAATCTCCTTGTGTTAATGAATCTCCAAGTTGAACACCGACCAACCTGCAAAGAATGGTTTCGCTTGCCCAACCTGGAAACCGTCCAGTACAAACAATAAACTCTACGCGCGTAAGTTGCAACTATATTGCCAAAGTGTCGATCTGGAAAAGATTTTTATAAGTGTTCTATTGTGAGTTACTTAAAGAAGTGCTGAAAACGATCCGCTTTCCAATGGCAATCCCCACAAGGGGCCCCTACTCGAATTTTCGGATTGCAATCCGAAAATTCGGAAAGCCAAATATCGAGACAGCAGTGTCTAGCGACCCGGCGTCCCCCCAATCGCATCAGCCTTCCCCTGGGAGCGCGGGCGTCCCGCCCGCCCAAAACCGGGCGCAGCCCGGCGCAAATCCCCCAACCTGGATCAACCCCGAACGGCGCCGGCGGCTCTCCGTCGGCATGGCCGATGCGGCGCCTGCGGACAGGTTGGCTGCCTTCGGCATCGCGCGGAAGCTCAGCGGCGCCCAAAGGGAAGGGATGCGGGCGGGACGCCCGCGCTCCCAGGGGATGCCGTCCGGGCGACCTCTCAGGAATCTGACGGGCGGCCTCCGCTTTCCGCCCGGCCGCGTCTCGTCCTGTCCATCCATGTTCCCGAATTCCGTTGTTTCACTTTCGAATGACCCGGCTGCCAGGGAGGGGCCCGGCGGAATAGGAGCTGGGATGCGTCGCCAGCCCGAGCGACACGCCGAATTCAACGGGAAAGGGATCGGCTGGAGCCGCCCAGCGCCAGGGCCCGCTTTCGATGCCACAGTTCGGCCCGGATTCTGCCTATCGGACCCCGGCGCTCCTCCGGGGTCATGTAGAACCGGTAACCGAACTCCTGCAAGCGGACCCCCAGCATGTTGTTGAGCCATCTCCGGGTAAACTGGCGGTTGATCAGGAAGGGGTCGTTCAATACTCCAATCAGCTCCGGCAGCGCCCACCCGGCCCCGGCGCGGCAAAGAACGTCCGCCCCCACAAGGCGGACCGCCGGCGTCTCGCTCTTGAGCCAGCCAACGGCTGCGGGTTGATTCCGGTCGGGGTAGTTCTCAGCCAGCTTCTCTTCCGAATACTCGGCGCCGTACCATTGCTTCAAGTAGCCCAGAGTCCAATCGATGGTCCGGTCAGTGTGGCACATGTTGCAGGCATTGGGGTGGTTGGCTTCAATCATGGCCTTGTCCGTGGGCGAGAAGATGGTGTGGGTCCGCACCAGGTCCTGGATGCCCTCGTTGATACGGGGACGGTGGCAGTTCATGCAGCGGGCTCCGCTACTGCCGGAAGGATGGTGGGTGTGATTGCGCCTGGCCTGGGCCGGCTCGAATTGCCGGTGGCACCTGAGACACAACCGGTCGTCCCCGTCGGGAGGATTGGACCAGCGAGGACCAATGGTCTGGTGGGGGTTGTGACAGTCAATGCAGCGGAGCTGGGAGAAACAGCTGCCGCTCACGGCGTCGCTGTACTCGGTCGAATTCCAGGTCGAGATTCCATTGGCGTAGGTTGGCCGCGTGCCCACGTGACAGCGGCCGCAGGCCCAGTTGAGGTTTTCGTGGGTTCGCCCGAAGGAGATGTCCTTGTCCCGGTTATCCACGAACAGGAAGGGACTTGAAGGGAAAAAACCCGGGGGTTCCTTGCCTCCCGAGGCCACGTGTTCCCTGCCGCCCAGATGGCAGGCTTCACAGCTCACACCCAGGGTGGCCGCGTGCTGCGGCGCCTCCAGCCCTACCAGTTCCTGGCGGATTCGCAGAATGTCCTGGTCGCTGGCGTCGGCGGGGCTTTGAAGGAAACTCACGATGCCCGACTGATTCTGATCCAGATACCGGCCCAGGGCAAAGTGCAGGGGAACCGGAACGTGACGGGCCATGCGGGAGGGATTCCGGGCCAGCATGTCGCCCAGCGGGAAGGTGGTGTGACAGAAATTGCAGCGGCTGGAGTATCGGGCCAGGAAGGGTTGGGAGGTGGGCGGATCGAAGGGGTCGGGCCTTTCCCCGTCGGGCAGCTCGGGACCCACGTGGACGATGGGCACCCACTGCCGTTCCTCCAGCCAGTAGCCGAAAAACAGCACGTGATCCTGATGATAAAAGAGATGGTCGCGGGACTCGGGCCCCTCGGTCTGCTTGCCGATGTAGTACTGAAAGAAGCGCGACCCGATGGTCTGATTTACCTGGTAGACGCGGCGCACCTTGCCCCGTTGCAGCCGCATCTTGTATCTGCTGTCTTCCCTGAAGAAGACCGCCTCGCCTCCGAGATAGGAAATCCTGGCCTTGCCCGAGAAATCTCCCTTGACGGTGGAGTCGTCGGCCAAGGCGTTCATCCAGCGATGGGCGTGCCGGGACCAGGACTGGTACTGCACCTGGTGACAGCTCTTGCAGGTCTCCGGCCCGACATAGTCCCCGGGATGGATATTGCTGCGGCTGCCGGTTCCCCGGAAGTCGGTGCGAACCTTTTCCGGCAGGTCTTCCCACCACAGCGTGACCTGCTCCCGTTCGTCCGTCTCGCCGACCAGGGAGCGGATGCCCCTTGCCGACGCCTTTCGGGCGGCCAGAAGCTCCTTTAGCGTGGACTGATATTGGTTGTTTTGGGGATCCAGCGCCAGCGCTTTGCGAAGGTGATCTTCAGCCTCGGAATATTGTTTGAGTTCCAGCAGGATCGCGCCGTAGAGATGCCGGTAAGCGGCGTTGCCTCCATCTTCTTCAACCGCCTGCCGGGCCGGCAGCATGGCGGCCAGGTACTCCTGCCTCTCATACTTCTGGCGGGCTTCCAGGTAGGCGGGGGATTGGGCCTGCAGGGAACCGCCGGCCCAGAAGAGGCACACCAGAGCGAGGAGCATTGCCGCCGGTATTGGAGGCCTGCTGCCGGAAGCTGCCGCGGCGGAACGAACTCGGGACGTGCCCGGCATCAATTGGTGTTTCTGAGTTTTCATCGCGATTGCCAGGCGCTCGGCGTCTTGAATCCGCCGGCTTCGGCCATCTGCAGAAACCGGCGCCAGCTATCCGAACCTCCTGATTATGAAACCCTGCCGGTGTCGAAATCAAGACTGCAGCACTCGCGGGGTGCACGACAGATTGGTGAGGCGAGGGACCAGGCGTTGGTTAGCCCCCCACCGCATCAGCCTTCGCCTGGCGGCTCGGCTTCTGCGACTCCCCCTCAAGGGGGGAGTGATTGGCGTGGTCGCTATCATCGTCCTGCACGCAACCGTAGGGGCGTCCCTTGTGGGCGCCCAATCCGGGAATCACCGGGCAACCACAACGTGGACAACCACAAGGGTTGCCCCTACGTTGGGGGGGTACGGTGTAAACCATGTTCGGCTTGCACAGGACTGCTGCAGGTGGCCGTAAGGAATTCGAGGGCGGTATGCCGGGGGGCCGTTCAGAGCGAGGAACGCTTGCCGTTGGCCAGATCGAGCCTGGCCTGGGCCAGCAGATTCTCCAAGCCATCCAGCGACCCCTGGTGAATCAGCCGGTACACCGATTCCAGGTTCTCGCGAGCGATGTCGCCGAAGCGGCCGTTTAACACCACGGCTTTGGCCAGGGGCTGGATGGCCGCCACCACGTCGTTCCTGGCGCAGAAGACAATGCCGAGCTGGAACTGGGCGAAGTCGGAGCGGGGAGCCAACTCGACCGCCCGGGTGGAGTAGAGATGGGCCTTTTGGAGATTGAGTCCGGCATTTTGGCTGGCGGGGTTGCGCCGGTCCGTCTCATACTGCGACAGGTAGGCGCTGCCCATGTAGGCATAGTTCTGGGACATGAGATCGTCAATCCGGGACTGCCAACGTTCTGCGTCCATATGGCCGGGGCGGTCGAGGCCTCGCAGGCTTCGAACCGCCCTGGAGGCCCGGCGGATTGCCTGAGCAGGCTCATCCAGTGCGTGATAGGCGGTTGCCAGGATGGTCAGGACCTGAGGGTCGGAGGGAGAATCCGACAAGCTGGCTTCTCCGTGCTGAATGGCCATTTGAAACCGGTTGAGCTGCCAGTAGAGCCAGGTGGCCTGCCGGCGCAGCTCTCCAACTCGGTCGGACTCGGGATGCCGGGCCAGGAAGGCTTCGATCAGGCCCACCCGCTGGGCCGGATCCTCGGCGCCTGCAATGGCGAGCAAGTCGATCCCTTCCTGCACGCCCCTTGCCTCCGGTTTGGGCAGATCCAGGCTCGGGCTCGCGGCTGGCGGTCCGTTCCCTTCCAGGTTTGCAGCAACCCCCTCGCCTTCCCGCGGCAGGAGCTCGATGCTCTCCGATCGGGCCAGAACGGTCCGGGAGCCGGAAGGGTTTCGGGTTTCCACCCTCAGGGAATACTTCCCCGGCGCCAAGTCTCCGGTGGGTAGCTGAAAGGCCACACCGGCTTCTCCCTGAGTGGCGGCTTCCACTCCCTCGTTGAGCACGACCGGTGGAAACTCCTTGGAGCCTCCGCTCTCCCCGACCAGGGAGACCCTGGCCATCAAGGGGCTCCGACCATCCTCCGCCGCAAGGTTGTAAAGCCTGTAGAAGACAATCAGCGGTTCTCCCCGGTTGAACCGGCGGGAGGCCGGGGCCCGGATTTGCAAGCCCTGATGGATGAAGGGATCCAATTCGTCGGTCAACTTGACCTGCACCGCAAACACCGAGGGCGGAAAGGCCTGCATTTCCCGGGCGGCGACCAGGCTGCTGGTGGCCAGCCGGTCCTCCGGCAACTCCGGAATGAGCAGGTCTTGCTCGGCTGTACCCACTCTGCCGCCGATATCGGCCACGGCCAGCTTCAAACGGTAGCGCCCCGGGGGCAATTTCATCCGGCCCCCGAACCTCACCTTCCCGCCTGCACCTTCAGCCTCGACCGAACCGCCGAACAGCGAGGCGATTTCCCCATCCTCTTTCACGGCCGCTCCCATGACCTGCAGCGGCTCCGAGGCCGAAACGCCGAGGACCCCGTCCTCAGGCAGCCGCGCCTGGGCCGAAAGGCGAACCAGAGCCCGTTTTGGATCCGGGTAGAAGGTGTAGGTGGTGAACCTGAGGGGTATGGCGCCGGAAGGGTCCGGGGCCGCCAGGGCGGACAGCAGGCGGTACTTGGGGCCGGAGGGCTTCCCGGCAGTGAGGCGCCTGGCCAGGACGATCCTCTCCTGGACGGAGCCGAGGACGGCCTCCACGCTCTCACGCACCACCGCCTTGAGCTGGTGCGCCCCGGAGGGGACTTCCAGGGTGGTTTTGGAAGTCGCCCCCAGGGCCGCCAGGTCCTGCTGGCCGGACCGGGTCAATCTCAAGTCCAACTGCTTCTCCTGCCCCCCCAGGTACCCGCCGTCCTCTCGGTAGGCGACCGTGATCAGATGCAGCAGATTGGTCTTGCGGTCCTTCTCTTCCAGGAAGGGCAGGTGCTCGAAGTCGATGCGGGTAAATACGTCCACCTGGTAGCGATCCTCGCCGACAGGAAAGGCGTTGTAGGAGAGGCGGATGGGGATCTCGTTCAGATTTCCCGGAGCCCGCAGGGCATCCAGAACTTCCCGTTTCTTGAGTGCGATATAGGTGGGGTCCTCCCTGGGAGCAAAGTAGCCCTTGCGGTGAGTGATCTTGAGGCCGGGACGCGAGACATTGACCTTGATCCGGTGGAAACGTCCGTCCGATGCGGTCGCCGGAGAGGCATAGGTCAGCACGTAGTAGAAGGATTGACTGTCGGCGATCGTCTTCAGCCCGCCGAAGAGGTCGTTGTTGTTGTGGAAATGGATCCCGCCCGTTTCCAGGGCCATTTGGGCCAGGGGCTGGGACTGCACACGCATATTCTCCACCCGCATGGACATCTGGGACAGGGTGGCCTCGGTCGCCAGCGCAGCCACCTCCGAGGCGCGATAGGAGGTGGTATAGAGCCCCCGCATGTCCACAGTGCTCAAAATGGTCCCGGACCGGAGCGCGGCGCGAACCACGCCCTGCATTTCGTAACGGAGTTGCTGAGCAAGAAAACCGTCCGAGACCAGCACCAGGCTCTTTCTGCCGTCGAAATGCTGGAGCGAGCGGAGGTGCTGCTGAAGCGTGTCAAGCAGGTTTCGACTCCAGTACTCGTTCTCGCGGTGGATGCGGGAGGCCTGGGCGCGGACCACCACCTCGGCATTCCGCCGCTGTTCCGAGTTGCCCTGGGTCAGGTTGAGGCTCAGCATGTTGGTGTTCCTGAATGCCCGGGGATTCTGGTCCCTGCCGCCCTGGCTGGAGCCGAAGGCTCCCCCTGCGACCATCTGATTGCAGAAGATTTTCTCCGAAATGGCCGTCTCCAGCGCCAGGGGATCGGTCTCGTTGTAGATTCTCTGGGCCTGCAGGTCGTCGATGGCCGGACAGTCGGATCTCACCAGTTGCCTGCGGTTCAGTTTCCTGGGCAAGAGCCGGACCGCCTGGAGGAGCCTCTGGCGGTCGGCGGTGAAGGGCTGGTGAAACTTGCCGGAAGCAGCGACCATGGCAACCCTGTCTCCGGGCTGCAGGTGTTCTTCCACAAATTTCCCGACGGCATCGACGGTGCGCTTCAAGGCCCCATGGGAGGGTGAGGTGACATCGTCGATCACCAGGCTGATGAAGTGAGGACGATCCGCGGCAGGACCGGCAACCGGAGCCCGCTTCGCTTCCTCATCGGTTACATCGGCCGGCGCTCTCTCCGGTTCAACCTCAGGCTGATGGGATCGGATGATTTCGTAGGATTCCCGGGTGAAGCTCTGGATGGGAAGCGGCTTGCCGTCTTCGAAAACGGTGAAGTCCCCGACGGCGAGGTCGGTGACCGGCTTGCCGCGGTCGGTGACAATGGCCCTGACCACCACCACGTCGACCGGCACGCGAAAGGTGAATTCCGCTTCCCCATCGGCCTGGGCCGGCTCCGCTGGTTGGGACCGGGCCTGACCTCCCAGGCTCAGGACCAGCAGAAACAGGCCCACAAGCTTCAAGCTCCGCCTGAATGAATGGGAATGGGAAGAAGGGGTAGGGACCATGTCAGCACCCGCGAGTTGGAATTCAGTCCGGCGCCTTTGGTTCGAGTCCGGAAACTTCCGACACCGCGCCGGTGAGAGGGACTGCTCCCGTCATACCCCCGCAACCGGGAGAACCGGGACCGAAAGACCTTCAGCGGCGCAACCGCAAGGTTCCGGCAGCTACTGAACCTTGAATTTGGCCACCGGCGATACGGTTCGGTTCGCGAGGTTGTCGGTGATGTTCAGAACCAGGCTGTAGTCGCCGGGTTGAAGGTTGTTCAGAGGAAACAGCTTGGCCAGGGTCACCTGCCGCAAGGCGCCTTCCGTTACGCTCTTGCCCTCACGGAAGCGGCGGATCTCCTTGCCGCCCTTTTTCAGGATGTATTCAATGGTTGCCGAGGGCTTCTGGGTCTCTTCGTCCAGAGACAGGTTGTAGACCTGGAAATAAATGCGCATGGGGGTGGCCCGATGAAAGGTCTCGGCCACGTTGGGGAAGACCTTGGAGGCCCCCAATACAAAGGGGCCGGCGGCCGCCTGGTAAGCCGGCAGAGGCTCGATCCTGTCCGCCAGGATGATGCTGCTGGTCGCCAACTGGTCTTCGGGAAACTTGGGAACCCGGATGCTGCGGTAGACGGTGCCGACGTCGCCGCTGTTGATGTCCTTCAATACCAATTCGACCTTGTAGATACCGGAAGACAGGGGCACGGTGGTCTGATAGAGAGAGGTCCGTTCCAGGGCGTCCTTGAAGGCGGAATCCGGGGCCATCTGACGGATGGGCTCCTCGAAGAGGTGCACCCTGCGTCCGGTGATGGTGGTGATGCGCCCGAAAACGTTGACCGAGGCCTGGTGGACCCCCTGCTGCTGCTTGAAGGTCATGTCACTGTTCTTCATGGCTACGGTGATGGCCGTCAGTACGGTATCGTCGGTGATTTTGAGGTAGTCCGTCTTGAACTCAAACGGAAAGAGGTTGTAGGACAGCTTGGTATCGACCACCGTTTCCAGATCCTTGAACCGGATCTTGGGCGCTTGTCCCAGGGCGACCGTCTCCATCAACTTCTCGCTCTGCAACATGTGGAAGGTGGACACATCCAGCCCGCCGGGCAATCGGTTTCTGCTGATCGGCTCCACGCCGCCCAGGATCAGCTTCTGGTCGATGTCATAGCCGGGCGCATTGGCCAGGGCGTCCTTTTCAAAGGGATCCCTGGCGATGCGGTATTCCCCGCTGAGGCCGCGGTCCACAAACTCGATGATGACCTCGGCCCCGAGGCTGGGACCTTCAATGTGGCGATAGCGCCACTTGATGTGAGGGTATTTGACCGACCACCCGCCCCCTTCATTGAAGTCTCGAAGGGTCATGTCGCCGCCGTGAAAAGTCTCGATGGAGTCCGGAGGACCCCACATGATATAGATCCTCCCACGATCGGTCTTCCATCCCGCCTTTCCTGACGGAAACCGCTCATTGGCATAGGTGATACGCCGGTAATGCTCGTCGCGGGTCTCATTGACCATGGTGTCGGGACTGGGATCTCTTCGCAACCAGAACTGCTCCACAAAGTCGTAACGTTCGTCATCCGTTTGCAACTGCTGGAAGGCCGCTTTCTCCTGGGGAGTGATGATGTAGAGGACATCCTGCTCCAGCCACTTCTTGAGGTAGCGATCGGAGGTCTCCGCCCGAAGAGACTTTTCGCGCCGTTTGTCCTCCTTCTTCCTGGCCAGCGACGTCAGGGAGCAGCCAAGCAGCAGAGCCAAAGCCAACAGGAGAGCAGAGATGCGACCGACACGTGTGTTTTGCATAAGGCACCTTCCAGGACGGCAAAGCGGACAACACTATACGTTTAATATTTAACTGATCTCCCGAATTATAGGTCCCGAATCATCTTTTGTGAAATGAATTCCACCGGCCGGACCTCGCGTGCCGTCACGAAAGGCGCCCTTCAGCCAATAAGAATTCGACCCTCACCCTCGGACAAACCCCCATCCGTATGAAAACCGCCATTGACAAAAACTCTCGCTACCGGCGTCCTCTCTGCAACGGCCCCAGCGTTTTCTGCCGCTTTTCGCGTTGGACCCTGCGAAAAGTTTCCATCTGCCGGCGGGCCAGAGCCGGTTGGCCCGTTTGCTCGTAAAGCTGAGCCAGCAGGTAGTGACCGTCGGGAAAGCCCGGATCCAACTCCAGAGCCCGGCGGGAGGCAGCCAGGGCCTTCTCCAATTGGTCCAGGTCCCGGTGGGCCTTTGAGAGAGCATGGTTGAGGGCCACACGGTCGGCCGGGGATACATCCTCCTCCTTGAGCCGGAGCAGCTGCTCGACCGCCTGCCGGGTGTCGCCGGCCTTGAGCAGGGCCTCTCCCAGTTCCAGCCGCGCGGAATGGTGATCAGGGTAATTCCGGAGTTCCGTCTGCAGCGCCTGCACGGCCGAATCAACCGAGCCGGCATTCATGTAGACCACCGCCCGGGAGGAATGGATCCAGGGATAGCGAGGATTCTTGCGGGCGATGATCTCGAATTGCTCCAGGGCCAGATCGTGCCGGTTGAGGTCATAGTAGGCTCGGCCGAGTCGCAGGCGGGCTTTCAGCAGGTCGGGGTCCAGCTCAACCGCCCGCTCCAGAGCCTTGACCCCCTCCGGATCCACGTTCCGCATCCTGGGCTGGCCCACGCCGGAGCGGGTTTCCTTGAGGATGGCCGCCTCCATGGTCCGGGCCAGCAGGAGTTCGCCCAGGGAATACTGAAACTCCGCCCGATGGGGCTTGGAAGCCACGGCTTGCCGCAAATGCGCCTCTGCCTCCGAATATTGCTGCAGTTCCAGCAGGACCGCACCGTACAGGTGGAGATGTTCCGCATTCTCGCCGTCTTCTTCCACGGCTTTCTGAGCCGCCAACATGGCCAACAGGAATTCTCCCCTGTCGAACCTTTCCCGGGCTTCCCGGTAATGGGCCGATTGGGTCCAAGCCGGTGTCACCGGCCCCAGGAGCCCACTGAGAACGCAAACTATGGCCCCAGCCCACAGGAGAATTATTGAACGCCGATTGGCGATCGAACCGCCGCCGGGATTCCGGTCTTCAAGCATCGTCCTCTTCCCTTTTTGAATGGGCGGCCTCCCTGAGAAAGCCCTGCCCAAGCCGGTTTCCACGAGAATTACTCTAACGGGAGAGGCGGTCTGGCGCAACCAGGATTTGGTTGACAAACAGTCTGCCCCTGTCCATGATTGCGGCGGGTCGGGATGCTGCCGGCGTCTCCTCGAACCGGAATGGGAATGCCTCAAAACCCTTTGGAAACCAACGCTTCCAGGCAAAGCCCGGCCGGTGGACCGGAACGCTTGACCCGGTCCGGGAAACCCCTGGCGAGGCTGCTGCCCATCCTGACGGCTGCGGCGCCTCTGTCGGCCTTTCTGCTGTTCCCCTCCTCCGCATCCGATTCCGATTCAGCCCACCTCGGCGCCGGGCAATGCGCCGCCTGTCACATCGAGATTGCGTCCAGGCAAATGGCCAGCGACCACGCCCAAACCATGATGAGAGTCCAGGACATCCCCGAGCTGATGCAGGCGCTGCCTGTCGAACATGTCGACCATGCCAGCGGTGTCAGGTATCGGGTCGAACACTCCGCCGGACCGCGGTCGGGGGTGGAACTGGTCGCCCGGAAGGGAGCGGAGGAGGAGAGATTGCGCTTGCTTTGGGGGGTCGGGGCCGGAAGAAAAGGAATCACCTTTATCGGCCAGAGCGGCCAGGGAGCATTCGGGCAGAGCCGGGTGAGCTGGTATCAGAAGATCGGGAAGCTGGATGTCACCACCGGTCTGGAAAAACGACCGGTGGATGCCTACGAGGCCCTGGCGGGCTGGTTGAGCCCCCACGAGAGCGCCCATTGCTTGAGCTGCCACATGACCCGTAACCAGAACACCCCTCCCGATTCAATCGGGGAGGCGGATGCCGGCGTTCACTGTGCGCGCTGCCACGGGTCGGGTGAGCAACACATCCGGGCGATGGCCGAGGACACGGGCAATCCATCCCGCGGCATCGACAATCCAGGACGCCTGGGCGCCCTGGAACAGATCTACTTCTGCGGCAGTTGCCACGGCATCCCCCCGGGAGGCGCCGACCTGAGGGCGCTGGGGCACGCCATGGCCATGGATCACAGCGTCCGTTTCCCCGCGGAGCGGCTGGTGCTCAGTCGCTGCTACAACGAGAGCGGCGGCCGCCTCAAGTGTACGACCTGCCACGACCCTCACGAGAATCTGGCCAGTTCCTTCGATCAAAACTGCCTGAGCTGCCACGGCCGCAATGCCAGGTTCGCCATCCCCTGCCCCCAATCCGACAACGACTGCGTGCGCTGTCACATGCCCCAGGAGACCGGTTTCATGACCCATTCGGCTTTTGCCGACCATTGGATTCGGGTCCTACCGGCTTCCGACTGATTGCAGACCGCAAGCGTAGTTCCGCTTTACAGTTCGTCTCTTATAAGAGACAATCCTTCCATGAATGTCCTCTACACTGACACCTTCGAGAATTGGCTCAAGAAGCTACGTGACCAACGCGCTAAAGTCACGATGGCCTCTCGAATTGAAAGAATGGAAGATGGAAACTTTGGCGACCACAGATCGGTCGGCGGTGGTGTCAGCGAACTGCGAATTAACGTCGGCAAAGGCTACCGCGCCTACTACACGATTCGAAGAAACACAGTAGTGATCCTGCTTTGTGGCGGCGACAAGTCGAGTCAGCAGCAAGACATTAAACTCGCCCAACAAATGGCAAGTAAACTCTGAGGAGGCATTATGAGGCTCAAGAAATTCGACGTGATCGATTTCCTCGACAGCGATGAGGCATTGATCGAATATCTCAACTTGGCGCTGGAGGAAAACGATCCAAAGTACTTTGCCAAGGCTCTCGGCAACGTCGCACGCGCCAAGGGAATGTCCTCTATTTCCGATGCGACCGGTTTGGGCCGACAGGCCCTGTATCGGGCTCTGTCCAGCGAGGGCAACCCGCGGATTGACACGCTGTTCAAGGTCCTGGACACGTTAAACGTCCGCCTTGCCATCACCCAATAGTTACAACCGTGGCAACATCCGTGTCAGCCATGGATAAAGCTGGCGCGGCTACGGCGCCTTACCCGGATCAGTCCGCCTTGGGGGGGCGGTAGGTTGCCGCCTGCCGGTTTCTCAATCTTTCCGCGGCCGACAACTCCCGACGAGCCAAATCGGATTGCCCCTTGCGGCGGTAGAGCTGGGCCAACAGGAAGCGAGGGGCGGGCGAATCGGGGGCCAGGTCGACGCACTTGCGGGCCGAAGCCAGGGCTTTCCCGAGCTGGCCCAGGGCCCGGTAGGCTCTGGCCAGGGCGTAGTGAAGGTCGGGAGTTTCCGGGCTCTGCTGCTCAGCCGCAAGCAGGTGCCGGAGGGCCAGCCTGGGCTGAGCCAACTGCAGCAGCAGGTCTCCCAGGTCCAGACGGGCCATGGCGTTTTCAGGGTAGAAACCAACTTCCGTTTGCAACTCCTGGATCGCCTGGATGACCCGTCCCATCTTCAGGTAGAGCACCGCCAGATAGGAGTGGATCTCTGGATAGCGGGGATCGGCGTCGGCCACGGCCTGGAACTGCTCCAGCGTCTCACGGTATCGATTCTGGTCGGTGTAGGCGCGCCCCAGGCGGACCCGGGCCTCCAGGTGGCCGCCATCCAGCTCGACGGCGCTCTCCAGCACCGCCAATCCCTCGGAATCGATGGCCTCACGGCGCGACAGGTTCACACCGGCACTCATGCCTTGCCGGATGACGGCTGCCTGCGACTGTTCCAGTAGAACCCGTCCCAACTGATAAAGGGTTTCCGCGTTGCGGCCTTCCAGGGCCACGGCCTTTCGAAGCTGGGTTTCCGCATCCGAAAACTGCTTCAGCTCGGCCAGAACGGCGCCGTAAAGGTAACGGTGCCTGGCATTCTCTCCGTCCTCCCGCACGGCCCTTTCCGCGGCAAGCATGGCCAGAAGGTACTCCTTCTTCTCATATCTCTGCCTGGCCTCCAGGTAGTGGGCCGATTCGGCGGCCCGGGCCAGCCCGGAATCGAAGAGGCCGGCTGTCAAAAGGAGCAGCAATAGCCGGCTCATGAACGGAAACCCGGTTGAGTTGCGCATCGCAGCTGGGTTCCGTAATTCCGAAGAACGCTTGCCCTGAAGCAAACCCTTCGTCGGGTGACGGGATACCGGTTCAAAGTCAAGCATGAGTAGATTGTTTATTAACATCGATGCACAGGATTATTCGGCGAGAGGCTACACCGTCTTGAGTTCAACCATCGCCAATGTTTCGACAGGGATTCCCAAAACCCAATCCCAGGCTCATGGATCACTTCAAACGTACACCCGATCATCGAGCCAGTCAGCTTCCTGTGCAGCAGCTTCTCGTCCTGTTTATCCTGAGCCTTTTGCAAAATTCGGAGTCGGGCATGAGATGGGGGCAGAATGCTCCTGCAAAATAACGCCCTCGAAAGGGATCTGCACCTGGCTAGCCATGGGTTTCCCAGGGACAACAACTCTTCCCGACAATAAATCCCGCTTCCTAGCGAATGTTGCAAAAGGCTCTCCTGTCTATCCTGTCTATACGATGTTCCCTGATGCAACAAACCGGTTCAGCGGGACATGTCCCTATTCCCGAAAGGTCATGAAGGTCCGTTGTTTCACTCTCCTATGATCCGCCCCGTCCTGGGGGGCGGGGGCCCGGCTAAGTGGATAGTGGATAGTGATTGGATCGATGCGTTAAGCATCTTGTTGATCTCGGCGCAGTCCTTCAAATAGTGCAACCAGGTCATAAGGAGCTTCCCTGCTCCCGGAACGCTTATCTGAAACGCCCCTGTTTCACCCCGTTTGATCCGCCCCGTCGTGGGGGGCGGGGGCCCGGCTAAACACGTACGAGACTTCCCTTCTCCGGGGTTACTCGAGCTCGCCCCCTTCCTTCAGCCGGTAGGCCCGGTTGGCCGCCAGGTTCTCAAAGCTCTGGGTGGTCCCATCGGTCCAACGGACGCTCATCCTTTTTACGGTCTTCAGCCGGCCCAGGCCGAAATGGAGCCGGAAGTCGTGGGTGGATTCGTAGCTGGATCCTCCCCGCACCTCCCGGATCTGCGTCCCATCCGTGGTATCCAGGGTGACCCTGGCCCCGATGGCGCTGCGATTGGTTCGGGTCCCCTCCAGAGAAAGCAGGAGCCAATGGCCCGACTGACTCCCCTTCTGGTTTCTCAACAGCCAGGGGACACCGTCGAGGTTGTTGACGGCCACGTCGATATCGCCGTCGTTATCGAAGTCGGCAAAGGCCACCCCCCGGCTGGACCAGGACCTGAGCTTGTCGAGTCCGGCCGATACTTCCTGGAACTTGCCATTGCCCAGGTTGCGAAAGACCTGGCTGCGCTGATGGAAACTGGTGCCGATCTTGTATCCGTCCACCTGGGGAAACACGTGGCCGTTGGCGGCAAAGATGTCTTCCCAACCGTCATGGTCCAGGTCTGCGAATCCGGTGCCCCAACCCACCATGGGCCAACTGTTGAACGTCAATCCGGCCCCTCGGGTCATGTCACGAAATCTG
The DNA here is from genome assembly GCA_965262635.1 of Candidatus Versatilivorator sp. GTDB lineage: Bacteria > Acidobacteriota > Terriglobia > Versatilivoradales > Versatilivoraceae > Versatilivorator. The sequence goes on along the minus strand of OZ253547.1, from coordinate 870,694 downwards.
CCCTGACCCAAGTTGCGGAAAAGCGTATGGTAGTCGTCTGAAAAATGGGTGATGTAGATGTCCAGCAGGCCGTCGCGGTCATAGTCACCGAAATCCACTCCCATGCTGCCCTGAGCCGTACCGTCATCGCTGAAAGCGGCTCCGGCAAAGAGCCCGGTTTCCTCAAAGGTGCCGTCTCCCTGGTTTCGAAAGAGAAAATTGGCCATCTGATCATTGGCAACGTAGAGATCGAGGTCTCCATCGTTGTCGTAGTCGCTCCAGATGGCTCCCAGGCCATAGGAAGGAGTCACACCCGAGACGCCGGCCGGCTTGCTCACGTCCCCAAAGGTCCCGTCTCCGTTGTTGCGGTAGAGGATGTCGGCATCGCCGACCATCCCCAGGGGTCCGCACTGCACCGTAATCCCCCGGTAGTGGCACTCCATGGGATCGGGGTCCTTGTAGTCAAACTGGACGGTGTTGGTGACGTAGAGATCCAGCCATCCGTCCGCATCGTAGTCGCCGAAGGCCGCACTCACCGCCCAGCGACCGTCCCCCACCCCCGCCGTCCCGGCCACGTCCCTGAAAGTGCCGTCCCCGTTGTTCCGGTAGAGGGTGTTGGGGCCGTAGTTGCAGACGAACAAGTCCACCCAGCCGTCGTTGTCATAGTCTCCGGCGGCCACTCCCATCCCCCAGTGCCGATTCCCCACACCCGCTTTCCGGGTCACGTTGGTGAAGGTCCCGTCGCCGTTGTTGCGATAGAGTGCATTGGAAACCGTGCGCTTCCCCTGAACCAGCTCCTCCCAATGCCCCCCGTTGACCAGATAGAGGTCCATCCAACCGTCCCGGTCGAAGTCGATCCAGGCCACTCCCCCGCTCATGCTCTCCAGAATGTACTGCTTCTCGGGGCTGCCGCTGAAGTGCTGAAAATCCAGGCCCGCTTCGGCGGCCACGTCCTCAAAGACCAGGAAGGGTGAGGCAGGCAATGACTTGGCTGAGCGAGACAAATCATTGGCGGATGTCCCCGCCAACCCGGCCAGGCAGGCGATCAAGCTCAGTGTTATCACCTTGTTCATTTCTTGGAGCAAACTTCCTGCAGGAGTCGCTGGAAGACGTCACTACGCGGAGAACGACTTCATCATCGCCTTCTCTGTAGATTTTAGCACGGATCGTGACCGATCCCGGGGCGCCAGCCTGTAGGACACCTTTCCTGCCTGGCGCATCCACCGACGACTTTGTTCTGCGTCGAGCGAGTACGTCCTACCTGGGACTTCGACGTCATAGTGGCAGGTCAAACCATCGGCATTCCGCTTCAGTCCCAAAGACTATTCAAGCTTCGTCCTGGTAGGACTGGCGCCGGCTTTTTGTTCGTACATGAGACTGGAATTGAAGAAGCAGGATCACTAAGATAGGGCCACTGATCGATTGGTTGTGCCGTCCTCCAGTTGCATTGCCGCTGTTGGGCTCGGATTCCCGCTGGGGGAGAGGGAAGGCAATGAATAGGATGATCCTGACTTGGGTGGGCGGCTTCCTGCTTCTTGGTGGAGTCGCCTGGGCTCCGGAGAAGGACCCTGCCGCCCACGTCTCTCACCTTCTCGCCGGCACCGTCAGGTATGTCAAGGGGAAGCACCTGCTGCTGGCTGGTGGGCAAGGGGCGCCGAGTGAACTCATAGTCGGCCACCGATTGGAGCCCAAGGACATTGTCCGGACAGGCCGCGGGGACCGTCTCGAAATCATGTTGCAGCCCGGCGGTTACCTTCGCCTCGCCGACCAAGCCCGACTGGAGGTCCTCAAGACGGCATACCGAAAGATGCACTTCCGCGTTTCGGAAGGAATCGTCGTCGTCGATTCCACAGGCTTCAAGAGCCGGCGTCACGCCTTCAAGCTATCAACCCCAGCTGGAGATCTGGAGTTTCTGAAAGACGGATTTTATCGAATTCAAATAAAGGAACAGTCTTCGTTGGAGGTTGCTGTTCACTCCGGCAAGTTGAACTGGCTGAAGCGAGACGGCCAATCGCTCAGCCTGACCGATGGTAAGCGGTACGTCCTCCGCAGTGCTGTCGAACACAGTCCGGCGGTCGCCGAGCTGGGCAAACACAGTCGCGACCGCCTGGACCTGTGGGGCCAAGTGCGTTCCGCTTTCTTGTTGAACAGCTTCTGGGGAAGACCGCCTCAATATTCTTTCGCAGGCAGCAACCGCTGGCTGTTGACGGCCGGTCACAAGTTGAACGCTGGTGGGCAGCTAAGAACCTTTGAGAATGGTCGCGCAGAGTTGCTCCTGAATCCGGGCAGCTACTTGCGGCTTGCCGAGAGAAGTCTGATCCGATTCATCAGGACGGGCTATCCGAAGATGAAGTTCGAGATTCTACAGGGTGAAGTTATTGTGGAATCTGCCGCTTTCAATCCCACCATCCACTCTCTGTCCATCTCGACTCCAGGGGGTGATTTCCAAGTCGCCGCCAAGGGACTGTATCGCCTCAGCCTCGAGCCGCGGTTGCGCGTCTCAATCCACAAAGGAGCTTTGGACTGGACAGGAATGAATCGGAAGAGGCGACGGCTTGAAGCCGGCAGAAGCTACAGGCTCGAAGCGACAACCTCCAAGCTTCACTCGGGAAAGCTGACGAAGAAGGATGACCTCAACCAATGGAGCCAAAAGCGGGCCCAACAGTTGGCCCAGTCCAATTCACTCCTCTCAGCCAGAGTGCGCCGGTCAGCCTACCCGAGCTTCGGCTACCAAAACCGAGGAGGATGGGTACTCGGCAACCGGTCCCAATGGTTTACCTTTGTGCCCTTTGATTCCAAACCCAAATCCCCCTATGGATTTCGTTACAGCAACGCCTTGTGGATCAAGTCCAAGGACCTCGGGGAAAAACGCAACGGTCGAAGGCAGCAGTCAGTGGGACAAGACGAACACGATCGCCAGATGCGGGAAAATCCGGAGCATCGTGTGCAAATGGGGATGGGGAGGCATAACAACTGATGCCCATCACCATCGGCCTGGACGCCGATCGGGGCGGCCACCTCATCGGGCAGGCTCCGCCACCTCAGCCTGGCGGGAACGGTGGGGGATTCGATCCCTTGCGGAAGCCGGGAGTGGACCGGATTTGCCAGCGGGAAAATTATAGGCTCCATCGTGAATCAGCAAATAGCGCCCGACGGCCCGCAGGGCCTTCTCAACCTGGCTGATGTGAGACCGGTGGTCCGGATCCAGCAGCTTGCGCACGGCGGACTCACTCAGTCCCAGCCGGGCAGCTAATGCAACCCTGGTGATGCGCTGGCGGCGCATGGCCATGTAAAGCGCCAACTTGGCAGCCACGATGGGCGGGACGGCAACGACCTCCTGACCGTCGGCAACCGGGCTTGGGACCGGGATTTCCTCGCGGTTCTCGACATAGGCAGCCAAGGCAACCGCCAAGGCGTCCTCGGCCAGGTAAAGCGAATCCTCCCTGGTCCGCGCGCCCGTGATGGCCTCAGGGACATCCGGGAATGTTACAACGAACCCCGCCCCTTCTTCCTCGTCGGGGGTTAGCTTGCATGGGTAAGCAAACTGCATGGATCAAAACTCCTTCTTTCCAATACCAAGTTGCTTGAGCATGCTGGTTAGCATACCCTTGGAAATCTCACCATGTTTGACAACGGTGCGGCGCTGGCCAATGGTGAGCAATCCATGACTGCCCTTGCCCCGAGCTGGCACAAAGCGAAATCCAAGGCCATGCCGCCGTGTGTAACGTTTGGCTCTTCTAATGAATTCTACACCGTTCATCAACGACAGTATCGTGTATTAAAGAACGATTTCAAACAATTATAGTACCTGAAAGGACGCGTTCAGGGAGCAGGAAAACCGGACAATCGACTTTGATCCCATGAGAGATCCGATACGGATGTTCATCGGCAAACCGACTCTCCGGAGACAGACCGAGGCGAGAGCCCTGAACGGGAAGCTCGGCTCCTGCCGCTTTGCGATCGTTGCCCTGGCAGCCTGTCTCTGGATGAGCCCCTCCGGGACGCTGGCCTCGGACGAATCGAGCTTTGTGGGTTCAGGCCAATGCGTGCAGTGCCACCGGGAGATTGCCGAGGTCCAATTGGAGAGCGGTCACCCGCTGACCTTGAGGCGAGTGGGCTCCATTCCCCAGTTGTTGGAATCGGTTCCCCTGGAGTTCTCCGATCCCCGTAACCAGGTCGCTTATCGGATCGAGCGGTCCCCCAGCCGGGAGTTCACCCTCGACCTGGTGGCCGCCAGGGCAGGAGAAGCCGACCGCATGCATCTGCTTTGGGGCATGGGGGCTGGGAGGCAAGGGATCACCTTCGTGGGCATGACCGATGCCGGCGCCTACGGCCAGAGCCGGGTGAGCTGGTACCAGTCCACAGGGGGGTTGGACGTCACCACCGGGTTGGAGGACAGAGTCGACAATGCCCACGATGCCCTGGCGGACTGGATGAGTCCGCCTCAACGAGAGCACTGCTTTGCCTGCCACACCACCCGGAACGCCGACCTGCCGCCGGAGCAGATGGACCCTGCCTCCGCCGGCGTCCACTGCGAACGCTGTCACGGACCGGGGAAAAACCATATCCAGGCCATGATCCAGGGAGAGGCCGATCCCGCTTCAACCATCCGCAACCCCGGCCGGATGCCGGCCATCGAGCAGCTTTATTTCTGCGGCGCCTGCCACGGAGCGCCTCCCGGAGGCAGCGACTTGCAAGCCCTCGCCAGGTACATGGTCGACAAGAAAGTGTCCCGTTTTCCGGCCCAGCGTCTGGTGTTGAGCCAGTGCTACAGCGAGAGTCAGGATCAACTGAAGTGCACGACCTGCCACAACCCGCATGAGAGCCTGGTACAAACGGCCACCTCCTACGATTCCAAATGCCTGGCCTGCCACGGAGGCGACCATGCCACGGCCTCCGGATGCAGGGTGGCGACCAGCCAATGCAGCTCTTGTCACATGCCCTTTGAAGAGGGTTTCATGACCCACTCCGAGTTCGCCGACCATTGGATCCGCATCGTCGCCAAGAAGAATCCCTGAATGCCCTGGGGTCCCGGGGAATCGCGGGTCACGACCGTCTCATGAATAGTCCTCTCACCACCAGGAATGAAGGATGGACCCCTCCGGCCAGGCGAGCGGGACGGGCGGACCGCCTGCTGTGGGCCGAGCCGGACCGGGTGGGCCACCTGTTTTGGGCTGGGCCGGGCCGGCGTTGGGCTCTCCCGGCGCTTGCCATTCTCTTTCTCTGGGCGGGCCAGCTTCAGGGGCAATCACCGGACTATCGGGAGGCGAAAGAGAGGTATGAGCGGAAGGAGTATCTGATGGCCATGCTGGCGGCTCAGAAAGCCGTGCAGCAGGACGGTGAGAACGCCGACTACCGGCACTTGTACGGCATGACGCTGCTGCAGCTCAATCAGTACAGCGACGCCGAACCTGAACTGCGCAAGGCCCTGGCTGTAGACCCCACCAAAGCCGACTTCCACTACGGCGTGGCGGCTCTCATTCTGCAGCAGCGAAGCGAGACCGAAGACAGGACCGATCCCATGGGAATGGGCGCCAGAAACACCACCAGCGAGCCGGTGGAAGAGAGCATCCGGCTCCTGGAAAAAGCCCTGGAACTGGATCCCAACCACCTCAAGGCCAGGATGCACCTCGGGCGGACCTACCATCAGCAGAACATGAGGAGCAAGGCTCTCCGGCAGTTCGAGGCGGTCGCCGCCAGGGACCCCGGCTACGCCTGGGTCCACTACCACCTGGCCGCCATTCACCTGGACGCCGGGAAGTTTCAGGAGGCTCTGCAAGCCTTGCAACGGGAGGTGCAGGATCACCCGGACCACGGCCAGGCCCGCCTGGAGCTGGGAGACCTGCTGCTTCAGCTCGGAAAACCCAAGCTGGCTCTGTCCCAGTTGACTGCCGTATCCGAGGAGAGCCAGACGGTGTCGCTCCCCGATCTCCACTTCGGTCTGGCCAAGGTCTACCGGAGGCTCGGGCAACTCGACAAGGCCATTGCGGCTGCCCGGCAGTCTATCCGGCTCCTGCCCGAAAATCCGGTGGCCCACCGCCTTCTGGCCAGACTCTACCAGGATGCCGGACAGTCCGAATCGGCCCGGCAGGCGCTGGAAAGCTACCGGGAACTGAAGGATCGGATAGAGCGCTTTTCTCAATGATCCTTGCCGGATGAGACTACCGGCCAAGGCCGGCAGGCGGCACTTGTGAATGTTTCTTTTCGCCCCTGTCCGGGCCGAACGAGGAGGTGAACAGGATGATCAACCCATGCCCAATGGGTCCATGGAGCCGGACACTGAGCCTCAGCCTGGGAGCCGGTCTTTGTCTGGCCCTGGCTGGAGTCCTGTCCTGCTCCGGACCCGTACGGGACCCACAGGCGAACTGGTCGGACGCCAAGAAGGACCGGGTGCAGGCGGCTGCCAGACAGCGCCGCATCATCTTCAATGACGACACCTACGAGCTGTCCCGGGAGGATGCCGACACCCCCGAAGGGTTCCTGAAACGACGGCTGCAACCCCTGGCAGGAACCCAGGTCGATACCATTTCCTGGTCCATCCTGGGAGGCTGGGCCGATGCCCCGGTGTACGACAGCAAGATCCAGCCCATCTACGGCGATGCCCATGGAGGCCCGCCCCTTTATTGGTCCAAGGTCACCTCCAACGCAAAACGTTTGATCCAGGCAGGTCGCGGCCCGCTGCAGATCGCCATCGATTTTGCCCGCTCTCAGGAAATGGAGATCCTGGCTTCGGTTCGCATGAACGATGTTCACGACAGCTTCATCGAAGGCGGCTTGACCACTTGGAAAAAGGAACATCCGGAGTTTCTGGTGGATCCCTCGGGCATGCTCACCGCTCTGGAGCTCTATGTCACCGCCCAGGACTTCTCGCACCCGGAGGTCCGGCAGCGCAAATTCGAGATCATCGAGGAAGTCGCCCGCCGTTACGAGGTTGACGGCTTCGAGCTGGACTTCATTCGCCACCCGGTGTTCTTCAGCCAAACCCTGCAGGGAAAACCGGTGAGCGCCGCCCAGGTCGAGGTCATGACAGCCTTCATGCGCCGCATCCGGCGGCTCACCGACAGCCAGGCCGAGCGGCGGGGACGACCACTGCTTCTGGCCACTCGGGTGCCGGACAGCTTCCAACTGGCCCTGAACGTCGGCTTGGACCTCAAACGGTGGCTGAAAGAGGATCTGGTGGACATTCTGATTGCCGGCGGCGGCTATGCTCCCTTCAGCCTCCCCCTGGGGGAGTTCACGGCCCAGGCTCACCCACACGGCGTGCTGGTCTATCCCTGCATCAACCAGGGCGCCGCAAACAGCGTGTCCCGGGGAAGCTTCCTGGAGGCGGTGCGGGCCCTGGCCAGCAACTGGTTCCAGACCGGCGCCGACGGCATCTACCTGTGGAATCTGGGCACGCCTTTCGAGTACAAGACCGGGAAGGATCTGATCGAGACGCGCCGGCGGTCCTATGCCTGCCTGAGCGATATCGGCCAGCTCCGGACTCTGGCGGGCAAGAACAAGCTGTTCTGCGTGGACACCCATGCCGGTGGAGTGTTCGACTATTATGCCCACGTCTCCAGTCCGCCGCCGCTGCCCGTGAGCCGGGACGGAGTCATAAAGTACGGAGTCGTGGCAAGGGTGCCGCTGGTGGTTGGAGACGACCTGGCGGCGGCCAAAAAGAACGGATCGCTGCAAGCCATGCGGCTGGTTCTGGATGTGAGGGGTGCGGCCCGGCCGGAGGCCATCGTCTGCCGGGTGAACGGCAAGGATCTGGCCGACGGGCAATCGACGGTCATCGACGCCGGCAAGGGTGAGTATCGGATGAGCTATCCCATCGATGCTCCCCCCCTGCGGCAGGGAATGAACACCGTGGTGTTGGCGCTCAAGAGCATGCCCGCCAAGCCGGGGGCCGTTCGTCCGGAGCGTCTGCCCGGGATGGCTTCCAGGGCGCAGTTTTATGGGGTGCGGCTGCAGGTCGACTACCGGGCGGAGTGAAATGTCGAGAAGAACGGCAGACAAAAAGGGCCTGTGGATGCTACAGTTCCGACCGGTTCTGTCGCTCAGCTGGAACGCAGCTGGAACGGCGCAGCGGCCTGAAACGGACAAACGGATCTTCTGACGTTGCTTGCGCCATCCGCGCCCGGTCCCCACTCCTTGGGATCTCGAGAACCGATGAGAATGAAATGCCTTCAAAACTGAACACCGCTCAACTGGCCACCCGGTTTCGGGAGGACGGGTTCGTGGTGGTGAAGGGGTTCCTGAACGCCGAGGAGGTGGACCGGCTCGAGCAAGAGGTCGACCGCTACATTGCAGAGGTCCTGCCCAGTGTTCCCCGGATTCACGTGGTCTATGAATCGGGCTGGAGCGGGCCGCTGAAGCAGTTCTCCGGATTGGAACTCTACGACCGCTATTTTCAGCAAGCGCTCGAGCGGCCGGCTACCGTGGATCTACTCAGCGCCTGCCTGGGAGAGCCGGTCGAGCCCATTACCACTGAAGTCTTTTACAAACCCGCCCGAGTGGGCTCTCCGGCCCTCTACCACCAGGAGAACGCCTACCTCAATTACCTTCCCCCCTACGGACTGGCGCTCTGGATCGCCCTGGATGAGACCACCCTCGAAAACGGCGCCGTCCATTTCGCCCGAGGCAGCCACCGGCTGGGAGAGATTCCCCACGCCCAAACGGGACTGCCCCTGTTCACCAAGGCCCTTTCCCAACCCCCCGACCCCGAACTCTGCCCGGAAGTCCCCGCGCTGCTCCAACCGGGAGACGCCTCCATCCATCACTTCCTCACTGTCCACCGCAGCGGCCCCAACAATACCGATTCCCATCGCCGGGGGTTTGTGCTCGACTACCGCGGCCGCAGCACCGAGGTCAACCAGGAAGCGCTGCAGCGCCACCAAGCCTACAGGAAGAGCATCTACCGCGAATCGGGGGCTCTGTAACCCGCGTTCAGAACTCGTTCGTCAGGCCGTTCTCTTCATCAATCAGATAGTGCCGGTCGGCATTGAGGTTCTGGAATTCCTGCACCGTGCCGCTGGGCCACTTCACCTGCACCTGCTCGATTCGCTCAGCGGCTCCCAATCCGAAATGAGCTCTGGGGTCGCTGGCCGAGAAGATACCGACGGTTCGTTTGATCTCCCAGACCTGGCGGAGCTGACCGGCGACCACCGTGATGCGGGTCCCGATCCCGTCGCGGTTGGTCCGGGTCCCCCTGGCACGGAACATGACCCAATGGTTGGGAGGGGCGCCTTCGTGCCTGAAGAGCTGGGGAGTCCCGTTGAGGTTGCCGATAACGAAGTCGATGTCCCCGTCGTTGTCCAGATCTCCGAAAGCCATTCCCCGGCCAACCAGCTCTTTCTGCAGGTCGGATCCAGCCAACTTTCTCACGTCCCTGAAGGTGCCGTCCTTCGCGTTCAGGTAGAAGGAAGAAGGCTGGTAATAGCGGTCGGACCAGCCGGCCGTCATCACCAGGGCATACACGTGGCCGTTGGAGTGGAAGATGTCTTTCCAGCCGTCATGGTTCAGGTCGAAAAATCCGGCCCCCCAACCGACCAGCATCCATTCCGGCTGGCTCAAGCGGGCCTGTTGGCTCACGTCCTCAAACAGCAGCTGCCCGCGATTCTGGTACAGCGTGCTGTAGTCGTCGGCAAAGTTGGTCACAAACAGGTCCAGTCGGCCGTCGTTGTCATAGTCAGCCGCATCCACCCCCATGCCCGCCTGGAAACGCCCGTCGGCGTCGGTCGCCAGGCCGCTCAGGAAACCCATCTCCTCGAAGGTTCCGTCTCCCTGGTTGACATAGAACTGATTGGGCGTGCTGTCGTTGGCCACGTAGAGATCCGGGTCCCCGTCGTTGTCCAGATCAGCCCAGACCACTCCCAGGGAGTAGTAGCGGTTGTTCACATTCAACCCCGCTGCCTCGGTGACATCCGAGAACGTTCCGTCTCCGTTGTTGCGGTAGAAGCGATTGGCCGCCCCCTCAAGCCCCAGCGGACCGCAGAAGGCCGGAGCCCCGCGGAAGTTGCAGATGGGTTTGGACCCGGGCGGGGGCAGGCTGTCGAAGTCGTAGCGGACGTAGTTGCAGACATAGAGGTCCAGGTCTCCGTCGCGGTCGTAGTCGCCAAAGGCCGAAGAGGAGCTCAATCCCGAGTCTCCCACACCGGCCCGGACGGTGACGTCCTCGAAGGCGCCGTCTCCCCGGTTCCTGTACAGGACGTTGGTCTGCAAGTTATTCAAATAGACATCCACAAAGCCATCGTTGTCGTAATCCCCCAGAGTGACTCCCATCCCCCAGGCCGGCCGGGTCAGACCCGCCTCCCGGGTCACCTCTTTGAAGGTTCCGTCCCGCTGGTTCCTATAGAGAGAGCCGTGGGGGTTGTCTCCCTTGCGGAATCGTTCCAGGGTGGATCCCTGAACCATGAGCAGATCCAACCAGCCGTCGTTGTCGTAATCGAAGAAGCCGGCCCCGCCTCCCTTGGCCTCAAACAGGTAGGGCTTGGTCTTCTCCGGGCCGTTCACATGGAGGAAATCGATGCCGCTGGAACGGGTGACATTGGTGAACCGGGGCACCGGCTCCGCCCAAAGGAGCCCGCCGGCCGCAAGCACCAGAAACAACCCGATCCAAACCGACACGGCTTTGCAAGAGAAGACAGAAACTGGGCCCGGCCGCGAGAGGGTGAAAACGGCCGATTCCATACTCCGTTTCTCACCAGGTCGCCGGGTACAGGATGAGAATAAACTTGTCTTCAACATCATGTAACCGTTTGTTTGGGTCCTTGAGGGAACAGGCGCCCACACGGTGTCACACCAAACCGCTGGAGTTTGAGGGCCATTGTTCCGGCCGCCGCCGCTTGGTGGCGAAGAAACTCATTTTTCTAGTCTTTCTTCGTGTCCCTTCGTGGTCCTTCGTGCCCCTTCGTGGATATCTTTTTTCTGGTCCTTCGTGGATAACTCTTTTGTGGATAGCGCGCTATTCCGTTCACACGCTCATGGCCTCAGCCGGCCCCGTCCCTCCCGGTCGCGCAATTTTTCGAACCGATCCATCCACTCCCGAGCCTGCCGCGGACGCCCCGTCTCCAGATAGAGTCGGGCCAGCAGGTAATGAGCGTCCGGGAACTCGGGGTTGAGGTCAATCCCCTGCAGCAACACTTCAATGGCCTTGGCCGGTTGCTGCAGGCGCCGGTAGGCCTTGGCCAGGACAAAATGGAGTTCCGCCTGGTCCACCTTCCTGCCCTGGAGTGCCTGCAAATGGCCGAGGACCTCCCCGGCCCGGCCCATTCTCAGCAGGGCTTTGGCCAGATGAAAACGGGCCTCCGTATGGTCCGGATGCAACTGCAACTCGGATCTGAAATGCTCGACGGCCTCGCGGTCCTTGCCCCGTCTGAAAAGAAGCCTCCCCAGGCCGAAGTGGACAGCGGGATAGCGGGGGTCGGCCTCTACCACCGCGGTGAACTGCTGCAAGGCCAGGCTGTCAAGATTGAGCTGAAGGCAGTAGACATTGCCCAGCAAGAGACGGGCTCTCAGATCGCCGGGATCGATGGCCACAACCCTTTCCAATGCCGAAGCGGCCTGGCGGTACTTGTCATCTCTCAGAAGAAGAACGCCCAGTTGGAAATGAGCCTTGGCCAGATCGGGCTGCAATTCAACCGCACGGCGTAGCGAGGCCTCGGCGTCGCTGAACTGATGCAGGGCGCTGAAGACCTCGCCTTGAAGCAGATAGTAGGCTGCCCTGTCCTGTTCCGCGGCGACTGCTTGTTGAATCCAGACCAGGGCCTCCAGGTAGCGCTTTTCCCGAACGCTTGCCCGCGCCTTTCGATAGTCCTCCGACTGGGAGAGAAGCGGGGGGGTAACCCACAGCACAACCATGGCCAGGACATGAAAGGGAGCCAGGACCCGTTTGGGGTTGACCATGAAGCTTCGCAATTCCGGCCCTTCGACTCGGAGTCCGCGGCGGGCATTATTGCTGGAAAACGGGCCGGACCCTTTTACTCGGCCAGGCCCAGCGGGTAGTCGTTCCGCTGACTCAGCAGACGATCGAAGACGTCTTGACGGAGGTTGCCACGGGCATCGAAAAGGACGGCAGACCCACTTGCGGGCGGGTGTTTCAGACCGGCTCGACGCCAGATTTCCAAGGCCTTGAGACGGGCCTGGGCGCGCCGCTGAGGAGAGTCCACGTAGTCGTATTGGAAGTCGCCAAATTCCGGCAGCTGCCGGAGCGAGCGATAGGCGATAAACCTCACGGCATCGTAGGGATCCTCCAGCAACTGGGCCAGATAGGGAGCCATCCAGCCCGAACCGGAGGCGGCCCTGGCCGGTTCCCACCCCAGACTCCAGGCCATGAGGGCCCGCTGGCCGGCATCCCCCTTCAAGGTCCAGAGCACCGAGGCCGCAACGGTCTTTTCTTCCTTGGACAACTTGGGCTTGGGCACCCCATACCACTTCTGCAGGTTCTCAGCCGTCCATCCCAGGGTTTTGTCCAGATGGCACTGGTTGCAGGCGTTGGGGCGGCCTGTTTCCAGGCTGGCAGCCACCGTGGGGCTGCTGATCTGATGGCTGCGAATGGCCTTCAGCAGGGCATAGGAGGTGTGAGGCATGTGGCAGTTGTAACACTCGCTTCCCGGAGAACCCGGCCGGTGATGGGTGTGTTTCTCCAGCCTGGATTCGAAGGAGGGGTGGCACTGCAGACAGGCCTGATTGGTGTCCATCTGCGGTTGCAACTGATCGTTGGCCCAGGACTTCAAGGAACGGGGGTCCTCCGGCGCCTTGTGGAGGCGGTGGCAGGAAAGGCAGGACATCTGACCCGTCTGGTAACACCCCGACTCCAGGAGCCCGCTGTACTCCCGCCCCGCGGTCCGAACCATTCCATCCGACCAGAAAACGGACTCCAGGAACCGCGGCTGAACCTTCAGATAGGCTTCCATCTGGGGAGCGCCCCGACTTTGATGGTATCGGATCAGGAAGCGACTGTCGTTCAGATCCTGTCCCGGCCGGTAGGAGAAGCCGTGGTTCAACCAGTGGACCAACTCCTGCCGATCACCAAAGGTAAAGACACTATGGCATTGTCCGCAGACCTGGGAGGAGCGGTGGTGGGACAGCTTGGCGGGATTGACGATATGCAGCTTCAGTTTCCCGCTGCGATAAGCTTCCAGGCTGCCCGGCCGGCTCATGACCTGGACGTGCCGCCCTCCCGGACCGTGGCAGGCTTCGCAGGCAATGCCGAACTCCGCCACCTGGGTGTCCATGTTGTCCTGAGTCGCGACCCGGGGCCGGCCCAGAGTCGTGTGGCACTGCAGGCAAGCCTGGTTCCAACGCCCCGGTTGGGTGGAAATCCGGTGTGAAGGCGGCATGAGGAAGGTGGACTTCTCGGGGATCCAGCGGCCTTCCTGGATGGCGTAGACAAAGGGAAACAGCTCCAGCTTGCGAGTGGCGCCGCTCGAAAACCAGTACATCTGGAAATGGTGCGACCCCGTGGTCAGGACGATACGCCTCTTGATGCGTCCCAGGGAAGGGTGGGGCATTTCCGCCCACAACCGGTCCCCTTCCCGCCTCAAATCATAGGTCTGGCCCTCCAGTTTCAACGCCACCTGCTCGATGGGAATGGCCAGCGCTTCGGGGGTCGCCACCTGGGTCATGGTCCTGTGGTAGGAGGCGTGCCAACTGGCATGGTTCTGCGGATGGCAGCTTTGGCACTCCTCCGATGAGACGTATCCGTAGTCCAGGACCTGTACCGGCCGATCCTGCTCCTGAACCGGGGCCTCCCGGCTCAGGGCCGCCCCCGGCCACAGCAGGGTCAGCAGAGCCAGCGCTGAACGCATCGTTACCATGGGTCCATAAACCTGCGGGGCGCTACCGCCAACCGGCGCCCCTGTCACTTGCCGAAGCGAAATGCGACAGACGTTTACTGAACTTCGATTATGGCACACTGTTCCTGCCCGGCCCAACAGAACCCATGGGGCGGTCAGTGTCTGTTCCTGCCCGGGGACCGTACTCTTGAAAAGAGTGTACGCGTTTGGCCACGCCCCGGCCCTGCCGGCCGGATCATTCGAGGGTGAAACAGCGAACCTTCATGGCCTGTCGGGAACAAGGATCATGTCCCCTTAACCCGGTTGGCTGTATTTGGGAACATCGATAGACAGGATAAACAGGACGAGAAGCTGCTGCACAGGAAGCTGACTGGCTCCATGATCGGGTGCGTGTTCGAAGTGATCCATGAGCCTGGGAGCGGGTTTTGGGAATCCCTGTCGAAGCATAGGCGATGGTTGAACTTAAGACGGCGAAACCTCTCGCCAAAAAATCCTGTGCATCCTGTGCATCGATGTTAATAAAACTAGTCATGCTCGACGCCGAGACCCAACGCCCGGAACATCATTATTACTTGATCTTCCTGTAGCTAGGTGCCCTTGTGGATTACCTCAGTGTCCTTCGTGCCCTTCTTGCACATCTTTTTCCCCTTAGTGTCTTTCTTCGTGGCCCTTCACGGACCCCTATCGAGTCTTTCCCAACCCTTTGGAGTCCCTTCGCGGATTAATCCTTTACCCCCTTACAGGTCCTTTAGCGCCCTTGGCGGATCCCTCTTGAGCGTTCTCCAACCCCTTAGTGGCCCTTCGTGGTTCTTCGTGCCCCTTCGTGGATTTCTTTTTGTCCTTTGTGCCCCTTCGTGGATTGAGAGCTGACGTTTCCTACCATTGGTGAGAAATGCGGATTAGCCGGTTCAGGCGCTCGTCCTCAGGCCTGCAGGACCCGCAGCTCGGCAGCCAACCCCAACAAGGCCCGGCGCGCCTCCTCGCCGCTCCCGTAGCCGGACTTCTTTAGCCTGGCAAGGCTCACGTGGGCGCCTTCGTTGCGTGCTCCGCTCCCGAACCACCACACTCCCTGGGGTTTGAATCTTCGAATATCTTCCAGATCCATCCTCCAACTTTGCTCGAGAGAAATCGGCAAGGGCCACCGGCCTCCCCAGGTCATGACTCCTCGGGGAAGATAAAACACTGGGACCCCTTCCCGCTTGGGATGGTCGATGCAAAGGTCCATCATGCCGTAGCGATGGTTCCACTTGTCGTACTCGTAGGTGGTCGCGATCCAGTGGGGAAAGCGCCTGTGAAACTCCTCCAGGTTGACGGCCTGACCCAGGGCATAGGGCGTCGAGCCCGTTTCGCAGATCATCGCCAGGTCCCCCCGAAAACCCTTGGCCCGCACGGCATCCTCTACGGCCCGGAGCACCTTCAGGCGGGAATCGGTCGTGTAGTCCCGCCAGGCAGGCACATCGAACGACCGGGGATTGAAGGGGTGGCCCAGTTCCGCGAATGGCGGACGCCCGTTCTCCTTGGCCCACCGATCGTAGAAGGGAATTCGGCGGGGGTTCTCGATCCCGGCCCCTTCGAGCTCCACCTCCAGGCCGCCGACACCCGGGAACAACTCCACCAGCTCCTGGTAGATCTGCACGATCCGCTCGGTGAGCCCGGGGGTGTCCGTGTCGAACAACCCCACCTCGACAGGCAGATCGAACCCGCTCAACCGGGTGTAGGTGCGGTAGGGGTCGGCCCGGAACCTGGAGATGTCGAAATAGGTCACCGCTCCGCCCAGCCAGACCTTGATTCCGCGTTGACCCGCTTGCTCGATGACCCGACGAAGCAGGGAGTTGTCGGAGGCGATGACGGGGTTGTCGGGAGACTGGTCCTGAAACGGGAGTCGGGACCGGTAACCCGTGGTCAGCCACTTCACGTAGATCATCAGGGAGTTCATCCCCGCACCCGCCATGTCGTCGAGCAGGGAAAGGTAGTCGTCCTGCCCGAAAGTCTCCATCCCCCCGGCCCCCGGGGTGGTGTAGTCCCAAAAGCCGTGTTCCACCAATGAACTCCTCCGAGACTCGGTCGCTCGCCCGCCGTCCTGGGCTCGGGCAATAAGCATTGCCGGGGCGATGGTGGAAGCCGCCAGGAATTCTCTCCGTTTCATGTGAACCTTCCGGTCAACTTTCTTGGTTTTTCTTCGTGGCCCTTCGTGGTCCTTCGTGCCCCTTCGTGGATATCTTTTTGTCCTTACCGCAGGTGGCAGCTCCCACAGGTGTCCTCGAAGGTGTGGCAGGTAAAACAGGAGCGCAACTGAAGGGTGGCCAACTCGGCGTGGGCGCCGGCCTTGAACAATGCAAGCGGCAGGTGGCTTCTTGGAAGTTGGTTGTGACATCTGGAACAGGTGTCCGCCGTGTGACAAACGGCGCAGGCCTGGCGGTCCAGGGCCGCCTGCTTTCCGTGGATGGCATCGCGCCAGCGCGCCGTATGCGATACGGGTCGCATGACCTGATGGCAAGCGGCGCAATCTCCTCCACGGCGAACGGCCGGGGAAACGTGGGTGTGGCAAACGAAACACTTGGCATTCCCCGCCGAGGCTTCCTCCAGGTGGTGTCTCCGGAAACTCGCGGTGTGAGACAGGGGCTTCGCGCTGCGGCTGTGGCTGGCAGGCAGGGCGCCTTCCCGAGGGTCGATGTGGCAGAGTTGGCAGTCTTTCATCCTGAAATGGGACACCAACTCCTGCTGCCCATCGTGGCAGGCCACACAGTCCAGGACCTCCGGGTGGCTGAGATCGGCCAGGCGTTGACTCCGGGGGATCTCGTAGTGGCAGGTGATACAGGAGATACCCCCCGCCTCACCGGATCTCAGATGGGGCAAGTGGGCGAATTTCAGGTTCACTGGCACCCCCGAGTCCTGGTGCGGCCCCGTCAGCCGACGTTCCTTGCTGAAGCCCGGGTTTTCCCGTTCAGCCGCAGCATGACACTGCTCACAATCGGCGCTCGTCGACGCGGCGGTCAGATGAGGCTGGATGTTCGGCTTGGAATGGCAAGCGGCGCATTCAGCGTGACCAGGAAACCCGGCGAAAACACCCTCTCCTTCAAACTTGTGACAAAAGGTGCAGTCGGCGCGAAACCCCGTAGCCGGATCCAGCCGCGCCTTTTTGTCCAGGTGTTGGGTATGCGAGAAGCGGAACAGAAGCGCCTGAGGCTTGGCGAACTCCGGATAAGGCCGTAGGTCCTCGGAACCCGTGGGCTGCAAGGAGGCATGGCACACCTGGCACAATTCAACGCGCGGTCTCCCCTGAAAGTCCTCCTGATGGCAGGAGAGGCACTGAGCGTGGCCTGGGCGGACCAGGACCACCGACCCCGATTGCTTTGGCACATGACAGCCACCGCAGTCCAGGCCCAGTTGGCCCACATGACGACCGTGCAAGCGGTAGTCGGCTGGAGGGGCGGGGGTTTCCTCAGCGCCAACACGGCCGAGGGTCAACGCCACCGCGGCAGCGGTCAGCAGCACCCCCCCGGTGAGTCGGGCCCGGTGTTTTTCCCTGGCGATGAATGCAAGCATTCCCAAATGAATCCGGCTCACTTTGCTTGAAGAGACTCTGGCAGCGAAGCTTCTCCGGGCAGTCAGAGCCTCCAGTCCAATCCCATGCGGTAGGTTTGGAATCGTTGCAGGCTGGGTCTGAAGAGGGTGAAGTCCTCATCCAGCCCGTAACGGAAGTAGAGGCGGGTGCGGTGATCGAGCCGAAAATACGCCCCGCCGATGGCGCCCAGAGCATGGGCTTTGTCTATGAAAAAAAATCGATTCTGCAAGTCGATCTCTCGATGGTAGCCCCCGAAGGTAAGCCCCAGCCGGTCCTCGCCGAAGGAGCGGCTGACTTCAAGGCTGATGTCCCGTATCCGAGTCTCACCGGTGTTGTGTACATCGTCGAAACCCTCGGCCCCAAGAGGGCTTGGGCGATCCGTGCGCCGGTGGTGAAACTCCAACAGCAAGCTCGTTCGTCGCAGAGGAAAAAGCTTGAGGTGGGTCCGATAGTCCTCAAACGAGGTGTCAAAGGGACCGGCATCGCTTTCCTGATTCAAGCGACGCACCCACAGGGCTCCTCCCAGCCTGGCCACTCGAAGAATCTGGCGATGGGCCTCGATGGAGAACTGGCGGTGGGGCGAAATGGCGCCGAAATTCAGTCGGCTCAGACGATTGAAGGAATCCCGATCTCTGACCCGAAGGGTGTAATCATAGATGAAATCGTGTTGGGACAACTTTTGGGCAAAGCTGAACCGTGCTCCCGTGCGACCATCGGCAGGCAGGTAGCTGAGGTGCGCGCCAAAGTCGACTGGCCTGGAACCGACCGATTTGAAGTGAGCCCCCACCATCCAGGAGGGCTTCAATGCCTGACGAAAAACGAACCGGTGGATCCCTTTGACATAAAACAGTCCCTGGTATTCGAAACTCCCACCTCCCGGTAGCCGAAAACCGAGGCTTCCTCCGCCGATGGCCCGCTGTCGGGGATCGGAGTAGTAGGTGAAGCGGCGTCCTCCAAAAAGGCTTACCCGGTACTTGGGCCGATCCAAGGCAAACGAGAAACCGTCCACGGTTGCCATCTCCGCCCCGAAGATGTTCTGCCGACCCAGGAGCAGGGTGGAATCGGCAAGAGTCCCCCGCCTGGTCAACCCGTTCAACTCAACCACACCGGTGGTCAGCTCAAAAAGCCGATTCCGGGAAAACGTATTCACCACCGTCCGGGCGGGAGAACCGATGTCCAGGGCCGACAGGTCCTGGCGATAGCGGAGAGAAAAATTGGTGTTGATTCGCGGCGAAAGCCAGCCCCGGGTTCCCCAATTCATTGAAGAGTAGACGTGGTCCGAGCGAGGCTGAAAAGCGCCGGGGAAGGGAATGGCTTCGGGGTCGGCCACCGGCCCCGGTTCACGGTCGACGACCCCGGTCAAGGTGGGCAGGCCACTGAAAGTGGCTTGCTGGTGAACATATTCGGAACGGGTGTTATAGAAGAAATGGTCCAAGAAATCCCCAGAGGCGCTCTTGGGAGCGGGACGTTCCACGGAAACCAGAAGGCTATTGGCGCCCTGCTGAGCGGGATCGCCCAGCAGGTCATTCCAGGCGTCTTCGATGGTGAGTTGGGACGATTGGGAGTAGGCAGAAAGGCACAAGCCAACAGCAGCGACAGCCAATGTGACAGTGCGGGATGCCATGCTGGCTCACCAATCCTTTACGGAGCGAACCCGGATCGGCGGCAAAACATTCATCCGGAGCAACAGGCTGACCGATGACCCGTTGGTTGTCCAGCCGTCCGGGACACGACAGCATTTGGCAAGCAGTTTCTCACGCCGGCGGAACCCATTCAAAGGGCAATCCTTTCCTTCCACTGGAGCAGTCCTCTTCCACCATTGGCCCTCATTCATTCCCCGACGATGAGCCAAGGCGCGATTTCAATTGCTCCATGCGTCGTTCCGCCAGGGGAATCCTCCAGGGATAGACGTCGCTGTGCCAACGGGTGGCCTTGAGATATTGATCGAGCGCAAACAGTGCCTCTCGGTGGTGGTTCAACTTCTCCTGGATCCTTGCCAACATCCAATGGGCATGAGCATTGTTGGCCTCGTCGCCTGTCAGGCGCCGGGTCAGCTCGGTGACCGGTGAAAGGGCCAGCTCGGCATTCAATGCACGGACCGCCTCCAGATAAAAGGCTTCCTTTTCCTCCGGATGCGAGGCCTCGTCTCCCAGGAGCTCGTAGGCTTCGCCGATGAGCGCATTCACCTCCAACCGTTGAGGATCGATGTCGGTCACCTGGCGAAACAGGTCAATGGCCTGCATCGGATCCTCATGGATCAGGAGATATCCGAGTCTGAGCCGCGGGGTGAAGAGGCAGGGGGGCGGAGTGAGCTGCTGGAACTCGAGGGTAGTCGAAGGCAAGGTTTTGACAATTTGACAGGTGCCGTTTTCCGGATTGCTGCGTTCAATCGCGCTGCGGTAATCCTGCATGGCTCCTTCTCGATCCTCCAGTACATCCTGGCGGTGAAGCCCTCTTTGCATGAACTCCCAGGCATCCACCGGATGGTCGATGCCCAACAGCTCATAGTCAACCCTTCCCTCGAAGTAAAAGGGATTCCGAACCAGGTAGTTGGGGTTGCGCTTCCGGGAGCCGGTTTGATCGTTCTGCGACCAGGCTTCTCCGTAGCCGATCCAAAGGGAAAGGGCCGCGATCAGGAATCCCAGCGTCGCCAGAAATTGTATTTCCCTTCTGATCATGGCGCCGCCAGGTCGATGGTGAGATCCGCCGAGGCGATGCCGCGCACGTTCACCAGAAGATCATCGATGAGCTTCTCATCGATCAGGTGGTAATCCCGTCCCCCTGGCCCCTCCGCACTGGTGGTCCTGGCCATGAACCGCAGAAACAGAGGCGGAAAGTGAAGAAAGTTGACCTGGGCGTGGACGTGCAACGGCGACTCCAGCTCTCCAACCCCAAGCAGTTGCAGTTCTTCCTTGGTTGGAAGCACCACTTGATAGGCGTAGGTCCTGGGCTGCAAGGGAGGCAGCGAGCGGTAATTGTCGACCGAGTTCGCCAGAACCGCGCTGAAGGTTTCCTCCAGATGAGGTCGGGTCAAAACGATAGGGTTGCCCTGCTCGTTGAACCGCCCCAGGCTTTCCCCCGGCAGGAAGACCCGGGTCAACTCGTTGCGCCACAACACCAGGCCGCTGGGTTTCCCGAAATAAATTCGGGCATCGGGTCCGTTGTCCGGACCCGACTCAAACACCTGATTTCGATGGCCATTGGTGAATTGCCCCACACGGTAGGGGACAGCGGGACCCCCGGGATCGACCACGGCATGAAGGTGCTCAGGATCTTCATCGTCCAGATTGCCGTCGGGAGCCAACTCTCCGACCTCCGGGTGGGGCTTGTCTACCACATACCCGGACTGGTAGAGGAGAAATCCCTTGCTATCACGGATGGAGAGCTGGATATAGGCGGTTCGTTCCTGTGAGAATCCGGCCGGAAATCGGTGGCCGGTGAGGGCGACGGCCGTCACTTTGACCATCAGGGGCCGACCGAGCTGTGCCGTCCGGTCCGATTTGTCCAGGTTGATTCGAACCGAAGCTTTCAAGAGATCCTCGCGCCTCTGGGCCAGCGCCCGGGGAATACCATACTGATCCACTCCCGGCTCATTGACGTCCGGGTAGTCCTGGCCCAGACGCGCCCGCAATTCATCCGTCCTCAGGATCGGCACATCCACCCCGGTCATATAGTGCGTCACCACCGGCCGCTGCTGCAAAGGATAGTTCAGGTCCGTCGAGATGGCCGGCACGGCTGCGAAATTCAAGGGGAATTGGCCCGGGGTCGGACTGGTGACTTCCAGTTCCCCCACCCGGTAAGTGCTTTCCTCACCATAGGGAAACAGGGACATGTGGCAGTCCTGACAACGAATGACCCGGCCGAATGGGTTTTGGGTGCTGTTGTAGGGGCCCGTCATCCACTCGGTGTTCAGGTTTTCCAGGCGAAAAAGACTGACACTCCGACTTTCGGGGTTCGGACTGATTTCGCGGTGGGTCAACGATCCCGATCCATCCCCCGGAACTCGGACATCATGACAACTGCCACAGAAGTCGCTGCTCCGTAAATAGCCGATTTGGTCAGGGTCGCGGCTGGCAACGTGAAAATTGTTCTTGACCGGTGCCGGAAACAAGAAAGGACCGATCTTGCTGATGGAAGGGACCAATTCGAAGCTGGCATTGGAAAGACCGTCGCGGTCGGGGCTGCGGTCCAGGTCCGGAGCCGTAATGTCGTGACAGACGTCGCAGTTGATTCCTTGTGCGCCCAGGGAAGGCTTGGCCCCCGGCGGAGCCGGTCCACCTATTTCCTCCGGCAGGATCTGTCGATTGGAGCTGTCCACAAAATGGAAGTCCCGCAGGGGACGAATCCGATCCGGCCGAAATTTTCCTCCCACGCCCTCCACCTCAGGGATTTCCCTTTGCTCAGGGTCCTCCCCCATCAACACGATATGAGGGTTGTGACATCCGATGCAGAAGGCAGCCTGAACCTGGTTGATGTGGGTAAAGGTGTCGGCGCTGTTCATATTGGTGTTCAAGGGTTTTCCCTGACCGGCCACTCCGGTGACGTCGATGGCAGTCACCTTGTTGCTGTCTCCGTAGACAGGCCTCAGCCGCCCTCCGCTCAGAAAATTCCCAGACAACTCCAAAGCATTGAACACCGAGCTGACACTTCGGTAACCGGATTTGACCGAGCTGCGCAACTCGTCGTACTGGCGTCGGTGACAAGGCAGGCAGGCTTCGGCAGGCTGGTACGCCTGAGGTCGCAACGAGGGCTTGTGGGGGTTGCCGACCGGCCTCTGTGCCTGCATCGGCAGACTACAGAGCAAGCAGAGAACTGGAAAGTGCCAGGCTCGATGGATGATACGGCCGATAGTCACCTGGCGGTTTCGTGGCAAGGTAGGGTGGAGCAGGAGGTCCCGCCTCCTTACATCAGGTTCGTCGTGGTGCTCCGCAACCGGAGAGTCTGGAAACGGGGTGGCGGGTTAAGGAGATGGGGGGAATCCAGGAGGCAAATGAGCAACAGTTCTATTGGATAATGTCCGCAACTCCAAGGACAAAGGCCCCATCGTCGCTGCGCTCATCCGGCCTTCCCCCGTCGTTGATCACCGCATAGGTAATGAAGTCGTTGGCTCCAGTCGCTCGCTTGACGTGGGCGTAACCCTGGGAAATTTTGGCCTTCTCCAAAATCATTCCGATCTGGGCCCATTGATTGGCGGGAACCTCCCGGCTGAGTGTCGTCACCTTGAGCCCGGTGGCTCCATCGTAGATATCGATGTCATAAGCATTGGCCGCATCGTTCACACTCGAAGTGGTCAGCAAGCCCAAATTGGTGCGGTCTTCGCTATCCTGCTGCAGCCCATACAACCAGGCCCCGGTGCTGAACTCGGTCCCAACCGGCACCCCCAGGTAGAAAACACCGTACTGCCCGCCTCCTCCAGGCGTCGTCGTTCGGGCACCCAGAAATATTCCATCACCGTCTCCGTCGACCGTCACCATCAATGGACCGGTATAGGAACCATTCCGCGGCAATTCAGCTTCAAAGCCGGACTGGCGGAGCTGCTCTATGAAATCTCCCAGGATCTGCTGCGAACCCGGCTCAACGTCGATCGAAAAGGAAAGTTTCCCGCCGGCGATGTCACTATCGATGAAATCAAAGGTCAGCGTCTTGGCATCAGGGGACCAATTGGAAACGATCACCTCGCTGCGGTACTCCCCGGCCTCCACCACGACCGGAAGCGTCAAGCCGGAACGCCCGGCCATCCAGTCTTCCCGAACGGGAGCCACAAAGGAGCCATCGGAATTGGCCTGATCGTTAATCACCGCGTAGGCATAGTAGGGCGCTTCGCCGAACACTCTTTCGATTTTCACGTAGCCATGGTCCAGCATCAGACCTTCCGAACGCAAAATACGGTCGAACTGCTTGAATCCACCCGGAGGCAGCGTCACCTCCGAGACCAATTGGGGATCAGACAAGGCGGTATCCCCCGAATAGAGGCTGAGACGCAAGGTGATGTTTCCCGACGCCCCCGCATGCTGGACGGCCACGTTTGTCCGGTCGGTCGAATTCTGCCGCAAGCCACAGAGGTAGGATGGGCCGGTGAGAGCATCGGTGGCCACCGGCACAGCCATGTAGGAAAGCCCGGCTCGTCCTTCAGGCACGGGTGAGCTGGTTCTGACCGTCACGGCGACATCCGAAGGAGAAGAAGTCCCGAAGGCCCGCACCATCAGTGTTCCCACTCGATTGCCCGAGGACGCAATCGGCAGTCCCAGGCCTCTCAAGTACTCGATGGCGTCGGATTCGATTCGCTGGCCCGGGGGCAATTGAACATCGGAAACCTGCCCGGTTACAGTGCCGGCCGCGGCAGTGTACTGGAGACTCAGGGTGACCGTAGCGTCGCTTTTGTTGGTCAGGGTCAACTCCGAGGTATAGAAGGAGTCGTTGTGTCCCGCCACGGACACCACCACCGGAACGAACAGATCCAGAGAGGGATCCGGTTCGGTGACGGTGAAGGTCATCGAGGTGGAGGTCCCGCCGCCCGGCTCGGGATTGAAAACGGTAATGGCGAATTCTCCCGGGGTGGATAGCCGTTGCGCGGAGAGGCGGGCTGTGACCTCGCTGCTGCTTTCGAAGGTGGTGGGCAGGTCCTCGTCATTCCAGCGCACCAGCGAAGCTCCATCCACGAACCCGTCTCCACTCACCTTCAGGGTGACGCTGGAGCCGCGTGTCGCGGAGGCATTAGGGGCGATGTTGGAAATGGCAGGAACCGGTTTGATGACCCTGTGGACGGCCCGGCCCGGTTGCTTCAAGTCTGCCCAAAGAGAACCGGCCACAACCAGAGCCACTATGGGAACGACCGAAAGGGACAGCCAACTGGAACCGATGAACTTCATGAAGGAACTCGCCAAAAAAGCGAAAATATTGCGAAAATATTGGGTGGATGCTAGCACTTTTTGTGCGCAACCTCCAGACGAAAATCAGAACTCGCTCTCCAGGCCCTTGGCTTCGTCGATCAGGTAGTGGCGGTCGGCCGGCACGTCCTTGAATTCCTGCACGACCCCGCTGGGCCATCTAACCTCCACCCGATCGACCCGGTTGGCCTTTCCCAATCCAAAATGGGCTCTGGGATCGCTGGCCGAGTAGATCCCGACGGTTCGTTTGATCTCCCAGATCTGCCGGAGGTCTCCGGTGACCACTGTGATGCGGGTCCCGATGCCATCTCGATTGCTCCGCACCCCTCTGGCCCGGAACATTACCCAATGGTTGGGGGCCGCCCCCTGGTGCCGGTAGAACCGCGGGGCGCCGCTGAGGTTGCCGATGACGAAGTCCATGTCCCCGTCGTTGTCGAAATCGGCAAACGCCATCCCCCGGCCCAACAGTTCCTTCTGGAGGTCGCCTCCGGCCAACCGTCTCACGTCTTTGAAGGTCCCGTCCCGTTGGTTCAGATAGAAGGAGGAGGGCTGAAAGTAGCTCTCCGACCATCCGGCCGTGAGGATAAAGGGATAGACGTGCCCATTGGAATGGAAAATGTCTTTCCAGCCGTCGTGGTTGAGGTCGAAGAACCCCGTACCCCAACCGACCAGCAGCCACTCCGGCTGAATCAACCTGGCTTGCTGGGTCACGTCCTCGAACATGAGGCTGCCCCGGTTCCGGTAGAGCGTGCTGTAGTCGTGGGCGAAGTTGGTCACGAAAACGTCCAACCGCCCGTCGTTGTCGTAGTCGGCCGCATCCACCCCCATGCCGCCCTGGAAGTCTCCGGCCGCACTGGTGGCCAGACCGCTCAGAAGTCCCATTTCCTTGAAGGTGCCGTTCCCCTGGTTGACGAAGAACTGATTGGGCGTGCTGTCGTTGGCCAGGTAGAGATCCTGGTCCCCGTCACCGTCCAGATCGGCCCACACCACGCCCAGAGAATAGTAGTGGTTGTTCACGTCCATCCCGGAGGCCGTGGTGACGTCGGCAAAGGTACCGTCGCCGTTATTGCGGTAGAGCCGGTTGGCCCCGGCCTGGAGTCCCAGGGGGCCGCAGGGGATGGTGGTGCCGCGGTAGTGGCAGATCAGCTTGGGATCGGGCGGGAGCAGATTGTCCAAATCGTAGTGGATGTAGTTGCAGACGAACAGGTCCAGATCCCCGTCCCCATCGTAGTCGCCGAAGGCCGAGGAGGCGGTCCAGGCGGCCCCTCCCACGCCGGCCCGCTCCGTGACATCCTCAAAGGTCCCGTCTCCCCGGTTCCTGTAGAGGACGTTGGTTCCCAGGTTGTTCAGGTAGACGTCGGCGAAGCCATCGTTGTCGTAGTCTGCGAAGCTGACTCCCATTCCCCAGGCCGTGCGGGTCAGACCCGACTTCCGGGTCACCTCTTGGAAGGCGCCGTCCCGCCGGTTTCGATAGAGGGTGCAGTGGGGGTTGTCTCCCTGGCGGGATCTCTCCAGGGTGGATCCCTGAACCATGAGAAGGTCCAGCCAACCATCGTTGTCGAAATCGAAGAAACCGGCGCCGCCGCCCTTGAGCTCGAACAAATAGCGCTTGTCCCGCTCGGGACCGTTGACATGCTGGAATGTGATGTTGCTGGAGCGGGTGATGTCGATGAATTGGGGAATCGCCTCCGGCAGGGCCGGAAGCTGGACCAGGTGCGCCAGGAGCAGAACGGCCCACGGCATTCCGGCCCCGATCGAGCCCCGGGGCGAGCGGTCGCGGGTCCCACCGGAACCGGCCCGAACCGGCAACCCAACCGACATCTCAGACACCGGGTCCTCAGCTGCTGGCCGCCGCCCGGACCCTCCGCCAAGCTTCACCCTCAGACCCCCTTTTGGGACCTCCAAGGTCGAAAGTCCCCAGTTTCCGGCCAACGCCATAGGGTTCCCTATTGGCGCTGGAGTTTTCCGAGAAGCTCAAAACGCCGGGAGAATTCCTGGCGGTCCAGGAAACCGTCGGCATTGCCATCCAGTCCCTGGAAGAACTCGTCATGCCTTGCAAAACCCTTCACCCGCGTATTGACGAAGCCCTCGAACTCGCTTGGCGTCAACTGGCCATTGGAATCGCTGTCGGCTTGAACGAATTCCTGGTCTTCCCTATCGAACTTTTTGGGGTCGACCGGCCGCCCCCGCCCTTCTCTCTGCCGCAATTGCTCGAACATGGACATTTGCTTCCGGGCCAGGTCGGGCTGGCCTGTTTCGAGGTAGAGCCGAGCCAGCAGGTAGCGCGATTCATAGGACGCCGGATTGAGCGAGATGCTCTTGAGAAGCGCTTCCAGGGCCTCTGCTGGTTTCCCCAGGCGGCGATAGGCAGCGCCCAGATAGTAGTGCAGTTGCCCCTGACCCACCTCTTTCCCCTGAAGCCTCCGCAAATGTGCCACCGCCTTTTCCGCCTCTCCCATTCTTACCAGCGCCTTGCCCAGAAGAAACCTGGCCGCGTCATGATCGGGGTTGTGCGCCAACTCGGTTCTGAAGTGCTCAATGGCCTCAGTGTCCCTGCCCTGCCGAAAGTACACCCGTCCGATGCTGTGGTGAACCGCGGGGTAGCGCGGATCGGCTGCCTCCACGGCCTTGAACTGCTCCATGGCCGCACCGTCCAGATTGATCTGCATATAGCTGACGCCCAGTAGAAAGCGAGTCTTGACCGAATCAGGTGCGTGCTCGACCCCTTTGGTCAGCGTCGTGGCCGCCTCCCGGTATTTCCCGCGTCTGAACAGAAGCACTCCCAGTTCGTAGTAAGGCTCCACCCATTGGGGCCGCAGTTCGATGGCGCGCCCCAGGCTCTCCTCGGCATCGCCATACTGGCGCAGCGCTGCAAGAACCTTGGCGTGCAGCAGGTGGTAGGGGGCGTTGCTTTGTTCCTGACCGAGGGCTCTCTGCACGGCCACCAGCGCCTCCAGGTAGCGCCCGGATCGGTAGCTTGCCAATGCATCCTTATAGGCATCCGCCTGCGAGAACAGCGGGACCCCAAGTGTCAGGATGAGAAGAACCGGCAGGATTCGAGTCCTGTTGAACGCGGATTCCAGCGGTGTCGAGGGCGTGAAACCAAGGTGCATTCGGCTAATCTACACCAATCACTCGGATAGGGCGAGATCTCCGCACCCAGCCCCCTTGAACGAGGCTCTCCGCCAGCCCGCATTTCTCACCAGGGGGTAGCACTCTTCTCAAGAGTGCAACTTGGCGCAGGATTTTCCGCTTCAGCGCGTGCTCGTGACCGAAGGGCGTAGCCGGAACTACGTTTCGAGGGAGCATGTGCGCGCTGAAGGGGAAAGGACAAGCCAGGGCGCGCCCAGCACCGTCTGTACCGTGAAGACTCCAAACAAAGCGCCGCAAGATGTTAAAGACAAGCACTTTTCCACCTTATGCTCAGCGACCTGGTGAGAAATGCGGGCTAGGGTGCGCCTGACTGTCCAGAGATGCCTCTGGTCGCCAGCCTGGCTATCGACGCTGCAGGCAGCCAGCAGCGTTCGCCGCTTGGCGGCCGCTGAGCTTCACTGAGATTCTGCAGGCAGCGACCCTGTCGGCGGGCACCGCATCAGCCAGGCGGAAGGGGAGCAATGGTGCCGTTCCCGGTTGATCGAAGTGGGGAAGATAGGCGAAGTCGTGCCAGGCCTTGTGCGGGCGGGACGCCCGCGCTCCCAGGTAGTCGTCATCCCATGACATCACTTTTGCCCTTCGAGAGGGGAGTGATAGGGCCCGAAAAAAAAGCCCCGTGCAGGGTGCACGGGGCTTTTGTCATTGATCAGACTATGGGGCTTCCTAGAAGCCAAGCCGCAAGCGGAACACAATGCGGCGCGCATCCCAGGTACTGGTATTGAAGATACCAAAGTTGGCGGCCGAGATGTTGGTCGAGGAGGGACCCGAGGCGTTGCGGTGGTTGAAGATATTCGAGATGTAGGTCTCGAAATTGAAGTAGGGGCCGTTCTCGTACTGAGTCAAGTTGAACCGCTTGAAAAGATTGAGATCGGTGCCCCAATCCCGGGGGGCGATCAGCATCCCGCGGCTGGCGTTGCCGTAGCGGCCAATACCCGCCTCAGGAATGGCAAAGCAGGAGGGATTCCACCCCCGGCCCGGCGTCTCACCGAAGCCGTTGGGATTGCACAACTGGTCGGGCCGTCCGCTGGAGCGTCCGGTGTTGGAAGGGTCCGAGCCGGAGTAGGAGGGCGTGAAGGCCGTTCCCGAGCCACCGCGGAAGTTGAAGGCCCCCGCCCAATTGCCCACCAAGGTATTGAGGATGCTGCCCATGTCGCTGCCGTAGCGCTCCCCTTGACCCAGCGGGAAACTCCAGACCGCGGCCAGCCGCCAGCGCTGTCTGCGGATGCCGTTCTGGATTCCCTTGTCGCGTTTGCGATCCAGTGGATCTTCGGCTTCGAAGCCGATGGTGGAGGAAAACAATCCCGGGATGACATCGGCCAGGTTCTTTTTCCATTCCCACCAACTGCGCACGTAAATTCCCCTGCTGAACTGGCGAGTGGCTTCTAACTCCAAGGCGTGGTAGCTGCCGGTCCCTCCCAGGTCGTGCCGGTCGACGAAAGAGAAGTTGTCGCCCCAGGGGAACTTGTCCGTGCGCTCCAAGAACGGAATCGTGCTTGGCACCGGAGTCTGCAAGTTGCTCCGATAGGGCCAGCTGGTGCCCTTGGAAGCCACGTAGGAGACCCGGGTGGCCCAACCGTCGCCCAGATCGTTTTCCAGGGTCAGGTTCCACTGCTGGTCGTAAGCCCAGGCATCACTACGACTGTTGAGAGGAATTCCCCGCACACCCTGCTTGGGGATGGCGCCGCTGCCCGCGGGCAGGAAGGGATCCGCAAACGTCAACTGCGGCTTGCCGTCGACGATCACGTTGGGTCCGAACGACTCCGACCCGGTGAAGGGTCCGCCCTCGCGGCCTCCCAGCCAGCCGGCCCGCCCCAGGCCGCTCGTACCCGCTCCGGCAATGGCGAAGGGCACGTGGTAGATCCCGTATCCGGCCCGGATCACGGTCACATCGTTGATGCGATAGGCCAGCCCGAAGCGCGGAGCGATGTGGGCCGTACTGAAGTTGACCAGGCTCTGGGGATAGCCGGCCTCGCTGGCTGTCACGACCGGAATCGCGCCTTGCGGCCATACCGGCACCACATGGTGGAAGGCGCTGTCCGGAACCACGACTCGAAGGTTGTCAAAGTCGAAGTTGTAGAAGAGGCCGTTCGCCTCCGTAGGCGCGCCATAGTGCTGGATGCGGGCGCCGTAGGTCATGGTGAGGCGGGGGGTGATCTTCCAGTCATCCTGGGCGAAGAATCCGAAGTCGAACCCGCGGGCGTGAACGTCGGCGCGGGAGGTCGCGATGGACGTCTTGCGGGGGATTCCGAGCAGAAAATCGCCCATGTCACTTCCGCTGTAATGGCCGGTGAAGTGATACTCACCCCAAGCAGTTGAACTGTTGGCCGACCCAAAGGGCCTCTCCCAGTTGGCCTCGATCCCGAACTTGATGAGATGGGTGCCCCGGTTCATGGAGACGTTGTTCTTCATGACCCAGACCTTGGGATTGCTGCTGGCACCGCCGGCGCCGCAGCGCCCCAGCATGGGAGAGGTAAGCTCGGTTGCCGAGAAGGAAGCTAAGTGGCCACCCGGCTGGAATCCCCAAAGCCCCGTGTAAATCTGGGGGCATCCGGGTCCGGAAGGCGAGCTGCGCCCCCCCAGGTCGATGCCGAACTCGCTGAGCAGGGTGTTGCCCACCGTGGTCGCGCCCTTGGTGTTGTATCCCTGATCGTTGGTCCCGAACTGGAACTCGTTGATCACCGTGGGGGAGAACATGTGCGAGTCCTGGATACTCCACATCCGGGTGGCGTTGTCGCCGATCCAGGTCGAGAGCGTAATCGTGTTGCCTTCATTCAGGACCCGGTTGTAGCCGTAGTGATTGAAGGAGATGGTGTTGGAGTCGGTGATGGCGTGATCGAACCGCACGTGCCAGTCCTTCTCCACGTTGGTCCCGAACTGGAACCCGTGGGTGTTGTCGAGCAGAGTATTCGCTTCCCCGAAATTAGGCAGAGGAGCGTATCTCAATGCCGCCTGCGCCACCGGGCTGAGCATATCCCCGGGAATGATGTTGTTGGCGAACGGCTCACCCGTAAAGGGATTGACGACGGGCTTACCCTTCAACTGCTGCCTGACGACCTCGGTCAGGTCCCCGCCGCGAATGGCCTCGGAGGGGTAGACGTAATTCGCGATGGGAGCTTTCTGGTCGGCCTTATTGGGTTGAACGTAGAAGTGGAAGAAGGTCCTGTCCCGCCCGTCGTAGACCTTGGGAATGTAGATGGGACCCGAGGCCATGTAGTTCCAGCGGATACCCGGCTTGGCGGCCGGATGCCTGGTCTGGCCGGCCGTCAAGGCCCGCAGCCGGGGATGATCCAACTGCATCCAGATCTCACCGTGAAATTGATTGGTGCCGCCTCTGCCCACCCCGTTGATGGTGGTGGCGGTCTTGTATTCGGCCGGCGCGTTCAGCGAGACCTGATTGATCTCCTGGACCAGTTCCTGAGGCGCCCGGAAGGTGCCGTAGGCATTGGTGGCCACGCCGTCCTGCAGAGAGGTGGTGTTGTTGGCGAAGGCTCCATGCACCTGGCTGCGGTTCTCGGCCCCGGGATTATTCCCCACCGTGTAGATCAGGCTGGCGGCAATCCTGAAGGCCTCCACTTCCTTGTAGGGCAAGGTGTAGGTGATGCTGGATTTATCCGTCTCGATGACGGCGCCTTCCTCCGAAACCGTGATGGTGTCCTGGATGTCACCCACCTCCAGCAAGATGTCGACCCGCCGGGGACGTCCGGCGTAGGCGATCACGTTGCTATTGGTGTAGGCCTTGAATCCGGCCAACTCTGCCGTGAGGGTGTAGCTCCCGGGCCGCAGGCCGCGCAACTCGTAAATTCCCACCTCGTTGCTCACGGTCGAGCGGGTAATCCCCGTGGATTCTTCGGTCGCCGTGATCTCGACCTGGGTCACCCTGGCGCCGGTCTCGTCCTCGACGTTCCCGTGAACACCGGAATACTCCTGCGCCAGCAAGGGCGAAGACGACAATGAAAGAGCCAAGGTCAGGAAAGCCACAAATCCCGCCCCTTTTAGAAAGCGTTGCATCGGCTGTTACCTCCTCAGGTTGAACGTTGCCACCAGTGAAGTCGATTCTCCAAACTGACTTCGAAAATTCCAGTCAATCGGTTTTTATGGTGCAATCAGCTTGCCAAAATCCATAAGATGAAAAAATAAATGTAAATCCTTACTATTCAATACCTTAGTCACCAATCCTCCCTGGCCGCACCGAAATCCCTTCCTGCCATTCTACGAAATCTTGAATTCAGCGGCAGCGGTTCCGCTTGCCCCTCTGCCTCCGCCTGGGGGCCTTCCTTAAATAAGTCTTATCACATGAATAACTTACAAATTCCACACTAGCCCCTGGACCTCCAATTCCGCAGGTTGGGTAACGGTTACGTTATCTCGTAGGATGGCGGGGAATTCGGGAAACACCGCCCCCGTCCCGTCGGGCGGAGCTGGGTTGGCCTGCCAGGCTGGGGTACCTACCGCACCACGAATTTGGCCTCGGGGGCGATGGATCGATTGGCGATATTGTCGGTGACCTGAACCACCAGGCTGTATTGACCCGGTTCCAGGTCTTCCAGGGCCACCAGCTTCTGCAGGGTCATCTGTTGAGCCGCTCCTGCCAGCTTGTCGTTGGACTCGAGAGCTCTCCCGATTTCCCTTCCGCCCTTCTTCAGCACGTATTCGATGGTGGCCGAGGGCTTATGGGTCTGCTCATCGGTGGCCAGGTTGTACACCTGAAAATAGACCCCCATGGGCCGGTCTCTGCCAAAGGCCTCTCCGACACTGGGCATCACCTTGGAGCTTCCGATCACGAACTGGCCGGTAGCGACCTGTTTTCTGGGAAGCCGCTCCAGCTGTTCGGCCAGGATGATGCTGCTGGTGGCAAGCTGGTCCTGGGGAAATCTTGGCACGCGGATGCTGTGGTAGACGGTTCCCAGGTTGCCGCTGTTGAGGTCCTTGAGCACCAGCTCCAGCTTGTAGAGGCCCGACCGCAGGGGGATGCGGGTCTGGTAGAGGGAGCGTTTCTCCAGGGCGCTCTTGAACAGGGCTTCGGGTGAGATTTGCCGGACCACCTCCTCGAAAACCTGAACCGACCTGCCGGTAATGGTGGAGATCCTGCCGAAGACGTTCACCTCGGCCTTCTTGACGCCGTCCACGTCCTGGAAGGTCATGTCGCTGTTCTTCATCACCACCGTGATGGGCGTCAGGATGGTGTCCTCGGTGATCTTGATGAAGTCGGTCCGGTAGTCGAAGGGAAAGGTGTTGTAGGTGAGCTTGGTGTCCACCACCGTTTCCAGGTCCTTGAAGCGGATCTTGGGAGCCCGGTTGAGAGCCGCCACCTGTCTCAGCGTGTTGAACTGATTGATGCGGAAGGTGGAATAGAACATGCCCGACGGGAAACGGGTATGCCGGCTGGAGTCGTCGCCCACGCCCATTCTCTGGTCCTCGGTCAGGTCGGCCACCGGAGTATTCTTCAGGGCGTCTTTTTCAAAGGGATCGAGCGCCATGCGGTATTCACCGGTCAGGGTGCGATCCACAAACTCGATATTGACCTCGCTCCCCAGATCCATCCCGTCCAGGTAGCGGTAACGCCATTTGATAAAGGGATGGGTGCTGGTTACGCCTCCCCCTTCCCAGTGAGGCCGGTAGTAGGTGCCGCCCCCGTGGAAGGTCTCGACCTGATCCGGCGGTCCGTACATGATATAGATGCGCCCGCGATCGGTCTTCCAGCCCATCTTGCCTGACGTGAAACGCTCATTGGCGTAGGCGATGCGCCGGTAGTGCTCGTCCCGGAACTCGTTGACGACGGTGTCCGGATTGGGATCCCTCCTCAACCAGAACTGCTCGATGAACTGGTAGCGCTCCTCGTCGCTGCTCAAACTCTTGAAAGCATCCCGCTCTTCGGATGTGATGATGAAGGAGACATCCTGCTTGAGCCACTTTTTCAGGAACCGGTCCTGAGTTTCCCGGCGCAGCGACCGCTCGCGCTGCCTGTCCCTCTTTTTCTGGGCTTCCACTACCGCCAGGGGTAACAGCAGAACTCCGCAAACAAGCCCACAAATCCATTTCGCCTTAGCCAGTTTCATGAGGCACCCACCCGATTCCCATTCAAAGGGTCGAATCCAGACTGTGAACCATTGTTGGACAGGGAGGGCGGAAAAGTCAATAGGGAGGGCAGTCCAATGGCTTGCGCCGGGGGAGCGCAGCCGCGTAGGCGGCGACTTGGTCCGCATTTCTCACCGGCGGGCTGGGCATCTGCCGGGAAAGTGTTTTTTTGGCATCTTGCAGCGTTTTATTGGGAGCCATCAGGGTACAAACTGCGCTGGGCGCACCCTGGCTTGCCTGAAACACCCCTGTTTCGCCCTGTATGATCCGTATCGTCGTATGGGGCGGGGGCGTGGCTAAGTGAATAGTGGATAGTGGCTAGTGGCTAGTGGCTAGTGATTTGATCGATGCGTTAAGCATCTTGTTGATCTCGGCGCAGTCCTTCAAATAGTGCGACCAGGTCACAAGGAGCTTCCCTGCTCCCGGAACGCTCCACTTGTCTGAAACAACAGAAAAAAGACAAAAGAAAAAGAGTTATCCACGAAGGGCCACGAAGAACGACGAAGGGCCACTAAGGCGTTGAGGTTAACCGCGACGGGATAGTCGATTTCTGATTGTTTTACTCTCGGATGATCTGCCCGGCAGGGCAGGGGCCCCACTTGTCTTGTCTGAAACAACAGAAAAAAGACAAAAGAAAAAGAGTTATCCACGAAGGGCCACGAAGAACGACGAAGGGCCACTAAGGCGTTGAGGTTAACCGCGACGGGATAGTCGATTTCTGATTGTTTTACTCTCGGATGATCTGCCCGGCAGGGCAGGGGCCCCACTTGTCTGAAACAAAACCTGTTTCACTCTCGAATGATCCGCCCCGTCGTGGGGGGCGGAGGCCCGACTTGTCTGAAACAAAACCTGTTTCACTCTCGAATGATCCGCCCCGTCGTGGGGGGCGGAGGCCCGACTTGTCTGAAACAAAACCTGTTTCACTCTCGAATGATCCGCCCCGTCGTGGGGGGCGGAGGCCCGACTTGTCTGAAACAAAACCTGTTTCACTCTCGAATGATCCGCCCCGTCGTGGGGGGCGGGGGCCCGACTTGCCTGAAACAGAACCTGTTTCACTCTCGTATGATCCGCCCGGCAGGGCGGGGGCCGGACTTATTTGAGACCGAACACCAGATATGATTGCTGTCGCCGCCTACGCGGCTCGGGTGTGTGCCT
The DNA here is from genome assembly GCA_965262635.1 of Candidatus Versatilivorator sp. Lineage (GTDB taxonomy): Bacteria > Acidobacteriota > Terriglobia > Versatilivoradales > Versatilivoraceae > Versatilivorator. The sequence goes on along the minus strand of OZ253547.1, from coordinate 836,099 downwards.
TTTGGGTTCCATGGGCTTACGCCCACGGCTAAGTGCTGCCGCCGCTTCGCGGCTCCACTCGAACCCCGGCTGGCGCCCGGGGTCGTGTGAACCCCACGCTGCCGCAGCGAATTAGGTGCATCCTTCCGGGACGCAGTGCCCGTCCTAACACCGCCAGGCGCGTCCCTCCCCAACGACGTTCAAAAGGTGCCGGGAGGGTATGATCGGGCAATCTTGGTGGAACTCTCAGCGGGTGGGGTTCTTCTTGACCCTTTGAAAGGTCTCCATGGACTGGCGGGACAGCTCCAGTTCCCCGGTTTCCCGGTAGAGCTGGCCCAGCAGGTAGTGGGCGTCTGAGAACTCGGGGTCCATCTCCAGGCATTTCCGAGCCGCGGCCAGAGCCTGCTCCGGATTCCCCAGGCCCCGGTGGGCCTTGGCGATGGCATAGTTCAGGTCGACCGGATGGACCTCTTCCTGCTTCACCTGGGAAAGATGGGTCAACCCGCTTTGGTACCGGCCGATCTTGACCAGCCACTCCCCCAACTCCAGCCGGGCCTGGGAGTGCCCGGGGTGGAGCTCGAGTTCCCTTTCCAACTCCCGGATGGCCGCCTGGAAGTCACCCCGGTTGGAATGGAGCATGGACAGATGGTAGTGGAGCCAGGCGTAGTCGGGATCCTTTTCCAATACCGCCTCGAATTGCCGCCGGGCCTTCGGGTGTTGATTGTGGTCGTAATAGGTGCGACCCAGATGGAGGCGGGCCTTGAAGTGGTTGGGGTCGAGTTTGACGGCCGTTTCCAGAAAATCCAGGGCCTCCTGCTCGGTCCCCAGCACCACTCGGGTGCTGACGTCCCGCCTGTCCAGTCCCAGCGTGGCCTTCCACTCCATCTTCTCCTGCAGCAGCAGGGCGGCCAGGCGGTAATGGTATTCAGCACTGTCGGGCCGGAGGCTCAAGGCCTTGCGAAGCTGAACCCCGGCTTCGCTGAACTGTTTCAGATCAGTCAGGATCAGACCATAGAGAAAAAGATGGTCGGCGTTCTCCGGATCTTCCTCTACGGCCTTCTGGGCCGCCAGCATGGCCATCAGATTCTGCTGCTTCTCATGCAACTCCCTGGCTTCGCGGTAGTGGCGGGACTCCGCTCCCAGCCAGGGACTGAAAAAAACGACCCAGAGGATTACCGACAACGACAGCGCACGGTCCAAGAGCTTGCGGGGGCATCCGCCCGGTTTCCGGGCCGATCCCGGGACGGGCCGCCTTCCCGGCCGGCGGCCCGGGAATGGATCCCACGGGAATCCCTGTGAGTCCCCGCGGGTAATCCCTGGGGATGGACTATTTGTCCCGCTCAAGACGTCCTCCTTCCTTGAGGCGGTATCTCCGATTGCCGGAGACGCCGGTGAATTTCTGCGCGCTGCCGTCCGGCCAGCGGACCTCCAGTGTCTTGACCCTTTTGGCTTTGCCCAAGCCGAAGTGCACTCTCAGGTCATGAGTCGATTGATAGCTGGACCCTCCCCGGACCTCCCGGATCTGGACCCCCGTCTGGGTCAGGGCCGTCACCCGGGCCCCCACGGCGCTGCGATTGCTGCGGGCGCCTTCCAGGCGCAGGCTCAGCCAGCGTTGCCGGCTGCCGCCATCGTTCCGCAGCAACCAGGGGTTCCCGTCCAGATTGTTGACGGCCACGTCGACATCCCCGTCGTTGTCGTAGTCGGCAAAGGCCGCTCCACGGCTGGACCAGAGTTTCACCCGGTCGAGCCCGGCCGCGGCCTCGCGGAATCTCCCGTTGCCCAGGTTCCGAAAGAGCTGGCCGCGCTGGTAGTAGCGGTGGCCCATCTCGTAGCGGTCCACTTGGGGGAACAGGTGCCCGTTGGCAATGAACAGATCCTCCCAGCCGTCGTTGTCGACATCCAGGAAGCCGGTCCCCCAGGCCAGGTAGGACCAACTGGGGAAGGCCACTTCGGCCAGATGGCTGACATCCCGAAAATTCCCGCCGCCCAGGTTGCGATAGAGGGTGTTGTAGTCGTCGGCAAAGTGGGTGATGAAGATGTCCAGCAGCCCATCGTGGTCGTAGTCGGCGAAATCGACGCCCATGCTGCCCTGGGCGATGCCGTCGTCGGAATAAGCGGCTCCGGAAAGCAGGCCGACCTCGGCAAAGGTCCCGTCCCCCTGGTTCTGGAACATGAAGTTGGCCATCTGATCGTTGGCCACGTAGAGGTCCAGGTCCCTGTCGTTGTCGTAGTCGGTCCACACCACCCCCAGTCCGTAGGAGGGCTTCACACCCCCCACTCCGGTCTTTTGGGTCACATCCTCGAAGACGCCCTGGCCGTTGTTGCGGTAGAGGACGTCCCCGTCGCAGGGCAGGCCGAAGGGGCCGCACTGCACGATGATGCCACGATACTGGCAGTTCATGGGGGGCGGATCCTTGTGGTCGAAGGCGACGGTGTTGGTCACGTAGAGGTCCAGGTGTCCATCGGCGTCATAGTCCCCGAAGGCGGCACTGACCGCCCAGCGCCCGTCTTCGACTCCGGCTCGCGCGGTAACGTCGGTGAAGGTGCCGTCCCCGTTGTTGCGATAGAGGGTGTTGGGTCCGTAGTTGCTCAGGAAGAGGTCCGGCCAGCCGTCGTTGTCATAGTCGGCCGCCGCCACGCCCATGCCCCACTGGCTGCCGCCGACACCGGCCTTCCGGGTGACGTCGGTGAAGGTGCCGTCGCCGTTGTTGCGGTAAAGGGCGTTGGAGACGCTCCGCTTCCCCTGCAGCAACTCCTCCCAGTGGCCGCCGTTCACCAGGTAGAGATCCTGCCAACCGTCCCGGTCGTAGTCGATCCAGGCCACCCCCCCGCTCATTCCTTCCAGAATGTAGGTCTTCTCGGCGCTGCCGCTGACGTGCTGAAAGTCGATACCGGCCTGCTCGGCCACGTCGACGAAGGTCATGGCAATCGGCGTCGAATTGGCTGGGGGACCGCCGGCTCCGTGGCAGGGACGCGTCCCCGCCGGAAGCAACAGCAACGGGATCAGGATGGTGAGACGCAGTATCTGCTTCATTCTCCTCCTACTCCAGTCGCGAGCTGGCTGACCGCCAAGCCGGACCCTCTGCTCAGAACCCCCGTCAGGAAATGGACCCGCTCCCGTGCCCCCTTCAGAATTCCGGGCTATCTTACACTGAAACCGCAGCCATCCGGAGGATAATGCCCTCGGCTTCGATGACCTCTAGCGAGGCCGTGCCTCAGACCGACAAGCTGGTGAAAAAAGATATCCACGAAGGGGCACGATGAGACTGATTGACGAATTGTTGATTGGGGGATACCGGGTTCCCCGGTGGGGGCGCCCTCCTCCCGGCAGCCGATTGCCCATTCAGATCTGCCCCGGGTGGGGCTTCTCCCATTCGCCGCTGAACCCGGCCACGCCTTGAACGCGGCACAGCCCCCTCGCCAGGTCGAAGTCAGCCTTGACCCCATTGGCGTATTCGACCTGCTGCAGGGTCCTCTCGGTGTTGAGGAACCGGTGGGAGACCATCTCCGACCAGGCCGTGGCCCGATAAAAGGCGCGCCACCGCTTCAACCACACCAGCCGGTCCCGCACCCTGGGGCTCTCCCAATTGGCTACCGGCACCTCGGTGAAGCCCGTTCCCGGATGGGCATCGCTGTAGGGCAGCATCCAGTTGTAGGCCGGAGCCGCCCCGAACAGGAGTTCGTACAGCCGCGGCTGCCGGTCCCGGGGCCAGTCGTAGCGACCGTAGCCGCCGCCCGAAAAACAGCCTGCATAACATTCGTGGAAGACCAGTTGAAACAACGGAATGGGTTCTCCCACCCCCAGGATTTCCGAGGACCAGCCGGACCGGAAAAAGAAGAAGTCGCAATCCCCCATGGCCCAGAACCTGGGCAACTCCGCGCCCGCGATGATTCCGCGGCGGCGTGCTTCCCGAAAACTTTCCAGCATTCGTTCGATGGCCAACCGTCGCGGCAGCGGATGGCTGGGGGAATGGTCCTCGGGCACCCCGGCATGGGCCGCATAGCCGTCGAAATAGAGCGCGTCCAGTTGAAAGCCCTTGGCCAGGAGGCTGTCCAACGCCTGCCGAGTCAGCTCCGGAGCGAAGTAGGGACTGATCTGAGGCCAGCGGCGCGGATTTCCCGCCTCGTCCAGGGCACGCCTGGCGGGATCGTAGGCGGGGGCTCCGGGAGCATATTGAGTGGGATTGATCATCACCTTCACCAGGGCGCCCTCGATTCTGGCGGCTCTGGAGAGGCGTACCAGGCGCCGCCATCCTCCCGGGATCGGATTTCTTTCCAGCATGAAGGCCTGCCAGGAAGCGGTGGCGTTCCAGGGCTCCCCCCGGCTGGCGTCGTATTCCCCGGTGCCCCACTTGGGAAAGAAGAAGTTCACCGGGAGATCCCGGGACCGGAACTCCTGGAGGTCGCGCAGTGCTTTCTCATCGGCATGGGGCCGCCACAGAATCCGATACTCGATCCCTTCGATGTAACGCCGCAGCGCCGGAACCTCCTCCGCCTTCTCCTCCAGCGTTCGCAGCAGTCCCCGGGCCTTGGCATAACCGCGGTAGCTCTTGGCGATGCCCACGTGGTCCATTCCCCGGGCGAACCGCATCAGAGACCTCCGCGGGTATCCGAATTGCCCCAGCGAGGGAAGCCAGTTGAAATCCAGACTGGATCGTTCATCCGGCAGATGCTCGACCGCAACGCTGCAATCCCACCAGGTCTCCACGATCTGGTAGAGGCAATCCCGATTTTGGTTGACCATGCCAAAGACCGGCAGGGTGTAGCGATACCCGATAATGTTCTGGCTCCTGTAGGTGTTTCCACCGGCGGTGCCGGGTTTGACGAAATAGTCGTCCAGGGGTCCCAGTTTTTTGGGGGTGTCGGCGGGAATGAGATACCCCGAGCCGTGAGGGACTACCAGATAACCGCCAGCCGCCGTCGGCTTCTCCAGGCAATAGAGGTGGTCGACCTGCTTCAGCCTGTCCCTGCCGCCGGCCTGGCGGACCTCGATGAGGAGTTCGTCGCTGTCGCGATCCAGCGCCAACACCAGCCCCACCACCAGATCGGATTGGGGGAACTGACTCAGTCGAATGAGAAAGCCCCGGTGGGCGCCTTGGCTGAAAGCTTCCTGCTGCCGGCGGCCCGCCGCTTCGAAAGCGCAACGTTTTTCCTGTCCGGAACCGGAAGACAGCCATACCGCTTCCGGCTTCTTCCGAGTGGAGGTCGACCAGACCGGTTCCCCGTCAGGTCCCACAATCCTCAGCCCCAGGTCCCGCCGGACCCGTACCGATACCTGCCGTCCCGGCAGCTCCAACCCGGAATCGACCTGAGAACCGGCCTCCAGCCGGCCGATCCGCCCCAAACCGATCAGGGCAGCGGCCTGCAGGAAACCTCTGCGGTTGATTTGCTTGAGCCTGCTCAACGGCTCCGGACGACTCCTGCCTTCCCTGTTACAGCCGATCATGAGCTCTTCCTCCTGCGGCGGCCACATTCCTCGTATCCTGGGTAGTGCCGCCGGTCCCTTGGCGGGGTTATTATAGCCGCCAAGCCACCCAATCCGCGTCGTTTGGGATCGCTTGCCAGCCTCACCCTGGCCGATCCCCACGTGTCACTCCCCCCTTGAGGGGGAGTCGCAGAAGCCGAGCCGCCAGGCGAAGGCTGATGCGGAGGGGGGGGGCAACCAATACCCGCCGCCTTGCCCGGGCCAGCTGATAGTCACTCACGGGACGCCGCATTTGCCCCCCTCCGGCTCGACTGCGGGCTCCGCCCTCTCGCCGACTCCCCCTCAAGGGGGGAGTGATCTTGAGGCTTGCATAAGGCGCTCGAGTATCACTCCCCCCCTTGAGGGGGAGTCGCAGAATGGACAAGGCCGTGGATGCTCTCCTCAACTGCACCCCCGAGAAGAGCGCGGGAACAACGCTGGCGGTCCGCCACGGCCCGCCGGCCCTCTGTGCTACAATCGGGCCGTCTTTGGTCCCGGGAGAATTCGTGCCGAAGCCCTTCTACCGACCGCGCCGTCTACGGACCGGCGAGCGGCTGCGCGCCATGGTCCGGGAGACCCGGCTCTCCCCCCTCAACTTCATCTATCCTCTCTTCGTCTGTCCGGGAGAGGGTGTGAAGCGGGAGATTCCCTCCATGCCGGGAAACTATCATTTTTCCATCGATCAACTGGTGGAGGAATGCCGCCGGGTGAGGGCGCTGGGGATTCCTGCGGTTCTGCTTTTCGGGATTCCGCCCTCGAAGGATGAGGAGGGCAGCGGCGCCTACGCCGAGGAGGGCATCATCCCCTCGGCGGTGCGGGCCCTCAAGGCGGCCGAGCCCGACCTGCTGGTCATCACCGATGTCTGTCTCTGCGAGTACACCTCGCACGGCCACTGCGGCCGCCTGCGCGAGGGGGACGTCGACAACGACACCACCCTGGACCTTCTGGCACGGACCGCCCTGACCTATGCCCGGGCCGGCGCCGACCTGATAGCGCCCTCGGACATGATGGACGGCCGTGTCGAGGCCATTCGAGACCGGCTGGACGACCACGGATTCGAAAAGACGCCGATCCTGTCTTACGCCGCCAAATACGCCTCCGGCTTCTACGGGCCTTTCCGGGAGGCGGCCGGCTCGGCCCCTCAATTCGGAGACCGGCGCTCCTATCAGATGGACCCCGCCAATCAGCGTGAGGCTCTGCGCGAGGTCGCCCTGGACATCGAGGAGGGGGCTGACATCGTGATGGTCAAACCGGCCATGCCTTACCTGGATGTCATCTATCGGGTCAAGACCGAATTCAATCTGCCGGTGGCGGCCTATCAGGTCAGCGGCGAGTATGCCGCCCTGGTGGCCGCCCACAGAAACGGCTGGCTGGACGAAGCACAGACCATCCTGGAATCACTCACCTGCATCCGGCGGGCCGGAGCCGACTGGATCATTACCTACTTCGCCAAGGCGGCGGTGAAACTCCTGCAGGGTGAGACTGCGGCAGGATCATAAGCGGGACAGCGGGGGCAGGCGGCGGGCTTGGAGTCGGGGGAAACCGGAGGCGGAGGGTCGCCCCCCTTCCCGCGGAGGGCACTCACCTCCTGAATCAGGGGGGGGCAACCGCCCCCGCCCATCAGCCATTCTCGGGCCATTTCAGGGAGGAATCTTGTACCGGAAGTCCCAACAACTTTACGAGAAAGCCCGAAAGTACATTCCGGGCGGAGTCAACTCGCCGGCCAGAGCCTTCCAGGCCGTGGGAGGCAACCCCCTGTTCATCGATCGCGGCAAAGGGGCGCGCATCTACGACGTGGACGGCAACGGCTACCTCGACTACGTAGGCTCCTGGGGTCCGCTTATTCTGGGCCACTGCCACCCGGAGGTGATGGCGGCCCTGCGAGGTGTTCTGGAAACCGGCACCAGCTTTGGCGCCTCCACCGAAAAGGAGGTGGAGCTGGCCGAGCTGATCCACCAGGCGTTTCCGTCGGTAGAGAAGGTGCGCCTCACCAACTCCGGCACGGAAGCCAGCATGGCCGCCCTGCGGCTGGCCCGCGCCTTCACGGGTCGGCCCATGATCCTGAAGTTCGAGGGATGCTACCACGGCCACGGCGACAGCCTTCTGGTAAAGGCAGGTTCCGGGGTGGCCACCCTGGGGCTGCCCGACAGCCCCGGCGTCCCCTCGGAACTGGCCCGCCTGACCCTGACCTGCCCCTTCAACCGGCTGGCAGCGGTTGAGGAAGCGTTTTCCCGGCACAAGGACAGGATTGCAGCCGTGATCCTGGAACCGGTGGTTGGGAATATGGGTTGTGTCCCGCCGCAGCCCGGCTTCCTGGAAGGACTGCGCGCCATCACCCGGCAGAACGGCGCCCTGCTGATTTTCGACGAAGTGATGACCGGGTTTCGCATCGCCTACGGAGGAGCCCAGGAGCGCTTTGGAGTCCAGCCGGATCTGACCATCCTGGGCAAGGTCATCGGGGGAGGCCTTCCGGTAGGGGCCTACGGCGGTCGGGACGAGATCATGAGCCGGCTGGCCCCAACCGGACCCGTCTATCAGGCCGGCACCCTCTCGGGAAACCCTCTGGCGGTGACCGCGGGGATCACAACCCTGAAGATCCTCAAACGGCCAGGGACCTACCAGGGGCTCGAGAGCCTGACCGACCAACTCCAGGGTGGCCTGATTCGGGCAGCCAACCAGACCGCTGTCTCCGTCCAGGCCAACCACGTCGGCAGCATGTTCACGCTCTTCTTTACGCCTGGGAATTCGGGCGCCGAACCGTCCCAACCCGGTCAGGGCGCCGGCGCCCCCGTAACCGATTTCCCCTCGGCCAAGCAGTCCGATCCGGAGCGCTTCTCGCGGTTCTTCTGGGGCATGCTGCAACGGGGAATCTATCTACCTCCCAGCCAGTTCGAAGCCGCCTTCCTCTCCACGGCCCACACCCCCGCCGATATCCAAGAGACGGTGACCGCCGCCGCCGAGGTATTTGCCCGGTGGTCCCCCTGAGGCATCCACACCTGGCCTCCTCCACCTACCTGGATCTGTTCCGTCTTTCCAGGCAAGCCCGGGGGTCCGGCTTGGCCACCAAGACGGCGTCCTCGTGCAGGCGGAGGCCTAACCCGCATTTCTCACCAGATCGCTGGGAATCGCCTGGGAAAGTGCTTATTTTTTGCATCTTGAGGCGCTTTTTGGGAGAGCCTTCAGGGGACACACCGCGCTGGGCGCACCCTGGCTGAAACAAACCCGTCGCCGGGTGGCGGGAGAGCGGTTCAAAGTCAGGCATGAGTAGATTATTTATTAGCATCGATGCACAGGATGCACAGGATTATTTGGCGAGATGTTTCAGCGTCTTGAGTTCGACCATCGCCTCTGCTTCAACAAGGATTCCTAGAACCCGCTCCCAGACTCATGGATCACTTTATAAGCACACCCGATCAGCAAGCCAGTCTGCTTCCTCTCCAGCAGCTTCTCGTGCTGTTTATCCTGTCAGTTGTGATTTAGAGGAGAGCGGCGAAGCCGCGGTTGGAGTGGGTGACCCGGCGAAAAGCCGCCTACAGGTCTTCATTATAAAGCAGCGTAGCTGCGGCTTCGTGTCGCCTGCAGGGAAACGTAGGAGAAGCGCGAGAAAAGTCGCGTTTGGCAGCGTAGGCGGCGTCCTCTTGTCGGCGGAGGCGGGAGCCCGGGGTCGTGTGAACCTCGCGCTGCCGTAGCCGCGTAGGCGGCGACTCAGGAGCGTCCTTCCCAAACGCACTGCCTCTCCAGAATGACGCTACCCCACATTTCTCACCAGGTCGCTGAGCATAATGTCGAAAAGTGCTTGTCTTTAACATTTTGCGGCGCTTTGTTTAGAGTCTTCAGGGTACAGACTGTGCCGGGCGCCCCCTGGTGAGAAATGCGGGCTGAGCCCGGGGTCGTTTTTGGATTCATGATCAGGAAACTCTACCTGGGGCTGGGACTGGTGGCTCTGGCGGTTGGCTTTGCAGGGGCGTTTCTGCCCGTGGTTCCCACCACCCCGCTGGTGCTGCTGGCCGCCTACTTTTTCTCCAGAAGCTCGCCCAGCATCCACCGTTGGTTGCGAGATCACCGGCGCTTCGGCCCCATCCTGCAAGACTGGGAAAACGGACAGGCGATCCGTCCAAGGGCCAAGGCCGCCTCGGTAGTATTGATGTTCGGCCTGGTCGCCTACAGCGTGTGGTTCGTGGTCCGCTCGCCCTACCTCCAGGTGCTGTTGATCGCCATCAGCCTTGGGGTGGCCCTGTTTGTTCTCAGCCGTCCCTCGGCGCCGCCGGCTCCAGGCCCCAGGTAGCGGGAGCCTCTCAGGGGCATTTTGAGCTTGTCAGGATCGAAGGGAGCGTGCCAGAATCTCGGGCACGGACTTCAATCCGGCCCGGGGCGCTTAACTCAGCGGTAGAGTGCCATCTTCACACGGTGGAAGTCACAGGTTCAAATCCTGTAGCGCCCACCACCCCTTTTGTCCCGAAACACATCCTGCGGCGCCCATGCTGCCTTCCGGTGCCTGCAAAGCTTGTTGCCGGATGCGGAGGGGGACCCGCCGGGCGGTTCAGCCGGCGGCTAATCCATCTCTGACGCTGGCTGGCAGGCGCCAGGTTCGAGAGCTGGAAATGCGTTGACAGCATTTCGAGCGGCCCGTTAACATCTCTCCTTTTCAACCGGTGACCCGGCGCTTGGCCATGACCTCTCAACTGCTCACGCCTGCCAATCAGATCACCATTCTGAGGATGGCCTTCATTCCGGTGTTTGTCATCCTCCTGCTCTACCACCACCTCGGCTGGGCCTTCTTCGTCTTCCTGCTGGCCGGGATCAGCGATGGCCTGGACGGCCTGATGGCCCGCTGGCTACAGCAGAAGACCTCGCTGGGGGCTCTGCTGGATCCCATCGCCGACAAGCTGCTGCTGACCACCGCTTTCGTCGTCCTGTCCATCAAGGACCTGGATCTGCCCAACCTGATACCGCTCTGGCTCACCATCCTGGTCCTCAGCCGGGATGTCGTTCTGCTCGTGAGCACTCTCGTCATTCTGTTGATCACCGGTCATCGAAATTTCCCTCCCTCCATTTTCGGCAAGGCCACCACGCTCATCCAGATCATTACCCTGACCCTGGTGCTGTTCTTCAACTACCTGGGGACCGCTGCCCAGTGGCTGTCTGTTCTTTACCTGGCCACGGGAGCCATTACGGTCTTCTCGGGGCTGCACTACACTTATCGGGGAAAGAGAATGGTTTCCGAGGGACCGGCTCCAGCCTGAACCCCCTTCCGCCATGCCCGAAAACACCGCCATTCCGGGAGTCGCCGTCGATCGGGTGGAAGACGGCTCCATTGCTCAAGAAGTCGGCATCGAACCTGGCGACCGACTGCTGTCCATCGACCGGCGTGAGGTGGAAGATGCCCTGGACTACCGCTACTTGAGTTCGCTGGTCGACCGGGAGCTGACTCTCAAGGTGGTCAAGAAGTCGGGAGAGCTTTGGGACATTGAAATTGAAAAAGAGGAGGACGAAGACCTGGGTCTCGAGCTCGAGCCCATCCAGACCCGGATCTGCAAGAACAACTGCATCTTCTGCTTCGTGCACCAACTGCCGCGCGGCAAGCAGGTCCGCCGCACCTTGAGGGTCAAGGACGAAGACTTCCGGCTCTCATTCCTGTTCGGCCATTACCTGACCCTCACCAACCTCTCTGAGAAAGACTATCGGCGGATTTTCGAGCAGCGGCTGTCTCCCCTCTATGTTTCCGTACACGCCACCGAGCCCAAGCTGCGCCAATATCTGCTGCAGAACCGCCGGCCCGACGACCTGCTGGGAAACATCCGGCGCCTCATTCAGGGCGGCATCCGACTGCACACCCAGATCGTGCTGATGCCGGGGATCAACGACGGAGCCCACCTGGAGAGAAGCATCGAGGACCTGCTGCGGTTCCATCCCCAGGTCATGACCCTGTCGATCGTCCCGGTCGGACTGACGAACCACCGCCGGGGGCTGCCCCGGTTGACGCCGGTCGACGCCGACTACGCCCGCAAGACCATTGCTCATGTCTCTACCATCCAGCAGCGCATTCGAGAGTCCCACGGAACTCCGTTCTGTTTTCTGGGAGACGAGTTCTACATCATGGCCTCGCAGGCCATTCCGCCCCGTTCCCACTACGGGGATTTCCCGCTGGTCGAGAACGGAGTGGGCATGGTGCGGACGTTCCTGGATGAGTTCCACCGAGAGATCGAAAACAAGCAGGGGCCGGCCGGCGCTCCGATTCGCGGGACGGTCGCGACCGGCAGCATCTTCCATCCGATCCTGGAGGACTGCGTCGAAACCATGAATGCGGTCCTGGGAACCGAGCTACGGTGCGAACTGGTGGAAAACCGCTATTTCGGGGGCGGGATCACCGTAGCCGGGCTGCTCACCGGCTCGGATATTTTTGCGAGCCTGAGCGGCCGGGTCCACGGAGACTTCATCGTCATCCCCTCGGAAGCCATGACCGGGGAAGAAGGTCTGTTTCTGGACGACTGGGTCCGCGCGGACCTGGAGGGAAGACTGGGGGTCCCGGTCCGGGGCGGAGGCTTCCACGTGAACGAATTCTTCGAGGCTGTCCTGCAGGAAACCGGCGCGGAGATGGGATCGATCCCGGCCAGGGCCGCTCAGTGAATCAGGATTCGAAGACGCTGTTCTTGAATCCTCGCTTGCCTTGGCTCAGGGCTGACTGAATGCTGAGAAATTCGCCGACGTTTTCCATGGTCAGCAGACCCAACAGGCGGCCGTTTCGAATCACGGGCATGGTTCGGCACTTGCAGTGTTGCAGCCGGACAAAAGCCATCTCCAACATTTCCGTGGCCTCCGCCATCTGAAAATCTCGCCGCATCACCGAGGACACCGAGGTGCTCAAGCCCTGCTTGGCCAATGCAACCAGCAGGTCGGCTCGTGTCAACACCCCCACCACCCTGTCGCCCTCAACCACCGGAAAGTCCTGCTGAGAGCCGGCCAGGATCTCGTCGACCGCCTGGCCCAGTGAGTCGTAGGGAGAAAGCGTGCGAAACTTCGTGACCATGGAATGGCTGACCGGAATCCCCCCCAGGGCGGATTTCATCCCCACCAGGGATGCCTCCTGTTGGGCTCCCATCCAGACGAACAAGGCCACAAACAGCAAAAAAGGATTCCAGGAATAGAGCCCGATGAATCCAAACAGAAAGGCCATGGCCTGACCGAGACCGGAGGCGACCTGAGTGGCCCGCAGGTAGTCCATTCTCATGGCCAGCAGAGCCCGCAACACCCTGCCGCCATCCATGGGGAAGGCCGGCAACATATTGAATCCGGCCAGAATCAGGTTGACCGCCATCAGAATCGGCAGGAACGACCCGAAAGTGAGTTGATCGAAGGCGACCCGATCCAGGCCCCCCCACTGATCGGTCACCATCAACCAGACAGCCAGCGTCACCGAGATCACAATGTTTACGGCCGGGCCGGCCAGCGCCACCCAGAGTTCCTGCCAGGGGTCCTCCGGCATCCGCTCCAGCCGGGCCACGCCCCCGATGGGCAGGAGTGTGATATCCCGGGTGGCGATCCCGTACCTGCGGGCGGTCAGTGCGTGACCGAACTCGTGAAGCACAATGCAGACGAACAGGGCCAGGATGAACAGGACCCCCGACAGGGCCGCGCCGGGCCCTCCTGCCCTCCAGTGGGTGAGAGCGAAATAGCCAATAATCAGCAGGAAGGTTGCATGGACGTAGACGCCGATGCCCGCGTATTCTCCGATTTTCCAGGACCACTTCATGGGAATTCCGTTTTTCCGAGAGGACCGTCGGCGGCGATTCCAGGCCGAACCGGCCAGTTTCCCTGAACACCGCCGGCGAAGCATCATTTTAAACGGGTTGGGGCCGAACCGCCACTCGGCGCTCGCCTGCGCTGTGGGATTACGTGTCTGGCGTTGTTGGGGAAAGGCAGTGCGTTCCGGAAGGACGCAGCTCACCTGCATTTCTCACCGGGGGGTTGCACTCTTGGGAAGAGTACAGGGCATGAGGTACGGGGTTAGCGTCATTTCTCACCAAGGTAGGACGCATCGGTTCTGGGAATCTGTTAACATATTATTAAAAAAGAAGTTAACGAGATTATTGGTGCAGAAACGATGCGCACACAGTGTCACAGTAAACCGCTGGAGTTTGAGGGCCGCCGCCGCTTGGTGGCCAAGAAACTCATTTTTCTTTTAGTTTTTCTTCGTGTCCCTTCGTGGTCCTTCGTGCCCCTTCGTGGATAGTTTCTTGTCCTTCGTGGATTGAGAGCCGACGTTTCCTACCCTTGGTGAGACATGCGGGTTCACCCCTCCAGCCACAAGATTTCAGGAGCCCTGCTGATGGCGCTGGCCACCCTGCTGCTGACCTGCATGGTGGTCTGCGTCCGCATGGTTCCCGGCCAGTTGCACCCCTTTCAACTGGCTTTCTTCCGCAACTTCTTTGGACTGGCACTGCTGGTCGCCTGGCAGTCCGGCAGCGGCCTGGCGTTCCTGAAGACCGGTCAGCTCCGGCTTCACCTCGGCAGAGGCGTCTTCAACCTGCTGGCCATGCTGGCTTTCTACTCGGCGGTATTGATTACCCCCCTTGCCTCCATCGCGGCCCTCAACTTTACCTCTCCCCTATTCGCTTCCCTGCTGGCCATCCTGGTCCTGAAGGAACCGTTCCGCCTGCGCCGGCTGGCGGTGATCGCCACCGGTATGGCAGGGGCGGGGATCATCCTGCGGCCCGGGATTCAGGCGATCGGTTGGGGACCGCCGCTCATCCTGTTTTCAGCCATGATGTGGGCCGTGTCCCTGGTCTTCATCAAAGCCCTGTCCCGCACCGATTCCAGTCTGACCATCGCCACCTACATGGTGCTCTTTACCACTCCCTTTTCCCTGCTGGCAGCTGTCCCCGTCTGGCAATGGCCCGGCGGGGAACAGCTATTCTGGCTGTTCCTGGTGGGTCTCCTGGGATCCGCGGGACAGATCTGCCTGACCCAGGCCTTCAAGATGGCTGAGGCCTCGGCGGTGCTTCCCTTCGACTTCCTGCAGCTCGTCTGGGCCGCCCTGATGGGCTTCCTGGTCTTTGGGGAGGTACCCGACCGCTGGGTATGGCTGGGGGGAACCCTGATCTTCCTCAGCGTCACCTATCTGGCCCTGAAGGAATCGGGAAGCTCCGACGTCTCCGTCCCCTGACACCGGTGGCGTCCTCAAATGGCGTTGGCGGGTGATCGGGCTTGTGTCAGAATGGGGATTCTCCGTGAGGATGGAAGAACTTGCGAAACGAGGTCGAGCGCCCATGAAACTGAAGAACAAAGTCGCCATTGTCACCGGTTCATCCCGCGGGATCGGCCGCGCCGCCGCCATCGAGCTGGCCAGAAACGGCGCCGACGTCGCCGTGAATGCCTACAGCCACCCGGAGGAGGGACGCGAAGTGGTTCGGGAAATCCAAGGGCTGGGACGCCGCTCCTTCCTGTTTCAGGGAAGCGTGGCCGATCGGGCCCAGGATGAAGCCATGGTTCGGGAGACGGTGGAAAGGCTGGGACGGCTGGATATCATGGTTGCCAACGCGGCCTACAGCATCCGCAAGCCCTTTCTGGAAATGGAGGTCGAAGAGGTGGAGAAGACCTGGGGCGTGACGCTGTGGGGTGTCTTTCACTGCTGCCAACTGGCCGCCCGCCAGATGGTGAAGCAGGGGGACGGCGGCAGCATCGCCATCGTGAGCTCGGTGCACGCCTTTCGACCCTATGCCCTTTCCACCGCCTATAACGGCGCCAAAGCCGCCATCAACCATATGGCGGCGACCTGGGCGGCCGAACTGGCCCGGCACAGGATCCGGGTGAACGTCCTGGAGCCCGGCTGGATCGATACTCCCGGAGAACGCGCCTACGCCTCGGACCAGCAGATCAAGGAGCGGGGCAGCAAGCTGCTGATGGGTCGCCTAGGCACCTCCGAGGAGATGGCCAAGGCCATCCTTTTCATGGTTTCGGAAGAGGATTCCTCCTACATGACGGGAAGCTGCCTTCGGGTGGATGGAGGATTCGTCCTGCCTCGGCCCTGACTAGCCGGGCTCCCGCCCCGCCGAGCGGATCATTCAAGGAAAAACGACCGATCGTCTTGATGAACTTGAACCACGAATGAACACGAATAGACACGAAGACAGATGGACCTCCTTCAACCACAAGGGGCACCAAAATGCTTCTGCAATTTTGTCATTTTGGTATTTCTTCGTGTCCTTCGTAGATAACCCCTCGATATCGGTTGTCACACCCCCCAATCAACAACTCATCAATCCGTTTATTGGTGTTCATTCGTGTCCATTCGTGGTTCTTCGTGCCCCTTCGTGGATTGAGTACCGACGTTTCCTGCCATTGGTGAGAAATGCGGGATAGGGACCTTTCCGACCCATCGGGAACGACTCCGGATACCACCGATAAACTCCCCGAGAACCAGGAACTGGGGAACCTGACGCCGGCCATGGAGCGCCGGAACGGCGTCCTTTTCTTCTGCTCCTACGTGCTGATCTACCTGGCCGCCCCGGTGACCTATATCGGCATTGTCCAGGCTGCCTTGTGCGACAAGCTCGGGGCCAGCTATGCGGTTGCCAGCCTGCCCGCATCCCTCCACCTGTTGGGCGGGCTGGGTCCGTTGATCTGTTCCTGGCTCATCCCCTACCGCCGGGAACGGGCCACCGTGGTCTGGTCCTACGGCATCAGCACCGCCGTGCTGGCCGCGGTGGGAACCACGCTGCTCCTGCCCTTCTCCAACGCAGCCCGCATCGCCGCCCTTTTGGCCCAGGGCCTCATCCAGGGGATTTCCAACTCTGTGGCCCACGCCTTCAGCTTCCAGTGCCTGCGCCGCGGAACCACCACACCCGGACGAGCCAGAATTTTTGGCATCGCCTTCGGATTCACTCCCCTGGCCGCCGTGGCCGGCTCCCTGGGCGCCCAGTTCGTTCTGAACCAGGGACTCCCCTTCCTGCCCTATCCCCTGGACTTCGCCTTCCTCTACGGCATCGGCGTGCCCTGCATGGCCACGGTCGCCTTCCTCAGCAGCCGCTACCAGTTGGTCCCGGTAAGTGAGAAAAAGGAACGTCCTGAGTTGCTGCCTTATCTTCGGCAAAGCCTCAAATCCTTCTTTTCTTACCGCCCCCTGGCCCTGACCTGGATCGCCTACGTGCTCTGGTACTCCTCGCTCTCATCCATGCCCAACCTCTCGCTCTATACCAGGCAAGCCATGGGGAGGGAGCCCAGGGAGTTTTCGGGATTGGTGATGGCCCTTCGCTTCGGATTCAAGTCGGTGGCCGGGTTCCTGCTGGGAAGCTTGGCCCTGCGCCGGGGGATCCGGTCACCCGTGACCACCACGGTCCTGCTGGTAGGAGTCGGGATCGCCTGGGCCTGGCTGGTGCCGGGCTATGGCTACCTGCTTTCTTTCGGGTTTCTGGGAGCGGGAGAGCTGGGAGGAGCCTACCTGCCGAACTACGTGGTCAGCATCTCGCCGGCGGCGGAGGGAGCCCGCAACATGTCCGTCATGGCCCTGGCTCCCCTGGCTTCCAGCGCGGCGCCCGCCACCCACGGAGCCCTGACTGACGGGTTCGGATTCGCCGCCAGCTTCGGCTTCGCCATTGCCACCATCCTGGTGGCGCTTTGGCTGGTGTTCCGGCTGCCCATCATCAGACCCGCCAAACCTGCCTGAAACAACCGAGCGACGATCCGCGAAGAATCAAAAAAGAGGAATCCACGAAGGGCCACGAAGAACGACGAAGGGCCACTAAGGCGTTGAGGTTAAACGCGACGGGCACGACCTGACACCAAGGTCCCAAAGTTATTGTCGACTCTGAATTCAGGGCGAGCATTTCCTGGGAGCGCGGGCGTCCCGCCCGCCCAAGGCCAGGCGCAGCTTGGCCCGACTCCTCGACTTGGATCAGCCGGAAACGGCGCCATTGCACCCCTTGCGGCTGGCCGATGCGGCGCCTAACCCGCATTTCTCACCACAGGTTGCACTCTTGAGAAGAGTGCAGGGAGTGAGGGTCGTGTTTAGCGTCATTCTGGAGAGGCAGTGTGTTCCGGGACGATGCCACAAAATCGCCGCTACGGCAGCGCAGAATCCACATGACCCCGGGCTCACACCCGGGGCTAAGTGCTGCCGCGGCTACGCCGCTCTATAAGGAAGCCTTGTAGGCGGCGTTTCGCCGGGTCACCCGCTCCAACCGCGGCTTCGCCGCTCTCCCCAAAATCACAACACTGCAGGGGGACAGGATTTTTAGTTGACAATCCCCCGGGTTCCAGCCCGGGGTTCCAGTAAGCCGCGAACGCGGCGTCCGCACTTAGCCGTGGGCGTGAGCCCATGGAAAGCTCGGCGTTAGAGTTGAGCCGCGTAGGCGGCGGCAGCAATCATCCCGGGTGCTCGGTCTCAGACAAGCCAGGGTGCGCCCAGCGCAGTGTGTACCCTCAAGGCTCTCCCGAAAAGCGCTTCAAGATGCTAAAAACAAACACTTTCCCAGGCGATACCCAGCGACCTGGTGAGAAATGCGGCGCCTGACGGCAGGGACGGGATGCGGGCGGGACGCCCGCGCTCCCAGGGGATGCCGTCCGGCTGACGATCTCTCAAGAAATGGAGTTATCCACGAAGGGACTCCAAGGGGACGAAGTCGCATCAAGCTCACGAAATGATTGAAGATTCCGGATTTGAGGCGATCATCGAGCCAGTCCGCTTCCTGCGCAACTGAGCTCTGAAGTCCAACTATCCGCTCAGTACTGGATGGGCGAGTCTTCGAAGTTCCGATGGTGGCGGTACTCGATGTGGCAGTCCACATCGACCACGTCGACCGGGCCACTGATCCTGGGATCTCGCTTGACCAGGGTCACCCCGACCTGGTTGGTTCCATTCCTGGGGTAGTGATCGGAAGGCAGGTGGTATTCCAGGATGTAGCCGTAGGGCCCGACAGCCATGTTCTTCAGTACTCTGAAATGCAGGTCGATGTCGTTCCTGATGGCATCCGGCAGATTCCGGCCATTGAGGCTGACGGCCAGCTTGTCCAGGGACGGCTCGATGGAGGTGACTCGGACCCGCAGCCGCACCGACTTGACCCTTCCCAACGCCTGCCAACGGGACAGGTCGTCGGCCACCGCCAGGGGCAGGATAACGGGTTTCCCCTCGGGCAATTTTTGGGGCAGGATGGGATCCTGAATCGGGAACAGGGGCTTGGGGTCTCCTGTGCTACGGGCCAGAGAACGGACCCGATAATTCTTGTCCGCGGTGGCCAGCAGTTCCGGCTGCCCCAGCAAGCGCAGAGTTTCGTACTCCGCCGCCGTCCAGGGCCAACCGTTGGGCGTCCATCCTCCGCTGCTCAACCCGAACCCGTCGGCTCCCTTGTCGTAAGCCAAGGCCGCCGCCCCCCAGAGCATGGGGGCCGTCGCCGTACTCTCCAGTTGACGCCCCAGGTAGCTGGTGATCCCTGCCAGCACCCGGCAACCGGTTCCCCGGGTCAGCTTGACGGCGGCCGACAGGTCCAGATCCTGATCGAACATGAGCACGTTGTTCCTGGGAGTCTCCTTCTTGAAGGGACTCATGCAGACCAGTCCGTCCACCAGTTTTTCCGAAACCCAGGCCTCCACTTCGAATCCGGGAATGCGCCACATGGAGGGGGGACCCGAGGGGATCCGAATATAGACCCGCTTGCGCCGGCCTTGAGACTGCTCGGCCTTTTGGGCTACCTCCCTGATGTCCCGGATCCACTGGGTCAGGACGGGGGCCAGTTGCGCCACTTCGCCGAAACGGCAGAAGGGGCCGAATTCATTATCCAGCGAGAGGTCCAACTCGACCCCGTCGGACTCGTAACGAGTGAGCAACTCCTCGAAGATCCGGAACCGCTCCCGTCGCACCTCCGCGTGGAGAAAGTTGAGCCGGCCGGTGCCGAACATGCGTCCCAGCAACTCGGCCTGCGGATGATCGTCCTCACCCACGTAGAACTGGGGGTTGTCGAAAACGAAATCCGATTTTCTGCCGTAACCCCGCTCTGACTCCGCGCCTCCCCCGATAATGCAAACCGGACAGGTGGGAATAAACCAGATCCCCTTCTGGTGACAGCGCTCGGCCAGGATGCGCATGGGGTCGTTGCCGTCGGCCACCAGTTGCTGGAGATTGCGAGAGGCGCGGTAGAAGATCGGGTGGACCCAAACGTCCACGTTGTCGCCCCACTTCTGGGCCACCTGGCTGCCGTACTGGACGGCGCCCCCTTCCAGTCCCGCCGAATAGAGCAGGGTGTCCACGCCGCTGTCGACCAGTTGGTCCACGGCATAGGTCAGATCGGCAGCTTCCAGCGGCGGGGCGAATTGATAGAGACCGGAATAGTGGCGCCCGTCGTCATAGAAAAAGACCCTGGGTTCCTTGGACTTCCCATTTGCCGTTGTTTCTTGGTGATGCTTCGCGGCCGAGGCCGGCGGGACCAGGGCGGCGCCGGGGGCCGCCATGCCCAAAGCTTGCAAGAAATGTCTGCGCTTCATGGTTGCCTATCCTTTCTGAAACCTTCGTCCACCCAGTAAATGCAAGTTATGAAAAAAACACTCCTACACCCGCTAAACCACTGAGCAGCGGAAATACTACAAAAACTTCGACCACCGACATGTAGCCGTCACTCGTGCTCAGGCCAATATACGTGACAATAGCGCCTATTGCTGAAATCACCCACCGCAGCCGTCGGTTGCCTTCACTCACTTTAACTTTCAACATGCTTGAACTCCTTACCTCATGTCCGCGACGTCAATATTCGATGGGCCGCGGCTCGAAGTGGCGGTGCAGCCGGTATTCGATGGAGCAGTCCACGTCCTGGATTTCAAATGGCATATCGATGTCCGGATCCTTCTCCAGCAGGGTCACCTTGACCATGTTCCGGCCGGGCTGCGGAAGGAACTCGGGGGCCAGCCGGTACTCGTAAATCTGACTGCCCTGGTAGGCGACTCCTTCTTTGACGAAGCGGTAGTTCAAGTCGGTAATCTGCAGCATCGATTCGGGCAGCGGCTTGCCGTTGAGCTCGATCCTCAACCGGTTGAGCGACGGCTCCAGATTGTTGATGCGGACCCTCAGCCTTGCGGACCTTAGCCGGTCCAGGGTGTGCCAGTGGTGAAGATCGTCGGCAACTCGCAAAGGCACTTCCTGGGGCTTTCCTACCTCGAGCGGCTTGGGAAGCACGGGATCGAATCCCGGCAGGCCCGAACCGAAGTTCCTCGCGCTGCGGGGTTGGTCCCGAACATGGTAGATCTTGTCGGCGGTATCCAAAAGCTCAGGGGACCCCAGCGGGCGCAGCGCCTCCACCATGGGTTCCAGGAAAGCCAGTCGCTGGCTTCGGACCATGTCGTTGACTCCGAATCCGGCCGCGCCCTGATGGTAGGCGTTGGCGGCAGCCCCCCACAGCAGCCGGGCGGTCGGCTTGTCGTCCCTCCGCTTCCCCAGGGTCGTCCCACATTCGACCAGAATGCGGCAGGAGGTCCCCCGGGCCAGCGAAACCACCTTCGATATTTCGATGTCCTGGTCGAACACTTCCGGGTCGCTGGAGGCACAGATCAGTCCGTCCACCACCCCCTCCGCAATCCAGTCGGACACCTCGAGGCCCACGGCTTGCCAGGCCCGGGGGTTGGCCGGGATTCGCATGTAGACCCGCTTGCGGCGGCCCTGTTCCCGCTCGGCCTTCCCGGCAATGGCCTTCAGATCCCGCAGCCACTGGGTGAGCAGCGGCGCGCATTGGCTCACCTGGCTGTAGCGGCAGATGGGAAGCACCTCGGAGTGCACCTCCACCCCGTCGGTCGAATATCGGGAGAGGAACTCCTCGAAGATGCGGAGGCGCTCTTCCCGCACTTCCGGATGGATAAAGTTGAGTCGGATCGGGGAGACATAGCTGGCTCGCGGGTCTTCATCCTTGCCCACCCGAAGATGGTCGCTGTCGAGCACGAAGTCTGAGAGCCGACCGGTGCCTCGGGCCTGCTCGGAAGCCCCGGCCCCGATGTTGAGGTGAGCGCTGGCAAAGAACAACATCCCCTTTTCATGGCAGCGGTCGCAGAACAACTGGGGACGGTCCCAACCCTCCCGCACCAACTGGCGCACATGCAAGCCGTCCCGATAGTTCACCGCATGGTTCCATTTGCCCACGTTGCTCCCATGCATCTCTCCGACCTTGGTGTCGTAAATGCACATTCCTCCCCGGGGGGCCAGTTGAAAAATGAGGGTGTTCACCGAGGTTCCGGCCACCAGGTCCACCGTCTTGGTCACATCCGCCTTGGTCAGGGGCGGCGTGATCCCGGACATGTGGTGAAAATCCTCCCGCAGGAACACGCGAGGCTCGTCCGGCGCCGGATCGTCCGCCTGACGCCCGGCAGACAGGCTTCCTGCGACTGAAACCATGGAAACGGGTGCGGCCGCACCCACCCTCTGCAGAAACCGCCTGCGATTCAGCATGATGTTTCACCTTTCCTCATGGGGACCGGCTCTGGGACTTGCGGAGACAAACCACCTCAGGTGACTACACAAAAACGACTTATTGCCGTGGCGCCGCAGAGGCTGGAAACCTCAAACAGGGGAACCGTTGGAGTTTGAGGACCACGACAGCCGCCGCTTGGTGGCGAAGAAACTTATTTTTCCTTTAGTTTTTCTTCGTGTCCCTTCGTGTCCCTTCGTGGTCCTTCGTGCCCCTTCGTGGATATTTTTTGTCCTTCCTGCCCTTTGTGGATTGAGAGCCGACGTTTCCTGCCATTGGTGAGAAATGCGGCTAGCCGGTCTCGGCGTCGGCGTCGCCGACATAAGTATTGGACAGCTTGGCGTAGTCCTCGCGAACAGGACTGAAAATATCCAGCGCCCGCACGGGTCCGTCCACGGCCACAGCCTTGTGGTAGACGTTGGGGGGGACCAGGAACATCGACCCCGCCTCGCAGACTCGGGTCTGGTCTCCGATCGTCATCTTCAGTTTGCCCTCCAGCACGATCCCCCCCTGCTCGTGGGGATGGTTGTGCAGAGGAACCACGGCGCCTTCCTCGATCTCCAGATAGGAGAGCATCAGGTTCTTGCCGTAGGGGGTGCGGAGGCGGACTCCGGGCTGAAGCTCAAGAGCCGGAAGTTCCAGGATGTCGATAAAGGGCATGTCGTCTTCTCCTCCTTCGTTGGTTGTGAGGCTTCGGCCGGGGGGAGCCGGGCGGAGGGCCCTCCGCATCGGGTTGTGACACGACCGGCGCCCATCCCCGGACGGCGATCCCTCAGCCGCCGAGGGCCTGATGCACTTCGTCCAGCCACACCACCATCTCGGCGGTGGCGTCGTTGCTGCTCATCTGACCGAATTTCCAGCAACCGTCCTCGGCCTGCGAGGCCAGCAGATTGTCGCCCACCCGTGCGGCCATTTCGGCATATTTCCCCTCACCGGTCAGGGTGTAGAGGTTGGAGGCGGCCCAGGACACCTTTCCGGCCCGAAGGCTCTTGTAGTTGAAATCGCTGGCAATCTCGGCCAGCCTCAGATAGTCCCGGGCCAAGCCGAGCCACTCCTCCTGCCCGGTCGCCTTGTAAAGGTTCGCCAGGAAGCCGGCGGCGATCCCGGGATGAAAGAAGTATTCGTCCCGCTCGGCGGAGGCGTTCAACAGGAAACGGATCTCTTCGTCCGGATCGAAGTTCGTGTGGAGGCCACCCGCCCGACTGTAGACCGAATAGAGCTGCTCGGGGTAGTTGGGCTGAAGTTCCATCAACCGTTTCATCCAGCCGCCAACGGCGAGGCTCTCCCGCATCCGGCCGGTGTAGAGGGCGGCCTGGCCCCCGCCGCTCACCACCCAGAGATCCTGCAAGACCCGGGCGTTCCTCTGGCTGGGGCTGGAATAGAAGCCGCCGCTCTCCTCATCGTAAAAGCGCAACACGAAGTCCATGCCCCTTTGAGACAGATCGAAGTGGCCCTGGCGATGGGCCGCGATGATGACCCAGATGTTGTAGTAAATGTAGGGGTACCCCTTCGTCTCCGGCAATCGGGGCCCGAAGTCTCCGTCCTGGCCCTGGCCGTGCCGGCGGATCCAGGCCAACAGCCGGTTGGCCTCGACACTGGCCCCGCTGACCATCAAGGCCAAGGGGACCTTGTAGTAGTCCGCCAGCCCACGTTCAGGCGAACCGAAGCCTCCATCCGGCCTCAACTGCCGCATCAGAAACCGGCAGCCTCTGTCACGGCCCTGCCGGAAGCGGTCCTTGGACTTGGATTTTGGTTCCATGCGTCATCACCTCCGCTTGGGAGACCTCCATCAGATCAGGTCCTGCCAGTGGATGGGATCCACCAGGGTCCGATCGGACAGGGACAGCCCTGCCAGCCCCGGCATCACCGCCTCCGGCAGCGGGCCTCGGGAAAGGCCGGAAACATTGGACTCCAGCTCGGCCTCGCTCTTCAATCCCATCAGGACCGACGAGATCTCCGGCAGGGAAAGGCAGAAGCGCACGGCGGCCTCGGCGAGACCGTCCACTTCAGGGCCCAGAACCTGGAGAATCCTGGCCGCCTGCTCCCGAAGCGGGGCCAGCCTTTCGGGCAGGAATTCGATCTGAGGCGTGAGCACTCCCCGCAAGAATACCGACCGCACAAAGACACCGACGCCCTTGCGGGCCGCTTCCGGAAAAACCCGCCCGCTCATTGTCTGATTGAGGAGGCTGAAGGGAACCTGCAGCACTTGGAACAGCGGGTCTTTCAGGACGGCCAGGGCGTCCTCCTCCCCATAACAGGTCGCTCCCGCCAGCCGGATTTTCCCCTGCCCCCGGGCTTCCTCCAGCGAATCCCGGATGGCCGTCTGTCTCAGCAGCTTCTCGGTGGCGTTGTGGATGTAGAGCAGGTCAATGACATCGACTCGAAGGGCCCGAAGGCTGGATTCAATCGATCCGAAGACCCACTGCCGCAGGGACGCCGAATCCATGTCGCCGACCGGGTTCTCGAAGATCACCTTGCTGGCAATCCGGGGCCTGGGTGACGCGTCCTTCAGAGCCTGCCCGATCACCTCCTCGCTGTTGCCATAGGCCCGAGCCGTGTCCAGCCAATTGATCCCCCGATCCACCGCCCGGTGAATCAACCGGATCGAGTCCTGGACGGAGGGTCGGGCATATTGCGGGGAGCCTTTGAACCCGTAGTCCAAACCGATCTCGGCGGTCCCCAGGGACACCTCGGAGGCCGTCAACCCGGTATTGCCCAGTTTGCGAAGTCTCATGGCCGGCTACGATCTCAAGTCCCGGCATCGCTCCGGGCTTGTTTCAGGAAAGTCCCACCCCCGCCCTGGTGTGCGGATCATACAAGAGTGAAACAATCAGAAATCGATCATCCCTTCGCGACCTTGGCATCCCGTCGCGGTTAAACTCAACGCCTTAGTGGCCCTTCGTCGTTCTTCGTGGCCCTTCGTGGATAACTCTTTTTTCTTTTGTTTCAGGAAAGGGGCTGGTCCGGATGCGGCTTGCCGAAGAAGAGGACGACTCTCAAGGGCGAAGTCCCGTTGTTCTCGAAGCCGTGGGGCACCCCCGCAGGCACCAGGATGGCATCCCCGGCGGAGACGGCCACAGGGTCGTCTCCAATCCACATCCTTCCCTGGCCCTGCAGGAAGTAGTAAATCTCCTCCAAAGCCCCCTCTTCCTCGTGGGTGTGGGTGCCTTCGCTGGTTCCCGGCTCCAGCTCCCACACGTGAAAACGGGTCCCCAAGCGGCTTTTGCCTTCAAAAAAGGACCGCATTTGAATGGCGCCTCGGCCCTCATGGATGCCCTCCACTCGTCGGACCTCGGTCGAATCGTTTTCCTTGAAGAACATGGGCAAAGTGATCCTTGTCCGGGCCAAAGGCAAGAAATTGTAACAGAGTGCCCTCGGGAAACTCAATTTGCATTGCAGGGGACAATTCGGAGTTCCCGCTGGCGCCCCGATTCCGATCTCCTTACAATGGGGCCTTTCGTTGCCATCAGGAACAGGAGGTTTGCGTTGGCCCTGACCAGTAACACCTTGAAAGGCATGTGGGCCGGCATGCCGGTCCCCTGGACCGCCGAGGACCAGGTGGACGAGAAGGCCTTGCGGGAGAACGTCCGGCGGATGTGCCGGGCCGGAGCCCACGGGGTATACACCCATGGAACCACCGGAGAGTTCTACGCCCAGACGCCGGAAGAGTGGCGACAGGTGGCGCGGATCACGGTCGAGGAGTGCCGGCGGTTCGGAACACCCACCCAGGTCGGATGCACCGCCCTCTGGACGGCCGAGGTCATTCGCCGAGCCCAATTCGCTCAAAAGATCGGAGCTGACGGGATTCAGGTGGCCTTCCCCTTCTGGCTGGCTCTGTCGGACGCCGAGGCTGCCGGGTTTCTGAAGGAGGTCACCCGCCAGGCGCCCGGGATGCCAGTGATTCACTACAATACCGGGCGTTCCAAGAAGCCCCTGACCCCCGACCTGCTCCAGCGACTGCTGGATCAGGACATCCCCGTGATCGGGTGCAAGGGAGTCCGCAGTGAAGAAGAGGTTGCCGCCTTCCTGGGGCTGGCTCCTCGGCTCAAGATCTTCGTCGGCGAAGACAAACTGGCCGATTGGTGGAGTGCCGGGGTCCGTGGTTCTTACAGCTCCCTGGTCTATGCCTGCCCCAAACTGATTCTGCGCTACTTTCAGCTCTGCGAAGAGGGCCATCCCCAGGCGGTCGAGATCGGCAAGGGGCTGCAGAACCTCTCCCGGGAGTTCGTGGTCCCTCTGCTGCAGGAGGGTTTCACCGACACCGCCTTTGACCGTACCTTCGCGGCGGCGACCGGATTCTTGACCGGGTCGCTGCTTCCCAGCCGCCCTCCCTACCGTACGGCCACCCAGCGGGAGGTGGACCGGTTCCGGCAATGCTGCCTGAGAGTCTTCCCTCAGTTCCTGGAGGAAAGCCGGGACGCCGCCGGGGCCGGCTGACGGGCCCCCTGGCCCTCTTTTCGGGGGGTTTCGCCACCCCAGCCCGGGGCTCCGACGCTGCGAGGCTGATGGAGGGGATGACAACCCAACCAGCCGATATGAATAGGAATGACCCGCGACTGACCGGTTCCTTGGAATCCGTTCCTGTCCGCCTGGATTCCGACGGGTTCAGACCGAGCCCCCCGGCCCTCGGGGTCCGGTGGCGCTTCCGGATCTCCCGGCTGGCGGCCTGGCTTGGGCTGGCCGCCCTGCCGCTTTCAAGTGCCCAGGCCCAGCAAGCCCCGCCGGAAACCAGGACCACCAGCTACACCATCCAAGTCACGCTCCTGCCCGAGCGACGGCTGCTGATGGGAAGCCAGGTGGTGGAATGGCGCAACGCCACCCGCAAACCGGCCAGGGAGTTGTGGTTCCATCTCTACTGGAACGCCTGGTTGAACAACCGCAGCACCTGGCTTCGGGAGGATTCCCTGCGCTCCCGGCCCCGTTCCTCCCTGAGAAACCCGCGTCCGGGAGACTGGGGCCACAGCCAGGTGGAATCGCTGAAGGTGGAGGCCGGCGGGCCGTTCCAGGAATCGGACCGCACCTCCGCCCTGTACTTCGCCTCCCCGGACGACGGCAACAAGGACGATCGAACCGTGCTGGTGGTTCCCCTGGAGCGGGCTGTGCAGCCCGGTGAGACCGTCAGAGTCTCCATCGGCTGGAAAGCCAAGATCCCTCGCACCTTCGCTCGGACCGGCTTCCGCGGCAATTTTTTCTTCATCGCCCACTGGTTTCCCAAGCTGGGAGTGTTTCAAGCGGATGGTTCCTGGAACTGTCACCAGTTCCACGCCGCCACCGAGTTCTTTTCCGACTACGGGAACTACGACGTCCGCATGACGGTCCCCACGAGATGGAAAGTCGGCGCCACCGGCGTGGAGCTTGGGGTGATCGACAACGACGACGGAACCTCGACCCATCGCTACCAGCAGGATCATGTCCATGACTTTGCCTGGACGACCAGTGCCGATTACCGCGAAGTTCGACAGCGCTTCGACCTCGCCGGCCTCAAGTCGGTCGACATTCGCCTGCTCTATCAACCCGAGCATCAGGGTCAGGTGGACCGCCACTTTCAGGCTACCGAAGCGGCCTTGAAGTACTACGGCTTATGGTTCGGGGAGTACCCCTACGGCCATCTGACGGTGGTGGACCCCGCCTGGCGAAGCGGGGCCCGGGGCATGGAGTACCCTACCCTCTACACCTGCGGAACCCGCTATTTCAACCCGCTGGGCGGCGGGTCTCCGGAAGGCGTCACCATCCACGAAGCCGGCCACCAATTCTGGTATGGACTGGTGGGAAACAACGAATTCGAGCACGCCTGGCTGGACGAAGGCATCAACACCTTTTCCACGGCCAGGGTCTTCGAGGTGGCTTACGGCAAGAAAGCCCACCTGTCCCGTTTCTTTCAGGGCTTCTTCCCGGTCATGACCCCGGAAATCCAGTCGGGACGCATCCTGAACAGCCGGCGCCACCGGTATCTGGCGGCAGCCCGCGGGGAAATCCAGGCCACCCCCAGTTACCTCTACCATCCCTCCACCTCGGGAGCTACCAGTTACACCAAGACCGCTCTCTGGCTGCTGGCTCTGGAACGCCGCCTGGGATGGGACGTCCTGAAACGGATCCTCTCCACCTTCTTCGAGCGATCCCGTTTCCGCCACCCCACCCCCGAGGATTTTTTCCGAATCGCCAACCAGGTCTCCCCTCGGGACCTCAGCCCCTTCTTCGAGCAGGTCTTTCACCAGGACCGGGTCTTTGACTACAGCGTGGAGTCGGTTTCCAGCCTGAAAGTGGAAACCAGGGGCTACCTCGACAAAGATGGGCAATTCCTTTTGCTGGCGGAAACGTCCGACTCCCAAGCCGCTGAAGAAGGGTCCCCCCTTTACGAAACGACCGTTCTTTTCCGGCGGCTCGGGGATGGCATCCTTCCTCAAGACGTCCTGTTGCGATTCGAGGATGGCGAGGAATTCAGAGCGCAGTGGGATGGGCGGAAACCCTGGAAGCTCTACCGGCTGGTCAAGCGATCCAAGCTCGACTACGCAGCCGTGGACCCTGATCAAACGAACCCGTTGGACATCAACTTCACCAACAACAGCCGCCGCCTGCAGCCTCAGGCGACCCTGCCGGCCACCAAATGGGCCCTCAAGTGGCTGATCTGGCTCCAGGACTACTTGCAGACCGTGCTGGTTCTTCTCTAGCCGGCACAGGAACGCCCATGCACCCTCGCACCCATTTTTTGGCCGGATTGAGATTGGTCCTGCGCACGCCGTCGCTGTTGGCCTGGGTCTATCTGACCACTCTGGTGGTCGCCTTCCCCCTCACTCTGGCCATGAGGGAGCTGCTGCAGGGCTCATTTGAAGGCAGCCTGATGGAGGATCGCCTGCGCCAGGGGTTCGACCTGCTCTGGTACCAGGAGTTCGCCGCCGGGAGGACCGGGCTGGGAAAGACCTTCGGGCCCGCGGTGGTGGGAATCCTGCCCGTGCTGAGCAACCTGGAGCGGTTGCTGGATGGAAAGCTGCACCAAGTCAACGGCACGGTGCTCGGGGCCGGCATTCTGATGGTGCTGGCCTGGTGCCTGCTGCTGGGGGGAATCCTGAGCCGTTTCGCTCATGAGGGGGAACCGCGCTTGCGTGCCGGGTTCCTGGCCCAGGGAGGTCTTTTCTTCTGGCGATTCCTGCGTCTCTCGGTGATTTCGGGACTGCTCTACTGGGGGATCTTCCGGGGCATCGGACAGCCCTTGCATCGGTGGATCGAAGCCGCCACCCGGGACACCACCGTGGAGAGGACGGCTCTGATCTACACCGTCCTGGCTTACGCCCTGGTGGGACTATTGTTCCTGATGACGCAACTGGTTCTGGACTACGCCCGGATCTCGCTGGTGGTGGAAGAGCGTCGCAGCGTGCTGCTGGCCCTGTTTCGAGCCCTGGGTTTCGTCAAGGACCATCGCCGCCCCGTGCTGGGCCTCTTCCTCCTGCTGGCCGCCGGCCCCCTCCTCTGGTTCCTTGCCTACGCCTGGCTGGCCCCCGGGCCCAACCAGTCCACCTGGACGGCGGTCCTGCTGGCCTTTTGCCTGGGTCAGGTCTACCTGGCGGGGCGGTGGGCCTTCAAGCTCTGGTTCCTGGCAAGCCAGACCCACTTCTTTGTTTCCTCCCGGCCCCAGGCTCTCCCGGCCGGGGAGTGGAAGGAAACGCCGATGGAGGATTCTCCACCCCTCGAAACGGGGCTGACCTGAACCCACACGGAGAGCAGTCCATTGGCGTGAGCCGGGGGCGTTCGAACTCCGAGAGCGGCGTAGCGGGGGCGACGAGTGCAGATCTCTCCTTATCACACCCGCTCTGCCACCATCCACTGCATCCCCCGGCGGGGCACCTTCCAGCGAAAGGGGACCCTGCCGGGCTCGGTGAGATAGCACTCGATCTCACCCGAAGTCGACGGGCGCATGACGCAGAGATGGAGGCCGTCCTTCCAGGTGAAGGGCCACCGGGGCGGTCCCGCCACCACCAGATCGCAGTTGGACAGCACTTGGCCAGCCTGGATCACGGGCTGCATGGTGGTCACAAAAGAGATGTGCTCGGGGCCCTGGAGGTCATCGCTCCCCAATCCGAAGAGTTGCCGGATGCCCACCTGCAGCGTCCGTCCCCGCCTGACCAGGTTCTTCAGCTCTTCCAAATCGCCGAACAGGGGCTGCCCCCTGGCATCGTGCTCGTAGACCAGCCTCCAGCGATCACAAAAAAACCAACGGTAGACTCCATAGGGATAGTCGGCGCTCTCGTCAAGAGTACGATTGTCCAGCATCCACTTGAGGAGGGAAAAACGACCCGAGAGATCATACTTGAATACACAGAAGTAGGGTTGCTCGGCCACCTTCCCGCGATGCACCAGGGAATGGTGATGAGTCATGAGTCCGGCGAAGGCGTCGCCTCTGCCGGCATAGGTCTGTTGAAAATAGAGGGTCTCTTCGTAACGCTCGGTGGTGAGGTAGAGCCGAAGGTCGGCGCCCCGGCGGACGGCCGCGGCCAGTTCTCGCGGGGACCCTGAAACGACCTCTCGAGCGGCGTTTTGCTCCAGACCCAACACCCAATCAGCGGCCATGGCCGATGCCTCCCTGCGTCAATACCACAGCCTTTCCCCGCTCGACTCCCTGCTTCGAGGAGAGGAGCATGCGGGTCCCCTGTCAGGGAATCCCGTCGCGCGGGCTCGCCATTCACCATTCCCGGTGGTAGCCGGCGGTCCATCCGCCGTCCACCACCAGCACGGCGCCATTCACGTAGCTGGCTTCCGGAGCCACCAGGAAGAGAACGGCATGGGCGATTTCCTCGACCCGGGCCGGCCGGCCCAGAGGAATGTGAGAGATCAGACTGGCAGCGTTTTCCGAGTAGGCCCCATCCGGACCGTAGAAGAGTGCCTGGGTGCCTTGAGTCAAGGTCGAACCCGGCGCCACCGCATTGACCAGGATGCCTTGTGGCCCCAGCTCCAGGGCCATCGATCGGGTCAGATTGATCACTCCGGCCTTGGCGGCCACAAAGGCGCTCTGCAGGCGCAGGGGAACCAGGCCCGCCACCGAACTGATGTTGACCACCCTCCCCCCGGAATGCTTGAGCATTGACGGAATGACAGCCCGGCTGGTGACAAAGACGCCCGTCAGATCGACATTCACGATCCGTTCCCAGTCCTGGCCGGAAAACCGGTGGATGGGAACCCGATCGCTCAGCGTGTTGATGCCGGCGTTGTTGACGAGTATCTGCGGGCCGCCCAGCCGATCCTCAATCTCTGCGACCACCTGCTCCATCTGCCGCCGGTCGGAGACGTCTCCGGTCAAGGCCAGACAAGTACCGCCCGATTGGCTCAGTTCCCGGGCCGTCCGCTCATTGGTTTCCCGGTCAATGTCCACGCTGGCCACCCGGGCGCCGTTCTCGATCAACGACTCCGCGATGGCGCGGCCGATGCCCTGAGCCCCCCCGGTGACCAGAGCCACTTGACCGCTGAGATCGACTGTCATCCCTGTTGCCGTCCTCCAGGGGATTATGCCCCTTCTCTGGACCGGGCGTGCCGGCGGACTGTCTCGCAAACCAGGTCGGCTCTTTCGACCAGCAAGCCGAAGTCCACTCCAAACTGCATCCAATGGACTCCTTGCTCCATCCATCGAATGCCCTGCTCCGGATCCGAGCCGATGGCAATTCCCACGTAGACGGAGGTTCGGCGAACTCTGTCGATGATGGACTCGATGACTGTGACTACCTCCGGATGACCGGGATTTGCCATATGCCCCAGCGACCCCGACAGGTCATTGGGGCCGATGACCACGCTGGTCAGACCGGGGACGGCCAGAATAGAGTCCAGGTTCTCGACCGCTTCAGCCGTCTCGATCTGCACCACCGTCAACACCGATTGATTGGCTTTCCGGCAATAGTCGGGTCCGCCGGCCCGAGCGAAATTGGTGGGGCGGCGGGGGCCGTAGCCTCGAATCCCTTCGGGCGGGTAGCGGCAGGCCGCAACCGCATTGCGAACGTCCTCGGCGGTTCGAATCATGGGAAAGATGATCCCGTCGGCGCCCAGGTCCAGAACCGGCTTGACCAGCACCGGATTGTTCCAGGGGACCCGCACCAGCGCCGTGGCTCCGGTCGCACGGGTGGCGACGATATGGCCCTCGACTCTTTCCAGAGTCATGCCATTGTGCTCGGTGTCGATCCAGGCAAAATCGTAAACCCGGCAGAGGGCTTCGGTGACGGCCCCATCGTTGAAGCTGATCCCTACCCCCAGGCAGAACTGACCTTGCTGCAGCTTCTGCTTCAGCTTGTTGGCATTTTCCATAGCTTGGCATTCTCCTCTTCTTTATAGGTCCAGCCGTAATCCACCGTGGCCGTGGTGGCGGTCTCCTTGACGATGGTGGTGGGAGCCCCGGGTTGGATCATACCCTCCCGCACGTAGCCCAGGTATTCCAGAATGCGGATGACCCCGTGGGAGTCGAAACCCATCAGATTGGCGGTCACCAGGTGATCGGAAACCGTGGCGGCATCGTCAGCCGGGGCTTTGCATGCCTGGAAGATTCGGGTCGAGTAGGCTTGGAGGGCAGGTGCGCCCAGGGTCGGCATGAATCCCCCATTGCGGGAGGGCGGCGAGAGCAACCTTCAGAGCGATGCGAGGCAACCTCCGGAAAGGCGCTGTGAACCTAGCACGCTTGCCGGGCCGAGTCAACCGCGGCGGTCATGGGGCGTCATGAGGTGTCGTGAGGATTAGGAAGCTTCCTGCTTTTCGGGAATCAGCCACTACAAAGGGGAGGCCCATGCAACCCGAATTGCCTTCCCTTTCGGGTCCGGGTCCATGGATGGAAAGGCTCATCGGTCAGGGGAAACAGGGCTAACCCGCATGCGGGGATTCGGCACAGGCGAGACCGGGGCCGCGGTTCCGATCTGTGGAACCGCCCAACCCTCGGCCCTCCGTGCGACAGCCAATGCGCTCAAGGATTTTCACCGGCTACAGCCAAAGCCTCCGAGCCTGTCAACTACCGCCCGCTTGCGCCCAGTTCGCTTTAATCCAGGTAGTAGCCGGCGCCGATCAGCACCGGAACCCCGAAGGAGGTGACCCTCTTGACGAAGGTTACCTTGCGCTGCCACTGGCCGGTCGCCGGATTCCGGTTCCAGTAGTAGAGGAAGGATTCACCGAAGGCATCGGCAACCCCCAGAATATTCCGCCCCCCGAAGCTGCCGAGGTAGACGGGGGACAACTCGGACCCGATCAGGGGATCCGCCGGGGAGCCGCTGAAGAAGGTGTAGCCGTAGGTGTCCAGGCCGAACAGGTAGATCGAGCCGCTTCGCCACCGGGGATCGTTGGCCAGGCTGACCGAGGCGAAATAGCCCCTCGAATCCAGCTCCATGGCGGCGCAACGCACAAACTGCTGCAGCCGCGCCTCGGAAGGATCGGAGCCGAGTAAGGAGGCGTTGACCTCCTCGCTCCTGCAGGTGCCGGGCAGGTCACTTTGATAGATCCCCATCCCGATTGCGGCCGGGGTGCCATCCCAATCGATGCTCTTGATGTAGCTGGCTTTCGGCTCGTCCCTGCCGGTCGCCGGGTTCGTAAAGGAATAGTAGATCCAGGCCTCATCGAAACTGCTCATGAGGCGATACAGCTCCTTGAAGAAATCGTTGCCGTAGGCATCGATCAGCAGTCCAAACGGGGCACCTTCCCGGGACGGATCAGGGG
Organism: Candidatus Versatilivorator sp.; assembly: GCA_965262635.1. GTDB lineage: Bacteria > Acidobacteriota > Terriglobia > Versatilivoradales > Versatilivoraceae > Versatilivorator. The sequence goes on along the minus strand of OZ253547.1, from coordinate 802,550 downwards.
GAAAGACGAATACCCGGGCCTGGTCGCTCAATGACGTGACTTCGCCGACGAAGATATAGGTCGGGCCGCTCTTCCAGCGTTCGTCCTCGTTGAAGGCCCTGCGGGCCTCCTCGAAGCCCACTTCCTGGACGAACTCATAAGCGCACCGAACCAGGGCCTTGGCGTCCTGAGGCGTCCGGACGGCGCCGGCCACGATAAAGCGGTCCGCGCAAGTATCCTCGGAGGCCAGGGCCGGAGAAACGAGGACTGAGGCCAGGGAAATCAGAATGGCAAGACGAAGGGATCGCATCATGGTCGCTCCTGAGAAACGTCAGCACCGAAAGGTATTTGAACCATGTTTTGGGGAATTGTATAGGAAAGCCGCCATGCCAGCCCGCATTTCTTGCCACAAACAGCCAGACCCGGACCCGGTTTTCGGCCGCGGAAAGACTTACCCTCAAAGGCCTCGATTACCCCTCTCGCCCCTCATCCCCGAAACCCGTGTGGGGACTCCGCTTTCCTTCCGATGCGCTGCCGATTCCAAGCACAATACTCCGGCCCAGTTTCCACGCCCCTCTGTCAGTGAGCGGAGACCGGCCCCGGCGCCAGACCCAATTTGGGGTTGAGGGAGCCCATCGAGAGCGCTAGACTTAAGGATCGACGCCACGGACTTGTTCACCTTACCAGCCCCAGGACGGAACCTTTGGACGCACCGTGGCCACGGACCGGCTGGGTGGAAGGGAGAACCGGGAAAGCCCCGACGAAAGGGATGTTTCCAGAGAGGTCAACCATGAGAAGGAAGGCTAGCTTGAGGCCGGGGTGGTTCGGTGTGATCGTGTCGGGGTTGATCTTCGGGGCGGGAGCGGCCGCTTGGGCTCAAAGTTCCGGGCAGCCGGCGGTGGAATTCGATCGCGACATTCGCCCTCTCCTGACCGACCGTTGCTACGCCTGCCACGGGCCCGACGAGGCGGCCCGCACCATCGACCTGCGCTTCGACACCAAAGAGGGAGCGTTCGCCGACCTGGGCGGATACCGCGCCATCGTTCCCGGCGATCCGGACCGGAGCGAGATGTACAAACGGATCGCCTCCGAGGAGGCGGCCCTCCGCATGCCCCCGGTCTACTCCGGGCTCAAGCTGAACCCAAAGGAAATCGAACTCATCCGCTTGTGGATCGAGCAGGGGGCCCGGTGGCAACTTCACTGGTCCTTTATCCCCCCCCAGCGTTCTCCGCTGCCCAAGGTTCCCAATGACGGCTGGACCCGAAACGAGATCGATTTCTTCGTGTTGGACCGATTGCGGAAGAAACAGTTGGACCCTTCACCCCAGGCCGACAAGACGGTACTCCTCCGCCGAGTCACGCTGGACCTCACGGGGCTGCCCCCCACGCCGGAAGAGGTGGATGCCTTTCTGGCCGATGATTCTCCCCAGGCCTACCAGAAAGTGGTGGATCGCCTGCTGCGGTCTCCGCGCTACGGCGAGCACATGGCGCTGAGTTGGCTGGACGCAGCGCGTTATGCGGACAGCAACGGTTATCAGACGGATGGGGAACGGACCATGTGGCGGTGGCGGGATTGGGTGATAGAGGCCTTTAACGCCAACATGCCCTTCGACCGCTTCACCGTGGAGCAACTGGCCGGGGACATGCTCCCCCAACCCACCTTGGAACAGCGGATCGCCACCGGCTTCAACCGCAACCATCGGGGCAACGGAGAGGGCGGCATCATCGCCGACGAGTTTGCCGTCGAGTACGTGGTGGACCGGGTGGAGACTACCTCCACCGTTTGGCTGGGGTTGACTCTGGGCTGCGCCCGCTGCCACGACCACAAGTACGACCCCGTCAGCCAGAAGGATTTTTATCGAACCTTCGCCTTCTTCAACAACATCCCTGAGCGTGGCAAGGTCTACAAGTACGGCAACTCTCCCCCGATGATCAAGGCGCCCACCCGCCGGCAACAACAACAGCTTGCCGCTCTGCAACAGAAAATGGAGAAGGCCGAGCGGGACTTCAAGGCGCTCAAACCGGAACTGGACCGGGCCCAACGGCAATGGGAAACCTCCTTCAGGAAGCGGCGGCCGCTCCATTGGTCCATTGCGGAAGGATTATTGGGGCACTTCCCCCTGGACGGAAAGACTCGAGGTTGGCGGCGTCCCCTCCGGGCATCGGCTAAAGGGAAGCGGACCAAGTCCCGATTCGAGGAAGGCCGGCCGAAATTCACCCAGGGGAAGATCGGTCAGGCCGCCGGTTTCGACGGCAGCCGCTTTATCGATGCCGGAGATCTGGGCAACTTCGGCTTTTATGACCGCTTCTCCCTGGGGGCCTGGATCTACCCCGAGGGCGACCAGGGAGGCGCCATCGTCTCGCGGACCTTGGAGCTGGAAAAGGAAAAGGGGTACCGGGTGGCCTTGCTGGACGGCAAGATCCACGTCAACCTGGTGGTGCGCTGGCTGGACGACTCCATCCGAGTCGAGACGGAGAGGGCGCTGGCCCCCAATCAGTGGCACCACGTCATGGTGACTTACGACGGATCCCGCACTTCCAAGGCGATCAGGATCTACGTCGACGGCAAGCCAGAGAAATTCAAGGTGTTGCTGGATGACCTGAACCTTACCTTCGAGAACCAGGAACCCTTCCGAATCGGGTCGGGGGGAGGCGCCGGAAGTCGTTTCCAGGGGTTGATCGACGAGGTGAGAGTCTACGATCGGGCCCTCCCGCCGGACGAGGTCAAGGTGGTTGCCACGGCTACGGCAATCAACGACATCGTGAGGAAACCGCCGGATCGGAGAAGCCAGGCCGAGACCGACAAGATCCGCGCCTACTTCCTGCAGAATCACGCGCCCAAGCCGGTGCGCCGAGCCCACCGGCATATTCTGGACCTCAACAGGCAGAAAACGGCTTTATTGGAGCTGGTTCCCACCACCATGGTGATGCAGGAGCGAGAGAGGCCGCGGGAGACCCTCCTGCTGCTGCGAGGGGCCTATGACCAGCCCGGTGAGAAAGTCAGTCCCGGTGTTCCGGAAGTCCTGAGCGGCGGCTCCAACGGCAAGATCAGGAACCGCCTGGACTTCGCCCGCTGGCTGGTCCATCCCGGGAATCCCCTGACTCCCCGGGTGGTGGTCAATCGTTACTGGCAGCGGCTCTTCGGACAGGGACTGGTCGGAACCGTCGAGGACTTCGGCTCCCAGGGGGAACGGCCGACTCATCCCGCCCTGCTGGACTGGCTGGCTACCGAGTTCGTGAGATCCGGCTGGGATCTCAAGGCGCTGCAGAAGACCATGGTGATGAGCGCCACCTATCGCCAGTCCTCCCGAGCGGCCCCGGAAGTGCTTGGCAGGGATCCGGACAATCTCCTGTTGGCGCGAGGCCCCCGCCAGCGGCTTTCGGCCCAGGCCATCCGCGATCAGGCCCTGTTCGTGGCAGGATTGCTGGTGGAAAAGCTGGGCGGGCCCTCGGTGAAGCCCTATCAGCCGGCGGGACTCTGGGAGGAATTGGCCGGGGATATTGCCTACAACCAGAGCACCGGGGAAGACCTCTACCGCAGGAGCCTCTACACCTTCTGGAAGCGCACCATTGCGCCGCCCTCCATGCTGAACTTCGACGCCGCCGCCCGCGAGATGTGCACCGTGCGGGTCAGCCGGACCAATACGCCCCTGCAGGCGCTCAACCTGATGAACGACGTCACCTTTGTGGAGGCGGCACGGGGGTTGGCTCAGCGCGTGCTGTCCGGGCCGGAAAGCCAATCTCACTCGGACCGGATTGCCCGCGCCTTTCGCCTGGCCACGGCCCGGCGGCCGACAGACGAGGAAGAGAAGATTCTCTTGGAAAGCCTGGAAGCCCACCTCGCCTCCTATCGTTCCAACCGCAAGGCGGCCAGGGAGTTGGTAAACATGGGAGAGTCCCCGGTCCCCAAGGGCTTGGACCCGCGGGAAGTGGCTGCCTATACGGCCGTCACCAGCCTGATTTTGAACCTTGATGAAACCATTACCAAGGAGTGAGCCATGAATCCTTTCCTGGAAAGACAGCTCTTGCTCACCCGACGCCACTTTTTCGGTCTCGCCAGTTGGGGACTGGGCACAGCCGCCCTGGCATCGCTGCTCGAGGGCGACGGGGCTGCAGCCGGACCGCTCCCCTCTACTCCCCGACCACCGTCCAGGGAGGGCGGCCTTCCGGGGCTCCCGCACCTTGCCCCCAAGGCCAAAAGAGTCATCTACCTGTTCCAGTCGGGGGCTCCCGCTCAAACGGATCTGTTCGACCACAAACCCGGGCTGCAGGAACGCCGCGCCCAGCAACTGCCCGATTCGGTGCGCAAGGGCCAGCGGCTCACCGGAATGACCGCCACCCAGGACCGCCTGCCCATTGCCCCTTCGGTCTTCAAATTCAACCGGCACGGCCAATCGGGAGCCTGGGTCAGCGAAATCATGCCCCACACCGCCAACGTCGCCGACGAGCTGTGCTTCATTCGGTCCATGCACACCGAGGCAATCAACCACGACCCGGCCATCACCTTTTTTCAAACCGGCGCCCAGTTGGCCGGTCGTCCCAGCATCGGAGCCTGGCTCTCCTATGGGCTTGGAAGTCAGAATCGGGACCTGCCCTCCTTTGTAGCCATGATCTCTCAAGGTACCGGCAAGTCCGACAGCCAGCCCCTCTACGATCGCTTGTGGGGCAGCGGTTTCCTTCCCACCAAGTACCAGGGGGTCAAGTTTCGCTCGGTGGGTGACCCGGTGCTCTACCTGTCCAATCCTCCGGGATTCTCGTCCTCCGGCCGGCGCCGCTACCTGGATGATCTCTCCCGGCTCAATCAATTGAAGCTGAAGGAATTCGGCGATCCGGAAATCTCCACTCGAATCGCCCAGTATGAGATGGCCTATCGGATGCAGACCTCGGTACCCGACCTGATGGATCTGTCCAGTGAACCGGAGAGGACCTTCGAGCTCTACGGGCCGGCTTCCCGAAAGCCGGGGACTTTTGCGGCCAACTGCCTGCTGGCCAGGAGATTGGTGGAACGCGGGGTGCGTTTCGTTCAGCTTTTCCATCGCGGCTGGGACCAGCATTCCAAGCTCCCCGAGCAGATCAAGGGGCAGGCCCTGGATACCGACCAGCCCTCGGCGGCCTTGATCCAGGATCTGAAAGAACGCGGATTGCTGGAGGACACGCTGGTGATCTGGGGCGGGGAGTTCGGTCGCACCGTCTACTGCCAGGGAAAGCTCACGGCCGACGACTATGGCCGCGACCACCATCCCCGCTGCTTTACCATCTGGATGGCGGGCGGAGGCGTCAAGCCCGGGACCACTTACGGTGAAACGGACGACTACAGCTACAATATCGCCAGCGACCCCGTCCATGTTCACGACCTCCATGCCACCATCCTGCACTGCCTGGGCATCGACCACACCCGCTTGACCTTCAAGTTCCAGGGGCGTCATTTCCGGCTGACGGACGTGCACGGCAAGGTGGTGCAACCGATCCTGGCCTAGCGAGCCGCGGCTTTTTCGAGCGGAAACAATACCGAAAGATAGAAACATGGATGGACAGGATTAACAGGATTACTATTATCCCGTTCATCCATGTAAATCAGGAATTGGAGGTACATCGTGGATAGACGGGGGTTGAAGTCGGCTTCGGGAGGGAGGGTTTCCAGAAGGGACCTCTGTAAAATTGGAGCCTGGACGCTCGGGAGCCTGGCCCTTCCCTGGGGTTGCCGTCCTCCCGCCTCACCCGGGCGGCACTGGAGCTCCACGGAGGCGTTGATCGCCGCCCTGGATGGTCCCCACAACTACCTGCCCACTCCATTTCACGCCGACTACTCAGTGAACCTCGAGGGCCTTCGCCGGAACGTGGCCTACCACGCCGAAAGGGATCGTCTGACGGTTGTGGTCGGAGGCGGCTATGGCGAAGGCTGGAAGCTGAGCCTGGAGGAGCACCGCGAGGTGGTCGCCGCCGCCGTCGCCGGAGCCCGGCAGCAGATGCCGGTGATGGCCGGAGTGATCGGCGGATACCAGATCTCCATTGAGATGGCCAGGAATGCCGAAAAGGCCGGAGCGGATGCGCTGGTGATTTTCCCTCCCCGGGGGCAACACTGGCAGGCTGAAAGCTACTACGAGTTCTACAAGGACATCGTGACTTCGGTCACCATTGGGGCGGTCGTCCTCCCCAGCGGCCAACACGATTTTTGGCCGGAGGTGCTCATCCGATTGGCCAAGATTCCCAACATGATCGGATTCTTCCCCCCTGTGGGTCCGGACGATGACTACTATCCCAGGACCGGGGGACAGATTCTGGAGGCCGTTGCCAAGCCCCTGCTGTTCATGGCGGAGAATGAACCGGCCGCCTCCGACTCATTTTCCCGGGGCAGCCGCGCCTATTCCACGGCCGCGGCGGCGCTGGCTCCCGAGGCCTCCAGGCGTTTCTGGAAGTACGGAGTGGCCGGAGAGACCGCCAAGATGGAGGAAGTGCTGAAATCCGAGCTGGATCCCATTCTCAAGATCCGCGGCTACAAGCCGGGCTACGGCATCAGCGGCATCAAGGTGGCCATGGAAGCCTTGGGACGGGCCGGGGGCCCTGTCCGTCCGCCCGGCACCCAGGTGGATGCCGGAGACCGGGCAGGAATCGCCGAGATTCTGCAGAAGCATCCCGAGACCCGTGCCCTGGTCGTCGAGGACTTCGCATAGTCGTTTCGGTGGATGCGTCCGGTGGGTGCGATGGGACCGGCCAAAGAACGGGTCGTGGCGCCACCCGCCTTCCGGCTTTGAAAGCGGGCTCGAACCGGTCTGTCATTTTCTTCAAGCTCTTTCAGCACTGACCCTCAGGATTCCAAAGGGATACCGATCCCGGAAAGACCGTTCATGGTGACCAAGACAGCCGAAGAGCTTCGCCAGTTGACCCGGCAGATTCTGGAAGCGGCCGGCGCCGTCCCGGACCAGGCCGAAATCGTGGCGGAGCATCTGGTCCTGGCCAACCTGCGGGGGGTGGACTCCCATGGCGTCTGGCATATCCAGGGCTATGTCCAGGCCATCCAGGACGGACACATTCGCGTCGCGGCGGAGCCGAAGATCGCCCGGGAAACCCCGGCCAGTGCGCTGGTCCGCGGGGATTGGGCCTTCGGCCACGTGGTGGCGCGCTTCGGTATGCGGACAGCCATTGAAAAGGCAAGGGAGCAGGGCTTGGCGGTCGTCTCCGTGGTTCAGACCCACCACATCGGGCGACTGGGTCACTACGCGGAAATGGCGGCGGCCGAGGGCATGATTTCCATGGTCTGGGCAGGAGGACAGGGGGCCGAAAAACCGGCTGCCGTCCCCTACGGAGGACGCAAAGCCCTTTTCCATACCAACCCCATCGCCATGGGCTTGCCCGCGGGAAACCAATCCCCCGTCATCATCGATTTTGCCACCTCCGCCACCGCCGGTGTCAAAGTGGTCAACGCCTACAACCGGAATCAGCAGCTTCCCCCCAATTGCGTTGTGGACAAAGATGGGAATCCCACCACCGACCCCCGTAAGTACATGGACGGCGGCGCCCATCTGCCCTTCGGCGGCCACAAGGGCTATGCGCTGATGCTGGCCACCGAGCTGCTGGGCAGAACCTTCAGCGGAGCCGACGACGGGGCCGAGCGGGATTATTCCGATCCACTCTTTCGACGGCACGGCGCCACCTTGATCGTCTTCCGGGCTGACCTTTTCCAGCCACTGTCCCAGTACAGCCAGCGCGCCGACGACCTGGCCGCCCGGGCCCTGGCCATTCCACCGGCCCCGGGCTTCAAGGAAGTCCTGCTGCCCGGGGTGCCCGAGGATCGAACCCAGCAAGTCCGCCAGCGCGACGGCATCCCCATCGCCGATGACATCTGGAAATCCATCGTTGAGGCGGCATCCTCGGTGGGGATTCAGGCTTGAGGCTACCTCAGTCCCTCCGCATTTGACCTGAGCTTCCATGCCCGCCGTAGTTGCGTAAGAGCGCAATGTCGTACCAGTCTTCAGGATCAAAACGGAGGCGGATCGCGTAATAACGTTGGCCGGCCTCTACTCGGACAGATAGAATTTAACCCTGTTCCGGCAAGGGGCACTCCTTGATCCAATCCCTGGCCACGTGCCCCATCCTGCGGCTCGACCCGGGTTAACTTCTCAGTCCGGGCCAGATCCAAAGAGAAGGTCTCCGTACCATGAGAGAATACACGGCGGTTGTCGAACAAGATCCTGAGACTGGTCTCTACGTGGGTTACATTCCCGGATTCCCTGGAGCCCACTCCCAAGCCGTCACGCTAGATGAGCTCAACACGAACCTTCGGGAAGTAGTGGAAATGCTCTTGGAGGATGGAGAACCCCTGCTTGAAGGAGAGTTTGTCGGCACTCAACGAGTCTCCCTCCCCTGAATCATGGCAAAGGCGCCGGTACCCAAGCCGCGCGAGGTCGTCGCGACCGAGGACACGGAAGCGCCAACGGTCGTCAGCAGAAAACCACGCGATCTCCGGCCCCAAGCCCGGCTATGGGTTGGACGCAGCGGGCGTTATTCGGCTGACGTCATCTGCAAATGACCGAAGAGACAACCCGTTGCCATGATTGAACAAGCATTCCACGCATACACCAAGGCTGTTGAGACCAAGTTCGAGGCGAGCCGGCGTTCGCCCAAAACGAAAGGAAGCTTGGTGGTGAGGCTCAATAAGGAGGCTCAACTACGCCAGTCGGTCGAGCAACTCGAAGAAAACCCCGCATTCAGTGCGTTGCTGGAAGAAACCCGCTCAGCGTTCCGAAGTGACGACTGGCACAGCGCCAGGGATGAATCCTGGTGGAGGGATCCGATCCGCAATTTTTTTCGCCGCACAGGCTATTACACCGACGCCTTCGCCGGCTCGGACGCGCCGTGCGCCTTGTTTGAACGGTATGAGGCAGCATTCCAACGCCGCACTGTTCAGACGAAATACCTCGCCCCGTTGGAATTTGTGCAATTTCCAAAGCCGGAGTTGAAGTTCTCAGGATTCGAAATCCGAAAGTTCGATCGGAAGGAACTTGATGCGATCGTTGGTAATGACGTTAACCGCGTCTTCTATCCGCATGCCTTTCTCGATAAGAACACCTTGGATGCCTTGCAAGAGTACTGGTTCATCGTGGCAAAGACCCCAGAGGAGGTGCGGCGTTGGGGGTACATATATTTTTCAGCAGCCGACGTGGCAGCCGTCAACGGCCGTGTTTACCTGGAGTACACCCGTTTCCCGCCTGCAATCGAGCGCGTTTTAGCGCGGCTGGTCCTCTTCGATTGGGTTGGTAACCCACAAGATCAATTGACCTATTCCGGTCAGGACGGTTTACCGTTCGGTTTCGAGATTCCGTTCGTCCTTCGCGTGGACGACAATGACCTGAAAGGACCGGAAGGTGCTCCGGACCGCTCAAAGCTGAAGTCCTATGGTCCTAAGTACGGAGACCCGGATACCGGGGAAGAGTACAACGCCCACCACGTCATCTTCGATTTGAACGAGTCTCGTGTTGCGGCGTTCGAGCAGTGCGTCCAGCGCGCCGACGAGTGCCTGCAGCATCTGGAGACTGACGACACCCGTTGGCCATACCTCAAGGTGGCGATAGACAATTTGATCAAGGCGTTCTTCACTGAGGAGCTTGAGCAACTCTTGTGGCACATCACCGCTTTGGAGGCTTTGTTGGGTGAACGGGGACCAGGCGTTACCGCGTCGATTGCCAGAAGAAGCGCCGCCATTCTCGGCGCGACCGAAAAGGAAAGGAAGGAGTGGAAGAAGAGGTTTGCTGGCAACAATGGTCTCTACGATCTCCGCAGCGCTTTGGTGCACGGACGCCAGTTCAAGGAGGACGTCCACCGGAAACAATTATTTGAGGCTCGAATGATGGCCATGCGGGTCACGATCCGGTTTGTGCACTATCTCGGCGAGATGGCAGCCAGGATCAAGGAGGAGTCGTGGCAAGGCGAGGTTCCCGACCGAGAGGACCTTGTCATCCTCTTGGACCGCCGAAGCCGCAACGCCGACCAGAAACGATTGCAGGCGATTCTCAATGACCTCCCGACCGGATTCCCAGCCGCTCCCGATTGGTTCCTGTGACATCGGGAGGGTGAACGACATCTACATCGGCAAATTGCCGAACGTCAGCCTCCAGCAGACGCGATGGAAAATTGCCAAACGGCGAACCAGTTTTGCTTTTCCCACTTTCTCCTTCATCAAGGCAAAGGCCAGGTAGGATAGGCCAGTGTCCCATCGTTGGAACCATTGTCCACGCTCACCACCCACAGGTAGGCTTCCCGCGGGATCCTCCAAACGATATGGCCTCTCACCCCTCTTGCCGAAACCGACTTCTGCGCCCATCCTTTCGGCGGCAGTGAAAACATGATGGTCTCGTCGGGTTCTTCTGCGCCGCTATAGTACACGCTGGCCGTAACAGTCTGACGCCGATTCGAATAGTTGAAAACCCCGGCATTGGTGCGAGTGGAAGAATTGACCGTGATCCCTCCCACATTTGTGGCCCACGACGACCGGGGAGTCAACGGGGTTGGCCCATTGTGAACCACGGTGGTAAACGTGCCCTGGGGAGAAGTCGTATAGACCTCAGCCGAAACCGTAAACGGAGCATTGCCGGAAAACTCAACAGCCCCGGCACCCCGATAGTCGAAGAAATCATCCAGAAAGTTATTCCAAACCAAAAAGTGATTTGCTTCTATTGACCGAGTGCGCCGTTCCACGAGCCCGTTAGAGCCATAAAGCCTTGCCACCAATTCCAGATCGGAATCGGCGGAATTAACCAGGATAACCTTCGTACGGTAGTAAGCCCCAAACCTGCCGGGAGAGTTGGCCATGGTGGGGATGACCCACCGGGTCAAGTCCTGACCTTCCTCTCCTGGGTCTGAATACAAGGTCGTTGCCGTGGCTATGTTTGATTCAGCATAGGAATCTTCGCTGTCGCCAATAGCAGCTACCTGATAACTGTAAGTAGACGTAGGGAGCAGTCCGGCATCAATGAACTCCGTGCTGTTCGGTCCCAATGCCACCAAAAAAGCCCAATCCTCCCCGACTGCCTTTCTCGCAATGCCAAAAATCGTTTCGTTCGTACTGTTGTCCCGCCAAGTCAGACGGATTTGAGATGAACCAATCGCCGTGGCGGAAAGGTTTGAGGGAGGATTTACCGTGATGGATTCCCCCTCAGCCTCCAGGCAACGATTGTACGCTGAAACGTGGTTTCTGATCTTGTTTCGGGAAAACTCGCAGAAGGTCAAACGATCCCCAGGAGTGCCCTTGCCCTGCATGATGGTTCCGGCACAGCTTGTAACCGGGGGTTCTTCTTCATCAGGGTGAACGGCTCCGAAGTTGTGACCTATCTCGTGAGCGGGTGCTATGAACTTATACAGACCGAAGCTTCCGCGTTGAGAAAACCCATAGCTGAAGCGATTGGTATTAAAACGGCCCCCACAAACAACACCTGGCCAGGCTAGGCCACCAATTTTTCTCTTCTGCCCGTCTCGTTCAACCTCTAGTGTTTCCTTGCCGGTCCAAAGGTGAGCAAGATCGTAGCCTTCCGAAAAGAAATTGTTGTTCCAATATTCCGTAAACTGATCCAAGAGTTTGTCGCCGTCTGTTCCGGTGTAAGGGTCGTTGCTTCTGTTCCAAGCATTCTGAAAGACAATTTCTAGCTTCAGCTTCAACTCGGTCTCATAGACCCCCTCGACCCGGTTCAGAATGCTTTCGATTTCCTGGTTGGCGGCGACGGCGCTGCCCCAATACTGCACATACTCGTAATCCGCCTCCGTTGCTACTTCCACCGTGTAGGTGGTGGTTGCGTCCCGTGACGCTTGAACCACCGCCTGGTCAACCTGGTTCATGCCCCGTCTCAGCTTAGACACTCCGCAACGCCACTCCTGCCCGGGCTTGACGTCCGAGTGCCTGTAAACCACCAGTTCAGCCGCCTCGGCGCTCGGAAGGTAGTTCCGTAAGGGCTCGATATAGTGCCAGTCCCCGGGAGTGAAAACGACGCCTTCAAACCTGTCGTTGGTGATGGTGAAGCGGGCTTGGACGACCTCTTGACCGACCACGGCCGTTCCCTTGTAGGTAGTCACCGGAGGGGGAGGAAGCTGCTGCCTTACCCCGTCCTCCCCAGTGACCTCGGCCCGGTAACGAGGAGACCGCAGATCGCGGGGAACCAGCTCAAAGTAGTAACGCACTCCACTGAGATTCAGTTCGAGGGGCTCGCTGGATTGCCTTGCCTGGGTCTCGATGTCACTCGGCTTCATGCGAATCACTTCATAGCCGGATAGAACGGGTTGCAATGCTCTTTCCACTGCTGGCGCCCTAGCCAGACCTTGATGAGGGCTAAGGCAAATTCCAAAAATGATAAGGACTAAGGCTGCCAGGTTTCTCGTCCACATAATTTTCCCACTTGTCTGGTACAGCAGCTATTGTGCTGGAAAATGGCCCAGGCAAAATGGTGCCGGGCTGTTGTGAGCATCACCTGGATAAGGAGAGGCCCCGCTTATTCACCGCTTCACGGGGAGCGACCCCGTGATGGGTAAGGAGGGTTGTTGTATTCAGCGGGCAAACCGACTTGGTCGGGGCCCAGATATGCTCACGGCGCCAAGCATAACATTGCTCTAACAGGCCACGATTGATGTTAGCTACGAAGAGCACCCAAGAGGCCGAGACCTTCTGAGAAAAACCCTGAGTACGTCCGCAAAACGCTACAAGGCTCGGGTGCCGGTCTTGCCAAAAAGAAGCAGAAGCGGCGGCCGGCACAGCGCCCATGGCTGAAGGTCGGACAAGCCAGGCCGATGTTCAGCAGGAAATCACCGCGCAGCCGGTTGGCCAATTCCACTTATTCGTTATATGATTCGCATAAGAAAAACTTATGGATTACGGATGATCGGCGCCAACGATACCTGACCAGAGCTCTGCCAGCAGTTTGGAGCCGATCCGACCCAAGCGGCAAATCAGCGCACGGTGGAGACCTTCCGCAGGCGGTGCATTGAGAGAAAAAGAGCACCATGAGAGACCAGGTTCTCATCTTTTTCCTTTGGTGGCTTTGTTGAACCCGGCACGTGTCTGCCAACAAAAAAACCCTTCATATGTGTCTCAATGTATGAGACAATTCTTCACGTGAGGTTGAGACACAAAGGCTTGAGGCAGTTCTACGAACGCGACGACGTTCGCGGCATCAACCCAGCCATGACGGCTCGCATTCGACAAATCTTGACCGACTTGGAAAACGCCCGCACACCTCGGCAAATGGACATCCCCGGTTATCGACTACACCCGTTGAAAGGCTCCTGGCGTGGTTTCTGGAGCGTCCAAGTGTCCGGTAATTGGCGGATTGTCTTTTGCTTCAAGGAGGGTGAAGCGGTAGATGTTGACTTGGTCGACTATCACTGAGGAGACAGCAATGGCGATGTTGAACCCGGCGCATCCTGGCGAAACCATCCGAATGGCTATTGAGGAAACCGGATGGAGCGTCACCACGGCTGCAAAGCGGCTCGGTGTTTCGAGAAACACCCTGCATCGGCTCTTGGCCGGAACCGGAAGAATCAACCCCCGGCTGGCGTTGGCGTTGGAGCGTGTTGGCTGGTCGGAAGCTGATTTTTGGATGCGCCGGCAAGCGGGCCATGATCTGGCGCAAGAGAGGCGTAAGCAAGCGGCGGCCTGACCGCCTGCGCACCGTGCCCGGACTCGGGATGAACTGTATTCCCCACTTGCCCAAGAGACCTACAAGATGCCCCGAAAAAACTCACCGCCGCCGACAGAGCCACCGAAATCCGCCATGACGGCGTTCGAAAGGGAGTGACCCCTCCTAATGGCAAGCCTTCCGGCACGACGACGACGCGACCAACTCGCTGCTGTATCTGCTCAACGGCATCCGTGGGAACCGTATGGCAGTGCTACAGGCTCCAACCCGTATAAGAACCAGGGAATAGGGGAGATGCCCCTCTCCACTCCGACATGAACCTTGACCAGATTCGCAACTTCCATGCCGTGGCGGTCCACAGAAGCTTTACCATTGCCGCCGAGAAACTCTTCCGCACCCAACCGGCCATCAGCACCCAAGTCCGAATGTTGGAAGAAGAGTTGGGAACCAAGCTCTTCGATCGCATCGGCAAGAAGGTTTACCTGACCCAAGCGGGGAACGTGCTTCTCGACTACGCCGAGCGGCTGCTGAGTCTGCACGACGAAGCCAAACTGGCAGTTACCGAGGTCAATACCACTCCCAAGGGGAAAATTCTGATCGGAGCCAACGAGTCGACCTGTCTCTACGTGCTGCCCCAAATTTTCGCGCTCTTCAAGAAGAAGTATCCGGACGTTCAGATCAGCATCTACCGCAACTTTTCAAGGAAGGTTCTGGACAAGGTGCGGGGCAACCAGTTGGACTTTGGAATCGTGACCTTGCCTGTTCCGGATCGGGAGCTCAACATCCTGCCCATCGCGGAGGACGAATTGTGGCTGATTACCGGTCCGGGTCATCCGCTGGCTGCGCAGTCTTCCCCCAACCTGGAGGATGTCGTCTCTTATCCCTTCATTTTCCACACTGCCGGAACGACTCGCGAACGACTGAGAAAACACTTCGGAAGCTGGTGGGACCGCTTGCATATCTCGATGGAACTGGCCAGCATTGAGACCATCAAGAAATTCGTGTCCATCGGCATGGGCGTTTCGATCGTTCCAAGGAGCTATGCTGAAGAGGAAAGGCGGCGGGGAACCCTGTGCCTGTTGCCTTTGAATAATCTGAATCTGATTCGGAAGCTGGGACTCATCTACCGAAAAAATCGCTATCTCTCCCGCGCCTGTATCGTCTTTCTGGAGGTGGTGGAGGAGTCCATGCGGGCTATGGCAATATCGAAGTGATCAGTAGTGGCTAGTGGTGAGTGGTTAGTGGAGAGTGATTTGAGCATTGCGTTGAGAATCTTGTCGATCTCAGCGCAGTCGTTCAAAAAGTGCAACGATGTCATAGGCGCTGTCCTGCTCCTGTAACTATCCACTAACCACTTGTCGAAGAGGTGAATGAGGATGGAAAACGACAATCGAAACGCCAACGATGTTGTTCACGACAATCCGTCCGAGGAGGAGCCGGGGGGGGTTCGAGTCGAGATGGTCGGACCTTCCAGAAAGCGATCCTGGATCCTGGCGAGCGTGGTCGCTGCCGCCGCTCTTTTCCTGATCGGTTCGGTGGTCTCGTCCTCCGGGGTGATGGATGCCTGGCTTCCCTGGACGCAGGAATATGCTCAGCGAAACGTCCCCCCGGCGCTCGACGGAGGCGAACCCCTTGCCCTGCTGGAGTTCAGCCAGGAACGAGGCGAGGAAACCATCACGGTGACGGGAAGAGTCCTGAACCGGACCGAAGGGAGGTTGGAGGATCTCATCGCCACCTTGACCCTGATCACCTCTCTGGCGTTGCCGGTGGAGGAGGACGTGCCGGTGACTCCCCAGAGCCTGGAAGCCGGCTCGCAGGGAACGTTCGAGTGGAAGCGACCGCTGACGGGGGAGGCCGGCGGGGTCAAGCTCAGTTTCAAGCTCGGCAACGGAGCCGTCATTCGGCACCGGGACAGTCGCTACGAGCAAACGGAAGAGCCTCCCGAGGAGTCGCCAGAGGGGGCGCCCGAAGCGTTGTCCGAGGAGTCGCCCGCCCAGTAGATTTCGATTGGCTAGCGAGGATTCATTTGCATATAGTGGTGCTTGGCCCGCACTTCTCAGTGGTGCAAAAGGATGGACATGACTAACGGGACAGAGGTTCGCAAGACATTCCTGGCGGCACACCGGCGTTTACGGGAATGGCATATGGTTGCCAAGGCCTTGCTTTCCACCCGGCATCCGGTGCTGGCGCACCTCATCCCGATCCGCCGCTGCAACCTCTCCTGCACCTACTGCAATGAATTCGACAAGGTTTCGGCGCCGGTACCGATCGAGGAGCTGCTGAGGCGGATCGACCATTTGGCCCGCCTGGGCACCACCATGGTCACCATCAGCGGAGGAGAGCCGATGTTGCACCCCGAGCTTGACGCCGTGATAAGGCAGATACGGCGGCGAAAGATGATGGCGGGGTTGATCACCAACGGTTACCTGCTCAGCGTCAAGCGCATCCAACAGCTCAATCAGGCCGGCCTGGAGCATCTGCAGATCAGCATCGACAATGTCAACCCGGACGATGTTTCCAAGAAAAGCCTCAAGGTTCTGGACCGGAAGCTGGTGATGTTGGCCGAGCATGCCGACTTCGCGGTCAACATCAACTCGGTCATCGGCTCAGGCATCCGCTTCCCCCAGGATGCCTTGCAGGTGACCCGCCGGGCCGTCTCCCTGGGCTTTTCCAGCACCTTGGGCATCATCCACGATGGGGACGGCCAGTTGCGAGCTCTGAACGAGAGCGAACGAACCGTCTATTATGAGATCCAGAAGCTGGGCAAAAAATCCTTTGCCCGTTTCAACAGATTCCAGGAGAACATCTCTCGGGGAAAACCTAACCAGTGGCGCTGCCGAGCCGGCGGAAGGTACCTCTACGTCTGCGAGGACGGTCTGGTTCACTACTGCTCACAGCAACGCGGCTACCCGGCCATTCCGCTGCAGGACTATTCCCGGGACGATATCCGGCGGGAATTCAACCTTCCCAAGACCTGCGCCGCTTACTGCACGGTGTCCTGCGTCCAGCAGGTCGGCGTGCTCGACAATTGGCGGTCGCCCCAAACCGACCCCTCGAAGGCTAAACCGTGGCCCGATGGATTTTTCTCTTCAAGGCGTGGATCTGGCGGCGAATTGACTTCAACCCCGAACGATCCCGGGCCTCCAGGGCCTGGTCCCGCTGCTTCTTGAGATCCTTGATCTCCAGCTTGATGGTCCGCTTGTCGATGCCCACCACTTGGTGGTGCTCGTGCATATCGACGCCAAGGGCTTCACAGATCGCCTTCAACAAAGGCTCCTTGGTCAACTGGGAATAGCCCTTGACGGCCTCGTGCTCGATTTCCGTGGCAATCTCACGAAGCTGGGCCACGGTTTTCTGCTTCAGCTCCCCGAATGTGTAGGCCATAGCACCTCCTTCTCCCTCCTAGCCCGCATTTCTCACCGGGGGGCGTGAAGATGGCGCAGTAATTTTTCCCTCAGCGCGTGCTCGCGAGCGAAGAGCGTAGCGGTCACTACGTTCGAGCGAGCCTGTGCGCGCTGAGGGGAAAAGGACAAGCCAGAGCGCGCCCAGCACACTGTGTTACCGCAAGGCATCACAATCGGACCAACAAGTTGCCGAAAATAAACTGTCTTTCATCATGGTTCCAGCGACCCGGTGAGAAATGCGGGCTACACGTGGTCACGGCGTGCCGCTGTGGATTCTCGGCTCGAATTGTACATGATGTCTATAGCGGCCAGTGCGCCTCTCTGTTTTTTCACCGGGAAATCTGCTAATCTCATCCCCTCATCGGGCGGGAGGTTTCCTATGTTGGAGGGCAAATTCGGCGTCGTCTTCGGAGTGGCCAACAAACGCAGCATTGCCTGGAGCATCGCTGAAGCCTGGCACAAGGCCGGAGCCCGGCTGGCCCTGACCTATCAGGGGGAGCGGCTGCAACGGAACGTCACCGAGCTGGCCGCACGCTTTGGAGACGAGGCTCCGCTTTACCCCTGCGACGTCACCAGAGATGCGGAAATCCAAAACGTTTTCCGCTGTCTCACCCGGGATTTCGGCAAGATACATCTGGTGCTGCACAGCGTTGCCTTTGCTCCACGGGAGGCCCTGGAGGGGCGCTTCGTCGACACGACCCGCGAGGCTTTCGGGATCGCTCAGGATGTCAGCGCCTACTCCTTGGTGGCCATCGCCCGGGCCGCCCTT
This sequence comes from Candidatus Versatilivorator sp., assembly GCA_965262635.1. GTDB lineage: Bacteria > Acidobacteriota > Terriglobia > Versatilivoradales > Versatilivoraceae > Versatilivorator. The sequence goes on along the minus strand of OZ253547.1, from coordinate 784,783 downwards.
CCCTTGATGACGGAAGGCGGAAGCATCGTGACCATGACCTACTACGGTTCGGAAAAAGTGGTGCCTCACTATAACGTCATGGGAGTCGCCAAGGCCTCCCTGGAGGCCAGCGTTCGCTACCTCGCCCATGACCTCGGTCCCCAAAATATCCGGGTGAACGCGATCAGCGCCGGCCCCATGAACACGCTGGCCGCACGCGGGATCCGCGGTCTGGGCAGCATGCTCAAGCACCATGCGGAGCACGCTCCCTTGAAGCGGAACGTTCAGCCCGGGGAACTGGGAAATACGGGACTGTACCTGGGAAGCGATCTCTCGGCCGGGGTCACCGGCGAAGTGCTTTACGTGGATTGCGGATACAACATCATGGGAATGTGAGGAGCCGTCCTTCCGGAGGCAAGCCGTGGGAGGGAGGACCCCGTCTTCCTTTTCCAGATCCAGCCTGATCCATTCCGGGGACAGCGCTAGCCCGCATTTCTCACCGGGGGGCGTGACAATGGCGCAGGAATTTTTCCTTCAGCGCGTGCTCGTGAGCGAAGAGCGTAGCGGTCACTACGTTCGAGCGAGCATGTGCGCGCTGAAGGGAAAAGGCCAAGCCAGGGCGCGCCCAGCGCAGTCTGTATCCACACACGATCAAAACAGGGCCAATAAGGTGCCTAAAAGAAACAGTCTTTCACATATTGTATCCAGCGACCCGGTGAGAAATACGGGCTTGAGGCGCTCCAGAACAGCCCCTCCCCTTGGGTAGCAAAGGAGAAAGAGCATGGACAAGCCAAGTCGTCGACAATCCGGGGCCCGCGGGAAGACCCGCCCTGCGCCAGGAAATGGAATTTACAGGGCCTGCTGCTCCGGGATAGGGCTTTTCCTGTTCTTGTCAGGCTGTGCCGGCGATAGTGTTTCCAATGCCGGAAACGCCCCCGCAACACCGCCAGCCGCGGGCTCGCCCGCCCCCGCCTCCGATCGCCAGAAGGATTTGGGACCCTTCACTCTGGAAGTTCCCTCAGGCTGGATCGAGCAGACGCCGCGCTCCCGCATGCGCCGAGCCCAATTTGCCCTTCCCAGGGAAAGCGGCGACTCCGAGGATGGTGAACTGACCGTATTTTATTTCGGCATGGGCCAGGGTGGGTCAACCGAAGCCAACATCAGCCGTTGGATTGGACAGGTGAGCCAACCCGACGGTTCTTCCTCCAGAGACAAGGCCCAAATCAGTCAAAGCAAGGTCTCGGGCTTTCCGATGACCGAAGTGGATGTGAGCGGAACACTGAAGGCATCCACCATGCCCGGAGTCCCTCAGCGGGCGGCTCGTCCCGGTTATCGGTTGCTGGGAGCCGTTCTGGAAAGCCCGCAAGGACCCTGGTTCTTCAAATTGGTCGGCCCCAAAAAAACCATCTCCCGTTGGGCTGACAGCTTCCGCCAGTTCATCGCAAGCGCCAAGAGCCAATAATTCTCCCGGGCAGTCCATCGGCTTGCGCCCAGTTCGCGGCTTGACTCGAACCCCGGGCTTCGTACGTGTTTACCGTGGTTGGGGAGGGGCGTGCGTGGTAGTTTTTGGTCGGGCACCGCGTTCCGGAAGGATGCACCTAAGTCGCCGCCTACGCGGCTGCGGCGTGGCGCCCGCTCCCTAAAAACTCTGAACACGTTGCTCGTCTCGCGATTGTAGCCCCGGCGAGAAATGCAGGCTAGCGCCTTAGCGTGCAATTCTTGACCAATGGAGAAGTAACCCCCTCTACAGCTTCATGAGCACCTGAGGGCTCAAGCCAAACCCTTAGCCCGCATTTCTCACCAGGACGCTGAGCATAAGGCAGAAAAGTGCTTGTCTTTAACATCTTGCGGCGCTTTGTTTGGAGTCTTCAGGGGACAGACTGTGCTGGGCGCGCCCTGGCTTGTCTTTTCCGCTTCAGCGCGCACATGCTCCCTCGAATGGTGTTCCGGCTACGCCCTTCGGTCACGAGCACGCCCTGAAGCGGAAAATCCCGCGCCAAGTTGCACTCTTGAGAAGAGTGCTACCCCCTGGGTAGAGTCGAGGACTGGCGCGTTGACTGTAGGGTCCGGTGGCTATTCCGTCACTTTCGCTTCGGGCCTCAGTCCGGCTCCCTTATCACGTTTCCAGTCCCCGCTCTCCGAACCGGACGTGCGGTTTTCCCGCATCTCGGCTCTCCAGTGGGATCATGCGTCTCGCACACAGGTCCCCGCTCGCATCCGTGGACGACTCCCATGGGTTTGGCACCCGTCCCCTACTCCATCCACGTCCGCTCCCGAAGTGCCGCCAGGCCTGTTGACGCCCTGACGACGCCGTCCTCATCAGACGACCCCTTCACTTTTGCATGTGATGCTTCCGGAGTCTCCGGTCCTTTTACCGGGGTTTCAGGCTTCCGCCACTCCCGGGACCCTTCCCCCTTCGGTCACCGCTCCTCACCTGAGGCTCCTTCCCTCCACCGGCATTACCCGGCTTCTCCAGTACTACGAGCCTCTCCGCCACCCTGCCGGCCCAGCCTCCCCCTCACGGGGTCCCGGTTCGGTGCGTGCCTCACCACCCACAGGGCTTCCCATGTTGCTGCCTTCTTCTCCTTCCATGCGTGCCAGCGCCACTACCCCGGCGGGTCCCGAGGGGTGCCCGCGTCGCTCGCTTCCCCCTCCCTCTTCGGCCTTCCCCATTTCTCAGGTGGGTCGGCCCCCGCATTGCCCGTTTCGAGGCCTGCTCGACGTTCACTCGCGTTCCGGCCCGCATGTTCGCTGAACCGCCTTATGCGGCCCTTTGACACCAGGGTGCTTCAGACCATATCGTTGCCTCCATGATCCGCCCTGGCTGCTACCAACCGGAGCGACAGTTGTTGGACGGGTTTCGCACCCGTTGGAAGAAGGCGCCTTTCCATGGCGCACTGAGAAATGCGGGTTAGCGTGTATTTCAACACGAATCTGGTCGGTACCCTATATCCGGCAAATACAGCAGCAGCGGTTCGGGCCGGATCGAGACCATAGCCCCAGCCGCTAGTTCCCTCTCAAGGACGTTTAGCCCCCTTTTGTGGTCGGGCTTGTTTCCGTGTGGTTCTTGTCTTGGGGTGTGGGAGAATGGGCAGATTGATTGGAGGAAAGCATGAGTGTCGAGCTAATCAGCTTCTCGATTGCGGTACTGGCGGTGGGAGTGACCTTGGCCTGGATCACTCAGAAGGGTCGTTTACTCATATGTCTATTCATGGGTTGTGTTGGTGCCTGGGCGCCGTCCCTGGCGCAAGAAACCCAGCAGGTCACGGCGGCGGCTGAAATCCGCAGTGTTGAGGTAGACGAACCCGGCGGTCAAATCTTGAGCTTTCGGCATCTTGCTGATTCGACCGTGGTCCAGATGAAAGGCGCACGGATAGAGCCAACGGCCTCGATCAAAATGAAGGTCGAGAGCCGAGCTGGATTCGTAGAAATCGATATTAATCGCGGCGACATCCAAGGGCTCCAGCCTGCCCGGCGCTTTGGTGAGGATTACCTGACCTATGTCCTGTGGGCCGTTTCCGTGGATGGCAAGGCATCCAATCTTGGGGAAATCACTTTTCGGAATGGCCGTGCCGTTAGCATCAACGTCACGACACCCATACAAACTTTCTGGCTCCTGGTCACAGCAGAGCCCGACTTTGCGGTGAATGATCCCAGCCCCGTGGTAGTGCTTTATAGCACCGGTCAGGCGGGTTCCCAGCGTCAGGCTTTGCATGTCGAAGGTAATCTGCTCTATTACACGTACTACACGCAATACTCTACCACTCCGGCTGCCGTTGACCGTGTGACTCCCAATGAATTGCAGCAGGCACGAAAGGCCATCGAGCTGGCGTCAAGGGCTGGCATTCTGGGACTGCCCACTCCGGAAGGGGAGGATCCGTTACCTGGTGAGTCGCGTATTCGTGCCACTCTTGAGCAGGCTCGTGGTTATCTGCAACAAGCGGAACGTACCTACCTATCCCGTGGTGGTGGTTTGCGTCAAGCGATACAATTCGCCCGCACTGCGGCCAACATTGCAGAAAACGCTCGCGCTTTGGCAATTGGGGCGGTTGGTGGAATCAACCTGCGGCAACTTGAGCGGGAGTTGCTAAAGCTTCAGCAAAATATGGCCGCCCGCGAGTTGGAACTTGCCGAGTTGCGGGAGGATTCCAATCGCAGGAGTTCCCAATTGACGGCACAGATTCAGGAACTCGAAGAGGCTTTGCAGCGGGACGGCCTCGCCCGGGACGAACTCAGAGTACGAGCAGAAAAATCCGAAGCCGACCTTGCGAGTCTCCGTCAGGAGCTCCTGGATTTGCAGGACTTGAACGTTCGACTGGGCGAGGATCGAGAGAAAATTTGCAACGAATTGCGCACTCAACTTGCCTCGCTTGGTCAATTGACCCAACAGGGAGGCAGTATGGTGTTGACACTGGCATCAGATATCTTGTTTGATTTCAATAGTTATGAACTGCGCCCCTCGGCACGTGAAAGCCTCGCCAAGCTCACAGTAATTCAAATGTTACTCTTTTCCGGGGCTAGGGTCCGCTATGAGGGCCACACCGACCGTGTCGGAGATGACGATTACAACCAGTGGCTTTCGCAGCAGCGTGCCCTCGGTGTCTATCTCTACTTCCTCGATGAAACCCTAAAGCAGCCCCCGGCAAACGAATCCCAGGAAAACGCTGACAAGCAGCGACAGATCGTTCGCCAACTCCTCGCCACCAACTACGCGTCCTCGCTTCCCGGCATCACGAGAGAAGAGTTGCTCACCCAACTGAATGGTGCCGTGGTCGGCAAGGGAGAGACCGAACCTGTCGAAGATACTGAGGCAGCCAGTGAGCGCAACCGTCGAGTCGTGCTGCTATTCCCTCCCTCCCCAATGGGGCAGGTCACTTCGCTGTGTGCAGGACCTCTTACCCAAATCTCAAGATGATTGAGGGTTTTTATCCGTAGCCGCTTACAAGCACTCGATAGGGAGCACAGCTGACAGTCGAGTTGAAGGCGAGGCACCACTTCACCCGCTTCGAACAGGTGAACCAGCTTGTCGGGGCCAAAGCCGCGAGCTGGTCCCCCTAGTCGCCATCGAGCTGGCGTCTTACCCGATCGACCTACCGAGGGTCTTTCTCTGTTTTAGGGGGGGCGTTCCCTGCCCCGGAAGGGATCTTCTCTGTCTCGGAAGAGGACTCCTGCTTGCCCCGGAGAAGTTTTTCAACGCGCTCCAAGGCGTCTGCAGTAGTTTCTCTAGTGAACCATGCTGCATTTCCGGTCCGAGCGCCGGCGCGCTCGACCCGCTGACGAAGACTGCGTATGCCACCCGTGCGATAAAATGCTGCGATCGCGATCACCAGGGCGACTAGCCCGCATTTCTCACCAGAGGTAGGTCGCATCGGTTCTCAGAATCTGGTAAAACACTCTTGACACAGGAGTTAAGCAGATTCCATAAGGAGAACCGATGCCGACACAGTGTAACACCAAACCGCTGGAGTTTGAAGGCCACGGACGCCGCCGTGTGGTGGCTGCTTTTGACGGCGGTCCCATCACTTCCGATGCCGGCGCTCTGCTGTTGCGCCGAGTCGATCAGCGCCTGTCTCTCATTGGCTAGCCCGCATTTCTCACCGGGGGGCTGGGCATCGGTTGGGAAAGTGTTTGTCTTAGCATCTTGCAGCGCTTTTTGGGGGAACCTTCAGGGTACAGACTGTGCTGGGCGCGCCTGGGCTTGCTTGGGATTGACCAGGGATGATTGCTGCTGCCGCCGCCTACGCGGCTCGGGGGATGGAACTGCCCTTTTCCATGGGCTTACGCCCACGGCTAAGTGCGGACGCCGCATTCGCGGCTTACTCGAACCCCGGGCTGGCGCCCGGGGACTATTCTATTAATCCTGCCCCCCTGCAGTGTCGTGATTTTGGGGAGAGCGGTGAAACCGCGGTTGGCGTGGCTCACCCGAGGAAACGTCCCCTACAGGTCTTCCTTATAAAGCGGCGTAGCCGCGCCAGCACTTAGCCGTGGGCGTGAGCCCATGGACATCGTATCCACCGCTGACGCAGCCGCGTAGGCGGCGGATTAATGGCGACGATCGGGAACGCGCTGTCCTTCCCAGAGCGACGTCAACCCCCGCCCCCGAGCCGCGTAGGCGGCGGATTAGGTGCGCCGTCCCGGAACGTACTGCCTCTCCAAAATCACGCCGAACACGTTCCTCACTCCCTGTACTCTTCTCAAGACTGCAACTCGTGGTGAGAAATGCGGGGTAGAAGAAGACGCCTTTCCATGGCGCACCGAGAAATTCGGGCTAGATGTGAGGTCGGGGGGGGGTTACACCTGAGGCGAGGTTGCCTGCGAACGAACCACGTTGTCGAAATGCAACTCCAGGACATCGCCGATCTGTCCGGATGTAAACCCTTTGGGAATAACGGAGACCGGAGCCAACTCCAGGGCGCTTCGGAACAAACGGTTTTCGCCGGCCAGATCCGTGACAACCACGAATACCAGCTTGCGGTCCAGTTTTCGGAGCTCGCGCAGCGTTTCCACGCCATCCATCCGGGGCAGGTTCAGCGAGAGGAACACCATGCGGAAGGACTCCCGCCGGGCGGCATCCAGGGCCCGAGGCCCGTCCGGCACGGCTACCGCCGCAATGCCATGGAGCCGAACGATCCTTTGGAGGCTGTCCCTGACCGCTTGCTCATCCTGCACGATGAGCACCTTGCTTCGCCCATTCGCCAAACTGTCCTTGTTCGGCTCAGCCAGGAGCCAACCATCGATCTGGGACTTCTTGAAACGGAGACTGCCCCCCACTTTGAGGGAGGGAATTTTATTCTGCCGGGCCAGGAGATAGACCGTCTGTTCCTTCAACTTCAGGTACTCGGCAACCTCTTTGACGGTTATCAACGAATCTTCCATTAAGCCTCCTCAACATTAATTAAGCTATGCATTAGAAAGCATAATATTTATCAGTTAATTTTGTCAATTAGTAAATAATGAGACAACATACTATATATTATCTTGCGGGCTATGGCCCGTTTGCCGCGACTGCGCCGCGTTCACGACTGTCCCGGCACCTTGCATCAGTCGGAATCCGGCTCACCAGCAGCCTTGGCTTGTCCGACTCTGACCCTGGCGGGGCGCACCAGCTTGCCGTTCAAGCGATACCCCTTTCGGACCACTTCCAGGATCCGGTTATCCTCTTCCGGCCCGGACACCTCGGTCACCGCAACCGCCTCGGCCAACTCGGGATCGTAAGATTCCCCCGACCTGACCACTTCCTCCAATCCCAACTCGGCCAAAACACCCCCAAACTGACTGTGAATCAGTTCAACACCTTTCAAGAGTCCCTCACGGTCGGGACTCTTCCTGGCGTGCATAACGGCTCTCTCACAGTTTTCGAAAATGTCGATGAACTTCTCAACCGTTTCTCCCCGGGTCTGCTGAACCCGTTTTTCGTACTCGTTTCGAATACGCTCTCGGGCCTGACGGTTTTCGGCCTCTGCGTTGACTCGGAACTCACGATAGGAGGCAATAACCTCAGCGACCTTCTTCTCAGCCTCAGCTCGTTGTTTCTCCAGTTCCTCCACGTAGGTGGGCATCAGGGAGGAGGGTTTCTTTGCCGGTGCGTCCTCACCCTCCTGAACCCAAAAGCGTTTGTCGATGACTCGGATTTTACCTTCCTGGTCCGGGCTTGTGGTCTGGGGAGACGGGGTCGCGCCAAGTGTTTTCTTTGGAAACGACTGGGATTTGTCGGACTTCTGCATAGGGGACTGCCTCCTCCTTGGGAATCATCAGCTGGGGGCGGGTTAGGGCGGGATGCCTCTGAGGCGCTACCGATCAGGCTTGCTCGGCGACCGCCGCCGGCTGGAAGACCATTGCCTCTCGTTCGGGACCCGCGTCCACCAGGAGATGGTCGCCCGCGTGCACCTCTTCGCTGAGCAGCTTGAGCGCCAGCGGATCCTGGATGAGGCGTTGGAGGGCCCGCTTGAGCGGGCGGGCTCCATAGTTCGGGTCATACCCCTCCTCAAAGAGAACCGCCTTGGCCTCCTGGGTGAGTTCCAACTCGATCTGGCGCGCCGCCAGCCTGGACCTCAGCCGCTCCAGTTGAAGATCGACGATCCGGCTGATTTCTGCCCGCCCCAGGGCATTGAAGATGATGATGTCATCGATGCGGTTCAGAAACTCCGGCTTGAAGGAGGCGCGCAGCACTTCGAAGACTTGAGCCTGGATCTGCTTGGGGTCTCGCCCGATCATCTCCTGAATCGTCGATCCGGCAAGGTTGGAGGTCATAATGATCAGCGCATTCTTGAAGTCTGCCGTTCGCCCCTTCCCGTCTGTCAACCGTCCATCTTCCAGGATCTGAAGCAGCAGATTGAATACCTCCGGGTGGGCTTTCTCGATCTCGTCAAACAGGATCACCGAATAGGGTCTTCGCTTGACGGCCTCGGTCAGGGTCCCTCCCTCTTCGTAGCCCACGTAGCCCGGGGGTGCGCCAATGAGCCGGGCCACGGAATGCTTTTCCATGAACTCCGACATGTCCAGACGCACCATGGCCTTCTGGTTGTCAAACAGGAACTCGGCCAGGGCTCGCGCCAACTCCGTTTTGCCCACTCCCGTAGGACCCAGAAAAAATGAAGGATCCGATGGGTCGGTCCTGATCCTGCAGACCGGCACGGCTCCTGCGAATCGCGTTGGAAACCAAGCCCAGAGCCTTTTCCTGGCCGATGACGCGGCGGCCCAGCCTCTCTTCCATCTGAACCAGCCTGTCGACCTCTCCATCCAGCATCTTGGCAACCGGTATGCCAGTCCATTTGGACACCACCTGGGCGATATCTTCCTCATCGACCTCTTCCTTGAGCATCCGACTGGACTGCTGCATTTGCTCCAGCTTGTGGTTGGATGCGTCCAGTTCCTTCTGCAGATCGACCAGAGATCCGTAGCGGATTTCCGCGACCTTACCCAAATCTCCGGCCCGTTCCTGTTTCTGCTCCTCAATCCGGGCTTGCTCAATTCTCTCCTTCAGATTTCGGATGCCGGAAATCACGGCCCGCTCGTTCTGCCAACGGGCCTTCATTTCGGCCGATTTCTCCTTGAGGTCGGCCAGTTCACGCTCCAGAGAAGCCAGCCGCTCTCTCGAGGCCTTGTCCTCTTCTTTCTTGAGGGCTTGTCGTTCGATTTCCAGTTGGCGGATTCGCCGCTCCACTTCATCCACCTCGACCGGCAACGAGTCAATCTCCATTCTTAGAGAGGCCGCCGACTCGTCCACAAGGTCGATGGCCTTGTCGGGCAGGAAGCGGCCGGTGATATACCGGTCCGAGAGGGTCGCTGCAGCCACGATGGCCGAATCCTTGATCCGGACTCCGTGGTGCACTTCATAGCGCTCCTTCAGGCCACGCAAAATTCCAATGGTATCGGCAACAGTAGGTTCCCCCACGAACACCTGCTGAAACCGGCGCTCCAAGGCGGCGTCTTTTTCGATATGTTTCTTGTATTCGCTCAAGGTGGTCGCGCCGATACAGCGGAGTTCCCCCCTGGCTAGGGCCGGCTTCAGCATGTTGGAGGCATCCACTGCCCCTTCGGCGGCGCCGGCGCCGACCAGCGTATGCAATTCATCAATAAACAGGACCACCCGCCCCTCGGCTTCCGACACCTCCCGGATCAACGCCTTCAACCGATCCTCAAACTCCCCTCGATACTTGGCTCCGGCAACCATGGCGCCCAGGTCCAAGGCGACCAGTCGCTTGTGCTTGAGGCTCTCAGGAACGTCCCCGGCCACGATACGCTGGGCCAGGCCTTCGACAATGGCAGTCTTGCCCACCCCCGGCTCACCCATCAGAACGGGATTGTTCTTGGTCCGCCGGGACAGGACCTGAATCACCCGGCGGACCTCTTCGTCCCGACCGATGACGGGATCGAGCTTGCCCTTTCTCGCCAGGTCGGTCAGGTCGCGGGCGTAGCGCTGCAAAGTCTGGTACTTGTCCTCGGGATTGGCGTCGGTGACCCGCTGTGATCCGCGGACATCCACCAGAGCCTGCAGGATATTGTCGGGATTGACGCCCTGGGAAGTCAGGATTTGGTGGGCGGCCGACCCTTTGGTTTCAGCCAGGGCCAACAGCAGGTGCTCGGTGCTGACATACTCGTCCTTGAGACGGTCGGCCTGACGAAAGGCAGCTTCCAGGACCGCTTGCATCATCCCGGAAATGGGCCGGCTGCCCACGCCTTGCACCTTGGGCAGCATGGCCAGGGCTTTTTCGATCTCCCGAGTCAGCACTTCCCGGCCAACGCCCAACTTGCTCAGGACCGGTGGAATGACGCCTTCGGCCTGAACCAGAAGCGCCTGCAACAGGTGCTCCGGTTCGATTTGCGGATGGGCATGCTCACTGGCCAGCCGTTCCGATTCGACCAGTGCCTCCTGGGCCTTTAGAGTCAGCTTGTCATACCGCATTGGAACCTTCCTTTGGAGGATCGCCCGCTCGTTCTCAACTGCCTCGGGATGGATTCAGGAAACGTTGATCCTGATCTGCTTGCGTTGACTGCTGGCCAGCTTGGGCATGACGACTTTGAGGATCCCCTCCCTGTAGTCCGCCGCAACTCCCTGAGTATCAATGCAATCCGGAAGACCGAAGTGGCGTCTGAATTTTCCATAAGCCCTTTCAATGCAATGGAAGTTCTCGCGGCTTGCTTCCTCCCCAAATCTTCGTTCTCCGCTCAGCGTCAACGTCCTGTTTTCAATCTCGACGCCGATGTCCTTCCGCTGAAATCCCGGCAACTCCGCTTTCAAAACCACCGCTGATTCCGTCTCGTAAACATCGACCACCGGCATCCAGGTTCCCGTGGCCAACTCTTCCTGGTCTTCGGGCCTTGATCCCCGGACGGAGTCTTCGAAAAGACGGTTCATGCGGTCTTGAATGTTCAACAAATCCTTCACTGGCGTCCATCTGACGATAGCCATGGGTGCCCTCCCGTTGCGAATTCCACTACGCGAAATTAATAAGATCGGGACAGGTGCTTGTCAAGAGGGCTGGCCGGGTTGCTCCGGTTTTCCCACCTGCCGCTGGATCCTTTCAAACGGTGGGTCTGAGGTTCCCCTGGAACAGTTGACACGGCAGCCTCGGGAAGCACTGCCGCCAGAAATTCAAGCGCAGGACGCAGCAGGGAGTTTTTTAGAGGGAACGGCTGTCAGGGCCGCCGACAACCGGGAACCATCGGGAGGCATTGACCTCCTTACTCCTCTATTTTGGCCTCATCGACAAGCATGATCGGGATGTCATCCCTGACGGGATAGACCCGTTTGCACCGGGGACATTTCAGCCCGTCCTCCTTTGGCGTCGGGCTCACCGATTCCTTGCAGAGGGGACAAACCAGGATCTCCAGAAGATCGGGGCTAAGTGGCACAGGTTGCTCCTCCCGCATTCATCCCGGCAGCCAAAGCCGAGAGTTTGCGGTTCCTTCCCGCCCAAGCCAAGCTCGGGGATTTGACGTGCCGCCAGGATACGATGCCAGCGTTGGTTCTACTCGCTCTTCTCCAGGATGTCGTCGACTTTGAAGTTGAGGTCCTCAAGAACCTTCTTGTCCACCTTGTAAAGGGTAGGGTCGGGAGCGGCTTTGCCGAAAACGACCTCACCCTCCGTTTTTCCCAATACCACCTCAATGATCTGATCGTCCTTTTTCACCACCTTGACTTCCGCCGAAGGCTCACTGAAGCCATACTTGGGGTCATCCAGATTGGCCTGGTCGACGATCTCTTTCCCCTCCAGATCCTCCAATGGCCAAAAGAGCTTGTATTCCAGGACCGATTTCTCCTCATGACCGGTCGGAGTCCGTAACCGCCATTGGTCTTCGGAGTCCTTGACGAACTCGAACTTCCGGTCGGGCAGCTTGACTTCGATCCGTTTCACCTCATCCCGCTCAAAGCGGGCCATCTTCCTGTCGCGGAGCTTGGACAGGTCCAGATCGAACTTCTCGACCAAGTCTTCCTTGATCCTGAAGACATCCTCCCCGGCGTCATCCTTGGCGTAGAATTGGGCGCCGACCTTCTTGCCAACCAGCAGCGTTTTCCTGGCCCGATTGTCGCCCAGATAGAGGTCGACACGGGATGAGGGCGCGTTCAGTCCGTAGGTCTTGAGTTCGCCGGCTCCCCGTTCCACGAATTCCTCCACTCGAGCGAACTCCAGGTCACTGAGGAGGGAACGGATCTCCGACCGGTCGGCCCTGGCTTGAATCGGTTCTCGGATAGACCAATCCTGCCCCTCCTTCTGCAAGCGGTAGGTCTTGCGCTTGGCCCGGATCTCGACTTCCCGTACCTGTTCCCTGTCAAACTCCAGCACCGTCTTGTCTCTGAAATCGACCGGTTTCTTATCGGCAGTGGTGTACAAGAGGCCCGGCAAAACCAGCACCTTCGCCACGTGCGGAATTCTGCCGAAAACCGAGTCCTGGTTGAAGTCCTTGTCTCCAAGCTCCAGGTCCAGTCTCCGGCCATCCTGCAAAGCCACACTGATTTTCAGGTTGGGGTTGTCCAGACCATAGTCCTTCCAGTCCACCGAACCTGGCTCCAGGGATCTCTCCACCTGGATGGAACTCAATTCCGAAGCCAGCCCGTCCACCGCCGTCTCGTCGGCCTTGGCCTGGATAGGCGCAACCAGTTTCCACCCGCCATTCTCCTTTTTCAGGATGATGGAACCGCTCTCCCTGTCCAGGGAGATGGACTTCACCTCCTCCTTATCGAACTGGAAGAGTTTCTTGGCCTGTTCGGCGGCTTCTTCGCGCTTCTTCCCGCCCTCGATTTCATAGAAGTAGACGAAGGCACCCAAGCCGACAAAGAGGCCAGCCACGAGTCCCAGGTTTCTCCAGATCATGCCTTGCGTCTCCTTGACCACACCAGGAGGCCCAAGCCCAACGCCGCTCCGGGGAGCGCCACCATGGTCACCCAGAACAGTATCCTGAAGTGGGCAGGGGTCATCTGGACACTGCGGTTTTCGGAATCCTTGGGTCGAACCGAAATCAGGTCCTCGTCCTCGGCCAGCCAGCTCACCGCATTCAGAAACAGGTCCCCGTTTCGCTGATGCCGCAGAAAGGCGTTGTTGGCAAAATCGGAATCGCCGATCACCACCACCCGGGCTTCCTTGCCGAAGGATCTGTCTTTCTCCGCCTCTTCCCGGCCCGAATCCTTGCCCTCGTTTTCTTCTTGAGCTCCATTCGAATCTCCGGCCGCTGAACTCACCGAAAGGGTGCTGACCATCCCAAGAACCACCGGGCCCTCGATATCCTCACCCTGATTGAATTCCGCCGCCCCTTCCACCAGGTTTTTTTCTCCCCAGCTTCGCTCCGAGGTGCGTAACAGCGCCCTGGAGCTGAAGGACGAATCCTCATGGTCGACCGTCTTCAGGGAGCGAGCCTCCGGGAAAAAGGTCATGGTATTGTTCAGGTCTTCGGTGATGGGGTGGGATTCGTAGGAGGTCACCAGAGGAGCCGCGGGGCCCATGCCGAAAAGCTGGCCCAACCCGCTGGAGTCGACCACAATGTCGTCCTCCACCCCAATCTTCCACTTCTCCAGCAGTTCCTCCATGCCGGAGTCCAGGTCAGGGTCCACCAGCAGGAGAACCTTCCCTCCCGCGTCCACATATCGATCGATGAGTGCCGTTTCGGTGGGGAGCAAGGCCACGGCCGGGCCGGCAATCACCAGGGCCGAGCAGTCGTCGGGGATGCTCCCCGCCTCGGCCAGATTGATGCTTTCGACCCGATAGTTCTGGTTCTCTATGGCCTGCTTGGCGGCCGCGTATCCCCGTTCCTCCTGACTGTTTTCGATGTCGGCCTCATTGTGCCCCTTGGTGAAGTAGATGACCTTGTCCTGCTCCCGCGTGACTTTCAGGATGGTGTTGGTAATATTCTCTTCCTGAGCAGACTCCACGCTCTCCCGCTTCTCTCCGGAAACCACCAGAATATCTCCAAAGCGGTTCACCTCGAACTTCCGGGCCAGGCCCGGCTCAGCCTGGGGGTCCACCCTGCGGTAGCTCAGGGCCGAGGGGTTGAGCGCCACATACTCTTTCATCAAGTCATCCAGAACGGGATTGGTCTCTTTGTCGAAGTGGATGATCTCCACCTCCGCTTTCAACCCCGTCACAAGTTTTTCCGTCTGGTCGGACAGACTGTAGAGCTTGGCGCTGGTGAGATCCCAACGCTCCTGATATTTCTTGGCCAGAAAGTTGACCATCGCCAGCAGACCCACCACCATCAGCACCATCACCACCGTGTTGGCGCCATACTGGGTGGAGCGCCGCCGGAAGCTGGCCTTGATCTGCCCGAAGCTCAGGAGAATCATGGCCAGCGTGAGGACCAGGCCTCCGTAAAAGGCGCTCTGCACCCGGAGGTCCCAGACCCCCTGAATGGAGTACCAGACGTAGGCAAGTATGATCAGTACAGGACCAAAGGAGGCGACGTTTTTCAGCATGTTCATTCCGTTATGTCCTCCACCGCCATGATTCAATGGATCGATAGGTCAGGAAGAGCCCGAGAAAAACGAAGCTCAGATAAACCACCAGGCTCGAGCTGTCGACCACCCCTTTCGAAAAGTCGTCAAAATGGTTGAGAATGGAAACGTAACCCAGAATCTCCTGCACCAGGGGTCCGGCTGCCTGGGCAGAGAGGTCGATCACCCAGAGGATGAGGAGGGCACCAAAGGTGACACTGGCGGCGACCATCTGGCTCTCGGTTAGAGTCGAGATAAAGATGCCCAGGGAAACCAGGGCCGCGCCCAGCAGCAGCAGTCCCAGATATCCGGAAAAGACCGGTCCCAGAGCCATCTTGGGGGAGCTGTGGAGATAGAGGAAGACGTGGTAGACCAGGGTCGGCAACAGCATGACCACGAAAAAAACCATGGCTGCCAGAAACTTTCCCAGGATGAGCTGGAAATGGGTCAGGGGAGAGGTCAGGAGAAGCTCGATGGTGGTTCGGCGCTTTTCATCGGCAAAGGTCGCCATGGTGATCATGGGCACCATGAACAGGATGATGGTGCTGAGGATGCCGAAGAAATTCCTTTCCACCAGCGCAGGGACATCCATGGCCGGGCTGGCGCCGCCAAACTGCTGGGCCCGGACCGCCATCATCATGGAACGCTGGATAAAAACCGACAGGATATTGTAAAAAAAGTATCCGCTTATCAGGAGAAATACCGTCAGCACCCCGTAGGCAACGGGGGACGCGAAATAGATCGTCAACTCTTTTTCTATCACAGCCAACAGGTTTCTCATTGACTACGCTCCTCCTCCTGAGTGGTAAGTTGGGTGAACACTTCCTCCAGGCTCAACTGCAGGGCGCGCAGCTCCAAAAGCTCAAAACCTCCCTCGATCACACTCCTGGCAATCCGGCCCCTGACATCCTGTTTCAGCTCCGTTTCAATTGAAAAGGAGGCGACCTCCCCTCCGTCCAGGCCGCCGGATTCCACCTTCAGCACTCCCTCGATCTGTTGAAGCCGCTGCTGCACTTCATGCTCGGGGCCCCTGGCTTCCAGATAAATACGGGCGGCGCCCTGCTGCTGCCGGGTCAGGTTTTCGGGGGTGTCCACGGCTACGATCTTCCCGTCGGAAATAATGACCACCCGCTGGCAGGTCATGCTGACCTCGGGCAGGATGTGGGTCGAAAGAATAATGGTGTGGTTCCCGGCAAGGCTTTTGATGAGCTCGCGCACTTCCTTGATCTGATTGGGGTCCAGCCCCACGGTGGGCTCGTCCAGGATCAGGACCTCCGGGTCGTGGATCAATGCCTGGGCCAATCCGACGCGCTGTTTGAAACCCTTGGACAAGTGCTTGATCAGCTTCTTCCCATAACCCTCGATACGCACCATCTCTTTCACTTCATGGAGGCGCCGCTTGCGGTCTTCAGGGGCTACCCCCTTGATCCTGGCCACGAATTTGAGGTAGCTATCCACCGTCATCTCGTCGTAGATCGGAGGGTGTTCGGGCAGATAGCCGATGCGGCGTTTCACTTCCATGGCATCCTCGAAAACGTCATACCCGGCCACTCGAGCCGTGCCTTCACTGGCGGGCAGGAAACAGGTCAGGATCCGCATGGTAGTGGTCTTGCCGGCCCCGTTGGGCCCCAGAAACCCAAGGATTTCTCCCTTTTCCACCTGAAAAGAAACCTGATCGACAGCCTTCAGGTTTCCATATCTCTTGGTCAGTCGATCGACTTCAATCACAAAATCTCTCCCTTTCCGAATTCATAGAGACGATCCTGAGCGCGCCCCGCGCAACCGCCACTGATACCAGCCCAGGTGAGGGCCGGGGGTCCGCTCGAACAGACTATTATAAGGAAAACGCCTTGGCTGTAAAGGGGCAGAATCGGAGGGAAAACACCCTGCACCTATGGGACCGGCCGTGGGACCGGCCGCCGCTGCAAACCGGGGGATAGAGCAGTACCACCGGCGCCGGTCGGGAAGAGCGCGGCCGGCTCCCTAATTCCGGCAGGCTCGAGAGGCTTCAGTGGACCGTGCCCGGCAGCAAGAGGCTGTTGCGGTCGCCGCTGGTGGCCCAGCCCTGGTCGACTTTCAGAATGAGCCCATGGAACAGGATGTCGCTTCCGGACAGAACCACCAGCGCATCGCCCGGCTTGACCTCAGAGTTCCTGAGTTCGAACCGGATTACGGAGGCCCGTCCGTTCTGCTGCTGGACGGTCTGATAGGAGAAGTTCTCTACCTCAACAGCCAGTGTCTTGGAATGGGGAGGAACCTCGTTCCTCTCCTGCCGATCGGACACGTTTCACCTCAAGCTCGCATTTCTCACCGGGGGGCGTGAAAATGGCGCCGGATTTTTTCCTTCAGCGCGTGCTCGCGAGCGAAGAGCGTAGCGGTTTCTACGGTCGAGCGAGCATGTGCGCGCTGAGGGGAAAAGGCCAAGCCAGGGCGCGCCCAGCGCAGTCCGTACTAAGACGATTCCAATCAAAGCGCCGCAAGATGTTAAAGACGAGCACTTTTGGACCTTATGCTCAGCGTCCTGGTGAGAAATGCGGGCTAGCTTCAATGGTATAATCCAGCGCCATGAACGAGGCGGTCAGGAAGCATTGGGGGTTGGTGGCAGGCCAGACAGCCGTCGTGGCTTTAGCCCTGCTGGCTCATTCCCAGGCGGCAACCACTGGGGACAACAACCTCGTGGTCAGCGGGCGCCTGGTGTGCCTGGGGCCCGATCTGCAGGAAACCTCCTGCGAGGGCGCCGGCACCCGGTTGGCCCTCAGAGCGGCCGCCGGGCAACGCTATCCGCTGGCTGCCGGCGAAGCCGCCAACACCCTCCTCCAGGAAAAACGGCTGAAGACACGGGAATTCCGGCTGACCTTGAGAACCCTGGATGGCGGCAAGACCTTTCACATCGTCAAATCGCAACTGATCCGCGCCGGCACAGTCTACGATTTTCACTACTTCTGCGAGATCTGCAACATTACCACCTACGCGCCCGGACCCTGCATGTGTTGCCGGGCCCCCACCGAGTACCGCGAGGCGCCAGCCAAGCCATAGAAAACAGTTGGAACCGGCGAGGCGGCGAACACCGGAACCGGGCTCTACCGGGAGGCCGTCTCCGGGGAGGCATCCTCCACAGACTGATGGAGATAGTTGAGCACGTCCCGGACGGAGACGATGCTGAGGGGGTGTCCGGAGCTGACCACGGGGATGTGGCGAAATCCCCCTACCGACATCTGGTGGAGGACAAAGCGAATGGAATCCTCTGCCTCCGCCGTCACCGGTTTGGGGGTCATGACCTCAGAGGTTCTGATGGAACTGAAGGGACGTTCCATTCCCCCGAGTTTGTAGAGCACGTCTCGTTCTGACAAGATACCCACCAGGGTTTCCCCTTCCACAACCAGGACGCACCCCACACTTTTGTCCTTCAGGAGTTGGACTGCCTCCTCGACCGAAGCCTCTGGCGAGACGGTGACCGCAGGTTTGGGCTTCAGGTCGGCGACTGTATCCTCCATGAACCGCTTCTGCAGCCCGGCGGTAGGCAAAGGGATGTCCAACTTGCTGAGAGGCAATAGACAGTCTTCGCACCGGTCCGCCCCGGGAAGATTGACTGAGCCGCAGGCAGGACAAATCATGGGATTTCTCACCAAAAAGCAGGCCTTGAGGGTGTCTCCATCCCCCTCAGGCCACTAGCCTGCATTTCTCACCGGGGGGTTGCACTCTTCTCAAGAGTGCAACTTGGCGCAGGAAGTTGTCCCTCAGCGCGTGCTCGCGAGCGAAGAGCGTAGCCGGCACTACGTTCGAGCGAGCCTATGCGCGCTGAGGGGGAAAGGACAAGCCAGAGCGCGCCCAGCGCCGTCTGTACCCGCAAGCCCTTTAGTTGGGGCGAATTAAGGATTTGAAGATTAACTCCTTTTCATTATGAATCCAGCGGCCCGGTGAGAAATGCGGGCGAGGCCAAGGGCCAACCTAGGGCTGTCCCGCGGGCCCCTGGGAAGGAGCGAAACGGGAAATCTAGTTCACCACCCAGACATCCCCGCTGTTGAGCAGTCGTTCCAGATCCCCGGCTCCCGAACGGCTGATCGCGTCCTCCACCTGGGCTTCCATCAACTCATCGTAGGTCGGTTTAGCCACGGAGCGGAAAACTCCCAGAGGCACGGGAAAGTCGGGATACTCCATGCGAGCCAGCAGGTTCGCCAGATGGGGCTCCGGGTCATGGATATCGTGCATCAGCAGGTCCGTTTCGGGAACTCCCTGGCGAAGTTCCACCACCTCCAGCTTGAGGCCATTCAGCCGAATTCCCTTGTCCCGGTCCCTGCCAAATACCAGGGGCTTCCCGTCTTCCAGACGGATGGTGCGATCGTCCCGAACTTTCCGCTCCGAGAAGTGCTTAAAAGCCCCGTCATTGAAGATGTTGCAATTCTGAAACACCTCCACGAAAGAAACCCCCTTGTGGTGCGCCGCCTGGGTAAGGATTGAGGAGAGGTGCTTCACATCCACGTCAATGGAGCGTGCGACGAAGGTGGCTTCGTTGGAGATTGCAATGCACAAGGGGTTGATCGGATAGTCGATGGACCCGTCCGGAGTGGATTTGGTCTTCTTGCCGAACTCGGAAGTCGGAGAATACTGGCCCTTGGTCAAGCCGTAAATCCTGTTATTGAAGAGAATGATGTTTATGTCCAGATTTCTGCGAATCGCATGCATGAAATGGTTGCCGCCGATGCTCAAGGCATCTCCATCCCCGGTAATCACCCAGACCGACAGCTCGGGACGGGAGGCCTTGATGCCGGTAGCCAAGGTCGGGGCCCGGCCGTGTATTCCGTGAAAACCGTAGGTATTCAAGTAGTAGGGGAAGCGGCTGGAGCAACCGATGCCGGAAACAAAGACAAAGTTTTCCCTGGGGATATTCAGCTCGGGAAGCATCTTCTGAGTCTGGGCCAGAATGGAGTAGTCCCCGCAGCCCGGGCACCATCTCACCTCCTGGTCGCTCACAAAATCTTGGCGTCTCAAGGGAAGCACCGCCAATCCCTTCTGTCCTCTGTTGCCGTCATTGTTCATAGTTGGCTGGTCCTGCTCCTGGCTGGGTCCCCCAAAGCGGTCGGCCCACTGTCCACCCTCGGGGATCAGAGCATCTCTCCAATTTTTTGACGCAGTTCGGAAATCTTAAAGGGGAGGCCTCGCACCTGGTTGAAACCGACGGCATCCACCAGATAGCGAGACCGCAAGATCATCAGCAATTGACCCAGATTAAGCTCGGGCACCAAGACCTTGTCAAATCGAGAGAGAACCTCTCCCAAATTCCTGGGAAGTGGATTCAAGTATTGCAAATGAACGCTGGAGACGGAGTGGCCCTGCTCCTGCATGCCCTCCACGGCAGAGGTGATGGCCCCGTAGGTCGAACCCCATCCAACCACCAGGACCTTTCCTTCCGGCTTCCCGAAAACCTCCGCCCCAGGAATGACGTCGGCGATGCGGGCAATCTTTTCGGCACGCAGGCGCACCATGAAGTCATGGTTGTCGGGGTTGTAACTGACGTTTCCGGTGACATCCTGTTTCTCCAACCCGCCGATGCGATGCTCCAGCCCCGGAGTGCCCGGGATTGCCCAGGGGCGGGAGAGGGTCTTCTTATCTCGCAGATAGGGTTGAAACCCCTCGGCCTCCGTCCTGAAGCGGACGTCAATGTCGGGAAGGTCTGCCACTAAGGGAATCTTCCAGGGCTCCGACCCGTTGGCCAAATAGCCGTCGGAGAGGAAGAAGACCGGGGTCATGAACAGGGTGGCCAAACGAAAGGCCTCGAAAGCCATGGTGAAGCAACCGGATGGAGTAGCCGGCGCAACCACTGCCACGGGACACTCCCCGTTCCGTCCGAACAGGGCCTGCAGCAGGTCCGCCTGCTCGGTTTTGGTGGGCAGACCCGTGCTGGGACCGCCGCGTTGAATGTTGGCGATGACCAGTGGCAGTTCCGTCATGACGGCCAGCCCGATCGCCTCCGATTTGAGGGCGACTCCCGGCCCGCTGGTTCCCGTAAGCCCCAGGTGACCTGAAAAGGAAGCACCAATGGCGGCGCCGACAGCCGAAATCTCGTCTTCCGCCTGAAAGGTCCTGACGCCGAAATTCTTGTGCCGGGACAGCTCGTGAAGGATATCGCTGGCGGGAGTGATGGGATAGCTGGCATAAAAAAGCGGCAGTCCGGATTTCTTCGAGGCCGCGATAAACCCGAAAGCCGTGGCCTCGTTCCCGGTAATATTTCGGTACTTGCCAGGAGCCAACTTGGCCGTGCGAACCCGGTAGTGGTTGGTGAAGAGCTCGGTGGTGTCGGCGTAGTTGTATCCGCTTCGCAAGGCCAGGGTATTTGCCGCCAGGATCTGAGGCTTCATTTTGAATTTGCCTTCGATCCAGGAGAGCGTCGTCTCCAGGGGACGGTCGTAAAGCCAATAGGTTATTCCGAGAGCGAAGAAGTTCTTGCACCGGTCCGCATCCCTCCTGGGAAGGTTCAACTCCTGCAGCGCCTTGCCGTTCAACTCAGTCAAAGGAACGGCAATCAGTCGATAACCCGACAGGCTCCCGTCCTCCAGGGGGTTGGACTTGTAGCCCGCCTTCTTCAGATTCAGGGGCAAAAAGGAATTGGAATTGGCAATGACAATGCCCCCGGGCTCGAGGTCCGACAGGTGCACCTTGAGAGCCGCCGGGTTCATGGCCACCAGAACGTTGGGCTGATCCCCCGGAGTCCGAATGTCTCGACTGCTGAAGTTGATCTGGAATCCGCTCACACCCGGCAGGGACCCGGCGGGCGCACGAATCTCAGCCGGAAAATCGGGGAGGGTGCTGATGTCGTTCCCAAAGACCGCCGAGGTATTGGTGAACTGGGTTCCGGTCAACTGCATGCCGTCACCCGAGTCTCCGGCAAATCGGATGGTTGCGTTTTCGACCTCGACGATGGCTCGGGCCGGTTTGTGGTCTTTTTCGGTGGTTATGACAGGCACGGCGGTTGAGATTTTCGCTCCTTGAAGCTCAACTTCCCAAATGAGCCACGATGCTGGCGGAATCCATCCTCAGGCTCCATCCGGCTCGGCGAAATTCTGATGGGGCCTCGGCGGAAGGGAGAACACCTCCTGGGGATAGCATTCCAACAAATAGTCAACGATGTTGATCACGGACAGACAATCACAGACCCGATCAGCCGAATCGACCAACGGAATATGGCGGTAGCCTCCCTGGTTCATCAGAAGAACCGCCTCCAGCAGAGAATTGTCCGGACTCAGGACGGCCACCTCCGGCGTCATGAAGTCACGAATCGGCCGGTCCAAGCCAACCTGGCTGCATCGGGCCACCTTGCGAATCAGATCCCTCTCGGTAAATATTCCCATGAGACTCGATTCCACCACCACCAAAGCACAGCCGTTGCGCTGTCGCTGCATGGTTGCAATGGTCTCTCCCAAACTCGTATCCGGGGCCACACAAACCATTTCCTTCAGTTGCAGGTGCCGAATTTTGGTCTGGCGTAGGGTTAATTCAACGCTCATCGCTTCAAACCCTGCATTCTCGGCCATCCCCAGCCCGAAACCATTGAGCCCAACTAGCTAGCCTCATCATAACACATATTTACCGCCTTCGATGGGGCAAGCGAACCGACCCGCCAAGTCGCAGCCGGACGGCATTTGTCCTACAATCCTATATCTTTCCGCTTGGGGCATTGAAGAAACCTCCCGGTGTTCAGATCTGCAAGTGTTCGCCTTCCCCGGGAGTCGCGCGACCGCTCTGGATTTCCTCGGCCTCACAAACCTGATGAGTCGGGACCCCGGGTATGGACGTTCAGATCAATCGACCACCAGAACGGCTGCTCCCTGAACATTTCCCGACCGTAGCGCCGACAGGGCCTGGTTGGCGGCGGTCAGCGCAAAGGGACTGACTTGAGTCCCGATGGCGATTCGGCCCGCCAACCCCAGAAACTCCTCGCCATCGCGCCGGGTGAGATTGGCGACCGAGCGCACCACCCGCTCTCCCCAGAGAATCGAGTAGGGAAAGGCCGGAATATCGCTCATATGGATACCGGCGCAGATCACCGAGCCCCCTTTGGCCACCGCCTTCAGAGCTTCCGGGACCAACTCGCCGGCGGGTGCGAAGATAATGGCCGCATCCAGCGGCACCGGAGGCCGCTGACCCGATTCACCGGCCCACGCCGCCCCTGAACGGAGGGCAAACTGCTGGCCGGCTCTATCCCCGGCCCGGGTGAAGGCATAGACCTGCCGACCCTCATGGAGAGCCGCCTGAACCAGAATATGGGCTGCCGAGCCGAACCCGTAAAAGCCGACGCGTTGAGCCTCGCCGGTCATCTTCAAGGACCGGAAGCCGATCAGGCCGGCGCACAACAGCGGGGCCGCCTGAAGATCGGGATAGTCCGGTGGGATCGGGAAACAGTAGCGCTCGTCAGCGACCGCGAACTCGGCGTAACCTCCGTCCCTATGATACCCCGTGAACCGGGCGCGATCGCACAGATTCTCTCTGGAGGACCTGCAGTAGCCGCACCGGTTGCAGGTCCAGCCCAACCAGGGGACTCCCACCCGGTCTCCCTGACTCAGTCGGCTGACTCTTCGACCGCAGCCGGCCACCGTTCCCACGATCTGATGTCCGGGAACCAGGGGCAACTTGGCCTCCGGGAGCTCCCCGTCCAGGATGTGGAGGTCGGTCCGGCAGACCGCGCAGGCACGAACCCGGAGGAGGACCTGGCCCGGCCCGACCCGGGGCCTGGGCAGATCCCTTTCAACCAAGGGTTGCCCCGGAGTCTCCAGAACCATGGCCTTCATGATGAAGCTCCAGACTGCTAGAATGTCGCAATCGGATTCAGAGGAGAGCCGGTGGCGCCCGGCACCGCCAGAGGAGCCACGGTCATGAGAAACTCCCACCGCCGGCGGGATTGGGCGGCCTCGCCGACAGCTTCCAGATCCATTACGTCCAGGATGGGTGTCCCCATCCCTGCAATCAGGACCATGTGAACCGGCAGGAAGGATCCCTGGACTTGCGAGGGCATGACGTCGGTGGCCAAATCACTGCCGACGATGGCCACATCGCGCTCTTTCAGCCAGGGCAGGCAGGAGGCGTGCAGACCGGCCGAATTCTGCATGATGTCCCATGCGCCCTCGGCCCGCCGCCTGGCCCAGCGTCCGGTCCGCAGCAACAGGGCATCCCCGGAGCCCACGCGGACTCCCGCCTTCTTTTCCCAGGCTTCCAGATCTTCAGGATAAATCGCTTTGTCCCCGGGCAGATAGTCCAAACCCCACAGGCGGGGCATATCCATGAGAACGGCCCGGGTAAAGATGCCGTTTTTCAGGGTGTGGACCGAGAGCTTGCCCGCTCCACTCCGGGTGACTTCGTCCTTGGAGAAACCGTTGTACATCTTCCCCTGGTAAAAGAAGTGGCACAGAGCATCCATATGGGTGGTGGTGAATCCGTGGTAGCTTACGGCGAATCGATCGTTGGCCCCCACGGAGTCGGGCTTGAAACTCTCCGGCAACATCTCGTGTTCGAAGGGGGGCGAGCCATCCTGCTCGACCTTGATCGCGTCGTGGGCCATCGAAACAGAGACGCCCTCCTTCACCAAGGCCGCCGCCTGTTTGCGCTTTTCGGCCGTGATCAGGTTGATCGTCCCCAGTTGGTCGTCCGCCCCCCAACGACCCCAGTTGGCAAGCGAGGTCATCATCCGGTCGACGTCCTTGCTGGTCAGGCTTTTTGAACTCCGACAGACAATGACCGAGGCCGTCACCGTCAACAACAGCAAATGGCTGATAACAACGAATCGGGACAGTTTCATCTTCTTGATCCTCCCATTGGAACAGCGCTTCATCGCCAGGACCTCTTCCGTCTATTGCTCCGAATAACAATCCTCCTCAAGCCACCACGAACTCAGAGGCCGATTCATCCCTGAGATCTTGTGCTTCAATAGTTTATCGATGCCCATCCCTCTCTTCAATTTTTTTGCCCGCCGAGGCGGACGAAATGGGAGCTTGAGACTTGGCGTATAATGAAGCGTGGAAGGTTGATTTGGAGATTGGTCCCCAGCCCACCTGTCAATCCTGCCAAACCCGGAAGGCGCCAACCCTCTCTCAGGCTGATGATTCATCGATCCGTACCCTGGTCGGGAACAAAAAAGCCATAGTTTCGGGGCTGGCGGAAAGGGCCACCCACGGACGCGGCCTCTGCCGCCTCCTCAAGCAGGCCGCGGTTGGATGCATTCCATCGCCCGAGTTGCACTCGGTCGCCGCGGCTTCACCGCCGCCGGAACCCTCCCGAATATTCATGGGTGACTCCCGTGGATGCCTCCCGGCCCAGTGGACAGATTCTCTCCGGCGACCGTTTTGGGGGCAGGCCAGCAAACACAAGAGAAACCGCATGTTATCGAATCGAGAAGATTTTAAGTTTTTTGCCTATTTGAGTATCAGCGCCTTGCTGAGCTTGACCATGTGGATGCTGATCCTGGTCCCGGACTACCTGGCTCATCAGGGATGGTCGGCCCAAAAGATCGGTTGGGCCATGGGACTGTTCTTCGTCGTATCTCTCTTCTCCCGAATCTATTCAGGCCACCTGGCCGACCACATCGGAAACGTGCCCACGGCGCTGATTGGTACCGCTATGGCCCTGACGGGGTGTCTCTTCTATTGGGCGGCCCTCAGGTGGCCGGATGCTATTTTCGCCGCTCGCGCCCTGCACGGAGGCGGCGCGACCATGGTCTCGGCAGGGGCGCTTTTTCACCTGGTGCAGTCGGTACCTCAGAAACTCAAGGGGCGGGTGATGGGCTACTTTGGCCTGCCGGGATTCGTGATGATGGGAGCCGGACCCTCTATCGCCGAAGCCTTGCAAAATTTTTGGGGCATGGCCGGAACATTCACGCTCCTTCTGGCCGCCTTTGTTACGGTTGGAGTCATTCTCAGCCGCGTACCCCGTCCCCTGGCCCCCAGAGGAACCCGGCGCGAACCCTTCAGCCGGGCCTTCAAAGCCAACTTCCCCAACTTGAGGGCGGTCATCTTTTTCTCCTTTTGCTTCGGTTTGGGTTTCTCTTCCTGGAACAGCTTTCTGGCCCCAACGGTGAGCTGGATCGGCGCCGGCGCCATCTCCGCTTTTGGCTTGGGCTATGGTTCGGGCGCCTTCACCACTCGTCTGAGCATCAGTCAACATCTGGATACAGGGAAAAGACGGGGGATTGCCATTTCCAGCCTGGCTCTCTACGGGCTCGGCCTTGCTTTGATTCCTCACGCCGACCATGCCTGGCAACTCGGACTGCTGGGATTCTGCTGCGGGATGAGTCACGGCGTCTACTACCCTGCCCTGAGCTCCATCGCGGCGGAACGGTTTCATCCGCTACACACCGGCAACGCCATGAGCCTCTACCTGTCCGCGTCCAGTCTGGGGATGTTTCTGGGCCCGCCCCTATGGGGCTTCATTGGCGACCGGCTGAGCAACCTTTGGATGTTTGCGGCGGCGGGTGCCTTTATGATCTGCGCCACGGCAGCCTTTGTGATCTCCCGTTCCTGGCCCGCGGCCAGGAGGCTGATTTGGGCGACGACCTCCCACTGAATTCTTCAAGATTGAGGTTAAAATAATGAAGCCCGAGGCCAAAAGGGCGAGAGACAACTATTTTTCAACATCCGGGGAGAAGAATTCATGAAAGCACCAGCCGAGCTGTATCGCGAGACGGCAACCGAGCCGGGCAACACCCAGCCGGGCCCGTTCGACGAACTCGACACCGTAACCGTTCTGATGCCGATGCCCTTTCGGGGAGGACTGTTGGACCGGCGAGCCCATGCCAGGAACGTGGACTACCTGCTGGGCAACTGCTTTCTTGACGAAGGGAGGCGGCGCGTCGTCGGGATCGGCGGGACCAGCTTGATCCACCACCTCGACAGGAGCACCCTGTTGGAACTGGTTCGCTCGACCGGCCGCCAGTTGGGCGACGAAGCGCTTTTCATGGCGGGGGTCATTCCGACACCTCCGTCCGAGGCCAAGCGATTCATCCAGGACTGCCTGAGCCTGGAGAGACCTCCCGACTACTTTCTGCTCATGCCCATTCCCGGTCTGTGCAACCCCGAGGGCGTTGAAGTCGAGCTTGCCGCTTTATCGGAATACTTCCAAAAGCGAGGAGCGGGACGCTTCGTCCTCTACCTGCGCACTGCCCGCCTGAACGGGGCCTATGCTAAACTCGCCACCAGATTAGCCAACATTGCCGGCATCAAGGTGGGGACCGACCCCGGAGACGTGGAGGTGCTGCAGGCTGCAGTGCCCCGCTCCAAGAGGGTGCTTTGGGGAGTGGGCGACCGGGTGACGGCAGCCGCACGGTTGGGCGCGCGGGGTCATACCTCCGGATTGACGCTGATCTGCCCCCGACTTTGCGATGCGATCAACAATGCCTACCGGCGCCGGGACTTCGAAACCTGCGCCGAACTGGAGCAAGTGGTTTCGGGTCTTGAAGAGATTCGATTCATGGAGGATCGGATCTACAATTACTGCGCCGTGGTTGCCGCCGGCCAACTGGGTGGATTTCAGGACATTGACCTGGGAGAAGGGGGACCGTTCAATGCCCCGCCACCGCCACCGATCCTGCAGCAAATCGCTCACTGCGTGGAACGGTTGAAACCCTACCACTGAGCACTGGGCAACCAGCTGGGGCCAAGGCAGACCAATCCCCCAAATCGGCAGCAAGAAGACCAATCTCCCTCGACCGGGTGCAGGAATGACCGGAAATTTCCCAGGACTCACCAGCAACCGCCAAGCGTCCGAGGTCGGCGCAGAGCTTCCCAAGAGCCCTTCGGAATCCGAGGTCGCCATCCTGGAGCAGATTCAAAAACGAGTCCTGTGGCTGAGTATGCAGATCGTGCACTACGCCAATTCCCTGCGGGAGAACGGCAACGGCGCCAAGGTGGGCGGGCACCAGGCCAGTTGCGCCTCCATGGTCAGCTTGATGACGGCTCTCTATTTCCACTCCCTGCGATTTGGAGACCGGGTCTCCGTCAAGCCTCACGGCTCTCCGGTATACCACGCCATCCAGTATCTTCTGGGCAACCTGTCCGAGGAGAAACTCCGCCAATTCCGCAGCTTCAAGGGACTTCAGTCCTATCCCAGCCGTACCAAGGACGTGGACCAGGTCGACTTCTCCACCGGGTCCGTAGGCCTGGGAGCCGTTGTCCCCAACTTCGCCCGGCTGACCCGACAGTTCGTGCGGGACCATTTCGGTTATCCCCGCCGCAACCGGTTCATTGCCTTGATGGGCGATGCGGAGTTGGACGAGGGCAACGTGTGGGAGGCCCTGGGCGAGGAAACGCTGCAGGACCTGGGGCAGGTCCTCTGGATCGTCGATCTCAATCGCCAGAGTCTGGACCGCGTCGTCCCCAGCGGCAAAGCCCAGAAGATCGAGGAGATGTTTCGCATCAATGGCTGGCGAGTGCTCGAGTTGAAGTACGGCCGGAAACTGGAAGAGGTCTTCAGCCGTCCCCACGGTGAGAAATTGAGACAGCGGATCGACCTGATGAGCAACGACGAATATCAGAGTCTGCTGCGTATCGAGGACGGCGACCGGATCCGACTTCGGCTGGCCGACGCTCCCGGCGGCCAGGATGAGGACCTGCTGGAATTGTTGAGTAACTTCTCCACCGACGAAGTCAAGCCTCTGCTGGGTGATCTGGGTGGCCATGACTTGCGCAAAATCCTGACGGGGCTGGACGAGGCTGACCGGATCACCGACCAGCCCGTGGTCATCATCGCCTACACCATCAAGGGCTGGGAGCTGCCGATCGCCGGGGATCCCCTGAACCACGCCAAGCTCTTGAGCGCCAACCAAATGGCAGAACTTCAATCGCGGCTGGGAGTTCTTCGTGGAGAAGAATTCGACCGATTCCCATCCGGAAGTCCTGAAGCCCGATTCATCCAGTCCCGCCTCAAGCTTCTCAATGGCAATGCCAAGGCGGAAACCGCGGTTGAACCCGCACCCCTCCCTATTCCCGACAGCCTGGGCTCCGGCTACCGGGGCGATTTCTCCACCCAACAGGCCCTGGGGAGCCTCCTCACCGCCCTCAGCCGCATCCCGGAGGTGGCGGCCCGCATGGTGACCACCTCCCCCGACGTCTCCATTTCGACCAACCTGGGGGGATGGATTCACAAGATGCAGGTCTACAGCCCCCAGGAAAAGATCAATTTCTTTCGCGAGAATGCCGTGGCCTCCATGCTCAGTTGGGAGCAGTCCCCCAAGGGACATCACATCGAGTTGGGCATCTCGGAAAACAATCTGTTTCTGCTTTTGAACATGCTGGGACTGTCGCAGGAATTCTCCGGGGAAGTGCTTCTTCCCTTCGGAACGGTCTATGACCCGTTTATCGGACGGGGACTGGATGCGCTGACCTATGCGGCATACACCGAATCCAAGTTCATTTTTGCCGGCACGCCTTCGGGAATTACGCTGAGTCCCGAGGGAGGCGCGCATCAATCCCTGATCACACCCTCCATCGGCATGGAGATGCCCAACCTGGTCTACTATGAGC
This sequence comes from Candidatus Versatilivorator sp., assembly GCA_965262635.1. GTDB lineage: Bacteria > Acidobacteriota > Terriglobia > Versatilivoradales > Versatilivoraceae > Versatilivorator. Next base: position 755,878 of record OZ253547.1, on the reverse strand, counting down.
CCACCTTCGCCCAGGAACTGGAATGGATCTTCCTGGCGGGTCTGCGGAACCTGCTGGACCGCAAGCGAGGTCAGATTCTCTACCTGCGCCTCTCCACCCGACCGGTGCCGCAAAATCTCTTTCCGGCCAACAGGCAAACAACTCCTCAACGGTTGGCCGGGCTACGCCAGGACGTTCTGCGGGGGGGATATCGACTCCTGGGGCATGGTTCAGACCCCAGGTACTTTCCGGGCAAGAACGTGCTGAATATCTTCACCTGTGGCGTGATGGTGGTCGATGCCCTGGAGGCCGGCCGGAAACTCTCTCAGGAAGGCATCTTTGCCAACGTGATCGTGGTTACCAGTCCGGACCTGCTCTTCCGGGGCTGGCAGCACGCCAACAAGCTCAAGATGAAAAACCCCGGAACCCGTTTCACCTTTCACCTGGAGAGTCTGATTCCAGCCTCCGAACGCCACGTCCCCATCGTCACCGTGCTGGACGGGCACTCGCATGCCCTTTCCTTCATCGGGAGCGTGTTCGGCAGCAAGGCGCTGTGTCTGGGGGTGGATGAATTCGGTCAGTCGGGTCAGACCGAGGAGCTTTACGACCATTACCAGATCGGAGTCAAGGCCATCTCCCAGGCTGCCCGCCAGGTGATCCAGTAAAAATCCTGTCCCACCGCGGTGTCTTGGTTGTGGGGAGAGCGGCGTAGCCGAGGTTGGAGTGGGTGACCCGGCGAAACGCCGCCTGCAAGACTTCCTTCCCCGGTGAGAAATGCGGGCCGGGGGGGCCTGAAGCAATCCGCCGACCGGCAGTACTTGGCGGCGCCAAGCCAGCTACCGCCCTGGTTTCTTCCGCGTTCCCTACTCCCTCGCCGGCAGGTAGGCCCCGTCGCCGCTGCGTTGCCCCGGGGCCCCGCCGTCATTGACCACCCCGTAGGCCAGAAACGGGTTCTCCCCCGACACCTTCTCGATCCGGATATACCCCTGCCGGGTCTCCGGAGCGTAGCTGCCCAGAATGCCGTTGATCTGATGCCAGCCCCGGGGCGGGACCGGCTTGGTCACCACCGTCTCGGCCAGCATCCCCGTCTCCCCGTCGTAGATCTCCAGATGGAAGACGCTCTCACTGTCATCCACCTCCCCCGTGTTGACCAGCGCCAGGTTGCTCCGGTTCTCCTCGTTCTGCTGCAACCCCTCCACCCAGGCCTCCTTGGTGAAGGCCCCTCCCTCAGGCACCGCGTTGTAGAAGACGCTGTATTGCCCACCGCCTCCTTCGGAGCCCGTTCTGGCTCCGATCACGATCCCGCTCATGTCCCCCTCGACCGCCGTGGCAAACACCGCCCCGGCCAAAGCCCGGCTGCCCGACCCCAGACCCGCTACCCCCCGGCGGCGCAACTCATCCACCACCTCCGCAATGATCTCCTGCCGGCCGGCTCCGAGGGTCATGCTGAAGGCGGCCGTCTTGTCGTCCGCCTCGATTCGCTCGGCCACAAACTGGAAATCAAGCGTCCTGGGTTCTTCGGAGAAGTTCGTCACCGTCAGCTCGCTTCTGAACTCGCTGGTCTCCACCACCACCGGCAGGGTCTGGCCCGCTGTTCCCTCCAGTGAACCCGCCGTCACCGGAAAGATGAACGACCCGTCCGAGTTGGCCTGGTCGTTGATCACCCCGTAGGCGTAGAAAGGCGCCCTCCCCTCCACCCGCTCCACCTTGACGTAGCCCTGGGCCGGAACCCCCAGCACTCCCAGCAGCCCCGAGTACTGGTGAAACTCTCCCGGCTCAAGCGTCACGTCTTCAAGGACTCGGGCATTGGTGTCTGCCGCCTCTCCCGAATACACCGTGGCTCTGAGGGTGATCGCACCCTCCTCGGGCGCTCCCATGTTCTGGAAGGCCACGTTCGAGCGGTCACGGCTGTTCTGCCGCAGCCCGCACAGGTAGACTGCCTCGGTAAAGCCCTCCTCCTCCGCCACTCCCAGGTAGGCCAGCCCCGCCCGTCCCTCAGGCACCAGCGTCGTCGTCCGCACCACCGCCTCTACCTCCGACCCCAGCCGCGCCTCCACCCTCAGCGTCCCGATCCGGTTGCCCGTTTCGGGAATTGCTATCCCCAGACCCCTCAGATAGGTCAGGCCGTCGGTCTCGATCTTTTGCATGTCGGGTGCAAGCGCATCAGAAGTCTTCCCGCTCCCCCCTCCCCTGTGGGCCGTGTAGGCGTAATCGAGCTTTACGTCCTGATCCCCCCGGTTGGTCAGGGTCAGCTCCGAGGTGAAAAAAGACTGGTTCTGACCCGCCGCCGACAGAATCACCGGAACGAACAACGACCCCGTCGTCAGCCGGAAGCTCCCTTCGGCCGGGTCCCCCTCGCCGCAGTCATAGGCAAACCCGCCCACTCCCGTCTCGGTGAAACTCATTTGGATCTCACAGGAACTCCCGTCATCGTAGTCGAGCCTCACCGTTCCTCTGCCGGGACCAGTCTTCTCATAGGTGTAGCTGCCCGATCGGGTAACGCCCTCGCTCCGGGTGGCGGCTTGCTTTCCGCCCGACTCGATCTGCTCGAACCGGTTGCCCTCGCCGAACCGCAGCTCAAGGCTTCCGGCGGTCCCCTCCTCACCCTCCAGCCGCAAGGTCAGGCGCCTGCCCTCCAGGTCCTCCCCGCTGAAGTCCGACGGATCGTCCGGGTCCGGGTCCTGCATGTCCGTCCGCCCTTCCCCCGGCTCCGACCACTCACTGATCCCCTCCTCGTTGACCGCCCTCACCTGCACCTCATACACCGTCCCCTCCTCGAGCCCCGACAGCCTCACCTCCAGACCCGTCCCCTCGTGCCCCCCATCGCTGTAGCCTGCCTCGCCCCCCTCCCGGTAGCGCACCTCATAATCCACGATCTCAGGCCCTCGGTTCTCCGGCTCTCTCCAACTCACCTTCAAGCTGTCGCTCCCCTCCGCCGTCACCACCGGTGCCCCCGGCGCCCCCGGCGGTTCCTCCTCGTCAGCCACCCGCACCCGGATCGCTCGGCTCCCCTTCCGCTCCCTCCCCCCTTCTCCGCTCCTCACCTCTACCACCACGATGTATTCGTTGTCCCCTACTCCGCTCTGGGGATCGTCACTGGCTACATCCCCCGGAGTCTCGTAGTCCGGCGCCTCCCGGAACATCAGCTTCCCGGTCGCCTCAACCACCTCAAACAGCGCCCCGTCCGCTCCCCCCGCTATCCCGTACTCCGTAATCTCGTCCTGCTTGTCCTGGTCTACCGCCTCCAGTTGCCCCACCCTCGTCCGGTTCTCCACCACCTCAAACGGGCCAAGGCTGGTAATCTCCGGCGCCTCCTCCTCGTCAGCCACCCGCACCCGGATCGCACGGCTCCCCTTCCGCTCCCTCTCTCCCTCACCGCTCCTCACCTCTACCACTACAATGTATTCGTTGTCCCCCGCTCCGCTTTGGGGATCGTCACTGGCTACATCTCCCGGAGTCTCGTAGTCCGGCGCCTCCCGGAACAGCAACTCCCCCGTCTCCTCAACCACCGCAAACAGCCCCCCGTCCGCTCCCCCCGCTATCCCGTATCCTGCAATCTCATCGTCCCCGTCCACCGCCTCCAGCTGCCCCACCCTCGCCTGGTTCTCCGCCACCTCGAACAGCCCCGCGCCGCTGATCTCCGGCACCCGGTTCAGCCCCGTCAAGGCGAAGCTCCCCTGCCCCCGCAGCGCTCCCCCGCAGCGATAGCTGTAGCTGCCCGCTCCCACTCCCCGGTAGGTCAGCCGCAGCTCGCAGGACTCCCCCCCGTCAAAGCCCAGCCTCAACTCCCCCGTCGTCCGGCTGGTGTAGCGGTACCCGTAGCTGCCCATACGGGTCGCCGTCACTTCTCCCTCTCCGTCCAGCTCGCTCTCCTCGAACCGCAGCCCCGCTTTAAACCGCAGCCTCAGACTCCGTGGGGTTCCCCCAAACGGAGTCCACTCCAGGCCGGCTTCTCCCCCCTCCAGGTCCTCTGCCAGGAAGTTCGACCAATAAGCACGGTCCAATGGCATCGCCACCTCCACCGCTTCCGATTCCCGTCCGTTGCCCACCAGGTTCACCGCCCGCACCTCAAAGACATGGACCGTCCCGTTGAGAAGCCCTCCGACCGTATACCCGCTGGCGTTGACCTCACCGGGGGCGCTGTCTTCAACCGGGGTCCACTCGCCAAACTCTCCACGCCCCTCCTTCAGCCGGTACTCATAGCGCAGGATGGGCGTGCCCCCGTCATTCTCGGGCGGGCTCCACTCCAGCCGCACCGCCCCCTCCCCGGGCAGTGCCGCGAGGCTTGCCGGGGCCTGGGGTGGAAACAGCAGGCCCCCTCCCCCACCGCCACCGCCGCGGGGAGGAGGCGGCGGCGGATTCCGAAACTCCGGAGTGGCCCGCACCGTCTCCACCCCACCCTTCCCCAACGCATTGACCGCCCGCACCTCGAAGACGTATTCCCTGCCGTTAATCAGCCCCCCCACCGTCACCCTGTGCGTTCCCGCCATCACGTTCTCCCATGCGCTGAAATCCTCACCGGCGGCTGCAAATCGGTATTCGTAGCGGATGATCGCCGAGACCCCGTCTTCCGTCGGTTGGTTCCAGTTCAACCTAACCTCTGCGTTACCCTCACTGGCCGTCAGACCCAGAGATGAAATAGGCAGCGTCACTCCCGGCGGCGCTATACGGACTTCCAGAGCCGCAGCCTGGTTCGGTTTGTTGCCCACCGACGACATCACTGCGCCTCCGCCCACCGTCAGCGTGAGCGTGTAGTTGTGCGCCACCTGATCGGTCTGCGGCGTCACGGTGGTGGTGAAGATCCGGTCATCTGTGGTCTGTACTGCCGCAATGGTTGGGTTGCAGGAAACCAGGTTGTTTGCGCTATCCGTGCAGGCAGGTTGCTGCTGTGTTGCAATATCGCTGCTGCTGAAGCCCATCACCGTCTCGGAGAATCTGAACCTCACCGTGAACGGGCCCTCCAGCGGCGGCGGCAGGTCGGTCGTCATCTGAACCGTCAGCGACTCGTCCACGTCCGTGATAGTGATCGTCACCGCGACGGTGTCGCTGTCGCTGCCGTCCGTGACCCTTATGGTTACCGAGTAGCTGGACTTCTCCTCGAAGTCGAGCGGCGCGCTGGTCTTGATCTGCCGGGCCGTTGTGTCGAAGGTGAACGAGCCCGCGTCCGTGCCTTCCATGGAGTATTCCAGGGTGTCGCCGCTGTCCGCATCGGTCGCCTCGGGAATGACTGCGCCGATATTGGTGTCCGCCGCCGTGTTCTCAGCGATGCTGAGCGTCAGCGTGTCGACGGGGAATACTGGCGCGTTGTTCGCCGTCCCCGCCGCGGTCACCGTCGCCGTCGGCACGCTGGTGAGCGTCTCGGTATTGCTGGCGTCGTCGGTGAAGGTCACCCGCACCTTGATGGTCTTGCCCAGGTCGGCGTCGAGCAGGGTGTAGGTGCTCGAATTCGCGCCCGAAATGTCCTCATCCGTGCCGTTCACCCGGATCCACTGGTACGTGTAGGTGGGGCTGGTCAGCCCGTTGGCATCCATGATGCCGGTGGTGACCGCCGTCAGCGTCTGGCCCACCTGCGCCGTGCCCGTGATGATCGGCGCGCCCGTCGCGGGCGTGTTGACGGTGGAGCTGTTGAGGACCGCCGGGACGCCCGACATGCCGGTGGTGAAGGAGGCGACGTCGTTGCCGGCGTCGTCCTGGAGAGCGACGTCGTCGTCGCCGGTGGTGGGATCGGTGTAGCTGACAACGACGGTCTGGCGCTGCCTGATGATCATGCCGGAGGAGAAGTTCAGGACCACGCCATTTACGATGTAAGTGGGGGGCCCGACGATCGTGACAGCCTCCCCGTCAGCGGTGACGGAGTAGGCGCTGACGGGCACGTCTGCGGCGTTGGCGTTCAATGTTTCGTTGAATAAGAGCGAGAGGCCGCTGCCGGGAATCCCCACGAAAGAGCTCTGCAGCCTCGGCGGGGTGGTGTCTGGTGCCGCCGCGACCGTCGCCGTCGCGGCGCTGGTGAGCGTCTCGGTATTGCTGGCGTCGTCGGTGAAGGTCACCCGCACCTTGATGGTCTTGCCCAGGTCGGCGTCGAGCAGGGTGTAGGTGCTCGAATTCGCGCCCGAAATGTCCTCATCCGTGCCGTTCACCCGGATCCACTGGTACGTGTAGGTGGGGCTGGTCAGCCCGTTGGCATCCATGATGCCGGTGGTGACCGCCGTCAGCGTCTGGCCCACCTGCGCCGTGCCCGTGATGATCGGCGCGCCCGTCGCGGGCGTGTTGATGGTGGAGCTGTTGAGGACCGCCGGGACGCCCGACATGCCGGTGGTGAAGGAGGCGACGTCGTTGCCGGCGTCGTCCTGGAGAGCGACGTCGTCGTCGCCGGTGGTGGGATCGGTGTAGCTGACAACGACGGTCTGGCGCTGCCTGATGATCATGCCGGAGGAGAAGTTCAGGACCACGCCATTTACGATGTAAGTGGGGGGCCCGACGATCGTGACGGCCTCCCCGTCAGCGGTGACGGAGTAGGCGCTGACGGGCACGTCTGCGGCGTTGGCGTTCAATGTTTCGTTGAATAAGAGCGAGAGGCCGCTGCCGGGAATCCCCACGAAAGAGCTCTGCAGCCTCGGCGGGGTGGTGTCTGGTGCCGCCGCGACCGTCGCCGTCGCGTCGCTGGTGAGCGTCTCGGAATAGCCATCGTCGTCGGTGAAGGTCACCCGCACCTTGATGGTCTTGCCCAGGTCGGTATCGAGCAGGGTGTAGGTGCTCGAATTCTCTCCCGAAATGTTGGCATCCGAGCCGTTCGCCCGGATCCACTGGTACGTGTAGCCGGGGGTGGTCAACCCGTTGGCATCGATGATGCCGGTGGTGACCGCCGTCAGCGTCTGGCCCACCTCGGCCGTGCCCGTGATGATCGGCGCGCCCGTCGGGGCGGTGTTGGTGGTGCCGCCTGCGGCGGTGCCCTTGACATCGACTTGGATTGCGTCTCTGCTAAGAGTTACTCCCCACACATTCGAAAAAACATCCAGGAAATGATATTCGTTTGCAATCTCCCACCCGGCCAATGAATCCGTGTCTTGATTGTCGGAGGTTGTCACGGACCACTGCCCAGGGTTCGAAGATGAGATGCGCGAAAACAGTAGGGTGTAGGTCGTATCGGGATCGAGGGTGGTGCCGGTCCGCGCCATGAAGGAGAGGGTCGCAATTGCAAAATTGCCTGGCGCCACAAGCGGCGTACAACTGGTCGTATCGGGATAGCTGTTGCTATCCGTCGCACATACAGACAGCGAGAAACGACGGGCGTTTCCAGATTTCACGTCGACACTGCTCAGCGTATAGCCGGCCGTGTTCGAGCCCGTCGTGAAGGCTTGCGCCGTGTCCCCACTCCTATAGATGTAAGAGTCGAAGAGCTGATTGAAATTGCTGACAAACGTCGTCGCCGTCTGCGCCGCGGCCTGCTCCGGCACGCCGAGCGCCAGGGCGGCGAGGGCGGCCAGCGCCAAGGCTGCCGCCCGCGCATGGCGGCCGAGGGACCGGACCGGCCGGCGGAGGGAAGGACCCACGCGGCGGGAGCGGTCCGCGCCGCCCCTGCCGCGCCGCGCGAAGGACGCCGCCGACAGCCCGGCGGCGATGACGCCCGGTTCCGAAATAGAACCCGTCTCTGAAGTACAATCTATTCTGATCTTCCCCCCCCCTGACGTCCCGGCCTGCTCCGGGACCGGACCTCACAACTCCGGCCGCCGACCCCCCAGGAGCCATCCACGCTGCCTGCCTTCCCCGGCGATCGGCCAAAAATTGTTCGTTAAATTGGTTGAATTGTACGAAATGTTGTGTGAGAATTATGTCCATTATTGGGATATGTGTGAGAATTCTTCGCGAATTCGACGCGGTATCCCGGTATCGAACCAAATCGCACCGGCCGGGACCGCAGTTCAGCGCCGAATCACCCGCTGGCGGGCGGCGGGCGGAAGGGGGAGAACGGATGACCGATCAAGACAGGACGGCGGGCGAGAACGCGGCACTGCGCGCCCGCATCTCCGCGCTGAGCGCGGCGAGCCTGCGCATCAGCGCCAGCCTCGACCTCGAGACCGTGCTGAACGAGGTCGTCGAGAGCGCCCGGGCGCTGACCGGCGCGCGCTACGGCGCCATCGCCACCATCGACGAGGCCGGCGTCCCCCAGGACTTCGTCACCTCGGGCTTCACCGCCGAGGAGCACCGCAAGCTGGTGGAATGGCCCGACGGGCCGCGGCTGTTCGAGTATTTCCGCGACCTGCCGGGACCGCTGCGGCTGGCGGATGTGCCCGATTACGTGCGCTCGCTCGGCTTCTCGCCCGACCGTCTGCCCTCGAAGACCTTCCAGGGCACGCCGATGCGCCACCGGGGCGTCCATGTCGGCAACTTCTACCTGGTCGAGAAGGAAGGCGGGGAGGGGTTCACGGACGAGGACGAGGAGGTCCTGGTGCTGTTCGCCTCGCAGGCTGCGACGGCGATCGCCAACGCGCGCACCTACCGCGCCGAGCAGCGCGCCCGCGCCGGCCTGGAAGCCCTGATCGAGACCTCGCCGGTGGGCGTCGTGGTGTTCGATGCGCAGACCGGCGACCTGGCCTCGCTCAACCGCGAGGCCAGGCGCATCGTGCAGGGCCTGTGCCTGCCCGGCCAGTCTACGGAGCAGCTGCTCGGGGTCATCACTTGCCGGCGCGCCGACGGCCGCGAGATCGCGCTCGACCGGCTGCCGCTGGCGCAGGTGCTGGACCGCGCCGAGACGGTGCGGGCCGAGGAGGTCGTGCTCTCGGTCCCGGACGGACGCAACGTCACCACGCTCATCAACGCCACCCCGATCCACGGCCCGGACGGCGCGCTTGCCTCGGTGGTGGTGACGATGCAGGACCTGGCGCCGCTTCAGGAGCTGGAGCGCATGCGTGCCGAGTTCCTGGGCATGGTGAGCCACGAGCTGCGCGCGCCGCTGACCTCGATCAAGGGCTCGGCCGCCACGGTGCTGCGCGCCTCGCGTATCTTCGGTCCGGCCGAGGTGGCGCAGTTCTTCCGCATCATCGACCAGCAGGCCGACCGCATGGACAGCCTGATCGGCGACCTGCTCGACGCCGGGCGCATCGAAACCGGCACGCTGTCGGTCGCGCCCGAGCCCTCGGATGTCGCCGCGCTGGTGGACCAGGCCCGCGGCACGTTCATCAGCGGCGGCGGGCGGCACACCGTCCGCATTGATCTGCCGCCCGGCCTGCCCCGGGTCATGGCCGACCGGCAGCGCCTGGTGCAGGTGTTCAACAACCTGCTCGCCAACGCCGCGCGCCACTCTCCGGAATCCGCTCCCATCCGGGTCGCGGCGGAGCGCGAGGGGTCGAATGTGGCGGTCTCGGTTTCCGACGAAGGCCGGGGCATCGCGCCGGACCAACTCGGCCAGCTGTTCCGCAAGTACACCGCCGCCGGGGACCGGGAGGGCGGCATCGGCGGCGGGCTGGGACTCGCCATCTGCAAGGGCCTGGTCGAGGCTCATGGCGGGCGCATCCGGGCCGAGAGCGGCGGGGTCGGCCTCGGCGCGCGCTTCACCTTTACGATCCCGGTGGCCGAGGCGTCCGGCGGCGGTCCCGCCCCGGGCCGCCCCGGCGCGCCGGGCGAAGCACCGGCAGCGGTGCCCATCCTGGTGGTCGACGACGACCCGGAGACGCTGCGGCATCTCCGCGACACGCTGGCGGAGGCGGGCTACGCCCCGCTGGTCACGGGCGACCCGCAGGAGTTGTCGCGCTTGATCCGGGCCGAGAAGCCCCGGCTGGTCCTGCTCGACCTGATGCTGCCCGGGACCGACGGCGTCGAGCTGATGCGGACCGTTCCCGAGCTCGCCGACCTGCCGGTCATCTTCATCTCGGGCTACGGGCGCGACGAGACCATCGCGCGGGCGCTGGAGGCCGGCGCCGAGGACTACGTGGTCAAGCCGTTCTCGCCGACCGAGCTCACGGCGCGCATCCGGGCGGCCCTGCGCCGGCGGTCGAACCCCGTCCCCTTCGTACTCGGCGAGCTCTCCATCGACTACGACCGGCGCCGGGTCAGCCTAGCCGGGCGCCCAGTGACGCTGACACCGACCGAGTACAAGCTGCTGCGCGTGCTGGCGCAGGGCGCGGGCCGGGTCCTGACCCACGAAGTCCTGCTGCGCCAAGTCTGGGGCGGACGCGGCACCGGCAACAACAAGATCGTGCGCGCCTACGTCAAGCGGCTGCGCAACAAGCTCGGCGACGCCGCCGCCCGTCCGGCCTGGATATACAACGAGCGCGGGGTCGGCTACCGTATGGCCCGGCCCGGCGAGGCCTAGCCCGCATTTCTCACCAGGTCGCTGAGCATAATGTCGAAAACTGCTTGTCTTTAACATCTTGCGGCGCTTTGATTGGAGTCGTCTGGGTACAGACTGTGCTGGGCGCGCCCTGGAGCTTTCCATGGCCTCACGCCCACGGCTAAATGCGGACGCCGCGTTCGCGGCTTACTGGAACCCCGGGCTGGCGCCCGGGGGATTGTCAATTAAAAATCCTGTCCCCCGGCAGTGTTGTGATTTTGGGGAGAGCGGCGAAGCCGCGGTTGAAGTGGGTGACCCGGCGAAACGCCGCCTACAAGGCTTCCTTATAGAGCGGAATAGCCGCGGCAGCACTTCGCCTGCAGGGCAAACCAGGAGAAGCCCGGGAGAAGTCGCGTTCAGCAGCGAAGGCGGCGCACTCTTGTCGGCGGTGGTGTGAGCCCGGGGTCGTGTGGATTCTGCGCTGCCACAGCCGCGTAGGCGGCGATTTTGTGGCATCGTCCCGGAACGCACTGCCTCTCCAGAATGACGCTAAACACGACCCTCACTCCCTGCACTCTTCTCAAGAGTGCAACCTGTGGTGAGAAATGCCGGCTACCCCGCAGAAAGTCGGCAGGACGGAATGATGCTATAAGGGGCACACAGACTTCGTGGGAGGTGGTGGATGCCGACAAGGTTTCGCCCGTATCAGCCGAAGCAGATATTGCTTTTGTCTCCGGATCTTCGGGAGTGGGTCCCGGAAGGACACCTGGCGCATCAAGTCAGCACATCTTTTCCCCGGGTCGATCCCGAGCGTTCCCTACTCCCTCGCCGGCAGGTAGGCCCCGTCGCCGCTGCGTTGCCCCGGGGCCCCGCCGTCGTTGACCACCCCGTAGGCCAGGAAGGGGTTCTCCCCCGACACCTTCTCGATCCGTACGTATCCCTGCCGGGTCTCCGGGGCGTAGCTGCCCAGGATCCCGTTGATCTGATGCCAGCCCCGGGCCGGGATCGGCTGGGTCACCACCGTCTCTGCCAGCAATCCCGTCTCCCCATCGTAGATCTCGAGATGGAAGACGCTGGCGCTCTCGTCCACCTGCCCCGTGTTGACCAGCGCCAGGTTGCTGCGGTTCTCCTGGTTCTGTTGCAGTCCGTCCACCCAGGCCTCCTCGGTGAAGGCCGCTCCCTCGGGCACCGCGTTGTAGAAGACGCTGTACTGTCCGCCTCCTCCCTCCGAGCCCGTCCTAGCTCCGATCACCACCCCGCTCATGTCCCCCTCGACCGCCCTGGCAAACACCGCCCCTGCCAAGGCCCCCTTCCCCGAACCCAGCCCCGCTACCTCCTCGCGGCGCAGCTCCTCCACCACCTCGGCAATGATCTCCTGCTGGCCGGCTTCCAGGGTCATGGTGAAGCTCGCCGTCTTGTCGTCCCCCTCGATCCCTTCGGCCACAAACTCGAAATCCAGCCTCGTGGGCTCCTCCGAGAAGTTCGTCACCGTCAGCTCGCTGGTGAACTCGCTCGTCTCCACAATCACCGGCAGGGTCTGCCCCGCCGTGGCCTCCAGTGAACTTGCCGTCACCGGAAAGACGAACGACCCGTCCGAGTTGGCCTGGTCGTTGATCACCCCGTAGGCGTAGAAGGGCGCTCTCCCCTCCACCCGCTCCACCTTGACGTAGCCCTGGGCCGGAACCCCCAGCACGCCCAGCAGCCCCGAGTACTGGTGAAACCCTCCCGGCTCAAGCTCCATGTCCTCAAGCACCCGGGCATTGGTGTCTGTCGAGTCTCCCGAATAGACCGTCGTCCTGAGGGTGATCGCCCCCTCCTCCGGCGCTCCCATGTTCTGGAAGGCCACGTTGGAGCGATCCCGGCTGTTCTGCCGCAGCCCGCACAGGTAGACCGCCTCGATAAAGCCCTCCTCCTCCGCCACCCCCGGGTAGGCCAGCCCCGCCCTCCCGTCAGGCACCAGCGTGGTCGTCCGCACCACCGCCTCTACCTCAGAGCCCAGACGCACCTCCACCCACAGCGTCCCGATCCGGTTGCCCGTTTCGGGAATCGGTATCCCCAAGCCCCTCAAATGGCCCAGGGCGTCGGTCTCAATCTTCTGCACACCGGGTGCTAACACCTCCGAGGCCCTCCCGCTGCCCCCACCGATATGGGCCGTGTAGAGGTAGTCGAGCCTCTCCTCCCGCTCTCCCCGGTTGGTCAGGGTCAACTCCGAGGTGAAAAAGGACTGGTTCTGTCCCGCCGCCGACAGGATCACCGGAACGAACACAGACCCTGTCGTCAGCCGGAAGCTGCCCTCCCCCGGATCCCCGCCGCAGTCATAGACGAAGGTGCCCGCTCTTGCCTCGGTGAAGGCAAGCAACACCTCACAGGAACTCCCGTCATCTTGGGTCAGACTCAGCCTCCCCATGTGGGGGCCCGTCCATTGATAGGCGTAACTGCCCGATCGGGAGGTCCCCTCGCTCCGGGTGGCGGCTTGCTCTCCGCCCGACTCGATCTGCTCGAACCGGTTGTCTTCTCCGAACCGCAACTCAACGATTCCGGCCGGCCCCTCCTCACCCTCCAGCCGCAGGGTCAGGCGCCTGCCCTCCAGGTCCTCCCCGCTGAAGTCCGACGGATCCTCCGCGTCGGGCTCCTCCGAGTCCGTCCGCCCTTCCCCCGGCTCCGACCACTCACCGATCCCCTCCTGGTTGACCGCCCTCACCTGCACCTCATACACCGTCCCCTCCTCGAGCCCCGACAGCCTCACCTCCAGACCCGTCCCCTCGTGGCCCCCATCGCTGTAACCTGCCTCGCCCTCCTCCCGGTAACGCACCTCATAATCCACAATCGCCGGCCCGCGGTTCTCCGGCTCTCTCCAGCTTACCTTCAAGCTGTCGCTGCCCTCCGCCATCACCACCGGCGCCCCCGGCGCCCCCGGCGGTTCCTCCTCGTCACCCACCCGCACCCGGATCGCTCGGTTCCCCTTCCGCTCCCTCTCTCCCTCTCCGCTCCTTACCTCCACCACCACGATGTATTCGTTGTCTCCTGCTCCACTTTGGGGCTCCTCACTGGCTATATCCCCCGGAGTCTCATAGTCCGGCGCCTCCCGGAACATCAGCTCCCCCGTCTCCTCAACCACCGCAAACAGCGCCCCGTCGGCTCCCCCCGCGATCCCGTATCCCCCAATCTCGTCCTCCGCGTCGGGGTCCACCGCCTCCAGTTGCCCTACCCTCGTCCGGTTCTCCACTACCTCGAACGGGCCCAGGCTGGTAATCTCCGGCGGATCCTCCTCGTCACTCACCCGCACCCGGATCGCACGCCTCCCCCTCCGCTCCCTCTCCCCCTCACCGCTCCTGACCTCTACCACTACAATGTATTCGTTGTCTGCTGCTCCGCCTGCCGGTTCCGCGCTCTCCACATCTGAAGGATCCTCATAGTCGGGCGCCTCCCGGAACATCAGCTCCTCCGCCTCCACCGCAAACAGCCCCCCGTCCGCTCCTCCCGCTATCCCGTACCCCCCAATCTCGTCCCCCTCGTCCGGGTCCACCGCCTCCAGTCGCCCCACCCGCGCCGTGTTCTCCGCTACCTCATACGCCCCTGCGCTGGTGATCTCCGGCGCCCGGTTCAGCCCGCTCATCCGGAAGCTCCCCTGTCCCCCCAATACCCCGCCGCAGCGATAACTGTAGCTGCCCGCTCCCTCTCCCCTGAAGGTCAGCCGCAGCTCGCAGGACTCTCCCCCGTCGTAGTCCAGCCTCAACTCCCCCGTCGTCCGGCTGGTGTAGCGGTACCCGTAGCTCCCCGACCGGGTCCCCCTCACCTCCCCCTCTCCGTCCAGCTCGCTCTCCTCAAACCGCAGATCCGCTCCAAACCGCAGCCTCAGACTCTGCGGTCCTCCTCCAAACGGCCCCCGCTCCAGACTCGCCTCAACCCCCTGCAGATCTCCCGCCCGGAAGTTCGACCAATAGGCCCGGTCCAGCAACATCACCACCTCCACCGCCTCCGATTCCCGCCCATTGCCCACCAGGTTGACTGCACGCAGCTCAAAGACATACACCGTCCCGTTGCCAAGCTCCCCGACCGTATACCCGGTGGCGTTGACCTCACCGGGAGTGCTGTCCTCGATCGGGGTCCACTCCCCGAACTCTCCTCTCCCCTCCTTCAGGCGGTACTCATAGCGCAGGATCGGGGTGCCCCCGTCACTTTTGGGTGGGCTCCACTCCAACCGCACCGCCCCGTCCCCGGGCATCGCCATCAGGCCCGCCGGCGCCTCCGGAGGAAACAGCAGGCCGCCTCTCCCGCCTCCGTTGTCGCGCGGGGGCGGGGGCGGCGGCGGATTCCGAAACTCCGGAGTGGCCCGCAGCGTCTCCACTCCGCCCTTGCCCAGGGCATTGACCGCACGCACCTCGAAGACATATTCCCGGCCGTTGACCAGGTTCCCCACCGTCACCCCCTGCGATCCCGCCGCTACGTTCTCCCAGGCCCCGAAATCCTCCCCCACGGCCGCGTACCGGTATTGGTAGTGCGTAATCGGCCCCCCGCCGATTTCGGTGGGCGCCGTCCAGTGCAACCTCACCTGCCTGTTGCCGGGCGTGGCGCGCAGGTTGGTCGGCGCGCCGGGCACGGTTGCGCCTGCCGCCCTGGCTCTGCCGTTTACCCTGATCATGCGGGAAGTGGAGATCAGGTCCCAGTTCGAAATAAAACCACTGATTTCATCATTTCGAAAGCGACTGACATTGGAAACGCTCCAGCCGGACTGTGAAGTGCTATCCTCACCGTTGCTAAGGGTGACGCTTGGCCCTCCGTCCCCACCCTGTAAGGTCACGAAGTACTGCGTGTTGGCGGCAAGCGTGGCCCCCGAAGGCGCCGTGTACGTGTTGACACCGCGTTGCGGTCGCGCCCCGCCGCTCAGGATATGGAGCACGGCGCCGGGTCTCCCCGGACTCAGGCCCGCACTTATGTTCAGGGTTACGGTAACCGTCCCAATAGACGCATCCCTTGACGCACCCCTAAAGAAGCGCACTTGGATGCTGGTCAGGTCGTAACCCGTGGAGTTTGAACCGGTCGTGAACCCTTGCGCCTGATCATCAGTTTGAAGGTTCGCAAGAGTAAAACTGGAGGTTTGATCGATGTTGCTCACCAGCACGTCCCCATGCGCAGGGTCGGCGGCCAGCGCAAGGCAGAGGAGGGTGGCGCCGGCCAGCAGAATCCTGGCCTTCCCGGCAAGGGCGGCGCTGGGCTCTGGCCACTGGGTGCTGGATGCTGATAAGAGCGAAATCATAAGCCCCGCTCCTGCGCGAAATGCACTCGACCGATCCCTGATCGAGATACGCTTCAGGCCTTCGACGTTTTGTCGTCTTGAGCAGAAGCAGGCAACGCACGCGCGATGGTTGCCAGAAGTGTTAGGAGTATGTGAAGAGTTCGTGTGTTGCGTGTGTTGAATGCTATAGGAATATTATGTGACAATGGTGTCCTTTATTGGCTATGTGAGCGACTAATGCGCGAAGTCACCGCGATGTTCCGGTATCGAACCCAATCGCACCGGCAGGGACCGCGGTCGAGCGCCGAATCACCCGCCGGCAGGCGGAAAGGAGAGAACGGATGACCGATCGAGACCGGACGGCGGCCGAGAACGCGGCGCGCGCTTCGCCTTCACGATCCCGGCGGCCGAGCATTAAGGTAGAAAAGTGCGCGTCTTTAACATGTTGCGGCGCTTTGTTTGGAGTCTGCAGGGTACAGACTGTGCTGGGCGCGCCCGGACTTATCTGAAACAAAACCTGTTTCTCTCTCGGATGATCCGCCTGCCAGGGCGGGGGCCGAACTTACCTGAAACAAAAGAAAAAAGAGTTATCCACGAAGGGCCACTAAGAACGACGAAGGGCCACTAAGGCGTTGAGGTTAACCGCGACGGGATGCCAAGGTCGCGAACGGATGGTCGATTACTGATTGTTTCACTCTTGTATGATCCGCCCGGTACGTCGGGGGCAGGGCTCGCGGACAAACGGGAGTTTCCCAAAGGGCGCCCGTCGGCTTTCAGAGAATTTGCCCACCGGATACCCCCCACTGCACCATCGAGACGACACCCCCGGGAGCGCGGGCGTCCCGCCCGCATGCTCTCCCTTGGGTTATCGCTCAGTTTCCCTGCGATGCGGCACCCGGCCACACTGCCGGCGGGAACCGCATGGGCCCGGCCGAAGCAGAGGCAGGGCGCCGCTGCCGGTTGATTCCGGTGAAGGAGATGGCCGAAGCTGCGGGAGGATTTGTGCGGGCGGGACGCCCGCGCTCCCGGGTGGGCTTTCTCCCCTGACGTCGTGACACCAACGTCACAATATTGCAGAAGCATTCGGGCGCCGCTCGTCATTGAAGGAGCTCCATCCCTATTCGTGCCTATTCGTGTTCATTCGTGGTTCGTCTTCATTTCCAAAACAAAAACCGCTGGCTGTTTCTCCTCTGAATGATCCGCCCCGTCGTGGGGGGCGGGCGCCCGTCTCGCAGGCAAACGGAAGTTTCCCAAAGGGGACAGGCCGGCTTTCAGAGAAGTCGCCCGCCGGATACCCCCCACTGCACCATCGAGACGACACCCCCGGGAGCGCGGGCGTCCCGCCCGCATTCTCTCCCTTGGGTTATCGCTCAGTTTCCCTGCGATGCGGCACCCGGCCACACTGCCGGCGGGAATCGCATGGGCCCGGCCGAAGCAGAGGCAGGGCGCCGCTGCCGGTTGATTCCGGTGAAGGAGATGGCCGAAGCTGCGGGAGGATTTGTGCGGGCGGGACGCCCGCGCTCCCGGGTGGGCTTTCTCCCCTGACGTCGTGACACCAACGTCACAATATTGCAGAAGCATTCGGGCGCCGCTCGTCATTGAAGGAACTCCATCCCTATTCGTGCCTATTCGTGTTCATTCGTGGTTCGTCTTCATTTCCAAAACAAAAACCGCTGGCTGTTTCTCCTCTGAATGATCCGCCCCGTCGTGGGGGACGGGCGCCCGTCTCGCAGGCAAACGGGAGTTTCCCAAAGGGGACAGGCCGGCTTTCAAAGAAGTCGCCCGCCGGATACCCCCCACCTCTCCATCGGGACGACACCCCCGGGAGCGCGGGCGTCCCGCCCGCATGCTGTCCCTTCGGTTGCCGCTCAGTTTCCCTGCGATGTTGCAGCCGACCGCCCTGCCGGCGGGAACCGCATGGGCCCGGCCGAAGCAGAGGCAGGGCGCCGCTGCCAGTTGATTCCGGTGAAGGAGATGGCCGAAGCTGCGGGAGGATTTGTGCGGGCGGGACGCCCGCGCTCCCGGGTGGGCTTCCTCCCATGACATGGTCACACCAACGGGACAAAAGTGCCGAAGTATTTTGGCACCAGTTGTCGTTGAAGGAGGTCCATCAGTCCTCGTGCCTATTCGTGTCCATTGGTGGTTCGTCTTCATTGACGAACGGCTGTTTTCCCTCTGAGTGATGCGCACCGTCGTGGTGGCGGCGGCCGGACTTTCCTGAAACAACCCCCGGCGTCGGGTGACCGGAAACCGGTTCAAAGTCACGCATGAGTAAATTGAGCCTTTTGCAAAATTCCTCTGATCCGGCCTGCAGATCCAGGTATTACCGTCCAACGGGTCTTTGTTGTCAGTAAGTTAGGAGCACAATATCAGATTTGCCGGCAACACAACCTGCCCTGCTGCGAATTTTGCAAAAGGCTCAATTGTTTATTTACATCAATGGACAGGATAAACAGGATGGTTTGGATCGCCGGCTCTACAAGATGTACGTGCTCTCGAAACTCAGGAACTCGCTGCGCTCCAGCGATGTCTGGGTGTAGGGCTCGGGCCAGTTCAAAGGCTTCGAAGAGTACCTCTTGCCGCCGTCGCGTTTCGCGTCAGGGTTACGATAATTCGCTGGAATCTGATCGTCGCGGAGAAACATCCCGCAATGGCTGGTGAGGAAGACGCTGTGCGAGCAGCGTTGGAAACACCGGATGAAGTGAGACAGGGTCGAACGGATCCTGCAGTGGTCCGCCGCATCAAGGTGGCCATGGCTTCCGGCTGTCCCAACCAGCCGGAGTTCCGTTTGGCCTGGGCTCACCTGCCGCCCTGAGACACCCCTGACCTGACCGTCACTGCTTGTCCTTGCAAACGCGGCCACCGGGGCCGGCGGCAGATTCCGCCAGGGGCTGCTGCAGGGTGAGGCAGTGAAGGGTGCCAAACCCCCAGGCCAGATCCACGCTGTGAATGCCCACCACGTAACGGTCCGGGAATAGCCGGCTGAGCCTGTTCAGCGCCAGGCGGTCGTTGGGGTCGTTGAAGGTGGGGACCAGGACCGTCCGGTTGGCGATGTAAAAGTTTGCATAGCTGGCGGGGAGGCGTCGCCCGCCGAAGAACAGGGGCTGCGGCATGGGCAGCTCCACCACACGAATCGGTCGGCCGTCCTGGTCGGTGGCCTCCGCCAGCCGCCTCCGGTTATCCCGCAGGGCCTCGTAGTTGGCATCTCTCCGGTTGGATTCCACCGAAACCACCAGGGTGGTCGGGTTTACGAAGCGGGCGACGTCGTCCACGTGGCCGTGAGTATCGTCGCCGGCAATACCTCGACCCAGCCACAGGACGTTGCTGACACCGAGATAGCGCCGAAAGATCTCTTCCAGCTCCGTTCTGGAAAGTCCGAGGTTGCGGGCCTGGACGGGGCTGAGCAGGCATTCTTCGGTCGTGACCAGGGTTCCCCGGCCGTTCACGTCGATGCTGCCTCCTTCCAGGACGATCCTGCGTCCCGAAGTTGCCGTCTTCGGCTGCCAGCACTCCAGGCCGAGCAAACGGGCGATTTTGTCGGGAACGGCGTCGTCGCACCTCCAGTTCGAGTACCTGGCCCAGCCGTTGAATCTCCAGTCCAGAATCCCCATCCGGCCCGGCCCGGAATTGCATCGCCGGATGAAAACAGGACCCGTGTCACGCAGCCAACTGCGGTTGGTGGCGACCTGGAGGAAGTCAACGGCAGCCGTATCCACCCTGGCCTGCGAAAGGAGCCTGCGGGCCCGTTCTTCCAGCCGCCCGTTCTCGACCAAAATCCTGACGCGTTCGTGACGGTGCAGGCGGCGCACCATCTCGCCAAAAACCCAGGGGATGGCCGCAAACTTCCCGGGCCAATCGGCCCGACAGTGCGGCCAGGCGATCCAGGTAGCCCGGTGAGGCTCCCACTCCGCCGGCATGCGGTAACCATCCGGCATCGAAATCAGCCCCATTGCGGTTACGGGGTCCGGCAACCCCGACTCACAACTGCTTCACTGTATATCCCTGCTCTTGCAGGAGTTCCACAACGCTCTCCGACCCCACCAGATGGAGCGCTCCGACCACCACCATAGTGGTTCCCGGTCGATTCAGAATGGGCTCGATCTTGAGCAACCAGTTCTTGTTGCGCTCGACAATCAGCCTTTGATACAGGCCGGGGAATTCCTTGAAACTCTCCTGCGTCAACTCCTCCAGCACCTCAACCTCCCCGCGGGACCAGGCTTCCACCATCTGCTCCATTTCTTCCTCAAGGTCATCCAGTTCTTGCAGGGTCTGCAGGAGCAGCTGCTCCTGGATCCTGTCGGGCAATCCAGCGAACCGGTCCAACTGGTACTCGACAGTTTCCAGGGCGCGGATTTCCTTGTCCGCCTGCATGGCCTTGTCGAAGAAATAGCGGTCGATGCCGTGCTTGGGATCGAATCCGAGGGTCTGCAACTTGATGAGGGTAAGCGTCAGACTGAGAAACCAGGGCTTGAAGGAGCGGAGCCGGTCA
Source organism: Candidatus Versatilivorator sp. (assembly GCA_965262635.1). Classification (GTDB taxonomy): domain Bacteria; phylum Acidobacteriota; class Terriglobia; order Versatilivoradales; family Versatilivoraceae; genus Versatilivorator. The sequence goes on along the minus strand of OZ253547.1, from coordinate 735,907 downwards.
AAGGGCAGGCCCATCGCCTCGGTTTTCTCGACGAGCAGGGCCAGGGTCTCCGAGGAGATTTTGTCCTCAATCGTCTCGTCGCGGAGCAATGCCATCCGGCTAAACAGTTTCCCGGCCTCCGGTGACTCCGCTTCGTCCAGGTCCACTTCCAGCAGGATCGTTTGGGCTTGTTGAAAGGCTGCTTCCGCGGCCGGCGAGACGGTATGGGTCCCGGGTTTCAGCAAATGCACGGTGCCCAGCAGAAACAGGGTGGCTTTCTCGGAAGAAACTTCCCACAAACAGCTCCTGGAGGCCTCCTGGGCTGAGGGAGATTCTTGGGCTTCCACGGGTGTGGGGCCACAGCCGAGGGCGAAGACGATCGCCACCAGCGCAAAAACCGCCTTCTTCAGCTTGCCGTCCATTGGCCATAGAGAAAATGACATCGGTCCCTGTCCTTTCCGAGGGTAGCCCCTCGTTCACAATCCGGGAGCGCCGTTCGGCTCCACGCGGGGACGGATGGCGGCAAGCGGCGGCAAGCCAAGGTCCACGCAAGCCGCTATCGAAGAAAGTGCCCTGTCCTGCCGGCTTCACTCCCATAGCGGGTTGCTCTCCGCCGTTCAGCCTGCCGATGGACCGTCGATGAGGCGATTGACGATCGGAGCGTAACTGTCGATGCGCCGGTCACGCAAGAACGGCCATTGGCGTCTGACCTCTTCAATCCGGGCCCAATCGCATTCCGCGACCACCAACTCCTCTTTCAACGAAGCCTCGGTCAACACCACACCGAAAGGGTCGCAAACGAACGAGCCTCCCCAGAATTCCAGGCCCTCGCCCCCCGGGGGGCGCTCGTAGCCCACGCGGTTGACCGATGCCACAAAGATCCCGTTGGCAATGGCATGGGAGCGCTGAATCGTCTTCCAGGCCTCCTGCTGGGCGGCTCCGTATTGCTGTTTCTCCGACGGGTGCCACCCGATGGCCGTGGGATAGAAAAGGATCTGGGCCCCGCCCAGGGCGATCAGTCGGGCAGCCTCCGGATACCACTGATCCCAGCAAACCAGCACACCGATGCTCCCGTAGCGGGTGCCAAAGGTGGGGTAACCCCGGTCCCCCGGGGTAAAGTAGAATTTCTCGTAATAGAGCGGGTCGTCGGGGATGTGCATCTTGCGATAGCTTCCCAGCAAGGCGCCGTCGGCATCCAGGACCACCGCCGTATTGTGGTAGACACCGGCCGCTCTTCTCTCGAAGAGAGGAACCACCATCGCCATTCGATGCCGCCGGGCCAGCGCCGACAAGGCTTCGGTGCTGGGACCCGGAATGGACTCCGCCAGATCAAAAAAGGCCTCGTCTTCCGTTTGGCAGAAGTACTGCGATTGGAAAAGCTCCTGCAGGCAAAGGATCTGAACTCCCTGTTCGGCTGCCCGCCGGATGCCTTCCCGGGCCTTCTCCAGATTGCCTTGACGGTCCGGACAACTCGCCATCTGTAGCAGGCCCACCTTCACTTTGGAGGATGGATGTGTCCTGGTCATAGGGACCTTCTTGCCTCCCTTGTACGATAGCCAGCGACACTATATGGGGCCTGCCATTGAATTTCAACGGCCGCCTTGCCGTCTGTGTCCTCAAGCCCTGACAATAGGGCCAACCACAGGCCGAATATCGACGGTTTTTCATGGGGTATCCGGCGGCCCGGTGGGAAATGCGGGCTAAACTTGTGATAATATGGCATTTGGGAGTTCGCACCACGGCAGGAGTTCATGATGGAGATACTGGGTGGTCCCTTGTATGGGGTTGCCGGCGCCGGTGAATCCCACGGGCCGGCCATCACGACCATAGTTTTCGGTTGCCCTCCCGGGCTCAGGATATCCCGCAAGAGGATCCAGCGCTACCTGGACCGCAGGCGGCCGGGGAGCAGCAAGCATGGAACGCCCCGGCGTGAGCCGGACCGTTTGATCCTTCTGTCGGGGCTGTACCAGGCCGATACCGATCGCTTGACTGCCGGCGCCCCGATCCGCGTTGGCGATGCCGACCAGGCCCTCACGGTATCGTCTTATGAGGAAGGCTACTGCAGCGGCGAACCCCTGGCAGCCCTGGTGCTCTCTTCATCCAAGCGGCCGCAGGACTATGCGCAGTTTGCAGGACCCCAGGGGGAGGTTCGTCCCGGACACACCGACCTGGTCAAGTTTCACCAGTCCCGGGGCTACGCGGACCCGAGAGGAGGAGGGCGTTCCAGCTATCGATCCACCATCTCCGACGTGATCGCCGGGTCCATCGCTCGGATCTTTCTGCGGGAACATTTCCAGACGGTGATCCTGTCGTCCATCTGCCAAGTGGGGCCCTTGAAAGGCTCCCTGACCCTGGCCGATCGGCTCGAAGACTACCAGGAACCCGGCTCCCGGCGCTTTTCGCCCGACGCCATGGAACGCCTGGAGGCATCCCTGGAAGGTTCCGAGGTCCACACGCTCGACCCGGCATTTGCCCGGCGAGCCGCCGAGGCCATCAGGGAAACCCGCAAGAAGGGAGACTCGCTGGGAGCATCGATCGAGGTGGTGGCCGTCAACCCGCCCCCTCTGGTCGGGGAGCCCCTCTATCAGAGCCTGAAGTTGCGCTTGATGGGTTCATTGGGGGGATTGCACGCCGTTCAGTCGTGCGAGATCGGCTCGGGTTCGGCAGCCGTCGAGCGCCGGGGCAGTGAAAACAACGATCCCATCCGGCGTTCAGGCTACCAGAGCAACCACCATGGCGGACTGTTGGGTGGAGTGACCACCGGCAGTCCCTTGAGCTGCCGGGTGGGGTTCAAACCAACCTCCTCCATTCTGCTTCCCCAGCAGTCGGTCCGCAAAAATCTGGAAGAAATCGAGTTCAGCCTCAAGATGGGACGCCATGACCCTTGTGTCGGCATTCGTGCCGGGATCACACTGGAATCGCGGCTGGCGATCGAGCTGATGAATGCGGTGCTCATGCACCAGTCCCAACGGCTGGACTTGAAGGCATACCAACTCTTTTGACCCGCCGCCCCGGACAGTCCCGGGATACCTGCCGGCATTCCCCAAGGCGGCCCTGGCTGCCCTTCGAGGAAGCCGGAGGATTGCCCTCCCGGCCGCTTGACCCGGATGGAAACGGTGGTAGACTCATCGGGCACGCTACCGCTCCTCCCCGATGGATCGTCAGGAATGGGACCTGGGCTGAGGATCTGCCATGAAATGGATGTTTTACTTCGCGATTCTCCTGGCCCTGTTGATGTTTGTCCGCGGTGTGCTGCGGGCGCTCCTGGCTCCCATGCGGACGCCCTCCAACTTTGAGAATCCCGGACCCTCACGTACCCGCGGATCGACTGTCAAGCAGGGGACCATGGAGAAGGATCCCGTGTGCGGCACCTATGTCGACACCGGCTCCGCCTTGCGGGGCTCCTTCCGCGGTGAAACCAAGTACTTTTGTTCTTCGGAATGCCTGGAGAAGTTCAAGCAGAATCGTTAGCCCCTGAAATACTCCGGACTCCGATAGACAACCTTCCCCGCCACGATGGTAGCGGCCACGCGTCCTTTGAGGGCCGTTCCGTGGAAGGGAGAATTGCGGCTCATGGACTTGGTTTGGCCGAGGTCGTAAACCCATTCAGCTTCCGTGTCGAACAGGGTCAGGTCGGCCGCCGCCCCAGCCTTCAGGTGGCCCAGCGGCTGGTTGATCAGTTGGGCGGGTTGGGTGCTCATGAGCTCCACCACCCGTTTGAGACTGATGAGACCGGGATGGTAGAGGCGGGTCAGGACCAGACCGAGAGCGCTCTCAAGACCGATGATTCCAAAGGGGGCCTGGTCGAATTCCAGCATCTTTTCATTGGGATTGTGCGGGGCGTGGTCGGTGACGATGCAATCCACCGTGCCGTCAACGATGGCTTCCAGCAACGCCTCGATATCGTCCTCGGTTCGCAGGGGAGGACTCATCTTGGCGTTGGTGTCGTAGTCACAACAGGCTGCATCGCTGAGGGTGAAATGGTGGGGGCAGACTTCGCAGGTGACATGGATGCCCTTCCCTTTGGCTTGCCTCACCAAATCAGCCGCTCCACGGGTGGACAGATGGGCAATGTGGATGTGAGCGCCGGTCAGCTCGGCCAGCATGATGTCTCGAGCCGCCATGGCGTCTTCGGCCGTGCGGCTCATCCCCTTCAAGCCCAGGAGCGTGGAATTATATCCCTCATTCATGCAGCCGTGAGCTGAGAGGTTAAGATCTTCGCAGTGCTCAATGACGGGAATCTTGAAGGGCAAAGAATACTCCAGCGCCCGACGCATGAGTTGCCCGTCCATCACGCCTTTGCCGTCGTCGCTGATGCCGACGGCTCCCGCGTTGACCATTTCTCCAATTTCGGCCAGACGCTCCCCGGCGCTGCCCGCACTGATGGCGCCGATCGGAAACACCCGAGTCAAGGCTCGCCGCTCGGCTTCCTTGAGGATGAAACTGGTGACCGCAGGATTGTCGTTGACGGGATTGGTGTTGGGCATGCAGCAGATGGAGGTGAAGCCGCCGACCGCAGCCGCCTCGGAGCCGGATTGGATGGTTTCCTCGTCCTCCCTGCCGGGCTCCCTCAGGTGCACGTGGATATCAATCAAACCCGGGGCCACTATCAGCCCGGCGGCATCCAGGACCGGGCTTCCGGGGGCCTGCAGGCCGGTGGCAATACGACTGACCTTACCGTCCTCCAGCAGGACATCGCTGATCCGGTCCAGCTCCTGGGCCGGATCGACAACTCTTCCGTTTTTAACCAACAGGGATGCCAATCGAGACTCCTCTGTCCATTTCACCCACGAAGGCTCACGCCTCCAGGCCCGGGGCCGGTTGTTCCCTACCTCCGATGACCAGGTAGAGAACGGCCATTCGAATGGCGACACCGCTGGCCACCTGTCCCAGGATCACCGAAAAAGGTCCGTCGGCCACCTCCGAAGCAATTTCGACGCCGCGATTGATGGGGCCGGGATGCATGATGATGGCGTCCGGCTTGGCCGACCTCATGCGCCTGGCTGTAAGCCCATAGTAGCGGAAGTATTCCCGCACCGACGGAAAAAAGGCTTCCCGCTGGCGCTCCATCTGAATGCGCAGCATCATCACCACGTCGGCCCCCTCCAGGGCTTCGTCCATTCGATCGGTCACCGCCAGCGAGCCCTCCTCGGGGCACACCCGGTCAAAGCCTACCGGAAGCAGGGTCGGCGGCCCGCAGACCGTCACCCGGGCACCCATCTTCCCCAGCAACAGACAATTGGAACGAGCCACCCGGCTGTGGGCGATGTCGCCGATGATGGAGACTCGCAATCCCTTCAAGGTGGGCTTGTGGTCCAGAATGGTGAACGCATCCAGCAGTGCCTGGGTGGGATGTTCATGAGCTCCGTCGCCGGCGTTGACGATGCAGGCCGTGCAGCTTTTGGCCAGTTGATGAGGGGCTCCGGCCGAAGCATGTCGAATCACGATGACGTCGGGGGCCATGGCCTCCAGATTTCTGGCCGTATCGACGAGGGTCTCCCCTTTCACGATACTGCTGGAGGAAATGGCGATATTGATGGTATCGGCACTGAGACGCTTGGCTGCGATCTCGAAAGAGGTGCGCGTCCGGGTCGAGGCCTCGAAGAAAAGATTGATGACGGTCTTCCCACGAAGAGTGGGCACTTTTTTGATGGGACGGGTTGAGATCTCTCGAAGAGATTTGGCCGTCTCCAGGATCAACTGAATCTGATCCACCGATAGCGGCGCAATGCCTAGCAAGTGTTTGGCATTGAATGACACCAAGCCTCCCCGGGAGGTCGATGGGGTGGACGCACCGGATTGTGGGGCAATGGCTTCAGGACTCATGAAGCGGGTTCAACCAGCAGAACTCCTTCTCGATGATCGACCTCGTTCAGCCGAACCTCCACCATTTCCACCGCGTCGGTCTCGACTGTTCTGCCCACGAAGTGAGCCTGGATGGGCAGCTCTCGATGACCCCGATCGATCAAGACACAGAGTTGAATGGCCTTGGGGCGGCCATAATCCACCAGGGCGTCCATGGCGGCCCGCACGGTGCGCCCCGTGAACAGGACATCGTCGACCAGGACCACGATCTTCTGGCTCATCGGGAAATCGATTTCGCTGCTCTGGACGATCGGCTGGGTGGCTACCGTGGACAAATCATCTCGATAGAGGTTGATATCCAGGTGACCGACGGGAACTCTGACGGCCTGCATTTCCCACACAGCCCTGGCCAGACGCTCCGCCAGCGGCACACCTCGGCGGCGGATCCCAACCAATGCCAATCCATGCTGACCCCGATTGTGGTCCAGGATCTCCCGCGCCAGCCGGCGAATGGTCCGCTCGATTTGATCGGAACTCATAAGCTGTGATTTTTCAATAGGTTCCATTAGATTTTTCAACATTTGGCCGGCTGCCGCTCCCTGTAAAACCTCTTAAATACTACCATACCCGGCGCCGGTCCGTCACCTCGGCTGCCCCTGAAACATTCCCCGGCGCCAGGTGTCGGGAAACCGGTTCAAAGTCAGGCATGGGCAGATTCTTGATTCACATGGATGCACAGGATGCACAGGATTTTTTCCGGAGACGGCTGGCTTGCAGTCCTGGACATCCGCAAATCCGCACGCGATCATCGCCGGAGTCAGCTTCTCGTGCAGCAGCCTCCCGTCCTGATTATCCTGTGCATCCTGTGCATCCATGTTCCCTCATCCAACATACCGGTTTGAGGAAACCTGTCCCTACTCCGGACAGGCCATGAACTTCCCTTGTTTCACTCTCGAAGGGTCCGCCTGGTCGCGGGGAGCGGGGGCAGGGCTCGCAGGAAAACGGGAGTTTTCCAAAGGGCGCCCGTCGGCTTTCAAGAGAAGTCACCCGCCGGATACCCTCCACCGCCACATCGGGACGACACCCCCCGGGAGCGCGGGCGTCTCGCCCGCATCCTCTCCCTTCGCCTGCCGCTCGGTTTCCCTGCGATGCGGCAGCCGGCCGTCCTGCCGGCGGGAACCGCATGGGCCCGGCCGATGCAGAGCCATGGCACCGTTGCCGGTCGACCCGGGTGGAGGAGATGGCCGAGGCTGTACCAGGATTTGTGCGGGCGGGACGCCCGCGCTCCCGGGGGGCTTCATCCAAGGACATCGTGCCACCAAGGTCACGATATCGCAGAAGCATTCGGGCGCCGCTTGTCGTTGAAGGGGGTCCATCTGTCTTCGTGGTCCTTCGTGCCCCTTCGTGGATTACTCTTTCTGAGAACCGACTTCTCCTACCGTTGGAGAGAAATGCAGGTTAAGATCGCAATCACTTCTCGATGAGCGGACCCACCGGACACATGCGGCCCGAAGACCTGCTGCTGGCCCCTGAACTTTCCTCGGAGGAGGTGACGGAATTCCTCGCCCGATATGGATTCGCGGACCCCGCAGCCGCCGACCGCAACCTGCAACTGATGGCGGAGGACGTCACTACCCGGCTGGCCCTGGCACGAATGGTAGGTAAGTTGCTGGAGGTGGCCCGGGAAACACCCGACCCTGACGGAGCGCTCAACCAATTCGAACGGCTGCTGGGGGTGGTCAGCCACCCCCTAAACTTCCTGGGCTTCCTGGGTGAAACCGGCGAGGCACTGGAGGCCGTGCTCCTGATCTGCGGCTCCTCCAGCTACGCCTCTGAAATACTCATTCGCGACCCGGAAACCTTTTACTGGCTGCTGGACGAACTGGGCGCGCCCTGGCCCAAGTCCCTGGACTCCTATTGTAAGGAAGCCCGCCAGGCCATCGCCAGGGGCCGGGGCGACGAGGGTGAATTGAGGGCTCTGGCCCGCTTCAAGCGCCGGGAGATGTTGCGCATCAGCGCCCGCGATATTTTGAGGATCATCGATGTGGCCGGCACCACGGCGGAGCTGTCCCGTCTGGCCGAATCCGTCATCGAATGCGTGTACGAGATTTGCCGAGGCCGGCTGGTGAGCCGTTACGGAACTCCCCAAACTCCCGATGGCCAGGGTGGAATGAGGGAGGCCCGCTTCACCGTATTGGGAATGGGCAAGCTGGGAGGGGGGGAGCTCAACTACAGCTCCGATATCGACCTGATCTACTGCTACGACGGGGAGGAGGGCCGCACCGGCGGAGCGGAGGCCCGCCACACAGCTCCAGCCTCAAGCAACCGTCCCGAGACCGCTTCAAACCCTGAATTCTTTACCAAGCTGGCTCGCATGATCACCCAATCCCTGTCGGAGTCGACCGAGGAAGAGGCCTTCTATCGGGTGGATTTAAGGCTGCGCCCCGAAGGCGCTGCCGGAAGGATTGCGGCTTCCTTGACCCACTACAGGAACTACTACGGCAGTTGGGGGGAAACCTTCGAACGACTGGCCTTGATCAAGGCCCGGCCGGTGGGCGGGTCCAAGGAGCTGGGGAAGACCTTCTGCGAGACCTTTCGAGCCTTCACCTACCGCAAGTACCTGGATTTTGCCTCTCTGGAGGAGCTTCAGAAGATCAAGAACCGCATCAACGCCAAGCTGGGTTCCAAGGGGAAACAAGAACGGCACGTCAAGCTGGGACAGGGCGGCATTCGCGAGATCGAATTTTTCGTCCAGGCACTTCAGCTCATTTACGGAGGCCGCCATCCGCACCTGCAGCAGGCGCAGACGGTGCGCACCCTGGAGGCCCTGCACAAGGCTCGATTCCTCGACGCCGGGGAACACCGCAGTTTGCAGGAAGCCTACGAGTTTCTGCGGGACCTGGAACACAAGCTTCAGATGGTCTTTCATTTCCAGACCCACGAATTGCCGGAGAAGGAAGAGGACCTCTACAAGTGCGCCCGGCGGATGGGGATATGTGGGACCGATGTCTCCGACACCGTGGACAGGTTGCGGCAAACCTATGCCCGACACACGGCGCAGGTCCATCGCATGTTTGAAGAACTGGTGGACTGGCGCCGGGAGGACACTGCCGGCCCCGAGATCAGGGAAGCGGCACTGGTGCTCCACCCGGGACTTCCGGAGCAGGAGGCTCACGACATGCTTGCCGCCCGCGGATTTACAGACCTGAGAACCGCTTACCACCAGATTACCCTGTTGCGGGATGCCCCGTCCTTCTCTCACGCACCGTCCAGGATGCGCAACCTGCTGGCCAACCTGATGCCCGGACTGCTGAGAGGCCTGCAGTCCAGTCCCGACCCCGACGCCGGCCTGTCGGCATTTGAGAGTTTCGCCGCCGCCCTGGGCGATCGGGATTCCCTGTACTCGTTGCTGAACGAGTCCCCGGCGGTTCTGTCCCGACTCCTGAGATTGCTCTCCTCCAGTCGATTCCTTTCGGAATTCCTCTGCCGGCGGCCCGAATTCCTTGACACCCTGGTTAACCCCAAAGAGTTGAAAAGGCGAAAGACCCGCTCCCGTTTCTCGGCCGAGTTGGGCGCCCTGCTCCGGGAGGCCGGGAATGGCCGGGAAAAACGCCGGCGTCTGAGGCGGTATCAACAAACCGAGATGTTCCGAATCGGGATGAAGGACGTGCTGGGTGAGTTGAGCCGGGACCAGGTCGGGAAGCAGATGGCCGGCTTGGCCGAGTGCTGCCTGCTGGCCGCCTTCGAGTTGGCCTGTGAAGACCTGGAAGCTCGCTTTGGTCCGGGCTTCACCCGGTGGGCTTGCGAGCACATGGCCATACTGGCCCTGGGAAAACTGGGGGGGGACGACCTCAGCTACCACTCCGACCTGGACCTGGTCTACCTCTATGCCGACGAGAATGCTGCCGTGGGTCGGGAGAGCCGGGGACGCTGCGTCCGTCTGGTTGAGCGCCTCGACGAAATCCTCTCGGTCTCGCAGGGCGAGGGGATCATTTACCGGATTGACACCCGGCTGCGGCCCATGGGCGGGAAGGGAGAATTGGTCACGCCGGCGTCCCGGTACCAGGAATACCTGACCACCCGGGCGGAAGCCTGGGAGCGCCTGGCCCTGTCCCACCACCGCTTCATTTCGGGCGGACACCGCTTGCAAAGACAGATCGGCGGCATGATCGAAGGGTTTGTCTATCAGCCGGATTTGAAGCCGGAGGAGGTGTCGGAGATTGCGCACCTCCGCCGCCGTATGGAAATCGAGTTGGGCAGAGAAGTCCAGGCAGCCCGCTTCCATTTGAAAGCCGGGGCCGGCGGCTTGCAGGATGTGGAATTCACTACCCAGCTGTTGCAACTCAAGTATGGACGAGAGTACGGCGAACTCCGCACCCCCCATACGCTCACGGCCATGGCTCGGCTGGGAAGGCGAGGACTCCTGGCCGAGGCCGCGGTCCAAGAACTGTCCGAGGGCTACCGGTTCCTGCGCCGGCTGGAAAACAGCCTCCGAATTGCAGCCAGCGACGGCGTCTCGACCATCTCTCGCGACCCCAAGAGTCTCCGCAAGTTGATTCTCCTGTTGGGGGAACCCAAGGCCCCCTACTGCCAATCTCCGGAAGCCTTCATCGACCACTATCTGGCAATTACCCGCCGGGTCCGAACCCATTACCACGAAATCGTGGCCACTCTGGGTGGGGGAGGGTGAGCGCCGAGGACACATTTGTTACAGGAGGAGTGCACGAGCGAAGCGAGTGCGGGGGGGGGTCTTCCGGTCCTGCGACAAGGATTTGTTCCGATGCGCTCCCCAGGCACCACGCCCACGGAGGGCTGCTCTGCCCAAAACCACGACACGACGGGTGGACAGGATTCTCCAAAACGACGGTCAGCGGGCGCCCGAGGGCCCATCGAAACGGGATGATGGGGTCAATTGACGTCCTTTTCTCCGGTCCGAATGTTGTATCCCTGCTCTACCGGAAGGACGAAAATCCGGCCGTCCCCGATCTCTCCGGTTCTGGCGGTCTCGATGACGACTTTCAGCACCTCGTCCACCTGATCATCCGGCAGCACCAGGTCGATCATCATCTTGGGCAGGAGGGTCACGCTGTATTCCCGGCCCCGATAAATCGCCTTATGGCCCTTTTGGCGGCCATGACCGCGAACTTCGGATACGGTCATGCCGGAAACGTTGACCTGCGACAGAGCCTCTCGGACTTCCTCTACTTTATTCGGCCGAATGATGCATTTGACGAGCTTCATGGATTTCCCCTTCCTCGTAGCGGTAACCAACAATGCGATTTCCGAAACAAATGACGACTCTAAATCCAGCGTGACGGAGCCAGGACTTTGATGCTTGCACTTCGTTGCAGGTCTCGTGCCCCTTGTGCCAGGGGTTGCACCGAATCCGGATCAGGCTCCGTCCAGAGCTTGATGCAACGACTCTTCCAGCGCCTGCTGAGGCAGGGAGGTCAGCTTCCCTCCGGCTTGGGTCAAGTAAAAGACGTCAAGGGCTTTGTGTCCTTCGGTGGATATCAGGGCGACGTCGATGTTGCAGTCGTTCCTCGCCAGGGTGGTGGCAATAGTATACAAGAGCCCAAATCGATCGCGGGTCACGATTTCCATCAAGGTGTACCGGTCCGAGGCATGGTCATCGAAACCCACAAAAGTCTGGATTGGACTCCAACTCTTGGACTGAAAAAGAATACTACTTTCCCTTTTCTTGAGCAACACCGTGAGGTCCTGGCGGCCCAGCACCACCTCCCGCAGGATTTTCTGAAATGCATCCATCTCGCTCCGGTTCAACTTGAACGTATGCAACCGGTCCTCGAACTCGATTAAATCCAGGATCAAGCCGTGGCTGTTGGCAAAGGCCTGCCCCCGAACGATGTTCATTCCATAGCAGGCCAGAACCCCGGTTAATTTGGCGAACAGGTTGGGGCGGTCCATCGCCATGAAACTGAGCCGGTAGGTTGAGCGATGCCGGCTCAGCCGGCTGACGATATCGGTAGGGGATCGAATCTCTTCGGACAAACGATAGTGCTCGGCGATGTGTTCCCTGGGAGTAAAGCGCAGATAACGCCGGGGGAACCCATCCAGGAAGACCTGCAATCGGGAGCTGTGCGGGCCTTCGCCCACCAGAGCGGAAACTTCTTCCATCAAACCGGAGTCCTCATTCAGGTGCCAGCGCTCATCGGCGAAATCCCGGGTCAGTTGAGCGTTGGTTTCCACGTAGAGCTGCCACAACAAGTCTTCCTTCCATGGGGTCAGGGCCTCGGGACTGACGGCGGTGATGTCGGCGTAGGTCACCAGACAAAGCAGGCGGAGGTTTTCCTGGTTTCCCACAAACTCGGCAAAACGCTTGATTACCGATTCTTCGGTCACGTCTCTGCGTTGAAAGGTGTTGGACATCTCCAGGTGTCCGCTGACCAGGAATCGGACCGTTTCGAGATCCGCCTGAGGGAGTTGAATCCGCCCGCCGATCCGGTCGACAGCCGCCACACTATTTTCGCAATGGTTGCCGGGCTCCGCTTTTCCGACGTCGTGGAACAGCAAGGAGAAGAGCAGCAGATCGGGACGTTCGAGGCCCTTGAGAATTTCGCCGAAGCGAAGGCTTCGCGGTGTTCGCTCTCGATAAAGGTCTTCCAGGTTCTTGACGGTCAGAAGGGAATGCTCGTCCACGGTGTACTTGTGAAAAAAGTCCTGGGTGACGTGGCAGCGAATCCGATCGAACTCCGGGAAGATCCGTCCCAACAGCCCGATCTCGTGCATCAGGAACAGAATCTCGTAAACCCCCTGACGCTGGCGCAGCAACCTGAGGAAGTGGTCCCGGATTTCCGCCGAGGCACGAAGCCTGTCACCGATCAGCGGCAGGTTTCTCCGGATCTGGTCCAGAGTCTCTTCGCTGACGGGAACCTGGTACCTCACCGATCGGGAGAACAGTTTCAGAACGTTGAGGGGATTCTCCCGAATCACCGCCTCCCGGGGAAAGGCCAGAGCGCCTTTCCTGAGAACGGTGGTGGTCCAGGTCTTTTTCAGGGAGCGCCTGTGGCGCCTCACGGGGGGGAAAGCTCTCCGAACCATGGATTCGCAAAAGGCGTGAATGACCTTGGCCCGCAGGAAATAGTCCTTCATCAGGTTTTCTACCGCCATCCAGGGGGTATCGGCGGAGTAGCCCAGCACCTTGACCATCTCTTCCTGCGATTCGTGAGACAAGATGTTCCGGTTGCGGCCGGCCATGACGTGAAGGTAGGTTCTCAACTGCATCAGGAACCGTTGCGCCTCTCTCAGCTCGTCCCACTGGCCCTGGCTCAGGAGGCCAAGCTCAATCAGACCCTTACCCGGCTCAACTCCGTACAGGATTCGGCTCAGCCAGTGGGCTACCTGAAAATCTCTGAGGCCGCCCGGGGCCTCTTTGACGTCGGGTTCCAACTGGTAGATGGTCGAGCTGAAACGCTTCTGCCGCTCTTCGTACCTGTCCACCAGAGCCCGCAGGAATGGCTTGCGCCGCCGGGTGAGGAGCCGCCTCACGTCGCGTTGCAAGAATTGGTGGAAAAGGCGGGAGTCACCACCCACCAGGCGTGCTTCCAGCAGCACGGTAGCCAACTCCAGGTTCTCCGGATCGAAGCGATAGCGGTTGAGTTCCAGGACGTGATGGCCGATGTGCAACCCCAGATCCCATAGCGGATGAAGCAGCCTCTTGAGGAAGGATTCATCCTCTTCCCGCAGAGGATTGGCAAAGAGCAGGATGATGTCGATGTCTGAATGGGGGTGAAGCTGGTGCCGGCTGTATCCCCCGGTAGACAGCAACGCGGTCCCGTTGCGGCCGGGCGGCAGCACGGTTCGAGCCTGGCGGTAGACATCCTCGACCACGGTGTTGATGAGCCCGGTCATGGCCTCAAGCGTGGCCTCCACTTGCAAGTGGCCGCAAAAGTCCCTTTTGAGCTGATCGATCTGCTGGTTCAGCGCTTCCCGATTCATGATTGACAGCATTCTTTCCCAGAAAAAGTCGGGAAAGCAAATGAATGTTGACGGGGGGCGGCAACGGATTGACAGCGACCCGGGCCTGAGCTAAGCTGCGCCTGTTTCGACAACACGGACTCCAAAGCACGCCTTTCCCGTTCCATGGACGATCCCAACTCACACGGGAACGAGCAGCCACGGCTCGATTCCAACGCCAGGCGACTGTTCTGGGCCGGCTTCATCGCTCTGGTGGCCACCGCCTTCGGCTTCATCGTGCGCACTCAGGTCATCAACGAGTGGGGCACCCAGTTCAATCTCAGCGAAACACAAAAGGGCGAGATCTTCGGTGTGGGACTGTGGCCCTTTGCCCTCAGTATCGTCCTTTTCAGTCTGGTGGTGGACCGAATAGGTTACGGCAAAGCCATGGTCTTCGCCTTTGCCTGCCACGTGGCCTCGGCCGTGATCACCATCCTGGCCCAGGGCTACTGGGGTCTCTATATCGGAACGTTCATCGTGGCCCTGGGCAATGGGACCGTGGAGGCGGTAGTCAATCCCGTGGTCGCCACCATGTATCCCAAGGATAAAACCAAGTGGCTCAATATCCTGCATGCAGGCTGGCCGGGCGGGCTGGTCCTGGGGGGCATACTGGCCCTCATGATGGGCGGCGTGGACTGGCATTGGAAGGTGGGCCTGATTCTCCTGCCGACGGCAATCTACGGACTGATGTTGCCGGGCTGCAAGTTCCCTGTGCAAGAGCGGGTTCAGGCCGGCGTCTCCTACAAGGCCATGCTCCAGGAAGCAGGCATCCTGGGCATCCTGATTGTGGTTGCCCTGATCGTCATTGAGGTGGGTCGGGTGTTCTCCTGGCCACTGGTTCTTCAACTGGTAGTCGGTGGTGTTCTGGTGACCGGCTACACCCTCTACGTCCGCTCCTGGGGCAGGATGATGTTCTTCTTCCTCCTGTTGCTGATGATCCCGCTGGCCACCACCGAGTTGGGCACCGATAGCTGGATCACTTCCCTCATGGCCCCCGAAATGAGCCAATTGGGGATTCATCCGGGATGGGTGCTGGTGTACACCTCTCTCATCATGATGATTCTCCGCTTTTTTGCAGGTCCGTTCGTGCACAAGCTTTCCCCTCTGGGCCTGCTCGCTGTCAGCAGCCTGGTGGCGGCGGTCGGACTGGTAGCCCTTTCGAAATCCACCGGGATTCTCATCCTGCTGGCGGCGACCCTTTACGGCTTCGGCAAAACCTTCTTCTGGCCCACCATGCTGGGGGTCGTTTCCGAGCAGTTTCCCAGAGGAGGGGCCCTGACCCTGAATGCCATTGCAGCCGTGGGGACACTCAGCGTGGGAGTGGTCGGCGCCGCCTTTCTCGGCCATGTTCAGGACAGGGTAATCGAGCGTGAACTGCAAACGCAGAACCCCTCCCTGCATGCTCAGGTGGTGAGCCAGGAAAAGGTGAGCGTGTTCGGCAGGTATCGGCCTCTGGACCAGGAAAAACTTCAGGCCGTCGGCTCGGACGATCTCCGCCTGATCGGAGAGGTTCAATCCGGCGCCAAGAAAGACGCCCTCATGACCGTGTCCATCCTGCCCCTCATCATGCTGGGGGGTTATCTCATCCTGATGATTTACTTCAAGCGGACCGGAGGCTACCGGGCCAGGAATCTCCTGGACCGGCCCCTCCGAAGCTGAGACCGGCGCAGCCTTTGCGTCCCGGGGACCGTTGACAGCGGATTTGCCTTTCACGGATGATGGGCGGGGCCGGCTGACTGGTTAACACCTGATCCGCAAGGAGGCGACAATGGCCGAATATGTTTGCGTGGCCAAAGCCGATGAAATTACGGCTGGGCAGGGTCGAACGGTTGAGGTCGAGGGAAAGAAAATCGCGGTGTTCAACATCGATGGAAATCTGCATGCCATCGACGACACCTGTGTCCACCGGGGCGGCCCGCTGGGACAAGGACATTTGGAAGAGGGTGTGGTGACCTGTCCCTGGCATTCCTGGCGTTACGACGTCACCACGGGAGCTTGCCTGACCCACCCGGCGGCCCGTGTGGCATGTTACCCGATCAAAATCGAAGGGTCCGACATCTGGGTGAGCTGTTGAGCACTAGATTCTCGGGATTGCAAGATTCAGCGGCATTCATGTTAAGCCCCTAAATCCTAGTTGATAGCGTGCAAAGGACATCGAGCCTTTTGCAAAATTCGCAGCAGGGCAGGTTGTGTTGTCGGCAAATCTGATATTGTGCTCCTAACTTACTGACAACAAAGACCCGTTGGACGATAATACCTGGATCTGCAGGCCGGATCAGAGGAATTTTGCAAAAAGCTCCATCAACTATAAATAATAGTGTTTTGTCCGACGTGTGGGGTTGCCACACTTGCGCATGACCGGAAAGGCGTGGTCCCCTTGTCTTTTCAAGGATGGTCGGGACGACCCTCCGACTCGGTTTAAGTCTCGGCCAACAGAATCGTCCACTTGCCACCTCAATGGGGTCGTCACCCAAGCGCAGGCAAATTGGGTTTCGGGCAGGAATGTCATGAAATCCTAATCAGGGGGTCAAATAGTGGTGACTAAAATCTCAATGTTTTGGGCCTTTGTGGCTTTTACGCTGACTTGCTGGACGGATTCGAGCGAAGCGCAATCCGACGTTGAGCGTGCGGACCGACAGACGGTTCGGCTGAAACCGACTGACTTTGTTGGAGTTCCGAAAACAATCATATCCACCCTGAAGGAACTGAGGTGCCGAATTCCACAGCCCTGGGATACCAGAAAGCCGCACAATCTGATCCGAGGCCAGTTCATGGAGGTCGGGCGGACGCAGTGGGCCGCACTCTGCTCTCGAAATCGGTCATCAGCGATCATTGTGATCAATGAGAACGGCCAAATTCGGTCCGAACTTGAATCGGTCCCGGACCGGTTGTTTTTGCAAGGTATCGGAGAGGGAAAGGTCGGCTACTCACGTGGGTTGTCCCCGGTCGGAGCTGACTTCATCCTGTCCTGCTACCAGGCCTATGGAGGCCAGAAGCCTCCTCCGATCAATCATCAAGGCATCGATGATGCCTTTCGTGGGAAGTACTCTACCGTACACTACTTCCACGAGGGCGAATGGCTGCGGTTGAAAGGTGCGGACTGAGTCGGTGAGAGTCCAACTACGATGATGACATGGCCAACCTGCAGGTAAAGAACATCCCGGAAGATCTTCACGAGCGCCTGCGCCGGCATGCGCGAGAGAACCACTGCACCCTGAGCACGTTGGTACTTACCGCACTCGAACGCGAGTTGGCGATGCGGGAGTGGCGCAAGCACTTGGCTCAGCGCCCCAAGACCAGCCTCGGAGTACCGGCAGTAGCGCTGCTCATGGAAGAACGCTCACACCGAGACCTGGAGATCGGGTGACGCCCATCTGTTACAGGCCGAGAGTTTCTCCCTTCCAGGATCTGCTCCCGCCAGTACCCGTGTCAACATCGGTGCATGCCTTAAACTTGCCTAAAGTCGCGGCCGGCGGGTAAAATATCTCATTCGGGTTTTTACCTGTTCCCAGAAGACACGGATCGTTGGCGGTGGGAAGGAAGAACGCATGGACAAGCGAAAAATCAAGTTCCTGGTCGGCTCCCTGGTCATCATCCTGGCGGTTGTCTGGCTTGGCTTCAGCAGCTTCGATGAAGATCTGGCCTACTACAAGACGGTCGACGAGTTGCGGACCATGGGGGAAGAGGCCTACGGCCATCGGATCCGGGTAGCCGGCAACGTCGTTCCCGGGAGCATTGAGAAGGTGTCCAAAGGGATCCGGTTCACCCTGGAACAAGAGGGCCACACCCTGAGGGTCAGCTACGTCGGCAAGGATTTGCTGCCGGACACCTTCAAGGACGACGCACAGGCCATGGCGGAAGGCAAGCTGCTACCCAGCGGCGAGTTTCAGTCGACGCTGATTCAGGCTAAATGCGCTTCCAAATACGAGGCCACCTACACCCAGGAGGCCCTCAAACAGGCAGCCGGTCAAAGCCGATGATCCTGCCGGAGTGGACCGGACAGTGAAACGCCGGGAGCTGTTCTTTCCGGCATCAATCCTCACGTCAATTCAGCGCCAAACTCCATAGAAATCACTCCATGAATGCCTTTTTGACCGATCTCGGACAGTTCGCCCTGCTGCTGGCCTTCGGCCTGTCCTGTTATGCGCTGGTAGCGTCGCTGCTGGCAGGGAGGTTCGGCCACCGCCGCCTGGCCGCTACTGGCGAGAGAGCTGCCGTGGCCGTCACCGCTCTGGTGACGGCCGCCGTGATGAGCCTCTGGTATCAACTCGTCACCAGCAACTTTCAGCTTCAGTATGTCGCCTCTTCCAGCAACCAGGCCATGCCCTGGTACTACAAGGCGGGGGCGCTGTGGGGAGGGCAGGAGGGATCGCTGCTTTTCTGGTGCTGGATTCTGACCCTCTTCTCCATGGTGACCGTTCTGGTCCATCGCAAGAGGAATCCCGTGCTGATGCCCTACGTGGTGGGCGTGGTGGCGATGGTGACCACCTTCTTCCTGCTGGTCAACAACTTCGTCGCCAACCCCTTCGATGCTATCGGGGTGTCGCAGGCCGGAGAAGCACCGGTGCCCTGGGCTCCCCCCGACGGCCAGGGACTCAATCCCCTGCTGCAATACTGGGCCATGGTGATCCATCCGCCCATCCTTTACATAGGGTACGTCGGATTCACCATTCCCTTTGCCTTTGCCATCGCCGCCTTGATTACCCGGGAACTGGATGAGGAATGGATCCGGACGACCAGACGCTGGATGATGATCCCCTGGCTGTTCCTGGGCACGGGAGTTCTTTTGGGCGCCATGTGGGCCTACGTGGTGTTGGGCTGGGGCGGCTACTGGGGGTGGGACCCGGTGGAAAATGCGTCTCTGATGCCCTGGTTGACCGCGACGGCGTTCCTGCACTCGGTCATCATGCAGGAGCGCAAGGGAATGATGAAAGTCTGGAACATGGTTCTGATCCTGGCCACCTTCCTGCTGTGCATTCTCGGCACCTTTCTTACTCGCAGCGGGATCGTTTCCTCGGTCCACTCTTTCGCCCAATCTCCGATCGGTCCCTTCTTCTCCTCCTTTCTCATCCTGATGACCGCCCTGTCGCTGTACTTCCTCTTCACCCGAATGGATGAACTCAAAAGCGAGAACCGCCTGGACTCGGTGGTTTCCAGGGAGAGCAGCTTCCTGTTCAACAACCTGGTCCTGCTGGCGACGACCTTTGCCGTGCTGTGGGGAACCATCTTCCCGATCCTGTCGGAATGGGTCACGGACGAAAAGAGAACCGTGGGGGCTCCCTTTTTCAACCAGGTCACCATCCCCATCGGGCTGTTCCTGCTTTTCCTGACCGGTGTTGGCCCCCTGCTGGCCTGGAGAAAGACCTCCCTGCGCAGCTTGAGGAGGAACTTCTCCATCCCGTTGGCGGCCGGGCTGGCGGCGGGAGTACTGTTTGTGGCCTTCGGGATGCGTCACTTCTATGCGACTGTCTGCCTCATGCTGTGTGTCTTTGTGATGGTGACGATTCTGACCGAGTTCCATCGGGGAGCGCGCGCGCGGCGCCGTCAGGGCCAGGGCTATTGGCAGTCCCTCTGGATCCTGACCTTTCGAAACACCCGGCGGCATGGCGGCTATATCGTGCACGTGGCCATGGTCTTCCTGTTCGTTGGATTTGCCGGGGGAGCCTTTGACCAGGAAGTGCAGCAAGCCATGGTCCCCGGAGACAAGCTGGAAATCGGCCGCTACACGCTGGAGATGAAAGAGGTTGAGAACACCGACAACCCCAACTACTCCTCCGCCATGGCCCGCATGCAGGTCTGGAAGGAGGGTCGGGCTCTCTCGGAGATCAAGCCGGAACAACGGCTCTACAAGACCAGCAGGCAACCCACTTCCGAGGTGGCGCTCCATCGGACGCTCAAGGAAGACCTTTACGTCGTCTTTGCCGGCCCCGATCAGGATGGGTCCAGGTTTATCATTCATGCCTACATCAAACCGTTGGTCGCCTGGATTTGGATGGGAGGAGCTATCTTTATCCTGGGCACGGTGATCTGCCTGATCCCCAACCAACACGAGCGGGCTGCTCAGAAGGTTCCACTAAAAGTCGAGGCCAAGTCTTATGCCAAGGTCTAGGGTCGACCCGGAGGCAACCGACAGACCGCTTGCGTTTCCATTCCCGACCCGCAGTCCTGCTTCCTTTCGGTACCGCTTTCCGGCCCTGATTCTGCTTCTGGGAATCCTGCTTCCCTCACGGGCCCCGGCGCAGATCTTTTCGCCCGAGGTTAAAAAGGTTTCCGAGAACTTCGTCTGTCAGTGCAGTTGCAACCACCAGCTTTCAGGCTGTGGCATGCTCCACTGCGGTTCCGCCAATCCGCTCCGAAGCGAGATCGACGAGAAGCTGCAGGCAGGACTGGCAGCGGAGCAGATTGTCGACGACTTTGTGGGCAAGTACGGCAAAGTCATTCTTGCAGCTCCCACCGGCGAGGGCTTCGACTTGGTGGCTTGGACCTTGCCGGTGGTGGCTCTCCTGGCAGGGCTCATGGTGCTCTATCGAGTTTTCCGGGTGTGGACCCGGCGCCAGCCGCTCCTGGCTTCGACTCCAGCCAACCCGGAGGCCATTCCGGAAGAGTATCGAGACCGGATGGAAAGGGAGTTGAAGGATCTTGACTGAGCCCCCGCTCCGGAGTCGCAACACAAGACAAGCAGACGGCATCCTTTGAGATTCGAGGTTCAATCCCCATGGTCTGGCTGGTTCTGACATGCATTCTGATCTCCCTGGCCGCGGCCTTTTACGTGTTTCGTCCGCTGCTATATGCCGCCAACAGCCCCTTCCTGGTGGATATCGACAGCCACTCCACCGGCTTGAAGCGCCTGCTGCGAAGGAAGGAAACCATCTACGAGAACATCAAGGACCTGGACTTCGAGTACAAGATGGGGAAACTCTCCGACGAGGACTACCAGCGACTCCATCAGGACTACCTGAAAGAAGCCTATGGGGTGGTGAGTCAGATCGAATCGATCCAGCCCGAGCCGCTCGATCGGACGGGCAGGCCTCAGGTGGTGGCTGTGCTGAAGAGCGGCAAACACCCCGGCAAATCCTAGCCCGCATTTCTCACCGGGTCGCTGGAACCATGATGAGAAGCAGTTTATCTTCAGTACCTTGATTGGCCCCATGTAACGGGCATGCGGGTACAGACGGCGCTGGGCGCGCTCTGGCGCAGCCATTGTCACGCCCCCCGGTGAGAAATGCGGGCTGGAAGCCTTGAACCGATTCCCTTCCACTGCTCCCCATCCGTCGGGGCTCCAATCGATCCATTGCGCCTCCTTCCAGCCTTCCCGGGGGAACAGATCTCCAGGAATCCGAAGAAGGGCTGAGCGATCTCCATGATAGCCATGATTCTCGGCCAATGGGGCTCCAGGCGAAGTAAGCATGGTCTTTGCCCGGCCGCCGGCGGCCTTGGAGTACTTCCGTTCTTTCTCTGGGGGTTCTGCCTTTTTTGGCAAACGGCTTGGGCGCAGTCCTCCGTCTCGGGACAGGTGGTGAATGGGACTACCGGTCGGCCGGCGGTCAACCAGAAGGTCGAGCTTCTGACCCTGGGAGAGGGAATGAATGTCACCAAGGAATCCTTCACCGGAAAAGAGGGCCGGTTTACCTTCGACCAGGTCGAGCTGGCCCCTTCGAGCCCGCACATCCTGCTGCGCACCATCCACCGGGGGGTCAACTACAACCGGTCGCTTTCTTCCACGGCCGAGATGGCCGATCCTCAACTCCTGACCATTTACGAAACGGAATCCCAGCTCGGCAACATCGGGGTATCCATGCCCTTTATGATCGCCCTGGCTCACGGCAACGAGTTACGGATCGAGCACCAATACCTCCTGACCAACAACTCCCAACCCAAGCGAACGCTGGCGAATTCCCAATTCACCTTTGAGTTCGACACCCCGGCCTCCCCGATCGATCTGAAGGTGTCGGTGCTGGGCCTGGGGAAAATTCCCCTGCCTCAGCGGCCCCTCATCCGGGAGGGGGGCGGTTATCGGATCAACTACCCCATGAAACCGGGAATCAATGAAATCTGGGTTGCCTACAACGTCAGGTTTTCCGGCGACGACAGACAACTGAAGTTTCGACTGCTCCACGGCACCGACCACTCTCAACTGTTCGTGAAGCCATCCGCCCTTCAAGTCACGGGGCCGGGAGTGCGTTCCACCGGTATCGACTCCCGAACCGACTCCGCAACCTTCCACATCACCCGGATTGCCAAGGGAGAGCTCCTCAACCTCAGGATCGTCGGCGAGGCCCCGGAACACTCCACCGATGACGGCCACGATCACGGGGACGACTCCGAATTCCGGGTCGTCCGATTGCCAAACCGTGTCTATGAACAGCGAACGCTCATCCTGGGAACCCTGGCCGCTCTGTCTCTGGCCATTATCTTCTACGCACTGGGGCAGCAATCCCGGGAGCGGATTCACCAGCAAGGGCGAAAGCGAAAAAAGAAGCGCTCCTGATAGCAACGACGGGCACCTTGAATACAGGTCCGGGCGCCGACCTGCCGTGCGGATCACTCAGAGGGAAAACAGCCGTTCGTCAATGAAGACGAACCACCAATGAACACGAATAGGCACGAGGACTGATGGACCTCCTTCAACGACAACCGGCGCCAAAATGCTTTGGCACTTTTGTCCCGTTGGTGTGACCCTGTCATGGGAGGAAGCCCCCCCGGGAGCGCGGGCGTCCCGCCCGCACAAATCCTCCCGCAGCTTCAGCCATCTCCTCCACCGGAATCAACCGGCAGCGGCGCCCTGCCTCTGCTTCGGCCGGGCCCATGCGGTTCCCGCCGGCAGGGCGGTCGGCTGCAACATCGCAGGGAAACTGAGCGACAACCGAAGGGACAGCATGCGGGCGGGACGCCCGCGCTCCCGGGGGTGTCGTCCCGATGGTGAGGTGGGGGGTATCCGGCGGGCGACTTCTCTGAAAGCCGGCCTGTCCCCTTTGGGAGACTCCCGTTTGCCTGCGAGCCGGGCGCCCGCCCCCCGCGACTGGGCAGATCCATCGAGAAGGACTATAAATGGAACATCGATGCACAGGATGCACAAGATAATCAGGACGGGAGGCTGCTGCAGGAGACGCTGACTCGGGCGATGATCGCGTGTGGATTTGAGGATGTCCGGGAACACAAGCCAGCCGTCTTCGGAAAAAATCCTGTGCATCCTGTGCATCGATGTGAATCAAAAATCTACCCATGCTTGACTATAAACCGGTTTCCAGCCACCAGGCGCAAGCGTTTGTTTCAGACAAGTCCGGCCCCCGCCCCCCACGACGGGGCGGATCATTCGAGCGTGAAACAGGTTTTGTTTCAGGCAAGTCCGGCCCCCGCCCTGCCGGGCGGATCATACGAGAGTGAAACAATCGGAAATCCATAATCCTTTCGCGACCTTGGTATCCCGTCGCGATTAACCTCAACGCCTTAGTGGCCCTTCGTCGTTCTTGGTGGCCCTTCGTGGATAACTCTTTTTTCTTTTGTTTCAGACAAGAGTGAAACAGGTTTTGTTTCAGATAAGTGTCGCCCCCGCCCTACCGGGCGGATCATTCGAGAGTGAAACAATCGGGAATCGACAATCCCTTCGTGACCTTGGTAATCCGTAGCGGTTAAACTCAACGCCTTAGTGGCCCTTCGTCGTTCTTAGTGGCCCTTCGTGGATAACTCTTTTTTCTTTTGTTTCAGGCAAGTTGCCCGCAGTGGAGCCGATGACCGCCGATGCCGCCGTAGTGGTCGAAAACGCTGAAAAATGGTTTGGGCTCAACCCGGCCTTGCAGAACCTTTCCCTGCGCATCGATCGGGGTGAATTTGTGGTCTTGCTGGGGCGCAACGGCGCCGGCAAGTCCACCTTGCTGCAGGTCATGGCACGACTGGTGCAGCCCAACCGGGGCCAGGTGCGGATCTGCGGGGTGGATGTTCGGCAGGATCCTGAACGTGGGAGGGAACGGATCGGTCTGGTGGCCCACCAGACCTTTCTCTATCCCGGCTTGACCGCCAGAGAAAACCTGCGGCTGCACGCTCGGCTGCACCGTCTCGAGGGGGCTGCCAAACGGGTTGCCGCCGCCCTGAGCGATGCGGGGTTGGAGCTGAGCGCCGATCGTCCCGTGCGCGGCTTCTCTCGCGGGATGCAGCAGCGCTTGGCCATTGCCCGGGCCAGCCTGCATCGACCGGAGCTGGTGCTGCTGGATGAACCCTTCACCGGCCTCGACCTTGAAGCGGCCGAGTTGCTCTCGGAGAGGTTGCGGCAATGGGCGGCAGCGGGACGAACCATCGTCATGGCTACCCACAACCTGGAGCAGGGTCTGCAGGGGGTCACCCGCTGGATCCTCCTGGACCGAGGCCGCATTGTGACGGAATTGACCGGCGACTCACCAGCGGTTCGACGCCGCTATCGGCAGTTCCTGCAAGGGCTGCCTCCGGGTGCAGGGAGCCGCAGAAGCTATTGAAGGCGGCAGATCGGCTGGAAACATGTATCTTCCAGTTGGATGCATCGCCGGTACAGTGAGGCGCGAGCGTGAAGTTCTGGAGCCAGACCGCTGCCATTCTGATGAAGGACCTCCTGACCGAATACCGAACCAAGGATGTTCTGACCTCGATGCTGTTGTTCGGGCTCCTGGTCATCCTGATGTTTCACTTCGCCTTCGAGCCGGGTTTAGAGGAAATCAGAAAATTCGGACCGGGACTCCTGTGGATGACCTTCATATTCGCCGGACTCCTGGGGATGAACCGATCCTTCGCCGGTGAAAAGGAGAACGACGCCCTGGAGGGATTGATGTTGTCTCCGGTGAACTGGAGCAGCATCTACCTGGGAAAAATGCTGGCCAACCTGCTCTTCCTGCTGTTGGCCGAGGCGATCATCCTCTGCCTGTTCTCCCTTCTCTTCAACTACGACATCTGGCCCAGGATCGGCTGGATGGCGGCCATTACCTTCCTGGGAACTCTTGGTTTTTCCTCGGTGGGCACCCTGCTGGCTGCCGTCTCCATGAATACCCGCATGAGCGAGGTCATGCTCCCGGTGCTGCTGGTTCCCCTCGCTCTGCCTGTGATCCTCAGCGTTGTCCTGGCAACGGCGGCCAATTACGCACAACCCCCGGAGGAGCGGGTGCTGTTTTTCTGGATGCAAGTGCTGGCAGCCTACGACATCATCTTCGTGACTCTCCCCCTGATGACCTTCGATTACGTCCTGGAGAAATGAGGTCATTGGTGCTCGGCTCCATATTTGGGTAATATGTCCTGATTGTTCAGTTGGCTGGAACGCCGGAGCGGAAGGCCCCCATGGACGGTTTGCAAAAACGACTTGGACTGCTGGCTCTCTTGGCCATGATGGCGGCTCTGTACGCCATCTTTGTGCTGGCGCCTGTGGAACTCACCATGGGAGTGGTGCAAAAGATCTTCTACTTTCACGTTTCTGCCGCCTGGGTGGGTTTCCTGGCCATCTATCTGGTGTGCTTTTGCAGCCTCCGTTTCTTGCGGAAACGAGACCGCCAGTGGGACATTCGGGCAGCCGCGGCCGCCGAGGTGGGTGCGATCTTCCTGACCCTCAACCTCGTCAGCGGACCCATCTGGGCCAAGCCCGTCTGGGGGATCTGGTGGACCTGGGATGCCCGGCTCACCACCACCTTCGTTCTCTGGCTGATCTACATGGGCTACCTGATGCTGCGCCGCCTGGTGGACGCACCGGAGCAACGGGCAAGACTGAGCGCCGTAGTCAGTATCTTTGGCGCCGTGAACGCTTTGATCGTCTATATGGCCAACCGGTGGTGGCGGACTCAGCACCCTCAGCCGGTGATTGCCGGCGGCGAGGACTCCGGCTTGCATCCGGACATGCTGTTGGCCCTGTTGGTGACCTTGCTGGCATTTACGCTGCTCTTTTTTTGCCTCTGGAAAATGGGATGCGACCTGGAACGAAGCCGGGAATCCGTCGACAGTCTCCGGCGGAACGCCCAGCGCCACCTGAGGGAGGTCTGATGAATCACTACCTGCTGGCGGCTTACGGGATCATGTGGCTCATCCTCTTCGGATATGTCTTCAGTATCGGTCGACGCCAGGTCCGGTTGCAGCAGGAGCTGTCGCGACTGAGGGACGTCCTGGAGAAGGCCGCGGACCAGTAAGCCGCATCCCCATCCACCGCCGGGTTGAGTAATCGGAGCGCAGTCGAAGATGAACCATTCGGTCGGCCTGAAGATTGAGGTTCAGGAACGGGGAGCCAAGGGGCAAAGTCTGGACCGCCGCTTGTTTCTTCAGCTCCAGGCTTTCGGCAACTGCGCCAGCCCCGAGCCGGTCATTGGTGTGGTCGAGCAAAGCTCGGATGACCTGGTCGTCTATCAGGACCTGAACGATCCAAAGGGTATTGCTCTGCTGGGAATGAGCGAGGACCCCGCTTATTTTGTGACGGGATGGCGGGATCTGTTGAATTCTCCACCATTGGGAGAGCTCGCGCCCAAGCCCGAGCTGACCATGCTGGGGAGAACCTATGCCTCGGGATTCGAGCCCGACCTGGAGCACTGGTTACTGCACAAAGCTCGAAGGACCGTGCTCAATCCCGACTGGCCTTGGGCCATCTGGTACCCCCTCAGGCGCTCGGGAGCCTTTGCCGGCTTGGAGCCGGCGCAACAGAGCGCCATCTTGCGAGAACATGCCACCATCGGACGGGCCTATGGAGAGGCCGATCTGGCTCACGACGTCCGTCTGTCCTGTCACGGGCTGGACAAAAACGACAACGACTTCGTGATCGGCCTGGTCGGCCGGGACCTCCATCCTCTCTCCCACATCGTCCAGACCATGCGAAAGACCCGCCAGACCTCCCAGTACATTCAATCCCTGGGACCCTTCTTCATCGGCAGGACCCTTTGGCAGAGCCCTCTGGCTTCCACCGAGTGACCTTCCCCACCCCCCTCCTGATTTCTCGCCCGCGCCCCGGAATGAGCAGGGAAAGGGCATCGGGCTGAATCGTCACCGTCTGCGGCAGGACGCCGATCAGCTCACCGTCGATCTGGACGCCGATTTCCCGGCTGCCATCAGCGCGGACGGAGCGGGCGTGGAGGTGGAGCACGTCGGGAAGGCCATAGTGCCGCTTGCGAACCACGTTCCACAGATAGTACGGATAACGCCATCGGTTCCTGCTTTGAAAGAGGCAAACCTGGAATGCCTCCGAATAAAGGTCGGCCTGGCCGGTAATCTGAAATCCCCCGCCATAATTCCTGACCCTGCTGATCAGGGCAAAGGTGGCCTGCCTCGATTCTCCCCCCACCTGCACCTCGAATTGCGGAAAGGAGTAACCCAGCAGCTGCTGCAAACCCGCGATCCAGAAGGCCCCCTGGCCCAGGAGCGTTTTCAGTCCTCCATTGAGCGCGCGCAGCACGCCGGCGTCCACTCCGATACCGGCCATCAGAAGGAAGGGCCGGCTGCCGACCCGACCCAGAGCAATGCGCCGGACCAGTCCGGTCCGGAGCAACCCGGCTGACTCGACCCAATCCAGGGGCAGGCCGATCTCCTTCGCCAGGACATTGGCGGTGCCGGCCGGGATCACCATCAAAGGCACCCGGGACCCCGCCATACCGCGGATGACCTCGTTGACGGTTCCGTCTCCGCCGCATGCGATGATCAGGTCGCAACTCTTCTGCAGGGCCGACTGGGCAAGGCTGGTGGCATGGTTGGACTCGGCTGTCCGGCGGACCTCCACCGCTATCCCGAAGGAGCGAATGCGTTCCAAGACCGCCTGTAGCTTGTGGGTCGGCCGCCACCGCAACCGCCGGGCCGCCGGGTTGTAGATCAGAGCCGCTTTCGAAAATCGCAAGGGTGTTGGATGACTGGCCCCCGGTGAGGCACGCAGGCTACCGGCCGGCTGACTTCCCGAGGTGTCTGTTTTCAATTCCAAGTTCCCTCAGCTTCTGATGCAGGCTCTGCCGGTGAAGCCCGATCTGGGCTGCAGTCCGGCTCACGTTCCCGCCGTTGTCTCTCAGCCGGGCGGCAATGTAGTCGGATTCAAACTGTTTCCTGGCTTCCCTGTAGGGTAACGACAGCCACTTGCCCACAGAGCCTTCCGGTTCTCCTCCCTCATGAAAGGATGGCCCCCCGGGATCCATTCCGGATCGGGCCGGGAGGTCGCGTATTTCGGGAGGGAGATCCTGCACCTGAATGGTCGAGGACCGACTCAGGACAATACAGCCCTCGATGACGTTGCGCAGCTCCCGGACGTTTCCCGGCCAGGAATAGCGGTGGAGCCGATCCAGGGCCTCGGTCGCCAGGGACATTCCCGGCCGGTTGTGGCGGGAGGTATAGACCCCCAAAAAGGCTTGAATGAGCAAGGGCAGGTCCTGGGAGCGCTGGCGCAACGGGGGAATCTCCACAATGACGACCTTCAATCGAAAAAAGAGGTCCTCGCGAAACCGGCCGGCAGCCACTTCCGCGGTAATATCCTTGTGAGTGGCGCTGAGGATTCGGACGTCGACCGGAATCGTCCGGCTGCCGCCCAGGCGTTCGACCGTTCGTTCCTCCAGAGCGCGAAGGACCTTGGCCTGGGTGACCGGGCTCATGTCTCCGATTTCATCCAGAAAGAGGGTGCCCCGATGGGCTTGCTCGAACTTGCCGGCCCGCTGTTGGGAGGCGCCGGTGAAGGCGCCCTTTTCGTACCCGAAGAGTTCACTTTCGATCAAGGTTTCAGGCAGGGCCGCACAGTTGACGGCCACAAAGGGACCCGCGGCTCTGGGACTTCGCTCATGGATCTCGCGAGCCAACAACTCCTTTCCCGTACCGCTCTCGCCCTGTATCAGTACGGTCACGTCGGTCGCCGCCAGTTTTTCCGCGACCTCAAAAACCCTCAGCATGGCGGGACTCTTGCCGATCATGCCTCCGAAGTGCCCGTCGCTCAGCACTTGCCTCTTCAGCTCCCGGTTCTCCTCCTCCAGCGCAATCCACTCCAACGCCCGCTCGACCGCCATCCTGAGCTCGTCGATCTCGAATGGTTTGATGATGTAGTCGTAGGCTCCCGCCTTCATGGCCTCAACCGCAACCTTGGCCGCGCCGTAGGCGGTCACCATGATGGTGAGCGGGGAATGCGGATCCTGCTCCAGGCTGTTGAGCAGGGCAATGCCATCCTCGTTGGGCATGTTGATGTCGGCCAGCATGACACCGGGTCGATGCAATCGGATCAGCCGCCTGGCCGCTTCGGCGTTGCCTGCCTCGAAGACCTGGATCTCCGGGCCCTCGAGGGCCCGGCGAATGCCATAGCGGGCAGCCGGCTCATCGTCCACGATCAGGATCTTGTGCATGAAGGTTCCTCTCGCAAGTCAGGGATCAAAGGCAGGATCACCTCAAGACGGGTGCCCCCCTTTTTGGAAGCGGGGCTGTGACAGGAGATTTCTCCGCCAAGATCCAGAACCCGGCGCTGGGCCACGGCAAGCCCCAATCCTGTGCCTGTGGGTTTTGTGGTGAAAAAGGGCCGGAACATCTCCGATTGGTTCCGGGCGGGGATCCCGGGACCTTGATCCTCGACCCAGACCTTGACCCTTTTGCCTCTGTCCGCCCCCAGGATGGCACAACCCATGGTGATCCGGCTGCCGGCCGGCGCCGCCTCCAGGGCATTCACCACCAGGTTCTGAAATATCTCCAGGAAGACCTCTTCGGTACCCTGCACCGGCAATGGCTCTGAACCCTGGGTGATCTTCAACTCGACCTGCCGGCGCTCCGACTCGGCCTGGAACATCCGCCGGATCTTGTCCAGCACCGGCGCCAGGTCCAGGCTGGACCGGCCGACTACGGCCGGCCGGGAGAATTTCAGCAACTGTCCGACGCTATGGTTCAAGCGGTCGATCTCGCCGTCGATCAGACTGAGATCGCTCCGATATTTTCTCTTGACTTCACCATCTTCCTGCATGAGCTGGATGATGGTTTTGATCGAACTCAGCGGATTCTTGACGTTGTGAGCCACCGCTGCAGCCATTTGCCCCAAGGACGCCCATTTGTCGCGCTCGGCCAGCTCCCGCTCCAGTTCAATTTTCCCCTGAGCCAACCTGCAGTTCTCCAGTGCCGCCACGAACTGGGCGGCAACCAGTTGCACCCCGGCCTGCTGTTCGGTGGAAAGGCGGCCCGCGGCCGCGGCCACCCGCAGTTCACCGAGAGCCTTCTCCCCCTGCTGTAGAAAGAATCGTTCCCCCGGACCCGAATCGCCTCCTGTCCTGCTGTCCTCCGCTCGGACCGGAGCCGATTCGGCATAAAGCGCCACTTGTACCTCTTGGAGGCCCAGCTCCGTCCGCAGCAGGTTCTCGGTAAATCGAACCAGGCCATCGATCTCGACGGTAGACCGCGAGACTTCCTCCAGCCTGGCGGCCATGCCGCTCAAACGGGCCATCTCCAGCGAGAAGAGCTGGCGGACCGAACCCTCCATCCAACGCTTCAGCGGTTGCGCCAGGGCAAAGAGCGCCAGGATCATGGCGGCTTCCACCAGGAGGCCCGGAAGCAGGAAACGGTCCTCCAGGAAGTCCCTCAGACCGCGAACCACGAACAGGTAAATCACCAGCAGAAGAATTCCGACCAAAGAGAGGCCCAGGCTGCGCTGTATTGCCACCTCGAAAAATTGATAGCGGAAAATGTAGTAACCCAGCAGTCCGCTGGGAAGGTTCAAGCACAGCAGGAGGATGGTCTCGATGGAATCGTCCATGCGCTCGGGGGACCCATGGTCGAAGACCCAATAGGTCAGGAAGACCAGGACCGCCACGGTGAGGAGGATGGCGATCGAAATTCGATACAGGTTGCGCTCCTGCGGCCTGTGGTTGGCTCTCAGCAGCCGCCACTCGATCAGCACACAGCCGATCAGCACCAAGGCAAACCAGGCGGCAAACGGCTTGGCGTAAGACAGGGGGGCCAGGATCCTTACCGGGTAGGCCTGCAGGAAGTCGGCAAAAGCCCCGGGCAGAAAAATCAAGGGCGCGTAGGCGCCGATCTTCCAGATCCAATGACGGGCAATGGCCGGCCTGGGGAACTTGTCCGCCTGAAAAATCAGATGGACGTGAAGCAACAGGGATGGCAGGAGCGCCAAGGCGCAATAGGCGAGCGGGTCGACCCCGACCGACAGAAGGAAGGTGGTCATGGGCGTCAGCTCGAGACTCTCGAACACCAGGGAGAGAAAGTTGCAGAGATTCCACAGAAAAAGGCAGGCGATGAGGACCAGCAGGACTCGCTCCAGCTTGCCAATGCGCCGGTAGCGCTTGATCAGGACGAACAGCGAGACCTGGAGAGCCACTCCCAGAACGAAACCCACCAGTTTGACGGCCAGTAGAAGTTGCATGGAACGACCGAACGGCAGGCTGACAGGGTCGACAGAGAGGACCCCGAGAGGTCAGAGGGCAAAGCCGCCAGCCTGCTCGAAGGCATGAGCCGTGTTCAGGACCAACTGCTCGTCGAAGTGTCTTCCCAGGAGCTGAATCCCGACGGGCATGCCGTCGGGCGTCTGGCCGCAGGGGAGCGAAATGCCGGGAATGCCGACGAGGTTGGCGGTGATGGTGAAGATGTCCGAAAGGTACATGGCCAGTGGATCGTTGGTCTTTTCGCCCAGGCGGAAGGGAGGGGTGGGCGAGGTGGGCGAGATCAGGAGGTCCGCTTTTTGGAACGCCGCTTCAAAGTCCCGCTTGATCAGCGTTCTCACCTGCTGTGCCTTCAGGTAGTAGGCGTCATAGTAACCCGAGCTCAAGACGAACGTTCCCAGCATGATCCGCCGCTTGACCTCGGCGCCGAATCCGGCGTCTCTGGTCTCCCGGTACATGCTGGAAAGATCTCCCTGTCCGGGAATCCGCAGGCCGTAACGCACCCCGTCAAAGCGGGCCAGATTGGAGCTGGCTTCCGCCATGGCAATGACATAGTAGGTAGCAATGGCGTAATCCGTGTGGGGCAAATCGACCTCGACCAGACGACACCCCAGATCCTGAAGCAGCTTCAAGCCTGCCTCGATCCTGGTCCGGACCGACTCGGAGATTCCGCTCTTCCGGTACTCTCGCGGCATTCCGATTTTCAGGCCTTCAATCGATTGACCCAGACCGGCCACATAATCCGGCACATCCACGGCCAACGAGGTGGCGTCGCGCGGATCCTTGCCGGAGATTACCTTGAGGATCCTGGCCACGTCCTCCACGCCATGAGCCAGGGGACCGATCTGGTCCAGAGAGGATCCGAAAGCCACCAGCCCATAGCGCGACACTCGACTGTAAGTGGGCTTCATTCCGACGACACCGCAAAACGACGCCGGCTGGCGGATGGAGCCTCCGGTGTCCGTGCCCAGTGCCGCTACCGCCATGTCGGCGGCCACGGCAGCGGCCGATCCGCCGCTTGAACCGCCGGGAACGTGGTCGGGCCGGTGAGGGTTCCGGGTGGGGTGGAAGGCGGAATTCTCGGTCGACGAGCCCATGGCATACTCGTCCAGATTGGCCTTTCCAAGAAACACCGCCCCGGCGGCGGTCAGCCGTTCAATGACAGTGGCGTTGTAGGGGGCGACAAAGTTTTCCAGGTTCCTGGACCCACAGGTACAGCGGAGGCCGCGAATCAGGAGGTTGTCCTTGATTGCCATCGGCAACCCTGCCAACTCGGGCAGCGGCTCTCCGGCTTGCTTCATTCGGTCGATCCGCTCGGCCTGGTTGAGCGCGAAATCGTTGTCGTAATGAAGGAAGGCCTGAACCCCGGGGTTTTGCTTCCCGATGCGATCCTGGAAGGCCCGGCAGATCTCCACGGCCGAAGCCTCCCCACGCTCGATCAGCCCCTTGATTTTCCCAGCGGTCAGGCTCTTGAGATCCATGAGCACCCTCAGGCCGAAAGGTTGAGGTTGGGGAAGGGAAACGGACTATTTCTCCGTAATCACTTTCGGCACCTTGAAGTGACCCGCCCCGGTTGCGGGACCATTGCCCAACGACTGTTCCTGGGTAAATCCCGCCTGGGACCGGTCGGCCCGCCAGCTATAGTTCTGCTCCGAGGTGTGGACCGCCTGCGCGGTGGGCTCGATACCGCTGGTATCCAGTTGGTTGAGCTGCTCCACATAGTCCAGGATGGAATTCATTTGGCCGATGAGTTCCAGCTTTTCCTCTTCGGTCACAGCCAAATGAGCCAGCTTGGCGATATAGTCCACCTGGGCGCGATCGATCTTCATGGCAGGTTCCTCATTTTCGACGATCCAGACAGGCCGTGGCAGCCGCTTGAATCCTGGCTCGGAGCTCCTCGTCTTCAATCCCTTCCAGCGGCAGTTCGACAGGAACCGGAGACCTCTTGGGAGGCGCCGGGGGGGGGGCATGCGGCGCTTGGTCCACCGTAGGATCGATACGGAACTCTACCCTGGAAATGCCGGTGCCAAGCACCTGGTTGAGCCGGCTCACGATTTCCCCCCGGAGGGCGCTCAATTGGCGCTTCCATGCCGGCGAGGGTACCAGGACCACCAACCTGGATTGGCTGATTTTGACAGGTCGGGTGCGACGGGCCAGGGGCTCACCCACGATCTGACTCCAAAGGGCCGCTGCCACTTGCTCCGGCCACGGACCCGCGGCTCCATACCGACGGAAGAGATCGGGTAACAAGGTTGCCAGCGGTTTCATCTCACCTGAAACAAAAGAAAAAAGAGTTATCCACGAAGGGCCACTAAGGCGTTGAGTTTAACCGCTACGGGAAACCAAGGTCACGACAGGATTGTCGATTTCCGATTGTTTCACTCTCGTATGATCCGCACCGTCGTGGGGGGCGGGGGCCGAACTTACCTGAAACAAACCTGGGTTCGCGTGACGCAAAACCGGTTCAAGAGATTGAAACAACCGGGGTTGGAGAGGAATTGACAACGTGCCTGAAACACCTCTGTTTCACTCTCGAATGATCCGCACGGCAGGGCGGGGGCTGGACTTGTCTGAAACAAAACCTGTTTCACTCTCGAATGATCCGCCCCGTCGTGGGGGGCGGAGGCCCGACTTGCCTGAAACAAACGCCTGCGCCTGGTGGCTGGAAACCGGTTCATAGTCAAGCATGGGTAGATTTTTGATTCACATCGATGCACAGGATGCACAGGATTTTTTCCGGAGACGGCTGGCTTGTGTTCCCGGACATCCTCAAATCCACACGCGATCATCGCCCGAGTCCGCGTCTCCTGCAGCAGCCTCCGGTCCTGATTATCCTGTGCATCCTGTGCATCGATGTTCCATTTATAGTCCTTCTCGATGGATCTGCCCAGTCGCGGGGGGCGGGCGCCCGGCTCGCAGGCAAACGGGAGTTTCCCAAAGGGGACAGGCCGGCTTTCAGAGAAGTCGCCCGCCGGATACCCCCCACCTCACCATCGGGACGACACCCCCCGGGAGCGCGGGCGTCCCGCCCGCATGCTGTCCCTTCGGTTGCCGCTCAGTTTCCCTGCGATGT
The DNA here is from genome assembly GCA_965262635.1 of Candidatus Versatilivorator sp. Classification (GTDB taxonomy): domain Bacteria; phylum Acidobacteriota; class Terriglobia; order Versatilivoradales; family Versatilivoraceae; genus Versatilivorator. The sequence goes on along the minus strand of OZ253547.1, from coordinate 701,752 downwards.
TGCAGCCGACCGCCCTGCCGGCGGGAACCGCATGGGCCCGGCCGAAGCAGAGCCATGGCGTCGTTGCCGTTCGATCCGGGTCGAGGAGATGGGTGAGGCTATACCAGGATTTGTGCGGGCGGGACGCCCGCGCTCCCGGGTGGGCTTCCTCCCATGACAGGGTCACACCAACGGGACAAAAGTGCAGAAGCATTTTGGCGCCAGTTGTCGTTGAAGGAGGTCCATCTGTCCTCGTGCCTTGTCTGAAACAACAGAAAAAAGACAAAAGAAAAAGAGTTATCCACGAAGGGCCACTAAGAACGACGAAGGGCCACTAAGGCGTTGAGTTTAACCGCTACGGGATACCAAGGTCACGACAGGATTGTCGATTTCCGATTGTTTCACTCTCGTATGATCCGCCCGGCAGGGCGGGGGCCCGGCTTATCTGAAACATCCACTTGAGACCGTGTCAGTGCTTGATCGATTCCCAGTAGGACACGAACTCGAATTCGGGGCTGTTGGACCGGTTGTGGCAGGTCACACAGGAATTCGGTCCCAGCGGTCCCATCTTGACCACGGTCGGCTGCTGACTGTGTTCCCGGCCCTGACCGTGACAGGCCTCGCACTGGACGTTCGCCAAGTGGGCGGTGCGATAGAGATCTTCAAATCCTCCCGGCTGCCCCGAACCGGTCACGTGGCAGACCACACACTGGGTATCGAATTCCTTCCTTTCCCTTTTCAGGATGTCGATGGCATGGGCGTGGGCCGAGCCTTCCCAAGCCTGGAAGGCATCCACATGGCAAGTCCCGCAGGTTTGAGAGGTCACAAAATTGGAATCAGCGTGATCCTGGTGGCTGTCGTGGCTATGGTCATGGCCGTGGGCATGGGCGGTTTTCAGAGCCATCTCGCTCTGTCTGGTGGAGATATCGGCTTTGGCTTTCACCATAAAGGCGGCGACATCGGGGTCATCGGCCACCTGACGGGTCAAGCGGTGATTCAAAGGCTGCACTGACGCCCGGCCCGACTTCAGGGAAAAGCGCAATTCTCCCAGGCTCTTGGCTTCGTCCTCAGCGTAGACGATGGTGGACTGGCTCACCTTGATGGAGGGCATCGCCGATTGATGCTCGAACCCGTTGAGAATCATATCAATGCCGGCATGGTCGATGGCCAACTGGATGGCGTCGCCGATGGGCATGCAGGCCAGGGCAATCACGTAGTCGCATTTCTCCCTCAACTCGGGCAACCATTTCCTGGCGCTGTCCGATGGATTCTCCCAGCGGTAGCCTGCCCCATTTTTCGAGGAGTGATTCCGGACCGCGAGCCCGATAAAGCCGACCCGGAAGGCGGGGGCGGAAGGCGCCGGCGACACCGTCTTGATCAGGTAGGGATCGAGCAGCGGATCTCCGGATTGGACGGAGAGCAGGTTGGCGGAAATAAACCGCCCGTTCTTTTTGAGCTCCACCCCCAGGGCGTGGAGCTCCTCGACGTCGTTTCCCCCAATGTTGATGACTTCGATTCCCAGCAACTCCATCCCCTTCCAAAGCCACTCGTTCTTGACCGCTCGATCCGGTCCCAGCCGCTGCATGAAGTTGCCGATCTCCACTTGGAGGGCCGGACGGCCGGGGAATTCCCCGACCCGTTCCCTGATGACGTTTGCTCGGCGAGCCAGACCGCCCGCGGGATTGCGCGGTCAGCCACAGGGTTCGAGATTCCCTCGAACGTTTCCGGTAAAATAGATGCTGAAGTCGAAGTCGGAACTCTGGGGTTGCGGCGCCGATCGAACCTGGCTAATGGCCAGCAGCACGGACAAGAGAAGGCCGGCGCCATAGCCCAAACGCCCTTTGATCAATGCAATCATGCTCGTCACAGGCAGGCCCGCACCGGCTGGCTGGAACCACGGGAGGGACCTGTTCTATCATACCGCCCGGAAGTTTGTAAACCGGGGCGCTCCGGGCGCAGCAAGCCCGGCAGGCAGGCTGGCAGCCCGGGCTGGAAACAGGCTTGCCTCCGGGAAACTCTTCAGGAAGTCTCCCTCATGCCCGCCGCACTCGGTTCTCATTCCCCACGCCTGATTCTAGCATCCGCCTCGCCCAGAAGACAGGAGCTGATGAAGCTGCTCCGGATCGACTTCGAGGTCAGGGCGAGCGGCGCGCCGGAAGCATTTCGAGGGGGCGAGTCTCCAGCCCGACTGGTGATGCGCTTGGCTCGGGCCAAGGCCGAAGCCATCCGGGACATCCGTCCCGACGTCTGGGTGGTGGGAGCCGACACGGTGGTGGTCTGCGGCTCGGAGGTTCTGGGAAAGCCGGAATCGCCCGCGGCGGCGGGCGGCATGCTGCGTAAACTGAGCGGCCGCACCCATCAGGTCTTGACCGGCATTTGCATCCGGCACCTGCAGCTCCGGGATGCCAGTTTCGTCGAAACCACCGTTCGCTTCGCCGCACTATCCAGTCGAGACATCCAGCAATACCTGGCCACCGGCGAGCCCTTCGGCAAGGCCGGAGCCTATGCCATTCAGGGCTATGGCTCCCGATTCATTCACGGGATCCAGGGCTGCTACTTCAACGTCGTCGGCCTGCCCCTGTCCCACCTCTACCTGACACTCAAGAAATTGGGGTTCCCGGCAGATGGATAATTTCTGCCTCCAGGCACTCGTTCCGGAACTCAGGGGGGCGCTGCTGCAACAGAGGATTCGCAAGGTCAGGCAGCTCGATGACCGGCGATTCCTCTTCTCGTTGCATCATCCCTGCCCCTTTGACCTGGTTGTCGTGCTGGAACAGCGACTCCCCTGCCTGTTCTTGCAGCCCAAGAAGTCACCGGCAGCAAACGCGGCCGTCTCCAGCGACTGGCTTCTCTCAATGCGAAGACATCTGGTCGGACGCACAGTCGTTGCCATTGAAAAAGAGCTGGAGGATCGGGTGGTCACCCTCTCGGTCGAGGATGGGCAGTGGACTCGTCCGGCAAGCATCTTCCGCCTGCGCCTGGAACTGATTCCCCTGAGAGTCAATGCCTTCCTGGAGGACACCCAGGGGCAGCTCCTGCGGACCTTCAGACCCAATCAGCCTGCCGCCGGACCGGTCTCCGGCACCGGAGCCGGCCTGGGGCGCCTGGGCAGGCAGGCGTTCCAGGACCAGGTGCTGAATGCCTGCCGGGAGTCCGGACCCAATGGTCTGCTGACTGCGGACCCCGATCGCCTGCAGCTAAGGATCCGAGGTCTGAGTCCTCGTTTCCTTCGAGAGATCACCCATCGATGTCCGCCGGATCCCGAGGTGTTGTGGAGCCGGCTCCAGGAACTGATTCGGCGGGTGCAACAGGGGCCTTTCAGTCCTCGGATCTACCCGCCCGGCAAAAACAGCCAGCCCTGGATCTGCTCCCCGTTTCCGCTGGCGCATCTGGAGGGATGCGCTCATCGCGAATGCCCCGACATGAACACCGCCGTGGCCGAGACCTGCCGGCTTTTTCAGGGTCGGCAACGATTTCTCGAACGGCGCCAATCCTGGCTCTCCCGGCACCGACAGCGAAGCAGGAAGCAAACCCGACTGCTGAAAGATCTGCAGGAGGACCTGGAAAGGAACCTCCAGGCCCAGCGTTTAAAAAAATACAGCGACCTCCTGCTGGCCCAGGCTCCCGGGTTGCCCGCGGGCCGGACCTCCGTGCGGCTTCCGGACCTGTTTCTGCCGGGTCAGCCCGAGGTGACCATTCCCCTGGAGCCCCGGCTCACGAGCCTCCACAACGCCACCCGCTATGCCCGGCAATTCCAGAAGTCGAGCCGCGCCATCCCAAGGATTCAGACTCGCCTGCAAGCGGTTCGGGAAGAGCTTGGCGCCCTGGAAAAGCAACAGGAGCGGCTCGACTGGGCAACCTCCCTGGCGGACCTGGAGCCGCCCCCCGCAATTCCCGGCCCCGCCCCTTCCGCAACCCCGGCCGGCGGCAGGCTCCGCCGCTCTTCCAGGGAAGACAGGACCCCGGAACCGTCGAAGCTGTCCCGCCAGTTTGTTTCGTCGGACGGGTTGACCATTCTGGTGGGCAAAGGGAACCGGCAAAACGATGCCTTGACGGCAAAAGTGGCCCACAACGACGACTTCTGGCTGCATGTGGCTGGGTATTCCGGGTCTCACGTCGTCTTGCGAAATCCCGACAAGCGCCCGGCGCCTTCGCCGCCGTCGCTGCTGGAAGCAGCCCAATTGGCTGCTTATTTCAGCCAGGCCCGCAACGCCCCCCGGATCGAAGTGCACTATACGCAGAAAAAGTTCGTCACCAGGCCCAAAGGAGGAAAGCCCGGTGTCGTCCGGCTCAGAAGCTACCAGTCCATCGCCGTCCACCCCTGCATCCCCGACTCGGTCAAACGATTCTCCTCATCTGGAGAGTCTTGCCCTCCAACCACGGAATCTTAAAGTTCGACGATTCTTGAAGAACGTTTAGTTGTAGATGGTCCTTGGAATTATGCTCGCCCTTTGAGAGCATAATGAGATGAACTCGGGCAGAAAAATAGGGTAGTCAGCCAAAGCGAAAAAGGACATGCGACGCATCGCTGTAACGGACCGCGCTCGAATTGTCTCAAAGGTCGAGCAGTACGCCCGGAATCCGTCTTCGTTTGCCAATCAAGTCATCGCTCTGACCGGCAGTGAGTATTGGCGACTACGGGTGGGCAAGTATCGTGTCATCTTTAAATGGGACCAACCCGGCGATATAACCGTCATGGTTGTCTTGAGAGTCCGGCATCGGAGGGAAGCCTATGTCTGAGACCGAAACTGTTACGCTGAGTCGGGCGGACTACGACGCCCTGATTGCTCGTCAAAAAGAGCTTGAAGATTTGTTGGCGGCCAGGGAAGCCGATGATGGGAGTCGCATCCCGCACGAAGTGTTCCTGAAAATCATGGATGGGGGAAACCCTGTCGCCGCGTGGCGGACGTTTCGCGGTATGACGTTGAGAGCTCTCGCTGAAAAGACGGGGCTCGCCAACGGGTATCTCTCCGAAATCGAACGAGGTCTCAAGACCGGCTCCGTGAAGGCCTTGCACCGCATTGCGGAAGCGCTGGACACAAGGATTGACACCCTCATGGATTGATAGGGTGCTAAACATCCAGCCAGGGAATCTTGAAGTTCAAGGACTGAAGCTTGTCCTCCAGTTCCTTGCGCTCGCGGTTTGGTTTGAGGCGGGGGCCGTCATAGTTGAGAAACCCGAACTGACCGGCCAGTGCTTTGGCCTCCTCGGGGCGGTTGGCGGCCAGCACGCGGACAATCTGCTGCTCCCGGCGGGAGAGGGTGGCCGAATGAAAGCGGTAGTCCTGGAAGGCTTCCCAGGTAATGGGGCACCATCGGCTGAGAATTTCCTCGCCAATGACGGTGGCATAGGTGCGGATCTCCCACTGGGCGTGGGCATCCATTCTCAGGGCCAGGAAATGCAACAAATTGTGGAGGTCGATCTTCCAGTAGGCCTCGGTATAGGTTGAGAGCGGAAGATCCTTGCGAGCCTGCTCTCGGGCCACCCCGGCCTCCAGGCGCTCACGGTAGAGCCGGCGGCTGCTCTGAATCAGTGTTGCTTCCTTTTCGGAAAGCTCCGAGCCCACCTCCTGAGCCAGGAATCCCCTACTGCCCTGGCGGTTTCCCCGGGATTGCTCCCGCCACTGGTCGTTATCGGTCAACTGAGCCGAGTCGATAGCCTCGGAATAGCGCGTCGAGTACTCGTTGACACTGGCGGTACGGTGACGGATCCACTGGCGCCAGCAGTCCATCGGCACCCGGACATGCAGCTTGATCTCGCACATCTCGAAGGGTGTGGTGTGGTGGTGCCGCATCAGATATCGAATCAAGCCACGATCCTGGTGGACCTTCTTGGTTCCCTTGCCGTAGGACACCCGGGCCGCTTGCACGATGGATCCGTCCGAACCCATGTAGTCGATCAATCGGACGAAGCCGTCATTCAGGACCCGAAAGGGAATTCCCAGAATTTCGTCCAGCGCTGGAACGTTGAGGCGCTCGATCTTGCCGCTGCCATCCATGAGGGGAGGTGACCTCGATAAGGATTCGCCGTGCAATGGCGAGGCCAGGAAGATGAGTTGGTCGAGACTGAGATCGGAGGAGGACGGTGGGAGAGGGCCGGTTATCGGGCTGTGCCGGCAGATTGGCTCAGGTGGCGGTCACGGCAGATCGGTCGATCCCATCAGAAACTGGTCCACGCCGCGAGCGGCCCGGCGGCCCTCGGTGATGGCCCAGACCACCAGAGACTGTCCTCGCCGCATGTCCCCGGCCGCAAAAACACCCGGCAAGGTGCTCATGTAGTTGCCGTCCGCCTCCACGTTGCCGCGAGCGTCCAGCTTGACCCCCAGTTGGTTCAGCATGCCATCGGACTCCGGTCCGAGGAAGCCCATGGCCAGCAACACGAGCTCGGTCTTTACCTCAAACTCGCTTCCCGGCACTTCCCGCATGGGCCGGCGTCCGTTTTCATTGGGTTCTCCGAATTCGACTCGAACCGCATGCAGCTTCTCCACTCGACCGTTGGAACCGCTAAACCGCTTGGTGTTGATGCTCCAGTCTCGAAAGCCTCCCTCTTCGTGGGAAGAGGAGGTGCGCAGGATCATTGGCCAGTAGGGCCACGGCATGGAGGGAGTCCGTTCAGCCGGTGGTTCGGGCAGCAGTTCCCAGGAGTGCACCGAGTGAGCTCCCTGTCTGAGAGCCGTGCCGTGGCAGTCCGAGCCCGTATCGCCCCCGCCCAGGATAATCACTCGCTTGCCCTTGGCAGTGATGGGCTTTCCGGGAATCCACCGGTCTCCGGCCACACGCCGGTTCTGCTGCGGCAGGTAGTCCATGGCCAGGTGAACGCCGCCCAGCTCGTGGCCGGGCACGGGCAGTTCCCGGGCCTTGGTGGCGCCGCCCGCCAGGACCAGAGCGTCGAAGTCGCGCCTCAGATCCTCCACCGGCAGGTTGAATCCGACGTTGGCTCCGGTCTTGAAGAGGACGCCCTCGTCCCGCATCAGATCGAGACGCCGGCGCACCACCCATTTTTCCAGCTTGAAATCCGGAATGCCGTAGGTCAGCAGCCCCCCGATGCGGTCCGCTCTTTCAAACACGGTGACCCGGTGGCCCACCTTGTTCAACTGGTCCGCACAGGCCAGGCCGGCCGGACCCGAACCCACCACGGCCACCTTTTTCCCGGTACGAACCTTGGGAGGATTCGGAGTAATCCAACCCTCACGGAAGGCATGATCGATGATGCTGACTTCGATCTGCTTGATAGTGACCGGTTGATCGTTGATTCCGAGCACGCAGGCGGCTTCGCAAGGCGCCGGACAGACCCACCCGGTAAATTCGGGGAAGTTGTTGGTCTTGTGCAGTACCTGGATCGCTTCTCGCCAGCGGTTTCGATAAACCAGGTCGTTCCAATCCGGAATAATGTTGCCCAGAGGACAGCCGGTGTGGCAGAAGGGAATCCCGCAATCCATACAGCGAGCTCCCTGGCTCTGCACCAGGGAATCGGCGGGTTCCCGGTACACCTGGAACCAGTCCTTGACGCGCTCCTCCACGGACCGCCGGGGCGCCATCTCCCGGCCGATTTCCATGAAACCCGTCACCTTTCCCATGGCTTCTCCGTCTTGGAGGCGCTGGAATCAGCCTTTCGGCCAACCCCGAACCCGAGCTGAAACCGCTCGGTCTTACTTGGTGTTACCGGAGACTGCGCTAACCCGACAAGGCCGGCGTTTTCTCGCGGTCGGCTTCTGAAGCCCGGGCCTTTTCCATTTCCCGAAGGACTCTCCGGTAATCCACCGGCATCACCTTCACGAACTTGGGCAGCAAGGCCTCCCAATTCCGCAACACTCTTTTCGCCACCGCACTCCCGGTGAAACGCCGATGTTGGGAAATCATCCCCTTGAGCGTCTCCAGGTCAGCGGGCTCCACTACCGGTTCAAGGTCCACCATGCTGTGGTTGCAGTTCTGGCTGAAGAGACCCGACTCGTCCAGCACGAAGGCGATGCCGCCGCTCATTCCAGCGGCAAAATTCCGCCCGGTCTTACCCAACACAACGGCCACCCCGCCCGTCATGTACTCACATCCATGGTCCCCCACCCCTTCGACGATGGCGCGGGCGCCGCTGTTGCGCACCGCAAACCGCTCTCCGGCCACCCCTCGGAAGTAGGCTTCGCCTCCGGTGGCGCCATAGAGCACCACGTTTCCGATCAGGATGTTGTCTTCGGCCTTGAAGGTCGCCTCTCTCGGGGGAAACACAATCAACTTGCCACCCGACAACCCCTTGCCGATGTAATCGTTGGCATCGCCTTCCAGCCTGAAGGTAATTCCGGCCGCCAGAAAAGCCCCGAAGCTTTGCCCGGCTGATCCGCGAAAACCGATCTGAATGGTGTCTCCGGGAAGCCCCGAATTGCCGTGGCGCTCGGCCAGGGCGGAACTCAGCATCGTACCCACGGTGCGCTGGGAATTCCGTATGGGGTAATGGAGGGATATCCGGGTCCCCTTCTCCAGCGATTCTCGGCAAGCGGCGATCAACTGATGGTCCAGAGCCTTTTCCAGACCGTGGTCTTGCTCCTGGACTTTGTGGGTGGCGACCCGCTCGGGAACCTGAGGCCTGTAGAAGATACGGGTAAAGTCCAGCCCCAGCGCCTTCCAGTGTTCGACAGCGTCGGTGACGTCCAGGCGGTCCGACCGGCCCACCATCTCCTCCACCCTGCGAAAGCCCATTTCCGCCATGATCTCCCGCAGTTCCTGAGCCACGAAGGTGAAGAAGTTGATGACATACTCGGGCTTGCCGGCGAACTTGCGTCGCAGCACCGGATCCTGTGTGGCGACGCCGACGGGGCAGGTGTTGAGGTGGCACTTGCGCATCAGGATACACCCGGAAGCCACCAGCGGAGCCGTGGCGCAGCCGAACTCCTCGGCGCCCAGCAGAATGGCCACCGCCACATCCCGGCCCGTCTTGAGCTGGCCATCGGTCTGAACCACGATGCGCCCGCGCAGGTCATTGAGCACCAGCGTTTGCTGGGTCTCCGCCAGGCCCAGTTCCCAGGGAACCCCGGCATGCTTGATGGACGTCTGGGGAGAAGCCCCCGTCCCTCCGTCGTGCCCGCTGATGAGCACCACGTCGGAATGGGCCTTGGAGACACCCGCCGCCACCGTACCCACCCCCACTTCGGCCACCAACTTCACGGAAATTCTGGCCCGCGGGTTGGAGTTCTTGAGATCGTGAATCAATTGGGCCAGATCCTCGATGGAGTAAATGTCGTGGTGAGGCGGAGGAGATATCAGCGACACGCCCGGAGTGGAGTGCCGCACCCGCGCAATCACCTTGTCCACCTTGTGCCCGGGAAGTTGGCCCCCTTCTCCCGGCTTGGCCCCCTGGGCCATCTTGATTTGCAGCTCCACCGAGTTGACCAGGTACTCCACCGTCACGCCAAAGCGCCCCGAAGCCACCTGCTTGATGGCGCTCCGGCGCCAGTCCCCGTTGGGATCGCGGAGGTACCGGGCCGGGTCCTCACCGCCCTCGCCGGTATTGCTCTTGGCCCCGATACGATTCATGGCGATGGCCAGGTTCTCGTGGGCTTCCTTGCTGATGGATCCAAAGGACATGGCCCCGGTTGCGAACCGTTGGACGATCTCGGAGGCAGGCTCGACCTCATCCAGGGGAACGGGGCTCCCCTTCTTGAGCTTGAACAGGCCCCTCAAGGTACACAGATTCCTGCTTTGGTTGTTGATCAAGGCGGAGTACTGCTTGAACAGGCGGTAGTCTCCGTGACGGGTGGCCAACTGCAGTTTGGCCACCGATTCCGGGTTGAACAGGTGAAACTCGCCGTCGCGCCGCCACTGATACTGTCCCCCCACATCCAGCAAGGGCTTCCGAGCCGGTCCCCTGGGAAATCCCTGGCGGTGCCGCGCGATGGCCTCCCGTCCCAGAACTTCCAGGCCGATGCCCTCGATGCGAGAGGCCGTCCCGGTGAAGTGGCGCTCGACCAGACGTGAATTCAGCCCGATGGCTTCGAAGATTTGAGCCCCCCGATAGCTCTGGATGGTGGAGATCCCCATCTTGGCAATGATCTTGAGCAGGGCCTTGTTGATGGACTTGATGTAGTTCTTGAAGGCAAGTTCTTCGGTGACTTCGGGACGAAAGAGCTTTTGCGCCACCATGTCGGCCAACGTCTGGAAGGCCAGGTAGGGGTTGACGGCCCCGGCCCCGTAGCCGATCAGGAGCGCGAAGTGCATGACCTCCCGAGCTTCGCCGGATTCCACCACCAGACCCACCTTGGTCCGGGTGCCTTCCCCAATGAGGTGGTGGTGGACCGCCGAGGTCGCCAGCAGGGCCGGAATGGGCACCTTTTCGGAATCGACCCCGCGATCGGAGAGAATGATGATGTTGTGACCGTGGCTCACCGCCTGAGACGCCCGGCTGCAGAGTGCTTCCAGGGCGGCCTCCAATCCGCCCTCCCCGTCGCGTTCGGAGAAATGCATCTTCAAGGTCCTGGCGCTGAAGTCCTTGACCGAGGCATGGCGGATGCGGCCGAGCTCAAGATCGGTCAGAATGGGGCATTGCAATTTGAGCAGGCGCGCATGCCTGGGGGTTTCGTCCAGGAGATTCTGTTCGCTGCCGATGTAACTTTCCACCGACATCACCATCTCTTCCCGGATGGAATCGATGGGCGGGTTGGTCACCTGAGCGAAGAGCTGTTTGAAGTAATTGTAGAGCAGCGGCGATTTATTGGAGAGGACCGCCAGCGGCGTATCCGTACCCATGGACCCGACTGCTTCTTCACCATTGCTGGCCATGGGAGCCATCAACAACCGCAGGTCTTCCACGGTGTACCCGAAGGCCTGCTGCTGGGGCAGCAGATCCTCGACCACCAACCGTTTACCCGCAGGCGCCGGCGGCAACTGGGAAAGCTCGATCCGGTTGCTGTCGACCCACCGGCGATAGGGCTTTTGGGTGCTGATGCCCCGTTTGAGCTCCGAGTCATCGATGATGCGCCCCTGCTGGGTGTCGACCAGAAACATCCTGCCGGGTTGAAGCCGGCCCTTGTGCAGGATCTGCTCCTCGGGCATGTCCAGCACGCCCACTTCGGAGGCCATCACCACCAAGTTGTCCTTGGTGACCACATATCGGGAGGGCCGCAGACCGTTGCGGTCGAGCACTGCCCCGATGCGGGTCCCATCGGTAAAGGCAATGGAGGCCGGGCCGTCCCAGGGCTCCATCAGACAGGAATGGTACTCATAGAAGCCCCGTTTATCGGGGTCCATGCGAATGTCCTTGTTCCAGGCCTCGGGGATCAGCATCATCACCGAGTGGGCAAGGGACCGGCCTCCCTGGACCAGGAACTGCAGGGCGTTGTCGATGGTGGCGCTGTCGCTGGCCGTTTCGGAAACCAAAGGGATAATCTTGGGGAGATCCTCGCCAAAGAGGTCCGAGGAGAGTGTCTTGGAACGGGCGCGCATCCAGTTGCGGTTACCGCAAAGCGTATTGATTTCTCCGTTATGGGCCAGGTACCGGTAAGGATGAGCCAGCTTCCAGGAGGGAAAGGTGTTGGTGCTGAAGCGCGAGTGAACCAGACACAGGGCGCTCTTCGCTGAAGGGTCTGCCAGATCCCGAAAATAGGCCGGAATCTGGGGAGCGGTCAGGAGGCCTTTGTAGACGATGGTCTCGGCGGACAGGCTGGCAATGTAGAAGCTCTCGAGGCGGTCCAATTCCTGCCGCTCCACCTCTCGCTCCACTCGCTTGCACACCACGTACAGCTTGCGCTCAAAGTCGGCCACCTGCTTCAAGGCGGCATTTTTCCCGACGAAGACCTGACGAATGACCGGCTCGGACTCTCGAGCCAGACTGCCGATGGCCTGGCTGTCGACGGGAACGTCCCTCCACCCCAGCAGTTCCTGCCCCTCCGCCTCGATCCCTTCCTCCAGTACGCGTTCCAGACGGGCCCGCGCCTCAAGCTCCCGAGGCAGAAAGACCATGCCCACCCCGTAGTCGCCCGGCGAGGGGAGCTGCATCCCCATGGCCTGGCAGTCCCGTCTCAGAAACTCATGGGGAATCTGAATCAGGGCTCCCGCTCCGTCGCCCGTCTCTGGATCGCAACCGCAGGCGCCTCGATGAGCCAGGTTGCAAAGCACTTCCAACCCCTGGCGGATGATGCGGTGGCTGCGGGTCCCGTCCACGTTGACCACGAAGCCGACACCACAACTGTCCCGCTCAAAGCGAGGGTCGTACAGCCCTTGTTTTTTCGGCATTCCGTCCTGATGCATCGAAACTCTCTGGATCTCGACAGAGCCGGCTGTCAAATGGCGACAGCGACACCCCCGCGACCGGCACCGGCAGGTCCTGGACCGGACCCGCAGTGCCGCTTTCCAGCCAAATCAGTTGGCTAAAGGGGCTTGAGTGGGGGAAGCCAGCAAACTTGATTGACAGCCGGAATGGGCATCTTGACTCATCGAACCAAGGATTCTATCAAATTTGGATCCGAGAAGTCCTTAGCTTCTCCTGTCTGAGCCTCGGTCGGGTGAGTTGCTACTTAGGGACAACTCGGAGAAGACACGGCTACCCGCAAATTCTAGAAGAAAGCCGGCCACAAAATAAATTTATATTTTTTATACCTCCGATAAATAGCATTAATAAAGCGATACCGAGACCAGTCGCAAAGGAGTTATCCACGAAGGGGCACGAAAAACCACTAAGACACCCTATTGAGACCTGCATAAGTAATATCCTATTTCAGACGCGGCGAGAGCAGGCCGCGTCGCAGGAAAGATTTCAGTAGATCAGGACGGTGCTGAAGCGACTTGGCGTGGCCGTGGGCCGCAGTCTGGCGGGTCGGCGCCCCCCCCCACCGCATCATCCTTCGCCTGGCGGCTCGGCTTCTGCGACTCCCCCTCAAGGGGGGGAGTGATACTGGAGCGCCTTATGCAAGCCTCGAGATCACTCCCCCCTTGAGGGGGAGTCGGCGATAGGGCGGAGCCCGCAGTCGAGCCGGAGGGGGGCAAACGCCACGCCCCGTGAGTGACTACCAACGGCACGGGCAGCCCCGGCGTTGGCGACGGCGTTCGAGCGCTTGAGGCCCCCGGCCGGTCTCCTGACACACACTCTGCCGATCACATCGAAACTATGTTTTGCAGGCATGCCCCGGTGGGAAATCCGGGGTCGCCGAATCACTTCCGTTGGCGTATAATCCTGCCTCCATGTCCAAAGGCACCCGTATTCTCATTGCCGCCGCCCTCCTGGCCATCCTGGGCTATATCGTCTATTCCTCCATGGCGTTGGACCAGTACAGTTGCGAGGTCTGCATGGAGTTCAGAGGGAGGACGGACTGCCGAAAAGCCGTTGGGGCCACCGAGGCCGAGGCCCTGCGAACGGCCCTCGACACCGCCTGCGCCCAGCTCTCCTCCGGCATGACCGACACCATCGCCTGTTCCCGAACCCCTCCAAAAAGCGTTGCCTGCGAAAAACGGTAAACTCGGGCAACCACAGGGGCCGCCCAGGGGGGCAGGCCCCGACGCCCACCGCCTGCCTGCGGCCCATTTCCCCTGTGTTAAGATTAGCCACGGAACCGGAGCGACAAGATCGGTTGAGGCAGGTATGGACATTCCCGGTCGCGCCCGCGAGGGCCGGCAACTCCAGGACGGCCTTCTGGGCAGGTTCAAGGCGGCAGTCGCCTCCACCCGGCAGAACTTGGTGGCCCGCATGGAACAGGTGCTGCAGGGCCGAAAGGAGATTGGCCCGGACCTGCTGGAGGAGATCGAGGAAATTTTGCTGGGCGCCGATGTGGGGATCGGCGCCAGCACCGAGCTTCTGAACAGGGTCAGGACCCGGGTGGACCGGAACCGGCTCAAGGATGCCAGCCAAATCAAAGGCTGCATCCGATCGGAGCTTCTCAATATTCTGCAGGCCTCTGCCGCCCCGCCCGCCGGTCCCGCGGCTTCCGGCCTTCAGATCCTGCTGGTGGTTGGGGTCAACGGAGTTGGAAAAACCACCACCGCCGGCAAGCTGGCCAGCCGATGGGTTCGGGAAGGCCGGAAGGTGCTGGTATGCGCTGCCGACACCTTTCGCGCCGCGGCAGTGGAGCAACTGGAGGCATGGGGGAAACGGGCGGGAGCCCAGGTCATCCGGCAGCAATCGGGATCCGATCCGGCCGCGGTGCTCTTCGATGCCATTCATGCCGCCAAGGCAAGGCAGGCGGACATCCTGATCGTGGATACGGCAGGCCGACTTCACACCAAGAACAACCTGATGGCCGAGTTGGAGAAGATGAAGCGGGTTGCCGCACGGGAAGTCCCCGGGGCGCCCCAACAGATTCTGCTGGTGGTGGATGCCACCACCGGACAGAACGGAGTGATGCAGGCCCGGGAGTTTAGCCGGTCCACCGGTGTCACCGGGATCGTCTTGACCAAGCTCGACGGAACGGCCAAGGGAGGAGTAGTCATCGGAATTGCGCGGGATCTGGGGATCCCCATCCGGTATGTGGGGGTGGGCGAGCAGATCGAAGACCTGGTGTCCTTTTCAGCCGAGCATTTCATCGACTCCCTTTTCGACGAAGACGGGTGAGGTCCGGCCCGGGGTGCGTTCATTGGTCGCTAGCTTCCGGGCAGCCCGCAGGGGTCACCGAGGGGGATTCCCACGGGGCCGAGTTGCCGGCACCCACCGTAATCTACCGACCTGTCGCCGGCTGCCTCCGACCGGCCCGCCACACCCCAGCATGTCCAAACTCGACCATAGCTATATGGGGCAGGCCATGGAGTTGGCCCGCCAAGGAAGGGGGCTGGCCAGTCCGAACCCCATGGTGGGGGCGGTTCTGGTTCGGGACGGACTCGTCGTCGGCCAGGGATTTCATCGATACGGCGAGCGCAAGCACGCCGAGGTCTGGGCCCTGGAGCAGGCCGGCCACAAGGCTCGGGGGGCTACCCTCTACGTCAATCTGGAACCTTGCTGCCACCAGGGTCGCACCGGGCCCTGTTGCCGGTCCATTGTGGACTCGCGAATCGCCCGCGTAGTGGTGGCCATGAAAGACCCCAATCCGCTGGTGGCGGGCAAGGGAATGGAATGGTTGACTTCGGCCGGTCTCGAAGTCACCGCCGGAGTCAGGGAGGACGAGGCCCGAAGGCTCAACGAAGCCTTTGCCAAGTACATTGCCTGCCGGAAACCTTTCGTGACCGTCAAGGTTGGAGCCACTCTGGACGGAAGGATTGCCGCCGGCAAAGGCCCTTCTCAGTGGATCACCAGCCAGCAGTCCCGCCAACGGGTCCACCGGATGCGCCTCGAGGCCGACGCCATCCTGGTGGGCATCGGCACGGTGCTTCAGGATGACCCCTACCTGACCGACCGCAGCGGGCAGCCGCGCACCCGGCCCTTGCTGCGTGTGGTTCTGGATTCTCAATTGCGGCTGCCCCTGGACAGCTGCCTGGCAAGCACCCGCAGCCAGGGTGATATAATCGTTTTTTGCGGCCCGCGACCGGATGCTGACCAGCGGCGCAAGTTGGAGCAGAGGGGGATTGAGGTCATTCCGGCGTGCGCGACCGGCGGCCGGGTCTCCTTTGGTGCGGTCGTGGAGGAGTTGGGGCGCCGCCAGGTTTTGAGCCTCCTGATCGAGGGCGGGGCCGAGGTTAACTTCGAAGCCCTGCGCAGCCAGGTCATCGACAAGCTGGTCTGCTTTCTGGCCCCCAGGATTCTGGGGGGAGCGGCAGTCGCCATGTTCGGCGGCGCCGGCTTCCACAGGCTCGACCAGGCGCCTTGGCTGGTCTTCTCCGGAATCGAGCGGATCGGCCCCGACCTCATGATCGAGGGTTACCCAACCTCTTCGGGCCCCGCCTCGGACCAGCCGCATTGAGCCGGAGGGAGGATGTTTACCGGAATCATCCAGGACGTCGGTCGGGTGAGGTCGCTGACACGACGTGGGGACGCGGCACTTCTGGAGGCGTCCGCCCCCCGTGTGAGTTCCGAGCTCCGCCCCGGCGACAGCCTGGCCATCAACGGCGTGTGCCTGACCGTGACCCGCCGGGAGGGCAAGGAATTCCAAGCGGATCTGTCCCGGGAGACTCTGGAGCGGTCCAATCTGGGTAGTCTGGGTTCGGGGGACTCCATCAACCTGGAGTTGCCCTTGCTGGCCACGGCAAGATTGGGAGGACACTTCGTCCAAGGTCACGTGGACGCCGTCGCCAGAGTGCTCGGGATCGAGAAGCAGCAAGCGTTTGCCCTGTTCCGCTTCTCGCTGCCCGCCGGGATGAAGGCCTACGTGGTGGAGAAAGGGTCCATCGCCGTCGACGGCATCAGCCTGACAGTCTCCCGGCTTGGGAAAGACTTCTTTGAGGTCGCCATCATTCCCCACACGCTGGAACATACCAACTTGGCCCGGCGACGGCCCGGAGGACGGGTGAATCTCGAGTGTGACATTCTGGCCAAGTACGTGGAGGCCGCGGTGAGCAACCGCCGGCACAACGGCAGCCACGCCGGCCTGACCGCCCAACACCTCCGGGACCAGGGGTATTGAGGCGCTATTTCTATCTAAAGGACCCATTGCATGCAGGGCCTGCCGAGGTAGCCATTGGAAAACTTTTTTTCAACCATTACAGAGGCCATCGAGGACATCAAGGCCGGGAAGATGCTCATCGTGGTCGACGACGAGGATCGTGAAAACGAAGGCGACCTGACCATTGCCGCCGAGAAGGTAACACCGGAAGCCGTCAACTTCATGGCCAAATTCGGGCGGGGGTTGATCTGCCTTCCCCTGACCGGGGAACGCCTGGATGAGCTGCAGATTCCGCTGATGGTGAAGGAGAACAGCTCCCGCTACGGGACCGCCTTTTGCGTTTCGATCGAGGCCAAGGGGAAAGTGTCGACGGGAATCTCGGCCGCCGACCGCTCCCAGACAATCTTGACGGCCATTGACCCCGAGACCAGGCCCGGCGATCTGGTCAAGCCCGGTCACGTGTTCCCCTTGCGGGCCCGCCGAGGAGGCGTCCTGATCCGAGCCGGACAGACCGAGGCAGCCGTGGACTTGGCTCGCATCGCCGGCTTGAGGCCTGCAGGCGTGATCTGCGAGGTCATGAATGACGACGGCAGCATGTCCCGGGTCGGAGAGTTGCACAGGTTCGCGACAGCACACGGGCTGAAAATGATTACCGTGGCCGATCTGATCAAGTACCGGCTACGAACCGAATCGTTCGTCAAACTGGTGGCCGAGGCTGATTTGCCGACCGAGTTCGGCACCTTCCGGATGTTGGCCTTCGAAAGCGAGATCGAGCAGGAGACCCACGTGGCCCTGGTGTTCGGCGCCATTCGTTCGGAGGAACCGGTCCTGGTCAGGGTCCATTCCCACTGCCTGACCGGGGATGTCTTTCATTCGGTCCGATGCGACTGTCGCGCTCACATCGAACACTGCATGCAACTCATTGCCCAAGCCGGCAGCGGCGTGCTGCTCTACCTGCACCAGACCGGGAGGGGATTTCAGCTCAAGAAGGGAAACCGAAGCCATCGCATCGCCTACCATGGCATGACTTCCACCGAGGCGGAGGCCTATAGCTGGCGTCGAGCCCAGCGGGATTACGGCACCGGGGCCCAGATCCTCTCCCGGCTGAACCTCAAGCACATTCGGCTGCTGACCAACCATCCCCGACGCATCGTCGGGCTGGAGGGTTACGGGATTCGGGTGGTCGAGCAGATTCCCATCCAAGGTGCTGGCCAGGCGATTCCAACCCAAGCCGAGGTGGCCGAGGAAACCCGGTAGCCGTGACTTCTCCACCCGGGAACCCGCCTCAAGGAGACACAAGCCCGCATTTCTCACCAGGTCGCTGAATGCATAGTGAAAGCGGTTTATCTTCAGTACCTTGATTGGCGCCATTTGAGGGAATTGCGGCTACAGACGGCGCTGGGCGCGCCCTGGCTTGGCCCTTTTCCCTCAGCGCGCACATGCTCCCTCGAACGTAGTGACCGCTACGCTCTTCGCTCGCGAGCACGCGCTGAGGGAAAAATTCCTGCGCCATGATCACGCCCCCTGGTGAGAAATGGGGGCTAGCCGGCTGTAGGCCGAGAGGCAGGAGTCGTCCCCCAGGACCACCCCTTCCCCCACCACGGCGTGGGGCCCGATCCGGCAGCGATTGCCCACCACGCATCCCCGCAATTGGGCCCCATCCCCCACCTGCACTCCCGTCCAAAGCACTGAACCGTCGATGACCGCCTGTTTGCCGATCTGGCAGTCCCGATCGATGGCGGAGCCGAGGATCCGGGACCCGCTCCCGACCCGGACCGAGGAGGCCACCACCGAGTGCTCCACGAGGCTGTCCGAACCCTCCTCGCGGGAGGTGCGCCGCAGGCCGATGGAGGGACCGGCTGCGGGAGGAACAAACCGCCCCTGCAGAATGTCGCGGTGGGCCTGCAGATACTTTTGGGGGGTTCCGATGTCCATCCAGTAACCCGGGGAGATGTAGGCATAGACGGCTTGTCCGCTGGCCAGAAGACCTGGAAACACGGCCCTTTCAAAGGAGGTGTTCACGCCCACCGGGATGGTCTTCAGCACTTCCGGTTCCAGCACATAGAGCCCGGCATTGATGGTGTTGCAGGTGACCTGGTCCAGGCCGGGTTTTTCCAGAAAGCGAGTGATGCGGCCATCCTCCCCGGTTTCCACCAACCCGTAGGCGGAGGGGTTGTCGACTCGAGTCAGCGCCAGCGTGGCCACGGCCGAGCGCCGGCGGTGGGAACGGAGCATCTCTGTCAGATCGAAGTCGCAGAGAATGTCTCCATTAAAGACCACCGCGGGACCGTCCAGAAGCGGCTCCGCATTCTTGAAGGCGCCGGCGGTGCCCAGGGGAGAACGCTCGACCACGTAGCGGAGCCGGGTCCGGAACCGGCTGCCATCCCCCAACACGGCTTCGATCTTGTCGGGTCGATAGCCCAGGCTCAGGATGGCTTCGCTGATCCCGTGGCGGTGTAGCAAGTTGAGTTGGTACCCGAGAAAGGGGACGTTGGCGATGGGAACCACCGGCTTGGGCACCTGTAGCGTCAACGGTCTCAGGCGGGTTCCTTCGCCGCCCGCCAGGATCACCGCCTTCATGCAACACTCTCCTTCAAGGAGCTCAGGACAGCCAGGATCGGCGGCGCTCCACCTCGACCGCCACAAAACCCAGTTTTTCGGTAAAGGGGGTGGTCTTGCCGATCCGAACTTTGACCTTCCTGGCTGGGAAGCCTTTCAGCACCTCTTTGCAGATGAGCAATGCCACTTCTTCCAGCAGAGTAAAGGTTCGGCTTTGGCACAGCGTATCGACCCGGCGGTAGACTGCGCTATAGTCCACCGTCTTGTCCAACCGCCCTCCTCGGGCTTTTTCCAAAGGCCACCACAGGGTCAGGTCGACCCGGCAGGGTTGAGCCTGGCCGCGTTCCTGTTCAGTGGTGCCCACCTTTATCTGCAGCCGAATGTCCCTCAGCAGAATTTTATCCATGGCGCGACTGACCCGTGGGGGCTTGCGATGGCCCGATGATAGCATGAGGGATCGGAATGATGAACGGGCCATGGCCAGGTTCGGGGCGAGGCGGGCCGTGGTCTCACGCCGGCGGCCGCATGCTGCCGCCGCGACACCATTCATCAGGAGGGCGGGGTTGGAGGCTTTCCAAGGCCGGAGGCCGGCGTCCCCGGCCTTGCCGCTGTCCCGACGACTTCCATGCGCCCGGGAGTGAGCCCTCCCAAGGATTTGCTGCGTGATTGGGAGGACTGCACAAGTGAAAAGTTGAACCAGTAAGCTATTGTACGAGTGCAGAACTGTACGAGTGAAGGAACATACAATCAAAGGAGTGCGCTCTTGAGGCCAGTGCAAAGTCGGTTGGGTTCATCCGGTGGTTACAGGCAACCGGTGCCCGGCCCAGCGGCCGTCGCCTGACGGCTGGGCCTGTGCGGCCCCCGTCGACCTAAGGGCGATGGGGCCTGCGGGGCGCACCATCCCTGTCAGGCATAGCCCTGCCGTCCTCCTGGCCGTTTTCGGGGCATGGCATAATGGACGGGGACAATTCTATGCAAGCCCTGGAAAAAAAGACTGCCGATCTTCCCGCCGAACCCGGAGTGTACCTCTACAAGGATGGACGGGGGGACATCATCTACGTGGGCAAGGCCAAGTCGCTGCGCCACCGGGTCAGAAGCTATTTCCAGGATTCTCGCCAGTCCGACATCAAGCTGGACCAGCTTCGCTCAGAAATCTCCGATCTCGAGTGCATCGTGGTGGACAACGAGATGGAGGCACTGGCCCTCGAGAACAACCTGATCAAGCAGCACAAGCCCAAGTACAACATCCTCTTGAGAGATGACAAAACCTATCCCTGCATCAAGATGTCCGTCAACGAACCCTTTCCACGCATTTCTATAACCCGCCGAGTTAAAAGCGACGGCGCCCTCTATTTCGGCCCCTTCTTTCCAGCCAGTCTGGCCTCACGGATTTTCAAATTGATGAGTCGACATTTCCAGATCCGTACCTGCTCCATCGATATAGACGGCCGCCGCCCCAGGGTGTGCCTCGACTACCACATCAAGCGCTGCATGGGCCCTTGCGTGGCGTCGGTGTGCAGCCGGGATGAATATGCCGGCCGCGTTCAAGACCTGAGGTGGTTCATGGAGGGAAAGAGACGCGAGCTCGTCAAGAGTCTGCGCGGCAAGATGTTGAAAGCGGCCGATGAAGAACGGTTTGAGCTGGCGGCTCACCTGCGGGACATGATCAGGACCATCGACCAGCTCTCCCAGCCGCAACGCATGTCGTCCAACCGGACCGTCGATGTGGACGTCTTCGCGCTCCATCGGGAGGAAAACCAGGCAACCGTGCAGTTGTTCCACTTGCGAAGCGGCCGCGTGGTGGACCGGCACCAGTATTTTTGGGAAGACCTGATCAGCGGCGCCACCGGGGGAGAAATCCTGGCCTCGCTGCTCAAGCAGTACTACTTCAGCTCCAGCTTCACTCCGGACGAGGTCCTGGTTTCCTCCGGTTTTGAGGATCAAACCATACTGGCATCCTATCTTTCAAGCCGGAAAGGGAGAAAGGTCGCGGTGAAAGAACCTCGCCGTGGCCCCAAAAAGCAGCTCCTCGACCTGGCCCACAAGAACGCCCGCCTGACGTTCGATCAACGCTTCCGCACGTTGAACCCCGGCAGCCAGTTGACCCGTGAGGCTCTGGCCGAGTTGATGGACCTCGAAAATCCTCCCAGGCGGATCGAGTCCTTCGATGTTTCCAACATCCAGGGATCGGACTGCGTGGCCTGCATGGTGGTCTGGCAAGACGGCCGAATGAAGAAGGCGGACTACCGGAAATTCATCATCAAGACCGTGGACGGGCCGGATGACTTCAAAAGCATGGTCGAGGTCATCTCCCGCCGTTACACACGATTACTGCAAGAACGCCGCGTCCTGCCGGACCTCGTCCTGGTGGACGGCGGCCTGGGACAGCTCCACGCCGCCGCCGCCGCCCTCGACGCCCTGGACCTGACCACCCAGCCTCTGGCCAGCATCGCCAAGAAAGAAGAGCTCATCTACGTCAGAGGCAGCGAGCAGGAGCCCATTCACCTGCCCAGGCATTCTCCGGTCCTGCGTCTGATCCAACGCATCCGGGACGAAACCCACCGCTTCGCCGTGACTTTTCACCGCCGGCGCCGCTCCGGCCGCACCCTCACTTCGGTGCTTACCCAGATCCCCGGGGTCGGCGACAAGACCGCCAAACGGCTGCTGCAACGGCTGGGGAGCGTCCCGCAAATCGCAACCGCTTCGCTGGATCGCCTCTCCGCCGAAACCTCTCCCCGAGTCGCCAGGAACGTCTACGATCACTTTCGTCGACCGGGGACCAGTGCCCAGCGGTCACATAAAGGTTGATACCCCGATGCGTAGGGAAAAAGTCCCCTCTTGGGAGGGGTGCGGGAGCGAAGCGAGTGCGGGGTGGGTTGGTGCGGTCCTGCTAAAACGATCCGTTCTCGGCGCGGTCCTCGGGCGGAAGCCCGGGGGGCAAGTCCACAGGACCCCTCCCCCGTCTGGAGGAATATGGTTATAGCACTATACGGCTACAGGTGTACACATCCGACCGGAACGGTGATACGGTTCCAGTCCGCACATGCGGTTCGAGGGCAGCACAATTCAGGAGGTAAATATAACTGTAGACCTGTACGCCTATAGTTTTATACACCCAAGAGGAGCGGGGGTTCAGTTCGAGTCCGCAGATACGGTTCGCGGGCCGCGCAAGCGGGTCTCGGCGGCCTTGGCCTGCTGGGCCAGGGCGGTGCCTTGCCGGAGGAGCTCGTGGATTCTCTGCAGGGTACGTGCGATCTCCGTCTGGCGGGAAAAGCTGGCGTCGGGCTCGTCCGAAATGAGATTGGCCAGTTTTTCGATTTCCTGCTCCAGGGACCAATCGTTGGTTTCCCGGGAAACCAGTCCCTGTCTGAGAAGATCCGTTCGCTGCTTTTCCTGGCGAAAGGAGGACTTGAGTTTCTCTGTCTCCTCCCGGAGATCTTTCAATTCGTCCTGTTTTTCGGCAGTCAGCCGTGAGAGGGCGGTCCTCAGTTCTTCCTGGGCTTGCCGGGACAGAGCCAGTCTGGACTCGGCAGAGCGGAGTTCCCGCTTCACCTGGTGGGTGTCCTGGACAGCCGCCTCTTTCTGCTCTTGAAGAGTTTCCAACAGTCGATCCAGATCAGTCAGGCTTTCCTTGAATCCGGCAGACGCCTGCTGTTGCCGGCGAAGCGCCGCTTGCAGGGCTTTGGCCTGCGCTGCCAACTCAGTCTGGCGGCGACCGGCAAGGCGCTGATATTCCTGTTTTTGCTCATTCAGTCGATGAGCCTGGTCCTGAAGATCCAGCAACGACCGGGTCGCGACTTCCAGACGGGCCAATCGGGCCTTGGCTTCCTCTTGCGCCCCCGCCAGTTCCGGCTGCAATCCACGGATCAGGGATCCCTGCTGCCAATACGAGTAGGCCAGAAAAAGGAGCGCCAGCGCCACCACCAGTACCTTCAACGCACCGAACCGGCTACGCACTCCCAGCCCAAACAGCCAGAACTCCGGTTTTTCTTTTCCCAGGCGGATCAAACCAACCAGGGCCAGGTATGCTGCCCCCAGCCCCAGCAGCAACAGGACAATCGGCACCACGATTTCCATGCAGGCTCCCTGAAGGGATTGGCCCGACCTCGGATTGGCCGGCCTTTGTGACCCGGGCCATTCCCGTGGCCAATGGCACCGGTCAAACTACAGGAAACAAGCCCGATCTGGCAAGCAAAAGGCAGGCCGGCCCGTGTTCCCCAACCGCAGGCTCTCCATTGGTCGCCTCCGGAACCTATGCTATGATAAGCGCTTTATTGCAGGTCGCCGTTTTCCAACCACGTCTTGACCCGGAGGATGGATGTACCCACTGGATGAGATCTCCGCTCTTCCCAAGCTGGAGCCCAAGTCGGAAGGAATAGAAACGCCACGCAAGAAAAAGCCGCGCGCCATCGCCGTCATCACGGAGTGCTGCACGGGCTGCGCCGGCTCGCCGGCCTGCGTCCCCTATTGCCCGGTGGCGGACTGCATGTTCTGGGTCCCGGACGAGGACCATCCTCCCTTCGGCCACATTGAGGTGGACCCGTTTCTCTGCATTGGCTGCAAGAAGTGCATCAGCCAGGGGCCCGACGGCGCCTTTCTGGACGGTTGTCCCTGGGACGCCATTGAAATGCAGCCCGTCGACGAAGTCGAGGCCGTGGTGGGGGAGATGCGGGTTTAGCCCGCTGGGAGTCTGCGCCGCAGAAAAATTCTCAGCAGAAACCTCTCACTGATAGAACCAACATGTGCCTTCAATAGAGACCAGGGTGTTTACTCTGCCAGTTATATCGCCAATGATAGGGATCACACTCCACCGGAACTTTTCGATAACGTTCTCCAGCACAGACTCCTGGCTGTGAATTCTGTGAAGGTTGTTCACACGGGCTGAATCCGAGAAACTGAAAGGGGAAAACCGCTCAGTTCAAGCGGGGAAGCTCGCATGACCGCGGGCCGACGGGTCCAGGCGAGTT
The DNA here is from genome assembly GCA_965262635.1 of Candidatus Versatilivorator sp. Lineage (GTDB taxonomy): Bacteria > Acidobacteriota > Terriglobia > Versatilivoradales > Versatilivoraceae > Versatilivorator. Next base: position 677,805 of record OZ253547.1, on the reverse strand, counting down.
TGTGGTCTCCGCTTGGGCCCGTTCCAGATCCCTCGTGGTCCGTACATGGGCACGTCATCGGGCTCCTATCCCTGATCAAACAAGGACAACTGGAGGTAAATCGTGGCAGATAGAAAACAATTTCTGGGCGACATGTCGCCAGACCCGCGCTTGATGAAATTGCTGGAAGCGACTGCGGGAGGTACTGTGACTGAGGAAGTTTTGAGAGAACAGAAGATCAGCTTTGCGTTTGGTAATGCTCCTGCCGATGCACAAGAGATCACCAAGGAAAGCATAAGGTTGGCCTGTAAAAATCTCCGATTGAGGCAATCATAGCGCTGCACTGACGAGCCCCCACTTGATTAGCCGGACCCCCGCCCTGCCGTGCGGATCATACGAGAGCGAAACAATCAGAAATCCACCCTTCCGTCGCGGTTAACCTCAACGCCTTAGTGGCCCTTCGTCGTTCTTAGTGGCCCTTCGTGGATAACTCTTTTTTCTTTTTTCTTTTGTTTCAGGTAAGTCGGGCCCCCGCCCCCCACGACGGGGCGGATCATTCGAGAGTGAAACAATTGGAAATCGATAATCCTGTCGTGACCTTGGTATCCCGTCGCGGTTAACCTCAACGCCTTAGTGGCCCTTCGTCGTTCTTCGTGGCCCTTCGTGGATAACTCTTTTTCTTTTGTCTTTTTTCTGTTGTTTCAGACAAGCGGGCTTTGTCCGGCCGGCTCTGCCACGGATGGCACCAATGGTGAACCCGGCCTGCTGCTGAACGCGCTCGGAGAGCATCGCGTTTTCAGCCAGAAAAGGCTGAATGAGCGGCAGGTCCCCCATCTCTCCGATGAAATACATGGCCCGCAGGGCTTCCCACACCTGGTCCTCTTCAGGGGCCAGCGAAACCAGCGGCTGTCCCACCGATACCGTCGTCCCTTCCCCCGCCAGTCGCTCTTCCACAACTCCCGGCACGGCAGCGCGAACCTCCTGGTAGGTCCCGGCATCCACCTGAATGCGAGCCAGCAGGGTTCCCGCCCGAACGCTGTCCCCCTCGCTCAGGCGAAAGAGCAGCTCCCCGGCAGCCGGAGCCGCGATGGGCCCGCTGGCCAGCATGCCACGCACCTCGTCGCGACCGCTTACCTCCCCGAAAGCCACCAGAGACAGGGCCGCGTTGCGTCGAACCTGTGGATTGGCGTCCCGGAGCAGTCGAGTCAGACAGGCCCGAAATTCAGCGGCAGAGGGGTCTTGACCCATCAACCAGGCGACGGTCATTCGCACTTCAGCGTTGGGGTGCTCCACCAGTTCCCCTACGGCCGGGTACCAGACGGCCACAGCCCCCGGACCTGAATCGGTCAGCCGCTCCGACAGCTGCACCAGGGCGTGCTGAATCTTGCGGGGCTTGGCGCCAGGATCCAGATTCTTCCGGACCTCCCCGTCGCTGAGGGCCGTGCCGAACCAGGTCTGCTGCCAGAACAGGAAGGGAACCAATACTGCCAGCAACACGAAGGCCACGGCCAGGAGGTTGGCTCCCCATCCGAGGCCACGCCGGTTCGGGGACCGGGGGTTGTGGTTTTGGTTCGGAATTGTCGGATCGGAACTCAATGATAGAGCATCCAGTAGATGATCACCCCGGTCACGGAAACGTAAAGCCAGATCGGAAGGGTCCAGCGCGCCAGCCGCTTGTGGGATTCGAACCGCTCGTTCCAGGCCCGATAGAGAGTGACCATGGCCAAAGGCAGAATCACGGCCGCCAACAGAATATGGCTCAGCAAGATGGCATAGTAAACTGGCCGAACCCACCCTGTCCCGGTAAAGGCGACAGACCCGACCTGAAAGTGGTAGATGAGGTAGGAAACCAGGAACAGGCTGGAGATTCCCAGCGCGGCGAGCATGAGCCGCTTGTGAGCGGCGATACGCCGGCGACGGATCGAGTAGTACCCCCCCACCAGGCAGAGAGCGGCGGCGGCATTGAGGCCGGCGTTGAGGGCCGGGAGGCCTGCAAGGTCAATCATGCATCCCGATTGGAGGACTCCTTCCGGAAGGTGTAGACCAGGATGGTTCCCATGATGGCCACCGGAGGAATCAACAGGAAGAGGATGGCCCGGCCGAGGGCGGTGATTGCCGGCTCCGGCTGAGCTTCGGCGGCTGTCTTGCACATGGCGCAGCCTTGGGCGGCCGCCTCTCCTTGCAAGAGGCAAATCAGCACGAAACTCGCCGTCAGAAACGGCCAGCTTCTTCGCAGACGACTGTAGCAGTTTTTGAGCATGGAGCGACCCGCCCTCTACCCCTCAGGGACGCATATTCAACAACCGCAAGCTGTCGGGGAAAAAGACCGACAACAGACAGATGGTGACCACCATGGCGGGAATGAGCGTCCACGCCAGGCTCCGTTTCTCGAACCGCAGGTGCATGAAGTAGGCAATGATCAGGGCGGCCTTTACCAGGGAGAGCACCAACAGCAAGGTCAGCATGGCGGTCAGACCCAGCTTGATGTAAGCCAGAAATACTTCCACGAAGGTAATGAGCACCAACCAGGTCCAAACCGTGAGCACCAACCGGTTGCCCATCGCACTGTGAGCGCCATGGTCGAGGCGCAAGGGCACTTCCTTGCGAACCACGGGGTGGGCTTCGGGCTCGTCCGACTCTTTCTTCTGCCGGCGCAGCCGTTGGAGCAGCGGTCTCAGTTCCTGGCTGCGCAATGTCCAGTAGCCGTTGAGAAAGAACACCAGGGCCAGAACCATGCAGGCCATGGACAGGAACAGGCCGTCGAGTGTCAGGAAATCCTGGGGCGTCTGGCGCAGCACCGCAAACAGGCACCCCGCTCCCACAAGCAGGTTCAAGGCGAGCAGCAACAACGTCTCAACCATCGGCGAATCTCCTCTTCAGCTCCAAGGCGGGCTATGCACTCATGTCCACGGACAGAAGGTAGACCAGCGGAAACACGAACATCCAGACCAGGTCCACAAAGTGCCAGTACAGACCACAGACCTCGACATGTTCGGAGTGAAACCTCTTCCTGGCCACCCCCCAGGCGATAACCAGCAGATAGACCACTCCGGTCAGCACGTGAAACATGTGCATGCCGGTGATCCCGAAGAAAGTGGCCCCGAACAGCGGGGTCCCCCAGGGATTCCTGGTCAGGGTCACCCCTTCGTGAATCAGTCCCATCCATTCCTGGGCGTGCAGCACGATGAAGGCGAGGCCGCCCACGGCCGTGAACAGGATCCAGAGAATGGTCCATTTGCGGTCTCCCCTCTGGGCCGCATTGACGCCGAGCACCATGGTCAGGCTGCTCGAAAGCAGGAAGCCCGTCATCACCGTGGCCATGACGATGGTCGGCCAGAAATGAAAGGGGGTCGGCCACTCCGGGGTGGCTATCCTGAGATAGCTGTAGCCGAACAACAAGCAGGAGAACGTCAAGGCATCGGAAACGATGAAGAGCCACATCCCCAACTTGATGTGTGACACCGCGTAGGGAAAAGTTCCACCCCCCCACTCCTGCAATCCCGCATCTTCCACACGAGCGTCTGCCATCCGCACTTACCTCCAGAAAAACAGCAAGACCAATAGATAAATCCAAAGCCCATCCATGAAGTGCCAGTAGAGCGCCGTGACGTTCAAGGAGGTTTTTCCCAGGACCGGAGCCGCCGAACCCCAGGTCCTGGCCGTCAGATAGGCCAGCGCCGCCACGCCTCCGAGCAGATGCACGCCATGGACTCCCGTCAACAGGTAAAAGAAAGAGCTATGGGGATTGCCGCTCAGGTAGATGCCCTGGTCGGCCAAAAGCTTCCAGACCCAGAGCTGGCCCGCCAAAAAGGCCGTTCCCAGCAAACAGGTCAGGGTCATCCATCGCTTCAACTCCGCTGCGGCCGGGGCTCTCCGCGCCAACTCCAAGGTGAGGCTGCTCGCCAGCAGAATCGCCGTATTGACCCAGACAAAGGGCGGAGCCGCCATGGCACGCCACAGGCCGTGAGTGCCCTGGCCCAGGATGTAGGCACTGCTGAAACCGACAAACATCATGGAAATGGAGGCCAGCGCCAGCCACATCCCCAATTGATAGCTGTCGGGGCGGAGCCGCCTGCCGCCGTCCCTCCACCGATCGGACCCCTGGTCCGATCCTGAGCCGCCTCCCGCCCCCCCCGAACCCCGGACCCGGTCCTCCCTTTCCGTTTCCAGCCTGACATCAGGGGGTGTGATGGCCACAGGCATGACCGGACCTCCAGAAACGACCCGACGGCCGCCCTATTTCCTGGCCTCAAGCCCGTATTTCTCACCGGGGGGCGTGATAATGGCGCAGGCAGTTTTTCCTTCAGCGCGTGCTCGCGAGCGAAGGGCGTAGCCGGAACTACGTTCAAGGGAGCATGTGCGCGCTGAGGGAAAAAGGGCAAGCCAGAGCGCGCCCAGCACCGTCTGTAACTGCATGCCCTCAAAACCGGGCAGATAAGGCATTGAAGATAAACGGCCCTTCATAATCTATCCAGCGTCCCGGTGAGAAGTGCGGGCTATGGGCGGATCGGTCTGCATGACATAGTCCCGCGGCGCCCCGGGAACCCCGTACTCATAGGCCCCATGGTGAACCACCAGTTCTCTCCCGCCAAAGTTGTCATGCGGAGGTGGAGAAGCGGTAATCCACTCCAGCGTGGTGGCCTCCCAGGGGTTTTCCGCGGCCTTGGGACCCTTGAACAGACTCCAGACCAGATTCACCAGGAACAGGAGCTGAGCGGCCGCGGTTACGAGTGCCGCGATGGTCACAAATTCCTGGTAGGGTTGGAGCGGTTCCAGGAACTTGAACTCGGTAGACTCCGCGTAGCGCCGCAGTTGACCCATGATCCCCATCAAATGCATGGGGATGAAAATGGCGTTCACTCCGATGAAGGTCAACCAGAAGTGCAGCCTTCCCAACCCTTCGTGCAGCATGCGTCCAAACATCTTGGGGAACCAGTAATAGGTGGCCCCGAAAATACCGAAGATGGCTGCCACCCCCATGATCATGTGGAAGTGGGCTACCGGGAAGTAGGTATCGTGAAGTTGTACGTCCACCGAGGTCTGCCCCAGGAAGAGGCCTGTGATGCCTCCGGAGATGAAGATGGAGACGAAGCCGATGGCGAAGAGCATGGCGGAGGTGAAACGGATCTTGCCTCCCCACAAGGTTCCCAGCCAGTTGAAGGTCTTGATCGCCGACGGCACACCGATGGCCAGGGTCAGGATGGAGAACACCAGGGCGGAAAAGGGGCTCAAGCCGCTCACGAACATGTGGTGACCCCACACGAAGAAGCCCAGCATTCCGATGGCGAGGACGGCCACCACCATGGCTTGGTAGCCGAACACGGGCTTCCGGGCGAAGGTCGACAACAGTTGGGAGGTCACTCCCATGCCCGGAAGGATGGCAATGTAAACTTCGGGGTGCCCGAAGAACCAGAAGAGATGCTGCCACAAAATGGGAGAGCCACCCGAGTTTTCGATGACGGTGTCGCTCACCACCAGACCGGCAGGAATGAAGAAGCTGGTCCCACCGATCCGGTCGAGCAGCAGCAGGATTCCGGCAGCCAGCAGCACCGGGAAAGAAAGCAGGGCCAAAATAGCCGTGGTGAACCAAGTCCAGACGGTAAGGGGCATCTTCATCAGCGACATTCCCTTGGTCCGCATATTGAGAACGGTGGTGATGAAGTTGAGGGCGCCCAGCAGGGAAGCGATACAGAAGAGGGCGATACTGATGATCCACAGATCCTGACCCGATCCCAACCCCGGTCCAGCCACCTCACCCAGCGCACTGAGCGGGGCGTAGGCCGTCCAGCCGGATATCGGCGCCCCTCCGGCCACAAAGAAGGCCGCAAACATCACCCCCATGCTCAGGAAGGTGACCCAGAAGGACAGCATGTTCAGCACCGGAAAGGCCATGTCGTGGGCCCCGATCTGGATTGGCAGGAAGTAATTGCCGAATCCGCCCTGAGGAGCCGTGGTCAACACGAAGAACACCATGATGGTGCCGTGCATGGTAAGCATGGCCAGATAGAACTCGGGCGACATCAATCCGCCCTCGAACCCCACGGGAAAAATCGTCTCCAGCCAGGGCCAGGATTGGCTGGGCCAGGCCAACCGCAGCCGCATCAGCACGGAAAGCCCCAGACCGGTGAAAACCGCGATCAGCGCCAGGAAGTAATATTGGATCCCAATGATCTTATGGTCTGTGCTGAATACCCATTTGCGAAGAAACGTCGTCGGTGCCGGATGGACGGCAGGGTGGGCTGAATCAGACATGAACACTCTCCCTTATTGGCTGCGTCTGCGGGCCGGTCACTCGGATCAGAATTCGGCGCGCTCCTTGAGCCAGGCTTCGAATTCCTGGTCCGACATGACCATGAGGAACCCTCTCATCTTGTAGTGCTGCAACCCACACAGCTCCGCGCAGGCGATTTCATATTCCCCGGTCTTCATGGCCTTGAAATGCCCCGGAATGGCCAACCCCGGAGTCGTATCCTGCTTGAAGCGCATGGCCGGCACAAAGAAGCTGTGGGTGACATCCTTGGAGCGAAGGGTGAGCTGGATATCGCGGTTCACCGGGATAGCCATGCGATTGAGGGTTACCACGTCGTCTTTGGAGGCAGGGTCCCTGGGGTCAACTCCCACCGGATTCAACTGGTCGTTGATCAGACGGGGGGCGGTTTTTCCGAACTTGCCGTCGGGGCCGGGATAGCGGAAGTTCCAGGCGAACTGCTGAGCCGTGACTTCGACCTTGACCGCATCCTCGGGCATGTCCCTCAGGTGAAGCTCGGCCCAGACGCGTTGACCCACGATGGCCAGAGTCACGAAGGTGACTGCGGTGACCAGGGCGATCACCACCTCGAACTTGGCGTTGCCGTGGGTATAGATGGCCCGCCGGCCGGACCGGTCCCGGTAACGCCACACGTAATAGCCGAGAGCCACTTGAGACAGAATGAAGCCGATGGCCACCACAATCAAGGTATTGGAGAACTGGGCGTCCATGGCATCGCCGTGCTCCGAGATTTGCGGCGGGAACCAGCCCATCTCCCCGGAAAACAAGAGGATGGATGCCAGCACAATCCCCCAGATCAAAATTGCTAAGGCAAGCGCCATAAAGGAATCTCCTTGATCAACACCCTCTCTCCGGTGGTGAGGAGAGTTTCAGGACCCCACCTTGTCGAGCACCATCGTCAGGTAAAGCAGCGGAAGATAGATGACGGTGACGTGGAGCAACAGTCTGGCCTGCTGCTTGGTGCGCTGCGAGTAGGCCCGCCAAGCGTAATAGAGGAATCCGGCTCCCAGACAGAACGCCACCGTCAGATAGATCGGCCCGGCCATCCCCAGCCAGAAAGGAGCCAGGCTCACCGGAATCAAGGCCAGCGAATAGCCCATAATCTGGCGGAACGCCCGCCTTCCCCCGACATCTCCCCGTGGAAGCATCAACAGACCCGCCCTGGCGTAGTCTTCCCGATACATCCAGGCAATGGCGATAAAGTGGGGGAACTGCCACAGGAACAGGACGGCGAACAGTACCCAGGCTTCCAGCGAGAGAGAGGCGGCCGCCGTCCATCCGATCAGCACGGGAGCCGCTCCCGGAAACGCTCCCACAAAGGTACACCAAGCCGTCTTTCGCTTCAATGGCGTATAACCGGCCAGGTAAGCCAGGCAGGCCGTCAATCCGATCAGCCCTGCCAGCGGACCGACCCGGAAGGCCAGGTAGGCGGTTCCGGCCAAGACCGAAACCAGACCCAGGCTGTAGCCTTCCCATAGCGCCAACCGCCCCGAGGGAATCGGCCGCCGGAGGGTCCTCCGCATTTTGGCGTCGTCCGCCCACTCCAGGCAGTGATTGAGGGCGGCTGTCCCGGCAGCCAGCAGACCGGTCCCCAGCAGCACCTGCATCATGCCCGGCAAATCCAGGCGGGGAGAGGCCATGACAAATCCCAGGCCGGCCGCTACCAGAACCAGAAAGGTCACTTCCGGCTTGGCCAGTTCCAGGTAAGCCGATGCCCGGGCTCCGCAGATGGACAGGACCCTCCCGCGGCCGGCCGGCTTGGCTTTGCGGTGGTCGGGGCCAAGCAGAACCGGCAGCGCCGGAGCCTCTGCAACCACCATTTCCCCAGCCTTCAGAATTTTTTGGGCGATACTCATGGGTTCACTGAGGTTTCCGGGACCCAGGACCCGACCCGGCAGGACTGCAACGCCAGGATCAGGCCGTTCGCCAGGATCAGGGCGCCCACGGCGACATGTGCGGTGGTGACGGCCACAACCGGAAATTCCGGTTGTACGGCATCGGCGGTGGCCAGCCGCGACAGCCAGGAGACCAGGCCCAGCAGAAGTTGAACCGCGAGCAGGATTCCCAGCAAGGTTGCGGCCCCCGTCAAACCCGAGGGTGCCTGTGGAGACCGGAACACACGAGCGATCAGCCAGGCAGCCAAAACCGTGACCAGGAGCGCCCCCAGCAGGTGAGGGAAGATCCCCGACTGGGTGTGGCGAAAAATGGCGCCCAACAGGAGCTGGAGGTAGATGGCTCCGGTGGTGGCCATAGCCAGCCGGTTGAGCCGAAGGCCGCGGCTCCGATCCGGGACCTGCCGCGCCCACGCCGCAGAGGACAGCCAGGCCAGACTGACCACCAGACAAAAGAATGTCTGGGCCAGGCAGGCGTGCAGGACCGATATCGGCGCCGGCAAATACCACAGGACGGTGATGCCTCCCAGGATGCCCTGGGTGACGACCACTCCGAGAGCAATCCATCCCAGCTTGCGCACGGGCCGGCGGGTTTCCTTCTTCCACACCCAGACGGCCAGTGCAATCGTCAGCAATCCCACAAAGGCCGCCACCAGGCGGTGGCCGTGCTCATAGCGGATGTTCCCTTCCCAGGGCGGATTCAACGATCCGTAGGACAGCGGCCAATCCGGGACGGAAAGGCCCGCCTCGTTCCCCGTGACCAGGGCTCCGGCAATGATCAACAGAAAGGTGACGCCGGCCGTGAGCACCGCAAAGTAGTGGTAACTTCCGGCACTACCGATGCTTGTCGGCAATGAGTGGTTCATGAAGATTTCAGCGGGCCCGCAGGATGATGGACTCCAAACTGACACCGTCTTCGAGAAGCCGGCTCCATATCTCAGGAAGCCTGCTTCAGCGTGAACTCCACCGATTTGGACTCGCTGGCAGCCAGGGTGACCTTCTGGATGGTGACGCCCTCATTCAGGAACTCGTGCCAGACCTCGAGCGTGTATTCGCCGGGTGGCAATCCCGTGATTTCGAACGAGCCATCCTCACCGGTCACTGAGAAGAACGGGTGCGGCAGAACGCCGATATAGCTCTTCATCCAGGGGTGAACGTTGCACTTGACCGGGATCATGACCTCTTGGCGAGGAAACTTTTTCGTCTTGGGCGGTATCCCGGGAGCCATGGATTCGTTCCACTCCCGATTGTTCCTGGGGGTCGGATGGATGTTGTGTGTGGTGGGATCGCTGTTCAGGATTCTGACCGGCTGATTGACCTGGACCCCCAGCATATGGGGCCTGTAGACACACCCCTTTTGATCCAGGACGGCAAATTCGGTGGGCGTCTCGAACATCATGCCCTCCAAGCCTTCCTTGATGTATACGAAGACATGCCTCAGCGTTTTGTTATCGTTGGGAACCACCACTTCCGAAAAGACGGGTTTGGTGTGCAGCGCGGCACAAGCCGGTTCGGCGTCCATGGGCAGTCTCCTGGCCCTGGGCAGGTCGCCTTCAAAGAAGACTTTGCCGCTGACCGTAGCCGCGGTGGCGGGATCCACCCTGGTGACAGCTACCGGAGCTTCGGTCCCATCGACCTCATCCATGTCTTCTTCGTCGATGTCGACACTGCCGCAGGCCCCCGCAAAAAGAGCCGCCAACAGCGCGACGGGCAAGCACAGGTAATTCTTTGACCGCATCATAAAGACCTCTCTCAGGTGATGATAAAAAGGGTTAGGTCAGGGAAGTAACCGGGGAGAGTCGCTTCCCCGCCACCCGATGATTAATGTAACACTTCCAGCCCTCAAATTCGAGGACCCTTCCAACCGATTGCCCAGCCCGCATTTCTCACCGGGGGGCGTGATCCTGGCGCAGCGATTTTTCCCTCAGCGGGTGCTCGCGAGCGAAGAGCGTAGCGGGGACACCATTCGAGCGAGCATGTGCGCGCCGAGGGGAAAAGAACAAGCCAGGGCGCGCCCAGCACAGTGTGTAACCGCAAGACATCACAATCAGACCAACAAGTTGCTGATAATAAACCGTCTTTCATCATCTATCCAGCGACCCGGTGAGAAATGCGGGCTAACGCCCTGCTACCGGCTGGCCACCGTGGTTGCCGCCGCGGGCATCCGGGACATCAGGCGACGCTGCTCCTGAGGCGTCAACTCGAACATGTAGCGCACCAACAGTTCAGCGTGGTCTTTGGGGTATTCCTTCAAGGCAGGAGGCAGCGACCCGGCAAAGACCCAGCGCTCGCCATCCCTCTGGAACAGTCCGGATGGCATGGCCGTCCCCGGAGCGATCATTTCCGGCGCGACCATCCACCGTTCGGTCCATCCGGGCTTCAGCCTTTCCTTGGCCAACAGGAAATTGGGGGCGGTGGCGTTGCGGTCGTGAGCCGGATCCCCGGTGGCGTGACACCTCAGGCAGGGCGCTGCCTTGGAGGTGAAGAGTTGTCGGGCCAACTCGCGCTCCCGGTTGCTGAGTGGTTCCAGTCGGGTTGGAATATAGGGCCGATCCTGAGCCGCCAGGGCTTCAAAGAAGCGGACGATCTTCTGAATCTGGCTGTCGGAGAAACGGAAGGAGGGCATGCGGGCGTGGAGGTAGCCGCGCACGCCGTTGCGGTTGGTCCGCTCGGGGTTCATGGCCGGGTTGCTGAGAAACCGCGCCAGCCAATCCGGGTCCACCCGAGCCCCTTCGCCGACCAGCGTCGGAGGGAGCTGCTCCTTCCAGTCCGGATCCTGATAGCGGTCCATCCGGGCAAGGACCGACTGCTGTCCGGGACGCACCTGATGGCAGCCCATACAGTTGTACCGCTTCACCAGCCACCAGCCGTCCCTAATATCCTGCCCCCGGGCGTCGGGAGCGTAGAAGAAATGTTCCGGCAGGGTGGAGTCGACGCTCCCCAACAGAAAGGTGGTCAGGGCCGTAATTTCCTCCAAGTTCAGTTTGAAATTCGGCATGCGGAGCTTCTCCAGAGGCGTCTTGATCTTGCCCTGGTCGAAGACGGCCGGGTCTTCCAGCTTGCGCTCAAAGAAGCCCTTGTGGTTGTACCAGCCCTCGTGCTCGGCATCGTGGGTCAGCAAGGCGAAATCCAGCCGCTCGATGGGTTTGCTGCCTTCCCGGGTCAACTCCGTTCCTATGCGCCCTTCCTGTTCAAAGCCGGCGATTTCGTGGCAACCCCCGCAGCCGAAGTGCTTGACCCACATGGCTCCTTCGTTCCGGAGCGCGGGATCGTCCAGGTAGTCGGCCTGGGGATAGGAAGCGTCCGCCTGTTTGAGGGTCACCAGATAGCTGGCAATGTCTCGAGTTTCCTCCAGGCTGAGCCGCAAGCTGGGCATGACCGACAGCGGTTGACGCTCCTGAGGGTTGTGAATCCAGGGAACCAGGTAGTCGTAGTGAACCTTCTCCCCCACCCGGGACAAATTGGCCGCAAAGGAGCTCCCTTGCGCCTCTTCCCCGTCGCCCACAGCGTGACAGCCCATGCAGCCCCGGGTCTCGAACAGCTCCTTCCCCCGAACGGCGTTCCCTCGGGGCTGGCTGCTTAATTCCCCCTCGACCCCCGCCTGCCAGACGAAGGCGGCAATGGCACGACGCTGCCCCTCATCCAGGCGAAACGCCGGCATCTTGGTGGTGGGGCGGTAAGCGTGCGGGTCTTCCAGCCAGACCGGTATCCACTCCTTGCGAATCTTGAAGCGAACCTCCTTCAAGCTGGGCCCGATCTTTTTCTGCTCGATCAGCAGGTCCTCGGAACGCACCTCCAGCCGCTCCAATTCATGGTTCAAGTTACTGATCTGCTGCTTGAGCTGGTCCGACCGGGCATAGTGCTGCTGGGCTTCCGCGTTGTCTTGAACAGTATCGCCCGCCAGAACGCTCTGTTCGATCTCCTTATGCATCTCCTTCCGGTTCCGCTCCAACGCATGAAGGGAGGACTGAACCTCGCTAAGCGCCTCGGCCTCGGTGTCGAAGCCCTCAAAACGATGACACCCCACGCACCCCTCGTTATAGAAGATCTCCTTCCCCCGGTTCAGGACGTCGGCGTGCTCTAGCACCAGATCCTTGGCGTGGCACTGGTGGCAACCCGCCTGAGTATTCTTCCTGTGGAACAGCGGCCACAGCCAGAACTTGTGACGCCCATGGCCCTTCCGGACACTGGTGGTTGCCCTTCCATTACCGTTATGGCAGGTGGAGCAACCGAATTGCTCCGGATCGTGCAAAGCCAACAGAGCCGGATTGGGATGGCTGATGAATGCGCCCTGGCCCCGCATGTCAGCCTTGGTCAGCACCAGCGGCTCTCTGATGCCCAGGTGACAGGACTCACAGCGGTCCACCAGGTCCACCTCGGCCACATGGATTTGCCGGATCCCCAACTCGAAGCTGCGCATCTTTGCCCGCAGCCCCCGGATCTGAGCGGCAGTCAACCCCGTGAGGCGGTCGTTGAGCAAGGTATCCCTCTGCTCTCGCAACTCTCTGGAGGGCCTCTGCAGTTCCGCACGCTGGGCCCCCAACTCGGCCCGCTTGGCCTGCAACCGGTTGAATTCCACCTCCAACTGGTCGAAATTGAAGCGTTCCTGCTTCTCCTCCACCTCCCCGGAACCGTTGGCGGAAGCCAGCCTCAGGGTCACATCCCGGGCCTTGATGGCATCGATCTTCCGCTGGAAAGAGTCCTTGGCTTTCTGGCTGGTGGTGGTTTCGATCTGGTAGACCAGCGCTGCGATCTCACTGCGGGTAATGGCGAAGGGCCCGGTAATGACGCTCAATCGCCTGCCGACAATCTGGTTGGTTTCGCGGTCTAGATCGGTGAGCTGAGAAGTCACCGACTCCTCGGCCTTGGCGACCGCTTCATTCAGCTTCCGGTATTCCGAAGATTGGCGGACGGCCTCCTCGGCCTGGGCCTGGGTCGGCTGGATCCGCCTCAGATGCCGGCTGTACAGATTGGCGAAGCGCTTCTGGTAGTCCTTCCAGGGTCTGAGGCTGTAGGTCTCGTCGTACACGGCCCACAGGAGGGACAGGACCATCAGGAGCGATGTGATCAAGAGAATGCGACCGAGGGATCGGTTGAGGACCGGATCGTCTCCAACCGGGGGTTTCTTCGGCACCGATTCCTCCTTTAGCCACTAAATATTGAACCAGGGGGTGATCCACACGTATTTGATCCGGAAAACCAGTCGAGCCACCATCTTGGCCGGCAAAAGCATCATGGTGACCAGGAAAAACTGCAAGATGAGGTATTGAATCAGGCTCATGCGTTTGTAGATCTTTCGGTTGAACGCATTCCAGGTAAACAGCTTGTGCACTCCCAGCGCGGTCACCAGGACAAACAGGCCCACCACCACCGCCCCGAAGAGGCTCTTGCCGAGCATGCTGGTGATGCCTAACAGGTCCGGCAGATCGCGATTGGCCTCGAAGATCAACTTGTTGTGGTCCCATGTCTGGCCCGGCCAGAACCAGATCCACCCCGGACCCCGAATGAATGTGCCAATGACCACCATTGACAACCACAAGACGATGAAACCGAAGCAGAAGGTCACAATGGCGAACTTCCGCTGCTTGTAGGTGTAGTAGCCGTTCCCGAGCGGGTTCGTATCCATGTAGGGTATCGCCATGAGGCCGATCAGGATCAAGGTCGGCAGCACCACGCCGGCCATCCAGGGATCGAAATAGACCAACATCTCCTGCAACCCCAGAAAGTACCAGGGGGCCTTGGCGGGGTTCATGGTCAGGGAGGGATTGGCCGGTTCCTCCAAAGGAGCGTCCAGGGTAATCGACCACACCATCAGGATGAAGGTGACAATGATGGTGACCAGAAACTCCATGCGCAGCAGGTAGGGCCAGACCTGAACCTCCCGATCCCAGCCCGGTTTCAAGGGTTGAGTCTTGCGGTGGTGAGTCTTGGCCATCTCCGGGTCGGCCGCCAGCTTGTCGATCAGCCGGTCGTTGGCGAATGCCTGCCGGAGGCCGTACCAGGCGAAAAAAGGGATGAGCAGGATGAGCAGGACAATTGGAACATTGTCGGGCAGGGTAGCGATTTCCCAGAGCTGAACCCAATCCACTGATTTCCTCCTTATCGGTAGCGGTCCCGGTCAAAGGTCCTCGAACGGCCGCCCCATCGACGAACGCTCAGAACCTTCGCGCTTCTTTGATTTCGGATTCCAGCATGACGGGAGCCGGTCCCGAGATGCCGCCGTCCTTGCGGACCCTCCAGAAGTGAACGGCCATGAAAATCCCTGCAATCAGGGGAATGGCGATACAGTGCCAGATGTAAGCGCGCAACAGGGCGTTGGAGTCCACAATGGACCCCCCCAGCAGGGCAAACCGGACGTCGTTGAAGGCCGTCATGCCGAGCTCCGACCCCAACGGACCCTCGTGCCCCAGCAAAGGCGTCGCCCGCGCCATGTTGGTTCCCACGGTGACCGCCCAGAAACCAAGCTGGTCATCCGGCAGCAGATATCCGGTAAAGGACAACAGCAAGGTGAGCAGCATCAGGATCACGCCCACCATCCAGTTGAATTCCCGCGGCTTCTTGTAGGACCCCGTCAGAAAGACCCGGAACATGTGCAGCCAGACCGTGATAATCATCAAATGGGCGGCCCAGCGGTGCATGTTTCTCAACAGCTTCCCATAGGGAACGTCGTGTTCCAGGTAAAGGATGTCCCGGAAGGCCTGAACCTTGCTGGGGTGGTAATAGAACATCAGCAGGACGCCGGTGAAGGTCAACACAATGAACAGATAGAAGGTGATCCCTCCCATGCCCCAGGTGTAGTTGTAGGCGACCGCGTCGCGATTGATCTTGGCGGGGTGCAGGTGCAGGAAAACGTTGGACAGGATCCCCAGCGCGCGATTGCGTGGCTTCTCGTCGTGGGTCACCCGAAAGATCGACTTGAAGAGCTGGGTCTTCTGCGGCTTCTTGAGCGACTGGACATCGTCGAGGGCCTTTTCCTTGAAGGCCTTGACCTCCTTCAGGACTCCGTCGATCAAGGCCGTCCTCTTGCCCGCCGGATTCCGCTCTTTCAGATCATCTCCCATGGAACGACTCCTCGGATGGATACTTGCAACTTCCGTTACGCAGGATCAACCACCGTCTACAACCGCAGGATGGCTCCCTGCTCGTCGAACTCCGACGGCATTCCCTTGGGCCACTCGTAGAGGACGCTGGTGTCCACCACGATCTGCCCTTCGGCGTCGAGCTCAACCTTGGCACGGTCCAGGGGACGGGGAGCCGGACCTTCGAAATTGATTCCCTTGCTGTCGTAACCGCTTCCGTGGCAGGGACACTTGAACTTGTTCTCGCTGGGCTTCCAGTCCGGGGTGCATCCCAGGTGGGTGCAGCGGGCGTAGACGACAAAGATTCCCTCGGCATCGCGCACCACCCAGATCCGCCTTTTCTGAAATTTGGTATCCACGCCATAGCCGAAATCGGAAGGGTATCCAATGCGGAATACCGTCTTGGGTTCAAACAGGGTTCTGGGGAAAAAGAACCGCAGGAACATGAGCAAATTGGTTCCCAGGAACCCCACGATCAGAGCCTGCACCGTGCGACGGCGCCGCACCGCAGGATCGACCGACCCGCCTTTCCTGAAGAAGTTCAGGATCCCCGACACAAACCCTGCCTTGGATTTTTCCTGACCTTTGGCAGGCGGCGTACGCGTCGAAGATGCGACTTTTGGAGTCGCTCGGTTTTGGGGTTGCTTCGGACCGTTACTTTCAGCAGTTGGCATCCACTCCTCCAAGGGTTCCGAGGCGTGACTGACAGAGTCTTGTCAAATTTAGAATGCTAGGCGAAATGTTGCGCGGCAAGCAAGGTATGCCGAGTAAGGAAGTCCCCAAATTTTAGTCCATAAACGGGTTTTGTCAATAGCCCTGAGACCGGGATATTCTCCGAAAAACCAAAGTCGGTAACATCTTAACCCGCATTTCCCACCGGGGCTGGAGCCGACACCCCATCAATTTTTTCTTGCTCCGCTGTTTTCCATTCTAAAGTATAATGGGTCGCACACATGACCAGTCAGCAATGATTCCCCATCCCAGGTGCTGCTGAGCAAGTGAGCCGACACCCTGGGGACCCGTCTGGGCCTGCCTGCAACCGTGAGAGTCTGATGTCGCGAAAATACCGCCAGCCCGGGTATCGGGACGACGAACGGGAGTCGCGCCCCCGGGTGCGAAAACCGTCCAGGCCCCGAGGCGCCCCCGAGTTCCGCGCCAAGCCGATGCCGGGCTTTCAGGAGGTGGTCCGCTGCACCATGTGCGGGGCAACTACTTCACCCGATATCGGGCTGGAAACCCAGTGCCCCAAGTGCGGGGCCGACCTTCACACCTGCCGGCAGTGCGTGTTCTTCGACACTTCAGCCCGTCTTGAATGCACTCAGAAGATTCCCGAACGCATTCCCAGAAAGAACGTACGCAACCAATGCGGCCTGTTCGTCGCCAAAAAAACCATCGAACGACAAACCACCTCTTTAACACCATCCACGCCCGGCCCCAAGACGGCCCGGGAAGCCTTCGACGCTCTCTTCAAAAATTGACCTGGAACGTCAGGAGAATCAAGGGCAGTTTGGCGACCCATGCCTCCGCTGGGCGGCGCCGGCGGTGAAACAACCCCTGGGGGGTTGCCTGCTGGTGCGGCTGCGCCGCTTGATGGACATGGGATCCGCCGGGCGGGGGTGGTACCGTTCGACTCGCGGGAAACAGTGTGGAACCAAAGAAGGAAAGGGTCAAGTGATGGTGCGGAAGGCGGGACTTGAACCCGCATGGCTTGCGCCGCCACCCCCTCAAGATGGTGTGTCTGCCAATTCCACCACTTCCGCACGCCAGACTGCATTCCCTGGAAGGGCCTGTCTATTCCGGCCGCTGAGAGCCCGATTCATCCTCCTTGACCGGGGCCGCCGGACTCTCGGACGACTGAGGGACAGGAGTTGCCGCGGGGTCCTCGGGAGGAGCGTTTTCCTGAGGGGCAGTGGCGGCCGCGTCCTGCATGACGGAGCGACCTTCGTCCTGAGACGTCAGCAGCGAAAGCGTAAAGGAAGTGGCCATGAAGATAATGGCCGCACCGGTGGTCAGCTTCGAAAGGAAGGTGGCCGTACCCCTGGCGCCAAAGGCTGTCTGGGAACCGCCCCCACCGAAGGCGCCCGCCAGATCCGCCCCCTTCCCCGATTGCAGCAGCACAATCAGGACCAACATCAGGCAGACGATCACATGGATGATTTGCAGGAACAGTGCCATTGCGCTTTGAAGTTGACTATTGCGGCAAAGGATTCGGCCTTCAGACTTGCCCCGCCCACCAGGGCGCCGTCGATGTCGGCCCGGGCCATCAACCCGTCCACGTTTTCCGGCTTGACACTGCCCCCGTAGAGGATGGGCAGCCGCTCGGCCACCTGTGGACCGAAAACCTCTGCAGCCAAACCTCTAATGAAGGCGTGGACATCCTGGGCCATCTCGGGGGTCGCCGCCCGCCCTGTGCCGATCGCCCACACCGGCTCGTATGCGATCATGGTATGGGAAAGGGCATCCCCTGTCAAGCCGGCCAGGGACTGGCGAAACTGGGCGCCGACGACTTCTCCGGTCCGTCCGGACTCGCGCTCCGAGAGCTGCTCTCCCAGGCAGACGATGGGGGTAAGACCCGCTTTGAGAGCCGCCGTGGCCTTAAGACTGACGGCCCGGCTGGTTTCGCCGAACAGGCTCCGGCGCTCGGAGTGCCCCAGGATGGCATAGCGGCAGCCGGCCTCAGCCACCATGTCTGCCGACACCTCTCCGGTAAAGGCCCCCTGGCTTTCCCAATAGAGGTCCTGAGCCGCGATGGCGATGGGGCTGCCCTGAGCGGCCCGGGCCGCGGCCCAAAGGGCGGTAAAGGGGGGCGCCACCACGATGTCGCAATGCCGCGAGGCCTCCACCATCGGCTTCAGCCGTTGGATGAGCTCCACGCTTTCCCGGACCGTCCGGTGCATCTTCCAATTCCCGGCAATGACCGGTCGCCTTATGGGGGTTGGAGATTCCATCGGGTTGCTCCTCCGAAGCCGGCTGGTGCTCAGAACCTGTCGCTCAATGATTCCACACCCGGCAGTTTCCGGCCGCTCAAAAATTCCAGTGAAGCCCCCCCACCGGTCGAGATGTGGGTGATTTTATCGGCGACCCCCGCCCGGGTGACGGCTGCAATCGAATCGCCCCCGCCCACGATGGTGGTTGCCGCGCTGGTGGCTACGGCTTGGGCCAGGGACAGTGTCCCCCCGGCAAAACGATCGATCTCGAACACGCCCACGGGTCCGTTCCAGAGAATGGTTCCGGCCGTCGAGAGGACCTTCTGGAAACGGGAGCGGGTTTCGGGACCGATATCGACCCCCATCCACTCCGGCCCGGTCTCGCGAATGGAAACGATCCGGCTTGAGGCCTCGGTCTCCAGCCTTTCGGTGACAACGTGATCGACGGGCAGCACCAGGGGAACCCCGGCCTGCTGGGCTTTCTGCAGGAGACCCCTTGCGAGGGGGATCTTGTCGGCTTCCACCAGCGACCTCCCCACCTCCAGGCCCTGGGCTCGCAAGAAGGTGTAGGCCATCCCCCCACCCACCAGTATCCCGTCGACCCGTTCAAGCAGGTTCTCGATGACCTCGATCTTGTCGGACACCTTGGCTCCACCCAGAATGGCCACACAGGGGCGGTCGGGATTGTCCAGGACCTTGCCCAAATAGGAAAGCTCCCGCTCCATCAGCAGGCCGGCCGCTCCCCGGCCCACGAACCGAACCATACCAGCCGTGGAGGCGTGGGCTCGATGGGCGGCGCCGAAGGCATCGTTGACATACCGGTCGCAGAGACGCGCCAGCCGCCGGCAGAAGGATGCCCGGTTGGTTTCCTCCTCGGGGTGGAAGCGCAGGTTCTCCAACAGCAGAATCTGGCCCGGTTGCAGTCGAACACATTGCTTTTCAACTGCTTCCCCTACGCAATCCCTCGCCATCCTCACCGGCCGGCCAATGGCCGCTTCCAGGGCGGCGGCCACGGGCTTCAAGCTCAGGCTCGGATCGAATTGGCCCCGAGGCCGTCCCAGATGAGAGGCCAGCACCACTCGGGCCCGTCGGGACAGCGCGTACCGAATGGTGGGCAGGCTGGCTTGAATCCGGGCGGAGTCGGCAACCCCGCCCGACTCATCCAGGGGAAGGTTGAAGTCGACTCGAATGAAGAGCCGCCGGCCGCCGAGGTCCAAATCCCGAATAGAGAGCTTGTTCATAATGAGGGATTATCCACGAAGGGCCACCAAGACACACGAAGAAAGATTGAACTCCAGCGCCGACAAGCGGCGTACGTGCCCGTGCCGCTGGTAGTCACTCAGGTGGCGCCGCGTTCCCCCCCACCGGCTCGACGGCGGGCTCCGCCCTGGTCTCGCCGACTCCCCCTCAAGAGGGGAGTGATTCTTGAGGCCTGCACCAGGCTTCTTGCCCGATTGCTGGGCAGGATGTAAACCATGTTCCCGGTTTTTTGTGTGGATGAAGGCTTCCTGGGAGCGCGGGCGTCCCGCCCGCACAACCCCCGGCACAGCCCCGCCCATCTCCGCCACTTGGATCGACCGGCAACGGCGCCAGGGGATCGATGTTCATTATCCCTGTAAATCACGCCGCGTTTGCCCCCCTCCGGCTCGACTGCGGGCTCCGCCCTCTCGCCGACTCCCCCTCAAGGGGGGAGTGATCTTGAGGCTTGCATAAGGAGCTCCAGTATCACTCCCCCCTTGGGGGGGAGTCGCAGAAGCCGAGCCGCCAGGCGAAGGCTGATGCGGTGGGGGGGCGGACGCCGGCGTCGGGCGCCGAACGCTACCAGCCGACCGTTTTTGGCCTTGGCAGCGTGTCCGCCCGCCACTATAATTCAAATCCTCAAATGTCGCTGGGGGGCGCCCTCCCGGGTATCGGCCACCGGCACCTGGCAGCCTCTCCTCCCGCCGCCTCCGGTTTGGCCCTTCCTACCCTCCAGTGGTCAACGACAGAATGGGCAGGCTTTGATTCGGCGACTCTACAGCCTGGGCTTCACGCTGGCTTTCCTCCTGGCGCTGCCTTACTTTGTCATTCAAGCCCTTATCCATCGCAAGTACCTCTCCAGCTTACCGGAACGCCTGGGGATCCTCCCCCAAGAGATCGGGACGGGTCCGGAAGGCGGCATCTGGGTTCATGCCGTGTCGGTCGGCGAGGTGCTGTCCGTCCTGCCCCTGATCAGGCGGATTGGCCGGCGATGGCCCGGGCGGCCTCTGTTTCTTTCGACCACCTCACGGACCGGTCAGGAACTGGCCCGGAAAAACCGAAATGGCCTGGCAGGCGTCTTCTATTTTCCCCTGGACTGGAAGTTCGCCGTGCGCCGCAGCCTCAACCAGGTGCGGCCCAGCCTGGTCCTGATCCTCGAAACGGAGATCTGGCCGAATTTCCTGCATGAATGCCGGCAGCGGGGTATCCCGGTCTGTCTGGCCAACGGTCGTATCTCCGACCGTTCTTTCAGGAAATACCGCCGCTTCCGCCGGTGGTTGCAGTGGTCGGTGAGCCAATTCGAATACTGTTGCATGCAGGACCCCGTGGACCGGGAACGCATAGTCTCCCTGGGAGCGCCTTCCAACAGGGTCGAAGTGTGCGGCAACCTGAAATACGATATCGAGCAGCCCAAGGAACTCGGCGCCAGACTAGCCCGATTTCGCACCTTGATGCAGCTCTCTTCCGCGCCTTTCCTGGTGGCGGCCGGCAGCACCCGCAGCAACGAGGAGGAGCCCGTTCTACACGCTTTCCGGTCGCTCCAGCAGGAGTGCCCCCAGGCCAGACTGCTGCTGGCTCCCAGGCACCCCCGGCGGTGTGACGAAGTGGGGCAGTTGCTGACCGCCCGATCCTTTCCCTTCGTCAGGCGATCCCAGTTGTCGGGCATGGGAGGATCCGACGCCGGGAACCCGCCCGCCGAAGTCATCCTGCTGGACACCCTGGGAGAGCTGCCGGTTCTCTACGCCCTGGCCGATCTGGTTTTCGTGGGAGGGAGCCTGGTTCCCTGGGGGGGCCACAACCTGTTGGAGCCCGCCCTGTTCAAGAAGCCGGTGCTGTTCGGTCCCCACATGAACAATTTTCGTGAGATGGCTCGACACTTTATTCAGGCCGAGGCTGGCATAATGGTTCAGAATGAAGTCGAGCTGGGCGCACGATTCATTGAGCTTTTTCGGGACGGCGCCTCCCGCCGGAGGCTGGGCCGGAACGGTTACGGGATCATCCGGGCCAATCAAGGGGCCAGCGGCAAGATTCTGGATCGGATCTCCAGGTGCCTGGTCCCCGGCTGAGCCCGGCAAGGATCGGTGCAATGGCTGGCGGTCAAGGGGACCCGCCCCCAAGCCTCCCGGCCGGGGATCTCAAGGGATGATCAGGGCATCGCGGCTGGTCGCCACCACCTATGAGCAGGCGGTCCGCCTCCGCAACCGGGGTTACGAAGCCGGCTGGTTCAGGGTCCAACGCCTCAACCGGCCGGTGATCAGTATCGGCAACCTGACCCTGGGAGGCACCGGCAAGACACCCACCGTCATCGCTCTGGGCAAAATGCTGCAAGGCGCGGGCTACTCGGTGTCGGTGTTGCTGCGGGGCTACAAGGGACGCCACCGGGGAGGACCGCTGCTGGTCTCCGACGGCCGCCGAATCCGGAGCGAATCCGCCCTGGCGGGCGACGAAGCCCTGGTCATCGCCAGGAACCTACCCGGGGCCCTGGTCACCGTGGGCAAAGACCGGGCCAGGGCCGGCCGATGGATAGAGAGTCGGCGGCCGGTCGACCTCCACCTGCTGGACGACGGCTTCCAACACCGGAAACTCCACCGCTGTCTGGATCTGGTCCTGGTGGACGTGACCAATCCCTTTGGAGGTGGGCAAGTGGTCCCCGCGGGTCAACTGCGGGAGCCCCTGGAAGCGCTCCGCAGAGCCGACGCCGTCATCCTGACCCGCACCCGGCCCGGGCAGGCTTACGACCACCTGACCCGCAAAATCCGGGGCTTCAAACCGAGCCTGCCCTGCTTCCGTTCCACACAGTCCCTGGAGCCGGCCGCCGGCAAGACCGCTGGGGGAGAAAGGGTGGAGACGCCGCTGGCAGGATGTCGAGCCCTGGCCTTTGCCGGCCTTGCCAATCCGGAACAGTTTTTCGACTCGTTGAGACAGCAGGGGGTGGAACTGGTTCAGACGCTCCCCCTTGGGGACCACCATCGCTACTCGGCCCGGGAGTTGACCGTCATTGGCGAGTGGTGCCGGGAGTTGGGAGTGGACACGGCCATCACCACCGAAAAGGATGCCGAGAACCTCCCTCCCGCTTCCCTGCACCCACAGGCCCTTCGGGTGCTGATCGCCAGAGTCTCTTTCGAGTTCATGGGGGAGGGCCTGCAGGAATTGCTGATGCAAACGTTGGCCCGCATTTCTCACCGGGGGGCGTGATAATGGCGCAGGAATTTTTCCCTCAGTGCGTGCTCGCGAGCGAAGAGCGTAGCGGGCACTACGTTCGAGCGAGCCTATGCGCGCTGAGGGGAAAAGGACAAGCCAGAGCGCGCTCAGCGCCGTCTGTACCCGCAAGTCCTTTAGTTGGGGCGAATTAAGGATTTGAAGATTAACTCCTTTTCATTATGAATCCAGCGACCCGGTGAGAAATGAGGGCTACGCAGGAAGTCCCAGTGAAATCGTTTTTGGAAGGCGAGGGCATCCGCAGGCTGCTGATACGCGGGACCAACTGGGTGGGAGACTCGGTGATGGCCATTCCCGCCCTGCGAGAGGTTCGGCGGCTCCTTCCCCGGGCCCACATCACCCTGCTGGTCCTGCCCTGGGTCAGCGACATTTACCGGGGCAGTCCCTGGGTGGACGCCGTCTGGCTCTACGATCGAAAGGGCCGTCATGCGGGGATGGCGGGACGGCTCCACCTGATCCGGAGGCTTGCCCAGGGCGGCTTCGATGCAGCCCTGCTCCTGCAGAACGCCTTTGAAGCCGCCCTGTTGACCTGGCTGGCCGGCATTCCCCTGAGAGCAGGTTACCGGAGGGACGGGCGGGGCTGGCTCCTGACCCATGCCATTTCGGCGGATCCAAGACTAAAGACACACCACCAGACGTACTACTACCTCGACCTGGTAGAGCGGCTGGCGGGCCGGGAGCGGGCCCTGGACCACCCCTCCCGGCTCCATGAGAAAACGGCTCTGGAACTGCCGCTGGATCCGGAGGCACGCACCCGGGCCAGGCAGCAACTGATAAAGGAGGGCATTCGATTTCAAGGCAAGGTGGTCGGCGTTCATCCGGGCGCTGCCTTCGGGTCGGCCAAGCGCTGGATGGGCGATCGTTACGCCCAGGTCCTGGACCGGCTGATCCGGACCCAAGGCGCCGAAGCGATCCTCTTCGGCTCCCCGCAGGAGCGACCCATCGCAGAAGCCATTTGCGGACACATGGCGACCCGCCCGCTGGTCCTTTCGGGCAGAACCCGCCTCTCGGAGCTGATCGCCATGATTGCCTGTTGCGACCTCTTCATCAGCAACGATTCCGGGCCCATGCATCTGGCGGCCGCGCTGGGGGTACCGGTCCTGGCGCTGTTCGGCTCGACGGACGAAGTCGCCACCGGGCCCCTCAGCCCCGCTGCGGTGGTGCTGAACAAAAACGTTGAATGCAGTCCGTGCCTTCTGCGAGAATGTCCTATCGATCATCGTTGCATGACCCGGATCACGGCTGAGGAAGTCTTCCAGGAGGCAGTGCGAATGCTCCGGGCAGGTGGCTGAGGGACGCCATTGCTCGGAGGAATGGCTGTTTCCGTCAACCTCGGGGCCATGCCCGCCCCTCCCGCGGGCTCGCCGGAACGGCAACCCCCGGGACGTTCTCCCCGCAGACCGAGGCTGCCCTCCACCTCGATTGTCCCTCTCCAGACCACGCACCCATGGCTGACATTGCGGCCTTCATCGATCGAGACGGCACCATCAGCGAGGAGATCGGGTACGTGAACCATCTCTCCCGGTTTCAGATCTATTCTTGGGCTGCCGAGGCGATTCGCAACTTCAACCGGCGGGGCTTGAGAACCATCGTGGTGACCAACCAGGCCGGCGTGGCCCGCGGCTATTTCAGCGAAGAACTGGTCAGTCAGGTGCACTCCAAGCTTCGCCGGGAGATGGAGCTGGCCGGAGCCTATTTCGACGCCGTCTACTACTGTCCCCACCATCCCTCGGCCGGCGAGCCTCCCTATCGCCAGGTGTGCCATTGCCGTAAACCCAAGCCGGGCATGTTGTGGCGTGCAGTCGAGGAATTCGGCGTCGACGTTGGCAAATCCTTCGTGATCGGGGATCGTTACAGCGATATCGAGCTGGCTCACAACTCCGGCGCCCGCTCTGTTTTTGTCTTGTCGGGCTACGGCCGGGGAGCCTACGAACACCAGAGAAGCCAGTGGAAAGTCCAGCCGGAGTGGGTGGTGGAGAATCTTCTGGAGGCCAGCCGGGTCGTGCTGGAGGCAGTATGACTCCCACCGATGGCGGCCTCGGCCCCAAGCCCGCATTTCTCACCAGGGGCCATAGCCCGCATTTCTCACCAGGGGGCGTGATCATGGCGCAGGATTTTCCGCTTCAGCGCGTGCTCGTGACCGAAGGGCGTAGCCGGAACTACGTTTCGAGGGAGCATGTGCGCGCTGAAGCGGAAAAGACAAGCCAGGGCGCGCCCAGCACCGTCTGTACCCTGAAGACTCCAAACCAAGCGCCGCAAGATGTTAAAGACAAGCACTTTTCTGCCTTATGCTCAGCGTCCTGGTGAGAAATGCGGGTTAGGGGTCAGGCGGTCGATCCGGGCCTACCCGCCAGGCAGAATCGAGAACGATCGGGGTTCCCATGCCTCCCCCAATAGCCGATGGCCAACGCTATGCAGAGATCATCGACGGATTCCCCGGCTGTCCCATCGCCGTTTACGGCGACCTGGTGGCGGATGAGTTCGTGTTCGGAGAGTTCTCCCGGATTTCTCGAGAGGCTCCGGTTCTCATCCTCAAGCACAAGGAATCACGCATTCTTCCCGGGGGTGCGGCCAACGCCATCAACAATCTGAGAGCGCTCGAGGCCCATCCCATCCCGGTTGGAATCCTGGGCCGGGATGCCGCCGGAGAAGAACTCCACTGGCAACTCCAAAACAGAAATCTCCCCATGTCCCTGGTCGAGAGGGACAAGGGCTATCCAACTCCCGTCAAGACCCGCTTCGTGGCCGGCTCGGCTCACTCCACCCGCCATCAGGTCCTGCGCCTGGACCGCGAGGGCCGGTTTCAACATTCCGAGGAGACCGAGCGGGCGCTCTGGTCCCGCCTGGCTCCCCTCCTGATCCGCTGCCGGGGCATCATCGTCTCCGACTACGGGCTGGGCTACGTGAGCCCGCCGCTGGTGGCTCGCCTCGCCGGGAAGCGAAAAGGGTTGCCCATCACGGTGGATTCCAGGTACCAACTACTGCAGTTTCCCGGGCTGACCGCCTCCACCCCCAATGAGCCCGAGGTGGAGGCCTTGGTCGGATACGAAATCGGAAATGACAATGCCCGGCTCGAAAAGGCGGGCAGGCGCCTGTTGAGGCAGATGAAATCGGAGGCGGTTCTCATCACCCGCGGCCGGGACGGCATGGTGCTGTTCACTCCCCGCACGCCCTCCCTCCCCATTCCCATTTTCGGGAGCGACGAGGTCGCCGACGTCACCGGCGCCGGCGATACCGTCATTGCCGTCTTTACCCTGGCCCTGGCCGCGGGAGCCAGCTTCGAAGAGGCGGCCCGGCTCTCCAACTACGCCGGCGGACTGGTGGTTATGAAGCAGGGCACCGCCACGGTGAGCCGCCAGGAACTCAAGGAGGCCGTGGCCCGGGATCTAGCCCGCATTTCTCACCGGGGGGCGTGATGATGGCGCAGGAATTTTCCCCTCAGCGCGTGCTCGTGAGCGAAAAGCGTAGCGGTCACTACGTTCGAGCGAGCATGTGCGCGCTGAGGGGAAAAGGACAAGCCAGGGCGCGCCCAGCACCGTGTGTCACCGCATGGCGTCACAATTGGACCAACAAGTTGCTGAAAATAAGCCGTCTTTCATCATGGTTCCAACGACCCGGTGAGAGATGCGGGCTAACCTCTCATGGATAGCGCCAAGATCCTCTCCCTGGAGGCATTGCAGCCTCTGGTGAAAGAAATGAAGCAGCAGGGGCGCAAGGTGGTGCTGGCCAACGGATGCTTCGACTGGCTCCACGTGGGCCACGTCCGCTACCTGCGGGAGGCTCGGCAGTTGGGGGACTGCTTGGTGGTGGCCGTCAATGCGGACGCCTCCGTGCGGGCCCTCAAAGGGCCGCCCCGTCCCCTGATGCCCGAGCAGGAACGGGCGGAAATCCTGGCTGCCCTGGCCTGTGTGGACTACGTGCTGGTCTTTGAGGAATTGAACGCGGAACGGGTGCTTCGCTCGCTGCAGCCCCACGTACACTGCAAGGGGACCGACTACAGCGAGCAGACGGTTCCCGAGAGAGAGGTGGTTTTCTCCTACGGGGGACGGATCGCCATTGCCGGAGACCCCAAGGATCACTCCACCCGGAGTCTGTTGCAGGGACTGATGCAGACCCAGGGGCCGGGTCCCTCGACAGGGGAAAAGGGTCGATGAATCGCATCCTGATCATCAAGCTGGGTTCGATCGGGGACGTGGTCCATACGTTTCCCGCCCTGTCGGACTTGCGAGCCTCTTTCCCCCGGGCAGAGATCGATTGGCTGGTCGAGAGACAGGCCGGCGTCCTGCTGAGAAACCACCCCTGGCTCAACCAGGTGATTGAAGTCGATACCCGAAAGTGGAGGCGGGCGCTCTGGCGTCCCCAAACCTGCCGGGAAATTCGCCGTTGTCTGAACCGCCTGAGGCAGCGGCGGTACGAGGTGGCCTTTGACTTCCAGGGACTCTGGAAGTCGGCGGTCTTCGGCCTCTTTTCCGGTTCCCGCTTGCTGGTGGGGTTCGACAAGGCCCATTTGAAAGAACCCGGTTGCCGCATCCTCTACGGACAACGGGTGTCGCCGGATCCCGCGACCCGCCACGTCAGCGAGTTCCATCGAGCGCTGGTGGGCAGCCAGGGAGCCGCCCGAGGCCAAGAGAGGTTCGAGCTGGCAGCGGAAGAGCCGGACAGGGCTTACATCGACGCCCGGTTGGCCGAACGCCGCCTGGACGAGTTCATTATCCTCAATCCCGGCGGCGGCTGGGTGACCAAGAACTGGTCTCCCGCCAATTACGGTCTTCTCCACCAGCGAATCCGGCGGGAGCTGGGTCTGAAGACGGTGCTGACCTGGGGCCCGGGAGAGGAGGACCTGGTCCGGGAAGTGATGGCGGCCTGTCCCGGCGACCCGCCCTCGACCTTTTCGACCACCCTGCCCCAGTTCATGGCCCTGGCCCGGCGGGCCCGCCTGTTCGTGGGGGGCGATACCGGACCCCTGCATCTTGCCGCGGCCTGCCAGACGCCGGTGGTGGCGATCTTTGGCCCGACCGACCCCCTCAGAAACGGGCCCCCGCACCCGGACAACTTGGCGGTTTTCCACCCGGTTCCCTGCGGGCCCTGCTACAAGAGGACCTGCCGGAAGTACCAGCGCCAGTGCATGACCCTGGTCACGGTCGGTCAAGTGTTCGATGCGGTCGTGAGGCGGCTGGAGCAAACCCGCCCCCAAGCCCGCATTTCTCACCGGGGAGCGTGACAATGGCGCAGGAATTTTCCCCTCAGCGCGTGCTCGCGAGCGAAGAGCATAGCGGGGACACCATTGGACGGAGCATGTGCGGGCTGAGGGGATAAAGGCCAAGCCAGGGCCCGCCCAGGGCCGTCTGTACCCGCAAGCCCTTAAAATGGGGCCATTCTAAGGTGCTGAAGATAAACTGCTTCTCATTATGTATCCAGCGACCCGGTGAGAAATGCAGGATAGCCTCCCTTGCGCTCCGGGCCAACTGAGCAGGAACCCCTCATGATGTCTCTCCTCACCCGCATCCGCGTCCCCGCCGGCTTTCTCCTGGCCGGCCTCTATTTCTACCTGGCTCGTCCCACCTGGCCGCTGTGGCTGGTAGGGACCGGTGTGGCTTTGCTGGGAATACTCTTTCGGGCCTGGGCGGCCGGCCACGTCCGCAAGAACGACCAACTGGCCGTCTCCGGACCCTACGCCTTCACCCGCCATCCTCTCTACTTGGGCAGCTTTGTGATCGGCCTGGGATTCAACCTGGCCGGGCGGAGCCTGCCGATGCTGATCCTGTTTCTGGTCTGCTTCTTCTTTTTGTACGGTCCGGCCATGCGGGCCGAGGAAGAGCGGCTGAAACAACTGTTCCCCCACCGTTACCCGGACTACCAGAGAAATGTCCCCTTCTTTCTCCCCGCCCGCTGGCCCGACAGCTGCAGTCCGGATCTGTTCAGCCTGGAACGCTACCGGCGCAACCGCGAGTATCGAGTGGTGCTGGGATTCGCCTGCGCCCTGGGGGTGCTCCTCTGTAAGGCGTGGTGGTTTTGAGGCGGGAGGGCCGGCACGAGCTACCGGAGTACGTGTTTGGCTTCGTTTGGGGTAAGGCAGTGCGTTCCGGAGCGAGGCAATTTGTACGCCGCTTCGCGGCTGAGGGAGTGGGGGGGTACAACGACCCCGGGCTGACGCCCGGAGCCATATGCTGGTGCGGCTACGCCGCTCTTAAGAAGGCCCATGTAGGAGGCATGTGGTCTGGAAAGCTATGCCAGCCGCGGCTTCGCCGCTCTCCGTGAAACAACAACACAGTGGGCAGGCAAGAGTTTCCCTCCTCTGGAGGGGTGCGCGAGCGACGCAAGTGCGGGGTGGGTTGTTCCGGTCCTGCGACAACGATCCATCCCGAGAACCTGCTCCCCGCGGTACCGCCCGGGTTTCGTCAGGTGCCCAGCCCGCGGGACAAGTGCCCGGCATTCTGGCCGGACTCTTTTGCCAGAGGCGGCCTCCCAGTCACGAATTCCCTTCCCACAGCCAGGGGCTTTGGTTTAGAATTCGGTACTCGCAATCAGGCTGCGTGTCTGGTTTCAGGCGGGCCCCGCCGGTTTTCCCGCAGGAAAAACATCGCACGGTTACTTGACAGGATGGAGAAGGAGTGGTGAATGTCCAAGCTTAAGAAAGGCTTGCAGGATGTTGTGGTAGCGACCTCATCCATTTGCTACATTGATGGACAAAAGGGGATTCTGTCTTATCGAGGCATGGACATCCACGATCTGGCGGAGCGGTCGACGTTTGAAGAAGTCTGCTACCTGTTGTGGTTCGGCCGCCTCCCCAAACAGACGGAGCTGGACGAAGTCACAGCGGTCATGGGTCGGAGCCGGGTCTTGCCGGAGCCGGTGGTTCAGTTGCTGAAGAGCTTTCCCCAAGACGCTCCCCCCATGGACGTCCTGCGCACGGCTGTTTCGGCCCTGTCCCATTACGACCCCGACGCTGCAGCCAACGACAAACCGGCCAACTTGCGAAAGACCTATCGTTTGACCGGCCAGATCGCCTCCATCGTGGCCGCCGGCGACCGTATCCGCAACGGGCAGGAACCCGTCAGCCCCGATCCCGGACTGTCTCATGCCGCCAACTTCGTCTACATGCTCACCGGAAACAAGCCTGATGCAACCTCCGAGCGGGCCTTGGACGTGGCTCTCATCCTGCATGCCGACCATGAGTTCAACGCCTCGACCTTTGCAGCTCGGGTGACCATCGCTACCTTGACGGACATCCATTCCGCCATTACCTCGGCCATCGGAACCTTGAAGGGCCCCCTCCACGGCGGCGCCAATCAGGATGTCATGCGAATGCTGATCGAGATCGGTGAGACCGAGCGGGCCGAAACCTATATCAAAGAGGCTCTGGCCAGAAAACGGAAGATCAGCGGCTTCGGACACCGGGTTTATCAGACCGAGGACCCCCGGGCCACCCATTTGCGCCGCATGTCCCGCGACCTTTCCGAGAGTTCCGGCACTCGCAAGTGGTTCGAAACCTCCCGGGTGATCGAAGAGGTGGTGAAGCGGGAAAAAAATATCAATGCCAACGTCGATTTCTACTCGGCCACGGTGTACTACAACCTCGGGATCCCGGTGGACCTGTTCACCCCGCTCTTCGCAGTCAGCCGTATCTCCGGTTGGACCGCGCACGTTCTCGAGCAACTGGACAACAACCGCCTCATTCGGCCCAGAGCCGAATACACCGGCCCCCCTCATCCCGCACCCTACATTGCCATGAACGAGAGGTAATCCGCTGCTGCCGCCATCCGTTTCATCCCCTGCCGCTTTGGGCCGGGGGCTGATTGTCCTCGGCATGCTGGCCGTAACCTTCGGCTTGGCCCGGTACACTGTGGCCTCCGAGGATTCCCTCTCACCGGAGGAGTTCTCCGCAACGGAAAAGGAGACCCTGCAGAAGGCCGGCAACCCCCGAAAGCAACTGCGCGTATACCTGGACATCGCTTTTGACCGGCTCAAGCAGTTCCGAATCCTGGTGCGAAAATGCGATCAGGACCTGGCCGGGAGATACCTGACCGGTTATGCCCTGGCCCTGAACCGAGCCGATGATCTGGCTTCGAAAGAAGATCCCGACGAGAAAAAGGCCCAAAAACTCCTGAAGACACTCCTGAAATCCACCCAGAAGATCAACGCCTCCTTGATCCAGACACTGGAAAAAGTTCCCCAGGATTGCCGCCCCATGGTTCAGCAGGCCCTGCAGGTCTCCCATCTGGTCAACAGCGCCGTCAACGTCCAGCTCCTCAGAGCCGGCACCCCCTGAGAATCCAGATCTGCCAGACAGGGGTCGCCGGCCTGTCAGGAACCCTCCCCCCGCCTCCAGGCTGCAAACCGGGAAAGCGACTGTCCACCCGCCTTGACACTTTGCCCGAGCAGGGCTTAGGATGATTTTCCCATGAAGGCGTTCCGGACTTCCGCGCTGCTGGCGCTCGTTTGCTTCCTGACCGCTTGTGCTTCCTCCCACAAGCTCAGCCACCAGACCGCCCGAAAGAGAATCCTGAAGTTGGGCCTGATGGAGATCGAGGACAAGTCTCTGGAAATCCGAAAAGTCTCGCAGTCCGGAAGCAAACAAGCCGTTGTCGAGGCCAGCTTGAACATGGTCTTCCAGCTTTCTCGGAACTCTCGGGGGAAGTGGGAAGTGGAAGCCGTCCGGTTCTCGGACAGGAATTGGATCCGGGTCGCGACCCTGCGTCAGGCCCTGGATCTGGCCAGAGACCGGCAGACCCGGCAGGATTTGAGCAAGCTGGTCAGGGGGATCAGGGAGTTCAAGAAAACCCACGGGGAGCACCCCAAGGCCGAGAATCTGTCGGGGCTGACCGACCTGCTTTTTCCCCGGCACATGGCCGCCTCGATTCGCTTTGACGCTTGGGGCCGCCCGCTCATTCTCGAGCGTAGCGGACCCCAGGGCCTGCAGATCCTGTCCTCGGGCGCCGACGGCATCCGGGGGAATGAGGATGACATCACCCTCTCCCCCTAGCTGTCTCTAGCGGTTGGAATCATGCCTCGGATTCGGAGAATCGACTGATGCCCAAGGCGTCCTCCTCTCACAAACCGCGGTCAGGGGCCCGCGGCAAGCCCCGCGCGCGAAAACCTCGCTCGATCATCAAGCCCCTCGCCGGCCTGGCCGCAGTCGTGGTCGTTGCCCTGGCCGCCGCCTTCTATTTGCAGCGCCGCCAGAACGACCAGACGGTCTCCACGGTAGCCCCCACCCCACACAATACGCATTCCCTGATCAGTCCGGAGGGCTGGAGCAAGGGGAACAGCCTGGCCAAGGCGGTCCTGGTGGAATTCGGCGACTTTCAGTGCGGAGCCTGCGCCGCCGTCAGCAGCCGAGTGGCCAATATCGCCCGGAAGCACGGCTCCCGGCTGAAAGTCGTCTTCAAACACCACCCCATGCAGAGCGCCCACAGCAACGCCATGATTGCCTCCCAGGCGGCCGAGGCCGCCGGGCGGCAGTACAAATTCTGGGAAATGCACGACCTGCTCTTCCAGCGCCAGCCCGACTGGGCCAAGGTGCCGGATGCCCAAACCCTCTTCCTCCGATACGCCGCTGAACTGCAACTCAACCTGGCGCGCTTCCGGCGGGACCTTTGGAGCGCTGAGGTGAGGGAGAAGATCTACCGCGACATCATGGAAGGGCAGATGGCCCAGGTGCGTTCGGTTCCCGCTTTCTTTCTGAACGGAAAGCCCATTTCCAACAGCCGCGACGAAGTCGAGTTCGAGCAGCGAATCGTCGACGGCATCCGATCCCTCCAGTGAGCAGTAATCGGTGGTCGATTCCGGTGATGGTGCTGGCCGGCTTCGCTGGAATGGTCGATTCCGCCTATGTCGGGCTCCACAGCCTCACCGGCGTCCTGATCCCCTGCGGGCCCGCCGGGGGCTGCGACCAGGTTCTCAACAGCGCCTATTCCCACTGGGGCGGCGTCTCCATCGCCTGGTTCGGCTTCTCCTTTTATCTGGCGGTTACCGCCGCCGCCATCTTCGGCCTGTCGGGCTTCCGGCAGGTGTTCCGCTTCAGCCTGATCGCCAGCCTGACAGCCTTCCTGGTGACCCTTTACCTGCTGTATGTGCAGGCCTTCGTCTTGCAGGCTTTCTGCGACTACTGCCTGCTCTCGGCCTTCCTGGTTTTCGCGATTCTGGGAGCGCACCTGGTCTTGCGGCCCTGGAGCGGGATGCCGGATCCCGCGTGATCCAAGGGCTCCTGCGTTAACCCGCATTTCTCACCGGGTCACTGGGCATCGGGGAGGATTGCTGCCGCCGCCTACGCGGCTCGGGGGTGGAGTTGCCGGGTTCCATGGGCTTACGCCCACGGCTAAGTGCGGACGCCGCATTCGCGGCTTACTCGAACCCCGGGCTGGCGCCCGGGCGATTATCATACAAAAATCCTCTCCCCCGGCACTGTTGTGATTTAGGGGAGAGCGGCATAGCCGCGGTTGGCTTGGTTTCCCCGACCAAACGTCCCCTACAGGCTTCCTTATAGAGCGGGCGTAGCTGCGGCAGCACTTCGCCTTCCGGGAGAGCCTGGGGGGACCCGGAGGGGGCCACGTTCGGCCGCGAAGGCAGCGTCCTCTTGGGGGCGGAGGCGTGAGCCCGGGGGCCTGTGAACCCCGCGCTGCCCGAGCCGCGTAGGCGGCGCATTAGGGGCGCCCTCCCGGAACGCACTGCCTCTCCAAAATCACGCTTACCCGCATTTCTCACCAGGTCGCTGAGCATCAGGTCGAAAAGTGCTTGTCTTTAACATCTTGGGGCGCTTTGTTTGGTGGCTGCAGGGCACAGACTGTACTGGGCGCCCCCTGGTGAGAAATGCCGGCTAAACATGACCCTCACTCCCTGCGCTCTTCTCAAGAGTACAACCCCCCGGCGAGAAATGCGGGTCCAGGGTGCAGGCGGGATGGTGCCTGGGGATCTACCGCGGGAGGGCGCCCATTCCTTTCAAGACGGCGGAAGCCCTGGTTGGGAGCGGCCCCTTGGCGGCTTCCCGCTCCATCACCCAGGCATCCTCCAGGGGATCCCGATAGTAATTCCTGCGGCGGGAGACGATCTTGAATCCGTTTCGCCGGTAGAAACGGATGGCGCGGCTGTTGGAATGGCGCACCTCCAGGAAGATGCGGGTCAACTGCCGCTGCCGGGCCACCTCCAGACACCCGGCCAGGAGCCGCTGGCCCACCTCCTTCCCCAGGTATTGGGGCGCAACAATCAAATTGCACAGCTCGCCGTGATCGGCCATCAAGGCCAACACGGCCACTCCGGCCAGGGCCCCCGTTTCCCCTGGTGAAGTCCTCTCGGCGGATTCCACCTCCGCCACCAGGGGGCAGTAGAGATAGGACTCCCGGAGCACCATCAGGTAGCCCTCTTCCCCCCATTTGCTCAAGTAGTCCCAGCAGTTCTCAATGGCCACTACCCGAGCGACGTCGGCCTCCACCATCCAGCGAATTTCAACTTTCAGGGGCCTTTCCATTTGACTTCCGCGTCGGACCGGCGCAGGTAGAAAGCGCGCAGGTCCGGCGGCGCGGTCCATTCCCCGCGCTCTGCCTTGAAGGACGCCAGGGTGACCAGCGAACGGCCCAAAAAAGGATCGGTCTGGGCCACCCGCCACCGGGGGCGACCGCGGGCCCGGATGAGGTCTCGATATTTTTGGGCGCCGCCCCCCAGGAACAGCACCGTTTCCTCATCCAGGGCATCCAGCAGCTCTCCGGGGGGGGCCACCAACCCGGAGTCCCGTTGAATCAGGCGGGATTGCCGGCGCTCGAAGACCGCGGCGTACACCTCGCCCCGGCGGGCATCGATCATGGGGACCAGCACCCCCTGCCACTCCGGGAACCTCTCGACCCAGGCCTCGAAGGCGGTAACGGCTACGGTGGGCTTGCCAAGCGTTTCGGCCAGGCCCTTGACGGTGGTCAATCCGATCCGGATGCCGGTGAAGGAACCGGGGCCGCAGACGACCCCGAAGGCCTGAATGTCATTCAGCGTGACTTCGGCGTGGCTGAGAAGGTACTGGATGCCGGACAGCAGCCGAGCGGTGTGGGTGCAGGCCGAATCCAGGTTGATCTCGCCCAGGATGGTGCAATCCTCCGACAACACGATGCTTCCGGCGCTGCCGGAGGTGTCCAGGCAAAGGAGTTTCACAATGGGGATCTCCCGGTGGGCCTCCCCACCTTCGGGCCCGACTTCGACGGGGAGCGGGGTTCGTTGACACCCCCTGGGGCAGATTATATACTCCGGGATTTCGACGGAACAATTGCATTGAGCCCAGCGCGTGCCGCTCCTGCCTGGGAGGTCCTCTACCTGCACGCCTCCAGCACCTTTCGGGGTCGCTCTTCCCAACCCGTGTCACGGGACTTCGACATGGAACCCTCCACCCCCATGATGGCCCAGTACCACCGGATCAAGAAGTCGGTTCCCGGCGCCCTTCTGTTCTTCCGGCTGGGCGACTTCTACGAGATGTTCTTCGACGATGCCGTTGTGGCCGCCCGAGAACTGGAGATCACCTTGACCTCGCGCAACAAGGAAAAAGGGGCTCGGGTTCCCATGTGCGGGGTTCCCTACCACAGCGCCGATGCCTACGTCTCCAAGCTGATTCGCAAAGGCTACCGCGTGGCCGTCTGCGATCAGGTCGAGAAGCCGAATACCGCCAGGAAGCTGGTGAAGCGGGAGGTGACCCGGGTGGTTACCCCCGGCACCCTGAGTGACGGCAATCTGCTGCAGCCTCGGGAGAACAATTTCCTGAGCGCCGTTTGCTCGGACGGCTCCGGACTGGGCCTGGCTTCGGTAGACGTTTCCACCGGCGATTTTCGAATCACCGAGTTTCGGGACGGCAGCCGGGAGGCCATGCTGCAGACGGAACTGGAACGGCTGGGGCCCAAGGAGCTGATCTGGTGCTCCCGGCTCAGCGATGAAAATCCCGCCTGGGCCCGGAATCTGTCCGCTCTCAAGACGGTCGTCGAGGAGTGGACCTTCGCCTCGGACTTTGCCAAACGGCTGCTCACCGACCATTTCAAGGTCGCCAGCCTGGATGGTTTCGGCTGTCAGGGTCGGGACCTGGCCGTGGCCGCGGCCGGCGGTGCCCTCCACTACCTGCACGAGACCCAGCGCGGCGAGCTGCTGCACCTGGACAGCCTGCACTATTACGAGCTGGACCAGACGATGCTGCTGGACCAGTCCACGGTGAGGAACCTGGAGCTGCTGGAGTCCCTCTACGACGGATCCCGCAACGGCACGCTGCTTCAGTGCCTGGACGGGACCGCCACCGGAATGGGCGGGCGGCTCCTGAAGACCTGGATGCTGCGGCCGGAAATCGACCTGACCGAGATCGAGAGCCGCCAGGAGGCGGTGGCCGCGCTGACCGAAGACCTGGTGTTGAGGGAGGAGCTCGGGGAGCGGCTCAAGCAGGTCTATGACCTGGAACGGCTGGCCTCCAAAGTGGCTCTCTCCAACGCCAACGCCAGAGACCTGATCGCGCTCAGGCAGTCGCTGGAACAGGTCCCCGGACTCAAGGCGCGGTTGCAGCCCCTTGCCCCGGCCCGGCTGCGGCACCTGGAGCAGGCCAGCGACCCCCTGGCCGACGTGGCGTCAATAATCGGTGGGGCCCTCAACGACGATCCCCCGGTTGTGCTGACCGAGGGGCGGCTGATTCGGCCGGGGTTCAACGCGGAGCTGGACAGCTTGCGAAACACCAGCTCCTCCGGGAAGCGGACCATTGCCGAGCTGGAAGCCGGAGAACGCGCCCGGACCGGCATCCCCAATCTGAAGGTCAAGTTCAACCAGGTCTTCGGCTACTACCTGGAGGTCTCCAAGTCCAATCTGGGACTGGTCCCCCCCGACTATGAGCGGAAGCAGACCCTGGTGGGAGCGGAGCGCTACACCACCCCTCAACTGAAGGAGCACGAACGCCAGGTGCTGGGCGCCGAGGAGCGCCTGGTGGAGCTGGAGTACGAGCTTTTCTGCCAACTCCGGGCCACCGTGGGCCGGGAGTGCCGGCGCATCCGCAACACGGCCCGCGCCCTGGCCCAATTGGATTGCCTGGTAACCCTGGCCGGCGCGGCCCATCAGTTCGGCTACGTGAGACCCCGGCTCCACTCCGGCGAGGAGCTGGCGGTCAAGGGGGGGCGGCACCCGGTCATCGAACGTCTGGGCGAGCAACTGCCCACCGGCCGGTTCATTCCCAACGACCTCTATCTGAATCCCACCACCGATCAGGTCCTCCTCATCACCGGGCCCAACATGGGGGGCAAATCCACCTATCTCCGCCAGGCGGCGCTCTTCTCGGTCATGGCCCAGATGGGCTCCTTCGTTCCGGCCCGGGAGGCCAAGCTGCCCATCGTGGATCGGATCTTCACCCGCATCGGGGCCACCGACAACCTGGCCAGGGGCAG
Organism: Candidatus Versatilivorator sp.; assembly: GCA_965262635.1. GTDB lineage: Bacteria > Acidobacteriota > Terriglobia > Versatilivoradales > Versatilivoraceae > Versatilivorator. The sequence continues at coordinate 640,824 of OZ253547.1, read as the reverse complement.
GTCCACCTTCATGGTGGAGATGACCGAGACGGCCGTCATCCTGAACTCGGCCACACCCAGGAGCCTGGTTATTCTGGATGAGGTCGGCCGCGGCACCGCAACCTTCGATGGACTCTCGATCGCCTGGTCGGTGGTCGAGCACCTCCACTCCCGGAACCGGGCAAAAACGCTCTTCGCCACCCACTACCACGAGCTGACCGAGCTGGCTCAGTTGCTGCCCGGAGTGAAGAACTATCAGGTGACGGTCAAGGAGTCGGGCAACCAGATCGTATTCCTCAGGCGGGTCGAGCCGGGAAGCGCCGACAAGAGCTACGGCATCGAGGTGGCCAGGCTGGCCGGCCTGCCTCGGGCCGTGATCCAGCGCGCTCGCGAGATCCTCAAGGGGCATGAAGAGGGAGAGCACGAAATCAGCGACCACCTCACCCGGCACTACCAGCGCAGGAAGAACAACTCCCGCAAGCAGCTCAACCTGTTCATGGTCACCGAGCACGAGGCTCTGGAGCAGTTGCGCCGGATGGACCCCGACCAGATGACTCCCTTGCAGGCGCTGGAAGCCATCCACCGACTCAAGGAAAGCCTGTGAGGCGCCCGCCCCTCCGGTCTTCCCGCTCCGCGGCGGCCGCCGCCCTGCCGTACGGATCATTCGAGGAAAAACAGCCGATCGTTAATGAAAACGAACCACGAATGGACACGAATAAACACAAATAAACCAGAAGACAGATGGACCCGCTTCAACGACAAGCGGCACCAAATTGCTTCTGCAATTCTGCATTTTTTGCCCTTGGTGTGACGATGTCATGGGATGACGGCTTCCTGGGAGCGCGGGCGTCCCGCCCGCACAAAGCCTGGCACAGCCTCAGCCATCTCCCCCACTTGGATCAACCGGGAACGGCGCCATGGCTTTCCTTCGGCTTGGCCGATGCGGTTCCCGCCGACAGGGTGGCTGCCTGCAGCATCGCACGGAAGCTCAGCGGCAGCCAAAGGGACAGGATGCGGGCGGGACGCCCGCGCTCCCAGGCGATGCCGTCCCGGCGGTGCGGGCGGGGATGTCTGGCGCGTGACTTCTCAGAAAGCCGACGTGCACGCTTTCGGAAACTCCCCTTTTGTCCGCGAGCCGGGCATCCGCCCTGCCGTGCGGATCATTCGAGGGAAAACGACCGATCGTTAATGAAGATGAACCACAAATGAACACGAATAGACCAGAAGACGGATGGACTTCCGTCAACGGCAAGCGGCACCAAAATCTTTCTGCAATTTCGTGACCTTGGAGTGACATCGAGTACTTCGTGGACAACCTCAGTGTTCTTTGTGTCCCTTCGTGGTCCTTCGTGCCCCTTCGTGGATTTCTTTTTTGGGTCCTTCGTGGATGACCCCTTATTTGGCTTCAAACAAGTGGCGGCTCCATGAAAGACTCCAAGCTGGTGGTTGGCCTCATGTCGGGAACCTCGCTGGACGGCGTGGACGCCGCACTGGTGCGGATCGTCCGGTCGAAAGAGGCGTGCTCCCTTCAGCTCCGGCATTTCATATCCACTCCCTATCCGGCCGACGTCCGACAGGCGCTTCTGAGGGTCGCTTCCGGCCGACCGGTTGCGGCCGGCTTCATCAGCCACCTGGGGATCCTGCTGGGCCACCTCTACTCGAGGGCGGTCAAGGACGTCTGCCGGGCCGTCCGGGTCCCCCTCGACCGGTTGGACTTGATCGGGTCCCACGGCCAGACCATTTTCCACCAATCCGACCCCGGCGACTTCTGCGGCCAGCAGATCGCCTCCACCCTGCAGATCGGAGAGGCCGCCGTGCTGGTCGAGGAGACGGGAGTGACCACCGTTTCGGACTTTCGTCCCAGCGACATGGCGGCCGGAGGGACCGGAGCGCCGCTCATTCCGCTGGTGGACTTCCTGCTGTTCCGGGATCTCCAAATGGGACGGGTGCTGCTGAACCTGGGCGGCATCGCCAACCTCACCCTGCTGCCCCCTGCATGCAGGATCTCCGAGATCCGGGCCTTCGACAGCGGACCCGGCAACATGGTGATCGACGCTCTGGTCCGGCGCCTGGGCCGGGATCCCCGGGGGTTCGATGCCGGGGGACGCCTGGCCCGCTCCGGAAGGCCCGACCCGGTTCTGCTGGAAGCTCTGCTGGGCCATCCCTACTTCCGCCGCAAGCCTCCCAAGTCGGCGGGGCGGGAGCAGTTCGGAGAGACCTTTGTGGAAGGGATGCTGGCGGCGACGGGGCCGTCCCCCACCCCGGACCTGGTCTGCACCGCCACCGAGCTGACAGCTCGGACCGTCAGCGACGCCGTGCTGGCCTGCGCCGAAGCCCGCCACCGATGGGACCGGATGCTGGTTTCCGGCGGGGGCGTCCATAACGCCTATCTGATGCAGCGCCTGCAAGAGCTCCTGCCCCACCTGCAGGTGGCGCCCACCGACTCCCTGGGGATTCCCGCCGATGCCAAGGAGGCCATCGGATTCGCCGTTCTGGCCAATGAGACCTTCGAGTTGGCTGCCGGCAACGTTCCCTCGGCTACCGGCGCCCGCCATCCGGCAGTCCTGGGAAAGGTCACTTACGGCGGGAACTATGGCCGGCTGCGGGGGATCTCATGATGGGGTCCGGGCGGAGCGTAGGCCCGCGGCTCAGGGGGTGAGATAGGTGTTGTCAATCAGGCGGGTTGTCCCAATGAAGACGGCCAGGGCCAGCAGCGATTCCCCTTGGAGCCGCGAAACCGGCTCCAGGTCGACCGGGTCTACGATGGCAGCATAGTCTACTCTGGCCCGTGCTTCGGCGACCAGGCATCCATGAACGCCGGCCAGCAGGGCCGGCGCCCGGCGCTCCCCCCGGGCCAACTCCCGCCTGGCCCACTCCAGGGCCCGGAACAGCACCGGAGCGGCCTTCCTCTCTTCACGACTCAGATACCGGTTGCGGGAACTGACGGCCAGACCGTCTTTTTCCCGGACCGTCGGACAGACCACCACCTCGATGTCCAGGTCAAGGTCGCGGACCATTCGTCGAATCAGGATGGATTGCTGGGCATCCTTCTGTCCGAAGAAGCCGGCCTGGGGGCGCACCAGATGGAAGAGCTTGAGCACCACCGTGGCCACCCCCTGGAAGTGGGTGGGACGGCTGAGGCCACACAGTTTCCGGCCCAGTCCTTCCACCAGCACCTGGGTGCGGTGGCCGTCGGGATACATCTCGCCGGCGCCGGGAACCAGGGCCGTCCCCACGCCCAGCCTCTCCAGCGCTTTCAAGTCGCGGTCGAGGGGCCGGGGATAGCGCTGGTAGTCTTCTCCCGGACCGAATTGGGTGGGGTTGACGAAGATGGAGACCACCACCCGCTCGGACCGTTTCCGGGCCGCCTCGATCAGACTGAGGTGGCCGGCGTGCAGGGCTCCCATGGTGGGCACCAGGCAGACCTCCGGGCCTCCATCCGGCCAACTCTTGCGAAGGAGCCTGAAGGCCTCCAGCGATCGAACGACGTCCATGCTCAGCCCGCATTTCCGGCCGGGTCGATCCCGGCGTGCAAGAGCATGTTATCACTATCACCTTCGCCCTGGATCGATCCCCTGGGCAAACCGAAACCCCCCTGGAGGACTTGCAGACCCTGGCTGGCCAAGCCAACCCCAGCAGCGCCGAGATCTTTGACCGACGGCGCGTTACCCGAAAATTTGTCGAGAGGATCTCCGTGTAAGCGTCGAACTTGTGCCTGCGGCGGCCTTCGCGCCCTGGGGCCTACCAGACGCCGCAGGTTCCTGTTGTTTGTCCGGCTGCTCGCCGGAGCGGGACGAACCCCCTGGACACGGCGCTGGCACGGGAGCACGATCCATTAACCGCGCCCTCCGGCGCCGCCGTGTGCTCAGCAGGCGGAAGCCCAGGTTGTGGTTGCGGTTGCGGGCGAATTCCTGTTGCGATTCGCCGACCGGCAGTTCCTGGCGTTGTTGTTCCAGCTGCCGCCGCGATTCACCCGCTTCGAGCCTGATACGGGGGGCACCCCAAGCCCAGGGAGGGTGCAAACACCCGCCTGCGCCCCTGCATCGCCAGGCCAAGGGTAACAGGGTAAAAGAGCCAAGGGTTACTCCGTCCTCAGCAGGCGGAAGCCGAGGATGGGGTTGCGGTCGCCCGGCGAAATTCCGGGGCGACCCGTCGACCGGCAGCCCCAGCCGTTGAAGCTGGCCCAGCCGCCGCCGCGAAACACCCGCTCCGAGCCTGAACCAGGACCTGCAGGGTCCGTCACCGCCCCGCCCGGATAGTCCCCTTTCCAGTCCCCCACCCACTCGTACACGTTCCCCAGCATGTCATAGAGCCCAAACCCATTGGGCGCCTTCTGCCCCGCCGGGTGGGTTCGACCTCCACTGTTCTCATCGTACCAGGCGATCCCGTTCACCACCGGGTCATTGCCAAGCGGCTCCGTCACATCCCCCGCGTAGGTGCCTGTCGTCGTCCCCGCCCGGGCCGCATACTCCCACTCCGCCTCGGTCGGCAGCCGGTAGCGCTCCCCGCCCGACCTCGCATTGAGCCTCCCGATGAAGACTTGCGCATCCTCCCAGGAGACCTTCTCCACCGGACAGCGCCCGCAGCCGGAGAAATCTGAGGGATTGTCTCCCATCACCGCCTGCCACTGGTCCTGGGTCACCTTGGTCTTGCCCAGGTAAAACCCCTGGCTGATCCGGACCTGCGTCACCGGCTTCTCGTCGTCATCCGCATGCCGGCTGGTGGAGCCCATCAGAAACTCTCCCGGGGGAATCCCCACGAACTCCATCCCGTCAAACACCAGCGTCTCCCCCACCCGGATCCCGGCCAATCCGGCTTGAGGCCCTGAGGGAACCCCGGCGCCGGACTCGGCCCGCGCCTGCTCGCCTTCGGCCCGGTTGATCAGGTCCAGGGCCTCCTCGTAATGCTCGGCCTCCCGGCCCCGGATCTGCAGGTAGCGCACCGCCGCCTCCATGGCCCGCTCCGGCGCCCCTGCCTCCGACCAGATCCGGGCGTAGCGGAAGTGGTCCTCGGGCCCGGATTCGAGGCCGTGCTCCTGCTGCAGGGCCTCGAGCTTCTCCAGCGCCTGGCGGGCTCCCGGGTAGTCTTTCTCCCCGACGAGCTGCTCGGCCTGGCGCAGGTACTTGTCGGCCAGGATGTCGGGGGGAAGCTCGACCCGCTGCCCGGGGGCGGCCCTGGGGGGATCCTCTTTTGACTGCGGTGGGGCCGAAGCTTGCTGGGCCTGGGCTCCCTGCCGGGCAACGGTGAAGTGGACATTCCAGTCCTCGAAGACCGGCCTGTCTTTGTGAAAGACCAGCAGGAAGACAGTATCGCGCTCGACCTCGCCGGCCCGCATCCCGCCGACCCTGGAGAGGACTCTCAAGGCCCCGGCCCATCCGACAGGCCCGGGATGACCCTTGGCATTGACGAAATCCCGCGAGGCGTAGGCCCCGAGGCCATCGCCGCTCCAGTTGGTGCAGGGTGGCCCGGGGGATTCCATATTGAAGGTGGCTGTGAGGAAATCGAGGGGTTTGCCGGTGTTGTTGTGGGCGGAGAAGTCCAGCTTCCAGACGTGGAGGGGCTGGCCCTAGTTGGCCTTGAGCTTCTCATATTTTTCGGAGGAGTACTTTTCCTCCAGGACGTTGCAGGTGGCGGCGTTCCGGGTGAAGATGCGGGCACTTCCCTGCAGCTGGATGCCTTCGCGATCGTAGAGGATTTCGGCCTTTGCCGAGGGGATCGAGATCCCCACCCCAAGCGCGATCGTAAGAGCCGCGCCGAAGTGTCCGAGTATTTTGTTGTTTGACACGAATTCTCCTTCCAGTTGCTCCGCTGGAGAAATGTATGGGGGAATGTAAGGGGACGTTGTTGATTTACTGGAATAACTCTGTTGCGGCGTCTGAGCCTCGGCTGGCAGAAAACGAGCAGCTGAAGGTCCGTCAAGCCTGGCTGAACGGCCTTGTTTCGCAGCGCACCCTGTCACACTAAGCGGTATCGAGCCCTTCCGGCCATATCCAACGCATTTCAGAATCGGCCCGACCGGTATTTCCGTTTATTCAACAACCTCCCCTGTTTTTCTACGGAATCGCGTCTTATTATGCAGAAAAAGACCGTGTCAATAGTGTGAATAATCAAGTCATTCTAGTGTTATTTTCATAAATGTCAGGGCCGGGTTGCTGACGTTGGCCGCCATCGAGCTCGGTCTGTCTCGCCACCGGCTTATCCGTCGAGACGGCGCGCAGCGGCTGGGAAGCGGGTTTGATTGCCGAGTCCAACGAGGGTAGGGAGCAACCGGGGGACGTTGTTGAATAATTGGAGCAACCGGGGGACGTTGTTGAATAATTGGAATAACTTAAATTGGCGGTTAACCCGCATTTCTCACCAGGGCGCGCCCAGCGCACTCTGTACCCAGCCGACTCCAAACAAAGCGCCGCAAGATGTTAAAGACGAGCACTTTTCCACCTTATGCTCAGCGACCTGGTGAGAAATGCGGGTTAAGTAGTCCGTTGGCGATGAAGGTGTCGGAGTGGTCTGGCCGGTGGGGATCCATGTCCGAGCTCCATCCGACCTCTTCCAGCAATCGGTGTTAGCAAAGTTTTTCCGGAAATTCAACAACGTCCCCTGTTTCCCCCACGATCCTGGGCGATGTGAACTACACGGGATCAGCCTATTGGGGAGCGGGCGGGTTCGGAGGGGTGCCGCGATGCGGAGGTGTGAGACTCAGTCGCCGCCCGATCAGGAGAAGAAAGCGATCTTGAGCAGCAGGATGATGACGGCGGGAGCGAACACCAACTTGAAGATCTTGAAATCCGCTTTCAGCCCGGAGAGTTCCTGCATGAGGTCGGCCTTGACTTCGGCGATATCGGTTTTGAGGTCAGCCTTGACTTCCGCGATATCGGCTTTGAGCTCAGCCTTGACTTCCGCGATTTCGGCTTTGAGGTCGGCCTTGACTTCCGCGATATCGGTTTTGAGCTCAGCCTTGACTTCGGCGAGGTTCACTTTGGTGGCAACAGCATCGTCGAAGGCCTCGGCCATGGTGGTGACGATGGCTTCGGCCTGGCTGGCGTCGACACCGGCGGCCTTGAGGTCACGGCTGGCTTTCAGGGTGTCGAAAACGGCGGTGGTCATGGAGTTCTTCCTTGCCTGGAGCTTAACATATCTAATGCTTCAACACCTCTTCCAGCCGGTGGAACTCGGCCGGAAAGTAGGTCTCTTTGCGGGAGGGGAAGTCTCCTGAGAGGCAGTCGCTGATGTATTGGCGGGTGGCGCCGGAGAGGATTTCCCTGAGATTGAGGTACTGCCGGACAAACTTGGGTTTTCGAGAGAACGTCAGGCCGTAGAGGTCGTCGCAGACCAGGATCTGCCCGTCGCAGTGGGGTCCGGCCCCGATGCCGATGGTGGGAATCTGCAGTTCCTGGGTGACGTGAAAAGCCAGATTCTCGGGCACGCCCTCCAGGACCACGGCAAAAGCGCCCGCTTCCTGCAGTGCCAGGGCGTCCGCCATCACGGCCTCGGCCGACTCCGGGCTCTTGCCCTGCACCCGGTATCCCCCCATCACGTGCAGGGACTGGGGGGTCAGCCCCACGTGTCCCATGACGGGAATTTCCGCGCCCACCAGCCGCTTGACCAGACCGCTTCGCTTGGCGCCGCCTTCGATCTTCACCGCCTCGGCGCCCGCCTTGACGAACTTCAGGGCGTTCTTCAGGGCCTCCTTGCTGCTCAGATGATAGGAACCGTAGGGTAGATCGACCACCAGCAGGGCCCGCTGCAGCCCCCGGCGAACGGCTTTGAGGTGCAGCAGGACGTCCTTGACCTTCAGGGGCAGGGTCGAATCCTGACCCAGGCGGGTGGTGGCCAGCGAATCGCCCACCAACACCAGATCGATCCCCGCCTGGTCCAGGATGCGGGCGAAGGGGTAGTCATAGGCGGTCAGGCAGACGATTTTTCCGCCCTTGTGCTTGCGATTGAGGATTGAGGGTACAGTGACCTTGTCGGTTTGACCGTGAGGGGTAGCGTTCATGCGATACGCTCCTTGTCATAGGGGTTGACTCCTTGGGGTGGGCGTGCCGGCTCCGCGGGCGTCCCTGGTCAGAGGACTGATCCAGGCGCCAGTGCCAGCCTAGCAGATTCACGCCACTCGGACAACCTGGGCCGGGTCCTGACAGCGGTCCAGCAAGCCGGCCACCGACAGGCCCAGCCGCGGGTGCTTCCACCCGGCGGCAATCTCGGCCACCGGCGTCAGGGCAAACCTTCTGAGGTGGAATCGGGGATGGGGGATGGTCAACTTCCGGTCACTGAGGATGCGGTCGGCATAGAGCAGGATGTCGACGTCAATGACCCGGGGGCCCTTGGGCAGCCGGCGCTGCCGGCCCAGCGCCTCTTCGACCTCCAGGCAACGGGCCAGCAGCCGGTAAGGCGGGAGCCGGGTGCGGACCAGCAGGGCCTGATTGAGAAACCAGGCCTGGTCGGGATAGTCCACCGGCTCGGTGAGATAGAGGGATGAGGCCTGGACGATCTCCAGCCCGTCGGAAGCCAGGCCCTGAACCGCGCGTTGCAACCGGGAACGCCTGTCCCCGACATTGGAGCCGAGACCCAGGACCGCCAGCGAGGCCGATTCCCGGTTGCCGGCGTTTGGATGCCGCATGGCGGGAACCATGCTGTCTCGTTGACGCTCCATGGCTAAATTCTTCCACGCCCACGTGTGATCCCTTCACCGGTACACCTTGTCGCGGCTACCGACCCTCACCACCAGGACACGCAAAGCATCGTCCCGAATGTCGCAGATCACGCGGCAATCCCCTACCCGATAACGCCACAACTCACCCAGTGGGCCGGTCAGGGCCTTGCCCAGGCTCCGCGGGTCCTCCAGTCCCGCAATCCGCTCGTTCATGGTATCGACAATGCGTCGAGCCACCTGCTTGTCGAGCTTGCGAAGCTGGGTCCGGGCGGTTGCCGTGTACTCAATCGTCCAAGTTAAGGGCATTCCTCACGTTGGCGGAGGAGTACACTTTCTCTGTACCTTGACGAAGGCGCTCCAGTACGTCCGCGGCAAGGTAGTAGTCCTCCATATCCTCAAGGCCACGCTCGATCACCTCACGCAGATAGAAAGCCTTGGTGCGCCCGGTCTGCGAGGCCAGAAAATCAAGCCGTTGCTCGGTTGCAGGAGCAAGTCGAATCGAAGTCGCCATGTCACCGGTCCTCCAGAGTCCTCTGAATACATGTATTCATCATATCACACCTTGCGAAGCTGCGCCTCAGGTAGACAAGTCCGGCCCCCGCCCTGCCGGGCGAACCATACGAGAGTGAAACAACGAACCTTTACTTCAGCGCCCTTGGCGGAAATCTTTTCTCCCTTTCCGACCTTTGGCGGATCCCTCTTGAGCTTTCTCCAACCCCTTAGTGGCCCTTCGTCGTCCTTCGTGGCCCTTCGTGGATTCCTCTTTTTGCCTTTTATGCTTCCGCCAAATCAGTCGGTCCCTCACAGCAGGCTGAATTGGCCGGGTGTGGGGGTCAGACCGAAGTGTTCGTAGGCCAGCCGGGTCGCCATCCGGCCGCGCGGAGTGCGCTGCAGCAGGCCCCGCTGAATCAAGTAGGGCTCGTAGATGTCCTCGATGGAGTCCACTTCCTCGCTGATGGCAGCCGCCAGGGTGGCTACCCCGACCGGCCCCCCCGAAAACTTCTCGATGATCGTCTTGATCAGCTTCTTGTCGTTCTCGTCAAAACCGCTGTCGTCGATGGCCAGCAGGGCCAGCCCTTCCCGGGCCACCTCCCGGTCGATGACCCCATCGGCCTTCACCTGGGCGTAGTCCCGGACCCTCCGAAGCAGGCGGTTGGCCACGCGGGGCGTGCCTCGCGACCGGGCGGCGATCTCGTTCCTTCCCGCCGCATCGATCCGGATGCCCAGGACCTCGGCCGAGCGGCTCAAGATCACCCCCAGCTCCTCCTCCGTGTAGTAGTCGAGCCGGTGCACGATGCCGAAGCGGGACCTCAGGGGAGAGGAGATCAATCCCGCTCGGGTGGTGGCTCCCACCAGCGTGAAAGGGGGGAGATTGAGCGCCACGCTTCTGGCGCTGGGCCCCTGGCCGATGATCAGGTCGAGCTTGAAGTCCTCCAGAGCCGGGTAGAGGATCTCCTCGATCTGAGGCAACAGACGGTGAATCTCATCGATGAACAGCACGTCGTTGGCCTGCAGATTGGTGAGAATGGCGGTCAGATCTCCCTTGATCTGAATGATGGGACCCGTGGTGGTCGTCAGCCCCACACCCAGCTCATTGGCGATGACTGCGCCCAGGGTGGTCTTTCCCAGGCCGGGCGGACCGTAGAGCAGGACGTGGTCCAAGGCCTCGCCGCGGGAACGGGCCGCCGTAACCGAGATCTCCAGGTTCTGCTTGACCTGGGACTGGCCGATGTACTCCTGCAGATGCTTGGGGCGCAAGCTGAGCTCGAAGCGCTGCTCCTCCTCGTAGGGAGCCCCGGAAATGATGCGTTCCTGGTCCATAAAGAGTTTTGGAGAGGACGAGAAAGGGAGACTCGCCCAACGGTAGCAAAAGATCGGAAGGGATTCAACCGGGGAGAAGGTCGGAAGGATCCTCCCCCATTCCGGCTCGGCCTACCCCCGTACCGGTCGAGAGAGGACCTGCAGCGCCGCCTTGATCAGCTCCTCCATGCTCCCCTCTGCCGGAGCGTCCCGGGCGGCCCTTTGAAAAGCCCTCTCAGCCGAGGATTTAGGGTAGCCCAGGTTCACCAGGGCCGAGACCACGTCCGCCTGCAGGGAAGGCGGGCCCGGAGCCGGCGGGCGGGGCTCATCCGGGACAATCCGGGCCAGCTTGTCCCTGAGCTCCACCACCAGCCGCTCGGCGGTCTTCTTCCCCACCCCGGGAATCAGGCACAGCCGCGCCGAATTGCTCTGGCGGATGGCCGGGATCAGCTCATCCACGCTTAGCCCCGAGAGAATGGTGAGGGCCAGCTTGGGGCCGACGCCGGAAACGGAGGTCAGGTGCTCAAACGCCGACTTCTCCCCCTGGCTCTTGAAACCGAAAAGCTGGAGGGTGTCCTCGCGAACGTGGGTGTGTATGCGCAGCCGAACGGAGGCCCCGATCTCGCCCACCTCGTAAAAGGTGGAGAGCGGGACATGGACTTGGTAGCCTACGCCGTTGACGTCGATAATGACCTGTTGGGGTTCCTTGGAAAGGAGCGTGCCCGAGAGGTGAGCAATCATAGGGAGGGGTCCGGGAACCCTGGGCTATTCCGACAGGTGCACCTGGTCGATGACACCAACCACGGCCATATCGATCGGGGAGTAAGGCTTCCCCACCGACGTCATGGCCGACCACCCCTCCTGAGCCACCAGCACATCGTCTCCCACTCCGGCATCCACCGCATCCACCGCCAGGTAGGGGGAGCCCCTCTCGCTGCCGTCCAGATTGACCATCTGGACGTACAGAATCTTCTGTCCCTGATGGGAGGCATGCTTGCGGGTGGCGACGACCCTTCCAATGACTTTGCCGATCAGCATGGTGGCTGGACCGCCGATTCAGGAATCAGTCGATGGTTACCGAGTCGACGATACCCACGATGGCGCATTCCGTGGGCACGGTTTGATGGGGATGCCAGGCCAGGGAGGCTTCCCGGCCGCGACACCAATAGATGGTCTCTCCCGCTCCCGAGCCGACCGCATCCACTCCAACCAGGGTTCTGCCCCGGTCCCTCCCCTGCTTGTCCAGGGGTTGAATCAACAGCAGCGTCTTGCCCTCGAGAGCGTCGTCCTTCCGTGTGGCCACCACGGTTCCAACCACCCGACCCAGTTGCATTCCAGAGCTCCCCTACGTACTCACTTCCACGGAGTCGACAATACCCACGATAGCCGCGTCCACCGGACAATCCTTGCACCCCCCGGCCATGCGGGCGGAACTCCCCGAAACCAAGAGCACTTTTTCCTTGAAGCCGGCGCTCACGGTATCCACGGCCACCACGTAACCGGCCTGGTCCTGGCCGGAGGGAGTGATGGTCCGGACGACAAGCAGTTTCTTGCCCTCCAGACGCGGGTCCTTGCGAGTGGCGACCACCGTTCCAACAACCCGGCCTAAAAGCATGGGTCACCGTCAGGGACTGGACCGCTGGTCCCGGCCCAGACCTCCTCAACAAAATCGGGCTAGTCCCCTGCTTTGCCGATGGGGAGGACATCCTCCAGGTTGGCATGGGGCCTGGGGATCACATGAACGCTGATCAGTTCTCCGACCCGGCGTGCAGAGGCAGCCCCGGCGTCGGTCGCAGCCTTGACCGCAGCCACGTCCCCACGCACCATGGCAGTCACATACCCGGACCCGATCTTCTCCCATCCCACCAGGGTCACTTTGGCTGCCTTGACCATGGCGTCCGACGCCTCAATCATGGCCACCAGCCCCCGTGTCTCGATCATTCCTAGAGCTTCACCCATCTTCCTGTCCTTTCCATGATGATCTGTCGACAAGCCAGTTGCTGCGAACGACCCGGTCCGAGTCCGCAGAACTCACCAGCAACCGTCCCTCGGCCGCTCCGCGGAAACTACCCTACCTCTCTTTTTGCAGAGACACCAACGCCGATTCGATAATATCGACCAGTTGGCTCCTGGTCAACGTTATCCTTGGCTCGGACTCTTCCCCGCCCAGGGTGGGACAACCCTCTCCGACCGGCGACGGGCCCTTGATCCCATACTTTTCCCGGGCAACCAGGAGCTTGTCCACATCTTCGCCGCTGAGCAGCCTTTCCCGCCCGAGGACCTTGGTGGTCAGGCTGATGCGGGCGAAATGCTCAACCGTTTCCATCTTGGCGTGAGCCAGGAACAGATCGTTTCCGTAGGTGACCACGCCGTGATTGGCCAGGAGCAAGGCGTCGTGACGCGGAACGTAATCCCGTATGGCATCCGTCAGCTCGGAAGTCCCGGTGGTTCCATAGCGGGTGAGTGGAATGCAGCCCAGGACCAGCACCACCTCGGCCAGGATGGCCTTGGTCAGGGGTACGCCGGCGGCGGCGTAACCGGTGGCGCATGGGGGATGGGCATGCACCACCGCCTGAACGTCGGAACGAAGCCGGTAAATCAGCAGGTGCATGGCGATCTCCGAGGAGACCTTGCGCTTGCCCTCCACGGCCTGCCCTTCGGCATCGACGATGACCAGATCCTCTTCGGCCATAAAGCCCTTGCTCATGGCCGTGGGAGTGGCCAGCACGTTGCCGTTCTCCAACCGGACACTGATGTTGCCGTCAAAGGCCGCGACATAACCGAGCTGGTAAATGCGCCTGCCGATCTCGACAATGTCCTTGCGGTGCTGCTCCAGAGTCTTTTTCATCTGAGCTCGAGCCGTGCCGCCCGCCTGCCGGAACCGCCTGAAGGGGAGTCAAAGCCGTTGAATTCTAGCAACATTTGCAAGCCGCATCAACGGGCATGCCACGCGGGATTTCGGGCTCCTGTCGCCTGGAACACCAGTTCCTAGCCCGCATTTCTCACCGGGGGGCGTGATGATGGCGCAGGAATTTTTCCCTCAGCGGGTGCTCGCGAGCGAAGAACGTAGCGGTCACTACGTTCGAGCGAGCATGTGCGCGCTGAGGGGAAAAGGACAAGCCAGAGCGCGCCCAGCACCGTGTGGTACCGCAAGACATCACAATCGGACCGACCAGTTGCTTAAAACAAACCGTATTTCATCATGGTTCCAGCGACCCGGTGAGGAATGCGGGCTTGGGGCGTTTTGGCAGGCGCGCCCGGTCAGGAGGAAGAATGGTCGGGGAGGCCTGAGTCGGTAAGGAAATAGGACAGACTCTCAAAGGAAATGGCCAGATCCATGGTCTTGAGCCGGACCCCCGCTTCAGTGTTGAGACGCACCGGAGCAAAGTTGAGGATGGCGGTAATGCCGGATTCGGTCATTCGGTCGACCACCTCCTGGGCATTTTCCGCCGGCACCGCTACCACGCCGATGACGATCTGCTCACGGGCCACCACCGCTTTGAGCTCGTCGATATGGTAGACGAAGACGCCGCTGCGGGAAGTGATCCCCAAACGGGGGGCTTCCTTGTCGAAAAGGGCCGCGACCCGAAAATACTCATGGTCGAATCCCATGTAATTGGCCAGGGCCATCCCCAGATTGCCCGCACCGACAATGCCTATCCGATGCTGTCTGTCCAGGCCAAGGATCTGGTTGAGATGGGATCGCAACTCGGCCACGTTGTAACCGACGCCCCGTACTCCGAATTCGCCGAAGTAGGTCAAGTCCTTGCGGATCTGGGCCGAATTCAGTTGAAACTGTTCGGCCAGAGCCTGGGAGGAAGTCGTGGTCACCCCGGAGGCGGCCAGCAGGTTCAGACACCTGAGATAGATCGAGAGGCGGTTGATGGTGAATTCGGAGATTTTTTCTGTCTTCATGCGCCGGGTTGGCTATAGTACTCTCAAGCCGGGGAGGGCAACCTGTTGGATCGGCTCAGAGTGCCGTTCAGTATACCATAGGGAAGAGGTTGCCCTTTCTCCTCACCCGCCGCCGACCGGGCTGCAACGGGGAGAGTTTTCTCGGGTGCGAAGAACCGGCGCTGGCGGGAGTCATTCCCGATGCTGCCGGAACCGGATTGAGAGGCATGAAGGAACTTTTTGTGAGCGGGCTCGAGCCCAACCAAGTCATCACTACCACCTTTCTGGTCAAGGTCAAGGAGGTCCGCGCCAAGAAGACGGGCGAACCCTACCTCTCCCTGACTCTGGGTGACAAGAGCGGGAACCTGGACGCCAAGATGTGGGACAACGTGGCTGAGGTCGAGCCCACTTTCGACAGGGACGACTTCGTCAAGGTGAAGGGCCTGGTGCAGATCTTTCGCAACAAGCAGCAGCTCACCATTCATCGAATCCGGCGCTGCCAGGAATCGGAAGTCGACTTCGGCGACTACTTTCCCAAGACGACCAAGGACGTGGAGCAGATGTTCGGGGACCTGCTCGGCCTGGTGGGCCAGATCGGAAATCCCCACCTGAAGCGGCTTCTGAACGGTCTCTTGAACGACTCCGAGTTCGCCCTCAAGTTCAAACAGGCGCCTGCCGCCAAATCCCTCCATCACGCCTGGCTGGGGGGACTCCTCGAACACACCCTGTCGCTGTGCCGGCTCTGCCAAGGAATGGCTCAACACTACGGGGAACTCGATCTTGACCTCCTGTTGACCGGAGCTGTCCTTCACGATATCGGCAAGACGGAAGAGTTGAGCTACAGCCGCAGTTTTGCTTACACCACCAAGGGTCAACTGCTCGGTCACATGATCCTGGAACTGGATATCATCAATCGGAAGATTGCTGAAATCGAGGATTTCCCGCCCAGGCTGAAAACCCTCATTCAACACCTGATCATCTCGCACCACGGCCAATACGAGTTTGGCAGCCCCAAGCTTCCCATGTTCCCCGAGGCGCTGGTGCTCCATTGTCTCGACAACCTGGACAGCAAGTTGGCCTCCATGCAGGATCTGATTGCCAGCGACACCAACCCCGACCCGGAGTGGACCGGTTATTATCCAATGTTCGGACGCCCCATCTTCAAAGGCTCGAAAATATAGTGAACCGCCCCGACAAGACAACTCAAGTCACCGCCGGAGCCGGGTCCGTTTCGACCGATTCCGGCTCCCCGACAGCCAGAAAGCTCACCGGGCTCGAGCTGAAGTGCATGAAAGCTCTCTGGTTCGAAGGAGCACGAACCGTGCGCGACGTCCATCAGGCCCTCCAGCCCAGCCATCCCCTGGCCTACACCACCGTCCTGACGGTCATGGACCGATTGACCCGGAAAGGCTTCCTGGCCCGAACCAGACGGGGCAAGGCCCATTTCTATCTTCCCCGATGCTCCTTCGAAGAGTCGCGCGGCCGGGCGGTTGCGGAATTGATCCAAACCTGGTTCGACGGATCGGCCGACCAACTGACGGTTTTTCTCGCCGGCGCGCTGCCGCAGCAAGCCATGCCCGCCCTCTCCGAAATCACCGCCAAGGCAGGGCCCGGGCCTCAATTGAACGAACACCTGCTTTGACGCGACCGGACGCCGCCGGTCTTCCCCCGACTGAAGGGGTGGCGGAGCAGGATGTCAGCCTTCCGAGGATGCAACTTTCCGAGTTCGAGTACAGGCTGCCCAGCGACAGAATCGCTCTCTACCCCTCCGAAAAGCGTGACCAGGCCCGCCTGTTACGACTGGTTCGAGCCACCGGCCGGATCTCCCACCACCGCTTCTCCGAGCTGCCGGACCTGCTGACCCCCCGGGATCTCCTTGTTCTGAACAACACCAAGGTGTTCCCGGCCCGTCTGATCGGAAACCGCGCCGGACTGACCAGCGACAAGCCTCCCCCGGGAGGGGTCTTGAAAGCACCCATCGAAGTGCTCCTGGTAAGGCCTTTGGGACCGGATACCTGGGAAACGCTGGTCAAGCCGGGTCGCAGGATTCGCGTTGGAGAGCGGTTGCAGTTCGGCGGCGGCCAACTGCAGGCGGTCGTTCTCGAAAGGGGCGAACGGGGACTGCGGGTGGTGCGCTTCGAATACCAGGGCGACTTCGATGCCATCGTGGACCGGCTGGGTCACATCCCCCTTCCACCCTATATTCGCCGGCCGGAGGAACGCCGGGACCGCACCCGCTACCAGACGGTGTACGCCAGCAAGCGCGGCGCGGTGGCGGCGCCGACCGCCGGATTGCACTTTACTCCCCAGGTCCTTTCCGGCTTGAGCCGTAAGGGGGTCGCCCGCTGCGAGGTGACTCTGCACGTGGGCTTGGGCACCTTCCGTCCGGTGGTCAGCGAGCGCATCGAGGACCACCGCATGGAAACCGAGCCCTTTGAAATGACTCCTGAAGCTGCCCGCAGGATCTCAACAGCCGAGTCGTCGGCGCAACGCATCGTGGCCGTGGGCACTACCGTGACTCGAGTCCTGGAATCGGCCTTCAGGGGGCCGGAGCCCCAACTTCGCGGGGAAACCGACCTGTTCATCTATCCGGGCTTCCCCTTTAGCAGGGTGGGAGCCCTGCTGACAAACTTTCACCTGCCGGGCTCCACGCTTCTCATGCTGGTGTGCGCGTTCGCCGGGCGCGATTTCGCATTCGAGGCCTATCGGGAAGCCTTGAAGATGGACTACCGCTTTTACAGCTACGGAGACTGCATGCTGATCGAGTGACGGGAGGGCTCGATCCGTTTCAGAGGTTCACATAGTTGGGACCGCCACCGCCCTCCGGAGGGACCCAGGTGATCACCTGGTAGGGATCCATGATGTCGCAGGTCTTGCAGTGCACGCAGTTGGAGGGATTGATCTGGAGGCGTCGGCCCCTGCCGTCCTCGCGGGGAACGACCTCGTACACGTTGGCCGGACAGAAACGCTGGCAGGGACTTCCGAACTCCTCCGGACAACGCTCCTGGCAGATCCTGGGGTCGGCAATCCGCAGGTGCGAGGGTTGATCCTCCTCGTGTCTGGTTCCGGAAAAATAGACGTTGGTGAGCTTGTCGAAGGTGGTCTCCCCGTCTGCCTTCAACGGGCTCGGGGGAACCGCGCCGGCGCCATGGTAGGCGGCAACGGGCCGCATCCGCTCGTGGCCGGGCCGACTGCCCAGCGGGTCTTTCCAGCCCCGCCCGCCGGTCACCATCTGGAGCCCCGCATGGAGCAGGCCCTTCACCAGGCCGTGCTCGAACCCCTGATGAAAGTTGCGCACCCGGTAGAGTTCCCGACCGGCCCAACTGTTGCGAAGGAGCAAGGGGTACCGGCCCAGCGTCCTTTCCGAAAAGTCGTCCTCGAGCAGGGCCTGAAGAATGGTTTCGGCCGCCAGCATGCCCGACTTCATGGCCAGGTGAATACCCTTGAGCCGCATCGAATTCACCAATCCCGCCGAATCGCCGATGAGCAGCCCGCCGTTGAAATAGCTCCGTGGCATGGCGTAGTGACCGCCTTCCGGCAGCGCCTTGGCCCCGTAGCCGGCCAGCTTGGCTCCCGCTAGCCGGGAGGCGATCAGAGGATGGGTCTTGAGGCGCTGGAACTGCCGATGGGGGTCCAGATACGGGTCCTTGTAGTCCAGTCCCACCACCAGACCCAGTGAGATGGTCCGGCCCATGTGGTAGAGGAAGCCTCCCCCGAATTCCTCGTGCCGGAGCGGATAGCCC
Source organism: Candidatus Versatilivorator sp. (assembly GCA_965262635.1). Taxonomy (GTDB): domain Bacteria; phylum Acidobacteriota; class Terriglobia; order Versatilivoradales; family Versatilivoraceae; genus Versatilivorator. Next base: position 622,755 of record OZ253547.1, on the reverse strand, counting down.
AGGGTGTGGATCACCTGCCCCTTGTCCGGGGATTCGTCGGGAAGCTCCCAGACCTCCTTCACCCCGATGGCATAAACCTGAGGGGCTTTGCCCCGGTCCAGCCTGAGGCGCTCCACCGCTTGCCTGGCCAGCGAGCCGCGGACCCCTTCCCCCAGAACCACCACCTTGGCCAGGATGTCGACACCGGGTTCACAGGAGGGCTTGGGACGGTTCGCCCGGTCGACGCCCTTGTCTCCGGTGCGGACTCCAATCAACCGCTCTCCCTCGAACAGCAACTCCGTCCCGGCGAAACCGGCAAAGAGATCCACCCCCCGGTCTTCCGCCAGCTCACCCAGCCATTTGACGAATCGACCGAGAGAAATCAGGGTGTTTCCGTGGTTGTTGAGTGGGGGAGGCACCAAAGGGAGCCGGAACCGGTTCCCTGCAGTCAGGTAGTAGATGGAATCCCTGCTGACCGCCGGGCCCAGCGGCGCATTTCTTTCCAGATAGTCAGGGACCAGCTCGGCGAGCGCAATGGGGTCCAGGATGGCCCCCGACAGGGTGTGGGCTCCAACCTCCCGGCCCTTCTCGATGACGGCGATGCTGGCCGCCTCCAGCCGCTCGCCGGGAGGGGCCTTCCGGTTGTGGGCCTGGATCAGATTTTGGAGGTGGAGGGCTCCACTGAGACAGGCGGGGCCGGCCCCGACGAAGAGAACGTCGACCTCCAACCGCTCGCGAGCTTCACTCACGGTGGATCCCCTCGCCCGTGGTGGCATCGGAACCATTGAGCCAGGGCCAGTGGGGCCGCTCAACCACCACGTCTCCCAGAACCCTGGCCTGACAGGCCAGCCGGTAGCGGCCCAACAGACCCGACTCCGCCAACATCTCCCGTTCCGCCAGTTGGAGAGGGGAAAGTCCCGTCGCGCCCTCTTTGACCAACACCCGGCAGGTGGTGCAGGAGGCCCGCCCCCCACAGGCTTGCGGCAGCTCGATGCCGGCCATCAGGCTGGCCTGAAGCAGACCGGTGCCTCTGGCCACCTGACTGCTTCGCGCTTCCGGCAGGATCTTGAGGGTGGGCATGTCGATGAGCGGAGATTCCGCGTTAGATGACCGATGGCCTAACCCGCATTTCTCACCGGGGGGCGTGACAATGGCGCCGGATTTTTCCCTTCAGCGCGTGCTCGCGACCGAAGAGCGTAGCGGGCACTACGCGCGTACGCGCGAGGGAGCATGTGCGCGCTGAAGGGAAAAAGACAAGCCAGAGCGCGCCCAGCGCCATCTGTTCCCGCAGGCTCTCAAAACAGGGCCAATAGTGCACTGAAAATAAACAGTTTTTCATAGTGTCGCCAGCGACCCGGTGAGAAATTCGGGTTTACTATAGCACATGGCCGAAGCTCCATCCCCGAGACCCCTTTGCGGAGGAGACCGCCCCGCCCCGCGTTTCCTGCCGGGTCGCTCGATAGGTCTCGATACATCGATGAAGAGGCGGGAATGGTCAATCGCGTAGCCGCTCTACTTTGAGATCTTCCGGGAACAAGCCGTGCCCTGCAGGTCCCACGCCAAGCCCAACAGCAAGCAATTGTAGACGAGCTCTTTTCCATCCTAAACCCATCTTTAACAAGGCTTCCGACTGTACGTTTATTATCAACACGTTACAAAGGAAGAAACGCGCAAGTGGCACTACGAACGCGTCGAAAGCGGCGATGGGGAGGAGTCAGACGATCATCTTGCGGACCCCTCCGGGAGCGGGATCGATGCCCAAGGCGTCGTAGATGGCCTTCTGATCGGTTTCTGCCCGCGTGGCCTTGCGGACGTGCAAGGTCCGCCCGTCCCCACGCCGGAAGGTCACCGTGACCCGCTGCTTGAGGCGTTTGCGGATGACCTGCACCAGTTGATAGGCGATGACCGGCCGGCCGGCAAAGACTTGGGAGCGGCGCACAAACCCGCCTCCGTCCAGCACCAGGGTCAGCAGCCGACAGTCACTGCGCTTCTCCTTCGAGTGCCCCCGCTGGGCCTTGGGTTGACGGCTGGCCGCCCCCTCAAAGAAGGTGTTGGTCAGATCGAACAGGGTGACGGTCGGCTGCAGATCGAACAGACCCATGGTCCGGGTGAACAGGTGGGCTCGATGGCTTGGCGGTGTTTCATCAGCGCGTCTGAGGCGCGATACATCTGCATCAGACTCAGGGTCTGAAAGTCAAAGTCCAGCAACTCGCCCAAGCCGCTGCGCCGGCCGAGCCATCCCCAGTTGGCCCGTTCCGAGCCGGGTCGGGCCAGTTCGACTATCCCACCAAGAATCAACACCGAACGGGTAATTGTGAGCCAACATAGGGGTAAAATGCCAAAAAATACCGGTCCCTTTGTTAAAGACGGGCGGGGCTACCGGATGCCAGCGGAGGTCTTCGCCCGGGCCTTGGAGGCGGCCGCGCCCTGATCCACCCGGAACGGATCGGAAGAGGGCTCGTCCGTCGATCCTGGGCTCATCTTCGACGGCCGCGGCTACGGTTCACGGACGAGCGAACGGAAACCCAGGGACTGGGATCGGTCAAGATCTGCTTGGGGCTCGATCCTCGGGGAAGGTCCCTTACACGGCCGCGGAAGCGTTGCGGGTGGGAACACGGGGACTTGGATCGTTCCGCGTCAACGGGCGCTGAAGACGACCACCGCCAAACTGCCCTCCCTTGAAAATCCAGCCCCTCGAGACTACACTGATTCATCTTTGCGGAGAGCACCTCCCGCCTGCCAGTGTGTTGCACTTCGCAGTTGAACCCGGGGACTTTTCAATGAGTCAGCTCGGAATCTCGACTGATCCGCCCGCCAGGGCGGGGCTGGTTTGCCAGTGATGCGTTGGGAATGGCGAAAACACGTCGAGGTTGGTTCAAAGGGCGTCAAGGACCCGTGGACGGAACTCCTGGATCTTGCACCTTGGGGACGAATCGTCGGACTCACATTGTTGGCCGTGTATTTCTACGTGTTCATGGAGTGGCTTTTCTTTGTCACCAAGCCCTCTTTCATGTCTTCGCTGCCTTTGTCCGAGTCTCTGCTCGTTCTCGCGGTTTCCCCCGGTCCAGTGCTGGTGGCGATGGTCGCACCTCTAGTATTGTACTGGATGGGGGGGGCCTTGCTTCGCTGCGGCTTCGCGTTGGCTCGCTTCCAGGTTCCCGGCCTTTTTCGCACTCTATGGCTTGCCGTGAGTCTCGTGCTTCCGTCCGGGGTGCTGGCTCTAGTTGCCTTTCTGATGGTAGACAACTTCACCTTGACGGTGCTGGGCTGGGGCATCCGGCATGTCGAGGCCAAGGGGTTGCTGGGGTATCAGGCGCTTCTTGTGTTGATTGCAGTGGCGGTCTACTACCCGACTTGGCAGGCACAACAGGCCATCTCACGCCACGGGCTCGGTCGTCCGCTCGGTGTTGCATGCGCCGCATTGGCTTCGATCACGCTGGTTGGGACCGTCTATCTGGGGACTCACAAAATATCAGGGTCCACACCGCCCGGTCCACACCGGTCGGTCCACACCGGTCGGTCCACAGCGGTCGGCCCACACCTGAAGGGCGGAGCGCTGCCCAATATACTCCTGATTGTCGGAGACGGTGTTGAGACCGAGCATATGTCGCTGTACGGTTACGATAGGGACACGACGCCTTACCTGAGGGAACTGGCCGAAAGAACGCTGCTTTGCGAGAACAACTTTCCGAATGCCGGTCCCTCGGCAGCTTCCGTTGCTTCTATTCTGACGGGGAAGCTTCCCACCGAGACGCGCCTCATTTTTCCGCCCGATATCCTGACGGGAAAGGACGCCTACCAGCACCTGCCGGCGATCCTGAAAATGCTCGGATACCGCAGCGCCAACATTGGCCTCCGCTACTATGCTGATGCCTATGATCTCAACATGCGTCATTCTTTTGACTGGGCCAATGATCGAGAACTGAAAGGCTTCCTACTGCCAGAGTGGATCACTGGTTTGATTGGACAGGGGTCCGCCTACTTCCTGACCCGGATTCGTGACCGGATCGAGAGTCGGCTCCTGCACGTCTTCGGTGTAGAGCCGATGAGTGACGCATTCGAGCAGCTTGTTCAAGCCCCCTACCAGTCACGAGGTGATACGGAGCGAATCGTCCAACTGTGGCGCTGGCTGGCCGAGGGGGAGGGGCCCTTCTTCGTCTACCTCCACTTGCTGGGGACCCATGGGTCGAAATTCAAACCTGCCCGGCGCGTTTTCTCCGAGGGTAAGACACAGGACGAGCCATGGATGACGGATTTCTACGACGATGCCATATTGCAGTTTGATTTTAACGTGAGCAAGATTCTCCAGGGATTGGCCGATCGAAACCTGTTACAGGACACAATCGTGGTTATCACGTCCGATCACGGCGTCAAGCATACGACCAGGAAGCGAGTCCCTCTAATGTTTCTAGTTCCTACTGATGACCGCCGACGTCGAGTGTCTTCCAACACTCAAAACCTGGATATTGCTCCTACCCTGCTTGACTACCTGGGGATGGATCGTCCGGGATGGATGATGGGGCAATCTTTGATCGCGAAGGATCCGAATCCCGGGCGCACCATTTTCACAGCAGACCGGAGTCATGGCATCGGTGTGGTAGTCCGCAGGCAGATAGCCCCTTCCCACATTGTTCCTCCATTCTTTTCACTCGGCAGTGTGTCGGTAATTCGATGTGACACGGTTTTCGAGTTTCGGTTGCGCAAGAACGTGGCTATCGTGTGGAAGGTCAAGGGTCACACAAGACCTTGTCCGGATGGTCCGTCACCGGCAGAGGCCATGCAGCAGATTGTCGATCACCTGGATCGCTACGACTACGATACTTCTTTGTTAGACCTCTCTCGGGTGGAAGTAATCTTCCGCAAAGAGTAACTTCAGTCTCTCTTTTCAAGATGTGTGAGGCTTTTTATGAAAGCATCGAGATGTTTCAGGCCGATCTCGATATCGGGAGTCACCCACTGATTGAAAAAACCGTCAACAACAAATTATTCGTACGACTTTTCCCCGACCCAGGAACATGCTCGGACCAATGTACAGGCTGAAAAAATTATTACCTCCCGCTCTTTTGGTTTCTGCCAGTCTTTTTGTTTTCGGGACTTTTTCCGTATACCGGGGGAACTTCGATGAGTTCGAAGTAGGCTATCGGAGCCTCCTCCCGGTATACGGTCTATTCAGTCTTCTGCTCACGACTGCATTCCTTCTGATCGGCTTCATGATTCCGAGCCGAGCCGTAAAGGGACTTGCGTGCACAATGGCTTGCCTTGGATTACTGCTCTGGGTTCAAGGGAGTTTTCTGGCGGGAACCTACGGAGTCTTCGATGGGAGAGGAATCGATTGGTCGCAGTTTGGCCTGCGCGGTTGGCTGGATGCATCGCTATGGGTCCTGGTCCTGGCAGCCGGCCTGGGTTTTTCACACTACCTTATCAGGATCACCTCATACGCCAGCTGGACGCTGATTGGTCTCCAATCGATTTTGATGTTGGTACTAAGCGTCACGTCCGAAGGACTGTGGTGGAAGAGTTACACTCCCGAGCACCGAGTTCCAACCGAGTTGCTTGGCTATTCCTCTTCACAGAACATCGTTCACATTATTTTGGACAGTTTTCAAACCGACGTTTTCCAGGAGTTGGTGGTCGAGCAGCAACTAGAAGATGACTTGGAGGGCTTTATTCTGTTCGAAGAAAACATGGGGGTAGCTCCCTACACCTCGTTTTCGATACCGGCCATCTTCTCCGGTCAGATTTATGATGGGAAACAGCTTCCGGGAAGTTATTACCGGGAATCGATCCGGAAAGGCTTTCAGAACCGTCTGTACGATGAAGGATATCAAGTGAACTTGGTTCCTTTAGAATCCATGCGGGAAGGCAAGTACACGAACTACTACGACATCCCAAGGGTTTACAAGGGCTCGCTGGAGGATGTGGTTCACCTCAACGCCGCCCACCTCATGGATGTGGCGTTGTTTCGGCAACTTCCCCATTGGGCTCGCTATGGAATCTACAATGACAACAATTGGTTGATTACACCGCTGGTGGCTGGACCTATGACGGTCTCTTCTGTTCAGAAAAAGGCGTTTTTCAATAATTACCTGCAGAATATTTTTGTGGGCGGTTCCCAGCCAGCCTATCACTTCCTCCATCTTATACCGCCACATCCTCCCTATGTCACCCGGGCTGACGGAAGTTATGCGGGGCGTGTCCTTCCCAACACCAGGGAAAATTACCTGAACGAAGCGCGGGCAATCCTGAAACTTTTTCTGAAGTTGTTGAATCGACTCAAAGAATTGAACCTTTATGATTCATCCCTCATTATTCTGCAGGGTGATCATGGCAGCCAGATATCACCGGTGATCGATGGGAAAACGATCGATACCTGTGTCCCCCGGCTTGCTGCCCTACTAACCATGAAGCTTCCAGGAAGGTCCGGGGCACTGACGGTTTCGAGTGCTCAAACGTCTCTCTTGGACATCGCAACCACTATCATGAAAGCGAGTGGAGTCGATGGAAAGTTTCCCGGCCGACCCATTTTTGAAATTACCTCGAGTGAGGTACGAAATCGTCCTTTCGTAACATACCGCACGTCCAGTGGAGAGCCGGAAATCACCAAGTATTTGATTACGGGAAGCGTTTTTGACCCGGCGTCATGCCTCGGTGGCGCACCCGTTGCTGTATTGAGAAGGAGACCTCAATACGAATACGGCACCGAGATCACCTTCGGACTGTTGGGGAATGCGGACGATTTTCTAGGTTTTGGGTGGAGCTCGCCGATGAGTAACGGCTGCTGGAATAATGGCCACAGCTCAAGCTTGAAGATCAAGTTGGCTGTACCTGATACTGATCTTCTCTTGAAGGCCACTCTCAGGCCTTACATCAGAACGGACGTCCCGGAACAACAAATTCACGTCCTTGCCAATGGCACAAGGATCGATCTCTGGTCTGCCAGTGAACAAAAGGCGCACCAGTTCCGGGCCGTGGTTCCAAAGGCACTGATTCATTCTCCAGAGATGGAAATCCGATTCCATCTGCCCAACGCGGTTTCGCCCAGGTCGATTGGCGCCGGAGGCGACGGGAGAAAATTGGCCATATTGATGCGTTCCCTCAGCCTGCATCTTTTGCCAGTCTACCAGTACGGGACGGAGATTCGATTCGGAAGAAATGGTAACGCCGGTCCCTTCTTGGGCAGGGGGTGGAGCAAGACCGCCCAGGAGAATTTCCGCTGGACCAGCGGACACCTCGCTAGCCTCCATATTCCAGTGCCCGTACCTGAAAATGATCTCTTCCTCGAAGCTGTGCTCCGGCCCTTCGTACGAGAAGGGCGGGTGCCCAAGCAAACCATCCATGTTTTGGCCAACAGAAACAAGGTTGGTGAATGGACAACCGCCGAGAGAAAAACTCAGACGTTGCAGGCGACCATCCCAAAGGAACTGGTCGACTCCAGGGGAATCACTATCGATTTCGACTTGCCCGACGCCATCTCCCCTAGATCCATCGGGGGGGGTGGGGATGTCAGAAGGCTGGCCGTGGCCATGGTGAAAGTTCGCCTGAATGTGAAAGCCCGGTGAGTAGCGGTGCGGGAGGTGTTGCTCCAAGCCCAATCGCTTCTTGCCAATGACAAGTACCCCGAATCCAATGGAGGAGGCATAGAAGCTGGGCACTCCAGATTCCGGATTTTATCGCTCTCCTGAGAGCCGACCTAGCCCATCTATAACAAGGCTTCCGAGCACACGTATATTTTCAACACGTTATGAAGGCAGAAACGCGCAAGTGGCACGACAAACGCGTTGAAACCGGCGATCGGGGGGCTCAGACGATCATCTTGCGGACCCCTCCGGGACCGGGATCAATGCCCAAGGCGTCGTAGATGGCCTTCTGATCGGTTTCCGCCCGCGTGGCCTTGCGCACGTGCAAGGTCCGCCCGTCCCCACGTCGGAAGGTCACCGTGACCCGCTGCTGTCCTTCCAGGATGCGCCGCAGCGTGGTCCAACTGGAGGCCTCGCCCCGCTGCTTGAGGCGTTTGCGGATGACCTGCACCAGTTGATAGGCGATGACCGTCGGGAACAGGTGGCCTTCCGACCGCACCGGCTTGTGATGATAGATGGGGCGCAGACCCAGGTCGGATTTCAGGGAGCGAAACACCGCCTCCACGTCTGTGAGGGTGGTGTAGGTGCGCCACAGGCTCTCCTCATCCCAGTCGGTCTGGTTGCTGCGCAGGCAGAAGGCCCCCGGATGAGTGGCCATTGAGCCCTGGCGGGGGCGGCGCTTCCAGGTCAGGGGCGGCACCTTGCGGCCGCGCTCGTCGGTGAGGACCTCGATGGTGTAGTGCGGATGAGCAGCCCTTTCACAGTGGTTTTCTCTCCATTTGATACAGCGTTCTTTCCGTTTGCCTGATCTTGCTGACCGCCCTGATTTCGAAATGGTGGCTGAAGGCTTGCTCGAAGGCCTCCTGGGTGTAGTCTGGGAAAATGTCCTTCCTTGAAGCCAGCAGCCTTTGCACCTGCGAGTCCGTCTTGGGGATGAACTCAATGATCAATGAGCGGCACAGTTCGCCGAAAAAGCCGGCCAGCCGGGATAGAGGCAGATTGTTGGCTATGGCCAGGTGGTGAATCAAAGCCAGGGCCAGGACCGCGTCAGGGGAGCCTCGTTCGAACAGGGACATTCGTTCACGGCCCTGCCAGCCCAGGTTCGGGCTGGGATTGGTCAAGTCGATCCAAAGGGGCAGGATGTGGGTATCCCCTTCCTGCCGGCAGACCCGGTAGTTCCGCTCAACGCAGGCGGGATCCTGATCGAAGGCAATGGTGGTCATCCCGCGGCTCTCGGCCAGCCGACTGAACAGTCCCGTGTTGGCCCCCAGGTCCCAAACCATGTCGGGTTTGGGGTTGATTCGGTCCAGATACTCGCCCACCAGTCGCTCCTTGTGCCGGAAGGCTTCACTAGTGTAATTGGTGTCTTCATAGTAGGAGGCCCATTCATTGTTGGGCGGGGTCCAACTCAGCGCCCCTACGCTGGATTCCAGGTTCTCGATCAAGCCCAGCAGCGCCCTGCGGCTCATGGGCCGGCGAATCTGGCGCACCGGCTTGTCGGCAAAGTGCGTCTGGGCCTTGGCATGAAGATGAAGGTGTGTCAGCAGGGAAAACCGGAATCGCGTACGAAGGGGGAGGAGCCGACTGGCCAGGTCCAGAGGAATCCCATCCAGGTGAATCCGGAGGAGCTGGCTGAGTCGAATATCGGAATAGCTGGCCAGCGCCAGCGGGGCCAGGAAGTGCTGGCAGAATTGGCGATAGCCTGTCCAGGGCCGGCCTTCCGAGTACCTTTCAAAGGACAAGGTATCGATGAGCAGGGGTTTCCCCTCTCGGAACTGGATATTGTAGGCGGTACTGTCCTTGAGGGACATTCCACGGTCCAGGCTTCTCTTTTGGATTGCCAGCGTGGTCAGGGCGGCGTCCTGGAGCTGGCTGAAGCTCCACTCGAAGGGATAGGAGATGAAGGGCAACGGCTCCGGCCTGAGAATCTTGTAACATTCCAGCGGCTCTGGACCCGGTAAGGCGACTTCCTGGTGAGAGACGAGGAGTCCTGCATCGACCAGGCTGGAGCAGAGGCCCGAGTCCATGAAGTGATCGAAGTCTTCCCGGTAACTGCGATTGACCTGCCGGTAAAGCACGTCCCGGTCGAGAAACAGAAATCCGCTCGGATCACGAAAGGAGGAGGGCAGGGATTCGATGGAATCATTCATGTTGGGATGGATCTTTTCTGCCGAATAGCGGGCATCCCTTGAAGAAGGCCTTGATCCTCGCCCAATAGAACCTGAGGGAAATCAGGACACCCAGCAGACCCGCGATCAACACCTGGACAACATAGCTGCCGGTCCCGGGGTCGATGTAGGCGTAGGTTGGCGGGGGGAATAGAATCATATAAACCAAGAGCGCACACCACACCCGAAGCGGCCTTAGGGATGGCCACCGGGACTGGCGCGGGCCAAACGGGTTGGCAGGAACCCCATCGGACATAGGGGAAGCCCTCCCAGCCAATTTGGAATGGGGGCTCCAGGGTAACTGGTTTAATCTGCTCATTGTCGAAACCTTTCCTTGAAATCAAGTCTGTCGCGGTTAACCCGCATTTTAACTGCTTCCAAAAAGGGGGAGAGGGCTTCATGACAGCCCTGTTCAGGACGCTGGGCCGTCATGCAGCCTGATACTGGCGAAACGCACAGCCAGAGTCCGGACATCGCGGTTCACTCCCATCTCCCTGGGCGTGGCCGCATCCGGGAACTTGAAGCCAACCACAACCTCCTCTTCCTGAAAAAAGTTCGCCGGCACCTCTATTGAACGGCTTCCCAGCGCCCGCTCAGCCAGCACCCATTCACCGATGAACTGGTCATTGACGTGGATCAGAACCCACTGATATGGAAGCAACTCTTTGACGACAAAAGGGTAGACTTTCACGCTGAGAACCACCCTGCCCCGCTTGGGCGGAGATACCCTGAAACTCAGTCTTGCCTCATCCGCCCGGGTCCAGGTCGTTCTCTCGCTTTCGCTGGGGACGGCCCACCCATCCAGCAGAAATCGATGTACGTTGCCGCTTCTGCCAAATGTCAGCAGGGTTCCCCAAGGGTAGTCCGTGTCTCGGTGCTCAGCCGGTTTCTGATAGAGGGTTCCCTTCCTCCACGAGGACTCTGCAAAAACGCTGCTGGAAATCACGTATTCCTGCAGGGCAGTGAAAAATCCAGTCTTGCTGGAGGTATCGCGGTTCACCATCCCGCGATTGTATCGTCTGTCCCTGCGTTCTCCACTTTTGACGTCAAAAATATTCTTGCCGCCAAATTCTCCGGGGCGGCAGGTCATTGAGTTCAACCTGTGCGTCTGAGACCCGCAACACGCCCTTGCTCAGCGCCGGCTTTACCAGAAACAACGGCAATACAGCGCCCGAGATCCGCAGGCTGGATTTCCTGCTGTCGATCCACTGACCTGTGCGGTCTTGCAACTGAAACGACAAGCCGCTGCCATGGTCCGCCTGGATGATGATGGTGGAGTCGTCATAAATGGAAAGCTTCCGCAGCTTGTCGAGAAACCGGAGAACCCATTCGAGAGTATAGGCCGACTGCCGCCTGAAGTTCTCCCTCGTATTTTTCAGGGGCGTCCTAACCGCAAGATTCCTTTCATCGACAACCAAGGGGGGATGAGGGGTGAGGAGATGAATCAACTTGTCGACCGGCGTTGCTCTACCGAGAGACGACTCCTCCGTGAAACGCCGGAAAAACTCATTGTCGGAAAAGTGTTTATAGTGTGTACCCGACGGCCCCGGGTTCATGGAGGATATCAACCAGGCTTGTTGGTTATAAATCGCTCTCTTGATGAAATGGGGAGCGAGCCGGATCAGCGACAAATCCAACAGAAATGCAGCGTGCCCTCGCTCTATTTCCGCCTTTTCACGAAAGGAATGAGGGATGCCGTAGACCATTGCACCCGAGTGAAGCTGAGACATCCAGGACACGCTGGAGGCGAGGTCGATCTGGTAGCTGGCATCCGCCAGCGTCCTCAGGATGTTTTTGCCCTTGAATATCTGTCGCTTATATTTCCAGGCGAGAATCCGGTTTCGGTAGGTACTGGCGCTGATGAAGGAAGGAATGCTCAAATGGGTTACCCTTGTCGAGGTTGTCGCCTCCCTGAAAAAGGTGAATCCCCTAAAGTTCTCCCGATAACGTTCGGAACCCTCGACAAGCTCTTCAAAGACGTCCGACTGGAAACCGTACCAGCCTGTCGGGAAGATCCAGTTTCACCATCGAGGGCTGGGGCTTCTTGACCAATGCGGCCCAGGGGTTCATAAACAACAGAGACCCCAGTTGAATGGCCAGCAGCAGGAGAACGCCCGACCTGACCCTCGGGACCAGATGCCGTCTCCAGTAAACGGCGGCAACCAGCACAGCCAACCATATCGAGGAGTCGACGTAGCCTTTCCAGGTTTCCCGCTGCCAGTCGATAAACGACCCGTCCAGGGACCCGTAACCCCAGAGCAGGACGTCGCCTTGCAACCAAAGGAGGCCGCCAATCGCCGCCAGAATTGCGACGTAACATCGGCGCGGTCCCGCCGGTAGTGCCAGACCGGAAAACACGAGGATGGCCCCGGAGACCAGGAAGGGTATGAGATAGAGGAACACAAGGCTGTGAAAACCCACCTGCATCTCCTGGGCATTGGTCACGTAGATCGTGAGGGGACAAAAGAGAAAAACCTTGAGGCTGATCCAGCCAGCCAGGAGTATCAGCCCGCAGTTCTCACCGGGGCGCTGGAAAAAGGATCGGAAGGAGCTTGTCTTCAACATCTTGTAGGGCTTTGTGTGGAGTCTCCAGGGCGCAGGTGTGCTGGAGACGGTCGACCAAAGGCGGAGAAAGTACAATTTGTCATGTAAGAAATTTATATAATCCTTGGCCCAGGAATCAAGAGCGCCGCCGTCATCGGGTATGCGAAGGCATTCAAGTAAGGAGTGCGTGCCGAAAACAACCGCCATTGGATAGGTGAGAGTTGTCCAACCCAGGACCGTCCGGCCGCATTTCCCCGGGGCGACCTCTCGCATCTTCGAACATGGCCAACCCGTCAATGAAGAGGTGAACCGATGAACCCAGCAACGCAGGAGCGAAGCGCCCTGACCGCCGGGACCAGAGTCCCGGAATCCACCAGGCTCTACCGGAGGGCCGACCAATTGATCGCCGGTCGCACCCATTTGTTCGGAAGGCGAGCCGAACTTCACGCACAGGGGATCTCGCCCGTCTACAGCCACCGCCAGCAAGGATGCCGGCTATGGGACGTCGACGGCAACGAGTACCTGGATTTCAATCTCGGCGCCGGCTCGGTCCTTCTGGGACATGCCTTTCCGAGCGTGGTCCGGGCCGTTCAGGAGCAAGCCGCCAGGGGTACCGGGCTGACCGTCAACCACCCCTTGGAGATCGAGGCCGCCGAACAGTTGGCCGAGATCGTTCCCTGCGCCGAAATGGTGCGCTTCTGCAAGGGCGGCGGGGAGTCCGATATGGTCGCCATTCGCATTGCCCGGGCAGCCACCGGAAGGGACAAGGTGGCCTTTTGCGGTTATCACGGCTGGCACGACTGGTACCTGTCGGCCAATCTGGCCCCGGGAGCGGCTCTGGAAAAACACCTGATGCACGGGATCACCCCCCTTGGAGTCCCCAAAGGCCTGGTGGACACCACCCTGGCCTTCGAATACAACAATCTGGACTCGCTTCGAAAGCTGCTGGAGGAGAACCGTGGAGAGGTCGCCTGCGTCATCATGGAGGCGGCTCGCACCTACACCCCGGAACCCGGCTATCTGGAAGGGGTGCGCCAGCTCACCCGTGACCACGGGGTCGTTCTCATTTTCGACGAGGTGGTCACGGGATTCCGCACCGCTTTGGGCGGCGCCCAGGAGTATTTCGGGGTCGTCCCCGACATGGCCACCTTCGCCAAGTGCATTTCCAACGGTTTTGCCCTGGGAGCCGTGGTGGGCAAACGGGAGATCATGCAGGTGGCTCTGGACTCTTTCATCAGCAGCGTCTACTGGGCGGAAGCCACCGGCCTGGCAGCCTGCAAGGCCACCCTCCAGGAGTACCGGACTCGCGAGGTCAGCCGGACCATCCGGGAAATCGGTCAGAGCTTCATGAAGGGCTTGAGCGGAATCATTCAGAACCTGGGGCTTTCCTTCAGGGTCATTGGACTGCCTTCCTTCCCCGCCATGGTCTTTGAAGGGGTTCCCGGCGAGCAGCACGCCGCCGCGACCACCCTCTACCTGCAGGAAACCGCCAAGAGAGGCCTGATTGGCGGGCCGGGGTTCATGTTCTGCATACAGCATTCCCAGGCAGACCTGAATCAGGCGCTGGAAAGGATTGGTGAAGCCCTGACCGTGGTGGGAAAGGCGCTGGAAGAGGGCGACCCTGTCAAGTACCTGGAATGCCCCGTCAAGCAGTCGGGTTTTCGGCGGCTGGTTTAGCGAGGCGTTTCTCACCGGGGCGCCGATATTCATTCACTGGGCGGGTGCTTGCCCCCCTCCGGCTCGACTGCGGGCTGCGCCCTGGTCTCGCCGACTCCCCCTTGAGGGGGAGTCGCAGAAGCCGAGCCGCCAGGCGAAGGCTGATGCGGTGGGGGGTGGAAGCCGGGTTGGCTCGCCACGGCCCTGCAGGAGGGCACCCCTGGCCTCAGACAGTGGGTAGCGCCGGAATCACTTCCTCGGCCAGCAGTTTCATGGAACGGTGCCACTTGGCCTTGTCGTCCCAGTCCTTGGAGGTCATCAACAAGGTCCCGAATCCTCCGGTCACCTCCCAGACCTCCTCCAACTGACGAACGCATTCTTTGACGTTGCCCTTGATGCACAGATGCTTCACGGCATATTCGGGAGTCACCTCCTCATCGGGAACCCCGGGATCGTGCTTGGCCAGGTGAAGCATCTTGGCCGACTTCAACAGCGCCAGAAGGTACTCAAAAGAGCGGGCGACGTTACCGTTCATGAGGTGATCCCAGGCTTCGTCCTTGGATTCACCCACGTAGACGCTTCGGGACACTCTCCAGACGGCGCGGTCGGGAGGCGGCTGACCCGCCTCGGCGGCGCCCCGGCAATAGTGGTGCCAGTGCTGGGCGGCCGTGGTGGCCGGTATCAGGTTGGTGCTGAGGGGGAGATACCCGCGCTGACCGGCCATGAAAGCGGCCCGCGAGTCTCCTCTCACGATGCTCATGCCGATGGGCGGATGGGGCTTCTGATAGGGTTGCAAAATGGTTCCGATGCCCAATTCCCGCTTGGGGCTTTGAATCCTGATGCGCCAGAACTTCCCCTGAAAGTCGAAGGGCACCTCCGTTTGCCAGAGCTTCAGGATCATGTCGATGCCCTCGAGCGTCATCAGTCCCTGAGTCTGGGGTTCCGGCAGGTCGAACAGCTCCCAGTCGGTGGGCACGCCCCCCTGACCGAAGCCGCAATTGAGCCGCCCCCTCGAGAGGTGATCCAACATCGACAGACGGATGGCGATGTTGGCGGGGTGGTGCTGTGGAATGATCGAAACCCCGGTCCCCAACCGGATCTTGCTGGTGACGGGCAGGACATGGGCGATGAACAGATCGTTGGAGGGAATGGGTTCCCACGCCAGAGTGTGGTGCTGGCCGATCCAGGCTTCGGTGAACCCCAGGGCTTCGGCCAGAAGAACGTACTCCACGTCCTCCTCAAAGCACTCTGTCCGGGATTTCTCCGGAGGATGTAACGGCATCATGAAAGTTCCCAGCTTCATTGAGCAAGACCTCCTGTGGGTCCAGTGTCGGACAGGTGTTGATGAGATAACTGAGACCCCGGGCGGGCTTTCATGAGACGCACTTCCCGTCGCCTGATGGTGGGGCGTATCTTGCCCACGATCTTCAGCCACTCCGGGCTGCCATAGTAGGCGTCGATGGCCTTCTGGCGCTGTTTCACGGAGGGGAAGGAACGAATCCAGATGAACTCGTCTTCACGTTCCAGGTTCTCCCAGGCCGTGACGAAGGTGACGCCGTACTTCTCCATAAAGGTGCGAGCCACTTTGAAGTACCTCAAGAAGGTGGGCTTGAGCCCCGGGTGAAAACGGTAGATTCTGAGTTCGTAGATCATCCTGAGAGTCCTTTCGCGCCGGCGGAGAAGAGGTCAAACTAGTCGATCAGCGCCACTGCCCGCACCGGCGACCCGTCCCCCTCCTGGATTTTGAGGGGAAGGCTGATCAAGGTCACCTCGGCAGGCAGCTTGTCCAGGTTGGTCAACAGCTCGAGGATGCTCGGCGGCATTTCCGCATCGAAGACGGTGGCATGCTGATCCAGCAACGCATTGACGCTGGGCATGTCGACTCCAATGAGGCCTACCTTGCGGTCGCGGAGCCAGGCCAGAGTTTCGAGGTGCAACTTGGGCGCCTTTTGCTGATCGAAATAGGTGTCATTGTCCTTGTTCCAAAACCGGTCCCAACCGGTGTGAATCAATAGCCGGCTGCCTTCCCCGAGCTTGTCGGCCAGAGGTTGAAGATCGGAGACCCGAATCCAGGGGTCGTTAAATCCCTTGTTGGGAAAGTGCGCAACCTGAGCCCTCCCCACGTAACGGCTCAGCGGAACCTCGTCCAGGGAGGGTTTCCCCTGCCTGAGGTGTTTCGGAGCGTCGAGGTGAGTGCCCGCATGGCCGCACATGTAGAGGACTTTCATGTTCATCTGCTCGCTGGCCCCGTAGTTGCGTCCAATGGTGAAGAAATCCGTGATGACCGTCTTGGGCTCGGGGGACCAGATGGGAGCCCCGGAAAACAGCGGTAGTGTGAGATCGATGAGCTCGCCCTTCATAACACCTCCTCGAAGTTCCAAAAGGCTTTCCCGGTCCGCCCCGGGGCCGGCCCCTCTCTCAGCTTTCGATTCCCAGGAATTCACAGGCTTGGCGCAAATGGGAGATCCCTCCTCGAATGCCGTGGACCGGAATGGGATTGTCGTAGAGATCCAATGCCATATTGCCGCTGTAGCCTATCTCCTTGAAAGCGGCCAGAATGGACTGGATATCCAGCTTGCCGCCGCCTGGCGGCAAATGGACCTCCGAGGTCTCGAGGTCGGAGTCGGCAAGATGCAGGTGCCGGATTCTCGGCCCCAGGGTCCGGATGGCTTGAAGGTAATCCCGGGACCGGCCCACGCCGTAGTGGCAGAAATCGAAGGTGATTCCAAAATGCTCCGAAGCCAGGGCATCCGACAGCCTGACCAGTACTCGATCGCTCATGCCCACGGTGAACGGATGGGGCTCCACCAGCAGGCGTCCCCCCTTGGGTGCGGCAAAGGCCAGGAACTCCCCGAACAGCTCGACCAACTGGGGACAGAGCCGATTCACCCAATCCGATTCCGTAGTGCCCTCGGGAGCCCTTCCCTCCCAGATCATCAGGTCGGTGGTTCCCAGTGAGAGGGCCATTTCCATGTCGCCCTTCATGGCTGACAGACTCCGCTGCTTCTGCTCGTCAGTTCCGAAGGGCTCGAAGTAATTCTCACCTACCGCGTTGAGACAACCCATCGACAGGCCCAACTGTTTGGCATGGGCGGCAAAGCCCTGACGCAACTGGTGGGTCTTGCACAGAACCAAGTGGCCCCTGGCCATCTCCAGCTTGGTGAATCCGGCCTCCTGGAAAATCTTCAGGGCCTCCTCAACCGTGTACTCCTTCAAGGTGCTGGTGCTTCCCCGCATAAACTCCCCTTTCTGGCGGTCGGGCGATCACATCTCACATAAAGAAAGGGTACGCGTCGGTCAATCTTCCTCCTCATCTATCGGCAGTTCAATTCAGTCGTCGTCCCAACTTGGGCCGGGATGCGGCTTTCCCTCGAACGCCTCGGCGGTTTCCCTTGCGTCGCCCCAAGACCCATCCTCCCACTTAGCTTGCTCGTACCCCGGAGCTGTTTCGTACCAGAAGCTGATGCCGGTTTGCCATTCCTCCAGCGCACCATCCCCTGGATCTTCGTAGTTGTCTTCCAAGAACCCACCGCCTCCGTGTAGAAGCTCATGTTCTTTCCGTTTGGGCACGGTTGATTGGGCAGCGAATTATGTTCCCCCACCAAGGAGGTGTCAAGGGGGAGGGGAGGCCGCCTTGCCCCATGACAGGTCAGCGTTAATGACCCCTGACCGCTCTCAGCAGAGGAATCTTTTTGCCTTTCTTCGTGGCCCTTCGTCGTCCTTCGTGGCCCTTCGTGGATATCTTTTTCCTTGCCTTGTCCTTGCCGCTCCCCTAATGCAGGTAGGCCTCGGGCGCCTCGGCCGCCTTGAGCTCGAACGGCCTCAGGAAGGGTGCCAGCGCTTGGCCGGTATAGGAGCCCGGAACCGCGGCCACCTCTTCCGGAGTGCCTTGGGCAACGATCCAGCCGCCCTTTTCGCCACCTTCCGGACCCAGGTCGATCACCCAGTCAGCCGTCTTGATGACGTCGATCTGGTGCTCAATGACGATCACGGTGTTGCCCAGATCGGTCAAGCGGTGGAGCACCTCCAGAAGCCTCTTGACATCCTCGAAATGCAGTCCTGTGGTGGGTTCGTCCAGAATATAGAGGGTCCGCCCCGTCGCCCTTCGACTCAGCTCCCGGGCCAGCTTGATCCTCTGGGCCTCGCCTCCGGACAAGGTGGTCGCCGACTGTCCCAGGTGAACGTACCCAAGTCCGACCTCGCTCAGCGTCTGCAGCTTCATGCGAATCGAGGGAACGTTGACCAGGATTTCGAGCACTTCGTCCACCGAGCTTTCCAGCAGATCGGCAATGGAGCGGCCTTTGTAGCGGACGGTCAAGGTCTCGCGGTTGTAGCGGCGGCCCCGGCAAATGTCGCACTGGACGTAGACATCGGGAAGAAAGCTCATCTCGATGCGTCTCAGCCCATCGCCCCGGCACGCCTCACAGCGCCCTCCCTTGACGTTGAAGCTGAAGCGCCCGGGTTTGTAGCCGCGCTCGCGGGATTCCGGCAGCGAGGCGTAGAGGTCACGGATAGCCGTAAACAGGCCGGTATAGGTGGCGGGGTTCGAGCGTGGCGACCGCCCGATGGGTTGCTGGTCGATCTCGATGACCTTGTCGATCAGAGTGGCGCCGGCAATGCTCCGGTGCTTGCCGGGCTCGGCCACCGAACCGTACAATTGCCTGGCCAGGGCACGGTAGAGGATATCATTGACCAGAGAAGATTTTCCGGAACCGGATACTCCGGAGATGACCGTAAACAAGCCCAGGGGGAACCGCACGTTGATTCCCTTCAGATTGTTTTGGCGGGCTCCCCGGACGATCACGGCCTTGCCGTCGCCCTTCCGCCGGTGCCCGGGAACCGGAATCGCCAGGTCTCCTGAAATATAACGTCCGGTCAAGGAACGAGGATTGTGCGCAATCTCCGCGGCTGTACCCTTGGCGATCAGTTCGCCGCCGGCCTTGCCGGCTCCTGCACCCAGATCGACCACAAAATCGGCCCGCCGGATGGTGTCCTCGTCATGCTCGACCACCAGGACGGTATTGCCCAGGTCCCTGAGCTGCTGCAGCATGGTCAGCAGGCGCTGATTGTCGCGATGATGCAACCCGATGGATGGCTCGTCCAGGACATAGAGCACCCCTCGAAGCCTGGATCCGATTTGAGTGGCCAGCCGGATTCGCTGGGCTTCTCCGCCGGAGAGGGTCGCGGCGGAACGGTCGAGACTGAGATATTCCAGACCCACCGCGCACAAGAACTCGATGCGGTCGATGACCTCCTGAACCACCCGCCCGGCGATCCGGCTTTCACGGGGGGTCAGCTCGAGGTCCGTGATTACCTGCAAGGTCCGTCCCAGCGCAAGAGAAGTCAGGTCCGAAATGGATAACCGGGCGATCTTGATGGCCAGGCTCTCGGGTCGCAGTCGCCGCCCCCCGCATGCCGAGCAAGGCCTGGGAGTCAGAAACGCTCCCAGCCGCGGCGGGTGCGCCTCCTCGTCATAGCCCCACTCCTTGAGCTGCTGCAGCATTCCCGCGCCCAGAGCAGCCGAGGCGCCGACGCCGTTCCAGACGGCGGAACGCACCTTGGAAGGCAGGCTCCGGTAGGGCAGGCTCATATCCACCTTGAAATAGGCCGCGATCCCCTTCAGGAAGCGCCGCACCTTCACGGGCAAACCGTTGCTCCAGGGGGCCAATCCCCCGTTGAGCAGCGACTTGGATCCGTCCGGAACAATCTTGATCGGATCCGGCTCCAAACGAGTTCCCAGCCCCGAACAGGTTGGGCAGGCGCCGTAACGGCTGTTGAAGGAGAAGGTCCTCGGCTCAACCACTGGGATGGATATGCCACAATCGACACAAGCCAGCCTCTCCGAATAGAGCCGCTCCTGGCCGTTGACCACGGCAATCAGCACGATGCCCCGGGTCAACTTCATCGCCACCTGAATCGAGCTCTCTACCCGCCGTTCAATGCCGGGCTTGATCAGCAAGCGGTCGACCACGACCTCGATGGTATGGTTCTTGTGCCTCTCCAGATGAATCTCCTCATCGAGCAGCCTCAACCGGCCATCGATCCGAGCTCGGACAAACCCCTGGCCGGCCAAGTCTTCCAGGAACTGACGGAATTCCCCCTTGCGGCCGCGCACCACCGGGGCCAGAACCATGATTCGCTCACCCGGAGGCAGTTCCTGAACCCGCTCCAGAATCTGTCGAATCGACTGTCGGGCGATCAATCGCCCGCATCTGTGGCAGTGGGGCACCCCGATGGATGAGTAAAGCAGACGAAGATAGTCGTAGACCTCGGTAATGGTGCCTACGGTCGAGCGCGGGCTGCGGCTGGTGGTCTTCTGCTCGATCGAAATGGCCGGGCTGAGTCCTTCGATGGAATCCACATCGGGACGTTCCACCTGATCCAGAAACTGACGGGCATAGGCGGACAGGGACTCGACGTAGCGGCGTTGACCTTCGGCGTAAATGGTATCGAAGGCCAGACTCGACTTGCCCGACCCGCTCAGACCGGTGATCACCGTCAGCCGGAGACGGGGGATTTCAACCGTGAGGTTTTTCAGGTTGTGCTGCCGGGCTCCCCGGACGACGATGCTGTCTAGACCCATGGCCCTTGACCCAGAAACGAATCTGCATCTGTATTGAAACCAGCAATCATAGACTTGGCGAGGAACGACCGTCAAGCGCATGGCCGGAGGCCGCCGGACCGGGATTGGCCGCGGGCGGGCGAGTCTTGTCCCCCCCCTTGAGGTCGGACGGCGAGAATCTCCCTGCCACAGGGATCGACGGGCGGACCCGGAGATTTTGACTTTGACGCCGGCGACACCCTAGAATTCCTGGAAGTGAGAGATGGCGGTCAGGTTTAGGTCGGGCGCGGAGGCAGGAGCCGCAGGCATGAGAGCTAGTGAATCGCCGCAACCTTTGAAGCAAGCCCCTGTCGAAGCGAAGGAACGTCGGTTTGGTCCCTTGGCCGGGAGCCGGATCATGAAAAATCGTTGGCCCGGGCGCTTGCCAGGGATGTTTCTAGCCCCTCTCACCCTTTTTCTGTCGACCGCCTCGGCCCTGACGACGGCCGGCCAGGAGGGGCCCATTCACCATTCGGTGGCCGGGCGGGTCCTCACTCAAGACGGCCGCCCCACCCAGGACATCAGCGTCGTTCTCTCCAGGCAGGACGGCAGCCAGGTTGGCCGCAAGACCGTGGGGTATGACGGCTCCTTCGTTTTCGACGCCCTGACATCGGGAGACTATCTCCTCATGATCGAACGACCCAACTTCGCCTCCGTCGGCCGTCCCCTGACGATCAGGAACTACAAGGAACCCCGAACGGTGGTCCTGGATATCCGGCTCAAAGGCAACGAATCCGCTTCCTTCCGGGAGGTGGTGAAGGCCTACGGATCCCGCCCCTCGGATCGCAAAGCCGAAGAGAAGTCCAAAAAAATCGGCAGGGTTGCGGGCCAGGCCTACTTGAAGGGATCGGCGGCGGCCGCCAAGGGAGACCGACCCAAAGCCATTCGGCACCTCCAGAAGGCCGTGCGGGCAAAACCCGATTTCTTCGAAGCCCACTACAACCTGGGCGTCCACTACCAGGCGCTTGAACAGTGGGAGAATGCCACCCGGGCCTATCTGAGGGCCATCGAGCTGCGCCGGAATACGGCCAGGCCCAATTTCAATCTGGGAGTCATCTTCCACAACCAGGGGAAGCTCGACCAGGCCATCCAGCGATACAAGCAGGCCCTGGACTACGATCCCAGCTTCGCCGAAGCCCACCAGGCCCTGGGAGAAGCCCATTTTCAGCAGGGCCGATACTACGCCGCCGAGCAGCATTTGGAAACGGCCACCCGGTTGGCTCCCGCCACAGCGGCGCCGTCATTCGGGCTGCTGGTGAAGATACAGCTTCTCAACAAGGATCCGAACCAGGCCCAGTACTACCTGGACCAGTTCCTCCAACATCACCCCGATGCCCCGGTCGCCCCAACCCTTCAGAAGGGAATCGACAGCATGCTGGCTGCAGGCCTGGGAAACCCATAGGCCGGCCTCCGCAGTGGGCTGGACTTGCTCATTCAGGATGTCGCTTCAGGAGGGTTTGCGGCACTGAAGGCGGGCGCGGGTGGCGCTACTCCCGATACTGCAGCAGGGAAACGACCTCGACGTCGGGCAGCCGGCTGCGACCGTTGAGGAACTCCAGCTCCACCAGGAAGACGGCGCTCATCACCTGCCCCCCCAACCGCCGGACCAGCCGGACCGTCGCGGCTGCCGTGCCCCCGGTCGCCAGCAGGTCATCCACCAGCAGGACGCGCTGACCCTCCCGGATGGCATCCCGGTGGACCTCCAGGCTGTCCTGGCCATACTCCAGGTCGTAGGTTTCCGTAATGGTTTCCGCCGGCAGCTTCCCAGGTTTTCGGACCGGAACGAATCCTGCCCCCAACAGGCAGGCCACGGTGGGAGCAAAAATGAACCCCCGGGACTCGACCCCCACCACCAAGTCCACGGCTTGGTCGCGGTAGAGATCCACCAGCCGCGCCATCACCTCCTTCAAGGCCCCTTTCTCCTTGAGCAGGGTGGTGATGTCGTAGAAAAGAATGCCTTTCTTTGGGAAATCGGGAACGTGACGGATCAGCGATTTGAAGTCATCCATTGGGGGTGGCCTCTTGAAACAGGGAGCGCAAAGGCCCGGAAAACCAGAATGGCAGCAGACTATATCACGATCGTCGGCCCCGTCCCAGGGACCCCAGGCCGGCAGCATTTGCCTTTGACAACCCTTCTTGGACTGTGGTACCAACCCTTCCACCTGGGGTCGGCCTCGCCCGGAGTTTGAGGGGCAGCCGGCCCCAGCCCGCATGTCTCACCAGGTCGCTGGGAGCAAGCTCCAGTCGATCCCCGGAACCCTTCCCCCACGGGAGCACCCTGAACCATGACATTTGCGTCGTTTGACCTGAGTGGAAAAGTCGCAGTGGTCACCGGAGGCAACGGAGGCATCGGCCTGGGGATCGCCTGGGGCCTTGCCGAGGCGGGGTCGCGAGTGGTTCTGGCGGCCAGGAACGAAGAAAAATCCCGGCGGGCAGTCCAGGAACTTCAACTGGAAGGGGCAGAGGCGCTGGCTGTCAGCCTAGACGTCGGCGACGAGTCTTCGGTCGAGGCCCTGATGCAGTCCACCGTGGACCACTTCGGTCGGCTGGATATTCTGGTCAACAACGCCGGCATGAACATCCGAAAAACTCCCGAGAAACTGACCTTGCCCGAGTGGTCCGAGGTATTGCAGGTCAACCTTACCGGAACCTTCCTCTGCTCCCGCGCGGCTTACCCCCGAATGAAGAGCGCCGGCGGGGGCAAAATCATCAACATCGGCTCCATGATGTCCATCTTTGGAGCGCCCTTCAGCCCGGCTTATGGAGCCAGCAAGGGAGGCGTCGTCCAACTCACCAAGTCGCTGGCCACGGCCTGGGCGGTGGATGGCATTCAGGTCAACGCCATCCTTCCCGGCTGGATCGACACCGACCTCACCCGGAAGGGCCGCCGGGACATCCCCACCCTGCATGATCACGTCTTGAGGAGGACCCCGGCCGGCCGCTGGGGAACCTTGGCGGATTGTGCGGGAACGGCCGTTTTTCTGGCCTCGGCCGCCTCCGATTTTGTGACCGGGGCGGCTATTCCGGTCGATGGCGGTTTCTCCATCCAGGTATGACAGATCGGGCTCGGCCGATGCGCTCAGAGTGTAACACCAAACCGCTGGAGCTTGAGGGCCACGGCCGACCCCGCTTCTCGGCGAAGTAGCCCCTTTTCTTTAAGTTGTTCTTCGTGTTCCTTTGTGGTTCTTCGTGCCCCTTCGTGGATAATCTTTTTCCCCCATTGCGGAGGTCACCGCGTCACCCGGATCTCCCGGGCTTCAATGACGGCACCGGATTTGTCGACCCAATCGTGCCATTCACTTTCCCATTTCTGAAGAACCTCTTCTCTCGACAGCCCTTCGATCACAATGCGGCGGGACAGCAGCAGGCAGGTGTCGGAACCGGTGGCCGCCAGAAGGGTATAGCCCACCGTGAGCGGATCGGCAACCTTGGTGGGCCGGCTCCAGGTGTGCCCCTTGTCGAAGCTCGCCATGACGTAGTCGCCCGCGGCCGCCGAGGGATCCTCGACGCCGATCAGCGACCTGTACCGTTCCTGGTAGTCCCTGAGGGCCCCAACGTAGGCCCCCCCGTCCACTTGGCTGGGAATGGCCTTGAACGGCCTCCAACCGAAGCTGCACACCAGGGCGCCATTGGGCAGAAGCACCATCATGGGCGAGAGTCCCAGTGTCTTTAAGGGCTCAGGCGGCCCCCAGGTCTTTCCCCCGTCCATTGAGCGCGCCTGGTACATGGGTGCGTAGCGCCCGGTCCTCATGACGGAGAGAAGCTCACCCCCGCCCAGATCGACCAAGGCCGGCTCGCAAAAGCTCTCCTGCCCGCTGACGCCGTCATAGGCGATCGTCGAGAGATAATGCCAACTCTGGCCGCGGTCCCTGGAAGCCAGCAGATAGGTCCGGTACTTGAACCACTTCTCCCCCTTGGCCGGAATGAACCCCGGCATGGGCGCCGTGTCCCCTGCAAAGTTTCCGGCTTTGCCGGCCAGCAAAGTGCCGTCCTCCAGTTCCAACATGGGTCCGCCAAACCTGAAAGTGGAGACGGGCGACCCGTCGTCGCCGTGCAGGTCGGTCCAGCGCTCCACCCTCACCGGCAGCTCTACCCAGCGTTGCTCGGTCCAGGCGGAGGGGTCGTCCAGATCGGTCAGCTCCAGCCTGCGGCCCAGGAAGTGTCCGCGTTCCCCGGCATGCCTGGTCAGGGGATCCAGCACGTAAAAGGATCCATCCCCAAGCTGCAGCAGTTGGCGGCTGGGAAGCTCGGGGGCCTGCAACCAGGTTCTGCCTCGATCCTTGGACCGGAGGGAGAACTTCAAGTCACCCAGAATCACCTGTCCGTCCTGAAGAGAAAACAGAGGTCCCACGCTCCAGCGGCCCTCGGCCGCGGCCTTGGGAACGACCCGGCTCTCCCCCACTTTCACCACAGGCTGGCTCCGGGGCGCCGGCTTCGGCCCCGAGCAACCGCCACAGGCCAGAAACAGGACCAGCGCCAGACCGGGAACTCCTTTTCTTGCTTGCATGATTCCTCCTGATGATCGATTCTTGCAGCAGCCTCGTTACCCGAGAGAGGCCTTCGTTAGGGGAGCACACCCCGGCAGGGTGAGCCGTTGGACCGAAACATTATGCCGCGTTCCCGGGGGGAAGCCAACCGGACCCGGACTGGTCTCCGCCGGGATTCCCCGGAGAGAGCCGGCCCGTTTTTACCCAACCAAAGGAGAACTGCCATGTTGGCCTTCGATCGCCGCCACTTTCTGTCATCGCTGACGGGTGCGGCCGGCGCCCTGCTGGTGGGCCCCGGTCAAGATCGCAACCTGACCCATGCCGCGGAGGGTGCCCCACGGCCCAAAATCCGTATCACCGACGTGAAGACCGCCATGCTGGAGGTGGACTGGACCTGGCGGCGACGCTGGATGTTGATCCGCATCGATACCGACCAGGGGATCAGCGGCTATGGCGATACCTGGGCCAGTGACACGGCCCGAGCCCAGGTTCTGGGGTACCGCCGGATGCTGCTGGGAGAGGACCCCACCGACGTGGAGCGGTTGTTTCGACAAATGATGTCCCGGGCCTACATCAATTTCGGCGGGGCCCATTTCGACAGCGGCCAAGCGGTCCATGCCGCCAGCGGCCTGGAAACCGCCCTGTGGGACATTGCCGGGAAAGCACTGGGGACGCCGGTATACAAGCTGCTGGGGGGGAAGCATCGGGACCGGGTCCGCCTCTATTGCTGCGTGGGAGATCTGCAGGATTACCTCAAAATGGCTGAGGACTATCGGCGGATGGGCATCACCTGCCTGAAATTCGATGCCACCCCTCCCAAGGTCTTCGGGGTTCCCGGCGCCCTCATGGACAGCCATCTGACCCGCAAGGGCTTGAGCCGGCTGGTCCGCTCCATCGAGGACATTCGGCGGGAAGTGGGCGAGGAGGTGGAGATCTCGGTCGAGGCCCGTTGCGGAACCCTGGCTAACGCCATGCGCTACCTCAAGGCCGTGGAACCCTTCGACCTCACCTGGGTCGAGGATCCCATCCCACCCACCGACGTCGAGGCCTGGGCTACCCTGACGGCATCCTCGCACACGCCGACCCTGGTGGGGGAGGGACTCCACCTGCGCCACGAGTTCCTGGAGTTCTTCCGGCGGTCGGCCACTCGCCTGGTGGCCCCCGACATCCAGATCTGTGGCGGCATTGCCGAAGCCAAGAAGATCGCAGATCTGGCGGACATCCACCATCTGCTGACCTGTCCTCACAACGCCTCCAGCCCCATCGGCATTGCCGCCGCCGTTCACTCCTGCGCCGCCATGCCCAACCTGCTGGCTCTGGAGTTCCACGCCATGCCCGGTTGGGACCGTATTCTCAAGGGATACCGGCCCCGGATCAGCGACGGTTTTATCGATGTTCCCGAGGGACCGGGGTTGGGGGTGGAACTGGACGAAGAGGAGACCCGAAAGTACCTGATGGAAGGGGAAACTTATTTTGGGACGTAGTCTGTCCGGGAAGGAATGCGCCGGATCGGGCTCATCCGGCACCGGAGACTTGCTGGGAAATGCGGGCAAGCCCCCTTCCCATGTCCGACGGGGGAATCGGCCAGGACGGGAGCGGTAACGGTCAGTTTGTCAAACCAGCTCGTGGACGGGCTCTCCCTGTTTATCGCCGATGGAGTTGGCAATGTAGATCGGGCGGCGGCCCGGACCGGTGTAGGTCTTGGTCCAATCGATGCCCAGGGCTTTATAGACAGTGGCGAAGAGGTCCCCAATGGTGACAAGCCGTTCCGCCACATAGGCCCCCCGCTCATCGCTGGCTCCCACGATCTGTCCTCCCTTGATGCCGCCGCCTCCCAGCACCAGGGACCAGCAATGACCCCAATGGTCTCGCCCTCGACCCGGATTGATGTTGGGGGTGCGACCGAACTCACCCATCACCAGAACGATGGTCGACTCAAACAGGCCTCGCTCCTCGAGGTCCACCAGCAGAGTCGAGAGGGCCCGGTCCAGCGGAGGAACGAGCTGTTCCTTCACGTAGTAGTCGTTCCTGTAGTGGGTGTCCCAATCGTGCTTGGCCTCCTTGTTCCAGCCGTCGATGGTCACAAATCGACATCCCGCTTCCACCAGCCGGCGGGCCAGCAGAGTCCCCTGTCCAAACCTTCCGGGTCCGTAGGCTTCCTTGGTCTTTTCCGATTCCTGGGAGAGATCGAAGGCGTCGCGGACCGCCGGTGAGGTAACCAGGTTGAGAGCCCTCTCGTCAAAGGAGTCGACCTTGGCGAAGTTGGCAAGGCCCTCCATCTGACGGTAGCGCTCGTCCACCAGCTTCAAAAAAGCGTGCCGAGCCTGGAGGGCGTCCACCGAGACCTCATCGGGCAAGACAAGGTCGGCGACCTTGAAGTCCTTGGAACCCGGCTCCGGGATGATGAAAGGTTCGTAGTGGGGCTCCACGAACCCGGCGCTGCGACAGTTCAGCCGTCCCCGTCCGGTGGTCACATAGGCTGGAATGCTGGTGAGCGTGCCCAATTCCTTGGCGACCACCGAGCCGACACTGGGAAATCGGGTCGTGGTGGTCGGCATGTGACCCGTCATGGCGTAGTAGGATCCTTCCGAGTGGGCGTTGGACTCGTTCTTCATGGAGCGGATGATCGACAGCTTGTCCATGTGCCGGGCCACACGGGGCAGCAGCTCCGAGATCTGGATTCCAGGCACATTGGTGGAGATGGGCTTGAAGCCGCTGTTCCCTTTCACGTCCCAGGTGTCCAGATGGCTCTGCCCCCCGTGCATCCAGACAAGGATACAGGATTGCGCCTTGGCCTTTTTCGCGTTCGGGGAGGCCATGAGGCTGGACAACTGGAAATACTCGCTCAGGCCGAGGCCCAGATAGCTCAAGGCGCCCACCCTCAGGAATTCCCGCCGCCCCCAAAGATGCGGCCAAGCCTCTTGGACCCTTCCTTGCCTTTTCATCTGATTCTCCTGTTTGTGTCCGGTGAAGCCGGAACGTAAGCTTCAATGATTATGGACAAATTCCCGCGAACTGACAAGCGCCCAGGTCAGAGACTGCAACCCGTCCCGGCGCGACGGCTGCTCGGCGAGCTTGGCCTCGAGCCCGGAGAGTTCCCGGTCCGTGGGAAAGCGGGTCAGAGCCGAGAGGTAAAGCTCCTCGATGATCTGACGGTCGCTGGATCCCTTCTTCAGCAAGCGGTCCACCCGGCTCCCTTCCCGGGTCAGGCGGCTGGTGAAGGTTGGTCCGGACAGCCGGTGCAGGCTTTGCAGCAGGGTGAGTTGGGGCTTGTTTTCCGGCACCCCCCGGCGATCGTTGCGGTTGTAGACCTCGAAGAAGGGTGACGGCACCATCCCCGGAATCAGGTTGATGGCCCGTGTGCCCGGAGGAGCGCCGCTGGAGGCGTCGGGCTTATCGGAGACGATGAGCTCCGAATCCACCCCCGTGGCTTGAGTGATGGCATCCAACAGCACCGGCGCTTCCAGCAGGCGGGGCAAGGCTCGGGAAAAGTTGACCTTGTCGTCCCGGTTGGTTTGGTTGGCCAGCCCCGACAGTTGATAGGTGCGGGAGCGCAGGAGGGTTCGCAACAGGTGCTTCAGATCGAAGCCGTGGTCCACAAAATCCCGGGACAACGCCTTCAGAAGTTCCGG
Source organism: Candidatus Versatilivorator sp. (assembly GCA_965262635.1). Classification (GTDB taxonomy): domain Bacteria; phylum Acidobacteriota; class Terriglobia; order Versatilivoradales; family Versatilivoraceae; genus Versatilivorator. Next base: position 594,111 of record OZ253547.1, on the reverse strand, counting down.
ATGGGTCGGCGGGTTGGTCGTGCGGAAGTCATCCACCGGTTCCACGATTCCCCGTCCGAAGAAGTGGCCCCAGATGCGGTTGACGATAGCCTCGGCAAAGTAGGGGTTTTCCGGCGCGGTCATCCATTCGGCCAATCTCATGCGCAGATCCCGCCGCTGGCTGTCGGGAAGAAGGCTGCCGTCGGGGAAACTGGGCTGGACCCGCTCCTTGGTCCTGGGATGCAGGATCTTGGCCGGGCTTCGATCCTTGCGCCGGCCGTGCCCCTCGATGTCGTCAATCACGAAATAGGGGCCCCGTATCTTCTCGACCTCCATGATCTGAGTCATGTCGCCGAAAAAGGCCGCCAGCCCCAGAACTGATCCTGGCTCCAGTTCTCGAAGGGATGGTTGTGGCACTGGGCGCACCCCAGCCTCCTTCCCAGGAACACCCGAATCTGCTCGGTGGCGATTTCGGGAACCGGCGTCAGGTCCCGAAAGGTCCAGTAGGACCAGGCCGGGCCGCTGAAGCCCTGGGCCGCCAGTCGCTCTCTTGCCATCCGGTCGTAGGGAACGTTGGCGGCAATGTTCTTTCGAACCCAATCTTCATAGATGAGCGCATGCTCCGCATTGAGGGTCGCCCCGGAATACACTCTGAGCACCTCACTGAAGAAATAGGTCCAGTAATCGACGTGCTCGGGGGAGTTCAGGAGGGTCTCGATAAGGGCATCCCTCTTGTCGGGATCGCCGCTCGACAAGAATTCACGGACCCTGTCGGCCGGCGCCAGGGTTCCGGTCAGGTCCAGGCAGATACGCCGCAAGAACTCGCTGTCGCTGGAGGTTTCGGAGGGAATGATGTTGAAGCGCTCCAACTTTCCAAACACATGCTCGTCGACATAGTTTCTCTTCGCCACCTCGGGATACCGGGGCAGGGGCCTGGCAATCACCCCGAACCGGGCACTGGTCGCCTGCCCGGCAGCTCGTATCATCACTGCACTTTCACCGATGCCTCTGGCAGTCACCACTCCCGCCTCATCCACCTCCACAATCTCATGGTCATTGGACTCGTAGAGCACCTGCTCGGAGACGTCTTCCCGGCGGCCATTGGAAAGATGGGCCGTGACCAGCAAGCGGTGTTGCCCCTTTCGATCCAATACCACCTCTCGAGGCAAGACCTCCAACCGCTCGATCCGGGCGCTCTCTTCGCTGCCTTCCTCGCCGTAGGGGGCGCCATTCCGGATCCAACCCAACAGGGTCCGATAACTGGAGGTTTCCGGATTGAGCCGCTGGCCTCCGCCGTGGGGCACCGCCAGCGTGGGCTTCAACAGCAGCAAAGACTGCGCCGGCTCCTGCAGATCGATCCGGGGCTTCTTCTCCCCGGCCGCCTCCGCCGACATCACCTGGTAGATCCCCCCTTCCGTGATCCAGCGGTAGTCCTCCTTGGGAAACAGCGCGTTCACCGACAGCTTCAAGCCTCCCTGTCCCTTGACGCCCCCGTGACACTCGCTGTTGTTGCATCCCGTCTTGGTGAAAACCGCTCCGATATCCCGGGCAAAGCTGAAGGGCCTCTCTTCCGAGATCCCCTCGATCACGACCTGGGTGCGGGCCGTACGGTCCTGAAAGGCGGCCGTCAGGACCACCTTTCCGTTGGAACGGGCCACGACCTTGCCGGCCGCACCGACCTCGGCTACCTGCGGATCGGAGAGACTGAAGCGACCTTGGCCGGTGACATCCCGCTCCAGGCCGTCGGCAAACCGGGCCAACAGGAGGAAGCGCTGGGAAGCCTCCGCCCCCGAGATTCGGGGATCGCCGGGAAGCAGGCGGAGCGACACCACCTGCTGCGAAGCCGGCGCCACCGTTTCAGACTCTTCGGCGACGGCCGAACCGGGCAGTGTCAAAGCCGCCAGCGTCGATGCCGCCAGCAGGGCGACCCCTGGAATCGGCAGCCGCCATTGGCCGCGCCACCCCTCTGCATTCCCTCTCGTCATGACCGCCTCCATTTTCCTCTCACCTCGTTACGCATCATCCCTAATTCCCGACCGCCTCCCCGGGAACGGCTTTTGCCACAGATCCAGCAACCACCATCAGGGGCACATCCGCCACCGGAATGGTTGGACCGGGCCTTCCCCCGATCAGGGGGCGGGCCGTGAGGCGGATCGACTCCGGCAGGGCCATCGCCTGGGCGTCGTCCTCGGCATGAAACACCACCACCGCCTGCAACACGTCGGGAAGATAATTATATTTCTGAAGGGTCTCGTAGCGCGGTTTCCCCTTGATCTTCAGGATGCCGGTCCCCGGCAGCGCCATGACTCCCCGGGGGAGCCCCTCCGCCTGCAGGATCATCTCTCCGGTACCCCAGTCGAAAGCGCGTTCACCCAGAGAATCGGTGATCCTGGCGTCGATCTCCTCGACCCGTGCCGTGATGACCAAGGTCTTGGCCTCTCCCGGAGTGAGATTGATCCGCAAGGGGTCGACCCGGCGGTCTTCCGTCCCCCGTTTCAGGGTCTCCACCGTGAATTCTCCCAAGTGAGGAATCTGCGGCCTGATCAGCAGTCGGTACAGGCATTCCCGGCTGCCGCCCCTGGAGGTCGCGTCCATGACCACTACCGTGTATTCTCCTTCCTGGTCAAAGATCTCGATCACCTTGGACTCAACGTCCTTGACCACCCACTGACCCTCGCTCAGCGTCGACTTCACTTTATGCAGGTTGGTCACCATCGACCGGCCCACCGCGTCCTTGATCTCGAACCGGGGAGTGAAATGGGGGGGGCTCAAGCCGGGAGTCTGGATCTCGAAAGCCAGGCGCTGAGCCGATGACAACTTGAATCGGTAGGTATCCACGTCTCCCGGCCGGTCGATGGACCCCTGAATCAGAGCGGGCAGGGCCACCTCGGTGGCTCTCCCCAGGCCATCGTTGGGTTCTTTCTCCGTCCAGTGGGTCACTCGGTTGGGAATGGGAGCCGGGCGCTTCCCCTGCTGGTTGTCGTAGGCGGTTTCCGGATCGGGACTGCCGGACGCGGGCTGCCCATCGGCCGCCGGATCGGTGGGGCGATTGGACGTGACCGTCCGTGCCCAAAGGGCCTCCAGACGGTCGGCGCCGATCCTGCGGGTGAAAGTTCGGCCCCACTCCGAGTCCTTGAGGCGGCTTTGGTAGTCCACTCCGACCGGCGCCATTCTGAGCTGATAGGCATACTCCGGTTTCCCTTGAAATCGCTCTGAAGCCACTTCCACCAGGTAGCGGCCGGCCCTGCCGAATCGATATTTCAATCCCGAGTTGATCGGCGTGGTGCCGGGGGGTGGTCCCTGTTCACCCGGGCTTAAATTGATTTCTCCATGGACTTCACTGTGAAACGCCAACTGGGTGAGTTGACGAGATCCCAGCCAACTGCCGGCAGTCTCATAGATTCGCAGTTGCGGTCGAAAGCCCTTGGCCAGGGTTTCATGGCTGAAAATAACCTCGAAAGCGACTTCCTGCCCCCTGGATGCTTCCAGGCTGTAGTAATCCAGTTCCCCGTGCCTTCCGATTGTGCCGTTCACCACCACGGGAACGGTGACCGGCTGCGCCGTGGCAGGTTGTTGGTGAGGTTGGGACGACTCCGCAATGACGGGGTCCTGGTGGATTTGCAGGTAAAGCCGGTTGGAGACGCCCCCAGGAGCCACCAGTCGCAGCGGGTGCGGACCGGGCGCGGCATCGGGGGCAATGTCGATCTGAAGCGTCACCCGGTACTCGCCGTCATCCTTGGGCTGATCCTTGGCATCCGCATCGGCTGCCGCCTTTGGCGGGGCTACGGCCTCCACCGATTTCACCCGAGCTTCAAAGGCATCGTGACTCAGCCAGGCCGCGTAGGCGCCGTCCAGGAACTTGCCTCGAACTTCGACGGCCAGGCTTGAGCCGACTCGGCCACCCAGGGGAGCCAGGGTGTGCAGTTCCGGCTCGGAGTAGGATTGCTTGAGTCGGTCGGTATCGGCCGCCAATGCCGCCGGGAGACTCAGCAGGAACAACCCGACCATGAAACGGTTGCATTTGTGGAATGCCATGTTCTGCTCCTCGGCTTAAGGGAATCAGCTTCGCCAGCAAGGCCCTGGGCCAGCCGGTATCTATTGCAGACACACTCCTCGGTGGGAAACTTAACTCTATAGATCCCATGGGGATTTGTCAACGACGCCTTGCGACCCCGCCCACCGCCGCCGCAGCGGCAGGCCCATGGCGGCGGTCAACACACAGAGGGCCGTATAGAACGCACTCGGAATGGCGGCCGCATGGCCCAGGTGAGCCATGGCCAGCACCGAACCCAATCCGGCATTTTGCATGCCCACCTCGATCACCAGGGTCCTGCGCTGAGCCGAGGGCCAGCCCAGCCACCTGCCCGCCAGCCAGGCCACGCCATAGGCGCTCAGGTTCAGCGCCACCAGGGCCATCATCAGGAAGGGGCCGGTCTGGGCCAGTCGTTCCCGATTGGCAGCCACCACCACCATGATGATCAGAACGATCGCCATCGAGGCCACCAGCGTGGCCATCCGGTCCCACCAGGGAGGGAATTTCGGAAGGAACTTTCGCAGCAGAATCCCACTGGCGGCCGGCAGCAGGACCATCCATACCGCACTCCAGGCCAAGGAAACCGCCGGCACCTCCAGGTGGGTGCCGGCCAGGAGAGGCAACCAGAAGGCCAGGATCACCGGGCAAGTCAAGGTGGCCAAGGTGGTCAGGGTGATGGAAAGAATCAGATCACCCTTGAACAGCAGGGTCATGACGTTGGAAGCAATGGCTCCAGGCATGCAACCCACCAGCACGATACCGATCCGAAGGGAAGGTTCTTCGAAGGCCTGGGAAATCAGCCCGGCCGTCAAGGGCATGACCGTGTACTGGCAAATCAGCCCCAGGAGGGGTCTCAGGGGAGCTCGCCGGAAGCTTTCCCTGTGTTCCGACCGCACCAGACTTCCCACCAGGACCATGGTCAGCACAAAGGCAGGCCCCAGAAACGGTTGCAACTGCAGGACCGCCCCAGGCAGGAGGAGAGCTACGGCGGCCGCAATCAGGACACTGATCAGGACTCCCAAGCCGGATCTCCTGGAAGAAGGGGGGGCATCCGAGGATGCAGCAAACGATGAGGGGCCGGATCCAAGCTCGGCATGGGGGATTGCGGGTTAAGGAACGGCTCGGGCGATCGCCGGCAGTCGGTCCTGCAGGCTACAGGCGGACGCTGACGTCCGGACGTGGAGCCAGGTGGACGGTGTCCACGAAGCGAACGTGACGGTGAGCCAGGTTCATCAGCAGCGACTGCGTCCTGGTGCCGTCTCCGAAGAATCGCACGCCTTTCAGCAGGGTTCCATCGGTGACACCGGTAGCCGCAAAGATGATGTTCCTGCCTGAAGCCAGGTCGGTGGTGGCATAGACTTTGCCCGGGTCCTTGATGCCCATGCTCCGCATCCGCTCGGCCTGCTCTTCGTCCTTGACCACCAACCTCGCCAGGATCTCCCCGTTCAGACAGCGGAGCGCCGCCGCCGTCAACACCCCTTCCGGGGCGCCGCCGATTCCCATGACCGCATGGTCTCCTGTCCCGCGAAGGGCCACACTGATCCCGGCCGACAGGTCGCCGTCTGAAATGAGCCGGATACGCGCGCCGGCCGCCCGAATATCCTGGATCAGCCGGGCATGCCGCGGGCGGTCCAGAACCACGACCACCAGATTCTCCACATCGCGGTCCAGCCTTTTGGCAATGGCCCGAAGGTTGTCCTTGACCGAGGCCTCGATATCGATGACTCCCTTGGAGGATGGGCCAACGATGATCTTCTCCATATAGCAATCCGGAGCATTCAGCAGCCCGCCCTTCTCGGAGCTGGCCAGCACCGTGATGGCCCCGGGCGCCCCGGTGGCGCAAAGGTTGGTGCCCTCCAGCGGATCGACGGCAATGTCCACCTCGTGGGCATGCTCCGCTGCTTCCTTGTGCTTACCGACTTTCTCCCCGATGTAGAGCATCGGGGCTTTGTCTCTCTCACCCTCTCCGATCACGATGGTTCCTTTCATGGGAACGCTATCCATGATCTCGCGCATCACCTCCACTGCGGCCTGATCGGAGAACTTTCCGTCGCCCATGCCCATGGTACGCGCCGCGGCGATCGCAGACTGCTCAACCACCTCAAGGAACGCGCGTGAAAGGTTTTGCAACTGTAAACGGATACGGGCCATCAAGACTTCCTCCAACCAGGCGGTGACTCAGGGATTCACAACGTTCTGGGTCCGATTCTCGACAAAACTCTGCACGTTCCGAACCACCGTGCCCATCAGCCGTGACCTGGCCTCCCGGGTCGCCCAGGAGATGTGGGGCGTCACCAGACAGTTCTTGGCCGAGAGCAGGGGGTTGGTCTCCAGGGGAGGTTCGACCGACAGCACGTCAAGCCCTGCCCCGGCAATCTGACCCGCGTTGAGGGCGTCGGCCAGATCCTGGTCGACGATCAGGGGCCCCCGGGCATTGTTGAGAAGAAAGGCGGTGGGTTTCATCATCGCCAGCCTCTCGGCATTGATCATTCCCTGGGTCTCGGGGAACAAAGGGCAGTGCAGGCTGACCACATCGGCTTCCTTCAGCAACTCCTCCACTCCGGCCCAGCGAAACCCCTCGTAGTCGGGCGGGTTGATGGTGATGGCGTCATGGGCGATGACCCGCATGCCCATGGCGTCGGCGATCCGGCCGACCTGGCGCCCAATACGGCCAAATCCCACCACACCCATGGTCCTCCCGGACAACTCGATGAGGGGCGTCTTCCAGAAACACCAGTCGATGTTGCCCGACCACTCCCCTTCCCGGACGGCATCGCTGTGGAGCTGCACATGATGGCAGAGCTCCAGCAGCAGCGCGAAGGCAAACTGGGCGACCGAGGCGGTGCCGTAGGTGGGCACGTTGGTCACGGGGATACCCAGTTCCCTGGCCGCCTGGACATCCACCACATTGAATCCCGTCGCCAGCACGCCAATGTAACGAAGCCCCTCTCCCTGGAGCTGGCGTAGCATCCCGGCGTCCAGGGCGGTCTTGTTGGTCAACACGGCCTCCGCGCCCCGAGCACGCTGAAGGGTGAGCCCGGGTTCGGTTCGATCATGAACCTGGGTGGTTCCCAGCTTTTCCAAGCCCTCCCATGAAAGGTCCCCCGGATTCAGGGTATAGCCGTCAAGCACCACGATTTTCATAGTTCTCTTCCTTCCCTGGTTAAGTCTCAAACAGCACTTCGCAAACCTCTGGATTGACACAGTATCGGGGCCGCCGCCCCTGGAGAACCGCCACCATATCGGTGGCCATGGAGCGATAAATGCGCTCCATGGCCAATCGGCTCACCCCCAGCAAATGGGGAGCACCGGTAAAGTGGGGGTGTTTGAACAGACGGTGGGTGGTGTCGGGAGGTTCGGTGGGAAACACATCCAGACCCACCGCTCCCAGGTGGCCGCTTTCCAGGGCGTCGGCCAGGACGTCCAGGCTTTCCACCACCCCGCCCCGGGCGGTGTTGATGAAAATGGCCCCCGGCTTCATCCGCGCGATCCGCTCCCGGTTGATCATGCCGCGCGTCTGCTCGCCCAGGGGGACGTGCACCGAAATGAAATCCGAACGTCGCAGCAGGTCATCCAGCGGGACCATCTCGACTCCCAACCCTTTGGCATCCTTCTCCGTCAGGAAGGGATCGTATCCCAGCACTTCCATCTCAAAATTCTGCACCAGCCGGGCCAGTCGTCCCCCGATTCGGCCCAGCCCTATGATCCCCAGGGTGTGCCCGGTCAGATCCCCGGTGCTCAACTGGTAGCGACGCTGCCACTGGCCCTGCTTGAGGATGGTGTCGGCCAATTGGATCTTCTTGACGATGGCCATCAGCAGCGCCAGGGCCGCTTCGGCGACGGCGAACCCTCCAATGGGAGCGTACACCACGGGAATCCGCCGTTGGGTGGCAAAGGCCACATCTACCGTATCGTACCCGACCCCGGGCCTGGCGATGACCCGCAAGCCCGGGCAGTTCTCAATGATCTTTCGAGTGATGCTGCCTTCGGTGCCGCGGGCCACCAGCCCGATGGTCCCCTCCAACAGGGTGAGCATGGTGGATTCATCCGGAGAGGCAGAGATTTCCACCGGCGCCACCTGTTCCAGGATGTCGATGGCTATCTGATCGATGGGAGCGGTTGATACGATTCGTTCAGACGGCATGCGGGATTATTTTCCTTTGACTCGGGATTTTGTCCGAAACGTCCGGGAGCCGGGGGCAGACGGACCCGGCTACACCGAGTGGGTGAGATAGTCGATGCGGCCGCCATCGACGGTGAGCACCTGCCCCGTCATATAGGCCGAGTCGTCCGAGGCCAGAAAGAGGGCGACCCCCGCGATATCCACCGGCTCGCCCACTCGACCCAACATGGTCCGGCCGGCGATGCCGTCGACGTAGGTCCCGCTGGCTCGGGCCCCCTCCCGAGACATGTCGGTGAGGATAAATCCGGGTGCAATGGCGTTGACCGTGATGTTGTGGGGCCCCAGATCCCTGGCAAGCCGGCGGGTAAACATGTTGACCGAAGCCTTGGTGATGGCGTAACCGGTCACTCCGGGCATTGAGGTGCCCAGAGCGGCAATCGACGAGAGGTTGATGATCCTCCCATGGCCTCGCTGCTTCATGCCCTCTGCCACAGCTGCGGTACAACGGATGACCCCCTTGATATTGACCTCCACCATCCGGTCGAACCCGGCCCCGGTCGCCTCCAGCGAAGGCTCCAGGTTCAGGAGCCCGGCATTGTTGACCAGAATATCGATCCGCCCGTACTCCTGCAGAACCTGCCGTACCATGGGCTCCACCTGCCCGGCGACTCCCACGTCGGCTTGAACGCACAGGGCGCGGCCCCCGGCCGAAGAGATCGCTTCACACACTTCTTCGGCCAAAAGGCGATTGGTGGCGTAGTTGACGGCCACCGCGGCTCCCTCCTGGGCAAAGGCCAGGGCCGTCGCCTTGCCTATCCCGCGGGAGGCTCCGGTGATCAGAGCCACCTTGTTCTCCAGTCTCGGCTTCGTTGCTGCCATCGGCTACCTCGCTGAATCTTTCCCGGGCTAGCCCGAACCTCGGGCCGGCTTCCGCGTCCGGGCGTCAAACTCCCGTTGCAGTTCCTCGGCCAGACTGTCCAGGACCTCTTCGGTGGTGCCCGACCGTTCCTGTCTGGCTGTCCAGTGCCACTGATCCAAGTAGTCATCCGTGCCCGCCAGGCCCTCGGCCATGGCCACCCGGTCGATCTCGACCTGGAACCGGTCGGGCAACAGCCTGGAAACGGCGCGGCGGCCCTCGTAGACCTTGATTTGGGCCGGAATGTCTTTCCAGAACAAGATCTGGTACTGAGGCATGATTCCCGTGTGCTCCCTCTCCACCGTCCCGGTCCCGCCTGGACGGCTACTGCAACTCCCCCTTGCGGTAGGCGCGCAGGAAATTCTTGCAGTGGCGGTCCCTGCCCAGCAGCAGATCCTCTGTCATCCGGTAGGGCATGGCCTGGCGGTCCATGGCAAGAATCGCGTTCAGGTCGCTTGCCACCGGATCGATGATCCCACTGTCCGCTCCCGCCTCAAGGGACAAGAGAATGAAGACGTCGTTGATCAGCCGCCGGCAGGGGAGCCCGAAAGAAACGTTGCTCAGTCCCCCGGTGATATGGATCTCCGACCCGTATCGAGCCCGTAACTGCCGGATGGTGTCCAGGGCATGGTGGCCGAACTGGCCGTCGACCGAGATGGGAAACACCAGGACATCCACGTAGATGCTGGCCAAAGGGATCTCCCTGTCCAGGGCGGCCTCCACCATGCGTGATGCATTCTCGAGCCGCTCTTCCTCATTCTGCGGCATCCCCTTTTTCCCGGCCGCCGTGACGATGACCCTGGTATCGTGCTCCCGGGCCAGATCCAAGGCTTCCAGACGCTCCAGAGAGGCTGAATTCAGCAGGTTGCTCCCCGCCTTGTTCTGGCAGGCTTCCAGGCCGGCCTGAATGATCTCGATGTTGGAGGAATCCACCGATACCGGAACGGGGCTCATGGACTGCACCGTTCGAACCAGCCACTGCATCGCCGCCTTCTGCTCATTCAATTTGAGGGACACTTCGTCCACATTGAGATCGAGGAAGTCAACGCCCGCCGACAACTGCCGGTCCACCAGGTAGCGGAGATAACGGAGCCCTTCTTCCGACCCGGCTCCGCCCGATTGGGCCGCCAGGACAGCGATTTTCACATGCTTGACCCGTCCCTCCTGGTAATCCTGGGTTTGCTTGACCGCTTCCGGGATGGGCAAGAAACGGGTCTCTCCCCCGGAGTTCCGGTAGACGACCGATTCCACGCCGGCGGGATTCTCGACGATGCGCTTCCCCTTCCTCAACAAGACCCGGGTAGTGTGGATATTCTCGCCGATGGTCGTGAATTGAAGCTGGTTCCCATCCCTGTTCATCTCAAGGTCTCGCCCCCATTTCTCACCAGGTCGCTGCATACATCCTGCAAAGACCGTTTGCCTTCCGCACCCGGTTGGGCCTATTTTGAAGGCTTGCGGGTACGGACGCTGCTGGGTCGGGAGGCGTCCCGACCGTCTTCGGAAGCCGCATGGTGGTCACGCCCCAGGAAGGTGTTGGCCCAGGCGCTGGTTCCTCTGAGAGCCCCGTTGCGAAAAACCACCGAACGCTCCAGCATGCTTTCTTCCTCACCGTAAGCCTTCAACCGTTCATAGGCCAAGGCCCAGATACACTCCTTGTCCCCCACCTCGCACTTGCCCTGGCGGGTCCCCCCGCAGGGCCCGTTCCGCTGGTTCTTGGCACACTGGGACTCCGGGCAAAGGTAGGCGATGTCCGGCAGAGAGCAATCCCCGCAATCGCGGCAATCGAAGCCCACTATCTTAAAAGCATGCTCCATCCCGTGCAAGGCCTTCCGCACTCCCGGGCCGGATCGCTCCACCGTCCGGTAGAATTCCTGTCCCAAACGAAATCCCGGGCTCTTCCTTTCAAAAACCTGCCCGTGAACCAACCGATTGAGCTTGTAGCCGAGGGGAAGTCTTCCCCGCAGGGCGTTGAGGGCTTCCGGGGTCTTGGAAGCCAGATAGGAGGGGTTGATCTCGGTAGAACTCAGGCCGGTCCCGGGATTGCCGTCAAAGAGATAGAACTCGTCCTTCTGCGGAAACCGAATCTCTTTGGCGAAGTCTTTCCAGTCGTTCTCGGCAAAACTGTCGGCGATCGAGATCACCCGGGCATATTGCTCCAGCTTGAGGTGCCCTCCCAGGTAGATTCCTCGATAACCCAGCCCGCGGGCGATAGCACACTGTTTGGCTGCAAACTCCAGGAAAAAGGTCCTCCCTTTGTCCGGAGATTTCGCCTGCTTTTCCACCAGACTGAGCAGCTCATCGGTCACGACGACTCCGGGGATGGCGCCACTATTGAAAAAGCGAGCCGCGGGCCGACTGAGGACGTAGACATTGGCCAACACCGGAACCCGCAAACGGTAGTGGTCCATCGCCTTCAGCAATTCGTCCTGCTTGCGCGAATCGTAGCCGATCTGATTGATAATGAACTGGGCTCCGCTCCTGACCTTCAGCGCCAGCTTGAAGTACTGGGGCATCACCTCACGCTCGTGACGCTTGAAGTTGGTGACCGCCGCCCCCAGGAGGAACCGGGTGGGTTTCATCGGCGCATCTCCCCGGCCTTTGGCCGCCAAGCCCGCGTTCATGTCCGAATACATCTGCAGCAGCCCCACCGAATCGATGTCGAAAACGCCGCTGGCCTGACCCGCATAACCACCGGTGGGACAATCTCCGGACAGGGCCAGAATATTGTTGAACCCCTCACTGGCCAGCTTCCAGCCCCGGCTTTGAAGGGCATTGCGGTTCCAGTCCTTGCAGGAAAGATGGATGATCACCTCCTGCCCGCGCGCAATCAGGTCGGTCCCCAGAGTATCGGCGCTCAGCATGGCGTTGCCCCCGGGATTATCGGTGATGCTGAGGGCATGGACCCGCGGATGCTGGGCCAGCCCGCGAGCCAGATCGAGAACGCGACGCCCGCTCCGCTCGGTGATGAGCCCTCGGGAGGTCACCAATTCGACGCAAGTCACAAAGGTGTCGGTCTCCCGCAGCAAGCGGCCCAGGGGCTGCTTGGCCCAGGGTATGCCGGAGGGGTTGGAGTTCAAGGCGGATGGGTTCATGGCTACCCCACCTCCAGGTCGGCGGTTTCGCGAGGCATGGGCTTGAATTGACACCCCTCCACAAAGACTTCGAAGAAATCCGGCGTGGTTTCGAGCTCGACATGCTCGATCCTCTGGATCAGACGTTCCAGGGATTCCCGGCGGCTTCGGGACAGCAGCACCGCCTTGGCCCCCTGGACTGCCGCATTGCCCACCTTGACGATGCGATCCTGATCGACCGGCGCCAGGAATCCGATATCGATGGCATTGGCCACATTGACGTAGTTGGCAAAGCCCCCCGCCAGGTAGAGGCGACCGACATCCCCCGGAGAGATGCCGAAACGCCGCATGACAATGAACTGTCCACAGAAATTGGCCGCCTTGGCCTGAGCCAAATTGCTGGCATCCTCTCGAGAAAGAGTGATGCCGTGCTCGGGAACGACGCTGATTTCAAAGGCTTTGTTGGCAAAGACCCCTTTGGGTGTCATCTGATCGGTACGGCGCAACTCCGCCAATAGGTCGATCAGCCCCGAACCGCAGATCCCCTGGGGTTCCACATCGCCGATGGTTCGATAGTCGAAGCGCCCGTCGACGGCGCCAATGGTTTCTATGGCCCCCTCGCATCCCGGCATTCCGTATTTGACCAAGCCTCCTTCAAAAGCGGGTCCGGCCGGGCAGGAGGCTGTCATCATGCGTTCTCCGTGTCCGACCACGACCTCGGTGTTGGTCCCCACATCCACCAGCATGATGACTTCGTCCTGCCGTTCCATGTCGATGGCCACCAAGTCGGCAGCCGTGTCGGCACCCACATGACTGGCAATCAGGGGCAGTCCGAAGATGCGGGCTCGGGGATGGACCTGGATCCCGAGTTTTTTGGCCTCGGCCGTGAGGGCCATGCTGGTGCGCTTTCCCTGCAGAACCTCGTTCTCGATCAGAGACTTGTAAGGTTTCTGCCCGATGCTTTGTACATCCAAACCAAAGAAGAGGTCCCGCATGGTCGAGTTGCCGGCCACTGCCACCTCGTAAATCTCCTGGCGACGAATGCCCAGCCGCTTGCAGATCTCACGGATCTCATAGTTGAGGCCCTTGATTATGGCCTGGTGCAACTCGCCTTGAAACGGTCCACCATCGTAGGAAATCCGATTCATGATGTCGCTTCCGCCGAATCGCTGCGGGTTCTCGAAGGAAGCGACCGCCCGGGTGTCGCCACTTTCCAGATCCACCAGTTCGATCACCACGGTGGTGGTTCCCAGATCCATGGCCAGCCCGTACAGACGTCCCCGGAAGCGGTCGATGACCTGCCCATCATAGGCAACCGCGTCTCCTTGACGGGTCACCATCGGATCCAGCCGCAATGTCTTGACCGGGGTTGCCTGGGTGAGAATCTGGGGTTTGCGTCGCAGGGGCGAGAAGCCGATATCGGCGCTGTCATCGATGACAACGGCCTGGCAGGCCAATCGGTAGGGGTCACGCAGGAAGGATTCGCTGGGGCTTCGGGGGCAGAGCGCCTCCATCCCCTGCCGAACTTCTACAATACATTCATGACAGGAGCCGGTGCGGCCGCAGGATGTGGGCACCTGGACCTGTAGCTCATCGGCGTAGTCGAAAAGCGTCCTGCCAGCCTCCAAATCAAGGCTCCGATCATCATGCCGAACAATGCCCATCGAGAATCCCTGCCACCGAGCCGGAAAAAGCGCCGCAGGCGCGCGGCGCCGACGCGCTCACCGCCCGGGCGCTTTGCCATCCTCGGCCTGGGTCTCCCAGGCACTGCGGTATTCCAACTTGTCGTCTCCGCCGCACAGCAGAAGGTCCCCCTTGACCGGAGGACGGCGCTGGTTGCGACACCCGAACTTGGCCGTACACTGATCCAGGCGGTTCTTATAAGGACAGCGGTGAGTGGACAGCTCATCGGCATGGATGACAATGCTCGAGAATAGCTCAGTGATCCGCTGCAGCCGTTTTTCGAATTCAGCTCTGTCAATTTTCTGCATGGCGGGCTAAGGAGTTCTCGCTTCCACGCCCAGCAGCGTCTTGGCCAACTCGACGCAAGCCAGCGCATCCTTTCCGTACCCGTCGGCACCCATGTCGTCGGCAAACTCCTGGGTGACCGGCGCCCCACCCACCATGATCTTGACGTCGTCCCGAAGGTCGGCATCGATAAAGGCTTCTATGGTCTTCCCCATATTGGGCATGGTGGTGGTCAACAGGGCCGACATCCCCATCAGCGATGCCTCGTGCTCCTCGATAGCATCAATGAACTCGTCCGCCGAGGTGTCCACCCCCAGGTCAATCACCACAAATCCCGAACCCCGTAGCATCATGATGCACAGATTCTTGCCGATGTCGTGGAGATCCCCTTTGACCGTCCCCATGATGACCCTGCCCAGGGGCTTGACGCCCGAAGCCGACAGGATGGGCTCGATGTAAGCCATTCCTGCCTTCATGGCTCGAGCACAGGCCAAAACCTCCGGCACGAAGATGAAGCTCTCGCGGAACTTGATCCCCACCACACCCATTCCCGCGATCAGGCCGTCATCCATAATCTCAAGGGCACCCACCCCGTCCTCCAAAGCTGCCCTGGTCAGCCGATCCACAGTGTCGTTCTCACCCTCGATCAGAGCGGCGGCGATGTCCTGCATGGTGGGTCTCGCCTTGGCGAAGATGCCAACCGTCCGCGCGATTTCCTCGGGGCGTTCAAGGTATTCTTCGACCTCCTGACGGAGGAACTCGTTCTGGATGTCTGCAATATTGGCCATGATCCCCTCTCGGTCTTCTACCCGCCCTCAATTCCCGACTGTCGGCCCCCGGCTCCATTCTCTCACCGCCAGGGGGATCTCCTTCAGGTTCTCAATCGCTGTCTGCAGCGGAATCGCGCACTCGGGTCCGACCATGTGAACCCCCGCGTCCAGGTTCTTGATCACCTCCTGGCGGACCTCTTCAGGGCCCTTGGAGAAGAGCGTCTCCGGATTGTTGATGTTTCCCACCAACGAGATGCGGTTCTTCATGATGGCAACGGACTCCTGCGGTTCGTTTTTGGAATCGTAATGGAAGGCAGCCATCCCCGTCTGGGCAATGTATTCCATCCGGTCCACCGTCTTTCCACAGATGTGCAGAATGATCGGAATCCGTATTTTTTCGGCAAACTCAATGTGGAGCTCGCGGAGGTATCTCTTGTAGTACTCACCGCTCACCAAGTCGCCGGTCGCGTGGTCGGGCAGCGTGATGGCGTCGGCTCCGGCCTCCACTTGAGCGATACCGAACTGGATCGTGGCCTCTTTCATTCTGTCCAGACAAAGCTTGGTTTTTCCCGGATCGTCCAGCGACATCAACAGAAAGGGCTCGACCCCGAAACAGTGGTATCCGAGCGACCAAGGCCCCATGGTCTTGCCGATGATGGCCACCTCGTTGCCATACTCCTTCTTGAGGATCTTGATTGCCTCCAAGACACAACGGGTATCGCGATGGGTCAAAAAATCGGGAGGAACTTTAATGTCGTCCGGTGTCTCCCAGATGGGCTCGCGCATTTTCACCGTCGGCCAGTTGTCCTTCTGTTCCCACTGGATTTTGCATCCCAGAGCCGAGGAATCCTGAATAATGGTAAACACCGGCATGATGGAATCGAATCCCAGTTCGGTATATCCGGTAGCCGCCAGGCGAGCCATGAGCTCAGGCTGCTGGTTGGCTTCAGGAAAGGGAGCGTCGACCAGATCCATCAGCTCTACCGTTGCCACCGAGGTCGGGTTGCAGACAGGGGTGCGATCGACCGGCTCGCGGCGCAACGCGGCCATAACTCGCTCGCGGCCGTTCATGGATTGAACGGATCGAGACCCGGTATCCATAGGACTTCCCTCCTAGAAGATGAAGACAATGTACTGCCTATTCGTTCTGGGCGCTGGGAGCAGACAAGACGCCCCGGGAAGCGGCCGCTTCCTCTGCCCGAACGACGGCCCGGACGTTGAGGGCCCGAACCAGCAGTAATCCGACCAGTGCGTCTATGGACTGTCCATTCGGGAAGGCAACCTGACGAGAATGTCCTTCCACCACGCTGCCCCCGCTAAGCTTGGCGATCCCCGCGGCGATAGCGGCCGACCGCCTGGAAGCCTTCTCCCCGTCAGTCTCCAACGTCACTTCGTAGAGACCCTCTCCCAGACTGGCCACACGAACCTGGCTCTGCGACTTCTTGTCGAAGATGGTGAGGGGCCGGGGCCTGACCTCCTCTCCCGAGGGACACTTGCAGGCCTCCAGGAAAACTCTTCGGGCCGCCACCGGAAGATCGCTGCTCGAAGGAAAACGCAGACCCGGGGGTTCTCCGGAGACGGGTTCCATGCCTCCCAGAACCGTCATGGCTTCGGCGATGAACTCCAGGCGCTCGCGCGTTCCCGTCCGCTGGCTATAGCTGTGGACAACCACCTCCAATCCGGCGACCTTGTCCCGTCTGCAAAGGGCAATGGAAATGTCGTGAAAATGAAGGTCCATCGGGACCAGCTCAATCCGCCTTCCGAGATCGACGGTCAGACCCATGGCAAAATCCCCTCGGTTCCATCGCTGGATTTGCGGCCCGCCAAACCAGATCTACCCGTTTGCCAGCCTGCAGGGCTCCAGTGCGCTTGACGACCAACCCATAGAAACGCTTCTAATTTGCAGGTTGTCTGACAACCTGAATCTAAGGTAATATAACAAGGATCGCGAAGTAAAGTTTTTTCCCACCCCCAGGCAGCCTTGGATTACAGCAGGACCGAGGTTCGACGCGCCCCGGACACAGCACCTGAACCCATGACCGTCAAATCCACAAGACCCGAACCCTTGCAAGAAGTGACTCCCATTCGCCGGACGTCCCTGAGCGACAAAATCATCGAACAGATCATCGACCTGATTTCTCGTAACGTGCTCCAACCCGGGGAGAGACTTCCGTCAGAGAAGGATCTTTGCAAGCGATTTGAGGTGGGACGGGCTACGCTCCGAGAGGCATTGCGATCGCTGGCGGTGATGGGGATTCTGGACGGGCGGGTGGGGGAAGGGACCTTCGTCTCCCACAACAACCAACGCTATCTGGAGCGGAACCTTCAGTGGGGGCTCCTCCTCGATCGCAAGAAGGTTAAGGATCTTCTGGAGACCCGACTCATGCTGGAAACCCAAACGGCTTTTTCGGCAGCCAGGCAAGCGACGGCAGCCAACCTGGAGGCCATGGAGGCGACGATTCAGGGGATGGAGAACTCCGTGGACCGGCCGGAGCAATACCTGCGATTCGACCTGGAATTCCACCTGGTGGTGGCTCAGGCGACCCAGAACACCATCCTGTATCACCTTGTGAGCATGACCCGCGGTTACCTCCAGGCCTGGATTGAGGAGAGCCTGGTCTCGCCCCCCTCCAGCCCCGAAGTCCGCCATCGGGCCGAGTCTTCCATCCGGGAACACCGGGCTGTCCTCCGAGCCCTGAGAGCGGGCCAGGCCGAGGAGGCCCGCCAGGCAATGAAGGCCCATATTCTTTCCAGCAGCGCCGACCTGCACCAACACCTTGAGCAGACATCGGGTTGAACGATTTCATCCGTTCCGCCAAGCCGTCAGGACGAGCAACGGAGATACGGGCGGGCACCCCCCTGAGGGCAGTAGCGAATTTTGTTGATTTCTCGGGGCTCCCCCGATAAAATGCGCGTTCGAGTGGGCGAAAGCCCACTTTTTTGTTGCCTTTCAGCCTGCGGGAAGTAAAGGATCTGCGGCTTGCTGCCCCTAGCCCGCATTTCTCGCCGGGTCGCTGGAACCATGATGAAAGGCAGTTGGTCTTCACAACCTTGATTGGCCCGATTGTAAGGGCTTGCGGGTACAGACGGCGCTGGGCGCGCTCTGGCTTGTCCTTTTTCCCTCAGCGCGCACATGCTCCCTCGACCGTAGTGACCGCTACGCTCTTCGGTCGCGAGCACGAGCACGCGCTGAGGGAAAAATTACTGCGCCATGATCACGCCCCCCGGTGAGAAATGCGGGCTTGAGAAAACACAGGCGCTGATCGACGAGGTAGTCCGGGCAGAGGGTTTCGAACTCGTAGAGGTTGAGCTGAAAGGATCCCCCGGCAGACGAGTTCTGCGGATTTTCATTGACCGGCCGGGAGGAATCAACCACGACCACTGTGCTCGAATCAGTGACCAGGTGGGTCCGCTGCTGGAGGTTGAGGAAGCCATTGCTGGGAACTACACCTTGGAGGTGTCTTCACCGGGCCTGACACGAAGGCTGCGGACGCCGGAAGAGTTCCAGCGTTTTGCAGGCCAGCTGGTCAAAGTGTCCACAACGGAAACGGTGGAAGGCTCAAGGCATTTCCGCGGAACCCTGCTCGGCATGGAGCGGAATCGGGTCGCAGTGAGGCTGCGGGATACAACCTCGATAATGATCCCATTGGAAGTCGTCTCCAAAGCCCACTTGGATTTTGACTTCTAGCCAGTTCGCGCAACGGAGCATTCATGAGCACCCTGCTCTACCAACACATTGATCTTCTCAGCAAGGAAAAGGGAATCGATCCGGAGATTGTGGTCAGCGCCGTCGAAGACGCGATTCTGGTAGCCACCCGCAAGTACTACAAGTCCACCGAGAATCTGACCTCCTCCTTTAATAAGAATACGGGTCGGGTCGAGGTTCACGCGGTCAAGCAGGTGGTGGAGACGGTCACCGACCCCACCCACGAGATCTCCCTCTCCGAGGCCCGACGGATCGATCCCGATGCCGCGATCAATGGAGAGATCAAAACAGAGAAGCCCACCAATGTCCTGGGACGCATTGCCGCGCAGACAGCCAAGCAAGTGATTCTGCAGAAAGTTCGCGAGGCGGAACGGGAGAGCGTCTTTGCAGAATACAGCCAGCGAATCGGAGAGGTGGTCACCTGCCTGGTGAAGCGAACCGAGGGCCCCGACGTGATTGTCGACCTGGGAACGGCAGAGGCCCGACTCCCAAGGCGAGAGCAGTCGCGGTTGGAAAGCTTCACCATGGGGGACAGAATCCGTATCGTAATCATCAAGGTGGAGAAACCCTCCAGAGGTCCTCAAGTCATTGTTTCCCGCATCGACCCGGCCTTGCTGGCCAAGCTGTTTGAAATGGAAGTTCCGGAGATCTACGATGGCACGGTGACCATCAGGGCTGCCGCCCGAGATTCGGGGGAACGCTCCAAGATTGCCGTGGCTTCTCGCGACAAGGACGTCGACCCCGTGGGGGCCTGTGTGGGAATGAAGGGGTCGAGAGTTCAGGCCGTCATCCGTGATCTCCACGGAGAGAAGATCGACATCATCCCCTACTCCGAGGACACCACCACCTTTGTGATGAACGCCTTGAGTCCCGCCAAGATCAGTCGCGCCTCCGTCCTGGATGCCGAGGACAGACACCTGGAAGTCATCGTGGAAACCGACCAGTTGTCTCTGGCAATCGGGAAAAAGGGCCAGAACGTGCGGTTGGCGGCAAAGTTGACAGGGTGGAAAATCGATATCAAGAGCGAAGAGGAGAAGCGGGCCGAGATTGAAGACCAGATGGCTTTGCTATCAGCCAAGACGCCGCTCTCGGAGTTGCCGGGCCTTTCGCCAGGTATCCTGGCCAAGCTTACGGCAAGCGGTATCGAGACCATCGAGGAGTTGGCCGACACGCCGATTGCGGATCTGACCGACATCAAGGGGGTTGGCCCCATGAGCGCCGAGAAGATTATCGCTTCCGTGAAGGACTACTACATCCAATACTCTGAAGCAGTCGAGGCCCGAAGGGCGGCCGAGGCCGAGAAGAGGGCCGAGGAAGAGAGAGCCCGAAGGGAAGCCGAGGCCGAGAAGAGGGCCGAGGAAGAGAAGAGAGCCGAGGAAGAGAAGAGAGCCGAGGAAGAGAGAGCCCGGAGGGAGGCCGCCGCTCAAGAGACCGCAGAGCCGGCTGGGGAACCCCAAGGCTCGCTCGAGGCCGCTGACCAGGAAGGCATCTCCCCGGTGGAGGCAGACGCCACAGGCAGGGAGGATTTATAAGGGACGGGCAGGCTCGGAAGAAAACAGCTCTGGAGGAGATGAGCAAGAACGCCAGGGCAGATGCAGATAGAGAAGGGAGGTAAGCGGCCCCAGGGAGGAATCCCCTGAGCCCTTCCGGTGCCGCACGGAGGTTTCGTGAGTGAAAAGACGCGGTTGTTAAAACTAGCACCGGAGATCAAGGTCGAGGTCAAGGAGATTGTCGCCTACCTGAAGCAGGAGGGGATAAAGAAAGTCTCGGCCAGCAGTTTCGTGGATGCCGACGTCGTCCAGGACATCAGGGACCACTTCTCCGGCAAAAAGACCGAGAAGAAAAAGGCGGCCCCGCCAGAGGAAACCACCACGGCGGAAACCGCCAAGAGCCCCCAATCCGCTCTGGAGCCGGAAATCCCGGCCAAGACCAGTGAAGGCGACGCGGAGCCGGCGGTTAAGACCGCAGCGGCAGCCGCCCCCCCCGAAACTGCCCCGCCGCCGGTGGTGGTGGTCAAACCCAAACCTCCCGATCCCGAGACTGTCCCCGGGGCGGAACCGGTCGCCACTCCTCCTCCGACCACCGACCTACCGGTGGCCGTTCCACAGCCTGCCGCCAAATTGGAGCAGGTGGCCACGACACCGAGCCCGACACCCGGCACGGTTCCGCCGCCCAGGAAGCCGGCGGGGGTAGAGAGGCCTTCGCCAACCGAAACCATCCGCCAGCATCTTTCCAGGTCGGGGCAGATCCGGACCCGGCCGTTTCTTTCGCGGTCCCGGCCGGGGGCACCGGTCCGGCCTTTCAGCCTGCCCGCGGGTGCCAGACCAACCCCGGGCTTCCCTCCCCAACGCAGGCCCCTGACTCCTTTTCCAGGTAAGGCGGCCAGCCCCGGCGCAGCACCCAGGGACAACCGTCGGGCCAGGCCAGGCCAGCGGCGTCAGCCCGGTCGACATCAGTCGCGGGAAGGCAACTTCGCTGCACGCCAGGCAGCAGCGATGGCCCGGCCCGAACCCTTCCAGCCCATACCCATCAACCGCTCCGTCACCCTGACCGAGGGCGTAACCATCAAGGAACTGGCGGAACGGCTGGAAATCAAAGCCAAGGACCTGATCAAGCGGCTGCTCGACAAAGGCATCTTCGCCACCATGAACCAGATGCTGGACGAGACTCTGGCCAAAGACCTGAGCGCTGATTTTGGGGCCGAAGCCTCGATCATCAGTTTTGAGGAAGACGCCGAGTATGAAGCCATCGCCGAGGAAAAGTCAGAGAACGTCGCGCCCCGTCCGCCAGTGGTAACCATCATGGGCCACGTGGATCACGGCAAGACCTCCCTGCTGGATGCGATCCGGGAAACCGACGTTACCTCCCAGGAAGCTGGAGGCATCACTCAACACATCGGTGCCTACCATGTCGAAAAGAACCAGCGCATGATTACCTTCCTGGACACTCCGGGCCATGAAGCCTTCACCATGATGCGGGCTCGGGGAGCCAAGGTGACCGATATCGTCGTCCTGGTGGTAGCGGCAGATGACGGTGTAATGCCACAAACCATGGAAGCCATCAACCATGCCAGAGCCGCCAAGGTTCCCATTATCGTGGCAATCAACAAGATCGACCGACCCAATGCTCAGGTGGACACGGTCAAGAAAACGCTGGCTGCCAACGGGTTGACACCGGAAGATTGGGGCGGAGATACAGTGACCGTGGAAGTCTCCGCCAAAGAGAAAACCAACCTGGACCTCTTGCTGGAGATGATCTTGCTGGTCGCGGACCTGCAGGGCCTCAAAGCCAACCCCCAGCGCACAGCCATGGGAACCATCGTGGAAGCCAAGCTGGACCGGGGTAGAGGGCCGGTTGCAACCGTCCTGGTACAAAATGGCACTTTGAGCGTGGGGGATTCCTTTATCGCCGGCGCGGTCACGGGAAAAGTCAGAGCCATGCTGGATTTCCACGGCATTCCGATGCTAGCCGCCGGGCCCTCCATGCCCGTTGAGGTCTTGGGGCTTCAATCGGTTCCCCATGCCGGAGACCTGCTCCAGGTGCTCACCGACGCCGGCAAGACCAAGCAAATCGGCAGTCTGCGCCAATTAAAGCTTCGGGAAAATCAACTGGCCAAGACAGCTCGCCTCACGCTGGAACAACTGCACGAGCAGATGAGCCAAGGAGTGATCAAAGAGTTACCCCTCATTCTGAAGGCCGATGTCCAAGGCTCGGTGGAAGTCGTGGCGGATACCCTCTCCAAACTCAGCAATGACAAGGTCAAGGTGAAGATTATCGACCGCGGAACCGGAGCCATCACCGAAACCAACGTCCTGTTGGCCTCCGCCTCCAATGCCATCATCATCGGATTCAACGTCAGGCCGGAGAAAAAGGCAACCGAGCTGGCGGCTCAGGAGGGTGTCGACATTCGCCTGCACACCGTGATCTACAAAATCAGTCACGAAATCAAGACTGCGATGCTGGGCCTGCTGGACCACACCTACAAAGAAGTCTGGCAGGGAACCGCCCAGGTTCGAATGACTTTCAAAGTGCCCAAGGCAGGAATGGTGGCAGGTTGTTATATTTCGGACGGGAAAGTTTCCCGCAACTCTAAAGTGCGGTTACTGCGAGATAACGTCGTGATCTACGAAGGCAAGATCGCATCCTTGAGACGTTTCAAGGACGACGCCGGAGAAGTTCGGTCGGGCCTGGAGTGCGGCATCGGCCTGGAGCGGTTCAGTGACATCAAGAACGACGACGTGATTGAAGCGTTTGTCATGGAGAAGGTCGCCCCGCAGATGGAATGAGGGTGACCCGGTTCCATCGAAGCCCTCAATGAACATCGGATTGCTCACCCTCGAAGTCGTCATCCCCTATGCTCAGTCGCTCAAAGACAAACGCCAGGTGACCCGCAGCCTGCGGGACCGTCTGAAGAAGTTCAACGTTTCGATAGCCGAATGCGGTCACCAAGACCTCTGGCAGCGATCGACCCTGGGGGTCGTCGCCATTTCTTCCGACCACGCCATCCTGGAGAAAACCCTGCAAACGGTGACGGCAGAAGCTGAAAAAATCCTGGACGGAAACCTGGCGCAGTGCCAGATAGAATTTCTATGAAATCTCTTTCCAGACGGCCAGGACGAGTCGGCGAAATGATCCGAATGGCCATCAGCCAGGTGATTTTGCACGGCTTGAGGGACCCCAGAATCGGCCTGGCCACCGTCACGGAGGTCAAGATGAGCGCCGACCTCAAGAAAGCCAGAGTCTTCGTCAGCGTACTGGGCAGCCAGGAAGACCGCGAAAAAACGCTCTTGGGCCTCAACCGGGCGTCTGCCCACATTCGTCATGAAATCAGCTCCCACCTGAAACTAAGGGCCGCCCCGGAACTGGATTTCCACTACGATCGCTCGATTGAGTACGGAGCCCGGATCGAAGAGTTGCTCGATCAGACCAAAGCCGCCACCACTTCCGACCAGTAACCGGGTCCCGAAAGACTTGTCGGCTGAGTCCGGTTCATCACCGGAGCCTACCCGTCCACGACACCCCCATGAATGGACCGCTCGCGGGCTTCCTTGTCATCGACAAAGCGGAAGGTAAGACCTCGCATGAGGTCGTTCAGCTCGTCCGCCACCAGTTACAGATCAGGAAAATCGGTCATCTGGGGACCCTCGATCCGATGGCCACCGGTGTATTGCCACTGGCAATCGGTCGTGCCACCCGATTGGCTCGATTCCTCATGGGCGGCAGGAAGGTCTATGAGGGAACCATCCAATTGGGGGTGACCACAGACACCTATGATCGCCTGGGTCAACCCACATGCGAGTTCCGCCAGCCCCGCTTTCCTCCGGACCGCCTCCGAACGGTGGTCGAAGAAATGGTTGGCGAGCAGATGCAGATTCCTCCACCATACTCGGCCAAGAAGATCGGGGGGCGGCGCGCCTACCGGCTGGCCCGGCGGGGGCTCCAGGTTGAAATTCCTCCCCAGAGGATCTGCGTCGATCAATTCAATATTCGCCAAGGCGGAGCGGACACCATCGATTTCGAAATCCACTGCTCGCCAGGAACCTACGTCCGCTCCCTGGCCCACGAACTGGGACAGAGGCTGGGATGTGGAGCCCATTTGTCCAGGCTGCGGCGCCTGTCCTCGGGCAAGTTCTCGCTGTCGATGGCCTGCCCGCTCCACCATGGTCGAATGCCGGAAGACTGGACCCGGTTCCTGCTCACCATGAACTCCATGTTGGAGGATCTGCCCGGCGTCCGTATCTCTGCAGAAGACCGGGAAGCCTTTGCCCATGGAAGGGCATTGGCGGTCAGAGAAGTCACCTTGTCCAATTCGGCCGCCCCCATGATACGAATCCTTTCCGACTCGGGCTTGCTCCTGGGACTGGCTCAAACGGCGGCCCCTCGGCACCCGGTTGAGGGCGGGGGGCGCAACTCGGTTCGTCTCCTTCCCACGCTGGTCCTGTGAGGGAAAGTCAACGGCGGCGAGGATGACCCGGCCCTGATTTCACTTTACTTGGGCGAAAGGACTATGCTACATTCCGCATGTTATTTCGGCTTGGCAGGAAACGATCCACTCCTCGAATACATGGTATTGACACCGGATCTCAAAAGCTCAGTCATTCAAGAATACCGGGCCCATTCCTCGGATACGGGATCGCCGGAAGTTCAGATTGCTTTGCTGAGCGAGCGGATCACATACTTGACGGGCCACTTCAAAGAGCACAAGAAGGACCACGCCTCACGCCGCGGTTTGCTGAAGATGGTCGGGCACCGCAGGCGTTTATTGGACTATCTGAAGACGAAGGATGTCGAACGCTATCGAACAGTCATCCAGAAACTTGGAATTCGCAAGTAGCGAGCCCGGTAAGACATTTCGAGTTTGAGCAATGAAATTGCGGCTCCGAGCATTGCCCAAAGTAATGCGCGCAGTCGCTATTTTTGTTTCGGCAGCGACCCGGGCTGGGAAACCACTCAATGATTCAAAAAACCAGTACCCTCATTGGCGGCAAAGAAATCACCATCGAGACGGGCAGGATTGCCCGCCAAGCTGACGGTGCTGTTCAGGTCAGTTACGGAGACACGGTGGTGTTGGTGTCAGCATGTTCGAGAAAACAGCCCCGGGGCAACGTGGATTTCTTTCCACTGACCGTGGACTATCGAGAAAACTTTTACGCCGCCGGCCGCATTCCAGGGGGCTTCTTCAAACGCGAGGGCCGGCCGAGCGAGAAGGAGATCCTTACCTGTCGGCTGATAGACCGTCCCATCCGCCCGCTGTTCCCGTCGGGCTATCGCTGCGACACTCAAATCATTGCCCTGGTGCTCTCGGCGGACGGGGAGAACAATCCCGACATCCACAGCATCACAGGAGCCAGCGCGGCCTTGATGGTGTCTGACATTCCCTTTCAGACCCCCATCGCCGCAGTTCGCGTGGGTCTGGTTGGCGGTCGCTTGGCCATCAACCCCACCAGCCGAGACCTGAAGGAAAGCCAACTCAATCTGATCGTTGCAGGCAGTGAAGACGCCATCGTGATGGTCGAAGCTGGAGCTCAGGAGGTAAGCGAGACGACGATGGTCGAGGCATTGGCGTTCGCTCACGAACACATCAAACAGATTATCCCGCTGCAAAAGGAGTTGGCAGCCAGCCTCGGCGTCCAGAAACGCCCCTCGGATTCGCCGCCGCTAGACGAGACACTTTTCCGTCAGATTTCCATGAAGGTGTCAGAAGATCTCAGGGACGCACTCGACACCACAAAGCATGGCAAGAGAGGAAGCTACGAACAGGTCGACTCGCTCAAGGAAGCCCTGCTGAACAGTTACCCGGAGGAGTCGGTCGAGTTGAAAAGTGATGCTTCGGCCGTTTTCGATCGTCTTAAGGAACAAATCTTCCGCGACGACATCCTCAACCGGAAGAGACGCCCCGACGGACGTGAGTTCGATGCCGTCCGACCCATCACCTGTGAGGTAGGCCTTCTGCCCCGCACCCACGGTTCAGCCATTTTCACTCGCGGTGACACCCAGGCCCTGGTCACGGCAACCTTGGGTACTTCGGATGATATCCAGAAGATTGACGTCATGGAGGGGGAGTCTTCCAAGCGGTTCCTTCTCCACTACAACTTTCCACCCTTCAGTGTGGGCGAAACGGGATTTATGCGAGGTCCCGGGCGACGAGAGGTCGGCCATGGCGCCCTGGCGGAACGGGCCATGCTTCCCGTAGTTCCCCCCGAGGAAAAATTTCCCTACGCCATTCGCATTGTCTCCGACATCCTGGAGTCCAACGGTTCCTCCTCGATGGCCAGCGTGTGTGGCGGTATCCTCGCCCTGATGGACGCCGGCGTCCCCATCAAGGCACCGGTCGCCGGAATTGCCATGGGGTTGGTCAAGCAAGGGGACCAGTACGCTGTCCTAACCGACATCGCCGGCGCCGAAGACCATTACGGCGACATGGACTTCAAGGTTACCGGGACCCGATCCGGAATCACGGCCCTGCAGATGGACGTCAAGATCGGCGGCGTGACCATGGAAATCATGAGTGAAGCCCTCCAGCAGGCGCTTCGGGGAAGGCTTTTCGTCCTCGACCGCATGCTGGACGCCATCCCGGCCCACCGGAGCAATACCTCAAAATATGCTCCCAAAATCTATTCTCTTCGCATCAAGCGGGAGAAGATTCGCGACGTCATTGGACCCGGGGGCAAGGTGATTCGAGGTATCACCGAAGAGACCGGGGTCAAGATCGATGTTTCTGACGACGGCAAGGTCAACATCGCGTCTGTTGACGAGGCGTCCGCCCAAAAAGCCATTCAGATAATCAAGGACATCACTGCCGAGGCTGAAATGGGCAAGATCTATCTGGGCAAGGTGGTTCGCCTGGTGGATTTCGGCGCCTTCGTAGAAATCTTTCCCGGAACCGACGGTCTTCTTCACATCAGCGAAATCGCCGAGCATCGAATCCGGCAGGTGACGGACGAACTGAAGGAGGGGGATCAGCTATTGGTCAAGGTTATCGGTATTGACGGCCAGAAGGTCAAGCTGAGCCGAAAGGCCGTGCTGCGGGAACAACGGCAAAAGTCGTCCTGAAGCAAGTGCCCCCTGCACCGGGCGACCCAGTGAGTTCGGGGCGGAGTCAGGCCGCCAGCGGTGGGTGAAATTCACCCGTCAGGACGGGGAATCTGCCAATAATCTCGCCCCACAACTCTTTGGACAGGACCTGTTCCTGGCTTTCCACAAACCTCTCGCCTTGGCGAACAAACAGCCTGAAGCTGTCCTTTCCCCCATCTTTTTGCTTGATCAGGACCCAACGGGTCTTTGGCCTCGGCTCGATTTGATAGACATCGACCCGAGTCTGAACGAAGGGGACCGTGATGCTGTCGAAATATCGGACCCGGCAAGGCTCATTGGAAAACACCGAGAAGCTCATCTCCTGCCCCCCGTAAAAGAATTTGCAATCCCTTAGCTCCATAACCCCTCCTGGATCGGGAAATCTCATGAGAGATGAGGCTCCAGCCCTGGCTCGCAGGCGTCGATCCGAAGCTGCGTTTCGACGCCCACCGAACTGCCAACTACCTGTGATGCGCAAGGCAGCCCAAAGGGTTACTCGGCATTTACGGCTTCATCATCCGGCATGCAGCGAGACACTGGGAGAAGCTTGGGCTGGAGGGTTCTGGCCCAAAAGAGGATAGGTTGGAAGGGGGCGAGGATCCTGTTCGGACCCATGGCAGTTCAGTCGAGGCGGTAGTTGGGAGCTTCCCGTGTGATAATGACATCATGGACGTGACTCTCTTTGAGGCCTGCGGTAGTAATCTTTATGAACCGGGCTTTTTCCTGGAGTTCCTCAATGCCTGAACACCCGACATAACCCATCCCGGCTTTCAGCCCGCCCACCAACTGAGACACGACTCCGGCCAAGGAACCCTTATAGGGCACGCGGCCCTCGATGCCTTCCGGGACCAGCTTCTGTTCGCTGGTCTCTCGACCCATTCGATAGCGGTCCCTACTCCCTGCCTGCATCGCACCGAAAGACCCCATACCCCGATAGGCTTTGAAGCTTCGACCCTGAAAGAGCACCGTTTCACCCGGGCTTTCGTCCGTCCCGGCGAACAGGCTTCCAATCATTACACTGTCGGCGCCGGCGGCGATGGCCTTGGTGATATCTCCGGAGAACTTGATCCCCCCGTCGGCGATCACGGGGATCCCTGCCTCTTTGGCAGCCTGCGCACACTCCGCCACCGCGGTAATTTGCGGGACCCCGGCGGCCGAAACCACCCGGGTGGTGCAAATGGACCCGGGTCCGATCCCGACCTTGATGCCGTCGGCACCACAGCGGATCATGTCGGCTGCGGCCTCAGCGGTCGCGATGTTGCCGGCGATAGTATCCGTATCCGGGAACTTCCGCTTGATCTCTTTGACCACATCCATCACCCGTTGAGAATGGCTGTGGGCCGTATCCACGGCCAGCACGTCCACGTGAGCGTTCACCAAAGCCTCGGCCCGCTCCAGGTAGTCGCCCGTCACACCCACGGCAGCACCGACCAGCAAACGCCCCTGGCTATCCTTGGCCGAAAAGGGATACTGGATCTTTTTCTGAATATCCTTGACCGTGATCAAGCCCTTCAACATGTACTGCCTGTCGACCACCAGCAGTTTCTCCACCTTGTGCCGATGCAGCATTTCCTCGGCTTCAGCCAGCGTGGTCCCGACAGGGACGGTGATGAGATTGTCCTTGGTCATTACCTCCGAGATCGGCAGGTTTAAGCGATCTTCAAAGCGCAGGTCGCGGTTGGTCAGGATCCCGACCAACTTTCCGTCCTCGGTGATCGGCACTCCGGAGATCTTGTAGTGCCTCATCATTTCCAGGGCTTCATCAATCCGGTTCTGCGGAGACATGGTAATGGGGTCCACGATCATTCCGCTTTCAGATCGCTTGACCTTGTCCACTTGCGAAGCCTGACGGTCGACAGACAAGTTGCGGTGAATAATACCGATGCCCCCCTGCTGAGCCATGGCAATCGCCAAGCGGGCTTCGGTGACGGTATCCATGGCCGCACTGACGATGGGCACATTGAGGTGGATATGTTTTGTCAGCCGGGCTCGGGCAGACACCTCCGCGGGGACGATGTCCGACTTCCGGGGTACCAGCAGGACATCATCAAAGGTCAAGCCTTCAGGCACCACCCTCGTCAACATGGACACTCCTTGCCGTTCCCTTCTTCAGGCTGGAGTCAACGCGCAGCATTTCTTGTACTTCTTGCCGCTACCGCAGGGGCAGGGCTCGTTGCGGCCGATTTTTGGGCCCCGAATGACGGGTCTGCGCGGCTCTGGCGCTTCCTCGCCAGGTCCCAGCACCAATTCCTGCCTGTGCTGGCGGCGTTCCATCTCGCGAACCTTGTCCTTGTCTTCAACCGGCTGGAGCAAATAAAGGTAGCGCAGACTCTGCTCCTCGATACCCTCCATCATCTGCTCAAAAGTAACGAAGGATTCCTTCTTGTATTCCACCAACGGATCTCTCTGGCCGTAGCCTCGCAATCCGATCCCTTCCTTCAACTGGTCCATTGCCAAAAGATGATCCTTCCAATGGGCGTCCAGGACGTTGAGCAGGATCAGCCGTTCGTAGTGGCGCATCTCCTGCGCGCCGATTTTCTCGTCCTTGCGTTCGTATTTCTCCTTGACCTTGGCGAAAATCGCTTGCTGCAACTCCTCCCGATTGAGATCTTCAACGGAGATGTTCTCGTGACGCAGATCCAGACCGAACTGCTGGGCCATGGCCTTGCGAAGCCCTTCGCCATCCCACTCCTCCGGATCGCTATCGGCAGCGCAGTAGCCGTCGATGAGCCCGCCAATCACGTCCTCGCTCAACTCACGCAGGTACTCCTTCTGGTTGGCCTTGCGCAGGAACTGTTCCCTCAACCCGTAAATGGTCTTGCGTTGCTGGTTCATGACGTCGTCATATTCCAGCAGGTGTTTTCGGATGGTGAAGTTGTGGGCCTCGACCTGCCTTTGAGCTGACTCTATTCTCTTGCTGATCAGACGTGATTCGATGGGAACGTCCTCCTCCATCCCCAAACGCTGCATAATGCTGGACACTTTTTCACTGGCGAAGATCCTCATGAGATCGTCCTCCAGCGAGAGGTAGAACCGGGAGCTTCCGACATCCCCCTGGCGCCCGGAGCGGCCACGCAACTGGTTGTCGATACGCCTGGACTCGTGGCGCTCTGTTCCCAGTATATGCAGGCCCCCGGCAGCGATCACCTGCTCTCGACCCTGCTGAAACGCCTGGTCGATCTCGTTGAGAGCCTCCTCCCACTGCTCCTGAGTGAGCCCCGCCAAGTCCACATTCTGCTTACGCAACCGTTCCTTGGCCAAGAACTCTGCGTTGCCGCCCAGTACGATATCCGTCCCGCGGCCCGCCATGTTGGTGGCAATGGTTACCACCCCTTTGCGTCCAGCCTGGGCAACGATCTCGGCTTCTTTCTCATGGTACTTGGCATTGAGCACCACGTGCTTGACCCCCGCCTTCTTGAGCAAGTCGCTCAATCGTTCAGACTTTTCGATGGAAATGGTTCCCACCAGCACGGGTTGGCCTTTCCCGTAAAGTTCCCGGATCTCCTCAACCACCGCTCTGAACTTCTCCGGTTCGGTGCGATAGACAACGTCAGGGTAATCGATCCGGATCATCGGCCTGTTGGGGGGGGCCACCACCACCTCCAGGCTGTAGATCTTGTTGAACTCCATCGCCTCGGTATCGGCCGTTCCGGTCATCCCCGCCAGTTTCCCATACATGCGAAAATAGTTCTGGAAAGTGACCGTCGCCAGGGTTTGATTCTCCCGCTCGATCTTGACCCGCTCTTTGGCCTCGACCGCTTCGTGCAGGCCATCGCTCCAGCGGCGGCCCGGCATGAGACGACCCGTAAACTCGTCAACAATCGCGACCTTGTTGTCGTTGACCACATAGTGCACATCCTTCTCGTAGAGCCAGTAGGCCTTGACCAGTTGCTGAATGGTGTGCAGGCGCTCGGTGATTTCGACGTAGCGCTTCTCGCTGTAGTCCGGGTCCTCCGGGTCGGGGATGATGTAGTCTTCTATTCTCCCGCCGGCCAGAAAATCCTGGCCTTTCTCGGTGATCTCGACGTTGTGCGATTTCTCGTCAATAAAGCAGTAGAGCTGATTGTCGAATTCGGAGAGCTGTTTGTTGCTCATGAGCTGACCTTCGACCTGATCGATCTTCTTTTTCAGACCCCGGTGCTTGACCAGCAGATCCAGATACTGTCGATTCTTGGGATCGCCGCGCTTGACCAACAGCAGTTTCTCCAACGTCTCCTCACTGGCCTGGCCGTCAGAGTCGATTTGCTGGACTGCCTCTCGTAAAGCGCCTCCGAGAAATTTCGTCTGCTGGGCACGGATGCGTTCAGCTAAGGGCCGCATCGCCATGTAGGTCTTCTGCTGGGAACTCTCAACCGGCCCGGAGATGATCAGTGGCGTCCGGGCTTCGTCGATCAGGATGGAGTCGACTTCGTCCACAATGGCGTAGTGATGCCCCCGCTGAACCCGGTCGCTGATTTCAAACTTCATGTTGTCCCGAAGATAGTCGAATCCGAACTCATTGTTGGTGCCGTAGGTCACGTCGCATTGGTAGGCCTTGCGGCGTTGGTCGTCATCCATGTCATGCTGGATCACCCCCACCGAGAGCCCCAGGAAGCGATAGACCTTGCCCATCCACTCGGCGTCGCGGCGAGCCAGGTAGTCATTGACCGTGACCACATGCACGCCATCCCCCCCCATGCTATTCAAGTACACCGGCAGCGTTGCTACCAGGGTCTTGCCCTCTCCCGTCTTCATCTCGGCGATCTTTCCCTGATGAAGGACCACACCGCCCATGAGCTGCACGTCAAAGTGCCTCATTTTCAGCACCCGCCTGGAAGCCTCCCGAACCACGGCGAACGCTTCGGGGAGCAAGTCGTTCAGACTTTCGCCGGCGGCCAACCGTGTCTTGAACCGGTTGGTTTTGGCACGCAGTTCCTGGTCCGTCTGGTCGGAGAGGGAAGGTTCCAGGCTGTTGATTCGATCAACCGTCGGCTGAATAGCCTTGATGTCCCGTTCGTGCTTACTGCCGAAAACCGTTTTGAGTAGGGTGTCGATAACCACGAAGGGCCCCTCCTTTTGCCACTAGAACCCTTATTATGAGGGGATTCAAGACAAAGTCAAGGAGTCAGCCCGAGGGCCGCAAGGGCTGCATTTGGAGAGTTGCTCCCCCCCCTCCGCAGAGGCTCCGGCACCCTCCTGGATTCTGTGGCCGACCACGGTTTGAGGTCCAGTGAACGGGTTTGACAGCCCGATCAACCGGCTTCTATAGTGTTGATCTGACGGCCGCAGGGGTTCCCACATCCCTCTCCAAACGTCATCGAATCTCTCATGAATTCCAGTTTGAAACCCGCGTACCGGCTGGTTGTGATTGGTGGTGGAATTTCCGGGCTGGCCGCTGCTCACCGCGTCTTGGACAGAGCTTCCGGACTGAACCAAGCCATCCGCCTGGACTTGTTCGAGGCAGGCCGTCGCCTGGGGGGCCTCATCCATACCGTAAGGGAGCAAGGGTTTCTACTGGAAGGGGGGCCGGATTCCTTTATTTCCGAAAAACCCTGGGGAGTCGACCTCTGCCGGCGGCTGGGTCTGGAGAGGAGCCTCATCGGCACGTCTCCGATCCACCGCAGGAGCTTCATCGCACGGGACGGGAAACTGCTGCCTGTTCCAGAGGGGTTTCACTTGATTGCTCCCTACCGATTCGGATCCTTTCTCGCCTCTCCACTTCTGAGTTGGCCGGGAAAGATCCGCATGGCAGCCGATCTCTTGCTGCCGCGCCGACGCCTCCTTTCAAGAGACGACGATGAAAGCCTGGCCGCATTCGTTCGCCGCCGTTTGGGAGAGGAGGTCTTGGAACGGCTAGCCCAGCCGCTGGTCGGAGGTATCTACACCGCCGATCCCGAAAAGCTGGGTCTGAGGGCAACCTTCCCTCAGTTCCTCGAAATGGAAAAACGCCACCGTAGCCTCCTGCTGGCCATGCGGCGGTCTGGCATGACACAACATTCACCGGCAGATGATCATCCCGCCGGTCCTCGCTATGGTCTCTTCGTCTCCTTGGATCAGGGGTTGCAGCGTCTGGTTGACCGGCTGCAGGAAAGCATTCCAGCCCATTCAATCCATATGGGTTGCAAGGTGGTTGGGCTGCGGCGCCAAGACCGGTCCCACCAGTGGGAAATCGACCTGGAAAAGGGTCCACCGATCAAGGCAGACGGGATTTGTCTTGCGCTCCCGGCCCACCAGTCGGCTGGCTTGTTGGAGGCGCTGGACCCCTGGCTGGCGGCAAAATTGAGAAGTGTGGAACATGCCTCCACGGCAACCATAAACCTGGCGTACTCCGCGGAGGACATTCCTGCCGCCATGGATGGTTTTGGCTTCCTGGTTCCGGCTGTGGAAAAGGGTTCGATTCTGGCCTGCAGCTACAGCCACCGAAAATTCGCTGGACGCGCCCCCACGAACGGGGCGCTGTTGCGAGCATTCGTCGGTGGAGCATTGCAGCCGGAAACGCTGGATGATGACGACCAGGAGTTGATTGCACGGGTGCGGCGGACGCTTGGAGACTTACTGGGCATCACCCGCCCACCTCTGCTGAGCCGGGTGGAGCGTCACCCCAAGGCCATGCCCCAGTATGGGGTCGGGCACCTGGGCCTGGTGGACCGGATTGAGACCCGGTTGCTCAATTGGCCATCCCTGCAACTGGCGGGAAACGGCTTCACCGGCATTGGTGTCCCGGACTGTATTCGACGGGCCGAGCAGTGCGTCGACAGGTTGCTGGCGCCGTTGGCTCCGTGAATCCTGCCCGGGCAGCGAATTACTTCAAGACCATGCCGGTTCGGGACCAGCGGGTTTTGCTGAAGAAGTTGAGTGCCTTGCTTCCGTATTCCCTGGCGTGCCGCAGGATGGATTTGGGGCTTGGATCGTAGGGGGCGTCGTCGTAGGACCAGTAAATAAAGAGGGGTTTGCCGATGATGTTCTCGCGTGGCACCGGGCCCCAATAACGACTGTCGTGGCTGTTGTTCCGGTTGTCTCCCATCATGAAGTAGTGGTCTGGGGGAATCAGGACCGGCCCGTGGGAATCCCTGGGTGCGTAGCGGTCCTCCGCCGGGTCAAAATATTGATAGGGCTCTTCGATTCTCTTGCCGTCAATGTAGACTGCCTTGTCCCTGACCTCCAGGGTCTCGCCGGGAAGGCCGATGACACGCTTAATAAAGGGCACACTGGGGTTATGAGGAGGCTTGAAGGCTGCAATGTCTCCCCGCTCGATCTTTCGGTTCGGCAGAATGTTCAGGAGGAATTCCGGGTAATTTGCCGGGAAGGCAAACTTGTCCAGAAAGAAATGGTCCCCAACCAGAATGGTGGGCTTCATCGACTCCGTCGGCACCTGCGTGGCTTGAGCGATGAACTTCGTGAAGAAGAACACGAAGACCAAGCTGAACGCCAGGCTCTCGAGCCACTCGCGGGCCGCGCTCTTGCGCCGTACCCGCCGCGACTTCAGGTTGACTTGATCCTCGGCGGAGCGGTTTTGGATGAAATCCTCTGTCTCTTCGGGCATCCTCCCCCCAAAGCATTGGCGCCCCACGTTGGCGGGAACACCTCCGAACCGGTTCTGCTATTATAGGACATTCCGAGCGGATCCTTCAAGCTGGCAGGGGCACTGGCACGGCAAGGGATCGCGGGCGAAACGCCGGGAGCGCGCTCCGGGCGAAGGACACCCTGAAGATTTGGATCCTGACCCGCAGCGAACTCGGGAGATGTTGCCAGCCGGGCCTCCGGGGGTCGGAATTTATGGTCACGGGTAACCCGACGTTTTCCATCATCAACTTCGGTTGTCGGGCCAGTCAGTCGGACGGGGCTGCGCTCGAGCAGGCGCTCCTGCGGACGGAACTGGAGAAAAATCGAAACAGTGCGGCCTC
The DNA here is from genome assembly GCA_965262635.1 of Candidatus Versatilivorator sp. Classification (GTDB taxonomy): domain Bacteria; phylum Acidobacteriota; class Terriglobia; order Versatilivoradales; family Versatilivoraceae; genus Versatilivorator. The sequence goes on along the minus strand of OZ253547.1, from coordinate 559,088 downwards.
TGACGTCGTGGTCATCAACACCTGCACCGTCACTCGGACCGCTGATTCCCAGGCCCGCCAGGCGATCCGGCGGATTCACCGTCACAACCCGGGCGCCAGCATAGTGGTGACCGGTTGTTATGCTCAGCGAGCGCCCGAAGAAATTGCTCGAATAGAGGGCGTGACCTGCGTTGTCGGCAACTCCCACAAACAGCAACTGGCTTCCTTGGTCGCAGAAAAACACCTCCCCGCTCGTGTTGCCTCCGACTGCGGAGAGTCGGAGGAACGCCTGCCCGGCGGCGCCAAGGTTTACTGCAGCAGCATCTTTGAGTCCCGGGAGCTGCGGTCCATTGCCGACATGTCGGGGGGAGGCAAGACCCGGGCCTTTCTGAAGGTGCAGGACGGCTGCAGCTATCGGTGTTCCTACTGCGTGATTCCGTTTGTGCGCGGCGACTCGCGCAGTCTTCCCCTGAAGGAGGTGTTGCGGCAGACGAGGCACCTGTTGCATCAGGGCTACAAGGAAATCGTACTGACCGGCATCCATCTGGGAGGCTACGGAAGGGACTTGGACCCCGGCGCCCGGCTGGCCGGTCTGATCCGACGGCTGCTTCAGGAAGAGCCTCTGCAACGGTTGCGACTCAGTTCCATCGAACCCTTGGAAGTCACCGACGAGATCATCGATCTGGTGGCGACCTCTCCCAGGATGGCCAAGCACTTCCACGTCCCTCTTCAGAGCGGTTCCAGCCGCATTTTGGGCCTCATGCGCCGAGCCTACCGAGCCACCCAGTATTTGGATCTGCTGGAAAAGATCCGGCAGCGGGTTCCTGAAGCGGCAATTGGAGCCGATGTGATGGTGGGATTCCCCGGAGAGACAGCGCAGGATCATGCCCTGACGAGGGAGTTGATCCAGAATTCACCCCTGACCTACCTGCATGTTTTCCCTTTCTCCCGGCGACCCGGCACGGCCGCGGCCCAACTCGAGGAGGAGGTGCCTAAAGCCGTTGCGGCTTTGAGAAGCTTGGAGTTGAGGACTCTGGCCGAACTGAAGAACCGTCGCTTTCGAGAATCTCAGGTGGGGCGCGATCTCCCGGTCATTACTCTTCAGGACAAATCGCCGCAGTCGACCACGCGGGCCCTGAGTTCCAACTTCCTGAAGGTCGAATTGGCCGGTGCCGAATTGCAGCCCAATCAACTGTTGCAGGTCCGAGTCATCGGGCTCACCCGGGAGGGAGTTTCGGCTTGCACTTCAGACGGCCCGGCGGGCAGGAGGGTCAGGCCTCGAGGATGACTTGGGCCACCGCATAGCGATCGGTGTGAGACAGGCTGATCCAATAGCGGGCCGCTCCCAATTGGCGAGCGACCTCAAGGGCTTTGCCGGACAGCAGGATCTCCGGTTTTCCGTTGGTCCGGTTGCGAACTTCGGCGTCACACCAGCCGACCCCGCCGCCCCATCCCGTCCCGATGGCCTTGAACAGGGCCTCCTTGGCAGCGAATCGAGCTGCATAGTGCTGAAAGGGGTTGGGGCGCCGGTCACAGTATTGAATTTCGGCGGGCGTAAATAGCCGGTTCCGCAAGCGGTCACCCCGCCGCTCCATGGCTGCTCTCAGCTTGCCGATCTCCACAAGATCAATGCCGGTTCCGACAATCACGACTCTTCTGCCTCATCATAAGAATAGCGGAGACGCTTTCTCCCTGGCCCCCAGCGGACTATACCTGCAGCACCCGGCGCTGGCGGCCTGCCCTTGGCTGGTTCACGGTTTCAGCCTGCGACGCCGAGCGTCCCGGGACCACCCACCGCTCGTCGGTTCGAGTTTCGAGCAATCCGGAGAGGATGTCAAACGCCTTCAGATTCAGAACGACTTTGTCACAAGTCTGGTCGGAAAGACCATGCTGCTGGTGCGGCTGCGCCAATGCCATTCCGACGGTGTCGTGTGCCTGGACCATTTTTCTCCGGGATACCTCCCCTTGGAAGGGGATGCCGTAATTACCCACCACTCCCGGCTGTTGTTGGCGGTGCAGGTGGCTGACTGCCTGCCGGTGTTCATCGTCGACAATGCCAAACATGTCCTGGCCGCCGTCCATGCGGGTTGGCGCGGCATCCTGGCAGGAATCGTGCCCAAGACCCTGGAGCGCATGCGCTCCCGATATGCCTCCGATCCGCGGTATTGCCTGGCCGTTGTCGGGCCCTCGATCGGCCCCTGCTGCTATGAAGTGGACGAGGATGTGGCCAAGCCCTTCGAGGACGCTTTCCCCGGCCGCCCCCAGCTATGGCGAGACCACCAGCTTTCCGGACGGACCCTCTCCTCCCGAACCATCCCTTCCGAAGACCCCCTTAACACCCGACGAATGCTGGACCTGTCGGCTGCCTGCCGCTGTCAATTGGAAGCCGCGGGGCTCCCTGACAGAAACATCTTCAGCCACCCGCCTTGTACTTCCTGTCATCGGGATGTCTTTTGTTCTTACCGAGCCGACGGAGGGAGTACCGGAAGAATGCTGGCTGCCATTGGCAAGATTTGTTGAACCTCCCCGCTCAGACAGCCGAGGAAGCGGATTCATCCTGCATGGAGCCACTTGGTGGGCTTTGCCGGCCGCTGGCGGGCCAAAACAGGGTTTGGTTTTCCAACCGATGTTGACTAGAATGATGTGCTCTCTCCCTGTGTCGCCCCTCCCTCCCTCACCCCCAGATCTCAAATGTGCCCCCTGGACAAGAAACACATTTTGGTGGTGGACGACGACCCCAATATTCTGGCCCTGATCCGGACAATCCTGACCCAAAAGAATTACCGAGTGGCAACGGCCGGCGACGGCCAACAGGCCTTGGAGACATTGAGTCGATCGAACTTCGACGCCATGATCACCGACGCGCTCATGCCGGGGCTGGATGGACCCACCTTGACGGAGAAAATCAAAAGCGATCCCAAGCTGAAGGACCTGCCGGTAATCATGATCACTGCCAGCAAAGAACCCGGCATGGTTAAGAGGAGTTTTTCCTCCGGCTGTATTCTGTTCCTTCCAAAACCCTTTACGGGAGCGAGCTTGATTTCGATCCTTCAACTGGCCCTCAGGTAGAAGGACTGATTGGGAAGGCGACAGCGCCGGCGCCCCAAAGGAGAACCTGGATGAAAATCGCACTCTGCAACGAAGTCCTTCGCGACCTGGAGTTCCCCGCCCAGTGCGAACGGGCGGCCGCACTCGGGTATAGCGGTTTGGAGCTGGCTCCCTTCACCCTGGGAGAGGCGCCTCACCGCCTCTCAGCCGACAAAAGAGCCCAGCTTCGCCGGGTGGCTGCCGACTCCGGAATAGCCATCACCGGGCTCCACTGGTTGCTTCTGACACCGCCGGGACTGTCGATCACCGCTGCCGACCCCGGAGTCCGCGAGGCAACCATCGACGTCCTCACGCGACTCATCGACCTGTGCAGCGACCTCGGCGGGAAGATACTGGTTCACGGCTCTCCCAAGCAACGCCAGGTGAAGGAGGATGAAGATCCCCTGGAAGCCTGGAGGCGGGCCCGCGATCTTTGGGCAACCATCGCCCGGAGGGCCGCTCAAGCCGGTGTCCGGTACTGCATCGAGCCATTGGCGCCCCGCGACACCAACTTCATCAATACCATCGGGGCCGCTGTCGACATGATGGAGGCCGTCGGCAACCCCTCCCTGCACACCATGATCGACACCCGGGCCGCGTCGCATTCGGAATCAGTTTCCCTGCCGCAGTTGGTGGATCGATGGCTTCCCTCGGGCGCCATCGCCCACGTGCACCTGAATGACCCCAGCGGACTGGCTCCGGGACAGGGATCCCTCAACTTCGCCCCAGTCCTGGAAGCCCTGCAGAGACATCGGTACACGGGCCTGGTGTCGGTGGAGCCCTTCGAATACCGGCCGGACGGGAGCACGGCGGCAGCCAGGGCCATCGGCTATCTGCACGGTGTCCTGGATGGCCTGGCATCTCCACCCGCCCAGGTTCAACGGAACCGGTTATAATAAAGCATCCTGGACACCCAACCCAGCATCACGAGTAAGGAACCCTGGACCGATGAAAGGGAGAGGGGCAATCGCAGTGCCGCACAGCCAACCGGCCATACGAGCCGCCGTCCGCGTGGTCTCTTTTCTCTGCCTCTGGTGCTTGCTTCCGGCCTTGTCGGCCTCGGGCGCCTACAAGAATCTGGCGGTCAAGGTCAGCCCGGCGGAAGGCTACGCCTCTCGACAAAGCCAGGGACCGGTGACGATTGCCGCCGACCCCTATCCGTCGGAAACCAGGATACGAACTGCCTTCGACGTCAAGGGCCTCTCCAAACTGGGTTTGGTTCCGATCAACATCATCATCAGCAACCAGGGCCCTGACGCCCTTTCCGTCAATGGCGCAACCATCACGTTGCTCGATCCGGAATATGGGTCTCTGCCCGCCATACCGCCGATAGCGGTGGTAAAAATGGTCCTGAATCAAGCCCGTGGTCGTCGGAGGACTCTCGACCGCTTTCCCCTGCCTCGGACCCGCATTCCCGGAAGCCGTCTGGAGAAACGGGTTTTCGAGATGGAGACCGACTTCATTCGAAAATCGCTCAAACGCCGAATCCGACCCCGGGCCACGGCCTGGGGCTTTGTCTTCTTCCAGCTTCCCGAGAAACAATCAAGCCTAACCGGCTATAAAATAATTATTCCTGACATAGAAAACGATAAAACAAAACAGCAATTATTATATTTTGATATCGAGCTAAAGTAGGCTCCGAGCCAAGTTCCGATCAGCCAATGAAGCACCAGGAGATGCGCCATGAGGAGAGATCCTGCTCTTTGGGCTCTTGCAATCCTGCTGGCGGTTCATCAACCGCTGGGGCTGGCCGCCGAGACCCCCTCCGCCCGCAGCGCCACAACCGGCCAAACGCTCACCATCCAAGCCGGAACCCGGTTCAAAGCCTCATTGGAGACGCCCGTCAGCACCAAGCTCTCCGAGGTAGGCGACTTGCTCTACTGGACGCTGTATGAACCGCTGCGGATTGATGAGGAGCACGTGCTTCCCCGAGGTACAGAACTCTCCGGGCGAGTGACTTTCGTCAGGCGGCCTGGAAGAGTCAAAGGGAAAGCGCAGCTTTACGCTCTGATGGATGGTTTGGAGACATACTACGGGACCGAACCGATCGCCGTGTCGGTGGATGCAGCCGACGATATTGCCAATGACGAGAAGATTCGAAGCGACGAGGAAGGGAAGCTGGAATCCAGCCGCGACATCGGCCACGACCTGGGGAAGGCAGAGCGGGGGGCCAGGCTCGGGTCCATGGCCTCGCTTCCGATCGCCATTGCGACGGCCAGCCTGGGGGCTGTCATCCTGGGACCTGCGGTTGGGGCCTTGGCCGGGGTTCTGCTGACCCGGGGCAAGGAAATCCGCCTGCCGGTGGGAACGGTATTTCGAATGAAGTTTATCGAGGACCTGGCGATTCCGGCTTCGTTGGCCGAGTTTCATCCCGACGGTCCGCCAAGACCCGCGCCTGGCCCGCATTTCTCACCAGGACGCTGAGCATTTTGTTTGGAGCCTTCAGGGTACAGACGGTGCTGGGCGTGCCCTGGCTTGTCTTTTCCCCTTCAGCGCGCACATGCTCCCTTGAACGTAGTTCCGGCTACGCCCTTCGGTCACGAGCACGCCCTGAAGCGGAAAATCCTGCGCCAAGTTGCACTCTTGAGAAGAGTGCAACCCCCTGGGTAGAGTCGAGGACTGGCGCGTTGACTGTAGGGTCCGGTGGCTATTCCGTCGCTTTCGCTTCGGGCCTCAGTCCGGCTCCCTTATCACGTTTCCAGTCCCCGCTCTCCGAACCGGACGTGCGGTTTTCCCGCATCTCGGCTCTCCAGTGGGATCATGCGTCTCGCACACAGGTCCCCGGTCGCATCCGTGGACGACTCCTATGGGACTGGCACTCGTCCCCGACTCCATCCACTGCCACTCCCGGGTTGCCGCCAGGCCTGTTGATGCCCTGACGACGCCGTCCTCCTCCGACGACCCCTTCACTTTTGCATGTGATGCCTCTGGAGTCTCCGGTCCTTTACCGGGGTTTCAGGCTTTCGCCACTCCCGGGACCCTTCCCCCTTCGGTCACCGCTCCTCACCTGAGGCCCCTTCCCTCCACCGGCATTACCCGGCTTCTCCAGTACTACGAGCCTCTCCGCCACCCTGCCGGCCCAGCCTCCCCCTCACGGGGTCCCGGTTCGGTGCGTGCCTCACCACCCACAGGGCTTCCCATGTTGCTGCCTTCTTCTCCTTCCATGCGTGCCAGCGTCACTACCCCATCTTTAACAAAGGAACGGGCGATTGGGGGTATTTTACCCCCATTTTGGCCTAAAAGCACCCGTAAGTTGTTGATTCTTGGTCGGAGGACCTAATGTAGTGCCATAATCGTATGGGTGGGGCTTGACCCCCTCGTCTCCCTCTGGTAGCGTCCCTCCCATGTTCATCCGCCGTACCCAGACCCGCAGCACTCCATCCGGCCAGACCTACTTCACCCATCGCCTGGTTCGCTCCCATCGCGTCTCAGGCAAGGTCCGCCAGCAGACCCTGCTCAACCTCGGACGCCACTTTTCCATCCCCCGCCACCTCTGGCCCCTGCTGTGCCGGCGTCTGGATCAGATCCTCAGCGGTCAGTTGCCCCTGTTGCCGGAGGCGTCGACCCAGTTGGAGGAGGAAGCCCAACGCATGGCCGAGCGCTTGCTCGAGGGCGAAGCCGACGTGACCGGCACGGGTGGGGAGTCCTCTTCAGAGGACTTGCAGACGGTAGAGGTGGATTCGGTGGAGCTGACGCGTCCGCGCAGTGTGGGTGTGGAGCAGGTGGGCTGCTGGGCGCTGGAGCAGTTGGGGTTGGGGGACTTGCTGGCCGAGTTGGGGTTGAATGCACCCATGCGGGCGGCGGCGGTGGGGGCGATTGTGGGCCGTCTGGCCCGTCCCGGCTCGGAACGGGCCACCTGGGGTTGGCTCGGCCGGCGCAGCGGCTTGGGCGAGTTGCTGGACTTCGACTTTCAGGCCCTGAGTCTGATGCAGATGTATCGCGCCTCAGACGCACTGATGAAACACCGCCAAGCCATCGAGGCCCACCTGTTCACCCGGGCCATGGGTCTGTTCGATCTACAGCCGACCGTCACCCTGTTCGATCTGACCAACACTTTCTTCGAAGGGGCGGCCCGCCGTCAACCCAAGGCCCAGCGGGGGCACTCGAAGGAGAAACGCAGCGACTGTCCCCTGCTGACGCTGGGGTTGGTGCTGGACGGGGCCGGCTTTGTGCGCCGCTCGCAGGTCTTTGCCGGGAGGGTGGATGAGCCCCGCACCCTGGCCGGGATGCTGGGGGCGCTCGAGGCGCCCCGGGGGGCCCTGGTGGTGATGGACCGGGGGGTGGCGACCGAGGATCGGATCCAGTGGTTGAGGGAGGAAGGATACCGCTATGTGGTGGCCAGCCGCCAAGGCTCCCGGCAGTTCGACCCCGAGGCGGCCCTGACCTTGGAGACCGCTTCCAAGGCCAGGTTACAGTTGCACAAGGAGGTCTCCGACGACGGGGGGGAAGTGCGTCTCTACTGCCGTTCCGAGGAGCGTGCTCACAAGGAACGGGGCATTGTCGAGCGCTTCAGCCGGCGCTTCGAGCAGGGGCTCGCCCGACTCTCCGAGGGACTCTCACGGCCGCGGGCTCACACCCGTATCGAGAAGGTCCGGGAACGGATCGGGCGGCTGAAGGAGCAGAGTCGCGGGGTGGCTCAACACTACTCGATCGAGGTCCTCACCGACGACAGCGGCCGCAAGGCGACGGCCCTGACCTGGAAGCGCCAGCCCCGCCAGGGCTCGATGGCCACTCATCCGGGGGTCTACTGCCTGCGCAGCAACCAGACCGACTGGGACGAGGAGAGCCTGTGGCGCACCTACACCACTCTCACCGACGTGGAAGCGGTGTTTCGCTCCCTGAAGTCCGAGCTGGGTCTGCGCCCCATCTATCATCACAAGCCGGTGCGCTCGGAAGGCCACCTGTTCCTGACCGTCATCGCCTATCAACTGGTGCAGGTCATCCGCAAACGCCTCAAGCAGCGGGGCGACTCCTCCAGTTGGACCACGCTGCGGCGCATCCTGGAAGGACAGCAGCGGGTCACGGTGACCTTCCGGCGTGGCGACGGGCGGACCTTGCACGTACGCAAGGCCACGCGGGCCGAAACCGATCAGAAGGCCATCTACGACGCCTTGGGCATCGATCCCGCTCCCGGAGGCGTCCGCAAGATGATCGTCTGACTCCCCCCCGATCGCCGGTTTCAACACGTTTGTAGTGCCACTTGCGCGTTTCTCCCTTCGTAACCTGTTGATAATAAACGTGCAGTCGGAAGCCTTGTTAAAGATGGGCTACCCCGGCGGGTCCAAAGGGGTGCCCGCGTCGCTCGCTTCCCCCTCCGTCTTCGGCCTTCCCCATTTCTCAGGTGGGTCGGCTTCCGCATTGCCCGTTTCGAGGCCTGCTCAACGTTCACTCGCGTTCCGGCCCGCATGTTCGCTGAACCGCCTTATGCGGCCCTTTGTCACCAGAGTGCTTCAGTCCATGTCGTTGCCTCCATGGCCCGCCCTGGCTGCTACCAACCGGAGCGACAGTTGTTGGACGGGTTTCGCACCCGTTAGAAGAAGACCCCTTTCCATGGCGCACTGAGAAATGCGGGCTAGTTCCTGAGCAAGCGCTGGTAGAGCCGTTGCAACTCTTCCTGAGAGTAGTATTCGATCTCGATCCGACCCCGGTCGCCGTTCGGGACGATGCGCACTCTGGTCCCCAGGGCTGTCTCCAACTTGGCCGTGGCTGCCTTGACATTCGGGTCCGGCCCTTTCCGTTCCTCCCGTTTGCCGGTGGACTTCTTTTGTTGTGAAATCAGTCTTTCGACCCGCCGGACTGACCACCCCCGCATCGAAGCTTGGGTAGCCAGGAGCTGCTGGGCTTGGGGATTGTCCAGGGCCAGCAGTGCCCTGGCGTGGCCCATGGAGAGCTTCCCTCCCTTGACCAGGTCCTGGACCGGAGCAGGCAACTTCAACAAGCGCAAAAAGTTGGCCACTGTCGAGCGCTCTTTTCCGGTCCTGCGGGCGACTTCCTCCTGAGTCAATCCAAATTCGTTGGCCAAGCGGGAGTAGGCACGGGCCTCCTCCATCGGATTGAGGTTTTCTCTCTGCAGGTTCTCGATCAGGGCGGCTTGCATCAACTGGTCGTCACCAAGCGGCCTGATAACCGCCGGAATCTTGCGCAGCCCCAGGAGTTGAGCCGCCCTCCAGCGCCGTTCTCCTGCAATGATTTGAAAACGGTCGCCGGCCTGGCGAACCAAGATAGGCTGAACAAACCCGTTCACCTCCAGGGAGCGCGCCAACTCGCGCAGCCTGTCCTTGTCAAAGACCTCGCGAAGCTGAAAAGGATTGGGTTCCAGCAATGCGACCTCCAGCTCCTGCAAGCTCGATTCCGTCTCGGGCTTGGCCGCACCCATTAGCGCACTAATTCCCTTGCCGAGCGCCTTTCGTGCCATGATCGATCACCTCCAGAGCCAATTGAATATAGCTTCTGGCTCCCTTGGAATTCACGTCGTACAGAAGGATAGGCTTCCCATGACTGGGAGCTTCCGCCAGGCGGACATTTCTCGGGATGACTGTCCGGAACACCTGACCTGCAAAGAAAGCGCGCAGGTCCTCTGCCACCTGCCGGCTGAGATTGGTGCGCTCGTCAAACATGGTCAGTAGAAGCCCCTCTACGGACAACCCCGGATTCCATTGGCGGCGAATCTGGATGAGTGTCTCCAGCATCTCCGAAACCCCTTCCAAGGCAAAGTACTCGCACTGAATAGGAATCAGGATGGAGTCTGCCGCCACCAGGGCGTTGAGGGTTAAGAGATTCAGTGAGGGGGGGCAATCGAGCAGAACAAATTGATATTGCCGGCGGAGGGGCTTGATCACCTCTCTCAACCGGAACTCTCGACGGTCGACGTTAACCAGTTCCACCAAGGCTCCGGTCAGGTTTTGATCGGCTGGAACCAGGTCCATCCCTTCGATGTTTGTCTGGAGCAATCCCTGTTGCCAGCGGACTTCTCCCGACAATAGGTGATAGAGGCTCTTTCTAACAGCACTCTTTGAAAAACCCAGGCCGCTGGTGGCATTTGCTTGCGGGTCGCAGTCTACCAGCAGCGTTTTCATCTTGGCTGCGGCCAGCGACGCGGCCAAGTTGATGCCGGTGGTAGTCTTCCCGACACCACCCTTTTGGTTGGCGATGGCGATGACTTTCGCCAAGGAAGCCCCTTGAGGTCAAGATTCTAAAGGAGTTCGAAATCTGAGCATTCCCTGCGGACACATTGGAAGCTGGCAAGTTGTAACAGAACCGGCGGCAAAACTCAACTGACCAGGCCTGCTCCGCCCTGATGTTTCACGTGGAACAGTGTCTTTCCCTCATGCCGCTCACCAACACACGCTGCCGACTCCACGGCACCTGGATGGGAACCGACCAATCCACCCCGGGCAATCCCCGGATCTCCCTGTTCCAAATCGCACTGGAAGTGAACAGCACCCACTTCACCCTGCCCTGGATCAATCGGTCGCACAGAGTCAGCTTGCCTCCAATGGCACCCAGGCCTCGCAACGTTACCGTCCGCGGTGACCGCGAGAAGTCCGACGGCCGGCACTCCTCCAGCCGCTTACAAATCACCGCTACGCCCTCCAGAGCCAGCCGGCGCCGAACCGTTTCCAGAAAGCTGGCCCGTTTCCTGCGAGGCTCCAGCAAATAAACGCAGAGTTCCGGCCGGTAAATCTTCAATGCCATCCCCGGGAAACCTGCCCCGGATCCCACGTCCAACAAGGGCCCGTCCTCTTCAGAGAGCAACCGGCCAGCCAGAAACGACTCGGCAAACAACTCTCTCAGCATTTCTACCCGGGTTTCGAATCCAGTCAGGTTTACCTTCCGATTCCACTGCTCCAACAGACTCAGGTAGACTTCCACCTTTTCCGCGACCGCTCCGTTACAGTCAATGCCCCACTGGCCCAGGAGGCCCTCCACTGCTTGGCTTTCGGCATAAACCCGGGCTGCCATTCCGCACCTAGACCGTTGTTTCCCTTTTGCGTCGATTGAGTTCCAGGTGAATATGGATGATGGCAAGCGCCGCCGGCGTCACGCCCGGGATACGGCTAGCCTGACCGATGGTCACCGGCCGGATTCGGGAACATTTCTCAACGACCTCGCGCGAAAGGCCGGCGATGTTGCCATACTCGAAATCAGCCGGCAGCACCCGGGCCGAGGCTCGTCTTACCTTTTCGATCTCTGCTCTCTGCTGCCGGAGGTACCCCTCATACTTGATCTCCGTCTCCACGCTGCGCAATTCTTCCAGCTTCAGGTCCGCTCGCAGTTCCCCCGGCAGTGTCGGCACAAACTGCTCGATCCGGAACTCCGTACGCTTCAGGGCCTCTTTTGCGGAGATCTTGCCATCGCCCACCCGGATCCGCATTTCCATCAGGAAGGCTCTCAACCGCTCCATGCGCCGCTGCTTGGCCTCGTACCTTGCCACCTCTCGCGCCCCGACCAATCCCAACTCCCCCCCCAGAGGAGTCAGCCTCCGGTCCGCGTTGTCAATTCTCAACTGCAGACGAAACTCGGCCCGGGACGTGAACATGCGATAGGGCTCATCGGTTCCCTTGGTGACCAAATCATCGATGAGGATTCCTATATAGGCCTCGTCTCTTCCCAATACCACCGGCTCCTCTCCCCTCACCCAGCGGGCCGCGTTGATCCCGGCCATGAGTCCCTGGCAGGCAGCCTCCTCATAGCCGGTAGTCCCATTGATCTGGCCCGCATGAAACAATCCCGCCACCCGCTTGGTCTGCAGGGAAGGAAACAGCTCTCTGGGATCCACGTAGTCATACTCAATGGCGTACCCCGGCCGAATCAACTCCGCCTCTTCCAAACCCCTGATCGAGCGGACCATCTCCATCTGTACCTCTGCCGGCATGCTGGTCGAGAGCCCATTGACATAAATCTCTCTGGTGTTGAGTCCTTCCGGCTCCAGAAAAATCTGGTGCCGCGGTTTATCCGGAAATTTCACCACCTTGTCCTCAAACGACGGACAGTACCGGGGACCTATCGACTGAATCTGTCCACTATAGAGCGGCGACCGGTTCAGGTTGTCCCGGACGACCTGGTGGGTACGTTGATTGCTGTAGGCGATGAAGCAGGACACCTGGGGTTGGGAGATCTCCGAGGTGCGAAATGAGAAGGGAGTGGGATCCTTGTCCCCTTTCTGCTCCTCGGCCAACCCAAAGTCGATGGTCCGTCCATCCAGGCGAGGCGGGGTCCCCGTCTTCATACGCCCCCAACCGAAACCCATGGACTTGATCGCTTCGGCCAGCGGAACCGACGGCGATTCCCCGCTGCGTCCGGCCGCACTCTTCCGCCCGCCTATATGGATCAGCCCGTTCAAGAAGGTTCCGGTCGTCAACACCACGGCTCGGGCCCCCACTCGCCGCCCGTCTGCCAGTTCGACTCCGCTGACTTGCCCGTTCTCTCTTAGAATCCCCACGACCTCCGCCTGTCTGATTCCCAGCCGGGCTTCCTTTTCCAGCAAACACCGCACCGCGACACGATAACTCTGCTTGTCAGCTTGGGCACGCGGGGACCAAACGGCAGGACCCCGGCTGCGGTTCAACAACCGAAACTGAATCCCCGTGCGATCGATCACCTCTCCCATCACGCCACCCAGCGCATCCAACTCCCGCACCAAATGGCCCTTGGCGATGCCCCCGATGGCTGGATTGCAGGACATCTGAGCAATGAGGTCGGCATTCATGGTATAGAGCGCGGTGTCCAACCCCATCCGAGCCGCGGCCACTGCCGCTTCCACACCGGCATGCCCGCCGCCGATCACCACCACATCATGGTCTTGAAAAGTGCCGCCGCCCATCTCTGGTCTCCCCTGGAGCTTTCCCCAGGTCACTTCCCCACACAGAATGTTTCAAAGATGCGTCCCAGGATGTCTTCAACGCCCGTCTCTCCCGTCAGTTCGCTCAGCGCACTCAAGGCCCGGTGCAAGTCCAGCAATATCACTTCATGAGGCATCTCTTCCTCCACAGCGCCTGCGCCCTGCTTCAAGGCCTTCAGCGCCTCTCCGATTCGTTCCTGCTGGCGCAGATTGGTCACCAGGGTCCCTTCCCGCTCCACAGCCTTCCCCTGGCCCAGATCCTCGAGCAGCAACTGCTTCAAGGCTTCCACTCCTTCGCCGGTCAATGCCGAAACCCGCACCACCGGCGCCTTGGCATCCCCAATCCCTTCCGCGGGAAGCCGTTGCGGCAGGTCGATCTTGTTGATGACCAGACAGCAAGCCTCCCGTTTCAATTCCCCCAACAGCATCCTGTCCTCTTCCGTGAGATCGACCGATCCATCCAGCACCAGAAGCAACCTGTCGGCATCGGCCAGCACCTCTCGGGTCTTGTCGATTCCAATGCGTTCCACCGGATCCTCAGAGCTTCGAATCCCGGCAGTGTCCAACCATCGTACCGGAATCCCCCCCAGCTGGGCGTCTTCGGCAATCACGTCGCGCGTCGTCCCGGGACGTTCGTTGACAATGGCACGATCCTGGTTGAGCAAAGTATTGAACAGAGTAGACTTGCCCACGTTTGTCCGGCCTACCACCGCCACCGTGAGCCCGGCGCTCAGAAACCGTCCCCGGCCAAAACCGGCCTCCAACTCTTGCAAACCGGCAACCAGCGGCTGTAATTGTTCTTGTATCGACCTCCCTGACAGAACCGGCACGTCATCGTCTGCGAAATCGATGCCGGCTTCCAGCAGCGAAATCAGCCTCACCAGCAATTCCTTGATCGGCTTCAACCGCCGCGACAGGGATCCCTCTGCCTGCTGCCGTGCCACTTGAGCCTGGAAAAGCGTCTTGGCCTCGATCAGATCCCGAATCGCCTCCGCCTGTACCAAATCGATTCTGCCCCGCAAATAGGCTCTCAGTGTGAACTCGCCCGGCGTCGCCATCCTGGCGCCTGCTTCCAGCAAGACTGCCATAACGGCCCGAAGCACCACTGGACTGCCATGACAGCCGATTTCGACCACATCTTCGGTAGTAAAGGACCTTGGGGCCTGGAAATAGGTCACCATGGCCCGGTCCAGGATCCTGCCCGTCTTGAGGTGCTTGATCCTGCGCAGCGTGGTGGTGCGATCCTGAAGGCTGTTTCGGGGACAGCCACAGACCCCCTCAGCGATCGTGCGGGAGTTCTGTCCACTCAGGCGAATCACCCCGATGCCACTCTTTCCCACCGGGGTCGCAATGGCCGCTATGGTGTCGTCAATCAACGTAGGCATGATTGCCTATGGTTTGTCCGTATTTCTCGCCGCGTCGCTTGGCAGGCTATCAACTAGCCCGCATTTGTCACCGCGGACCAGCACTCGCGAGACGGGTGAAGGACTTGAGAAGAACTGTACTCCCGAGGCCGAGGCGAATACAGGGATGGCGCATGATTTTTCCCTTCATCGCGCTCTCGCGACCGAAGAGCATAGCCGGAACTACGTGGGAGCCTGTGCGCGCTGAAGGGGAAAAGACAAGCCACAGCGCGCCCAGCGCGGTCTGTACCCGCATGCCTTCAGTATAGAGCCACTACATTGCTGACATTACGCTGTTTATCATAATCTACCCGCCGAACCGGTGAGAACTGCGGCCCAGGCTGACAGGTGCGGATCTCCCGACTATCTGGGATGGATGACGACCTTCCTGGTTTCGCCGTACCCCTCGCTTTCGGTACGGATAGCTTCGTCTCCGGCCACTGCCAGATGAACGATGCGTCGTTCCTCGGGTGACATCGGGTTCAACGGAACGGCCTTGCCCAACCGCTTCACCTGCTCGGCAGCGGTCACCGCCATGAGTTGCAGTTCCTCGGACCGCACCGAACGATATCCCTCGGAATCCAGGACAATACGCCCTCCGCTTCGTTCGAACATGCGGTTGCACAGGGACTCCAGCGCCTGAAGGACTGCTGCCGAACGAGCCAGCAGGATCCCCCGATCCTCTCCAGTGAAGTTCACCTCGACCTGAGTGTCCCCTTCCCTGACCTCAAAGGACAACTTCAGGCGGGCCGACCGCACAAACAGAGTCACAAATTCCTGCAGAGTCATTGGCCTTTTCAACGCGAGGTTCGCGCTTTCCTTTTCTTCGACCTGCGGGAAACAGGTCGGGGTTCGGACTTCGTCTGTTCCACCTTGGCCGCGTTCTTGCCATCCGCTCCGGGGGCCTCCGCTTGCTTCGCCGCCGCACCGGGACCATAGCGATTCATGGCCAACTGCTGAAATATATTGACGACATTGCTGGTAAACCAGTAGAGCACCAGGCCACTGGATTGAGTAGCCATCATGAACCCGAAGATCAAGGGCATGAAAAGCATCATCTTGGCCTGCAACGGGTCCGCCGACGGCATCGGCGTCATCTTTTGAGTCAACATCATGGACACGACCATGAGAACTGGCAGCAGGTAGGTCGGATCCGGTGCCGACAAATCCTTAATCCAGGCAAAAAAGGGCGCCTGCCGCAATTCGATGGCCACGCTCAGCAGGCTGTAAAAGGCAAACAGAAAGGGCATTTGCAGCAAAAGTGGCAGGCACCCCCCCAACGGATTCACACCGTGCTGCTTGTACAGCGCCATGACCTCGCTGTTCATCTGCTGGCGCTTGGGATCGGAGGCTTTGAGCTTCTTGTATTTCTCCTGGACGGCCTTCATCCTGGGTTGGATCTTCTGCATCTTCTGAGACGCTATGACCGACTTGTAACGCAAAGGAAACAGCGCCGCATTGATGACGATCGTCAGTAGAATAATGGACACTCCGTAGTTTCCCACCACGGAGTAAATCCACTTCAACCCGACGAACAAGGGTTTGCACAGCAAGGCAAACCAGCCATAGTCGATCAGATCCCGCAGTTCTTCTGGTAGCACCTCGGTGTCCTTGGGTCCCACGAACAGTCTGAAACGGCCCTTGGACGCCGCACTGTGAACTCCGGCTCTGACGGAAACAGCCTCCGATTCCTCGGCAGGTGTCCCCGTGTCGCGGGCCAGGTGGATCCGGCCGATCCCGCTCGGTCCCGCCGGCAGAAACACGGCGGCAAAGTAGTGATCCTCCACGCCCAAAAACCGGAAGCTGCCTTCCATCTCCCGCTGACTTTCAAGGTCCCCGGCTTCCATCCGTTCGATCGCTTCTTGGCCCCGATAAAACACCTGGCGTTTAGCCCAGGTGTTTGCCAGTGTGGCATCCCCGAATCCACCTTGCCAGAGGAGAAAGTAACCTACCGGCCGACCGTCGACGGAGACGTTACAATTCACCTCGACCTCGTAAGAGTCCGACCGAAAGGCTATGGTCTTCACCACCTCGACCCCACCCTCGGCGTACTGGAATTGCAGACTTCCCGAGCTTGCTCCACCCTGGGTCAGATTGACTCTCGGCGGGGAGTCGCTGTGAAAAAGCGCTGTCCGCAGGACAGCCGACACTTCCGGAGGGTTTTCGACGATTAAAGCCATTGGGAAGACCGCTTCCGGAGAATGCTCCTCGTCGATGAGATTCAAGGCTTCGCCATTTGCGTCCTGGTAGCGCTTCAGCACCCACTCCTTCACGACAGCTCCCCGGTTGGAAAACGACAGCTTGAACAAATCCGTTTCCACCGAGTAGAACTGCTCCGCGGGGGCTTTCCGGGTCTTGAAAGCGCCGGTTCTCAGCGTTTCCAAAGGAATCCTGGGGAGGACGTCAGGCGCGGGTCGCCGGACCTCTGCCTTTGGACTTGGCTGCTCCACATCCGGGGTTGGCCCGGCAGGCTCCGGTTGGAGGTCGGGCTCCAGAAAGTAGCGGGAGGCCAGCAGAACGAGGAAGGAAAGAGCAATGGCTAAGAGAAAGTTTCTGTTCATCGGCGATCCGACTACTCAAGCGGGTCGTAGCCGCCTCGGTGAAGCGGGTGGCAACGCGCAATCCGCCTCATTGCGAGCAGCGTCCCTCTCAAGAGACCATATCTACTGATGGCTTGATGGGAATATTCCGAGCAGGATGGCCAGAACCGGCAAGCTGGAGGTAGAAGCGGCGAAGCAAACTGCTTGTAACAGCGAATGAAGCTGAGTATGCCTCTCTTGAGGAATTCCAAGGGCCCTCTTCAGATGTCCCAAAAGACGATACAATTCAGAAAAGGTTGATTGAGATCCCAAAGATGCTGCCGCCGCCCTCGGATGTACCACAACATCGACACCAAATTCGGCCAGGCAGGCCCCCTTATGTCGTATCGCCTCTCTAATACGACGCCGTAACAGGTTCCTCCTGACTGCTTTGCCCAACTTGCGGCCAACGGAGATGCCAAAGCGGGCATGCCGAAGGCCGTTCTTTAAATAGAAAAGCTGAACCTGCCGGCCGCGAATCACCCTGCCACCGCCGTAGACCCGCCGGTACTGCTCCGCCGTCAATAAGCGATTCGATTTTGGAAAACAGCGGTCCAACACAACACTCGATCAAGGAGTTAAACGCTTGCGGCCTTTGGCGCGACGGCGTTTGAGAATGAGGCGGCCAGACTTGGTTCTCATTCGAGCTCGGAAACCGTGGGTCTTGGCCCGCTTGCGATTGTTGGGACGAAAGGTCGGCCGCATAAGTACCCCGAATAATCTTCTCTTGTGACCATACCCAAAGCTAGTTCTTATAACACAGGCCTTTTTTCGCTGTCAATCCAAGCGGCGGGCTCAACGTACCTTAACAGGGTAGCTTTGGGGTTGAATCCTTTCCACTGCTATGGTATCGTTTTCTGGTCTCCAACATCCTATTTTTATCTATTAACCTGTCTGATTATTCGTTATTTTGCTAATTTTTATTAGAGAACCCTCTCCCTAAAAGTCTAGTACGGATCGGCAAGCCCTCTCCCCATGAATGCTTGGCAACATATCTTGAAGTGCGTCGAAAACAAACTCAACAGACAGACCTTCACAACCTGGTTCAAGCCCACCCAGTTTCAGAGTTTGCAGGCTGACAACACCCTCCACGTGACCGTCCCGAACCTGACCTTTAAAAGCTGGATAGTGGAACACTTCTCCGAGGTGCTTAAAGACGCAGCCCGTGAGTCACGCTTCGGAAACGTTAAAATTCGCTTTCACGCCAAGCCAGCCGAGCAACTCGCGACGGCGCCAAAAGTCCCTCCCTATCAAAAAGAACTGGACTTCACTGCCACCGAGAACCTGCTGAATCCAAAGTACACGTTCGACAGATTCGTGGTGGCCTCCTGCAACCAGTTTGCCCATGCCGCAGCCTTGGCCGTTGCCGACGCCCCCAGTCGTATCTATAATCCCCTCTTTATCTACGGAGGCGTGGGTCTCGGAAAGACACATCTGATGCAAGCTGTCGGCCACAAAGTCCGGTCGATCTCTAAATCGGCTCGCTTGAGCTATGTATCCTCGGAAAAATTTACCAACGAGGTCGTCAATGCCATCCGTTATGACAAGACCTTAGCCTTACGGGAAAAATACCGGACCGTCGACGTGCTTCTTGTGGACGACATTCAGTTTATCTCCGGCAAGCAGGCAACCCAGCAGGAGTTCTTTCACACCTTCAATACACTCTACGATGCCCAGAAGCAGATTGTCCTCTCCAGCGACTCTCTCCCCAAGGAAATGCCGGACATTCAAGACCGCCTCAAGTCCCGCCTCGAGTGGGGGTTGATTGCCGATATTCAAATGCCCGATCTGGAAACCAAGGTCGCCATCCTGCAAAAGAAGGCGGAGTTTGAAAACTTCGAACTCCCGGATAATGTGGCTTTTTTCATTGCCAGCAAGATAGAATCAAACATCCGAGAGTTGGAGGGATCCCTAAACCGGTTGATAGCCTTCAGTTCCCTGACCGGCGAGCCTGTCTCTCTTGGCATGGCGCAGAGGGTCCTGAAGAACACCCTCAAAACCCAGCAAAAAGCCGTCTCCATCGAGCACATTCAAAAGGTCGTCGCCGACTACTTCAGTGTCAAGATCTCGGCCTTAAAGGCCAGGAGTAACTCAAAAGCGATCACCCACCCGAGACAGATCGCGATGTACCTGTGCAGGAACCTAACCTCTGCCTCCTTACCCGAAGTCGGCCGTGCCTTCGGCGGCAAGCACCACACCACTGTCATGTATTCCATTAAGAAGGTGGAAGCTCAAAGGTCCTGCCAAAAAGATTTCAACACGCTGATCAACATGTTTCTGGAGTCACTGGAATGACTAATCTTATTTTCCACAAGCGGACTCTGCAATATATCCTGTGGAAAGGATGTGGATTTCTTCCGGCAGCTATTTCGTATGTTGTTTTCCACAGGGTTGTCCATAGGTTTACTCACAGGCTTTGTCGTTGAAAAAGGACCAGATTAGCGGATTTTCCTCGCTTTCAACAACACTACCAAGATTACTTTAGTTTTCTAGAGTTTAATCTTATGGAATTTACAGTTAGAAAACGAGATGTTTTGCAAGAGGTCGGGCTGACTCAGGGGGCGGTTGAGAAGAAAACCACCATCCCTATTCTGGCCAATCTATTGCTGGAAGCCGGCCAGGAGAAATTACACCTTGCAGCCACCAATCTGGACCTTGGAATCAAGACTTCCTGTGCGGCAAAGGTCAAAGAACCCGGTGCTGTTACGACACCGGCCAAAAACTTCCTTGATATTCTTCGCTCATTGCCTGATGAGGAGGTCCGGATCAAGAAGCTGGACAACAACTGGCTGCGGATTGAGTGTGCTTCGGCCGCTTTCAAGTTGGTAGGCCTGCCGACGGACAATTTCCCTACCTTGCCTGTGTTTGGGACGCCTTTGGTGGAGATCCCTGCCAAGGACCTGCTTGGCCTTATTAACAGGACCATCTTTTCGGTGGCCGAGGAAGAAGCCCGCTTCGCCCTCAACGGGGCTCTCCTTTTGGTCAAGCCCTTGAGCTTGACCATGGTTGCAACCGACGGACACCGATTGGCCCACGTGGAGAAGCAGGCCAATTTTGACCACTTATCCAGCGAAATCAGTGCCTTGATTCCGAAGAAGGCCTTGGCGGAGTTGCAACGGTTGTTGTCGGAAGTAGGCGAAGAGGACGCTGTGAGCTTTGGCAAGGACGAGACACATCTGTTTTTTCAACTGGGTAGACGTTTGCTGGTGTCCCGGATGGTGACGGGGCAGTTCCCCAACTATGAGGCGGTGTTGCCCAAGGACAACCATCGGAGCGTGGTGGTGGATCGTGACGAACTCGCCACTGCCATCAGGAGGGTGTCGTTGTTGGCGGATGACAAGTCTCGCTCCATTCAGCTTCTGTTGGACAATAATAAGCTGGATATCCGGTCGAGTAATTCCGACCTCGGAGAGGCTAGAGACGAACTGGATACGGATTATTCCTCGGGAAAGATCAAGATCGGATTTAACTGCCAGTACCTTTTGGATTTTCTGGCAGCTACCGAGGATTCCTCCGTAAGCTTCGATTTCAAGGACGATGAGAGCGCGGGACAACTTCGTCCCGCCACCGCCGAGGATTATCGCTATCGCTACGTGATCATGCCTATGAGGACTTAGCCCGCATTCCTCGGGAGTTCGGTCGGATCACCCACCGACCGGGATGCCGGTGCCTGAAGATTCCGTGTCGGGCCACCGGGCACTTTTTCTTGGCTGAAGGAATTGGGGTGGATCGTCCTCTAGCTTGGAATGATTCTCTCTCAGTTGTCAGTCAGGTTCTTTCGGAATTTCTCGGATTGCCAACTCGTTTTCTCGCCTGGGGCCAATTGGATCCTGGGAGGAAACGGTCATGGCAAGACCAATCTACTGGAAGCCATCCATGTCCTGGCTTTGAGTCGATCCTTCCGGACTCACCAATCCCGTGACCTGATTCACTGGGAATCCGGGCAGTGCTACCTGGGGGGTGAGGTCAGGAGTCAGGACCGCGACTATTGGCTCTCCATCGAGCACAACTCCCTATCGCGCAGGTATTGTGTCAACCGGTCGCGGGTCGACTTGCTGGAATACGTTGGTCTCCTGAGCGTGGTGGTCTTTTCGACGGCTCAGGTCGAGCAGTTCAAGTCGGGGGACGCCAGTCGGCGGCGATTGATCGATCGAGGACTGTATCCTCTTCAACCAGTTCATCTCAAAAGGGTTTTGGACTATGGCCGCGTCATCAGACAAAAGAATTCTCTACTGAAGGAAGGTCCTTCCAGCTATAATAAAACCAGCCGTGATTTGTTGGATAGCTGGAACCGGCAGATAGCGGTCCTGGGAGCAAAGATCATCAAGTTACGTCAAGGGTATATTGAAAAAATCCGCCGTAAATTACTCCTCCGCAATAACCGCTTCACT
This sequence comes from Candidatus Versatilivorator sp., assembly GCA_965262635.1. GTDB lineage: Bacteria > Acidobacteriota > Terriglobia > Versatilivoradales > Versatilivoraceae > Versatilivorator. Next base: position 537,808 of record OZ253547.1, on the reverse strand, counting down.
CCAGAAAACCTGACTCTGCATTACGTTGCCTCCTCCGAGGTGGAGGCCGGCGCCAGCCTGACCCAGATCGAAGAACAACTGATGGCGATGCTGAATTCGGGCCGCGAAAGCGAGTTTCGGGCTCGCCGGGCCTTGATCGGTCCTCACCGGGACCGTGTTTCAATGGAAGTCGATGGCAGGTGCATGCAACGTTTCGGGTCGGCCGGGCAGCAGCGGAGTTCCCTGATCGCATACCAGCTTGCCCAGATGGAGGTCCACTTCGACCTCCGCGGCGAATATCCGCTGTTCCTGATGGATGACCTTGACGCTGAGTTGGACGAGCAACGCATCAACCGGCTGCTGCAGGTTCTGGGGGTAAAGACACAGTTGTTCATCACCACCAACAAGCCGGGCTTCATACGGAGCCAATGGGCTGAATCTGCTGCGGACAAAGGACCGAAAGTGTTTCAAGTCGAGTCGGGTCGTTTTGCGGAGACGACATCTGTCCACTAGCCCGCATTTTTCACCAGGGGGCGTGATCATGGCGCAGGAATTTTTCCCTCAGCGTGTGCTCGACAGCGAAGAGCGTAGCGGTTTCTACGGACGAGCGAGCATGTGCGCGCTGAGGGGAAAAGGCCAAGCCAGGGCACGCCCAGCGCTGTCTGTACCCGGAAGACTCCAAACCAAGCGCGGCAAGATGTTAAAGACAAGCACTTTCTTACCCTATTCTCAGCGACCTGGTGAGAAATGTGGGCTAAACCTTCTACAGAAAAAAGGCACGATCCATGAGCGAGCTTAGCGAAGCGAATTCCAAGCCAGAGCCAGCTGGGACCGGCAACCTGTCCCGGAGGAGGAAGTCGAACGGCGGGGAGTTGAACTACGATGCTTCGAGTATCAAGGTGCTGGAGGGGTTGGAGGCCGTTCGCAAACGTCCGGCCATGTACATCGGTTCAACTCGAGAAGAAGGGTTGCACCATTTGGCCTACGAGGTCGTCGATAACTCCATTGACGAAGTGCTGGCGGGGTTTTGCGACCGGGTGGATGTGACCATTCACGAGGACAACTCCATCACGGTGGTGGATAACGGTCGCGGCATTCCGGTCGACTACCATGAGGGGGAGAAGAAATCCGCGGCCGAAGTCGTGATGACCACCCTTCACTCCGGCGGAAAATTCGACGACAACAGCTACAAGGTCTCCGGAGGCCTCCACGGCGTGGGGGTGTCCTGTGTGAATGCCCTGGCCGAGGAACTCGAACTGGAGATCTGGAGAAACGCCAGGGTCTACCAGCAGTCCTACCGACGCGGCCGCCCGCTGGGACCACTGCAGGAGACCGGGAGGACCGATCGACGGGGCACCAAGATCACCTTCAAGCCTGACTCCACCATCTTCGACACGTTGGATTTTCATTTTGACACCTTGTCTCAGCGCCTGCGCGAGCTCTCCTTTCTGAACAAGGGCGTGGTTATTACAGTCACCGACGAACGAACCGACAAGACGCATCAATTCAAATATGCCGGTGGGATTTCCGAATTCGTCAAACACCTGAACCGCAACAAGACAGTGTTGCACCGCCCGCCGATTTACTTCGAAGCAGAGCGGGAGACATCCAGTGGGGAATTGATCCGGCTGGAAGTGGCTATTCAGTACAACGACGGATACGCCGAGAATGTGTTTTCTTTTGCCAACAACATCAACACCGTCGACGGAGGCGCCCACCTTTCGGGTTTCCGGTCGGCACTCACCCGTTCCATCAACAGCTACGGGCAGGCCTCGGGCCTCTTCAAGGATCTCAAGGAAAACCTCTCCGGTGATGATGTGAGAGAGGGCCTGTCTGGGGTCATCAGCGTCAAGTTGCCTCAACCGCAGTTCGAAGGCCAGACCAAGGGCAAGCTCAACAGTGACATCAAGGGATTGGTGGAAGCCTTCATCAACGAGTACCTGGCGGATTACCTGGAAAAGACACCGGCAGTAGCACGAAAAATCATTCTCAAGGCCGTGGAGGCGGCACGGGCTCGCGAAGCTGCCCGTAAGGCCCGAGAGTTGACCCGGCGCAAAGGTGCCCTGGATTCGGCTGCGCTACCCGGAAAGCTGGCCGACTGCCAGGAAAGAGACCCGGCTCACAGCGAGATCTTTTTCGTCGAGGGCGATTCGGCCGGTGGCTCGGCCAAGCAGGGCCGGGACCGGAAGTTCCAGGCGATTCTGCCACTTAAGGGAAAGATCCTCAACGTTGAAAAGGCCCGCTACGACAAGATGCTGGGGCATGAAGAAATCCGGGCGATGATTACCGCGCTTGGCACCGGAATCGGCACCGACGACTTCGACGCCGCCAAACTTCGCTACCACAAAATCATCATCATGACCGATGCCGATGTGGACGGTTCCCACATCCGTACGCTGCTGTTGACCTTCTTTTTCCGACAAATGGTGGGACTGATAGAGAGAGGACACGTCTATATTGCCCAGCCGCCTCTGTTCAAGCTCAAGAAGGGCCGGAGGGAATGGTACGTCAAGGACGAAAAGTCCATGACCAGGGAACTCATGCGTAGCGCCACCGAAGACATGGTTGTCAGGACAGGAAAGACGGGACAAATCGTGCAGTCCCGCCGCTTGAACTCGTTCCTGGAGAAGCTGGTGGACTTTCGGAGGTTCTTCGGCAAGCTTGCAAAACGGCTTGGGGATCGCGCCCTGGTAGAGGTGCTGCTTCAAGCCGGCCTGCACGACAGAAGGCAGCTTAGAGATGAGGCATTCCTCACCCGTCTGCTGGACCCGATCCGGGATCTGGGCTACCGTCCCATGGTCCTGCGGGACCCCGAGCACAATCTGTTCAAGGTGATGATCCCCGCCAGAACAGGCAACGGCGCCGCAGGAAGGGTAATAGACCTCCAGTTCGTTGCCCTGCCAGAATTCAGGAGCGCGGTGAAACTCAAGCGTGCCTTCGGCGAATTGGATCAGCCCCCCTTTGTGGTCGTCGCCAAGAATAATTACGAGGCCGAACTGGCAAGTCGAGACGACCTCCTGGACACGGTGATTGCGTTGGGCAAAAAGGGATTTCAGATTCAGCGATACAAGGGACTGGGCGAGATGAATCCGAACCAGCTCTGGGAAACCACCATGAATGCCGAAACTCGCTCCCTGCTGCAGGTGCGCATCGAAGACGCGGTGGAAACCGATGAAGTCTTCACCATTCTCATGGGAGATGCCGTTGAGCCCCGCCGTCGATTCATAGAAGACAACGCCCTGGACGTGCAGAATCTGGATGTTTAGAGTGTGGCATCAGGACGGATTCTTTCCCCATCCGGGGAAGATTCCCACGAGATTCTCATGGAAAGTTCAACACCGCTAAATCAAGCGTCGGTCAACATCGAAGACGAAATGAAGCGCTCCTATCTGGATTACTCCATGAGCGTGATCATTGGCCGAGCCCTGCCCGACTCGCGAGATGGACTCAAGCCGGTGCATCGGAGGATTCTCTACGGGATGCAGGAAATGGGACTGGCGCCCAACAGGCCCTATCGCAAGTGCGCCAAGATCGTCGGGGAGGTCATGGGGAACTTCCATCCCCATGGCGATTCAGCCATCTACGACGCCCAGGTGCGAATGGCGCAGGACTTTGCCATGCGCTACCCCCTGGTTGACGGCCAGGGAAACTTCGGATCGGTGGACGGGGACCCTGCGGCGGCCATGCGCTACACCGAAGCCCGGCTGGCCGGCATTGCGCGGCAAATTCTGGCTGACATCGAGCTGGACACGGTGGACTTCGTCCCGACCTATGATGAAAGCCAGCTCGAACCCTCCTGTCTTCCCACTCGAATCCCCAACTTGCTGGTTAACGGTTCAGCCGGCATCGCGGTGGGGATGGCTACCAATATCCCACCTCACAACCTGACCGAGGTGATCGACGCCGTCATTCACTTGGTGCAGAACCCGGCCGCCACGGTGGAGGAGTTGGCAAAATTCGTGCAGGGGCCGGATTTCCCCACCGGGGGGGTGATCTATGGGAGGGACGGGATCAGACGGGCCTACGCGACGGGTCGGGGCTCGATCGTCATCCGGGCCAGGGCCGCCATTGAGAAGCAGCCTCAAGGCGACCGGAACATGATTGTAATCCGGGAGATCCCTTTCCAGGTCAACAAGGCCAAGCTGATCGAGAAGATTGCGAACCTGGTCCAAAGCAAGAGAATCGACGGCATTACGGATCTGCGCGATGAGTCGGATCGGGACGGCATGCGCATCGTGGTTGAGCTGCGGCGCGGCGAACAGCCGGAAGTCATCTTGAACAATCTCTACAAGCTCACCCCGATGCAAAGCAGCTTCGGGGTGATCATGCTGGCCATCGCCGAGGGCCAGCCGCGCGTCCTCAACCTGGCAGACGCCCTTCGAAGCTTTGTTGACCATCGTAGTGAGGTGATTCGGCGGCGTAGCCGCTATCAATTGAAGAAGGCCGAAGACAGGGCCCACATCCTGGAGGGCCTGTTCAAGGCTCTGGACCATATCGACCGGGTCATCCGGCTCATCCGCCGATCCATGTCTCCGCAGGAAGCGCGGGAGCGCCTGATGGCGGAATTTGGCCTCTCTGCCGTCCAGGCTCGCCACATTCTGGAGATGCAGTTGCGGGCCCTCACCGGCCTGGAGCGGGAGAAACTGCATCAAGAGTACACCGCTCTCGCCAAACGCATCGCCGAGCTCCGGGAGATTCTCTCCAGCAACCCTGCGCTCAAGCGGCTGTTGGTGAAAGAACTCAAGGAGGTCCGCAAGGAGTATGGGGACGAGCGCCGCACCGCCATTGTGGACGAGGCCGCCGAGATCACACTGGAAGACTTGATCGCCGTCGAGGACGTGGTGGTCACCGTGACCCACACCGGGTATCTGAAGCGAACCCCCATCAGCATCTATCGCATGCAGCACCGCGGGGGCAAGGGCCGTATCGGCATGCGGACCCGGGAGCAGGATTTCGTTGCGTCCCTCTTTGTGGCTTCAACCCACAGCTATCTGCTGATATTCACCAATCAGGGGAAGATCCACTGGCTCAAGGTCTATGAGGTCCCGGATGTCGGCAGCAGCGGCAAGGGCAAGGCCATCGTCAACCTGGTCAACTTCGGGCGCGGCGAGAAGGTTGCGGCCATGCTGCCGGTCACCGAGTTCAGGGAAGACCAGTTCGTGATGTTTGCCACGCGGCGGGGAACGGTCAAAAAGACCCGCCTGGATGCCTTCGGTCGCCCCATGTCTCGGTGGATCCATGCGATCTCCCTGGACGATGGAGATGAATTGATCGGTGCCGAGTTGACCTCGGGAGACAATCAGATTTTCTTGGGTACCCGTAAGGGCAAGTGTATTCGCTTCCACGAGAGAGACGTGCGATCCATGGGTCGGCAGGCTCGCGGAGTCAGAGGCATCAAGTTAGTGCGAGGCGACTATCTTGTAGGTATGACGGTGGGGGGGGACAAGGGCTTGATCCTGTCGGTCACCGAGAACGGTTACGGGAAGCGCACCCCGATTGGCGCCTATCGCTATCAGTCCCGAGGCGGCCAAGGCGTCATCAATATGAAGACCACGGATCGAAACGGGAAAGTGCTGGCCATCTTGAAGGTAAACGAGAATTCCGGAATCATCCTCATCACCGCCCAGGGGAAACTGATCCGTTTGGAAGCCGGTACCATTAGAGCCGTGGGCAGAAGCACCCAGGGGGTGAGATTGATGGATCTCCACCGGGACGATCAAGTCGCTGCCGCCTGTTTGATTACCCACCAGTCGGAGCGACTGCTGGATGGCCAAGCCACCGTGATTCACTGACCGATCGTCGGTCAGCATCGACTAAACCCGCATTTCTCGCCGGGTCGCTCGATTAACAAAGACAGTCTATCTTCAGTGCGTTATTGGCCCTGTATTGAGGACATGCAGGTACAGACTGTGCTGGGCGGGCCCTGGCTTGTCTTTTCCCCTTCAGCGCGCACGTGCTCCCTCGAATGGCGTTCCGGCTACGCCCTTCGGTCACGATCACACGCTGAAGCGGAAAATCCTGCGCCATGATCACGCCCCCTGGTGAGAAATGCGGGTTAAGCCGTTTCCACCCGATCTCTCTTGCGGTTCCACTTCAGGTACTTCCTCCGACGGAACGATTGAACTCCCATGGCCGTGACCACGGTGCCGTAATAACCCAGCATCACGTCGCACTTCAGCGGTTCCCCAAGGCGTATGGCATTCTGCAAGTTCTGGTGATGCAGCTTGATGTCCTCCGCTCCCGTCTTGCGGTAGACTTTGGACCAGGTCTCCTGAGCCCTCATCTCGCCCGGCTGAACGCGGTCTTCCAGGCCGACCGTTTGAGGAGTGATCACGAAGCCGTCCCTGGTGAAGCGGAGGGTGGCTTTGTGGCCGCGAATCACGTGGGCGACTTTGAAATCGTTGGCCATGGAGGAGATCAGGGCCACCGTCGGGCCGCCGGGATAGTCGCAGAGCATGTTAAAGGTGTCCGGGATCTGGGCGACGCTCCGGGTGAATTGCCAGGTTCCGCCGCTGGCAACCACCCGGTCGGGGAAGGTCAACCCCGCGGCCTTGATGATTCGGGTCACGCGGTGGATGAAGAGGTCGGTTGCGATTCCGCCGGAATAGTCCCAGTAGCGTCTCCACTGAAAGAAACGGCGGGGGTCCCAGGGGCGCTTTGGGGCCGGGCCCTGCCATGCCGCCCAGTCCAGATTGGTCCGCGGATTGGCGTCGGGGTCGATGTCGTAGGCCCAGAAGTCGTCCGTGTAATTTCGGGAGTAGTCGATTTGGGCCATGACCACTTTGCCCAGGACTCCCTCCCGGATATAGCGGCCGGCGACCTCATAGGATTCGTCCGACATACCCTGCACTCCCACCTGCAATTTTAGCTTGGAGCCCTGAACCCGTCGGACCACCTCCTTGGCCTGCCGGATGGTTTGGGTCAGGGGTTTCTCCAAATAGACGTGCTTGCCGGCCTCCAGGGCGTCCAGCGCCATGCGGTGGTGCCAGTGCTCGGGGGTAGCAATCAAAACGTAGTCCAGTTCTTTTTGGGACAGAAGGGTCCGGTACTCTGAGTAGGCCTTGGCTGCCGTCTGGTCGGCGGCGGCGTCCAGGCGTTTGCGGAAGACGTCGCAAACCGCTGCCACCCGGAGGTTGGCGCTGTCCTGCATGGCCAGCAGGGCCCGCAGGTGTGAGTTTCCCATGCCGCCGCATCCGATGACCCCAACTAGAAGTCGCTCATTGGCTCCGGGGATGGCCAGGTAGCTTCGGGCGTTCCAGGCCGGGGCCAAGGCGGCGCCCATCCCCAGTTGTCGGAGAAACCCGCGGCGATCGACTCTTGGATCCGTCATGATGGTCTCCCTTCTTGACTGCCCCCAAAATGGTTGACCGGCGCCAATCCGGGGGCCCTTGGGGCAGGCCCGGGGCGGACTCAGGCCGTTGGCCGGGTCGCGCCACCGGCAGGCTCCAGCAGACGCTCCAGGTTGCGGGAAAAAACAAGCTGCCTCTCGCGGGACGAAGCCCCCAATCGATCCAGCACCGCTCTCTGAGTCCGGTGGATGTCTGTTCTCCATCCGCGCGGAAAGACCGTCGAATCGCTCCCAAACAGCAGGCGTTCCGGCCCGAAGGCTTTCTCCTCCAGGATCTTGCCGAAGACAGTCTCCAGGTCGGTGAATTCCGGCGCCTGCTGCATCCAGGAGTTGGAGCTGGAGGTGTCAAGGTAGAGGTTGCGGGACTCCCGGGCCGATTCCAGCACCCCCGCCAACCGGCCGCACCCGAAGTGGGGAACGATAAAGGGGACCTCCGGAAAGGCGCGCAGAGCGTTGCCCAAACGCCGGGCGTCTCCATATCTCTGCTGGCTCGCACCGCCCCCCCCGAGTTTTTCCTGGATGACGATTCGCAACGGGCCGATGTGGACAAAGACGATCAGCCCATATTTTCTGGCCAGGCGGCAGGTGTCCAGGCAGGCCGGGTCGTCGGGAAAGAACCGGTGCATTGCAGGGAAGAGAAGCAGCCCCCGTAGCCCCTTGGCGGCAATGTCGGCGGTGGCCCGAGCAGCCTCCGGATCCAGCGGATTCAGCATCTGGAAGCCGACGAACCTTTGGGGAAAGGCTTCAACCGCCCGGGACACGGAGCCTTGCTCGCCCGGGACGCTTCCGAACAGGAAGGCGCGGGAGACATGGTGACGCTCCAGTTCCTCCGCCCACTGCGCGGCCAGGTCTTCCGGCTCCCTGGGGGGCGGAGAGATGCCCAACCGTTCCGCCACCCGGGTGGTGGGATCCTTGAGTGCCTCGTACTCGGCAGACTGCCTCGCGTAGAAGCGGAGCACCTTCCGGGTGAAGAAGTGGAGATGAGCGTCACAGAGGCGTTCCATGGCAGCCATGATAACCAGCCGTACGGCGAGAAACAACAATCAAAGAAAGTCCCGCGGATGGGGGCTCCGGGCAGGTGAAAGTCGGGTTGCAGGACCTCTCACTCCAACTGTCCCCTATAGGCCAGGTTGCGGAAGGGAGGCCACGGAGTGTGGATCCGAAAAGGCTGCAGGTTGCGGTAGCCCTGTTCCCGAAGGAGGGCTTCCAGTTCGCCGGCGCTTCGGAGCCTGTGTGAGTGGCTGCCGCGCAAGATGGTGCGATTGATCGGATCCCAGGCATAGGGCTTGAATTCCCAGAGAACGATCCTGCCTCCGGGCCGCAGCAGCCCTTTCACCTGGGCCAGTACGCGGCGTAGCTGCGGATCGGTCAGGTACTTCACCACGTGGGAGAGCAGCACGACATCGAAACATTCCGGGCTGAAGGGCATCTGCAGCGCGCTGGCGACCAGAAAGTGGAGCGGCGGGTGTCGTGGCTGCAGACCTGTTCGGGCTCGCCGTACCATTTGGTAGGACAGGTCAATCCCGACGTAAGGCTGCTCTGCCCCGACGCGACGTTGACTGGCAGTCAGGATTCTGCCCAGTCCCGATCCGACCTCCATCACCCGATCCTCAGGGCGGAGGGCGGCGGCCTGGATGAAGCGGCCGGCATAGACCGTGCCGCTCAGGCTGAAAACCACGCGCCCGAGGTGAGAAAGCAGGCTGGTGCCTCCGATCCAACGGTCGTAAAAGGTCCGAGCCCGGACCTCCGATTCACTGAGACGGAAGTCCTCCGGGGAACCACTGCTGTCGGTTTGATGAGGCCGTTCCATACGGTCCAAGGGCAGGTGCTGTAGAGAATTGCTCAGGGGCAGTCTTCCACAAAAAGACTAAATGTTGCCTTGAAAAGGGCGGAAGATTCTTCTTTAAGCGGCTTTATGGCCGACAACAGGGCTCGCGTTTCAAAGGAGGTCTTCGGTTGCGTTCTACAGTGCAGACGCCTAGTCGTGTTTCAGGTTGAGGTTGGCTGCAGCGATGTCGGTCACATCCACCACTGCCGCAGCGTTCACCCCCATGGCGATGGCGATCGTCTCGCTGATTTCCTGCTTGGTAGCGCCTAACTTGATGGCCTTCTTGATGTGGCCCTCCAGGCAGCCCTGACACTTGGCCGTCAGCGATGCGGAAATCGCGATGAGCTCCTTGGTCTTGCGGTCCAGCCTGGATTCCTTGTAGGTCTCCGCGTAGAAGTCGAAGTAGATCTTCTTCATCCGCGGAGCCAGCATGCTGTAGCTCTCGATTTTACGAGCCGGCTCACTATGATGAGAGGGCGTCGGGGCGTCCTCCGAAGTCCGGTCAGTCTTCCTGTTCAAGTGCCAACTCCTTTGTGAGTGTTCGGGATGCCTTCGGTGGGGTGGGTCCTGTCCGAGACATGGGCCAAGCGTTTTTATAGCACCGACAGCGTCGATTCCGAAGCTCTTTCGGTGGCCTTCCGTTCAGCGGCGGTTTGGTAACGGCGGCCGGAGTTGCATGACTATATGACTATTGACAGGGTGCCGGCAAATCCTGATAATTCCCTTTACCTGTTTGAGACCAGCAAGGAATGCTTTGCATCGGCCAGCCTGGGAAGGGCAAGGCAATGAAACGTCGTTGGGAGGACATCATGGAAAAAGTTGCATCCTTGGTTCTGACACTGTTGCTGGGGTTAGGCTTGACCCTCGATCCGTCGATCGCGGCACAGGGGCAACCGGACCCGAACGCGAAGGCCCGGAAGGAATACGCCGTGCTGGACAAGGCCCTGAAGGCGAACGGCCTGAAGGCGAAGGCCGATGCACTGAGGCAGTTTGTCAGAGCCCATCCGGACTCGCAGTATAAGGACTATGCGCAAAAACAAGCCATCGCCGCCATGGAGCAGTTGATCGTGCAGCTCTACCAGAAGAAGGACATGGCTGCCTTGGGCGGCGTGTCAGAGGAGTTCCTTCGAATGCAGCCAGGCAACGAAAGAGGACTGGGAGGGGCTCTGGAGGCCTTTTACGCCACCAAGAATTACGCCAAGGCGGCCAAGTACGGGGAGGCGCTCTACGCCAGGAAGCCCTCTCCGGGCATCGCCGAAGCCTTGGCCGATTGCTACGACAAGCTGAAGGACAACAACAAGTTCGCGACCTATGCCCGGGCGGTGACTGCGGGGAAAAGCGACAAGGAGGCTTTCCCCTACAACATCAAGCTCTTCGATCACCACGCCCGGCGGAGAAGTGTCTCCCGAGCGGCGGGCTACGCTCAGAAGATGCTGGCGGCATATGGCGGCTCCGAACTTCCGCCCGGATTTTCCGAGGAGAAATGGAATCGGGTCAAGGGCCAGCTCTATGCGACCACCGGGCTGAACCACTTCAATCGAAAGCGGTGGCGCCCGGCGCTGGTCGCCTACAGGAACAGCCTGAGATTCAAGCCCAGGGACACAGCGGCCTACTACCATATGGGGATGAGCCATTGGAACCTGAAGGACAACCGGGTGGCGATGAAGGATCTGGCTATTGCCGCCCAGTTGGAAGGCAGTTACGCCTCCCGGGCTCAAAAGGCCCTGGAGGCGCTCTACAAGGGCAGCAACAACGGGTCGCTGGATGGGCTCGACCGCATCAAGAAGGCCGCCATCGCAGATGTGAAGTAGCCACCTCGCCGGTTCTGGTCTCAGCCAACGACTCACAGCCAGGGCGGGGAGCCTCTCTGGCTGCGGGTTGCCCTCCTCACCGCTCGCCCGGGTCGCCGCCCGATTCAGGCATCGACGGCACCGGGGGTGCTCCCTCCCACCCATCGAGACAGTCGTCACAGCATAGAAGCTACGGGGTGTCACCCCGGCTTTTCATCGGGGGAAGGTGTGGAAATCGGCATCGTCGGCTTTGGAAGGTTCGGTCGTTTTGCGGCGGAGATTCTCAGGAAGGATTTCTTGGTTTCCGTCTTTGACCGCAAGACTCCCTCCGGACAAAGCGGCATTCGGTCGGTCACCCTGAGGGAAGTGGCCCGCAAGCCTTGCCTGCTGCTGTGCGTTCCCATCTCCCAAATGGAGCGGGTGTGCCGCCGCCTGGGGCCCCTCCTGACCCCGGGTCAACTGGTCATGGATACCTGCTCCGTCAAGGAAGAGCCGCTCAGGCTCATGCTGGAACTCTTCCCTGAGTCGGTTGAAGTTCTGGGAACCCATCCCCTCTTTGGGCCGGAAACGGGACATCACGGGATCGCTGGTTTGGAAGTGGTTCTCTGCCCGGGCAGGTGCAACCGGGTCCAGAAAGTCAAACAGTACCTGGAGAAACTGGGTTTGGCGGTGACTGTGATCACTGCAACCGAGCACGATCGAGCCATGGCCAGCACGCAGGCCCTGTTTCACTTTCTGGCTCAAGGCTTTTCCCGGCTAAAAATGGATCCCGACACCCTGGCAACCCCCGGTCCCGCCCAACTGTTCCGGGCTTTTCAGGATGTCCAGGGCGATTCCAGGCAGCTTTTCCGTGACCTGCAGCAAATGAACCGCTTTGCCCCAGCCCAGCGGAAGAAACTCATTGCCAGTCTGACTGCCCTGGACAGCAACCTGTCCGGGAAGCGGTGCTGAAACGGGTACCGGGGGCTCCGGTCTCACGTTACACAGGGCCTCCCGGCGTGGTTCTTCATATCCTTCGTATCTCCTGCTGGATGGGGTCCCCGGTAACCAGCAGTTCCTCCTCTCCCAGGTAAAGATTCAACTCGCTGCGGATTCCGAACTCCGGCAAGTAGATTCCCGGCTCTATGGAAAAGCAGGTGCGTGGAATCAAGAGCCGTTCGTCTTTGGTCTCCAGACCGTCCATGTTGGCTCCGTTGCCGTGGTCCGACTCCCCAATGCTGTGGCCGGTCCGGTGGATAAAAAACTGGCCGAATCCGGCCCCCGTGATCACCTGGCGGGCGACTTGATCGACCTCCCACCCCCGCACCGCCGCCCCCTGGCTGGTTTTGGAGCGCACGAACTCGAGGGTGCGATCCCGCGCCTCCCGGACCACTTCCCAGACCCGGAGGACTTTTGCGGGGATCGACTCTCCCAGAAACGCGACCCAGGTGTAGTCGGCGTAGACGGCCTGTGGCTTGGAGAGCTTGGCCCAGAAATCAATCAGCAGCAGGTCCCCCGGCCGGATGGGAGTCGAGGCCCCGGCGCGGGGCTCATAGTGGGGGGTCCCGCTGTTCCTGTTGACGGCGACGATGGGAGGGGAAGAGGATTCCAAACCCCGCTCCCGGTACATTCGGCACATGCTCTGTTGCAACTGGTGCTCGGTGAGCTGGCTGCGGTTGCGGGTGGCTTCCCGCACCTGTTCGAAGGTCGCGAACAGGACATCCATCAGGAGACGACTGGCCTGGAGGTGGGTCTGGAGCTGCTCCTCGCTCCAGCGTGCCTCGAAGTATTGGACCAGATCGGCCGAGGAAACCACCGTCTTGCCCAGCGTTCGAACCAGCTCCAGCGTCCCGGCGTCCACTCTGGAAACATAGGGGATGTAGCAATGGGGAGAATACTCCATGGCCACCCGTCCGCTTCCCTGCAGCAGACGTTCCAAACCGGCCTGCATCTCCTCCCAACTGCTGAAGAGAACCGTGGACGCCGGCAGTTGCTCGAACCCGTGACGCTCGATGCGGTGACACAGCAAGGTCATGGGGCCTTGGGAGGGGATCCAACAGAACCAACGTCTGGTCAGCAGGGCTTCCTGAAGACCCAGCAGCTTGCGGGCAATCGGATTCAGTCCCTGAAAGTCGTAAAGCAGCCATCCATCCAGCTTCATGGCCTTCAACTGCGATTGAACTTCTTGGAGATCCAAGGTCATGGCGTCGTCTGCTCCTTGATCCGAGGGGGCCTGCAAGGTGTTCGCCGGGCTATTCCGGCAGCCCGCCCCCCGACGGCAATTGGCTTGACAAACCGGAAGCCCCAAGACTATCGTTCAGCCGCTCGCCCAAAGGCCCAAGGACCGGGGCAACCGTCCCCCACAGGGCTGATGGAATTATATGACGAGTTTCCTGTTAACCCGCAGCATTGGTTTGCGGTGAATGTCACGAGACTATCGAGGGAGCAGGCAGTCATGGCAGATGCGGAAAGGATGCTGTTCACCAGTGAGGCCGTTTCGGAAGGACATCCGGACAAGGTCGCGGATCAGGTGTCTGACGCCATCGTCGATGCCTACATCGCCGGCGATCCGGACTCTCGAGTCGCCTGTGAGACGCTGGTAACCACCGACTACTGCCTGGTTGCGGGGGAAGTGACCTCCAATGCCAAAGACACGGTCGACGTTGAGAGAGTCGTCAGAGATACCATTCGGGAAATCGGCTACGTGGAAGGTGGAGTCGGGTTCGACTATCGGAGCTGTCGGGTAGAGGTCAGGATTGATCCCCAGTCGGAGGACATCTCTCAGGGCGTCACCGAGGGCGAAGGGCTGTTCCAGGAGCAGGGGGCCGGGGACCAGGGCATGATGTTCGGCTACGCCTGTGACGAGACCCCGGAGTTGATGCCGACCCCTATCATTCTGGCGCAGAAGCTGGTCGAGGAGCTGGCCAAGCTGCGCAAAACGGACGCTCTGGACTATATCCGACCCGACAGCAAGAGCCAGGTGACGGTGGAATATGCGGATGGCAAGCCGGTGCGCATCGACACGCTGGTCATCTCGACCCAGCATCAGGAAAGCGCCGCTCACAGCCGGATCTATGAAGATGTCCTGGAACGGGTTGTCCGACCGGTAGTCCCTGCCAGCCTGCTGGACGATCGGACCCAGTACTATGTCAATCCCACGGGAAAATTTGTCCGAGGAGGGCCCCAGGGGGATACGGGATTGACAGGACGCAAGATCATCGTGGACACCTACGGGGGCTGGGCTCGTCATGGCGGCGGGGCTTTTTCGGGGAAAGACCCTTCCAAGGTGGATCGAAGCGCGGCCTACGCGGCCCGCCATGTGGCCAAGAACGTGGTGGCGGCCGGACTGGCGGAGAAATGCGAGGTCCAGCTCGCTTACGCTATTGGTGTGGCGCGTCCCGTTTCGATTCTGGTTGACACCTTCGGCAGCGGCAAGCTGAGCGGGGAGGAATTGGTGAAGGTGGTTCGAGAGGTCTTCGATCTGCGGCCCAAGGGAATCATCGACGCGCTCTCGCTGAAGCGCCCCATATTCAGGGCTACGGCCGCCTACGGTCACTTTGGAAGGCCTGCCGGCGCGGACGGATCCTTCAGTTGGGAAAAGACCGATCAGGCCGAGGCCCTGGCCCGGCTCGCCCGGACCGTGGTAGCCTCCAGGTCGAGCTGAAAGGCCGCCCGTTGCCGCGATGACCGCCCTCTCGCCGGCGCAGCGCTCCCGGTTGCGGGGGCGTCGCGGAACCCGAGCCGCGGAGGCGGCGACTTAGCCCGCATTTCTCACCAGGACGCTGAGCAAAATGTCGAAAAGTGCTTGTCTTTAACATCTTGGGGCGCTTAGTTTGGAGTCTTCGGGGAACAGACTGTGCTGGGCGCGCCCTGGCTTGTCCTTTTCCCCTCGGCGCGCACATGCTCGCTTGACCGTAGTGACCGCTACGCTCTTCGCTCGCGAGCACGCCCTGAGGGAAAAATTCCGGCGCCATGATCACACCCCCTGGTGAGAAATGCGGGTTAGCAGCATCCTTCCGGAACGCACTGCCTCTCCAAAATGACGCCAAACACATACCTCACTCCCTGCACTCTTCTCAAGAGTGCAACGCCCCCCGGTGAGAAATGCCGGCCGGCCGGCCGGCTGAGTGACCTGTGCTAAGATGCCAGCGCAAACGCTCGGAAATCCCGGATTGGCAGCCCGGAAGGGGACCATTCCCTGCAGGTCCTGCCTGGGAGCTGCCTGAAAGACCCATGCTCCATGAGTCCCTTGGAGACTGAACCCTCCCCTACCGACTCGGGGAAACCGGACCAGAAGGAATTGGAGGAGAAGATCCTCCAGGTGCTTCGGGCTTTTTTGGTTGAATTGGGGGCTCATCGGGCGCTGCGTCACCTCTCGCTGAGGGCCCCGCTGGAGCGTGGGCTGGGACTGGCCAGTCTGGAACGGGTGGAGCTCCTGCTGCGTCTGGAAAGAGAACTCTCGCTCAAGTTGCCGGATCACCTCCTGTCCCGGGCCGAAACAGTCAGCGACCTGGTCCGGGCAGTGATGGCGGCGCAGTCGCAGGCGGACCTCTCTGCATCGCCCTCCCCCGTGACCGACAGTCTCGAACCCCTTCTGCGCCAGGAGATCCGGGGACCCCGTCCGGCTCCGGGAGGAGTGGATGCCTGGAACCGGGACGGCGGCTGGCCCTCGACCCTGGACGAGGCGCTCTTCCATTTTGCTCAGCGGGACCCGCAGCGGGTCCACATTCAATTGCGGCTGGAGCATGGGGAGATGCGCCCCATCACCTATGCAGAGCTGCTTTCGGACAGTTCGGCGGTGGCCGCGGCGCTTCTCCAGCGGGCGGCGGTGCAGCCAGGAGACCGCATCGCGCTTATGCTCCCCACCGGGCCGGACTTCTTTCCGGCCTTCTTCGGCGCCATTCTGGCCGGAGCGGTTCCAGTGCCCCTTTATCCCCCCTGGCGGGCCAACCAAATCGAGGAGTACGCCCAGCGTCAGGCCAAGATAATCGGCGATGCGGGGGCACGGTTGCTGGTGACTTTTCAGGAGGTTGGACCCTTGGTGAGGTTGTTGCGCGGCCAGGTTCCCAGTCTGGAAAAGGTGGTGACTCTGGGAGGCCTGGGCAAGGCCTCCGGAGTCGTGAGGAGACCCCTGCCCGAGGATGTCGCCCTCATTCAGTACACCTCGGGGAGCACCGGGGACCCCAAGGGAGTGGTGCTGACCCACTCCAACCTCATTGGGAATATCCGGGCTATCGCCGGAGCTCTGAAGATCAACTCCCGGGACGTGGGGGTAAGTTGGCTTCCCCTTTACCACGACATGGGACTGATCGGTGCCTGGCTCTCCTGCCTCTATCTGGGAGTTCCCATCGTGATCCTGTCGCCTCAGGCTTTTTTGAGCCGGCCGGAGCGCTGGCTGTGGGCCATACACCGCTATCGCGCCACCCTCTCGGCCGCGCCCAACTTCGCCTACGAACTCTGCATGCGGCAGGTCGACCTCCGGGACTTGGAGGGACTGGATCTCACCTGTTGGCGAGGGGCCCTGAACGGCGCCGAGCCGGTTCAACCCGAAACCCTGGAGGGGTTTTCTCGGCGGTTTCATCCCTATGGCTTTCGTGCGGAAACCCTGCTGCCGGTGTATGGCCTGGCCGAGTCTTCGCTGGCGGTCAGTGTCCCGCCTCTGGGTCGAAACCCTCGTCTGGACCCCATCGACAGGGTCACTTTCGAAAGGACCGGACGGGCGGAACCCGAGGCCGGCCAGGCCGTGAAGCCGCTGGCCTTCGTTTCAGCCGGCCGGCCGCTGCCCGGACACCAGGTCCGGATCGTCAGCGATCGGGGAGATCCGCTTCCGGCCCGGACCCAGGGCCACATTCAGTGTCGCGGCCCCTCCGTCATGCGAGGTTACTTCGGGAAAGCCGAGGCCACCGCGGCAGTGCTGCAGGACGGCTGGCTGAAGACGGGCGACCTGGGCTATCTGGCGGATGGAGAGCTCTTTGTCACCGGCCGGGTCAAAGACATCATCATCCAGGGGGGACGAAACCTCTACCCCCAGGAACTGGAGCAAATTGCGGGGGATGTCGAGGGCGTTCGGCGGGGCTGTGTGGCCGCATTCGGCGTCAGCGGGAGACGAGTGGCGGGGGAGCGTCTGGTGCTGGTGGCCGAAACGCGCCGAACCGACCCGGTGGAGAAAGAGAGGCTGGCTGCAGCCATCAGGGAGAGGCTGGACTCCCATTTGGGAATCCCGCTCGATGAGGTTGTGCTGGTCCCTCCCCAAAGCGTGCCCAAGACCTCAAGCGGCAAGATCCGGCGGGATAGCTGTCGCCGCCTCTACCTGCAAGGCAAACTCGATTCTCCGCGCTCGCCGGTTTGGCTGCAGGTGACGCGCCTGGCCTTCCGGAGCCTGGGACAACGGAGCCGGCGGGCGGTTCAGGCTTTGTGGGGGTGGTTCTATGGCAGCTACGTATGGCTGGTTCTGGCTGCCGTCGGCCTGCCCTGTTGGGTGTTGCTGCTGTTGACCCCCGCTGGTGCCGGACCTCGCGCCGGACCTGCTCTGCTCAGATGGATCTCGCGGATCAGTCTTCGCCTGGCAGGGCTCCAGCCGGTAGTGGCCGGTCTGGAGCATCTGCCCGAGGTCCAGGTCGCCGGCAAGGCGCGGTTGCTGATCATTTCCAACCACGCCAGCTATCTGGATATCCTGGTGTTGGCTGCGGTCCTGCCCTTCGACTTTTCCTTTGTGGCCAAACGGGAGGCCGCCTCCTGGCCTTTGGTGGGCACCTTCATTCGTCGATCCGGCTACCTCACCGTCGACCGCGAGCACGCACCCGAGGCCGTTCAGGACAGCCGTCGCATTGAGGAGAAGTTGCTGAGCGGAACCCCGGTCCATGTTTTCCCGGAGGGCACCTTCACTCATGCCAGCGGTCTGCGACCCTTTCAGATGGGGGCCTTCAAGTTGGCGGCCCATACCGGATGCCCGTTGCTGCCGGTGACTCTTTGCGGGACGCGGCAGGTGCTCCGGGACGGCAGGCTGCTACCCTCGCCGGCTCCTCTCCGGGTGGTCGTCAGTCCGGCCATCCAGCCAGGGGGAAAAGGGTGGCCGGAAATGATCCGCTTGAGGGATGCAGCCTATGCAGAGGTCCTGAAACACTGCGGCGAAGGTGCCCTGGATCTTGTCCTGGCGGGACCGCCCAGGGGCGGTGTAGAGTGACCCGGCCAGGCTGTCGCGCCCCCCGGTGAGAAATGCGGGCGCGGATTCGTCCCTGCGCACCGGGAAGGGATTCGGCCCGAGGGCTGCCCAGGAAGCGCCATGATTCCCCTGAAAGACATCAACCGGACCCGGACCTTTCCGGCGGTCACGCTGTTGCTGGTGGTGGCCAACGCGGCGAGCTTCGTCTATCAGTTGTCCCTGGGGTCCGGGCCAATGCTGGCAGGGTTCTTTTATCAGTTCGGACTGGTTCCCCGTGCGCTGCTGAGTTTCGGCTACTGGCAGGAAGCCGGGCTCCTTCTGGGGCTGGCTCCCCTGGTGACGTCCATGTTCCTTCATGGTGGCTGGATGCATTTCCTGGGAAACATGCTCTACCTGTGGGTGTTCGGCGACAACGTCGAGGACTGGCTGGGATCGGTGCGTTTCCTGCTCTTTTACCTGCTTTGCGGTTTCCTGGCGGCTCTGATGCAAATTGCGGTTCATCCCGGTTCACGGATCCCCATGATCGGCGCCAGCGGCGCCATCGCAGGGGTGCTGGGAGCCTACCTGGTGCTGTTCCCCGGAGCCCGGGTCCTCACCTTCGTCCCCATTTTGTTCTTCTTTTATCTGGTCCGGCTGCCGGCCCTGATCTTCCTGGGACTGTGGTTCCTGCTGCAATTCTTCAACGGTGCCCTTTCCCTGACGGCCGGGCAGTTCTCCACGGGAGGCACGGCCTGGTGGGCCCATATCGGCGGTTTTACCGCCGGGGTGGTCCTGATCCTGAAATATCGCAAGGCGCGGCGAAACAGGGTCGTTTATTACTGAAGGGTCCGGCCGTCTGAAGCCGGGCAAGAAGGGGAGCAATTCTGCGCGGTTCCTGCACTCTTTCAAGAGCGGCACTCCCCTCGCGAGGGTGCCCCCCAAGGGTGGGAAATGCGGGCTGACGATCCTCTGATCCTCACCATTGACGCCGGGAGCTCCTCGGTTCGGGCCACCATCCATGATCATGGCGCCCGCGCTGTGGCCGGTCTGGAGGCTCGAAGACCCTACCAGTTCTCAACCACCTCGGATGGCGGCGTGGAAGTGGGCGCGGACTCCCTGTTCAAGCTGGTCGTCGAGGCGATCGACGAAGTCCTGGCCCGAACTGGCAGCCGCTGTTCCGGAATTGCAGCCGTTGCCATGTCGACCTTTTGGCACAACCTGATGGGGGTGGATGCCAAGGGTCGGGCGCTGACCCCGGTTTACTCCTGGGCCGATACGCGCAGCGCCGGCGCTGCGGAGCAACTTCGAAGCCAGGTGGACGAAAGCCGGTACCACGCCCGCACCGGCTGCCCCCTCCATCCCAGTTACCTGCCGGCCAAACTGTTGTGGCTGTATCGTTCCCGTCCCGACTGTTTCCGCCGCTCCACCCGTTGGATGTCGTTCGGGGAATATGCCTATTTGAAACTGTTTGGCGTTGACCGCTGCAGCCTCTCCATGGCTTCGGGGACGGGCCTGCTGGATCAGGACCGCCTGGATTGGGACGAAGGGATTCTGCAGGTCCTTCCGCTGGAGCGGAACCAGTTGTCCGCCCTCATCGACCTGGACACTCCCCTGTCGGGTCTCGGCCAGCCGTTCGCCGGTCGCTGGCCGGATTTGAGTCGAATCCCCTGGATTGCCGCCGTTGGAGACGGGGCCTGCAGCAACGTGGGCAGCGGCTGTTGCACGCCCGATCGGTTAGCCCTCATGGTGGGCACTTCCGGCGCCATGAGAGTCATGGGGAAGACCCCCAAGCCGTCGGTTCCCCGGGGGTTGTGGTGTTATCGGGCAGACCGGCGGCGCTTCGTCCTGGGAGGATCTCTCAGCAACGGCGGCCTCCTGTTCGAGTGGATGACGGAAACCCTGCGGCTGGACAAGGACCGGGAGGCCGTTGAGCGCCAGTTGGCGGACCTGGCCCCGGATTCCCATGGACTGACTCTTCTTCCCTTCCTGGCCGGGGAGCGAAGCCCGGGGTGGCAGCCAAAGGCCCGGGCTGCCGTTACAGGCATGAGCTTGCATACCCGTCCCATTGAGATCCTTCGGGCTTCGCTGGAATCGGTGGCCTACCGATTTGCAAAGATCGCTCGGCTGCTGGGGCCGGTGGTCCCGGAGAATCGAGAGATTGTGGCTTCCGGCGGGGCTCTCCTGCAATCGGCTGCCTGGCTGCAGATCATGGCGGACGTGTTGGGACAGCCGGTGGTGGCTTCCGCGGTGAAGGAGGCCTCAAGCCGCGGTGCGGCCTTGCTGGCTCTTGAGGCCTTGGGTTTCCTCGACAGCATCGAGGAGGTGGAGACCCCTCTGGGGCCGCGGTTCGATCCCGTCCCCCAACGGCGCCAACCCTACCTGAGGGCTCTGGAACGGCACGACCGGCTCTACCGCCAGTTGCTGCCTTAACCCGCATTTCTCACCAGGTCGCTGAATGCATAGTGAAAAGCGGTATATCTTCAGACCCTTGATTGGGGCCATTTAAGGGACTCGCGGCTACAGACTGCGCTGGGCGCGCCCTGGCTTGTCCTTTTCCCCTCAGCGCGCACATGCTCGCTGGAACGTAGTCCCCGCTACGCCCTTCGCTCGCGAGCACGCGCTGAGGGAAAAATTCCTGCGCCAAGTTGCACTCTTGAGAAGAGTGCAACCCCCTGGTGAGAAATGCGGGTTAGCCGGCATTTCTCGCAATGAGGGGTGGGGATTTTGATTGTGTCGGCCGGGGTGTGGAAGCTAAAGTTTCGTACCGGTGGACCGACGGGGCGCACAAGCCCCGACTATTGCTTCGGGAGGTTCCGATGGGCAGCCAGAATTCAGGCACGATGGGCACCAGTCCGCTCCTGGACTTGCAGCAAAAGGGTCAGAGCGTCTGGTGCGATTCAATCAGTCGATCGCTGTTGGATTCCGGCGAGCTGCGGCGCATGATTGCCGAGGATGGCTTGCGCGGAGTGACCTCCAACCCTTCCATCTTCGAGAAAGCCATCAGTGGCGGCACGGACTACGACCGGGAGATCCATACCATGGCGCGGGCCGGCTTCTCCGCCGAGCGGATTTACGAGGTCCTGGCCATCAAGGATATTCAGGGGGCCGCTGATCAGTTCAGGGCCCTTTTCGAGACAACCGAGGGTGGGGATGGCTACGTCAGCCTGGAGGTCTCGCCTCATCTGGCCTACCGGACGCGGGAAACCGTGGAAGAAGCCCGTCGATTGTGGCAGGCAGTGGCCAGACCCAATGTGATGATCAAGGTCCCCGCGACTCCGGCCGGGATACCCGCCATTCGTCAACTGTTGGGAGAAGGAATCAACGTCAACATCACCCTGATGTTTTCCATGGAGCACTACCTTCAGGTGGCCGAGGCCTACCTCCAGGGCATCGAAGCCTTGGTTGCCTCCGCCCCTCCCGTCCGGGCCGCCTCGGTAGCCAGCTTCTTTGTCAGCCGCGTCGACACCGTGGTGGACAAGCTGCTGCAGGAACGGGAGTCACGGGCCGGCGCCGCCGACGAGAGAGAAGGCTGCCGCAAGCTTCTGGGCTGCGCCGCTGTCGCCAATTCGCGTCTGGTTTATCAAAAATTCAGGGAGATCTTCAGCGGAAGCCGCTTCCTCAGGCTCAAGCAAAAAGGCTTCCGGGCGCAACGTCCCCTGTGGGCCAGCACCAGCACCAAGAATCCCCGCTACCGGGACGTGCTCTATGTGGAAGAGCTGATCGGCCCCGATACGGTGAACACCATGCCCCTGGAGACGCTCTCGGCCTTCCGGGATCACGGGGTGGTGAGAGCCACCCTGGAAGAGGACCCGGAAGGCGCCTGCCAGACCCTGGTTCGGCTGCAGGAGCTGGGGATCGATATGACGGCGGTGACCCTCAAGCTGCAGGAAGATGGCGTCAAGCTGTTCGCCGACGCCTTTGACCGGCTGCTCGCCTCCATCCAAAGCAAACAGCAAGCGGTCCTCAGCGCTTGAGGTCTCTGCCTCCGATATCCACTCAAGGGGCGGGGCGTTTGCCCCCCACCGGCTCGACTGCGGGCTTCGCCCTGGTCTCCCCGACTCCCCCCTCAAGGGGGAGTCGCAGAAGTCGAGCCGCCAGGCGAAGGCTGATGCGGTGGGGGGTGGACGCCGGCCCGCCACGCTACGGCGGCCGGCCAAGCCAAGTCGTTTCGGCACCGTCGGGATCTACTGAAAGCCCTTGTGCCACATCTCGCCCCCGATGAGAATCAGGGGGCAATCCCTGCCATTTCATTTCAGGTCAGGGAAGGGGCCGGCTTCTCGCCGGCAATCCTGGAGATTCTGCTCCAGGAAAGACCTTCTCGATGGAGCAGAACGAATCCGAGCAGCAGGAGTGGGCCCATGGAAACCAGGTAGCAGCCGTTGCTGATGCCTGCGGCATGCGAGTTCGGATCCTGCGTAGACAGGAACGGCGCAAAGAAGTGAGTCAGGGCCAGATGCATGAAAAACTGGAACCCACCCACCCCTCCAGGTGTGGGGATAGCGATGCCCACAACCGTTATCACTGTCAGCAAGAGCGCGCCCGCGAGAGGAAAATCGCTCAAGTAGGCCCTGGCTAAAAACCAAAGCTGCAGGCTGATGGTGATCCAGATGGCCGCGGAGAGCACCGCGACTTTCACCCGTTCTCCGCCCTGTTTCAGAGCGCCAAAGCCATGCCCAAAGGAAACGATGATGTGGGACAGCCGCCCCGGGATCTTTTCGGTCCAGTCCCCGCGGCCAACCAGGGAGACCAGAGCCAGCAATGCCAGAGCCAGAATGGGAACGCCAATCAGAGAAAATCTCTGGATGGCCAGCATGATTTCGTGCCCACGCTCGGAATTTGGCGGGTGTTGGCCGGAGAACAGAACCAGATAGACCGCGAAGATCCCGACGACCGTGATCACGTCCAGCAGTCGTTCCAGCAGAGAGGCGGCGATGACCGAGGCGGCGGGTATTTTCTCCTTCCTGGCCAGCACTACCGAGGCCACCACCTCGCCGGCACGCGGGGGGATCAGATTGATGACGTACTTGGCTACCGTCAAGGAAAAGAGGCGTTGGTAGGCAATGGGATGCTTGACAGGGGCCAGCAAGACTCCCCACCTCCAGGCACGGAGACCCATATGAAGCAGTGTCAGGCCCAGGCCGGCCAGCAGAAAGGCCGGCTGTCCCTGCAACATCACTTGCCAGGACTGCCCCCAGTCGGGAACGCTGAAGTAAATCAGCAATCCGACCACAAGCGTCAGGCTCAGGCTGACGATCCAGGGAAACAGGACTCTCATCGCGGTCGATTCCGGCTCCGGAAGCCTCCGGGATAGCGAGCTCCGAGTTTCCGGCCGCAGGCGGGTGCTCCAGGGACAGGCGCCGCCGAGCCGCCGGGGCCCCGCCGGCTCGGCGCAGCAACCCTACCACGCCAAGGAGGACATCTCAAGCTGAGGAAAGCCGAGGAAAGACGGGGAAAGACGCCGCGTTTGCCC
Organism: Candidatus Versatilivorator sp.; assembly: GCA_965262635.1. Lineage (GTDB taxonomy): Bacteria > Acidobacteriota > Terriglobia > Versatilivoradales > Versatilivoraceae > Versatilivorator. The sequence goes on along the minus strand of OZ253547.1, from coordinate 514,273 downwards.
CCCTCCGGCTCGACTGCGGGCGGTGCCCTCTCGCCGACTCCCCCTCAAGGGGGGAGTGATTCTTGAGGCCTGCACAATCCTCCTTGCCCGATACCTGAGCAAGGTGTAAACCCTGTTCCCGGTTTATACCGAAGCCGAGCCGGAAGGCGAAGGCTGATGCGGTGGGGGAGCCGGGCTACATAACCCCGTGGACGGGAGCCGGGGCTGCCCGCATTTCCTCTGTGGTATACTCGCGCTCCAGCCGGGGAGGGGAACGGGCTGATTGCCGCAGGAATCGGAGGAAAATGAGTCCGCTCGACCAACTGAAAACCAGGATGGCGGAGGTCTCGGATCTCAAGGCGGCGGCTGCGCTCCTGAGCTGGGACCAGCAAACCTACATGCCGAGCGGTGGAGCAACGGCGCGCGCCGAACAGATCGCCACCTTGGAGAGGCTCGCTCACGCGCGTTTTGTCTCCGAAGAAGTGGGTGCCTGGCTGGAGGGTGCGGCTGCCGGGACGCGGGACTTGAGCTACGAATCGGACGGCGCCAGTCTGGTTCGGTTGACCCGGCGGGATTACGACAAGGCTTGCAGAATTCCGCCGGCACTGGTTGAGGAGTTGGCCCGACAGACCTCCCTGGGGATGGAGACTTGGGTAAAGGCCCGGAGCCAGTCCGACTTCGGCCTGTTTCGAAGCGCCCTGCAAACCATCCTGGATCTCCAGCGAGAATTGGCCGACTGCCTGGGATATCGGGAGCGAAGATATGACGCCCTGTTGGACCAGTATGAGCCGGGGATGCAATCGGCGGACCTGGAACGGCTCTTCGCTGATTTGAAGGGCGAGTTGGTTCCGCTGGTGCAGGACATCTCCCCCAAGCTGGAAAGCGTCCAGGACGGGGTGTTGCGCCAGCGCTTCCCCATTGACAAGCAAACGGCCTTCGGCCTGGAGCTGGCGCAGGAGATGGGCTTCGATCTCAGTGGTGGACGCCAGGACCAGTCGGTCCATCCCTTCTGCACTTCCTTTTCCAACCGGGACGTGCGAATCACCACCCGCTTTGACGAGAGATTCCTTCCATCGGCTCTGTTCGGCACGCTTCACGAAACGGGCCACGCCCTCTACGAACAGGGAGTGAGGTCGGCCCTGGAGCGGACCCCCCTGAGTGGAGGCACCTCTCTGGGGATACATGAATCCCAGTCGCGGCTGTGGGAAAATCTGGTGGGCCGGAGTCGGGGCTTTTGGAAATTCGCTTACCCGCGGCTCCAGCGCACCTTTCCCCAGGAGTTGGGAGGCTGCTCGCTGGAAACCTTCTATCGGGCCATCAATCGGGTCGAGCCTTCGCTCATCCGGGTGGAGGCCGACGAGGTAACCTACAATCTGCACATCATGCTCCGGTACGAGTTGGAATCCCAACTGATCGATGACAATCTTCCCGTGACAGAACTGCCGGAGGCCTGGAACAGCAAGATGCGGGACTATCTGGGGATTACTCCTCCCAACGACGCCTTGGGGGTGCTCCAGGACGTCCATTGGTCCCACGGCTTGTTCGGTTATTTCCCCACCTATTCTCTGGGGAATCTGATATCGGTGCAGTTTTACGAACGCGCCAGTCGGGAGATTCCCACCATCCCACAGGACATCGAACGCGGGGAGTTTTCCGCGCTGCTGGGTTGGCTGAGGGAACGTGTCCATTGCCACGGCCGGAAGTTCATGCCCGCCGAGTTGGTCCAACGGGTGACGGGAGAGGCGCTGAGGGCCGAGCCCTTCGTGCACTACCTGAAGTCCAAGTACGGGGAGATCTATTCCTGAGCGGCGACCCGGGCCGGGGGACCGCCCGCCGTTGCCAAGCCGGGATTTCAACCGGAGTCAAGGAAGAGCACCATCATGAAGCATCCCGAATCGAGTCCCATCCGTCATGATTGGAGCTTGGAAGACATTGAGGGCATCTACACCGTGCCTCTTCCCGAGCTGATCTTTCGCGCCCAGAGTCTGCACCGCCGCTACCACTGCTCCGAGGAAGTGCAGGGTTGTTCGCTGCTCAGCATTAAGACCGGGGGGTGCCCGGAAGACTGCGGCTACTGTCCTCAATCGGCCCGCTACGACACGGATGTTGCCGGCCAGAAGCTCTTGAGCCCCGAGCAGGTGCTGGCGGCTGCTCGGGAGGCCCGCCGGCAAGGGGCGACCCGCTTTTGCATGGGGGCGGCCTGGCGCCAGGCCCCCGATGGGGCCGAGTTTGACAACGTGTTGGAGATGGTGCGCGGCGTCAGGAAGTTGAGCATGGAGGCCTGCTGTACCCTGGGGATGTTGTCGCAGCCGCAGGCCGAGGCGCTGGCGTCGGCGGGTCTGACGGCCTATAACCACAACCTGGACACCTCTCCCGAATACTATGGCCGAATCATTACCACGCGCACCTACCGGGATCGTCTGGAAACCCTGGCTCGGGTGCGAAACGCGGGCGTCAGCGTCTGCTGCGGCGGGATTATCGGCATGGGGGAGAGCCGCCGGGACCGCTGGCTCTTGCTTGAACAGTTGGCCACCCAGGATCCCCATCCGGAGAGCGTCCCCATCAATCTGCTGGTTCGGGTGGAGGGAACCCCGCTGGCGGGTGAGGAAGCGGTGGATCCATTCGAAATGGTCCGAATGATCGCAACCGCCCGGACCCTGATGCCCGAAGCCATGGTGCGTTTGAGCGCCGGTCGCCTGTCGCTTTCCGATGAGGCCCAGGCGCTTTGCCTGCTTGCCGGCGCCAATTCCGTCTTTATGGGGGAGCGCTTGCTGACGACTCCCAACCCCCAAACCGACCTGGACCGCAATCTGCTGGAACGCCTGGGGATGCGGCTTCGGTCTGCCGAGACGGCAGTGGAAGCCGGCCCTGGGGATTTGCCGGAGGGCTGAGGAAGCCTTCCGGAGCAGCGTCTCTGGAAGGGTGCGATAGTCGTGCCTCTCGGCTACCGACGTGGACGCGATACGCCGCGGTGTTCGACTTCCGGCACGGGATGGAACCCTGCCTGTGATGCAGTCGGAGCCCGGCAGATTCCCAGCAACAAATATCTCAAAAGGCCTGGCGCCAGAGAAAAATCCTCCACCACATCCTCCCGGCAAACCTCCTGGTAGCCCCCGCGATTGGAGGGGATAATCCACCCCGTCCTGCCCGGGGGCTGTGCTATAATCGCCGTCTGCGGTGCCTGCTCCCTTCCTTAGATCTCCCCGTCGGCCTCCAATATGTCTCTGCAGAAGATTCTGTCTTTGAAGGACCTGCTGGTGCAAAGGGATCGTTTGCGCCAGGAGAGCAAGAGGACGGTCTTCACCAATGGATGCTTCGATCTGCTCCACCCCGGCCATATCGACACCCTGAGCCGGGCCCGGCAAATGGGAGATGTGCTGATCGTAGGGATCAATAGCGATCGTTCGATCAGAGAGTTGAAAGGGCCCTTGAGGCCCATCCTGACCCAGGATGAGCGGACCCGCCTGCTGTCGGGGCTTGACAGCGTCGACTACGTGACGGTCTTCGACGAGAATACGCCCCGGCGGCTGATTGCCGCTCTCCTTCCCGACGTGCTGGTCAAGGGCGGGGACTGGACGGTGGAAACCATCGTGGGCCGGCAGGAGGTAGAGGCGGCCGGCGGCAGGGTGGTTCCCCTGCCCTACCTGGAGGGTCAATCCTCCACCGCGATCATTGAGCGCATTCTGCACCGCTACGGCCGGCAAGCTTAGCAGTGCCCGAGCCGGTTGCAGCCCCCGGGACTCCCGGGTTCATTTCCCGATCGATGTGGCTATCCAACATCTACTTTCCCAACTGCTGCAGGATCCCCTCCTCCAAGCGATTCCCCGTCAGTTCGACTCCGGACCTTGTCGGATCGCCCTGTCCGGCATCACCCCGGCCGCAAAACCCGCCTATCTGGCTCTCCTGCATCGGATCCTGAAGCGGCCGGTTCTTTTCCTCAGTGCCGGCATCCCGAATCTGGAAGCAATGGCCGCCACCACGGCCTTTTATCATGGCAACCTCTCCGGGAACCCGGGGGAGCGGGTGGCCTCGTTTCCCGCACTGGAGCCGGGCCCCTACAGCGGTCTTTCTCCCCACGCCGAGGCTGTCGAGCAGCGGACCCTGGCCCTTTGGAAAATCCAGCGGCAGACCCTGGACATTCTGCTCTGCGGCCCCGCGGCCCTGGTGACCCGCTTGCCGGAGATTCTCTCCGACTTCCAGCAGGTGCCCGAGCTGGCCCCGGGCAGAGAGATCTCGCTCGACGAACTCATTGGCTACCTGAAACGGGCGGGGTACGCCAACGAAGAGCCGGTGACCGGTGTAGGGGCTTTCTCCCGCCGGGGAGGGATTCTGGATGTCTATCCCCCGGGCAGCCGCAACCCCGCCCGCATCGAGTTCTTTGGAGACGAGATCGAATCGCTCCGGGAGTTTGCCGTCAGCTCGCAGCGGTCGGTGGGGCGGCTCGAGAGCGTGACTCCGGTTCCGATGAGAGAGACCTTTGTGGATCCTGAGTCTCTGCGGAAGTGGAGCCGGAAGGCTTCGGAGAGATGGGATCCAGAGGATTTTCCCGCCTTCTTCCAAACCCAGGTGGTCCAGGCAGGCCGGGGGGAGCACTTCCAGGGGTTTGAGTTCCTGCATGGCCTGACGCTTCCCCTGCAGGTGCCGTTGCTGGACTTCGCCGGTGATTTCGTGGTGGTGCGCGATGAGCCGGACGAGTTGGAGGAGGGGCTGCGTCACTGGTGGGATGAAGTGGCTGGGGACCGGGAGGCGCTGAGCCGTCGCCAGTGGCCCAGTTTGAATCCCGAAGAGGTCTTTCTTTCCCTGACTGAAGTTGGGAAAAAGCTGGAGGGGCGTCCGGTCATCGACCTGCAGCAACTGGGAACCGCCCCCGGCCAACCGTTGAACCGCTCCCTCTCCTTGCCCCCGGCCGAAGGGGAGATGGCTTCCCGGCCGGCTGATTCAGGGTCTCAAGCCGCGGCTGCTCCGGCCCGAATCGCCATCGACTGCCAAACGGCGCCCGTCCGAAAGTATCACGGGGACATCGCAAGCCTGGCCAAGGACCTGCGCCAATGGATGGAAGCCGGCGTTCGACTGCTGTTCGCCCAGTCTTCCTCGGGGAGAGCCGAGCGCCTTGGGGAAATGCTTCGGGAATACGATCTTCCGGTCGTTTCCGACTTCGACGCCAAGGACCGGCAAGCCGATGGGATGCATGCCCGGATTGGGGTCGTGGTGGGCCACGTCCTGCAAGGGTTTCGTCACCACTCCTCCAAGATCTGCATCTTTGGGGACGAGGATGTTTTCGACGAAGTGGAGTTCCTCTCCCATCCGGCCCCATCCAGGTCCAGAAGCGGGATCTTTGTTTCGGACTTCCGAGAGCTGACTCCGGGAGACTACGTGGTGCACGTCGACCACGGTATCGGACGCTACCGGGGATTGAAGCAGATCGGCCGCGATAGAGTGAATCAGGAGTTCATGATTCTGGAGTATTTTGAGGAAGCCCGGCTGTATGTACCCCTGGAGAGGCTGGATCTGGTTCAAAAGCACAGCAGCGGCGACAGCGCCCACCCTCCTCTCGACAAGCTGGGAGGAGGGAGTTGGAAAAAAGCCAAGGCGCGCGCCAGGAAGTCCATCCGGGACATGGCCCAGGAGCTGCTCAAGCTCTACGCCCGGAGAAGGATTGCGCCGGGATACCGGTTTTCCTCCAACGGCCACTGGCATCAGGAATTTGAGGCGGCATTCGAATTCACCGAGACCCCGGATCAAAGGGAAGCCATTCAAGACCTTTACCGGGATATGGAGTTGAACAACCCCATGGACCGGCTGCTTTGCGGGGACGTGGGTTTCGGCAAGACCGAAGTGGCCATGCGGGCGGCTTTCAAGGCGGCCTTCGACGGCAAGCAGTGCGCGGTCCTGGCTCCCACCACCATCCTGGTCTACCAGCATTACCTTCGTTTCAGGCAGCGCTTTACCGCCTTTCCCATCACCATTGAGATGTTGAGCCGATTCCGGAGCCCCAAGGAACAAAAGGCCGTTCTGGAGCGGGTGGCCACCGGCAAGGTGGACATCCTCATCGGCACCCATCGCATGCTTTCCAAAGACATCCAGTTCCGGGACTTGGGCCTGTTGGTCGTGGATGAGGAGCAGCGCTTTGGAGTGACTCACAAGGAGAGACTGAGGCAGTTGAAGCAGAACGTCGACACCTTGGTCATGACGGCGACCCCTATCCCAAGAACACTACATATGTCGTTGATGGGCATCCGGGACATGTCGGTGATCGAGACTCCGCCGAGGGGTCGCCTGTCCATACAGACCTCGGTACTGCCCTTCAGTCGCCAGGTCATCCAAAATGCCGTCAGACATGAGCTGGAACGCCAGGGCCAGGTCTATTTCGTCCACAACAAGGTGGAAACCATCGATTCCATTGCCGGGCTGGTCCGGGAAATCTGCCCCGAAGCCCGACTGCTGGTGGCGCACGGTCAGATGAAGGAGAAGGCGCTGGAGACCACCCTGCTGAAATTCCTGAGGCATGAAGCCGACGTGCTTGTTGCTACTACAATTATAGAAAATGGTCTGGACATACCGCTGGTCAACACCATGATCATCAATCGCGCCGACCAGTTCGGACTCTCTCAGCTCTACCAGTTGCGGGGACGGGTCGGCCGGTCCAGCCGCCGGGCCTACGCCTATCTGTTGATCCCGCCGCGCCAGACGCTCTCCGGCATCGCCCGGCAGCGGCTGGCGGCGTTGAAGGAGTTCAGCGAGCTGGGATCCGGTTTCAAGGTGGCGGCCCTGGATCTGGAGTTGAGAGGTGCGGGCAACCTGTTGGGCGGGGAACAACATGGGCATATCAACAACATCGGCTTCGATCTTTACTGTCAATTACTGGAACGGACCATCCGGGAACTCCAGGGTCAGGAAGTCCTGCCGGAGATCCAGACTCGGATCGATCTCAGGGTGAACGTCAGGATCCCCCCGGACTACATCCCCGAGGAAAATCAGCGGCTGAGCATTTATAAGCGGATCTCCTCTCTGAAGCTGGACTCGGAGATGGATGCCCTCCGCGAGGAATTGGAGGACCGCTACGGGCCGTTGCCCGAGGAGGTTGAGAGACTCCTGGACTACATGCGGGTGCGCCGTCTGGCGGAAGGAATTCTGGTTGAGTCGATGGAGAGAGATCGTCAGGGCATTGCCATCACATTTCACCCCAGGACCCCCATACCGCCCCACAAGCTGGTGGAGACCGTCTCCAGCGTCCCCGGCCTGTCGGTGAGTCCGGGAGGGCAATTGAGGCTTCGGTCGGCAGGCGTCTCCCACGGGGAGGTGCTCTCCTCGGTGCGAGCGCTGCTGGGCGAGCTGGCTTCCTGAGTCCTCCCTCTCAATGGCCGGTGGCGGGAGGCCGGGCCGCTTTGGCGCCGTTGACGGTCCAATCACTCCCCGTCAAGGGGGGGGAGTGATGTCATGAGATGACGACTTCCTGGGAGCGCGGGCGTCCCGCCCGCACAAGGCCTGGCACAGCTACGCCTATCTCCCCCCACTTCGATCAACCGGGAACGGTGCCGTTTCCGGTTTGTACCGCGATGTGCAAGCCGAACATGGTTTACACCGTACCCCCCAACGTAGGGGCAACCCTTGTGGTTGCCCGCGTTGGGGTTGCCCGGTGATTCCCGGATTGTGCGCCCACAAGGGATGCCCCTACGGTTGCGTGCAGGACGATAATAGCGACCAGAATCACTCCCCCCCTTGAGGGGGAGTCGCAGAAGCCGAGCCGCCAGGCGATGGCTGATGCGGTGGGGGGAGGCAACCAACGCCTGGTTCACCGCCTTCAGCGCATCCATACACAAATTTGAGTACACCCCGGTGTGACAGGCGGCTTAACTTCCGGGGAGAATTCGGTTAACATCGGTTAGTTGCTGAAAGGAAGGGTCCGGGTTCTGCCCGGCGCGGGATATCAACAAGGAGGAACCATGAAGCCAAGGCTTTCCCTTGGGGTGCTGGCTGGAGTGCTGCTGCTTTCCGGGTCGTCTCTGGCGGAAACGACCATCTTCGAGGAGATTATCTGCCGGATCAACAATGACATCATCACCAAATCCGAGTATGAGGGTGCCATAAACCTGCTCAAGGCCCAGGCCCAGGCCCAGGCCCAGGCTCAGCAAAAACTCTCCGGCGAGGAGTTGGCGCAGGCGGTGCGCGACAGGGAAAAGGATCTGCTCAGGAACATGATCGAGGAACGGCTCCTGGTGCAAAAGGCAGTGGAGTTGGGGATGACTGCCGATACCGACGTCGTCAAATTTATGGACCGGCTTCGGAAAGAGAACAATCTCCCCAGCATTGAAGCCCTGGAGCAGGAGATGCGCAGGCAGGGCGTCAATCCCACCCATTTCAAGAAGAGAATCAAGGAACAGAGCCTGAGGGAGCAGGTTCTGGGGCGGGAAGTCTACTACCGCATCCAGGTGTCGACCGAGGAGATCAAGACCTTCTATGAGGCCAACCGGGAGAAGTTCGATCGGCCGGAGCAGGTGCGCCTTCAGGAAATTCTGGTCGCCTCCGACGGGAAGGATCCGGCAGAAGTCGAGCGGCTCAGGAAAAAGGCCGAGGAGGCGCTGGAGAAGGCCAGGGGCGGAGAGCTGTTCGTCGATCTGGTGGCCGAGTATTCCGGAGGGCCGGCCGCCAAGTTGGGCGGCGACCTGGGATTCTTCCGCAGAGGAACGCTCCTGAAGGAGATCGAGGACATGATCTTCTCCCTGCGGAGAGGTCAGATCACCGATATCGTGGAGGGCCCGAGCGGCTTCCGCATCTTCAAGGTGATCGAAAAAAACACCGCCGGCATTCAGCCTCTGGATGTGGTCAAGGATCAGATCAGTAGCAAGCTGGTTGAGGACAAGGCGGCCCCGGCCGTCAAGAAGTATATGGCCAAGCTGCGCCGACAAAGCTACATCCGCCTCAAGGAAGGCTATGTGGACAGCGGGGCCGACCCGAAACCCGAGACCGCCGGAAAGGACAAGGCTCCCGAAGCGGTTCAGGCAAGTGCCTTTGAGGGCCCCCAGAAGAAATGAGCCGCCCGCCTTCCCGGCTCTCCCCCAACCCCAATCCATGCGGCTTGACCTTTTCCTGAAGAGGTCGCGACTGATCCCCCGCCGGACCCTGGCTCAGCAGGCCTGCGCGGCGGGAGCGGTCTCGGTCAACGGGCAGGTGTGCAAGGGAGGCAAGTCAATCAAAGTCGGGGACCTGATCCAGTATCGGCAGAGGAATGGAGCGCTGACCGTGAGGGTGGCCCGACTGCCCGACTCAAGCCTCGGCAGGACAGAAGCTGCTTCCCTTTATGAGGTCCTGGGAAGCGGGGGAGCCACCCCGGAGCAGGACGGGTGATCCCGGTGCCTAAAACCGATCACTACTCGCCCTCAGGGGCCTCCGACCCATCCTGCCGGCCCCGACCCTCCGTGCATTCATCCACCAGATATGCAATCGACTGATAGGGGATGCGGGCGTGCAGCGACAGCCCGATCTCGCAGGTCTTGCTGGTGGAAAAGCCCCTGGCGCAGCTTGATGGCAGTGAGGCTCTCAAGGGGCCGAGGGCCGACTCGGTCAGCTCCGGATGGCTGAAGCCCCGGTCTCCGGCGAATCCGCAGCAGCCCACGCTGTCGGGGACAATGACCGCCTCGGCGCAGAGCTCGGCAAGCTGGCGCAATGGGCTGTCCAGGCCCATCTTGCGGGAGCTGCAGGGGCTGTGCAGCGCCACCGGTCGGGTGCTCTTGCTGAAGGTGAGTCCCGGCCGCAGCACCTTCAGAATAAATTGCGCCGGCTCGTAGATGGGAAAGCCCGGGTCGAAGAGAGAGGACTCCTTCAGACGGAAGAGGCAGGGGCTGGTATCCACCAGAACGGGGTAGAGGCCGTCACGGGAAGCCAGGCGCAAAGCCCGGTGCAATTCCTCCTGCTTGCTGGCTCCCTGCCGCTCGAATCCCTTGCTGGCAAAGGGCATGCCGCAGCACAGGTTGGCCAGGTTCTCCGGGTAGACCGGCTCGACTCCCGCCTTGCGCATCAGCGATTCCATCTTGCGGTTCTGAGAGGGTTGTCCCGGAGCGTGGCCGCCCACGCCCAGCGTCCGGCTGAGGCAGCTGGGGAAGTAGACGGCCTTCAAGCGAGCGCCGCCGGCCGGCGAGGGGGCCATGGCCTCGGCAGCCCGGGGCAGGCAGGGGTTCCACCGGGGGAGCCGGTTCCCCGAGAGCCTGCGGGACCAATCGGCGACCCGCTGCATGCGGTCGGAACCGAACAGCAGATGGAGCCCGTGGGTGGCGTCCAGGAGAAGCCGCAGGGAAGCCGTGGCCAGACCGAGATGCCTGGCCAGCAAGGTGGCGGCCCGGTCCTGCCAGCCGGAGACCTGAAGGCGCCGCAGGTCTTTGATGAGCTTGCCGGTGTCGATGCCGACCGGGCAGCTGATGGCGCACAGACCGTCGGTGGCGCAGGTGGCATCGCCCTGGTAGGCGTAGTGTGCGGTCAGCTCGATCAATCTGGAGGGGTCGTCGCCGCTGGATCGGAGCCGGGAGATTTCACGCCAGACCGCGATCCGCTGGCGAGGGGTGAGGGTCAGGTCACGGGAGGGGCAGTTGACCTCGCAAAAACCGCACTCGGTGCACTTGTCGACCACCGAATGGGCTCTCGGCAGGGGTTTGAGGTTCTTGAGGTGGATCTGAGGGTCGCTGTTGAGGATCACCCCCGGGTTGAGAAGGTTCCCGGGATCGAAGATGGACTTGATCTCCCGCATCAACCGGTAGGCTTCGGCTCCCCACTCCAGCTCGACAAAGGGGGCCATGTTGCGGCCGGTGCCGTGCTCCGCCTTGAGCGAGCCGTCGTAGGTGTGAACCACCATTTGGGTGAGGTCGCTGATGAAATCCCGATAGCGGCGAACCTCTTCGGGCCGGTTGAAATCCTGGGTAAAGACGAAATGGAGATTGCCCTCCAGGGCATGCCCGAAGATGATGGCTTCCGAGTAGCGGTGTTTCCGGAAGAGTTGCTGGAGCTGCAGGGTGGCTTCGGCCAGGCGGTCGACGGGGAAGGCCACATCCTCGATGATGACGGTGGTCCCGATTTCGCGGATGGCACCGATAGAGGGGAACAGGCCTTTGCGAATATTCCAGAGGCGGAGTTGCTCGACGGGGTCCCGGGTGAAGGCGACCGGCTCCACCGTCGACAGCTCGGTCAGGCTTCGGGTGGTGGTTCCCAGGTGTTGGTCCAGCTCTTCCTGTGTTTCCCCCCGGGTCTCGACCAGCAGCGCCGCCACCGCCGGGTCCAGACTCACCAGGTCCAGGGGCAGGCCGGGCTTGTGTTCCACCGACCTCAGGCTGGCGCGGTCCATGATCTCGACCGCCGAGACGGGACAATTCCTCAACAGGGTGGTGGCCTCACAGGCGGTCCTGATGTCGGGGAAGAGGATCAGGGCGGTGGCCTTGTGGGGATGGTCGGGTACGGTCCGGTAGGTGATTTCGGCGATAAAGCCCAAGGTGCCTTCGGAGCCGATCATCAGGTGTTGAATCACCTCGATGGGATCGTCGAAATCGATCAGGGCGTTCAGGCTGTAGCCGGTGGTGTTCTTCATTTTGAACTTGCGGCGAATCCGAGCGGCCAGTTCCCTGTTCTCTCGGGTCCGCTCCGCCAGGCGCCCAATGCGCTCCACCAGGTCCGGACGGGTCTGGCGGAACCCATCCCTGCTGGCGGAACTGCGGGTGTCCAACCGGGTGCCGTCGGCAAGGATGATTCTCATGCCCTGCAAGGTCCGATAGCTGTTTTGGGAGGTGCCGCAACACATTCCGCTGGCGTTGTTGGCGGCGATTCCCCCTACCATGGCGGCATTGATGGAGGCGGGGTCGGGCCCGATCTTCCTCCGGTAGGGAGCCAGGCGGGCATTGGCGTGGGCGCCCACCACGCCGGGCTGCAGGGTGATGAGCCTCCCCTGGTCCTCGACCCGAATTCCCCGCCATCCCGTGCCCAACTGCATGAGCACCGAGTCGCTCAGGGACTGTCCCGACAGGCTGGTCCCACCCGCGCGGAAGGTGAGTGGAAGCCGGCGGGCGTTGCAGTGCCTCAGGACTTCCCCAACCTCGGCTTCGGTGTCGACCCGGACCACCAGCTTGGGAATCAGGCGGTAAAAGCTGGCGTCCGTCCCGTAAGCCAGGGTGCGGAGGTCGTCCCGGATCAGCCGCTCACCCGGGATGACTCCGGAAAGGTCCTGGAACAGTTCGAAATAGCGCCCTTCCGACATCGGCCGGGAAGGGTTGCTTGGGGTGATCATGGGTGGGTCCGGACCGGATGGGCCGCGGGCTCGGCAGGACGGCCGGCTTGGATCAGGGCCGGCAGCTCACAGGTCAGCAGGTCGCCGACCCCATCGAGGCTGAGGTCGGCGGGAGGGTATTGGGCCAGGATTTCGGGGTCCAGGGCATAGTGTCCCTGCCGGGGAAAGACGGTGGTGACCCGGCCTCCCCACACTTCCTTGGCGGCGGTCAGGATACGCAGCTTGTCGTCCACCAACAGGTAGTGGTCCGCCGGATAGCGCCTTTCCACGTCCTCCAGCTCCAACTCCTTGTGCACGTAGATCAGAACGTTGTCATCGGCGGCTTTCAACAACCCGGACTGCTCCACCTTGCGCGGCTGGAACACCACATCGCCGTCGGAGAGGATCGCCACCGGGCCCCATTGCTTGAGTCGCTGCACCACCTCCAGCGAGTGGGGGTAGAGACGATCGGCGAAGGGATAATTGAGGATAAACGAGGCAATCGACATCAGGCGCGGCTCGTGAGGGAATCGGTTGCGATAGCCTTGCAAGGCTCCCAGGTAGTCGGCGTATCCCAGCTCGTCCCGCAGTTCCTCGAAAATGGCCCAATAGCGCCGCTTTCCCTGGTGGCCCACCGTCTGCTCGATGTGGCCCATGAGATCCGCCAGGATCCGGTCGTTGTCCAGCAAGGTGTTGTCGGCATCGAGAAGGAACGCGACGGGTTGTTTCATGGGGTGTGGGTGCCTCCTTGGTCCTGAAGCCGCAAGTCCGGCGGCGGGTTAAGGTTACCACGAATCCGGAGGGGACCGCCGTGCTTGAAGGCTAATCGTGCCTCAAGGAAGGGCCGGAGGACCTCCACTGAATCTGGGCGTAGCGAACTGGGCGGCGCTCCCGGTACGCGGCCATTCTCTGCCGGATCTGGGCTGCCAGTTCAAGCTGGCCGGTGGAGGCAGCCAGGGCGGCTGCCCGCCCCGCCGTATCCAGCGCCGGACCAAAGCGTCCGACCTCGGCGTAAGCCGCCGCCAGGGTATCCAGGAACATGGGGTTGGAGTCGTCGGGCGGCCGGCAGAACCGCTCGGCCAGCGCAACCGCCTCGGCTCCGGCACGCAATTCCGGGTCGGGATGGGTAGCCAGAATCCATGCCAGGCGGTTGGCGGCATGGGACAGGCCCGGATGGATGCGAAGCGCCTCCCGGTAGTGGTGGAGGGCTTGCCGGGTGTTGCCCTGGTGCGCCAGCGCGTTGGCCAGGTTGGCGTGCGCCTGCTGGTTCTCCGAGTTCAGGCTGATTGCCCGGGCAAAGTGGGGAACGGCCTGCTCGATGCTGCCCTGGCCCAACAGCAGGACGCCCAATGAGTTGTGGGTAGCCTGAGCGTTGGGGTCCAGGCGCAGGGATTCCTGCAGCAGCGCATAGGCCTCGGGGAGGCTTCCCTGCTGCAGCCGCAGGTTGGCCAGATTGCTGTGAGCCGGAGCGTTGTCGGGCGCAAGTTTGAGAGCCTCTTCATAGTGGCTGCCCGCCTCTTCCAGCCGGCCGTCCATGGTCAGTACCACCGCCAGGCTGTTGTGGGCGTTGAGCGACTTGGGATCGGTCTTCACCCACTGCCGGCAAAAGACCTCGTAGTCTCGGAAATGGGCGCCGCGGGCGACGGTCTGGGTGGCCAGTAGCAGCAGGACCCCCACGGCGAGGCCCGTCCATCGCTTCCGCCGTCCACCGTTCTCGCGGTTGGAGAGAATCCAGGCCAGCAGAAAGACCGGGCTCAGCGCGGAGAGGAAAACATAGCGCTCGGCAAAAGGGGCCTCCTGGTCCAACAGATTGGCTGTCGGCAGCAGGGTCAGAAGGAACCAGCCCAGCCAGAACCAGGTCACGGCCCGAACCTGGGGCCAGGACTGCCGGATCCACCACACCGCCCAGCCGGCGATGGCCAGGCCGATGGCCAGGCGCCAGGGACTGAACCAGACCCGGACCGGAGGCTCATAAACCAGCTCCCAGAAGGGGACGGTCACGACTTGCAGCGCGTAGAGGTAGGAAAGAGCGAATTGACCGAGGTCCCCCAGGCGATACTCCCCGCCTGCAAACAGAAAGTGGCGAATGGAGAAGTAGAGGGCGCCAATGGCGGCTTCCGGCCAGTAGCGGCCCAACCAGCGGCGCAGGCTGCGGCCGGGGGCAGCCGAGGTCAGGCCCAGACCGTCGACCAGAACGAAGATCGCCAGGGTGACCACCGCCTGCTCCTTGCCGAACAGGGCCAAAGCGAAAGAGACGGACGCACCCACCCGCCACCACGGCCCCGCCCGAAGAAAGCAGTAGAGGGCCAGCAGGATGAACAGGGCCGGCAGCAGGGTCTCGCGTCCCGAAGCGATGGGATAGACGCAGGAGGAAGCGACCGGGTGCAGGGCGAAGACGGCGGCGGCCAGGAAGGCCCAGCGGGGCCGCAAACCGAAGACCGGCAGCCGGAGCAGGGCGTAGGCGATGCCGGCGATCCATCCGGCAACAAAGACATTGAACAGGTGAAAGGGGCCGGGTTGGTCTCCGTGAAGGGTTCTTTGCAGCAGCAGCGAGGAGCGCACCACCGGGCGGTAATAGGGCAGACTGAGGAAGTGTCTCTCCGTCAGAATGCGCCCAAGATCCTCAATCGAGCGCAAGGGGGCATTGGAGAGGATCACTTCGTAGTCGTCATAGAGAAACCCATGGTCCACCGAGGGCAGGTAGATGCCGACGACCACCACAAACAGGAGCAGCGGAACCCACAGGCGCCCGAGACCGGTAGAGAGTCGGGATCCCTGGGGAGAAGACTCCGCGTGGGATTTCCGTCTCGCTCTTCCCGGTTTCTTCGCCAAGGTTTACCCCCCGATCAGGCAACGGCTTCAGGCCGACGAGCCAAGGGTCCATTATGGTACGATTTTCACCTCTCAGGCACGTCAATCAAGCGACGCAGCTCAGGATTGATGCAGCCAGCGAGTTCTCCGACCCAATTCCGAAACCCAAGGGCGAGCGTCTGATGCTGGCGTGACGATGCATCGATAGCCTGAGGAAGGAGGGAACCAAGGCAAGGGTTGGGAAGACGCAAAGTCTTGACAACGTCCGAGATGGTAATTACTGTAATTACGTTTATTTGTTCAATGGATCCCTGACAATGGGCAAACCACGAATTACAAGAGACGTCAAGCTGATTGCTATCGGCAACTCCAAAGGAATCCGACTCCCAAAGGTCCTTCTGCAGAAGCATGGCTGGAGCGGTTCGCTTGTCTTGGAAGAGAGGGAGGACGGGGTCTTTTTGTATAGTAAGGAAAAGAACAAGCTCTCCTGGAAAGACACCTATCGCGCCATGGCCGCTGAACAGGAAGACTGGAGCGATCTGGACGCGGCGGTTGACGACGGTCTGGATTGATGGAGACGTTTCCCGGACGATATGTCGTTTACATTGCCGATCTCAGTCCCACCAAGGGTGGGGAGATTCGCAAGGTGCGGCCGGTAGTGGTCGTGAGTCAGAATGAAATGAATCAAGTTCTGGATACAGTCGTCGTTTGTCCCCTCACCTCCAGGTTGCATCCTCAGTGGCGTGGCCGGCTGCAGATTCAATGTGCAGGGCAGGATGCTGAAATTGCCGTGGACCAGATCCGTGCCATCAGTAAACGCCGACTGAGGCGTCCGATCGACCGTTTGTCGGTCCAGGAAGCGACCCAGCTTCGACGCATTATCACGGAGATGTACGGGGAATAGATGAACGTGGCCGTTCGCGGCATCGAAGGCCAGATCTCCCACGGGAACAGCTTCCACAGCGACCGTCATCCCCACCTTGAGGCCGGCAAAAGCGGGGGCGGGAATCCAGAATCAAGATCGTCAGCCTCAATGACGCTTGTCCACTGCCACGATGTTACACTCGCCCGGACGTCGTTATGCCTCTTGAAGCTGTGCCCCGCCCTGCAGTAAAATCTAGCCAGTTAGTCTAGACAGGAGAGCACACATGACCGACTGGCCCTTGCAGGACGCCAAGAACCGCTTCAGCGCCGTGGTCGACGCCGCACTCGGCGGCGCTCCACAGCGGGTGACCCGCCGTGGCAGGCCTGCCGTCGTCGTGCTGGCGGCAGAAGAGTACGAGCGCCTGCGCCGTTTGGAGAAAGCGAATGCGCCGACGCTGGCCGGGTTGCTGCTGGAAATCCCGCGGGATGACCAGGATTTCGACAGACTGCCATTACCCTCCCTCCCGCTGGACCTGTGATGTTCCTGATTGACACCGACGTGCTGTCGGCGCTGCGACGACGGGACCGCCATCCGGAGATGGTCCGGTGGTTGCAGGCTCAGCGGACGGCAGACCTGTACCTGAGCGCAGTGACCGTTGGTGAAATAGAGCGTGGAATCGCCCGGCAGCAGAGCCGTGCCCCATCGTTCGCCCGGGAGTTGTCCCTGTGGCTGGACAGAGTGCTCGCCTGGTACGGCGACCGGATTCTCGACGTCGACGTCCCCACTGCGCGTCGGTGGGGGCGTCTCTCCGGCGACCTTGGGCACGATAGGGCGGACCTGATCATTGCCGCCACGGCGCTGGAGCACGGCCTGACCGTGGTGACCCGCAACGTCAGGCACTTCGAGCCGACCGGCGTTCCGGTATTCAATCCTTATGACTCTTGACGTCAAGCGTCATAGTCCCATTAGTCGAGAGGAGGGACGTTGGCATGTTGAAGCGCGTCGTTCACCCTGGCGAGATTCTGAGAGACGAGCTGGCCGAGTTTGGCGTGAGCCCTACGGTATTCGCCCGTCAGATAGATGTGCCGCCCAACCGGGTAAGTCAAATCATCGCTGGCAAACGTTCCGTAACCGGTGATACCGCGCTGCGGTTCGGGCACTGGTTCGGGGTAGACCCCCAATTCTGGCTGAACCTCCAGACACAGTTCGACCTCGCCGTCGCTCAGCAGCGGGCCGGCGCTGCCGTGCGTGAACTGCCCACGGCGGCCGCGGGCAGGTAGCACCGGGGCGACGTCAATAGTTCAACGGTTTGCCGTGCCGCTACAGGAAGGGTTGGATTGCGCCCACGCCAGCAGCGGTGCGTCTCGCGATTACAGTGGCGAGAAAGCCAAGGCAGGGTCAACCCGTGTGGTTGCCCGGTTGTTCCTGCGGCCAGAGCCGGCAACAGTTGACGACGCATCGATTGCCTGAGAAAAAAGGAGACCATGGCGAGGGTACAATCGGGAAAAACACGCTCCAACACGGCCGCAAAGCCCGGCGGCGACGGCGCCACCACGGGCTATGAGGCCCAGCTTTGGCGCATGGCAGACACCTTGCGCGGCAGCATGGACGCGGCCGAGTACAAGCACGTCGTCCTGGGCCTCATCTTCCTGAAATACATCTCCGATGCCTTCGAGGAGCGCCATGCGGCGGTTCTGGCCGAATGGGGCGCCGAGGCCGCCGAGGACCGCGACGAGTACATCGCCGAGAATATCTTCTGGGTGCCGCCCGAGGCCCGCTGGGCTCATCTGAAGGCCCAGGCGCGCCAGCCCGCCATCGGCCAGCTCGTCGACGTCGCCATGGTTGGGATCGAGCGCGACAATCCCGTACTCAAGGACGTGCTGCCCAAAGACTACGCCCGCCCCGCCCTGGACAAGCAGCGGCTCGGTCAGCTCATCGACCTCATCAGCAACATCCAGGTGGGCGACAAGGAGGCCCGTTCCAAGGACGTGCTGGGCCGCGTCTACGAATACTTCCTGTCCCAGTTCGCCAGCGCCGAGGGCAAGAAGGGCGGCGAGTTCTACACCCCGCGCTGCGTGGTCAAGCTGCTGGTCGAGATGCTGGAGCCCTATCGGGGCCGTGTCTACGACCCCTGCTGCGGTTCCTCCGGCATGTTCGTGCAGTCGGTGGAATTCATCCAAGCCCACGCTACCGGAAACGGCAATGGCGGCAAAGCGCCCAAGGGCGCCAAACCGGACATTTCCATCTACGGTCAGGAATCCAACTACACCACCTGGCGACTCGCCAAGATGAACCTGGCCATCCGGGGCATCGAGGGGCAGATCGCCCACGGCGACAGTTTCCACAACGACCGCCATCCCGACCTCAAGGCCGACTTCATCCTGGCCAATCCACCCTTCAACGTCTCCGACTGGGGCGGCGAGCGGCTCACCCAGGACCAGCGCTGGCAATACGGCGTCCCGCCCAAGGGCAACGCCAACTTCGGCTGGGTGCAACACATGGTCCACCACCTGTCGCCGGCCGGCGCGGTCGGCTTCGTGCTCGCCAACGGCTCCATGTCGTCAAACCAGTCGGGTGAGGGAAACATCCGCAGGTCCCTGATCGAAGCCAACCTGGTGGACTGCATGGTGGCCCTGCCGGGCCAGCTCTTTTACTCCACCCAGATCCCCGCCTGTCTCTGGTTTATCGCCCGCAACCGACTCCGCCAACCCTCACCCGGCGCCAGGGACGAAATCCTGTTCATAGACGCTCGCAAGCTGGGGCGCATGGTCGACCGCACCCACCGCGAGTTGACCGGCGAGGACATTGCCCGCATCGCCGACACCTACCACGTCTGGCGCAACCGTGTTCCCTCCCCCTCGAAGGAAGAGGAACAGGGTGAGGGTGGCAGTGACGAATACGCCGACATCCCCGGCTTCTGCAAGAGCGC
The DNA here is from genome assembly GCA_965262635.1 of Candidatus Versatilivorator sp. Lineage (GTDB taxonomy): Bacteria > Acidobacteriota > Terriglobia > Versatilivoradales > Versatilivoraceae > Versatilivorator. Next base: position 495,448 of record OZ253547.1, on the reverse strand, counting down.
TGCCCTGGATGAGGTCCGCAAGCACGGCCACGTGCTCACCCCCGGCCGCTACGTCGGGATGGAGGCGCAGGTGAACGATGGCGAGCCGTTCGAAGACAAGATGAAGCGCCTGGCCGCACAGTGGCGCAAGCAGCAGGCCGAAGCCGCGAAGCTGGATGCTGCTATCGAGGCCAACCTGAAGGCGCTGGGGTTCGACATACAGGAGGCAACAGAATGAGTTTTGACCTTTCACCGCTGGAGATGCCGTTATCCAGGTGGAGGGGGGTAGATCGGCGCCACGACGAGGCAACGGCAAAGATTGAAGAGGTGCTCTCGGAGCCAGGACATGCCAAAGGTGAGAGATGCAATACGGCTGGTACAGGGAGATGGATGGCGGTTGGTGAGGACACGCGGGAGCCACCGCCACTATCATCACGCTGAAAGAACCGGGACCGTTACCAGAGCAGGTAGGATGAGCAAGGACCTCGCACCTGCCACATGGAACAGTATTCTGAAACAGGCTGGACTTGATAAAGGAGATTTGCCCTGAAATACGCTGTTGTCATCGAGAAAACCGGCAATGGCTACTCGGCATATGCGCCGGATTTGCCGGGCTGTATTGCTGCTGCAGATACACTCGCGGAAACGGAGGATCTGATTCGAAAGGCCGTCATTTATCATCTTGAAATGCTCCGTGAGAGCGGTGACCCAATTCCGGAACCGCATGCCACTGTCAGCTTGGTCGAGACGTAAGCCCACCTGTGCGCAAGGAGAAGCTGTCCCGGCTGACGGTCCAGTGGCGCGAGCAGCAGGCTGAGGCCCGAAAACTGGAGGCGGCTATCGAGGCCAATCTGAAGGGCCTGGGATTCCCGCTCGGAGGAGAATGCACATGATAGTCAGTGAGTTGATCGATCTGCTTCGACAATATCCCGCTGGCCCGCGCGTGGTGGTGAACGGCTACGAAGAAGGCTACGACGACCTGTCACCGGAGCAGATCTCCACAGCGAAGATAACTCTGAACACAGGGAGACATCGCTGGGAGGGCCGACATGGAGACCTGAGCGATCTGTCTGGACGGCCGCAGGACGACGCCGAGATCGTCGATGCATTGGTCCTTCGGCGTACGTCTCACTGATGACTGAGGTTTCTGAGCCATGCCCAAAGTGCGAGATGCAATTCGGCTGGTGGCGCGGAACGGGTGGCGATTGGTTCGGACCAGGGGAAGCCATCGCCGGAAAGCCAAGCGACGATCTTCCACCAGGGACGTGGAACAGTATAACGAAGCAATCCGGACTGAAGGAGTGAACGAAGCATGCAATACACCATTGTTATCGAAAAGGCGCCGAGCAACTATGCAACCTACGTTCCCGACCTGCCCGGTTGCGTCGCAACCGGAGCTACCAGGGAGGAGGCGGTCAGGGAGATGCGCCAAGCGATCGAGTTCCACATCGAGAGCTTGCGCGAACACGGCGAGCCTGTGCCAGAACCGCAGTGCACCGCAACAGTAGTGGACGTGGCCGCTGTCGCCGGATAAAGGGATGCGAACACTGGAACGACACGGAGATGGATGTGTGCGCCATCGACATCACCGCGGAGCAGCGCAAGACCGTTCTGGCGCTGCTCGCAAGGCACCTGCCGAACACCACGGCCTGGGTCTACGGCTCCCGGGTCAAGTGGACGGCGCGTCCGGAGTCCGACCTGGACTTGGTGGTGTTCGCCAAGCCTGAGCAGGAGCGACGGGTTTCCGATCTCAGGGAAGCCTTTGAGGAAAGCAACCTGCCGTTTCGGGTGGATTTGTTCGTGTGGGACACCGTGCCCGAGCAGTTCCGCAAGACGATTGAAGCGGAGCATGTGGTGTTGGTGGAGAGGGAGGAGCGGGGAGTGGGGGGTGACACCGCGACTCTACGCTCCTTGCTTATCCACACACGCGATGGCGAGTGGGGCAGTGCCAATCCAGGAGCTGGTCTCGTTCCAATACGTGTTATACGAGGCACTGACTTTGAGCGTGTTAGACGGGGTGACCTGACAACGGTCCCAATTCGATACTTACGAGCCGAAAAAAGCGCGAGAAAGGCGCTAACCCATCTTTAACACGGATTCCGAGTACACGTTTATTATCAACAGGTTACGAAGGAAGAAACGCGCAAGTGGCACTACAAACGCGTTGAAACCGGAGATTGAGGGGCCTCAGACGATCATCTTGCGGACCCCTCCGGGAGCAGGATCGATGCCCAGGGCGTCGTAGATGGCCTTCTGATCGGTTTCGGCCCGCGTGGCCTTGCGTACGTGCAAGGTCCGCCCGTCCCCACGCCGGAAGGTCACCGTGACCCGCTGCTGTCCTTCCAGGATGCGCCGCAGCGTGGTCCAACTGGAGGCCTCGCCCCGCTGCTTGAGGCGTTTGCGGATGACCTGCACCAGTTGATAGGCGATGACGGTCAGGAACAGGTGGCCTTCCGAGCGCACCGGCTTGTGATGATAGATGGGGCGCAGACCCAGCTCGGACTTCAGGGAGCGAAACACCGCTTCCACGTCGGTCAGAGTGGTGTAGGTGCGCCACAGGCTCTCCTCGTCCCAGTCGGTCTGGTTGCTGCGCAGGCAGTAGACGCCCGGATGGGTGGCCATCGAGCCCTGGCGGGGCTGACGCTTCCAGCTCAGGGCCGTCGCCTTGCGGCCGCTCTCGTCGGTGAGGACCTCGATCGAGTAGTGTTGAGCCACGCCGCGACTCTGCTCCTTCAGCCGCCCGATCCGTTCTCGGACCTTCTCGATGCCCTTGTGAGCCCGCGGCCGTGAGAGCCCCTCGGAGAGTCGGGCGAGCCCCTGCTCGAAGCGCCGGCTGAAGCGCTCGACAATGCCCCGTTCCTTGTGAGCCCGCTCCTCGGAACGGCAGTAGAGACGCACTTCCCCCCCGTCCTCTGAGACCTCCTTGTGGAGCTGTAACCTGGCCTTGGAAGCGGTCTCCAAGGTCAGGGCCAGTTCGGGGTCGAACTGCCGGGAGCCTTGGCGGCTGGCCACCACATAGCGGTACCCTTCCTCCCTCAACCACTGGATGCGATCCTCGGTCGCCACCCCCCGATCCATCACCACCAGGGCTCCCCGGGGCGCCTCGAGCGCCCCCAGCATCCCCGCCAGGGTGCGGGGCTCATCCACCCGGCCGGCAAAGACCTGCGAGCGGCGCACAAACCCGGCCCCGTCCAGCACCAACCCCAGGGTCAGCAGGGGACAGTCGCTGCGCTTCTCCTTCGAGTGTCCCCGCTGGGCCTTGGGTTGATGGCGGGCCGCCCCTTCGAAGAAAGTGTTGGTCAGATCGAACAGGGTGACGGTCGGCTGCAGATCGAACAGACCCATGGCCCGGGTGAACAGGTGGGCCTCGATGGCCTGGCGGTGTCTCATCAGGGCGTCTGAGGCCCGATACATCTGCATCAGACTCAGGGTCTGGAAGTCAAAGTCCAGCAACTCGCCCAAGCCGCTGCGCCGGCGCAGCCAGCCCCAGGTGGCCCGTTCCGAGCCGGGACGGGCCAAGCGGCCCACCATCGCCCCCACCGCCGCCGCCCGCAACGGTCCATTCAGACCCAACTCGGCCAGCAACTCCACCAACCCCAACTGCTCCAGCGCCCACCGGCCCACCTGCTCCACCCCCACGCTGCGCGGACGGGTCAACTCCACCGAATCCACCGCTACCGTCTGCAGGTCTTCTGAAGAGGCCTCCCCAGCGGTGCCGGTCACGTCGGCTTCCCCCTGAAGCAAGCGCTCGGCCATGCGTTGGGCTTCCTCCTCCAACGGGGCCGAACCCTCCTGGATCAAGGGCAACTGACCGCTGAGGATCTCGTCGAGACGGCGGCACAGCAGGGGCCAGTCATGGCGGGGGATGGAGAAGTGGCGACCGAGGTTGAGCAGGGTCTGCTGGCGGACCTTGCCTGAGAGGCGATGGGAGCGGACGAGGCGGTGGGTGAAGTAGGTCTGACCGGAGGGAGTGGAGCGGGTCTGGGTGCGGCGGATGAACATGGGAGGGACCCTAACAGAGGGGGGCGAGGGGGTCAAGCCCTTCCCATACTATTATGGCACTACATCAGGCCCTCCGACCAAGAATCAACAACTTACAGGTGATTTTAGGCCAAAATGGGGGTAAAATCCCCCCAATCGCCCGTTCCTGTGTTAAAGATGGGCTAAAGCCCGGGGACATACTAATTGAGACTGCCGGAGGATCAAAGGGACGCCCAACTGGACGTACTTTGCTCATTCAGTCACGAACTCTGGAAGGTACCGAAGTTCCATTCACTTGTGCGAGTTTTGCTCGGTTCCTTCGCGTAGATGAAGCTCAAGTGAATGCCCCATATTTATATTGGTTTCTCCAGCATCTTTATCAGATTGGGGAAATGGAACGGCATCAGGTTCAACATACGGGCATAGCTAGATTTCAGTTCACGAGGTTTTCTGAGGAAATTCAGGTCCCCCTCCCTCCCCTCCCCGAACAGCGGCACATCGCGCACATCCTGGGAATGCTGGACGACAAGATCGAACTGAACCGGCGGATGAACCAGACGCTGGAAGAGATGGCGCGGGCGCTGTTCAAGTCCTGGTTCGTCGACTTCGACCCCGTCCACGCCAAAGCCACCCTCAAACATCACGCTGCGACTCTACCTCAAGGGGGGAGTGATTGGAGCGTCCAACGGGCCCGTGCCTATCTCGATAGGATGGACCCTGACATCGCTGCCCTGTTCCCAGACAGCTTCGTGGACTCCGCACTCGGTCCAATTCCGGAAGGGTGGGAGGTGAAGAAATTGGGAGAGTCCTTCAACCTGACAATGGGGCAGTCGCCTCCCGGAAGCACCTACAACGAACAGGGTGAAGGGCTACCATTCTTCCAGGGCAGATCCGACTTTGGTTTTCGGTTTCCGGAGAATCGTAAGTTCTGCACTGCGCCAGCCCGTATTGCCCAGCCCGGTGACTGCCTCGTTAGCGTACGAGCCCCCGTAGGGGACATCAACATGGCTTGGGGAAAATGTTGTATTGGTCGAGGTGTGGCGGCGCTGAGGCATAAGTCAGGCACGATTTCGTTCAGCTACTATTCCGCGTGGACGATTCAGCCGGCACTCCGAGAATACGAGCAGACGGGGACAGTGTTTGGCGCTATCAACAAGAGCCAGTTTGAAACTTTGCAGGTGATTGCACCAAGTCCTAGTGTCCTGACATTGAAATGGGTTTAATTAATTAACGTTGGCCAGAGCCTCTTTGGCTCGTTGAATCTTGGCGAGGATTGCTTCGCCTTTTGTATGCCATGTGTAGCGTTGAGGATCCGCGTTGCGGTCGGCCAGATAGGATTCGATGGCGCGAACCAGTTCGGGGACGCTGCGAAAGCTGCCGTCGCGAATCACATCGCTGGTGAGATCGGCGAAGAAGCGTTCGACAAGATTCAGCCAGGAGCTCCCGGTCGGCGTGAAGTGGTAGTGGATGCGTGGATGACGGTCGACCCAACGGCGGACACGTTCATGCTTATGAGTACTGTAGTTGTCGACAATGAGGTGAATGGCCAGCGACTTGGGTGTTTCCCGTTCGATCTGCTTGAGGAAACGCAACCACTCCACATGGGTGTGCCGCTGTTCAGTCCGGGAGATCAGCTTGCCGTCCAGGTAGTTGAGAGCCGCAAACAAGGTGATGGTGCCGTGTCGCTTGTAGTCATGAGTTCGGGTGCGAATGTGGCCGATTCCTAAGGGCAATCCCGGCTGACTGCGTTCCAGAGCCTGACACTGGGTTTTCTCGTCACAGCAGAGCACGAGCGCTTTCTCGGGAGGATGGAGGTAGAGACCGATGACATCCCAGAATTTCTGCTCGAACTTCGGATCTTTCGACAGCTTGAATGTACGCGTGCGATGAGGCTTCAAGTCGTTACGCTTCCAGATCGTGTGGACCGTGTGGCGCGAGACGCCGACTTCCTTCGCCATGCTGCGCAAACTCCATCGCGTCCGTCCCGGTGGCGGCTGGGTCACTTTCACGATGATTTGTTCGACTGTCTCCATGGGCACCCACGGTTTGCGTCCCCGTCCCGCTTTGTCGTTCAAGCCGTCCAGGCCGGCGTGCTGGAAGCGCCTCGACCACTTGCTGACGCACGGCAAGCTGACGTTCAATCGTTCAGCCACTTCCTCGACCTTGACCCCTTCGCTCCGGAGCAGGACAATCTCGGCGCGCAAGCTATCGCGCTTCGAACTCGTGCTGGAACTAACCCGGCGCTGTAACTCTCGACGTTCACCGGCTGTGAGCTTGAGGACTGTAATCGGACGGGCCATGCCCCATACTATAGCATCGAATCATCATTATTAAATATTAATTAGATGTCAGTACACTAGCATCGTTGATGCTTTCGATTCATCCGCTAGGCCCCTAGATGAGAAAATCAGGTCCAACATTGCAGAATCCCGTACTCTCGCCGCCTTTCGTGACGCACTGTTGCCGAAGCTGGTATCAGGGGATGTGAGGGTGAAGGATGGGGAGCGATTTTTTAGGGGAATGGTCCAAGGATTAAAGGCAAAGTTAGATAGTACCGAACTAGGCGGAGGTTAAGACTGTGGACGTAAACCTAAAAATTCGTGCGATTGAAAAACTCCTTGATTATACAGCCAGCGGAATAGGTAGTGTCGCCGGTTCGATGTTGGCACCTTGGAAAGCCCGTCGACAAGCTGAGGCCAAACTGATAAACGCAAAGGGGGAAGTGGAAGCGCAGAAGGTTCTGGCCGAAGGCCAAGCTACTACAATGCATATGATTGCCAATGCTCAAGCTGATGCTCGGTCGATTCTGGTATCCGCGGACTCCACGGTTCAAGGACAGCTAGATTTTGGGCAGTCGGTGACCCAGAGAATTCAGTTTCAGGAAGAGAAGAGGCAAAGGAATATTAGGGCGGTTGTAAGGCAAGCGGCCTTGCAACTCGGTGACAAAGATGTCGCAGATAGTGAGACTGATCACGACTGGACTGCGAGATTCTTTAGCGAAATACAAGATATATCTTCGGACGAGATGCAATCACTTTGGGCGAAAGTAATCGCCGGCGAGGTTGAACGACCTGGAAGTACGTCCATTAAAACTTTAAGCATTCTGAGGAATCTTGACCGGGCGACCGCTGCCCTTTTTAGAACGCTCTGCTCCGCCTGTGTGTCACTCAGACCGGCCGGCAATATGATCGTGGATGCCAGAATTCCCTCATTAGGTGGTAATGCGGCAACTAATGCGCTGCAAAAGTATGGACTCGGCTTTGGCAACCTAAACGTGCTCAATGAGCATGGGCTCATAATCTCCGATTACAACTCTTGGAGGGACTATAGTGAGTCCATAGGGATTTTTTTGCCAAAACCACACCCGGGAATAGTGCGTATCCCCTTCAGTTTTCAGGGTCGATATTGGGTTTTGGTGCCGACGACTCAACGCAACCTTGACAAAGAGTTCAAGTTGTCAGGCGTTGCTCTGACTCGGTCAGGGACGGAGTTGTCAAGGATTGTCGATCTGGAACCCATGAACGAGTACGTTCAAGCCCTAACGAAGTTTTTTCAAGAGAAACATTTGCAAATGACCCAGGTTGCCAGTTGTCAACCACTCGTTTCAGGCAGCCCTCCATGACTCCCACCGAATCCGACGATGAAGAGGCCACCCTTTGTTTGGCTGAAAGCCCTGGATTGGAAGGTCGCCCACGGCCCCGACATCGCCCCTCAGAAGCGGATTGCGGAACGATAATACCCGGATGGGAGAGGGCGTCGTTCAGGGCATCAGCGCCCTGCACGAACCCGTAGGGGCGTCCCTTGTGGGCGCCCAATGCGGGGCCATCGGGAATAACCAGGCAACCGGGGACAACCGGGCAACCACAAGGGTTGCCCCTACGTTGGGGGTAGGGAACGTGCCCATAAACAAGACCACACCCAACCGCGTCTGGACCGTCGCCGAGGCCAAGACCCGTTCGTCCGAGGTACCGCGCCTAGCCGAGAAAGAAGGGCCGCGAGTCATCGGTACCCGGAGGCCATTCGTCGTGGTGCCCACGGCGGTGTGGGAGGAAAAATCACGGCTCCGAAAGCCTCTTGGCCAATGGCTCATAGAGAATGTGCCACGCGACACCAATCTGGAGCTGCCGGACCGAAGCTCCTATCGCCCGATTCCTTTCGTTGACAAAACAGGCGAATGACCACCCTCACCGAATCCGACGTCGAGCAGGTCGCCCTTGAGTGGCTAGCGAGTGTCGGCTGGCAGGTAGCCCACGGACCCGACATTGCTCCCGATACGCCGGGTGCGCAACGGAACGATTACGGCGACGTGGTGCTGGCGCAGCGGCTACGCGATGCCCTGGCCGGGTTGAACCCAGAATTGCCCGCCGAGGCGCTGGGCGATGCCTTTCGCAAGCTGACCCGCCCGGAGGGAGCCACGCTGGAGGCCCGAAACCGCGCCTTCCACCGCATGCTGGTGGAGGGTGTGACCGTGGAGTACCGGGAGCGTGACGGGGCCATTCGCGGGGCGCAGGTGCAGGTCATCGACTTCGACGAACCCGCCAGCAACGACTGGCTGGCGGTCAACCAATTCACCGTCACCGAGAATCAGCACACCCGCCGACCCGATGTGGTGCTGTTCGTCAACGGCCTGCCGCTGGGCATCATCGAGCTCAAGAATCCAGCGGATGAGGACGCCACCCTCTGGACGGCCTGGCAGCAACTCCAGACCTACAAAGCGGAACTGCCCAGCCTGTTCTCCATGAACGAGATGCTCATGGTCTCCGACGGAGTCCAGGCCCGCGTCGGCACCCTGACCGCCGGGAGGGAGTGGTTCAAACCCTGGCGCACCATCAGCGGGGAGACGCTGGCCGGCCCGCATCTGACCGAGCTGCAGGTGATGCTGGAAGGCATCTGCGAGCCGGAGCGATTTCTTCCGCTGGTCCGTGATTTCATCGTGTTCGAGGACGATGGCGGCGGGTCGCTGGCCAAGAAGATGGCGGGCTATCATCAGTTCCACGCGGTCCAGGTGGCAGTAGACGAGACTCTGCGCGCGGCCGAGCTGCAGATTGGTGATGAGACCGGGCGCTACGAGGCCGGCCGCAAGCCCGGCGGCGACCCCGGCGACCGCCGCATCGGGGTGGTCTGGCACACCCAGGGATCGGGCAAGAGCCTGACCATGGCCTTCTACGCCGGGCGCATCATCCGCCAGCCGGCCATGCGGAACCCGACTGTGGTGGTTTTGACTGACCGCAACGACCTCGATGACCAGCTTTTCGGCACCTTCTCCCGTTGCCAGCACCTCTTGCGCCAGCCGCCGGCGCAGGCCGATAGCCGCGCCGACCTGCGCGGCAGGCTCTCGGTGGCTGCCGGAGGGGTGGTGTTCACCACCATCCAGAAATTCCTCCCCGAGGAGAAGGGCGATACCTTCCCGGCGCTCTCCCAACGCCGCAACATCGTGGTCATTGCCGACGAAGCCCATCGCAGTCAGTACGATTTCATCGACGGCTTCGCCCGTCACATGCGTGACGCGCTACCCCGAGCATCCTTCGTCGGCTTCACCGGGACGCCCATCGAACTGCAGGACGCCAACACCCGCGCCGTCTTTGGAGAATACATCAGCATCTACGACATCCAACGCGCGGTCGAGGACAAGGCGACCGTCCCCATCTACTACGAGAGCCGACTCGCCAAGCTGGCCCTGGACGAGAAACAGAAGCCGACCATCGACCCGCAGTTCGAGGAGGCCACCGAGAGCGAGGAGGTGGAGCGCAAGGAGAGGCTCAAGACCAAATGGGCGCAACTGGAAGCCATTGTTGGAGCCGAGCAGCGCCTGAAGCTGGTGGCCCGGGACATCGTTGCCCACTTCGAGCAACGCCTTGAAGCCCTGGACGGCAAGGCGATGATCGTTTGCATGAGCCGGCGCATCTGCATTGACCTCTATCGCGAGCTGTTGCGCCTGCGACCTGATTGGCATCACGCAGAGGACGCCAAGGGATGTCTCAAGGTTGTGATGACCGGCTCCGCCTCCGACCCACTCGACTGGCAGCCGCATATTCGCAACAAACCCAGGCGGGAAGGGCTGGCCAAACGATTCCGCAATACTACCGATCCACTCCGGATCGCATTGGTGCGCGACATGTGGCTGACCGGCTTCGACGCTCCCAGCCTGCACACCATGTATGTGGACAAACCGATGCGTGGCCACGGACTGATGCAGGCCATCGCCCGCGTCAACCGGGTGTTCAAGGACAAGCCGGGCGGTCTGGTGGTCGATTATCTGGGCCTTGCCCACGAACTGAGACGCGCCTTGGCAACCTACACCGAGAGCGGCGGCACCGGCAAGACGGCGCTCGATCAGTCGGAAGCGGTGGCGGTGATGCTGGAGAAGTATGAGGTCTGCCTCGGCCTGTTCCACGGCTTCGACCGGTCCAAGTGGACATCCGGCACACCGGCGGAGCGGCTGGGGCTGCTGCCGGCTGCCCAGGAGCACATCCTGGCCCAGGACAACGGCAAGGAGCGCTGCTTGCGGGCAGTGCGCGAGCTCTCCCAGGCCTTTGCACTCGCCGTGCCTCATGAGGAGGCGCTGCGCATCCGCGACGACGTGGCCTTCTTTCAGGCCGTCCAATCGGTGCTGGCCAAGCGCGCGTTGCGCGAAGTGCGTAGGGAAGAGGAGTTGGACCATGCCGTGCGTCAGATCGTCTCGCGCGCGGTGGCCTCGGAGGGGGTCATCGACATCTTCGCCGCCGCCGGGCTGAAGAAGCCGGACATCTCTATCCTCTCCGATGAATTTCTCGCCGAGGTGCGGGGGATGCCGCGGCCCAACCTCGCCGTCGAACTGTTGCAAAAGCTGCTGAAGGGCGAACTCGCCACCCGACGCCGCAAGAATGTGGTCCAGGCGCGCTCGTTCGCCGAGATGCTGGAACAGACCCTTCGCCGCTATCAAAACCGCGCCGTCGAGGCCGCGCAGGTGATCGAGGAACTGATCCGGCTTGCCCGAGACCTGCGCGAAGCCAGCGCCCGAGGCGTTGAGCTGGGGCTGTCGGAAGAGGAACTCGCCTTCTACGACGCCCTCGAGACCAACGACAGCGCAGTCCAAGTCCTCGGCGACGAGACCCTGCGCGACATCGCCCGCGATTTGGTCGAGACGGTGCGAGGCAATGTCACCATCGACTGGACGCTGCGCGAGAATGTCCGCGCCAACCTGCGCCGGTTGGTCAAGCGCATCCTGCGCAAGCACGGCTACCCGCCCGACAAACAGGAAAAGGCAACCCGGACCGTCCTGGAACAGGCCGAGGTGCTGTCGGAGGGTTGGGCCCTGGCGGGTGGATCACTCGAGGAAGAAACTGCAGATAGTTTTTGAAGACGAACCACCAATGAACACGAATAGGCACGAGGACTGATGGACCTCCTTCAACGACAACTGGCGGCAAAATGCTTCTGCACTTTTGTCCCGTTGGTGTGACCATGTCATGGGAGGAAGTCCCCCCGGGAGCGCGGGCGTCCCGCCCGCACAAATCCTCCCGCAGCTTCGGCCATCTCCTCCACCGGAATCAACCGGCAGCGGCGCCCTGCCTCTGCTTCGGCCGGGCGGTCGGCTGCAACATCGCAGGGAAACTAAGCGGCAACCGAAGGGACAGCATGCGGGCGGGACGCCCGCGCTCCCGGGGGTGTCGTCCCGATGGTGAGGTGGGGGTTATCCGGCGGGCGACTTCTCTGAAAGCCGGCCTGTCCCCTTTGGGAAACTCCCGTTTGCCTGCGAGCCGGGCGCCCGCCCCCCGCGACGGGGCGGATCCATCGAGAAGGACTATAAATTGAACATCGATGCACAGGATGCACAGGATAATCAGGGCGGGAGGCTGCTGCAGGAGACGCTGACTCGGGCGATGATCGCGTGCGGATTTGAGGATGTCCGGGAACACAAGCCAGCCGTCTCCGGAAAAAATCCTGTGCATCCTGTGCATCGATGTGAATCAAAAATCTAACCATGCTTGACTATGAACCGGTTTCCAGCCACCAGGCGCAGGCATTTGTTTCAGGTAAGTCCAGCCCCCGCCCCCCACGACGGGGCGGATCATTCGAGGGTGAAACAGGTTTTGTTTCAGGTAAGTGGGGCCCCTGCCCTGCCGGGCAGATCATCCGAGAGTGAAACAATCAGAAATCGACTATCCCGTCGTGACCTTGGTATCCCGTCGCGGTTAACCTCAACGCCTTAGTGGCCCTTCGTCGTTCTTCGTGGCCCTTCGTGGATAACTCTTTTTCTTTTGTCTTTTTTCTGTTGTTTCAGACAAGGACTACAGAACCGCCATTTCTTCCAAGAACGTTCGGGCAGACACGATTCGCACCCCCTTATACCTCTCAAGGTCAAGCAAGTCATGATCGCCTGTTACAATCCACGACGCACCCACGCCATGCGCGCACGCGATCACATGTTCATTATCAGGGTCACGACACACAGACCCAATGTTCGGCAATGCCTTTTTCCACACCGTCCCAATTTTCTTCAAAGTGTGACACCAGACTCGCACATCCGCGTCCGCATACCCATAGGCCTTTTTCAGGCGCGGATGGTGAAGTGACCGCGTCACTTCTTCCATCAAAATCGGGAAAAGATAAAGGGTGTAAACGTTCTGCTCAGCAAGTTCAAGGACCCGTCCAGGCACGCTCTCCCGAAACAGAAAGGCACTCACCAAAACGGAGGTATCAATGACGGCGCTCTTTGTCATACTTCCGGCGTTCCTGGGTCACTACATCCAAAATCTCCGCTTCCTGAGCCGCCGACGGTTCCCGAGAGCGTACACTCACCGGCCGCAGCAAGACACCGCCTTCCGTGAACCGGGGTTCCAAATAGTCGCCCTCTCCCAGATTCATGGCTTCCCGCACCTTGCGGGACAGCGTAATCTGCCCGGCCCGCCGGACCCTCACAAGGTCCAATCCGCCTTTCCTGGATGAGGTGTCCTTGTTTTTGTTCATATCACAATACCTTTTTCGTATTTGACGATTTTCTTATTTACTTATGCCATGAACCGGGCCATAAAGCAAATGATCCGCTCCGGGCAGTCAGATCAATTGTTCTCCCTGATCTCCATACGGTCTCCAGGCGTGTGGTGCGCATGAAGACGCGAAGAAATCTTGCCGCCCTTCTCAGAGCAGTTGAAAGGGCCGGCGCCGATGACAGCCGCGCCCGGGTGCACTTTGAGTTGGCGGTCTTTCACGACAACAACGGCCGCGAAGCGGAAGCCGTCCCTCAGTATGAAGCCGCGATAGGCCTAGGCCTGGACAGAAGGAGAAACGCGGAAGCCCTGGCCTGGCTGGCGAGCAGCCTCTACAAGACCGGTCGTCCGCACGACGCCATGCGGAGGTTGACGCAGGCCCGCGCCGTGGCCCTGGATGCCAAGCTCGGCCGCTTCCTGGATGGCCTCGAACGTCGAATCCGAAGGGTATTGACCGACCGTTTAGTTCTTGCGGTCTATTGGCTCCCTGGCATATTCTTGTGATATACAGCGGGAAACAGGTACGGTGTCAGTCTGAGTCGAGGAGTTGTTATGCAAGCTACCGCCAAGCTGTTTTTCAACGGTCGCAGTCAGGCCGTTCGAATTCCGAAAGCCTATCGGTTCGAGGGGGTCGATGAGGTGATTATACGCAAGGAAGGTGACGCATTGGTCATTGCGCCCGTTCGCAAGACGTGGAAATCCTATGCCGACGAAGCGCCTCCCGTGGGCGACGATTTCATGGCCGACCGTCCCGAGTTGACGGATAGCGCCCGAGTCGCGTTTTGATGCGATACATGCTGGATACCGATATTTGCAGTTACGTCATTCGGGCACGTGACCCCAAGCTGCTTGCAATCATGCAGGAAATGGCCGATTCGGGTGATGAATTAGTTATCTCCGCCGTTACCTATGCAGAGTTGAGATCAGGCGCGGAGCGGTCGCTCAGCGTCGGAAGGTACAACGACGCCATCCGGTTGTTCTGTGACCGGTTAAACAGCGTCCTTGCCTGGGACAAGGCTGCTGCGGACGAATTCGCGACTCTCCAGGGCAAGTTGTTCAGAATCGGTAAGCCAATTGGTCGTAACGACACCATGATTGCCGCCCACGCTCTGACTCTTGGCTGCGTCCTGGTGACCAATAACCAGAAGCACTTCTCCAGGGTTCCCGGTCTTGAGACGGAGAACTGGGTAGAGTAGCCCTTGTTGGAGGTTTAAGAATGATGCTGGTCGAAAGCGTTGCACTGAGGCGCCAATGGTGACCAATGATGGAATGATCGGACAGCCGCCGCCGACGGCCTTGAGTCGGCGGCGTTTTCTGGGCACGGCCGGGGCCCTGGTGGGAAGTTCCTGGCTGGCTGGACTGCCGGGCTGCTCGGGGAGGCAGGAAGGGCTCGAAGAGGCGCGGCGCAAGGCGGTGGAACGTCGTCGTCGGCTGATCCTGGATGACGACGGGGACCTGGTCTACGACCCCGAGGCGGCCAAGGGAGCCGAGGCTTTTCTGGGGCTGCGCCTGCAACCCATCCTGGGGACGCCGGTGGACAGCATCGCCTGGTGCATCATGTGGGGGATCGCTCAGGGTCCGGGGCAGACCCGCTACTGGCAGACCCAGCAGCAGAACCGGCCGCTCAACCAGGCCATCCAGGATCCTACGCCCATCATGGTCGAGGGCATCCACCGGCATGGCCTCGAAGTCTTCGGATCGCTCCGCATGAACGACACCCACGATGCCTTCGGGATGCCTGAAGGGAAGCTGATCTATCCCCCGAAGGTGGCCCATCCGGAGTGGCTCTTGGGGGACCAAAGCCAGAAGGGAAGCCCCTTCACCACCCTGGAGGCGGCCATGTGGTCCGGCCTGAATTTCGCCATGCCGGAAGTGCGGGAGGACCGGCTGTGGTGGGTCCGTCACAGCGCCGAGAACTACGACCTGGACGGGGTCGACCTGAACTTCTTTCGCATGCCTTGGTACTTCAAGCCCGGAGAGGAAGAGGCGGGGGCGCCTCTGATGAACGACCTGATCCAGGGTGCTCACCAGGTTGTCAGGAGAGTGTCGGAGTCACGTCAACGGCCGATGCTGCTGGGCGTCAGAGTTCCGGGAACCCTGGAGGCCTGCCGGCGCATCGGTCTGGATGTGGAAACCTGGCTCAGACAGGGTTGGGTGGACCGGATGTTGATTGGCGGCGGATACACCGTCTTCACCAATCCGGCCCGGGAGCTGGTGGGGCTGGGACACCGTCATAACGTCCCGGTCTACCCCTGCATCAACTGCGGCCTGGGGGTGTTCGGTTCGGATGAGGCCATGCGTGGTGCGGCCTCCAATATCTTCTCAGCCGGAGCCGACGGGATCTACCTGTGGAACTACCAGTACCGCAAGGTGCCCATGCTGGCCTACGGCCGGCCGGTCCCCGAGGCCTATGAGCTGCTCGAGGATATTCAGTCGGCCGCAAGCCTCCAGTTTCGGGATAAGCGCTTCGGCGTGGACTACATTCAGGATATCGGCCCCTACGCCATCGCCAGCCACCCGGGCCAGCTTCCCCTGGAGCTGGGCCGGGGCAATCCGGGGCCGGCAGCCACCCTTGAACTGCCGGTGGGCGACGACCTGGAGGCCGCCGGGCGCTCGGGTCGCCCGGGCTCGGTCCGCCTGGATCTGGACGTCGAAGGCCTGAACCGGGGAGAGCGCCTCGCCGGCCGCCTCAATGGGGGAGGGCTGGCCTTGGAAGCCGGCCAGTCGGATGGGGAGGATGCTGCAGCCGGGCAGAAGCGCCTGGGTTGCCCGGTTCAACCGGAGATGGTCCGTCAGGGAATCAATCGACTCGAGGTCTGGGTGGAAAAAGGCCGCCGGCGCCCGGAAAAGCTGAGGCTGCGCGGAGTCTGGCTCACGGTCAAATATCCCCCGGCTTCCTGAGGCCTGCCTGCGGGCTGGATACGCACCTCTTTTCAAGAGCCGCGACCCGATGACAAATACCGGCTCAGGGCCGGCGATAGACGGACACGATCCCCCCATTGGCGTCGTGGAGCCAGAAGGACTTGTCGTCGAGCACGCCGGCCTTGGCCGAGAAGTAAGTGGCCGGAAGCACGTAGTTCCAGGTGTGTCCGTAGTTGTAGGTGACCGCCAGTCCCCAGCCGCAGGTGTTCTGAGCCGATAAGGCTATGCCTCCGTCCGGCAGGCGAAGACCGGCCGTGACCCCGGCCGCCGCCGTGGGTTCGGGCCGGCTCCAGGTCCTTCCCCGGTCCCTGCTGAGGGCCCGCGAGATGAAGGCCCGCATCACCGGGACGTAGCTGCGGTTCTCGCTGCGAAGAAAAGCCACCCAGGTCTGGTCGGAAAGGGCCATCACCTGGGTTTCGCTGTAGGCGGTATACCGATTCTGCCGGTCGTAGGCGATGACGCTCCAGTCGCCCCAGGATTCTCCTCCGTCGTGGGACCTCACCAGCGCGGAGACGTAGAGGGAGACCGACATGTCGCCCTGGTCCAGGTAGCCGTAGATGGGAGCCACCAGGGTTCCATCCGGCTCTTCAAAAGCCACACCTCCCGGGTGAACGGCCACCGCCAGGGGCACCGGTTCCTCAATGCTGGATGGGGTCCAGGTTTTCCCGCGATCGTCGGAGTAGGAGGCTTGCAGGCGCGTCTGGTAGTGGAGTCCGTCGACCGACTTCCAGACCCAGTAGCCCCGCTCCCGACCCAGAATTCTGCCGGGTCCGGGCTGGTGGGGAACGGTGTATTCGGCGGTGAGGCGTATCCAGCGTCCCGACTTGAGCACCAGGGTCACGTCGTTCGGCGGTTGCCCGACTTTTTGGCGCCACTCTTCCTCGGGCCATCTTTCGGCCAGATACCATTGGCCGTCCGGCTCTCCATGGGCCTGGGGAGATTCGGCGGCCTGGGCTGAGGGTTCCCGCACCCGCTTCATGACAATGGTCTCGATCCGCTCCTTCTCGATGGGAAGGTTCACTTCGTGGGGCGGATCGGTGTAGCCGCTGCCTTTTTGCCGCTGTCCCACCACCAGCATCAAGCGGTCGTCGTCCAGCGCCAAGCCGGCAGAGAAACCGTAGTGGCCGGCCTGCCAGTCCCCTTCCAGGTTAGGGACCACCGGCGGCAGGGGAATGGGGTCCCGGGCCCAACCTTTTCCCCAGCCGCTGGGTCCGTAGCCGGGCAGCCAGTTGTGTTCCACGAACGGGCTCCGGTGCCGGATGGTTCGAAAGCCGTCGTCGCTGAACATGACTTCCATGCTGCCCCAGGCCGACCAGAGGGCGAAAGAGCAGGCCACCGTGCCGTCGCCCATCGGCGTCAGACTGGCCCAGGAGCCGACGCACAGCGGCTCCGGTTGGGTCCAGCTCCGGCCCTGGTCGGTGCTGTAGGACCGCACCAGTATTTGAGGAATATCCAGAGGAAGCCGGGGCCGCTTCTTCAATCGCCTCTCGGTGAGGACCGCCACCCAGGTCCCGTCCTTCAGGGGAACCACCGCCGGAAACTCGTAGCTGAGGTCCGCCGCCGGGCCGGGAACGGCGATCGGGATCCAATCCCCCCAGCTCCTGCCGCCATCGGTGGATTGCAACAGTCCCGATTGCAGTCGGCCGGCTGCCAGTTCCTGCCGGCTGCCGGCTCCGTAGACAGGCATCAGCACCCGGTTCCCCGCCTCGAAGGGCCTTCCATAGGGCGCCGCCCAGATCAGGGGTTGGGTGTTCAGGGGGTCACTGGCGGCCCAGGTTTCGCCGTGGTCCTCGGAAGACAGCAGCCGGAGGCGGCTGCTGGCGGAGCGGTCGTTCAGTTCGGCGAAGGGGGCGATGATGCGGCCGGATTCAAGGGTGGTCAAGGTGCCCATGGCCCGGGGTTCCCCTTGCCGGCCTTCGAAGACCGGCTCCGGATAAAACCACCAATCCCCATCCCGCGTCCTGCGGACCAGGTGGAGCTCTCCCGAACCGTCCCGTTCCTGTTGAGCCGTCTGGTGGGTGAACAGGATCAGCAGCCGGCCTTGGGCGGTGCGGGTGATCCCGGCATAGCGGGCGCGTCTTTCCGACAGGTAGACAAAGCTGCGCTGGTCTCGTTTCCAGTTCCCTGCCCCGTCGCGGCTTGCCGAGGTGCGGTCGTCCCCGGGCCGGGTGCAGGCGGCAAGGGTCAGGCAGAGCAGGAGGATCAGGCTTGGTTTAGATAAGAGAGTCACGGGATTCCTCGAATAGGTCAGCTATTGAAACCTGTACAAGTATTGTCATGTTTCGGACGGAGAGAAAGAAGGCTGTGTCGCCCAAGAGATTTCAGTAGATCAGCACGGTGCTGAAACGACCTGGCCTGGTTGCAGCCCGCAGCTTGCCGAGCCGGCGTCCGCCCCCCACCGCATCAGCCTTCGCCTGCCGGCTCGGCTTCTGCGACTCCCCCTCAAGGGGGGGAGTGATCTTGAGGCTTGCATAAGGTGCTCCAGTATCACTCCCCCCTTGAGGGGGAGTCGGCGAGACCAGGGCGGAGCCCGCAGTCGAGCCGGAGGGGGGCAAACGCCCCGCCCCGTGAGTGACTATCAGCAGCACGGGCAACGGAGCCTTGGCGGCGTCGTGCGACCGCTTGAGGGCTTCCGGCACGTCTCATGGGGCACCTTCTGCCGATAGCATCGGACATATATTGCGCAGGCATCGATAGCGGATCCCTGGCCGGCAGCTAGCCGTCGCTTCCCCGGTTGCACAGGTTGCGGTAGAAATCCATGCCCTGGCGGATAGTGGCCAGCGCCTGGTCCTGCTGTTGCCGATTCTCGAAGTAGGCTTCCTCCCGGGCCCACTGCTCCAACGGCTTCAGGAAGTCAAGCAGATAGCAGCCGCTCTCGGCCTCGGCCAGATCCCGCCCGGGGTAATCGATATGGACGGGGTTGGTGTGGGCAAACAGCGGGTGCGTCCAGATCGAGGTCTCTTCGGGGGTTCCCCCCATGCAGCGAGCGGCAATCCACAGGCTTTGGTCGGCCGGGTAATCGAGACTGAGCTCTGCGCGGCGGCCCTGGGCTCGAGCCGGAGCACTGGCCACGACTTTTCCGTTGACCACGATCTCCAGTCGCTCGAAGGGCCTCAAGGAGCGCCCCCGGGCTTCGATGCGGAGGACCTTGCGACTTTTGAGGCTCAAGGTTTCCCCGGGCCCCTTGCCGTTCACCGAAAGGCTGACCATGGGGCCGTTGGTCACAAAGGAACGACCCTGGCGCAGTCCTTCAATCCAGCCGGCGTAGGTGAGCGGATCGGCGAGCTTGACGTAGACCCTTTGGTGCCCCACCGGCTCCTCGGGTGCGATGCGGTCGGTTCCGGCGGTGGCGGGCAATCGGAAACCGCAATTCAACAGGTGGTACCAGAGCTTCAGGGTTTGCGGGAGACGGGTGTGGGTCAGAATATCGGCGGTGTCGATCTCCCCGAATACCATGTCGATGGGGAACTCCATCTGAGCAGGACGCAGGTGGGCCCAATTCACCAACCCACCCTGTCGATGGGTTTCCCGCATGGCTTCCACCAGCAGGGGAGCATCGGGCCGGCCGGGCTGGCCGTGGCGCGGAAACCCTTGACGGGAGGGTCTCAGGAAGGAATAACGATAAACGGTGGCCCCAGGAACAGCCAGTCCGCCGGTGGAGATGGGCTCGACCAGCTTTTTGAGGTTAAGAAAGCTGACATGGCCCAGGGTCTGGTTGCGGTATTCCTCGTTGTAGTAGACCAGGTGACGGGAATCGGAAATCGGGTCCAGTTCGCCCCGAAAATGCTCTCTGGAGTAGTCTTTCCCCAGATGGTGCAGCACCAGAATATTGCCGACCCGCAAGTCTTCCGCCTGCATCTCGAAGAGGGCGCTGGGCGGGTCCAGCATGTGGATATGGGTGTCTCCGGAATGCCACCCCTCGCGTTCCATGTGGACCCACCGCTTGAGCTCAAAGGTGCGCCGCAGGGTCTGACCGGCCTCCAGATGGAGCTCCTCGTCGATGGGGGTGTATTCCAGACCTCGCCGGATGGAAATCCGGATCTTGCCGGCCGGAGCGCGCAGGCGGAAGCTCCCGGAAGCGTAGCTCCAGCGGGCGGCCGCCCTCCGTGGCCGCAGGATCAGTCCGTAGCCGACCTCCAGCGGCGGCCGGTAGCGCCCCTCCGCGTCGATGGCTCGAATCCGGCCGATGGTGGAGGCGCCACCCTCCGACTCCACCAGCCGCCCCTCCAGCAGCCCGGATTCTCCGACCCGCAATGGGAGGCGCCAGGTCGCGCTGGTTCCTTCGGACTCCACCGCAAGGAGGGCCACGCCATCCCCGGCGTCCGGGGAGTCGATTCGGGCCATCAGATGGCGCGTGGCCGAGGGAGCCACCTCCAGGGTGTCCACCTCCAGCCTCAGACCGGAACTCCGAAGAGAAAGCATCCTGGTCTTGGAGGTGGCGTTGTGAAGCGTCAGCAGAAGCGGCTGTGGAATTTTCCGGTAAAGGTTGAGTTGGGGAGGACTCTGGAGCTCAAAGTCCTGCGCACCCACCTCGACCCGAATGCGAGGCCAGTCCAGGGATTCTTCCAGCGCGGCAAAGGCCTCACTGGCTTCCCGGTGGCTTTTGGGTAGAAGCCGTTCCCGATCGGCTTCCGGCAGGCGGGTGGTTGCCTGGAGGATGTCGTAGGCGTTGAGGGCTTTCAAGACCGCCACGTAGAGCTTTCCCTCCAGCTGGAAGCGATTGCCCACTGCCTGATAGACGTTGCCCACCGCGCCGGCCTTGATCTCATCGCTGAAGATGCCGTAGAGGTCCTGGAGAGCGGCAGTGGCTCCGGCCGGATTGGCATCCGGCGGCGGTTCGTTGCGATGGCAGAAGGCTGCCAGACCGAGCAGCAGCAGAGCCAGCAGGAGTTTGGGGCGGTGCTCCATGGTTTAACTATTGAAGCCTTGTTTGACCCATGCTGTGCAAGCCGAACATGGTTTACACCGTACCCCCCAACGTAGGGGCAACCCTTGTGGTTGCCCGCGTTGTGGTTGCCCGGTGATTCCCGGATTGGGCGCCCACAAGGGACGCCCCTACGGTTGCGTGCAGGACAATGATAGCGACCAGGCCTATCACTCCCCCCTTGAGGGGGAGTCGGCGAGACGGTACAGACCGCAAACATCCTTTACATAATAAACCGCAAACATGGTTTACACGGTTTACACATTGATAGGGTATCGGCCGAGGAGGACAAGCCGATGCCCTGGAAAGAGACGTGTACCATGGACCAACGCATGCTGTTTATTGTCGACTATCTCAGTGGTCGCTACACCAAGAAAGGCCTGTGCAGCCACTACGGAATCAGCCGGCCCACCGGCGACAAGTGGATCGACCGCTATCGGACCCACGGACGGGAGGGACTCGATGATCTCTCGCGAAGACCCGGTTGGCATCCCGACACGACGGCACCGGAGATCGTTGAGCGGATCATCGAGACGAAGCTGGCGCACCAGAGCTTTGGACCCAAGAAGGTGATGGATCGACTTCGTGCCCTGGAACCGGACGAGGTCTGGCCGGCTGATAGCACGGCCGGGAAGATCCTCAAGCGAAACCATCTGGTGCGGGAAAGACGCCAGCGTCGGCGCGTTCCCCCGGATCCGCGGGCCTTGGTCCACTGCAACGCTCCGGCACAGAGCTGGAGCGCCGACTTCAAGGGCGACGTACCCCTGGCCAACGGGAAGCGCTGCTACCCGCTGACCCTCACCGACAACCACAGCCGCTTCATCCTGCAGTGCCGGGCCCTGAGCCACCCCACCACCGATGCCGTCAAGCCCTGGTTTGAGTGGGTGTTTCGGGAATACGGCCTGCCTGAGACGCTGCGCACCGACAACGGCCCGCCCTTTGCCTCGGTGGCTGCCGGCGGCCTGAGCCAGTTGTCGAAGTGGTGGATTCGCCTGGGCATTCGCCCCGAGCGCATCCGCCCGGCCAAGCCCAGTGAAAACGGTCGCCATGAACGCATGCATCGCTCGTTGAAAGAGGCCGTGATGCGTCCGCCTGCCCGCACGCTTTCAGCCCAGCAGCGGCGCTTCGATGCCTTCGTGAAAGAGTTCAACTGGCAGCGTTCCCATGAAGCCCTGGGGCGTCTGACACCCGCAAGCGTGCACCAGCCCTCGCCGCGTCCCTATCCGGACCGCTTGCCGGAGGTGGAATACCCGAGCGGTGTCACCGTGCGGCGGGTCCGTCGCACCGGCGAGTTCAAGTGGCGGGGCCGTCTGATCTATCTCTCCACCGTGCTGGCCAAGGAGACGATTGCTCTGATTCCCTGTGACAATGACCGTTGGGAGATTCGCTACAGCTTTCATCCTCTGGGCGTGTTTGACCAGCATACCCAGAAAATCATCCCTGCTCAGCAGTGGCATCAGCGAGAGTGAACCTGGGCGTTGTCCTTCGGTCGGGCTCCGCCCTCCCTCCGGACAACGCCCCCTCATTGCCCATCGACCCCCTTGGAGATATGCTTAGCCCCACTTAAAGGAAACTAACCGTGTAAACCATGTTTGCGGTTTATTGTGTAAACCATGTATGGATTGCACAAGACCAGGGCGACGCCCGCAGTCGAGCCGGTGGGGGGTGACCGCCCCCGCCCTGCCGGGCGGATCCTACGAGAGTGAGACGACGAACCTTCATGGCCTATCGGGAACAAGGACCATGTCCCGTTTAACCGGTTATCTACCTATTGAACATGGATACACAGGATAGACAGGACGAGAGGCTGCTGCTCAGGAAGCTGACTGGCTCGATGATCGAGTGCGCCTTTGTGAGAAACCTCAGGGTCCTTCGTGGCCCTTCACGGACCCCTTTCGAGTCTTTTCCAACCCCTTGGAATCCCTTCCTGGATTCATCTTTTGCCCTCTTACCAGATCCTTTAGCGCCCTTGGTGGAAATCTCTTCTCCCTTCCTGACCTTTGGCGGATCCCTCTTGAGCTTTCTCCAACCCCTTAGTGGCCCTTCGTCGTCCTTCGTGGCCCTTCGTGGATTCCTCTTTTCCTAAATTGCTTGTGGGGAGGACGATCCGGTTGTCAGGCCCCTTTCAATTCGGGGATGCTCAAACGCCCGTCCACCAGGGTGACGTAGGGTTCCAGCCGGGCATGCCGCTCCAGCAGCTTGATTTCCAGATGGTTTTCTCCGGGACGGACGTCGGCGGGGTCAAGCTCGAACTCGAATTCGTGACTGTCCTTCATGGTGATTCCGGCAAAGGCCTTGGGGTCCGGTTGAACCGGCTTGCCGTTCCAGGCGAATTCCAAACGATCCTCGGGACCCAGATCCACGATTCGGACCCAAGCTCGCGGAGACCCCTGGGGCTTGGCCCGGCTGAGGTCGTCGGCGATGTCGAAGGCCACCTTGTGGCCGATGCCGTCGGTGGAAAGCCCAATCATCATGGGGGTTTGTCCGGGCCACTCGGCGTGTCCGAAAGTGGCGTTCAATACGCCCCCGGTGTGGGGGCTGCCGTCCAGCAGGTACTTCTTGGGACCGTTCCTCACCAGATCGGGATCGACCAGATCGTGGGTGAAGCTCAAATCCAGGGGGTTTTCCCCTGGCCGGTGATAGTGGGGCATGCGGTAGAAATAGTTCCAGAATTGGACGCCCGTGATCCCGGAGGAGAAGGCACGGTGGGTGGCCGCACGAAGCGATTCCCGGCCTTCCCGGGTGGGCCGGGCGTGGGTAAAGCAGGCCAGAGCCGGAATGCCGTGCTTGGCCCCCAACTGGGACAACTCCTGCCAGGGGGTGCTGAAGGGGGAGAGTCCGTTGCTGACCACCACCATGTCCAGCAACCCCTCCTGGAACCAGACCGGCAGATCGATCCCGATGCGCAGGCAGAGGTCGACGGTGGCGGGAACCCGGGCGGAAAGGAAGATGGGACGGCCTCGCTTGGCCGCCTGCTCGTCGGCAACCCGGCGAATCCGGCGGACCAGTTCGGTCATGACGTGGCGCTGCACGTAGGCTTCATGGCTGGGAAAGAGGAAGGGAGACCGGAAGTAGTCCAGCTCGAAACCGTCCAGATCGTATTGGGTGAGGGTCTCGGCGGCCAGGTTGAAAATGAGATCCCGGTAGGGGCCGATGGCGTAGTTGCCGGCGCTGGCCTGCATGTACTGGAAGCTGTCCTCGGGATAGGAGGCCTGTCGATCGCCGATCAGCCACTCGGGGTGGTCCCGCTTCCACTGGGGCGTGTAGAAATAGGGCTCGGCCGGGTGGTCCTTGGGGAGCCGGGAGGGCCTGTCCAGGCCGATCCGGTCGCCCCAGCGGTCGTGGTGATCGTTCATGCGAAGGCGCAGGAACACATCCAGGCCGGCCTGGTGACCGCCGTCGCACATGAGCGCCAGGGGATCGTGGCCGGCCTCGCACAGTCGTTGGACTGCCTGCATCATCCTCAGGGTATTGCCGCTCCTCAGCACGGGCTGGTCTTCACCGATGATGGGGTACAGCTTGGAGCAGTGGGTGGTGCCGCCGGCGTGGTTGATGCCGAAGGCATACATGCTGACCGCCGAATCCTTCAGCGGCCCGATCGAGCCCTCCACCAGGCCCTCCGGAGTGGGCGGCCAGGGCATGCGCAGCAGCGGATCGCCGATGTCCTGCAGCACCACCCGATAGTCTTCCGGCCGCTTTCCGGTGAACGACTTGCCAGGCCTCCTGGCCTTTTTCAGGGGCTGGGCGGCCGCGGCCCCGCCGGCCGCAGGGTTGAGGCCCAGGGCCGTTCCTGCCAGGACGGTGGTTCGCATGAACCGGCGGCGAGACACGTTCGCAATGGGATCTTTCCTGTCAGGCATGCATCCTCCTCGTTGAATTTATGAGTTCGCCGGGTTGCATTGGGCTTGGCTTTCGTGCTTGACTCACTCTGATCGCCGGACCGGCCTCGATCGGACGAGGTTCGGACTTGTCGGCTGGACGCAGCCAGTCCGGCATGGCCGTGCCAGTCGGCACCGCCAGCCTGTCGCCGGCGGCCTGCAATGGCAGCCTGTCCGGCCGTTGGTTCCGATGAACGTCTGCTTGGACCGCAAAGGACAGCCATTCTAGCAGAGAATCGCCGGGGAAGACGCTGGTTTCTATCGGCTCGGTCCCGATCGAAAAAGGGCTCAAACCTATGGCCAGACAGCCGGACGTGGTGATCATCGGCGGGGGCGCCATCGGCTGCAGCGCCGCCTACTATTTGAGGTCGGAAGGCCTTGAGGTGGCCCTGGTGGACAAGGGGCCTGTGGCTCGGGAAGCTTCCTGGGCCTCGGCCGGCATCATCGGCCCCTCCAGTCATCCCCAGGGGGATCCCTGGTTCCTGCAGGCCACGCGCCTCTCCAGGCAGCTCTACGACGACCTCAACCCGGTGCTTTTCGAAGAAACGGGGCGCTGGATGGGCTACGGCGGCCGGGGGAGCATGACCCTGGCGATGAGTCCCGGGGAAGCCGCCGAGGCCGAGGCCGACGCCGAGCGGGAGGCCGCGGCCGGCGTCGCCCTGGAGGTGCTGACCGGGTCGGAGGCACGCCGCCGGGAGCCGGCGCTCCCGGAGAACCTGGAGGCGGTGATCCTGCACCCGGAGGGCCGGTTTCTGGATGCCCGTAACTACACGGCCACCATCGCCAGGGCGGCCCAACTCAAGGGCGTCAAGATGCGCCCCGGCTGGCCGGTGACGGCCCTGCTCTGGGACGGCTCCAGGGTGACGGGAGTTCGATCCGGTCCCGAGCGGCTGGGCGCCGGCTGGGTGATCAACGCCTCGGGCGCCTGGGCCGGCATCCTGGATCCCGGACTCGCCGCTCCGATAGCCCCCGATCACGGACAGATCATGTCGCTGGAGGGGCCGGCGCCCGGCCTGCGCCACACTCTCCACCGCTGGGGCAGCTATGGCTACATCACCCCCAGGCCGGACGGGCGTGTGGTGGTGGGAGCCACTCATGAGGAGATCGGGTTCCGCAGACAAATCACGCCGGACGGTTTGAGCTATCTGGCGGGGGTGGTGGGCAAGGTCCTTCCGGGACTCAGGGACCAGGCCATGCTGGACATCTGGACCGGGCTGCGGCCGGCCACTCCCGACACCTTGCCCATTATCGGCCCGGATCCTCGGGCCGCGGGCGGCTTTCTGTGGGCCGCCGGCCATTCCAGCTCCGGCATCATGCAGGCGCCGGCTACCGCGAAAGTGCTGACCGATCTGGTCCTGGGCCGAAAGCCCCGCATTCCCCTGGACAGAGTGGGCATTGAACGGTTTCTGAGCTGACGCCACAAGACAGTGCGCAGTGGCGGAGGCGACATGCTGGCGCGGCTTGGCCGCTCTCCCGATCTTCGGAAGACCATCCTTCCCTGGAATGGTCCCCGGGCGTCAGCCCAAGGGTTCCAGTAAGCCGCGTAGGCGGCGGCAGCGAGATAACACTACAACTATAGCAAGTTATGGTTGCCGCACAGCCCCATCGGAGAGGCGCCTCAGTGACATTAAACTATGTATGTAGTACATATTCATGGGAGATCTTCTTTGGCATAAGCTTTCTCAAAGGCTAAAGAGTTGGGGCAACCAATATAATACTACAACAATAGTAATAGTCGAACGCTGCCCTTGCCCGATGACAGGTTCCGGCGACGGCCGGACGCCGCCATCGCGTGCAAGCCGAAGCGCCGACCGCCACAGCCGCGAAGCGGCCAATGAGTTCCCTTGTCTGAGGAGGAAAGTGCATGCCCCAATACAGGATTGCCTGGCTGCCGGGAGACGGGGTGGGCGGGGAGGTGCTGCAGGCCGCCAGGATCGTGTTGGATCGTCTGGGTTTGGACGCGGAGTATCCGGCCGGCGACATTGGCTGGGAATTCTGGTGCAAGGAAGGCGATCCCCTTCCCGGCCGCACCATAGAACTGTTGCAAGGAGTGGATGCGGCCCTGTTCGGAGCCATCACCTCCAAGCCGGTGCGGGAGGCCGAGCGGGAGTTGGCCCCGCAACTGCGAGGAAAGGGATTGGTCTATCGCTCTCCGATCGTGCGCATGCGCCAACACTTCGACCTTTACGTCTGCCTGCGGCCCTGCCGGGCGTTTGCCGGCAACCCGCTCAACACCCGGGAGGGTATCGATCTGGTCATCTTCCGTGAGAATACGGAAGACCTCTATGCCGGGGTGGAGTTTCACCCGGTGCCTCAGAGCCTGTCCCGCCTGCTGGAGGAACTCTCTCCCTCCTTTGCTCCCTTCAAGGGACTGGCGCCGGACCAGTGGGCCATTTCCTGCAAGATCAATTCCCGCAAAGGCTCGGAGCGAATCCTCCGAGCGGCATTCCAGTTTGCCAGAGACCACCGGCGCAAGAGGGTGACGGTGGTTCACAAGGCCAACGTGGTGCGGGCTACCGACGGACTCTTCCTGGAGGCGGCTCGGCGCATCGCGGGCTCCTACCCCGACATCGCCTGGGACCATGCCAACGTGGATGCCATGGCCATGTGGCTGCTCAAGAATCCCCTCAACTACGATGTCCTGGTGGCGCCCAATCTGTTCGGCGATATCATCTCGGACCTGTGCGCCCAAATGGTGGGCGGGCTGGGGTTTGCCTGCTCCGGCAACATCGGAGATCGGCTGGCCGTCTTCGAGCCGACCCACGGCTCGGCGCCCAAATACGTGGGACAGTCCAAGGTCAACCCCATCGCCACCATTCTGTGCGCCAAAATGATGCTGGACTACCTGTCTGAGGACCGCAAGAGCCAACGGCTGGAGGAGGCCGTGGGGCAGGTCATCCGGGAAGGCCAAGTGCGGACCTACGACATGGGCGGCGCCAACACCACCCTGCAGATGGCCGAGGCCATTGCCGGCAGGTTGTGAATTGGCCCGCGGCGGCCGATGGCCCTGACTGTCCGTGCGGTGCCGGAATGCTCCTGCAGTCTTGCGCCCTTGGTGTGACCCTGTCAGGAGATGAAGCCCCCCGGGAGCGCGGGCGTCCCGCCCGCACAAATCTTCCCGCAGCCTCGCCCATCTCCTCCACCCGGATCGACCGGCACCGGCGCCATGGCTCTCCTTCGGCCGGGCCCAGGCGGTTCCCGCCGGCAGGATGGCCGGCTGCGGCATCGCTGGGAAACTCAGCGGTAGCCAAAGGGAGAGGATGCGGGCGGGACGCCCGCGCTCCCGGGGGGCCTTTGTGGCCCTTCGTGGATAATTCTTTTCGGCCTTTGCGGATTACGCTCAGTTGTTTCAGGCATTGCGGCGACTCAATCCTCTCAGGCGTTTCTCCAACTCCCGGGTCAGCGCCTGGGGAGAGTCCGAGGGTGAGGGCTGCAGGGGTGGACCGAAGGTGACCGAAACCTGGCCGGGACGGGCGAAGGGCCAGCGGATCCCTCCGAATCTCCTTTGCTTCAACTCATACAATCCTTCGATCCTGGCGGGAACGACCGGGGCTCCAAGACCGGCCGCCAGCAGTCCGATTCCGGCCTGGAAGGGCTGCATTTCGCCATCCCTGGTGCGTGTTCCCTCCGGAAAGACCAGGACGCTGTAGCCCCGGTCCATGGCCTCCCCGGCGTAATCGAAGCTGCGGCGAAACCCGCTTTGCTTGGGCAGCGGAAACGCATTGAACCCGCAGGCAGTCACCCCGTAGGCCAGGGTGTCCGCAATACGGGAAAGCCCGCGCCCCGGCGTCGGGTAGCGAAAGTCCCTCAGCCTTTCGCCGATCATGGCGATGGCCAGGCGATTCCTGTAGCGATAGGGCAGGCAGGAGAGGATGAGGGCCGGATCGAAAAACGTCACGTGGTTGGCGATCACCAGCACGGGCTGCCGCAGTCCGCGCCAGTGCCGGCGTCCACCCACCCGGGTCCAGCAGAGCAAATGGGTGAGCGGCCAGATGAGACCGTGCTGAAACAGAAATCGGATCCAGGTGGCGGGCCGCCCCAAGGCCCAGTGGGGATAGGGGTAAGGGCGCCAGGCTGTGAAGGATGTTCCCGCGTCCGGCCGGGATCGGCTTGGGTCCGGCTGAGATGCCGAGGGAACCGGCGATTCGCCTCCGGTTCCAGGGGTTGGCCGCGCCGCCTCAGGCTGGCCGGCCTCCGGTAAGTGGTCCGAGGGTTGGAGCAGGCTTTCCAGGTCGCCGAGCGTGAGGGCCGCGGTCACCTTCGATTCGTCCAGGTCCATCCGAAAGCGGTCCTCCAATTGGGTGATCAGTGCCACTCTGGCCAGAGAATCCAGCTTGAGATCGGAGGTCAGATTGGCTTCGCGGTCGCGCCGCTGCGGCGAGGCCCCGGTGATGCCCTCAATCAGTGTCAGGATTTCTCCCAGCAGGCTTTCCTGGCTGCTTCCAGCCTGGCCGGCCGGTTCCCCTCCCTGCCGGCTCACGAACCGGACCAGGTCCCCCTTGCGCACTTTCTGAGTGGCCGTCCGCGGAAAATCGCGCCCGGGCCAGACCACCCAGTGCCTGATCTGCTGGTAGGGGCTGAGGCGCTGGTTGGCGCGTTGGACCGCCGTGGAGGGGTCCGTCTCCGGTCTTCTCATGATCAGCACGGCCACCGGTTCGGGACCCTGCGGGCCGTCCACTCCAACCACGGTGCTGCCGCCGATCTCGGGCTGCATTTTGAGAGCCGCTTCGATATCCGCAGGGTAGACATTCAACCCCGCCGAGGTGACGATCACTTCCTTGCGCCTGCCGCGGAAAAAGAGGTTTCCTCTGGCATCCTGTTGTCCCAGATCCCCGGTTCGCAGCCAACCCTCCCCGTCGGTCAGGGGAGCTTCCCCCGGCGCCCAGTAGCCAGGCGAGATGTTGCGGCCCCGGACCAGGATCTCGCCCCCGTCGTCCAGCTTGATCTCCTGGCCGGGCATGGGTTTGCCGATCGACCCCCGGCTAGGTCGAAGGGGGTGGGAAAGGCTGATGATGGCCGCGGTTTCGGTCATCCCGTAACCCTGCATCACCGCGTAACCCATCCTCTTCCAGAAATCTTCGGTGCCGGAGTCGAGCGCCGCCCCTCCCGAAAGGAAGGCCCAGAACTTCCAGCCGAATCGGCGGCGGATGTGGCGGAAGGTCCACCAGCGATGCAGCCAATGCTGCCGGGCACTGCGGTCGAGCCGGTCGGCCATGGAGAGTCGGGGATTTCGCGAGGCCTCATCCCGCTCGACCTTGTCCCGCAGCAGCTCCAGGATGCGGGGAACGGTGGCCAGCACCGAGATCCGCTCCCGGCGAATGGCGGTGATGATCTCCGAGGGATTGAGGGAATTGAGAAAGAGGGCCTGCCCGCCAAGCAGGGGCGGGACGAAAATGCCCATCATCTGACCAAAGACATGGCTGAGGGGCAGCAGACTCAGGAACCGGATGGGATGTACCGGAGCCGCCAATTTCGAATATTTCCGGAACTCGGTTTCGAGGGGAGTCAGATTGGAGAGCAGGTTTCGGTGGGTCAGTCGAATTCCCTTGGGCGCGGCCGTGGTCCCTGAGGTAAACACGATCTCGGCCAGGTGATCGGCAGTGACCCGAGCGGCGTAACTCCAGTCCGGGGTCGGGGGGTGTCTGGCGGCGCTCCGGCAGAACTGCGCGACCGAATCCCCCGGCGCCTGTCGGTCTTCGGGTGGCGGGCCCGGGTTTCCTCCAAGAAGGATCTTGGGCCGGGTCTGGCGCTCAACGCCGGCAATGAATTCGGGGGAGCTCTGAGCGTCCAGGGGGACGACGACGACTCCCCGCATCAGGCACCCCAGGAAAGTGGCCACCCATTCGGGGGAGTTGTCTTCCTGCAACAGCAGCCGGTCACCCTCGCCCAGTCCCCGTGAGGCAAGCTCCCGGGCCACCTGGAAGGAAGTCCGGGCCAACCTTCGGTAGGACCAGTAGTCGGTCCGCAATCCCGAGCGCCCCATCAGGGCCGTATCCTCGCCACGGTCCAAGAAATCCGGCAGGTAGCTCAGCAGGGTTTCACGCATGCAGTCTTCCGGTGTCCAACAAACGCCACCCAGGGCGCAACGCCCCTCCGGGCGTCAGGGGATACCGACCTTGCCGATGAGCTGCTGGCGCACATCCTTTCCGCCAACCGTTCTTTCTGCGTTCCTGTCCAGCGGCGGAAGTTTCCGTCGGTTTCAGGGAAACCCCTGCCGGTGGGCGACAGGGGGCTGTGGATCGATGAGTTAAGCCGTCTCGAGTGGCTGCAGCAACCGGCTAAGCCTGTTGTCCGGCCCCTTGATGGCACCCTGAATTTCGTTGACTTCGCGTTCCTCGAAGTAGGCTTCGCCGCACTGGTCACAGACCCAGGCCGGGACTGTGTCGAGTACCAGGTGATAACCGTTGCGGTCAACATGGAAGGGCGCCTTCGAGCGCTTCATCTGCCCATGACAGTGGATGCAGGTCATTTTGGTCTCCTGGTTCGCAAGTCTTGTTGCCACTCGTCCTCTGTGGGAAGGTACGCGGTGATCAATGGAAGGGGAATTCCGCACGTAACGTGAGACCCGTGAGGTGAAGTCGGGGGCCGCTTTCCACCCATCGGCGTATTTTGAGGAAAAGAGCTCCGGTCGCCACAATCGTAGCGTAAATCGCGACCGCGATCGTCCTAACGTTGCTCATGCTGTTCGCTAGCCTTTACCAACAAGACGTTGTCAACGGGGTGAAGCAGCATTTCCCTCCTCGCGGGCCGCGAATGTCTTCATCGGTAAATCCGCTGGGATTCCATCCGGAAATACAGGGTGTGGAGAAGATTGGGGAAGCGGTATCCGCCTTTGGTCTCGGGGTCGGTTTCCAGCGCTCCGAGCCGTTTCATGCGTTGAAGGAAGTTGTCCATGACCTTCCTTTCATTGCCTGACAGACGTCCCATGAGCTCCGATCTTCGAAAGCGCATCCGTAGCGCACCCGACCTTTTTCGGAGAATCGAGCGGTAACGCTCACTGCAAATAGCCCTGAACACCTGGGGTTGCACCAGTTTCCAGCCGATCAACTCGGCTGCGGTCAAGATGCCTTCTCGGACTTCTCTTGAATCGATTTCCAGACCTCGGGCCGTGCGCCAGACCGCGTCGCCGATCTCGTGTGCCAGAATAGGAAGTCCGCCGGTGAACCGGACGAGTTGGTGTATGTCTGTGGCGGCGACCGTTGCGTTCGCGGAGTCAAACGAGTGCCGGTAGAACTCCGCAGCTTCATCGTCCGACCAGGGAGCGATGTCGATCAACTCGAAGACGCGACCAAGAGACGGTTGCTTCGACACCAGTGCCCGGCGTCTCTCCTCGAGTCCAACGACCAGAATGCAGAGCGGCATTTTCCGTTGGGAGGTGGAAATCTCGTCCACGGTGCTTTTCAGCCAGTTGGCGAAGACTTCGGAACCCGCAAGGCCGTCGATGTCATCCAGGATGAGAAAGAGAGTGCTCTTGTGGCCCTTAAGACTGTCCAGAAGCCGCGTGACGGTTGGCACGAAGTCATTGGCGAGCGTGGACAAGTCGCTATCCTGGAGATTCAGCTCCAGCGTAATCCCGAACAGGCCCACTTTACGGACGTGGTTTCCGAAAAACTCCTTGATTTGCTCATGCCACGGTTTATCCATGCTTTCCTTCAAAAGGCGGTCGAAGGTCCTTCGCAGCATCTCCTTCAAGTCCTCGACGCCGCCGAGAAAGACATGACATCCTGCGACTTGGCTCTCATGCTCTGAAAGGTGGCGCACGAAAGAGGCCAGGGAACTCTTGCCAATGCCTCTTTCGCCGCTGACGAATCCGATTCGGCATTTGCCTTGCGTGCCGGCTTTCACCATGCTGCACAGGCGTTCGATCTCACGGATGCGCCCGACAAAAAACTCAATCGGCACGGGTTGTCCAGGTCGGAACGGACTCGTTTCAGGATTCATCTCACACAGTCTTTCATTGGAACTGACGCCACCAGCTCATAAGCCAGGAAGTTTTTGATGAAAAGGATAGCATATCCCGGCGAAGCCGCTTTGTGGGAGCTCGCCCGGAGGGAACGGGAACTAGGGGGGGGGTATTTCCGCCAGCGGCCGATAGGGAAGAAGGGCTACGGCTCCAATTCCTCGTCTCCTGTCAGCCAGTGCAAAGTTGGCATATTCGATTGGTTTTCGACTTTTTCTCTTGCTAGCCTAGCAAGCTGTAGATGGGCCTATTGACTCTGCGTAGCTCCGACAATCTGCCTGAACTGTGATTCTCGCCCTTCGAGTTGTTCCTTTAGTTTCCTGCGGTGCTCACTCGAGCGGCAGGCCTTAAACTCCTTACGAACTTCATGAAGTTTCTGGTGCTGCCGGTTAGGCACGAGAAGCCGGTCTCCTTGGTGGATTACACCGGTTATCTCTGCCGGTTTCTTGATTTTGCTCCTTTCCTTTCTGGGTTTGTGTCGGAAACCATGTCGGAACAGTGTTTTCTTGATATCCCAAATAAGACTCTCCGGGACTATCTCTCCTGAAATTGTGAGGTCGTCGGCGTAGACACTAAGTTGGCAACCACTTTCGCTTACTAGGCGTTCAATTTCCTCCCACATGTCCACGTAGCACAGATAGGCTAGTATCGGACTGCATGGGCTGCCCTGTGGCAACGAACCATGCCTTGTGACAACCCCACGAAGGAGTACCGCAACGTCCGGGGAGCAATCCATTCGCTTTCGAAAGAACCATATGACTTTGTTTGCCGTGCAACTCGGGAAGAAATCCTCAATGTCTAAGGTCCTAACGGAGTTGGCTCCTAAGTGCTGCGTGGCGTTATCCACATATGAGCGCCCCGATACCGGCGCAAACAGATAGTCTGGCGGGGTGATGCGTTGAAGCAAGTCTGCAATTCTTTTCTGCACAATCTTGAGACCGGCACAGGGCGCACTGATTAAGCGGAACCCACCACTCCTTTTCTTCTTAGGAAAATCGACGTATAGGTCCTCAGAATCGGCAAGATACTTTAATTTGTCGACATCGAGAAAAAGAAGATTTGCAAGTTTGGCCTTTGAGCGGAGCTTATAGAAGGGACTATCTTGCTCCCCGTGGTATTTAATGTGCTTCTTCGGCATGGACTTTTGCTCTTGCTTCGATGAATTTCAGGAAACTGATGACCTTTCCGGCAATGATTCCCCTTACACGGTCGGCCTCTGGGGACTTCCGGTTTGGATTGTCCAACTGTTCAGAGAAAAAGAGAATGGACGACACCGGCATTTGAAACTCGGAGGCGTATTTCTGAATGACCTCAATGGATGGCGATTTTTTCCCCCTTTCGACCTCTGAAAGATACGATTTCGAGATGCCCAGCCGTTCCGCCAATTCATTTTGCTTCACATCGTGAAAGACTCGAATCAAGCGAAGTGCTTCTGGCAACATGTCAACAGACATCCTTACTTGTTTGGTCCTAATTTGACACAGTGGAAAGCGACCTAGCCTCCGAAAATACCATTCAGCGCCCGGCAAAACCTCCATAGACGATAAGTCCAGACGCCTATAAGGAGAACTGTCCGAAGCAGGCGCGGATTAAGTAGCCATCTACGCTGCTTACCCCCGCTCTTCGGTCGCCGCCGCGACGGTTTGGTTCCCAGTGAGAGCATTCTCTCACCTCCTTTCTGTTGCTCATCCGCAGAATTGCGGAATGAGGTCATCACCAACAGAAAGACGGAACGTGGCGGCTAAATCCAAAAGTGTCAGAGACCCGATGGGTCATCAGTTGGGTCTCACTTCGCCCAGCGACCACCACCGAGAAGAGAGGGTGATTGCTGCAGCAAGTGGCAGAGGGTTTCCCCTCCTCGGGTTGGCGGAAGCCAACCCAGGGCGTGATGACTTCTGCTTCCGTGCTTCCCAAACATGTTGAAGGTAAAAGTTTCAGGGCTTGAAGTCAAGATTTTTTTCGCTATAAGCGAATATTTCACACCTCCAGGACACTGAATGATCGGCACCTTCGGTCCAGGGTGATATGTTTTCGTTTCCCGGGTCGGTCACGACCAGTGGTCCCGGTAATGTTCTCAATCGTGCATACTTAGGTAATTTCCCCTTCCAGTTGCCGAGGGTGTCGCCGTCGCTCGGAGAAACGAGAGTGCTGGTGGTGGGAGGAGGAACGAGATTGCGCCGGTCGAGCCCGGCGGCATGACGTGCGTCACCATAGTGAACGGCCGCGAGGCCACCTGTCTCACGCCAGGATCTCCGGCAGGTCGGCCAGGCTGCCGGCGACGCCATCCGGTGGTGTCTCCAGTTTCTCGCGATCCCCGGCTCGATACTTGCCGGTCCGGACCAGGATGGTTCGCAGGCCCACTCGCTGGGCGCCGGCAATGTCGGATTCCCAGTCGTCCCCAACCATGGCCACTTGGTGAGGAACCAAGTCCAGGTGGGAGAGCGCCAGGCGGAAGAATTCCCCCGAGGGCTTGCCCACCACCCGCGCGCTGCGTCCGCTGGCAAACTCCAGGGCGGCCACGAAGGGTCCCATGTCCAGCGTGAGTTCTCCCCCGGTCAGCCAGTAGCGGTTCTTCTGAAGGGCGATCAGCTCGGCGCCGGCGTTCAGCTTGCGGAAGATGCGGTTGAGCAGCTCAAAGGTGAACCCTTCCATCAGATCGCCCAGCACCACGAAGTCGGGACGGTCCTGGTCCAGTTTCAGCCCCTGGAACTCTTGGATGGCGTCCCCCCGGGTGACCACCCAGCAGCGGGCCTCCGGATGACGGCGCAGCATCAAGCTGGCTGCGACCGGAGCCGTGAAGATCTCCGAGGACTTTGCTTCGATTCCCAGGGTGTCCAGCCTGTCCCGGATGTTCTCCCGTCGCTTGTTGGTGGTGTTGGTCACAAAGCGAAGCCGGTAGCCACGCTCCCGGAGGGCGGCTATAGTCTCGGCGGCGCCGACGATCAGGCGGTTGTCCTGGTAGACGGTGCCGTCCAGGTCCAGCATCAATCCGCGCAGTCCGGTGAGTACCGGTTTCATCGGCCCAGCCCTCGGGAATCTTCCAGGAGCGCCGTGCCCTGGCGAGCGGCTACGGCTCCGCCTTCGTTCCCGCCCGGCGATGGAGAGGGAATTCGCCCTATTATAGCTGTTCCGTGCCGGCTGCATTGGGTGGCCGGTCGGCTCCAGCCCTCAAACATCACCAGGCAAATCACTCCCCGCTTGAGGGGGAGTCGGCCTGGGAGCGCGGGCGTCCCGCCCGCATGCTGTTTCTTTGGGCGCCGCTGAGTTTCCGTGCGATGCCGCAGGCAGCCGCCCTTTCGTCGGGAACCCCATCGGCCAGGCCGCAGGGGAGCCCTGGTGTCGTTGCCGGTGGATGCAAGTGGGGGAGGGGGCCAAGGCTGCGCCCGGCCTGGTGCGGGCGAGACGCCCGCGCTCCCAGGGGGCGTCATTCCATGACCTCGTCGCAGCAAGGGCAAAAAAGTGCAGAAGGCTATTGGCGCCGTATGTCATAGAAGGAGGTCCGCCCCTCTTCCGGTCCATTGGTGTTCATTCGTGTCTATTGGTGGTTCGTCTTCATTTTAAGGTCCGCTCTCCGGGAAGTCGGCGGCGAGACACCCCCCACCGCATCAGCCTTCGCCTGCCGGCTCGGCTTCTGCGACTCCCCCTCAAGGGGGGAGTGATTGGCCGGTACAAACCGGGAACATCCTTTACACAATAGCCCGGGAACATGGTTTACACTTTGATAAGGTACCGGTTCGATGACTTCTGGCAGCGGCGCGCCGTGCCGCGGTCGCGATTCCAACTTTTTTTGTCGTGCACACCCTGCCCGGGGGAGGTTTGACACCCCCCAACCGCTGTGCTACCTTCCGGCTATGCCAGCAACCCCTCGTTTTATGGTGTTTTTGGGCCCGATTTTATTGTGGGCAGCGGCGGGTTGCGGGGACTCCAGCCGCCCGCAGGCCGACCCGGAATCAGCGGCCCGGGAGGAGGCCTACAGGGGCCAGGTGACCCTCTCCGGGCTGGGGCTGGCCAAGGGGGAAAACTTCCTGGGGGACGAAGTCATTTACGTGAAAGGATCGCTGACCAACAATGGAGAGGCCACCATTCGGAGAGTCGAGTTGACCTTTCTCTTCAAGGATTCCCTCGACCAGGTGGTCCTGAAGGAAGCGCGTACGGCCCTGGAGTATCGAGGAAAGCGAGGGATCGCTCCCCAGCAGGCCGCCGAATTTCAGGTCGCCTTTGAAAACCTGCCCCGGGATTGGAACTACTTGGTTCCAGAGATCCAGGTCGGCGGGATCGGACTCCGGTAGGGCTTGCGGTCCAACCCCGGCGCCCGAGAACTCTGCAGGCTACATTCCCAGACCCAGGCGGTCGGCCAGGTATCGGGGCAGCCCGACTTCTCTCATCTTTTTCTGGGTGCGCCCGACCGGGTACTCGACCCTGAAGTAGGAAACCAGCGCCCTCTCCTGATCATAAACCGCAAAGGCCGCCCGAGGGTCATCGTCCCTGGGCTGACCCACCGATCCCGGGTTGATCAGGTACCTGTTCTCCGAATCAAGAATCAGCCGGCTTTCACCGGACCCCTTCCTCAGACCGGGATTCAACAACCCCGCCCGCTGGTCTTTGAACCAGGCAAATCCACCCTGGACATGAGTGTGCCCGAAGAAGGTCAGGCGGTGGGCCGCCAGGCTCAGGCTTTGCAGCGCGTCCTGGAGGTCCAACAGGTACTGATCCTCGTCCAGCAACGACCCGTGAGCCACCGTGAAGCCGTCCCCCTCCACCGGTCCGCGGGGCATTGCCCGCAGGAAGTGGCGGTTCGCATCCGATAATTGAGCCTGGGTCCAGAGTGCCGCACTTCTGGCCAGAGGGTTGAACAGGGACAGATCGGTCAAGCCCACCGCGGCCTTGTCGTGATTGCCTCGAACCATCACGGCCGGACGCAGTTGCCGCACCGCCTCGATCACTTCATTGGGATCGGGGCCGTAGCCCACCAGATCTCCACAGCAGATCACGCGGTCGAATTGACCGGCGGCCCTCCCCAGGACCGCCTCCAGCGCCTCCAGGTTGGAGTGGATGTCGGTCAGGACCAGAAATCTCAAGTCAACTCCTGGTAACGGCCGGGACCGCTCCGCCGGCCGGCGTTATTGGATGGCAACCCCGGCCTTGCCCAGGGCGAGCTTGAGCTGCTGCTCGGACTGGAAGCAGGTGGCTACGATCCCCGCCTGCCGGGCGGCCTCGACGTTTTCCGAACGATCGTCGGCAAAGAATATTTCTTGGGGGAGGACGCCCGATCGATCGATGGCCAGCCGATAGATGGCGGGCTCCGGCTTCAGGCAGCCCAGTTCATAGGACAGCAGGCGATCCTCGATATGGCGCACCAGGGGATAGTGTTTCCAGATGAACTCGAAATGGATTTCGTTGACGTTGGAAAGCATCAGGAGCCGGTAGTGGCGCTTGAGGCTGAGCAAAAAGGACTCGGGCAGCAGCGGCTCGGGCAGGAACAGGGAAGTCCAGAGCTGTTCGAACTCCTCGGTTGAGATATCCAGGTGCAGGCGGGCGCACATGATCCGGTAGAAGTCGGATCGGGAATACTGGCCGCGGTCGAAACGCAACAGGGGTTCCCTGTCGGTCAGGACTTGTTTGATTTCAGGCAACGACAGTGCGGAGCGTGTGCCGAGCGAGGTCAGCGGAATGGTTGGATCGTAGTCGACAATGACTTTGCCGAGATCCAGGCAGATCACCTTAATCATGTCGGTCGGGGATGATAACGCACGATTGCCTGCCTTGAGGGGCGACCAACAGCGGGGACGGCGGAGTCTCCCTGCTTGGGCTTGTGTCCGATCAAGCCGAATTTTCCCCGACGGACTGCATCAAGCCTCGCATGTAACCGACGGCAAAAAGACGGCCCAGCATGGTATAGCCGGCCTCGCCCTCTTCTTCCCCCGCCAATTGGGGAACGTGGTCGGGACGCATGGGGCCTTCGAAGTGGATGTCCCGGTAGGCTCGCATGGCTTCAACCATGTCAGTCTGTCCCTCGTCATGGAAGGTCTCCACAAACCGGCTGCTTGTCCCTCGGATGTCCCTGAAATGGACGTACTTGATGTGAGGTCCCAGACGCCGGATGGTGGAGGGGATATCCACTCCCATTTCGGCGAAGGTTCCCTGGCAGAAGCAGATGCCATTGGCCGGACTGGACCGCAATCGGACCAGTCGCTCGAAACCCTCGACGCAGTTCATGATGCGCGGGAACCCCTGGAAGTTGGGGATGGGGGGATCGTCCGGATGCATGGCCAGGGTGACCCCGCACTCCTCGGCCACGGGCAGGATCTTTTCGAGAAAGGTGTCCAGGTTCTCCCAGAGGTCGTCGGCCGATGGCAGCGCCGTCCCCGAAGATGAGTCCTGCGGCAGGGCGCTCAGGTCAAAGCCGGTGACCAGGGCGCCTCCGCGGCCCTGTTCATTCACCGAGGTCCTGGCCCAGTCGCCGCCGGCGATGAAGTTGTAGCACAGCAGGCCGATCCCGGCTCGCCCCATGTTGCGGATCAGGGTCTTCATCTGCTCGATCTCGACATCACGCTGGGGGCCGCCAAGCTTGATATCCTCAATGGGCAGGTAGCCCTCCATGACCGGTACCCGCAGGCCGAACGACTCGATTCGGGTCTTCAGCTCGGCCAGATCGGAATATTCGAGCCCCGGGAATCGGATGACCACGTCGGAAACACCCAGCTGGCTCGCCAGTCGGAGATGGTGATCGGAGATGGGCGTCAGCACGATGGCAATGCGCATGGAACTCCTTGACAGGTGTTGACCAGCCTGGGTCGAAAGGCTCGACCCTGTTTTGCTGCCGTACGGCGGCCCTATTGTAACCTGGATCCGCGGTGAGAGGACAGGCTTCCGGGACGGGCTGCTCGGAAGCGATGGCGCTGGAATCCCCCAGCCACGGGTGTCGTGCGGGTCGTCCCACTGTTGGGAACGGCCGCCGGTTCCAAGGGCGCAGGGAAACTGGTAAGGTTGGTTGCGCTCGATCCGGCCGTCCGAGCAGCCCCCCCTCCCGGGAGTCACTTCATGGATGCTTCCTCAACCACCGTCCTGCAAGGGTTGAGCTTTCTGGACGGCGCCATTCTGGTCTTGTATTTGGCCGGCCTGGCGGCCGTCGCCCTCTACCATTCCCGCAAGATGCACAGCCAGGAGGATTACTTCCTGGCCGGCCGTTCCATGAGTCAATGGCCCATTGCCTTCAGCATGTTTGTGGCCCTGTTCAGCACCAACTCCTTTCTGGGGGTTACCGGTTGGGTCAATCGTGAAGATGGAACCATCTGGATCGGTCTGCAGAACCTGGGAATCCTTTTGGTCGTCCCGGCGGTCATCGCCCTTTATCCCAAGATTTTCTTTCGCCTGCGCCTCACCACTGCCTATGAGTACCTGGAAAAGCGGTTCGACTACAGGGTGCGCGCGTTTGCCGCGCTGTTTTTCATGGCGGCCAGGGTCATGTGGATGTCCAGCATGATTTATGCCGCTTCCCTGGTGATCGCCGCCATGTTGGGCTGGTCCTCGCAGGACGGGGGAACCCTGGGGGCCATTCTGCTGGTGGGGATCGCCGGAATGCTCTTCGCCATGGCGGGGGGTATGTACTCCGTCATCTGGACCGACGTGGTGCAGTTTTTCGTGATCTTCGGCGGTGTGGTGGTGATGGTGGTCACCGCCATCGCCAAGGTGGGCGGTGTGGGAAGGGCCGTGGAGATCGCGGCCGCTGCCGGGAAGTGGACGCCGCCGCCCCTGTTCGACCCCACCCAGGAGCTGACGGTGGTGAGCGGGCTCTGTCTGGGAGTGGTGGGTTATCTGTCCAGCGCCGGTTCGGATCAAGTGGTGCTTCAGACCTATCTCACCGCCAAATCGGTGGAGGAAGCCAGGAGGTCGCTCTGGCGAAACGGTCTGTTTCTCAAACCGCTGGGCCTGCTCTTTCCACTGCTGGGCCTCTGCCTGTACACCTACTACGCCGTTCACCCGCGGCACGCGGCTCTCATGAGCATTCCCGACGACGCCCTGCCCATTTTCGTGACCCAGGTAATGCCGGCCGGAATGCGGGGACTTCTGGTGGCAGCCATCATGTCCGCGGTCCTGACCAGCCTGGGGTCGGGCCTGGCGGCCTTGTCCGCCTGCGTTCAAGTGGATTTCGTCCGGCGCTGGGGGCTGGAGGGGATCTCAAGCCGCTCCTCGTTACTGCTGGCCAGGGGGCTCACCCTGGTATGGGGATTGGCGGTGATCGGCGGAGGGCTGCTGGTGAGCAACCTGGGAAGGGACAACAATATTATTCAGATTCTGAACATGGTCATGTATCCCTTCGCCGGGGTCCTGCTGGGGATCTTTCTGCTGGGATTGCTGACCCGCCGGGCCAACGGGCTGGGCGTGCTGCTGGGTGCGGTCGTCGGGTTTTTCGTCACCGTCACCGCGCCCTTGTCGCGAAGATTGAGCCTGAGCCTGGAGGCCGGCGAGATTTATCTTCCCCCTCAACTGGCGGATCTGGTGGGCTCCCTCAGCCAGGTTTCCACCTTTTATTACGGGATGCTGGGCGCGGTCGCCACGGTGCTGCTGGGAGCGTTGCTCAGCTTGATCTTCGCGCCGCCGCCCCCGCACAAAGTGGTGGGCCTCTCCCATGCGGCGCCGGACGGCGGGCCGGGTTCCCGGGAGCCGGCCCGCACTGCCCCCGCTGCCTGAATCCCTCTCTCCGCTTGCCGGACAGACCGGATCTCGAGCCCCGGACGGGGCCATTTCACCTCGAAACGAATCCGTTTCCCCGGATCGCAAAGCGCCACGGCTTGGACAGCCAGGGCTCGGGAGTCTGGCCCAGGCCGATGCGGGGCGTGGCCACCACAGAGGACCCAGGCACCACCTCTCCACGGGTCAGGGTGAGCGGTGAGTCGGGCCGGCAGCAGTCCAGCCCGTTTTCCTCCCGGGCGATCCCCAGGGCTTGGGTCAGTTTGGCCGGGCCGCTGGCAAGTTGGGACAGGGGCTTGCCGCCCCGGCGGCCCTGCATGCGCGAAATTCCCTCCAGAGGCTGGATGGCCCGAATGAGCACCGCCGCCGGGAATCCTTCCGACTCGGTGACCAGATTCAGCATCCAGTGCATGCCGTAGGTGAAGTAGACGTAAGCAATTCCAGGGGGCCCGTACATGATCCTGGTTCGCGGGGTCCT
Organism: Candidatus Versatilivorator sp.; assembly: GCA_965262635.1. Lineage (GTDB taxonomy): Bacteria > Acidobacteriota > Terriglobia > Versatilivoradales > Versatilivoraceae > Versatilivorator. The sequence goes on along the minus strand of OZ253547.1, from coordinate 453,666 downwards.
CCCCACTCTGGCGTGACAGGCCAGATCCCTCTCGCCGATGTAAGCTTCGGTTTCGACAATGGCCCCGACCAGCAGGGTTCCCGCCAGCTTGCGGATGAGACGGCACCCCAGGAGCTCACGTGCGACCGATTGGGTGGGGCGGTCGAAGAAGGATCGGGGCAGGAAATCGGGTTGCAAGGGAGGAGCCAAGGGTCGTTCGCCAAACAGGCCTACTCCACCCAATCGGCGATGAAAACGTTGGTTTCGCCGCGAACTTTTCCGTGGCGGTTGGAGGCGAAGACCAGTTGCTTTCCATCCGGAGAGAACATCGGGAACCCGTCGAAACTCTCATCCACGGTGACCTGTTCCAGATTGGTTCCGTCGATGTCGATCAGGAAGAGATCGAAGTTGCGGCCCTCGGGATCGCCCAGGTTGGAGGCAAAGATAATCCGCCGGCCATCCGGATGGAAAAAGGGACAGAAGTTGGCGGCGCCATTGCGGGTCACCTGAACCCGGTCGGAGCCGTCGGCGTTCATCACGAAGATGTCGAGCTGGCGCGGCTCGATCAGGTTCCGACTCAGCAGGTCCCGGTACTTGGCTTTGGAGGCCTCATCGGCGGGATGAGAGGCGCGGTAGACGATTTTTTGACCGTCGGGAGAGTAGAAGGCGCCCCCGTCGTAGCCGGGAGTGTGGGTGAGCCGTTGAACTTGCGATCCATCGGTGTTCATGGAGTAAAGCTCCAGGTCGCCGTCCCGCATGGAAGTGAACACGATCCTGGAGCCGTCCGGGGAGAGAGTGGCTTCGGCGTCGTAGCCCGGAGTATCGGTCAGCCGGGTCAGGCGCTGGTTGAAATCGGAAAGAAAAATGTCGTAGTCGGGATAGATGGCCCACACGTACCCCCGAGAAAAATCGGGCCGGGGCGGGCAACTTTCGCTGCCCAGGTGGGTGGACCCGTAGACGAAGTGCTGGCCGTCCTCGAGGAAATAGGCGCAGGTGGTTCGACCCTTGCCGCTGCTGACCCGGGTGATACCGCTGCCGTCGGTTCCCATCACGAAGATCTGGTCGCACTGGGCGCCGTCGCGGGTCGCTTGAAATATCAGGCGTTGACCGTCGAAGGAAAAATAGGCCTCGGCATTTTCTCCTCCAAAGGTCAGTTGGCGCAGGTTGCGCAGGTGTCTTTCCGCGGGTACGGGCTCATCCGGCGCCTGGCAGGCGGCCAGAGCCAGCAGCAACCACACCGGCGGCAGTCGTGCGGCCCAAGGGAGTTTCATGTCGATTCTTCCTTTAGCGATTTGTGGAGCGGCAGCCGGAGGCGCGAGCTCTCCCCGCCCGCCCCAGGGGCATCCTTGGGCCGGACCTCGCCGGCGCTATCCCGTGGGCCGGACAGTTCCCGGTATCAACCGGGGTACGCTTCTTCCCACGCCGCCTGGATGCTATTGTAGGTAACCTCCACCAGCGTTTTCAATTGGGGCCGGGTGATCGACAGCGGGGGCATCAGCACAATGGTGTCGCCGAGCGGCCTCAGCAGGACGCCTCGCTGCCGGGCCTGCAGCACCACCCGTTGTCCCATGCGGCGTCCAACCGGAAAGGGCTGCTTGCTGTTGCGATCGCGGACCAGCTCGATCCCCACCATGAACCCCAGTTGGCGCACGTCCCCGACGCAGGGCAGTTCCCACATTCGCCGCAGCGCCCGGGTCAGGGTGCCGATCTTGGCTTGCAGCTTCTGCAGGGTCTTTTCCTTGCGGAAGACCTCCAGATTGGCCAGGGCCGCCGCGCAGGCCAGCGGATTCCCCGTATAGGTGTGCCCGTGAAAAAACGACTTGAATTCCTCGTACTCACCCAGAAAGGATTCAAAAATCTCGTCGCTGGCCAGGGTGGCCGCCAATGGCAGCGTGCCCCCGGTGATTCCCTTGGCCAAGGCCAGAAAATCCGGCTGGATGCCTTCGTGTTCCAGGGCCAGGAACTTGCCGGTTCTGCCGAATCCGGTCGCCACTTCATCCAGGATCAGGTGAACTCCAAAACGCCGGGTCAGTTCCGCCAGCCCTCCCAGAAACCCTCCGGGCATGGGCAACATTCCCGCCGCCCCCTGAATCATGGGCTCCACCACCAGGCCGCAGATCTCGCGATGGCGGGTGCGAAGCACCTGCTCGACCTCCTTGAGCTGATCGATCTCACAGTGCGGCGGCCGTTTTCCCAGGGGGCATCGGTAGCAATGAGGGTAGGCCACCCGGATGGTGGGAAAGAGCAGGGGGCGGAAGACCTCGTGGAAGAGGCGGACCCCACCCACGCTCACCGATCCCAGGGTGTCCCCGTGGTAGGCATTGGAGAAGGCCACGAACTTCTTCTTGGAGTCCCATCTCCGGCCCTGGTTTCTCCAGTACTGGAAAGACATCTTGAGGGCGATCTCCACGGCCGTGGCCCCGTCGTCCGAAAAGAAGACGCGGGTCAGGTTCGGGGGCGTGAGCTCGACCAGCTTCCCGGCCAGTTGCACCGCGGGGACGTTGGTCAGTCCAAGCAGGGTGCTGTGGTCCAGCCGGTCCAGTTGGCGGCGAATGGCCCGCACGATGTGGGGATGGGAGTGGCCATGGATGTTGGCCCAAAGCGAAGAGACTCCGTCCAGATATTTCCTTCCCCGGGTGTCGTACAAGTAGACTCCCCGGCCCCGTTCGATCACCAGTTGAGGGGATTCCATCCACTCCTTCATTTGAGTGAAGGGGTGCCACAGGTGTCGCTTGTCCAGTCCTTCGAAATCCGGTTCCTTGCGATCCATGGGCGTCGGTTGGGTCATGGGGTGAGGGTCCGGGGTCGCCCCGGTCATGGGGAGTGCTTTCAGAACCTGGAGGATTTAACTTCGCAGCGGGTGCCGCCGGGTGTTTCCGGGGCGTCACAAGGCGCCGTCCCATGAAACATTGTATATCCTGGAGGAACGGCGAGTCACCGCCGGGGCGGGTGTAGGCGGCCGGCGTAGACCAGCGTGTCGTATTCGAAGGGGACCCTTCCCTCAAGCTGCCACTCCTCAAAAATCCGGTCCAGTTCCCGCATCATGGGCAGGTGGCCAGGCTGCCCGGCCAGCGGCGCGAAAGAGCAGGAGAGGGTACGCCCGATGAGGCTTTGCCGGTCGAAAACCTGAGAGTTGGCCAGAGACTTCCTGTGAACGGTTTGCGAGCCGAAGAAGGCCTGTAGTTGGGCTTCGCCGATGTTCTCATGCCGAACCCGGGTGTAGTCGATACCGTGCCGCCGCAGCACCTCTTCATAGGCCCGGAGAAACCCCGAGCTTTCGGTCTTCCGCTGGTTCCATACCAGGACCGCATACGCCGAAGGATTCGAGATGCGTTGGAACTCGGCTCGGGCCCGGTCGAGCTGGAACCAGTGAAAAGACTGGCCGGCGATGATGAGATCCACCGATCGGCTGGCAAGGGTGGTGGTTTCCGCCCGACCATCGACGCTCCGGAAGCTGGGGTACCGCTGCAGGTGGGATTCGGCTGCCCACCGCATCTCCGGGTTGGGCTCGACACCCAGCACCGGGTAGCCGTGCCGCAAGAAAAGCTCGGCCAGCAGGCCGGTCCCGGAGCCGATGTCGGCGATGCGGTGGGAAGGCTTCAGGGCTGACAGGTCCGTCAACCATTCAACTAGGCGCTCGGGGTAGCCTGGACGATACTTTCGATAGTATTCGACCCGCCCCAGAAAGCGTTCCGGAGCATTGGCAGGGGAGGACAATGGAGAACTCTCTCAGGCCGTTTGGCAAGCCCGCATTTCTCACCGGGGGGTGTGATCATTCCAAAGGAAGTCCTTGGCAGCCTCCTACAGCTCGGACGCCTGGCGAATTTCCTTGATTCTCAGGTTGCGGAATTCGACTTTGGTTCCGTGCCCCAGAAAGCCGATATGACCGCTGTCCCGGGACAGACCGGGGTGTTTCTCCAGCACCTGGGGGTCGGTCACCGAATCCAGATCGAAGTCGACGATGACGGTACCGTTCAGCGTGACCGTGATCTGCCGGCCCAGGGCCCTGATTTCCTCCTGGTTCCACTCGCCGGTCGGTTTCAAGAACCCCCGCTTGGCCGGAGCCAGATCATAGACCGACCCGTGATACTGAGTGGCTCGCAGCTTGTCTTTGTAGCGGGGCGAGTGGTTGTCGAGGATCTGGATTTCCAACCCCTGGAAGGCGGCATCTCCAGCCAGCGGAGACCGGATGCCGACTCCATTGTTGGAACCCTCCTGCAGGCGAAATTCGAAGCGGAAGACAAAGTCCGCGTACTCCCGGGTGGTGAAGAGATTGCCCCCGCCCTCGGCGGGACAGATCAAGACCCCGTTATCCGCCAGATACCCCTCACCCACTTTTTCCACCGGCAGCCAACCCTGCAGAGACTTGCCGTCAAGAAGGGAGACGAAGCCGGGCTCCGGAGCCGATGAACGGCCGCAGGCCAGACAGGCGACCATCAGGAGGGCAAGGACCGGATATTTCATAGTGTCCCGTGTTCCAGTGGTTGTCGGGATTCTGGCGTCAACGGATGCTTTAGGGATGGACGCCGGGTCCCTCGGGAATCTGGTGGTCCATCTCCACCGCCGGCTCATCCACATCCGGGCATCCGACCACTTTGGCCGGAACCCCGGTGACGGTGCAGTGCGGCGGAACGTCGGTCAGGACCACGCTGCCCGCTCCTACTTTGGCGCCCTCGCCGACCCGGACGTTTCCCAGGATCTTGGCGCCGGCGCCGATCAACACACCCCGATGGACTTTGGGGTGCCGGTCTCCGCTCTCCTTGCCCGTCCCACCCAGCGTCACTTCATGCAACATGGAAACCATATCGTCGACCACGGCTGTTTCGCCGATGACCACACCCGTCCCATGGTCGATGAAGAGCCCTTTACCGATGCGGGCCGCCGGATGAATGTCGACCCCGAAAACTTCCGAAATCCGGTTCTGGAGCAGCAGTGCGAGCTGGTGGCGCTCCTGGGTCCACAGCCAGTGGGCCACCCGGTAGGACTGCAGGGCATGGAACCCCTTGTAGTAGAGCAGAGGCTCGGCATAGCTGTTGCAAGCGGGGTCTCTGTCGCGGAAGGCCTTCAGATCCTCGCGAACCGCGGCTCGAATGGAAGCGCTGCCCGCCAAGGCCTCGTCGATGACATCCCGGATCAACATGGGAGACAGGCTGGGACTGGTCAGCTTGGCGGCAAGATGAAAGCTGAGCGTGTCCTCCAGGCTCTGGTGGTTGAGCACGGTGGAATGCAGAAAACTGGCCAGGATAGGCTCCCTTGCAGCCTCGAGCGAGACATCTTCACGGATGTCATGCCAAACCGTGTCGCTCCCGATGGCCTCTTGTTTGAGCAGGTTCATGGCTGATTCCGGATGCAAGCCGACGCGGCCGCCGAACCGCCCCGCGTCCGGCCGGAACGGATTCCCCAAGTCCCTTGACCCGCAGCTATTTTAGCCGGCTATTTAAGCGGAAAATCCGATTGAAGTCAATTCAGGCGGCTGGTGACGACCTGGGGCGAAAACCTCCATCTGTCCCTCTCCCGGAGAAGCCGCACTGCTGAAAAGAAGCCCGGGGCGATGAATCTCGCCGCTATTCGGGTTACACTAGGTTCCCGGATACGGTCCGTGGCGAGTCAGCTCGGGAGGAGGAAGCGGTGAAGAAAAGTTTCCGTGGTGTCCACAGCCTGGTTTTTCTATGGGTCGCCCTGGTTTGGAGCCCTGTTGCCCCCGCACTGCCGCAAGGTTCGCCTGACCCCTCAAAGGTAGGGGTGGTGAAGGCATTCATGGCCGCCAGAACGCTGAGGCATAACGTCGAGGCCCGCAAACTCATGACGGCCGGGTTGGAAAAACGCTATCTTCGCGGGAAACGTCTCTCCATCAGGGTGCGCAGCGGGCGGGTCGCCGCCTTCAACTTCAGTCCTGCCGCCATTTTCCCTCTGGGGGACGACAAGTTCCAGGTCTCGGTGGAGAGCACCTGGGTCGACCTCAACAACCAGGTGAGCAGCCGGGTCAACGAGCAGATTCGGTTCGTGAAGGTCATGGGTGCCTGGCTGGCCGATGAGATCAAATTCTTGAGGTCCGATCCCCGCCGGCCGATCATGCCCTTCAACGTGGCCAGTGAGAAGCGGGCCAAGTTCGCCATGATAGTGGCCAAGCGATTCATGAGGCACCTGGTCGACCGCAACGTCGAAGCAGCCACCCAACTGCTGACCCAGGGGTTTCAAAGCCGTTTCGAGAACCAGCGGGTGATGAGCGAATTTTTGCTGGGTTCGGAAGATCCGGCCTACGCTGCCTTTGAGGTCACCTCGCTGGTTCAGACCGAACGCGGTCGGATGACCATGGGAACCACCCTCTTTCTGGTGACCAGCGGCCAGACCGGATTCGAAAGGTTGGAGGCCTCGTTGATCCTGAAGAGAGGCAGCCTGGACTGGGTGGTGGACGGAGTGGAGTTCAAGGAAAGCTGAGACCCGGATTCAACCCCGTCTGACTATTCATCTTCCGCGCTGAATTCGGTTTGCACGCTGTCGGAGAGGGTTTGGATCATCGCCTTGGCCTGCCCGGCAAACCTTCCCTCGGGCTGATACAGGAGGTAATTCTCGAAGGCCTCGATGGTGCCGGGAGCGGGAATCGTCTTGCCTTCAGGCGTGATCTGGGCCATGCCTACCAGGCTCATTCCGATCTGATAGTGGGCGTTGGCGTGCCGCGGATCGGCCTCGACGGACTTCTTGAAGGCCTCCATGGCCTCGGAGTTTTGACCGCTGTTGGTCAGCACCACCCCCAGGTTGTAGAAGGCCTGGGCCGCCTTTCCGGGATCGAGCTGGGCCGCCTTTTCCATGGCCTCGATGGCAAGTTCTATATCGCCCTTGTGGCCCTGCACGATGCCGATGTTGAAATAGTACTCGGCTTCCGCAAAGGGATCGGGTTTGTCGGCCAGGGCGGTAATGGCATTCTGGTAGCTCTCGACCGCCTGGTCGTACTTCTTCAGCCTTTGGTAGGAAATGGCAAGGTTGCCGTGAACCACATGCTGGCTGGGATCGATTTCTGAAGCCCTCAGAAATGCCACGGAGGCTGCCTCGTAGTTCCTGGCCACGAAAAGTTTCCGCCCCTCGTCGAAAGCCGACTTCATGTTGGTGAACTTTTTTTCAGCGGTTTCCCTGCGGGCACGCTCCTGCGCCCGGGCCTCTCTTTCCTCGTCGCTTAACTGGGCCAGCGCCGCCTTTCTGATTTCGGCCAGGTCAAAGTCCAGCGTGTTCTCGTTTCCCAGCTTGATTTGGAACTCCTGGTAATGGGCTACCGGCTGGTCGTCGATGGCCAGGACCACCTTGTAGAAGGCCGGTCTGAGTCCCCCGATAAAGTAGCGCCCCTGCTTGTCCGTCTTGGCTTCGAAGTGCTTTTCGACTTTGATCCGGTCCAGGGCAATCGTGGCGCCTTCCAAGGGCTTTCCATCCTCGCCGATCACCTCTCCGGAGAGGGCACTCTGGGCCGACAGGGCCGCAGGAAGCAAAAGGGTAATGGCGGCCAGCGTGGCCAGGGTCGGTAGGGTGCGTATCTCTCTGTTCATGGAAACCTCCAACAACGGATTCTGCCTGTAATCCCAAGCTTTCCCTTTTGAGTGAATTCTACCGAAAAAACCCGTCGTGGGCTATGTTTTCCCGGAGCAGAGATAGGGGGTCGGGTCTTCCAGGTCGGCTTCCTGAAATCCCTTTCTCCGCAGGGCGCAACTGTCACACCGCCCGCAGGCGATGTCCCCGTCCCGATAACAGGACCAGGTCAAGTGGAGGGGGGCACCCAGCCTGAATCCAGTGGTCACGATTTCGCCTTTTTTCATCCGGATGACCGGCGTCACGATTTCCAGGCGGGTCTCGGGGCGGGTTCCGACTGCAATCAAGCGGTTGAAGGCCCGGTAGTACTCGGGGCGGCAGTCCGGGTACCCGGAGCTGTCCTCGAAGACCGCCCCGATGAAAATCGATCGGGCCCCCAGCACCTCGCCCCAGGAGGTCGCGATGGAGAGAAAGTGGGCGTTGCGGAAGGGCACATAGCTGCTGGGAATCTCCCGGCGCTCCAGATCGGCCTCGTCGACCGCTATGGCGGCGTCGGTCAGGCTGGACCCCCCAATCCGACCCAGATGGGACAGCTCGCACACCAGCGTTCTTTCCGTCCCGTAAAACCGGGCGATCCGATGAAAGGCCCTCAATTCCTGCCGGGTGGTATGCTGCCCGTAGGAGACGTGGAGGAAGGCCACCTCATGCTGCTGCCGGGCGATGGCCGCACACACGCAACTGTCCATGCCCCCGCTCACCAGTACCACTGCCAGTTCTCGTTTCATCGGTTGGGCCCTTGGGGGCTCGAGCCGGCTACTTCAGCACGCGTAGCCGGAAGGACATGACTTTTGCGCGAATCAGGGTACAGAGGTACTGCTCCCAGAACTTTCTCAGGAAACGATACCGGGGACTGCGATTCTGCAGATTGATCAGGAACTCGAAACCCAGATAGCGGTAGAGATTGAGCAGCCTGACCTCGGAGTATTCCACGGCAAAGCGGGCCTTCGAATAGTAGTTGGTTTGGGATCTCGGTTCGAAGTGCTCGAAGGACCGGCTGTTGAGGTGCCAGCGGTGGGAGGGGTCTTGCCAGGAAGAGGTATCGGTGTAATGAGGCGTCACGACTTCCACCATGGCTCCCGGGCGGGCGATGCGATGAACTTCCTCCATGGTGCGTACGATGGACTGGATGTGTTCGACCACGTGAGACATCCGAACGTGATCGAAGGAGTCCGACGGGAAGGGATAGGGAAACCGGTCCAGATCATGGACCACGTCCACCCCTTCCAATGGCACCACATCCAGACCGATGCTTCCGGGAAGCTTGAAGCGGCCGCAACCAATGTCAAGGCTCTTTCGGCTCAAAACCGGCATCTTCCAGGCAGTCCAACCGCAAGCCCGCATTTCTCACCAGGGGGCGTGACAATGGCGCAGGAATTTTTCCCTCAGCGCGTGCTCGCGAGCGAAGAGCGTAGCGGTTTCTACGGTCGAGCGAGCATGCGCGCGCTGAGGGAAAAAGGACAAGCCAGGGCGCGCCCAGCGCGGTCTGTAGCCGCAAGTCTCTTAAATGGCGCCAATCAAGGGTCTGAAGATAAACCGCTTTTCACTATGCATTCAGCCACCTGGTGAGAAATGCGGGCTAACCAGGGACCCTTACCCCGGTCCCGTCAGCGGAATTGTAGTCGAAGTGCCAGACGGGTCGCACCCCCATTAATGAGTTATACTGAGGCAAAGCCCGAGACCGTCCGGAGACGATTCCCTTGAACAAGCCAACCGTTGCCATTATCGGCCGTCCCAATGTCGGCAAGTCCACCCTTTTCAACAGGATCTGCCGGCAGCGGCGTTCCCTGGTGGGCAGTGAGCCCGGAATGACCCGAGACCGGGTGGACGCCCGGGCCGAGTGGAGCGGACGGCAGTTCCAGATCGTTGACACCGGAGGCATGGTCCCGGGGGATCGGGATCCGATGCCGGGGCTCATTTTCGAACAAGCCGAGACGGCCATCCGGAATGCCCAGGTCCTGGTGCTGGTGGTGGACGGGCGCGCCGGGCTCACTCCCCTGGACCGGGCCTTGGGCAAGCTGTTGATCGAATGCTCCAAGCCGGCGGTGGTGGCCGTGAACAAATGTGACGTCGCCGGACAATCGATCCAGGCCCCCGAATTTTCCGAACTGGGTGTGGGGGAGGTCATCCCCGTTTCCGCAGCCCACGGCTTGAACCTGGGCGACCTCCTGGACGAAGTGGTCAAACACCTCCCCAAGGGGCAACGCTCCAAACGGCAGCCGCCCGTCGAGATTCGGGTCGCCATCGTGGGTAAACCCAATGTGGGCAAATCGACGCTGCTGAACCGCATCCTGGGTGAAACCCGCACCATTGTTTCCCCGATTCCAGGGACCACCCGCGATGCTGTCGATTCTCTGGTCAAACGCAACGGCAAGGTCTATCGATTCATGGATACGGCCGGCATCCGCAAGAAACGTCAGACCTTTCTGCAGGCGGAAAAACTCAGTGTCTTCATGGCTCGCAGGAGCGTGCAGCGCTCCGACCTGGCCCTGGTCATGATGGATGCCACTGAGGCGCCGTCGTCGCTGGATTCCGCCATCGCCGGCTACGTCCAGGAGGTCGGCGCCTCCGCCATTCTGGTGGTCAACAAATGGGACCTGATACCAAAGGAAAGTGATACCATGGCGGTGTTCGAGAAACGGGTGCGCGACACAGTGCGCTTCCTTGCCTACGCTCCCATGGTATTCATCTCGGCCGCCAAGGGCCAGCGCGTCCCCAAACTGCTCTCTCTGATTGACCAGGTCTTCAAGGCGCGGCGCACACGGATCGGAACCGGGGAACTGAATGCGTTTCTGCAGCGCGAGGCCCTTCAAGACACCGCTGTCCCCTTCGCCCGGCAGGTCAAGGTGCACTACATGACTCAAGTGCACGATTCTCCCCCGACCTTTGTGCTCTTCACCGGGCGGAAATCGCCGCTTCACCCCTCCATTCAGCGATACCTGGTCAACAGGATCCGGCAGCGCTTCGGGTTTGTGGGTACTCCGGTGGTGCTGAAGCACAAGGTGGAAAGGAAGGCGGGTTAGTCCGCATTTCTCACCAATGGCAGGAAACGTCGGCTCTCAATACACGAAGAGGCGCGAAGGACAAAAAGATATCCACGAAGGGGCACGAAGGACCACGAAGGGACACGAAGAAAAACCAAAAGAAAAATGAGTTTCTTCGCCACCAAGCGACGGTGGCCGTGGCCCTCAAACTCCAGCGGTTTACTGTTACACTGTGTGCGCATCGTTTCTGCTGCAAGAATCCCGTTAACTTATTTTATAAGAATATGTTAACAGATTCAGAGAACCGATGCGACCTACCCTTGGTCGGGACTTGGCGCCTCGGTGGGGTTGACCAAGTAACATTTGTATTGATAATAACTTGAAACGAATGTCCTGCGCAGGTCCGACAGGATGGTCTGCCCGGTTATGCCAGAGAGATCCCTGAAGCTCGTGAATCGCCAGCGGGGCAGCGCGGATTCCGAGACTCCGGTCGAGATTCCCGACAAGTTGTTTTTCAGCATCGGTGAAGTGTGCAGCCTGCTGAAGGTGGAGCCCTACGTTCTGCGTTTTTGGGAATCGGAGTTTCCGCGCCTCAAACCCGGCAAAGGGGCCAACGGCCGTCGGATGTACCGCAAGCGGGATATCGAAACCGTCCGTGCCATCAAGGACCTCCTTTATGACAAGGGCTTCACCATCGCGGGGGCAAGGAAAGCCCTCTCCGCCGGAGCGGTTGCCCCCGGCCCGCTCCCGGTCGATCGGGAGCCCCTTCAGGAGTCGGGGAAACCTCCTTCAGCGGCGACATCAGCCGCCGCCGCTGGCCCGGCCGAGAAGGTTCGTGCACTCAAGTCGGAGCTCCGCGCCGTCTTGACAATCCTGAATCGAAGGTGTTAAATTCCCGCTTGGTCTCGGGACGTAGCGCAGCCAGGTAGCGCACACGCTTGGGGTGCGTGGGGTCGGAGGTTCAAATCCTCTCGTCCCGACCATTTTTCTTCAGAGTCCATCATTGGCGGACATCTTACTGACCAACGACGACGGGATCCACTCCGCCGGAATCACCTCGCTGGCTCGCTCTCTCTCCCACCTGGGACAGGTCATTACCGTGGCGCCCGACCGGGAGATGAGTGCCTCCAGTCAGGCCCTGACGCTGTTGCGACCCGTCCGCTATGAGCAGATTGGAGCGGATCGCTACTCGGTGGAGGGAACGCCGGCGGACTGCGTGATCATTGCCTTGAATCACATTCTCCCCAAGCCGCCGGATCTGGTTGTTTCCGGAATCAACCGGGGCTCCAACCTGGGTCATGACATCGCCTATTCCGGTACGGTGGCGGGGGCGATGGAAGCCGCCAGGCACGGGATCCAGGCGGCAGCCGTTTCACTGGCGACCCGAGAGGACTTCGACTTTGAAGAGGCGGCCCAGTTCACGGCCCATCTGGCCGGGCAACTGCTGAAGCAGCCGCTTCCGCCGGGCTTTATCCTGAACGTCAATGTTCCCGGCGGGGGATGGCAGGGAGTGCGGGTGACTCGCCAGGGCCCCTACCCGATCTGCAACTTGATCGTGGAGAGCCGGGACCCTCGGGGCAGGAAATACTTCTGGCTGGACCAGGAACTGGAACCCCGCGATCTGCCGGTTGACGGAGACTCCGACTTTGTGGCTCTCCGCTCCGGCTGCATTTCCATCACACCGCTCAAGCTCGACCAGACCGCCTTTGAGTTGAGTTCCGAGTTGAAGTCCTGGGCGGAATGCCTTTCACCTGCGGCTTGCCGCTGATTCAATGACGGGGCGTGGCTCAGCCTGGTAGAGCACCTGGTTCGGGACCAGGGGGTCGGAGGTTCAAATCCTCTCGCCCCGACCATTTGAATCGGTGAGAGGCGTCGCAATCCACTGATCTGATAGCCAGCGGCCGCAACTGTGCAAGCCGAACATGGTTTACACCGTACCCCCCAACGTAGGGGCAACCCTTGTGGTTGCCCGCGTTGTGGTTGCCCGCGTTGTGGTTGCCCGGTGATTCCCGGATTGGGCGCCCACAAGGGACGCCCCTACGGTTGCGTGCAGGACAATGATAGCGACCAGGCCTAACCATCACTCCCCCCCTTGAGGGGGAGTCGCAGAAGCCGAGCCGTCAGGCGAAGGCTGATGCGGTGGGGGGCGGAAGCCAGGCCGCTAGCCCGCCGCAAGACCCCAGACCGCGATGGTTGATCTCTCCCTAGAGCCGCTCCAGACGCTTGAAGCCTCGACAAAAGACCACGCTGCCCTGTCCCAACGGCTGCAGCAGCAGGGATACCTGTTCGTTCGGGGCCTGATCGACCGGGAGAACGTCGGGCGGCTGCGATCGGATATTCGGCAGCTTCTCATCCGGTACGGCTTCACCGTCGACGATCCGGAACAGGAGTTGAAGTGGTCGGGCAGGATGCCGGAATCCAATGAGCTGACCCCCAGCGGCCGCATCGGCCGCATGATCAGCGAGCTGCCGTCGCTGGCCGAGGTGATCCATGACCGCGAGCTCTTCAGGTTCCTGGGCACCCTGTTTGACGGCGAGGTCTTCAGTTGGGTAGAGAACGCCGACCGGGTGCGGGTGATGTTCCAGGATCTCGAGCCCGCCGACACCGGAGGGCAGCGGTTTGACTATGCCACTCCGGCCCACCAGGACGGCTACCATTTTCGGGTGTCGTTCGTGACCTGCTGGGTGGCCTTGATGGACATCGACCTGGCCACCGGCGGACTGGCCCTGCGCAAGGGTTCCCATCGAGAGGGAATCCATCAGCACTGGTACCGTGGGTCCCGTTACCTGGGGATCCCGCAGAACCCCGACCAGGCCCGGCAGATGGCTCGAAGGGGCGCCGTCTCGGTGGCCGGCGATACGGCTCCCGACGATTCGCCCAAAACCTGGCTGCGGTCCGACTACCGGGCCGGTGACGTGCTGATCTTTCACCCCCACATGATGCACCGCGGCCTTCCCAACCGGTCGCGGCAATTGCGGGTCTCGGGCGACTTTCGCTACCAGCGCCGGGGCGACCCGACCGTCTGGCAAGCCGGCTGCCGCCTGTTCCAATGCCACAAATTCCTGGATGAGTCCCGCGCCTGCCTGCAGGAGATGGACATCGAGCAGGCCGTGGCCGACCGGGCCTGGGAGCTGATGCGCCGCTACGGGCCCAGTCCGGAAATGGATCTCCCCACCCAGGCCAGACAGATGGTGAATCAGGTGTCGTGAGCATCACTCCTCCCCCCTTGAGGGGGAGTCGCAGAAGCCGAGCCGCCAGGCGAAGGCTGATGCGGTGGGGGGGGGGCGGAAGCCAAGCCGCCAGACTGCTGTGGGGGCCTGACAAGGCCTCATACACCGCCTCCAGCACACCCATGCAATTCTCGAACACCTCGTTATTCCAAAAGCGCAGGATTCCGTATTCCTTCTTCCGCAGAAAAATCATCGCCTTTCTTGTCGTAGGCGTGCCGCTGCCCGTGCCGGCTGATACTCACACTGGGGCGGGGTGATTGCCCCCCACCGGCTCGACTGCGGGCTGTGCCCTGGTCTCGCCGACTCCCCCTCAAGGGGGGAGTGATTGCGTCCAACGCCAACAGACTCAATCCCGGACGCGCTATAATTTCTGGCGGCAATTGACCGAGTCCAAAAGTTCGAACTCCGGAATGCCCCCACAATCAACCGGAGAGGTTCCTCCCGTGAAGCAAGCCCTAATCTCTTCCCTGGCCCTGCTGGCCTCGATCACCCTTTTTCCCGCGGCCCTGCCGGCTGAGGAGGGGATGTGGAGGCCGGGCCAGCTTCCTTCTCTGGCGGACAAGCTGAAAGCCCTGAGTCCCGAGGTGGATGCCGCGGCGCTCTCGAACCTCACAGGCCACCCCATGAACGCGGTGATCTGGCTCGGAAACTGCACGGCCTCTTTTGTCTCGCCCCAGGGGCTGGTGATCACCAACCACCACTGTGCCTACGGCTCCATCCAGCACAACGCCACCGAAGAAAGCAATCTGCTGGAGGAGGGCTTTCTGGCCGCCAGCCGGTCCCAGGAGCTCCCGGCGGCTCCGGGCAGCCGCGTCCTGGTCACGGTGGCGGTGGAGGATGTCACCCGGTCGGTGCTGGCTGGCATTCCCGAGGGAGCCGGCGGGCGGGAACGGTATCAGGCCATCGAAGACAGGCAGAAGGCCCTGGTTGCCGAGTGCGAGCAAGACCCGGGGCATCGATGCCGGGTTGCCGGTTACTTCGGCGGGCTGGAGTATGAGTTGATCAAGCAGTTTGAAATCCGGGACGTTCGCCTGGTCTATGCCCCTGCCCTCTCCATCGGCAAGTACGGGGGCGACATCGACAACTGGATGTGGCCCCGCCACACCGGGGACTATGCCTTCTATCGCGCCTATGTCGGCCCGGATGGAAAGCCGTCGGACTATTCGGAGCAGAACGTTCCCTATCGGCCCCGGCATCACTTGAAAGTCTCCACCCGGGGCGTAGAGACCGGCGACCTGGTCCTGGTGGCGGGCTATCCGGGGCGCACCAACCGGTACCGCCTGGCCCGGGAGGTCGAGGGGGTCATCCAGTGGGACTATCCTCAGCGCAGCCAGGCCTTTCAGGAATGGCTTGACATCATCGATCAGGCGGTGGCCGGCCGGGAAGAGAAAGCCCTCAAGTATACGTCTCTGCAAGCCAGCTTGAGAAACGTCCTCAAGAACTACCAGGGAATGTTGGAGGGGTTTGCCAAGAGCGACATCCTGGAGGGAAAACAGGCTCTGGAGAAGGACTTGCAGGCCTGGATCGAAGCTGGTCCGGCATCCCGGTCCGGTCTGAAGACTGCCACCGGACATCTCGGAAAACTGGTGGCCGAGTCCCAATCCCGGCGGGAGGCGGCCCTCTACTACGACCTGCTCGGAGGCCGGTCCGCTCTGCTGAGAGCTGCCCGCAGGCTCTACCGTCTGAGCCGGGAGCGGCAAAAACCTGACGGGCAGCGGGAGCCCGGCTATCAGGAGCGGGACCTGAACCGTATCCGGGAAGGTTTGGAGCGCCTCCAGCGGACCTACGATCCGGAGGTGGACCGTGCCTGCTGGCGTCAGTTTATCCTGAACTATGCCAAGCTCCCGCCGGAGCAGCACGTCCAGGCTTTCGACGACTGGTTCGGGATCCAACCGACCCCATTGCAGGAGGCCAGACTGGACCGGCGGCTGGCCGAGATGTACAGCCAGACCCGGCTGGGAGAGCTCGAGGCCAGGGTTTCCTGGATGAAGGCGGCGCCCCGGGACTTCGAGGCCAGTAAGGACCCCTTCATCCGGATGGCCGTCAGCCTCTATGACGGCGATATGGAACTGGAGGAGAGCGACAAGGAGCTTCAGGGGCAATTCGACCAGGTGCGGCCGCGCTTCATGGAGGCTCTGATTGCCTATAACCAAAGCCTGGGCAAGTCCATTTATCCCGACGCCAACTCGACCCTGCGGGTCACGTACGGCACGGTCAAAGGCTACTCGGCCAGGGACGGTGTTGGCTACCTTCCCTTTACCACCTTGCGCGGTATCTCGGAGAAAGACACGGGCGAAAAACCCTTCGACGCCCCTGTCGGGCAGCTAAAGTTGATTCGCGGCCGGGATTTCGGCAGCTACTACGTGAAACGGCTGGATTCGGTGCCGGTGAATTTTCTCAGCACATCGGACGTGACCGGCGGCAACTCGGGCTCTCCCACCTTGAATGGACAGGGGGAACTGGTGGGGCTGCTGTTTGATGGGAACTGGGAGAGCATCGTTGCCGACTGGGATTTCATTCCGGCCGTCACCCGCGCCATTCACGTGGATATCCGCTACGTCCTCTGGATCATGGAGCATTTGGACGGCGCCCACCGTCTCCTGACCGAGATGGGTGTCGACGACGCCCCATCGGCCGGGAAATCCCGACCGGCCCCGCCCGGGCGGTAGCCTGTTTCCGTTAGTCCGCATTTCTCACCAGGGCGCGCTCAGCACAGTCTGTAGGCTGAAGACTTCAAACAAAGCGCCGCAAGATGTTAAAGACAAGCACTTTTATACCTTATGCTGAGCGACCTGGTGAGAAATGCGGGTTGGGGTGTGGATTCAGCGTGGGACGGGGAGGGCGGCGGGAGCCGCCGCATTACCGGGCCATCTGCCCGCGTTGCAGTGGAGGCTGGGGTTTGGTGGGTTCGTCCGGGTAGAGGTGCCCCACCTGGTCGGCGTAGCCGTTGAAAATCAGGCTGGGCCGGCGAGGTCCCCGGCGCGGCGTCGCATTGGCGACCAGCATGTAGTCCCATTCCTGGGACCATCGGGGATGGGGAATGTTGGGGTTCACGTTGCTCAGGTATCCGTATTCGTGCTGGTAAGGCTTGCTGGACCAGAAGGTTCCCGGCTGCTTGGGCACCAGCTCGATCTTCACGATGGACTTTGGGGACTTGTAGCCATATTTCCAGGGCACGATGATCCGCACGGGTGATCCGTGCTGTTTGAGCAGAGGCTTGCCATAGACTCCGGTCACCACCAGGGCCAGGTCGTTCATGGCCTCGTCCAGGCGCAGGGCTTCGTAATAGGGCCAGGAGTAGTGCCTTTCACTGAGGCCGGGCATCTGACCGGGTTTTTGGGCGGTGATGAAGCGGACGTGCCGGGCCTTGTCGGTGGGCTGGACGACCTTGAGAAGCCGGCTCAGGGGGAATCCCGTCCAAGGAATATTCATGGCCCAGGTTTCCACGCAACGGAAGCGGTAGACTCGCTCTTCCTGCTCGAATCCGAACAGATCGTCCAGATCGAAGGTGCGGGGCTTGTGACACTCGCCGCCCACCTCCACCTTCCAGGGCTCCACTTCAAAGTTGCCGGTGTATTTCCAGACCGGACCGCCGCGATTGGGAAGAAACTCGTAGAAATTGTTATGGGTCGCCGCCACCAGGCGGTCGGTCAGTTGGAGATCGGGGGGATCGAAACTGGAGTTCCGCTTGGCCGGGAACACCTGCGGGCGTTCAAGGGGAACAGACAGGGGGCCGCCTTCGGGAATCGGTGGCGGCTGGGTGCACCCCAGGGAGGGAAACAGGCAAGTGCCTGCACCTGCCAGCAGGGTCGCCTCCAGGAAACGGCGCCGGTTCAGAAACACCGACTCCCCGGTAGGCTCCAAACGCGGAAGCTGAAGGGCCTTTCTCATTGTCCTACCTCCACTGGTTCCCCATAGAGGGCCGGAGGCATCCCATTCCCGGCCGAGACCAACCCACCGGCGCAAAAACAGTCAGGGGGGAACCGTTCCCCGGAATCGATCTTAACACGGGAGATCCATGAGCGCGGAGGATTTGCGGTTTGCCTGGCGGGTGATAGCATGGCCGCCCAAGGGCCTTCCTCAACCGGCAGCATTGGACCATCTCGAAGGAGTGGTTCCAGGGCTGAAGGACTCTTGAATTTCGCCGGGCGCGACTCCATGCCGGTCACGCTATTTCGCCCCGGTTGGCGGCAGCCGCCGCAACAGCAGATGACTCGACCCGACCCATCCGCCGAAAAGGGGCCTGCTGCCGAGGTCCTTGCCCCTCCCAAGGACTTCCTGGGACGCCTTCGCCAGGTCGGACCCTCCCTCATCCTGACTGCCGGCATCGTCGGCTCGGGCGAGCTGATCGTCACCACCACCCTGGGAGCCAAGCTGGGTTTTGTGGCGCTGTGGCTGATCCTGTTGAGCTGCGCCTCCAAGGTGGTCCTGCAGGTGGAGATCGGACGCTACGCCATCTCTTCGGGAGACTCGTCGCTCGGGTCGGTGGACCGGATTCCGGGTCCCCGCTGGAGGGCCTCCTGGGTGGTCTGGGGTTGGCTCTTCAGCACCCTGATCTCCGCCAGTCTGGTGGGGGGTATCGTCGGCGGCGTGGCGCAGTGCCTTCACCTGCTCCTTCCTCAAGTGGGGGTTACTTCCTGGGGAATCATCGCCTGCCTGATGACGCTGGGGATCCTGCTCAGCGGCGGCTACAGGGTGGTGGAGCGCGGCTCCATGCTGATGGTGGTGGCTTTCAGCCTGACCACCGTGGTGGCGGCAGGGGCTCTGCAATGGTCCGGCCACGCCGTGTCTCCGGAGAATGTCTGGGAGGGGCTGACCTTTCAACTGCCCGCTCAGGGGGGGCTGTCCTTGGCCTTTGCCCTGTTCGGGCTGACCGGGGTGGGCACGTCCGATCTGTTTGCCTATCCCAACTGGTGCCTGGAGAAAGGATACGCCCGCCATATCGGACCCCGCAGCGGCGAGCCGAACTGGTATGAGCGGGCACGGGGCTGGATCCGGGTGATGCAACTGGATGCCTTGCTGGCCATGACCATCTACACCGTCATCACGGTTGCCTTCTACTTCCTGGGCGCCGCCGTCCTCCACCGCCAGGGATTGGTGCCCGAGGGCGGCCAGATGATCGATACCCTTTCCAGGACCTTCACCGGAATTTTTGGCCCCTGGGGTTACCTGGTTTTTCTTTTCGGGGCCCTGGTCACCCTCTACTCCACCCTCTTCGCCTCGGTTGCGGCCAATGCCATCATGGGACTGGACTGCCTCACCGTTTTCGGCTTCGTTGCGGGCGACCAGCCGGAACAGCGGATCCGCTGGCGGAGAGGGCTGCAGGTCTTCTGGGCTGCCGTCTACGCCACCATCTTCCTGGCTTTTCCGGAACAGCCGGTTCAGCTCATCGTGGTGGGGGGCGTGGTGCAGACCGGCATGCTGCCCGTCATCGCCTGCTCCATCCTCTACCTGCGCTACCGCCGGCTGGATCGCGGGATCGGTCCCTCTCCCTGGGTCGACGGGCTGCTGTGGCTGTCCGGGGGGCTCACTCTCTGCGTGGCCGCTTATACGCTGCTGGGTCGCCTGGCTGGGTGAGGAGCGGTGAACGGCGGTGACTCGGCCAAAGCTCAGGAGCCGCCGGCCGGGTTGGCGGAGTGTCCCATGGCCTCCCGTCCGTCCGGCGTCAACAGGACCGCCCGGCCCAGCACCTTGCCGGACCGCAAGTCCGCCATGGCCTGGTTGATCTCCTCCAGTGGGTAGAGGTTTGTGACGATGGGTTTCAACTTGTTCTCCGCCATCAGTTGGACCGCGCCTACCAGGTCCTGCAGGCGGCCGCAACGGGTGCCGACGATCTCCAGCTCGTTCTGCGCCAGCCGTTTTCCGTTCAGTCCGTAGGTTTCGGGCGTGTATCCGACCACGGTGAGGCGTCCTCCGGGGCGAAGGCCGTCCACCCCGGCTGCCAGGGTCTGCTCCACTCCGACGCAGTCGATCACGCCGTCAGCCCCCTCACCCTGGGTAAATTCCCGGATGGCCTCCTGGACGTCCCTCCGGGTGGAGTCGATGGCGAAATCGGCGCCCATCCGGATGGCGAAATCGGTCTTTTCCGCGACCCGGTCTACGGCCAAGACTCTGGCGCCGGCCAGTTTGGCGATTTGAATGGCCGAGATGCCCACGCCCCCGGCTCCGAAGATGACGATGCGGTCGTCCAGTCCCACCCAGGCCCGGTCCACGGCGTGCAGGGCCGTGATGCGAGCATCGGCCAGCACGGCTGCTTCCGGCCAGGCGATGTTGTCGGGCAGCGGGACCAGTTGACGCGCCGGAATGGCCAGGTATTCGGCGTGGCCGCCCCGGTCCTTGGCTCCCAGGACCCCCGTCATGTGGGGACAGAGTTGTTCGCGGCGGGTCCGGCACATGCGGCAGCGGCCGCAGGTGGAGAAGTTGTAGACCACCACCTGGTCGCCCGGTTTCACCTGGGTGACCCGCTCTCCCACCTCGGAGACCACGCCGGCGACCTCGTGGCCCAGGATGGCGGGGAGTTCGGGGCTGTAGCCGAATCCGTCCACAATTTTCAGGTCGGTGCCATCGGTCCCGCAGGCCATTACCTGAATCAAGGCTTCTTCGGCCCCGAAAGCGGGCCGCGGTCTCTCCTCGATCTCCAGAGGCCGGCCCAGTTGTCTGAGAACGGCGGCTATCATCACTTCCCTCCTTGATCGACCTGCCGGGGAGGCCCGCCCGCCGCTCGAAGGCTTCGACCGGTCCGGGAAAGACGTCGGCAAGCCTTTCCTGGAAGCAAAGGGGGCTGGTTGCCGGCGAGTTTAGGGGATCGCCTTGCCAGGTGTCAAACCGGGAGGGGTTCCGGTGAGGACGCTACTCATTCGCCGCCTACGCGGCTGTGCCAGGCCGGAGTTCGAGCAAGCCGCAACGCGGCCGCAGCATATAGCCATTGGCGCAAGTCAATGATTGCTCCTCCATCGTTGACACTCCCGGGTCAACCCCCTAGTATTGGCCTTTTCGGCCCGCATTGCTCAGCGGTGAATGCTGTAAGCAAATGTTGTACACCCGGGCTAAATCCGACGAGGAGGAACTAAACCATTGAAACTTGGATCTGGTCAGTTGACGTTTGAAGAGGCGGAGGGTTGGGCGAAGCTTCCCGAGGGATGGGACCTGGGAGAAGTTCCCGGGATTGCGGTGGACTCAAAGGACCGGGTCTACGCTTTCTGCCGCGCCGAGAATCCGGTGGTCATCTTTGGCCGGGATGGCCGCTATCTAGGCTCCTGGGGGAAGGGGGTCTTCGTGAGGCCGCACATGATTTTCATCGGCCCCGATGACTCCGTTTTCTGCGTGGACGACAACGGGCACCGGGTGCACAAGTTCACGCCGGAGGGAAAGCTGCTGATGACCCTGGCGCCCTCCAACGGCGTGGCCGACACTGGCTACAACGGCACCGACCACCAGTCCATCCTGCGTTCTGGACCCCCCTTCAACACCCCCACCGACGTGGCCCTGGCTCCTGACGGAAGCCTGTTCGTCTCCGACGGATACGGCAATGCCCGCGTTCACAAGTTCAGCGCCGACGGCCAACTGCTGCTCTCCTGGGGAGACCCTGGAGAGGGACCCTCTCAATTCAACCAGCCTCATGGCGTCTATGTGGATCCCGAGGGGAAGGTCTACGTGGCGGACCGCCAGAACTCGCGCATCCAGATCTTCTCGCCGCAGGGAGAATTCCTGGACCAGTGGACCGAAGTGTGGTGGCCCAATGCCTTGTGCCAGGACCGCCAGCAGAACTTCTGCGTAGCCGAGATCGGCGGTATTTTCATGTATGGCCGCGAGGCCCGCTTGGACAAGCCCGCCGCCCGCATGACCGTCAGGTCCGCCGATGGCAGCATCCTGGCCGAGTGGTGCGAGCAGGACCCCTACGGCACGGGACGGTTTTTCTCTCCCCATTCGGTGGCGGTGGACTCCCACGGGGATATCTACGTCGGTCAGGTCACCTATTCCTACACCAAACGCCAGGCCCCGCCGGGTTCCAAGGTGCTGCGCAAATACGTGAGACAGTAGCGTCTTGGAAGGTCTTGGCGTAGTTCGCGAAGCACAGGATGTCGGGCCGCCGCCGCACCACCCCGAGGCGACCCGCTCCAGCCTCGCGCACCCGATCCCAGGGTCTTGTGCTCCGGACCACGCGCGCGAGGCCAATACCATGGTAGGATTCACATGTTTGACAGAGGCGAGACTGCGCCTCTGTGAAGGGGGTCTGGCCGTTTGGATTGTGCCAGTCTGCAGGCAAGAGAGAACACCCTGGCCACCCACACCCTCGGCACCCACGCCACCATCAGGGAACTTGAGGACGCCGGCATGGACTCCAGGCAGCCCGAGGCGGTAGTCGCCTCCATCAGCCGCTCGGATGCCGAGCTTGCTACCAAGGCCGACCTCAAGGCAGGTATCACCGACCTCAAGGCAGGTATCACCGACCTCAAGGCAGAGATCGCCGACCTCAAGGCCGAAGTCTTTCGGGCCTTGTGGATTCAGGGAGCCGGGCTTGTCGGCATCCAGTTGGCCATCGCCGGATTGCTCTTTGCCGCTATCCGGTTCTTGGACTGACCGTCGAATCCAATACTATCCCATTGCATAACGTCCAAGGGAGTGAGTAGCGGGCCTTCCGAGTGAGGAGGTCCTGCGCGCCTAAGAGGCCGCTATGACAGGGACCAGACCCATGACTGACCGAAACACCTGCAGTGGAAAGTCGAAATTCTTACTCCTCGCGCTTGTCGCTCTAGCGGTGTTTCAGCCTGGATTCGCTGAGGATCAGCACATCGAGCAGCTACGCAATGCTGCCGAGCAGGGATTCGACGGGGCTCAAGTCGATCTTGGTATCGTGTACGCCAAGGGAGCGGGCGTGCCCCAGGACTACCGGGAGGCGGTGAAGTGGTACCGGAGGGCCGCCAACCAGGGATACGCCAGGGCTCAAATCCTACTGGCAGCCATGTACGTCGTTGGCAAGGGCGTGTTGGAGGATTACGTGGAAGCCTATGCCTGGATGATTCTTGCTGCCACACAGGGACACGAGGATGCCGTCAAGGGTAAGGACGAGCTCAGATCGAAGATGACCGCGGAGCAAATAGCCGAGGCCCAGAAACTCGCCGCCGAGCTTTTCGACCGCATCGAATCCTCGAAATCGGATTAGCCTTGCCTATTCGCAGACCATCCCATCCCCATCCCGGTCCGTCATGCACTTGTAGGCCGGGTGGTCATGCATATAGGGCTGGATCGCCGAGCATCCGAGGGATGATGAATGAGTGAATCACAAGATGAAGTGCGAAACGGATTCTCGTTGGGTGTGCTGATCATCGGGTCGCTGCACTGGGACCCAGACTGTCGCAGAAAGAAATGGCGAGCCGACCGCCTCCTCAATCTGCACAGTGAGCGATTCGTCCGGGCGCCGATCCGGTACGGACGAAGGTCCAGGAAACGAGGATGTTCCTACACGATGGTCTTTTCCTCGGGTCTCGGTGCGGATCAGTACGGCCGAGCGATCGTCGTACCGTGCAAGCACCGTGTATACGGCAAAGACAATCTCATCCGCGAAGCCGAGTGTCTTTGGGCAGTTGAAGCTAAAACGAAACCGGGTGATCCAAGACGTCTATCAGCCGACTGGGGGTGCGTTGCGCTACTGGTGAATCCGAATCTCACCAAGTCGGATCAACTGTGTACGCTACTCGACGGTTGGAACGAACGGGTCTCTCGTGAACGGTGCTACGGACAACTGAACTCAGCGGTCTGCGAGGACGTCGTAGTTGACGAATCCGGACACATGAAGATTCCGTGGCTGGAATCTGAGGACCGTTCGGATCTCGGGGTCGACATACTTCTCGCGACAGCAACGAATCCGACGATCGTTGGCGGGCACTATCCTTCGGCCCAACAAGTTGCTGCTGCATGGGATAGCCGTGACGGACGGAACTACGTCGACTACTTCTGCAAGAACAGGGCGTGCGGAATCAAGACGTTCCAGGACGATAGCATCCAAGAAAATTTGCGGGCACTATGGCAGCAAAAAGGAGTACCGCAGTCTTAGCTGCAATCGTCGTCTGGCTGAACGGGAAGGCATCGATATACTGCAGGTTGCTGGGGGGTGGATCATTCGTCGCCAAGCTTTTCAAGCGCATCGAATCCTCAAAATCGGACTGACCTTGCCTACTTTCAGACCACTCCATCCCCATCCTGGTCCGTCATGCACTTGTAGGCCGGATGTTTTTTCTTGATGGGCAGCTTCAACCCGCAGGCGGGGGCTTCCGCGCAGGTCATTGTGCCGTTCCCGTTGGTGCCGCATTATTCGAGGTAGCCCCAGAACTTCCCTTTCTCACCCAGGGTTTCCGGGGATTGATCCGTCAAGCCCGTTTCGTCATGCCGTCGGCTGCGGATGGTAACGCACGACCTTGATCTCACCCTCGCGCGCTTGTGCCTGGGCGACATCGTAGGCCGCCTGCAAGTGTATCCAAGTCTCGGTCGTAGAGCCGAAGGCCTTCGCGAGCCGGACCGCCATCTCGGTCGACATGCGAGCGTGACCATTCACCAGGTTCGAGAGTGCTTGGCGACTGACGCCGAGGGCCTTGGCGCCTTCGGTGACGTTGAGGCCAAGCGGCTCCAAGCAGGACACACGTACGACCTTGCCCGGGTGCGGCGGGTTCTTCATAGGCATGGTAGTTTTCTCTCCAGTCAGTGATAGTCCATCAGTTCAACGTCGTAGACATCCTCGTCTTCGAAACGGAAGATGATGCGCCAGTTGGTCTTCACGGTCACTGACCAATAGTCCTTCAGCTTGCCTTTGAGGGCATGCAGCCGGTAGTGGGGAAGGCGCATTGCTTCAGGGGATCTGGCGACATCAAGCTGGGCGAGCATCACTTCCACCCGGTCGTGCAGATCGGGACGGATGAGACTGCGGTCACCGCGCTCGTAGAAACGCTTGATCCCACGATGTCGGAAGCTCCGTATCACTCGTAGAATGTATTGTGTCAACCGTTACTTGTCAAATAGGACAGACTGAACGAGTGGTTGGCAGCCGTATATTCTGGAGGTGACTTCGGTCTGGTGTGCTGTCTTTGGGGTTGATCTCGGAAACGGTTCGCTATGTACAGGTCTCCGCCCCATCCGGGTCAACTGCGTGGGCGGCAGCAGACCCGCTGTAGGTGGGCGACCGCTCCCCAGTAACCCCCTGCTTCAAGGGTTCCACACCCGCTCGAAGAGCTTCAGCCAGTTTCCGCCCAAGAGCTTGGTGATGTCTTCGGCGCTGTAGCCGCGATTGGCGAGCGCGTCGGCCAGGTTGGGGAACTCCGCCGGGCTGTCGAGCCCCTTGGGTTGAAAGCTCAGCTCGGTGTAGGGCAACGAGCCGTCGGCAAAGGTCGAGGGGAACTTGGTGCCCTGCTGGGAGACGATGTAATGCCAGAATTCCAGGGGCTGATCGTGGGTGGAATCGGTGCCGATAGCCACGTGGTCCAGGCCGATCCGCTCCACCATGTTGTCGATGGCATCCACGAAATCCTCCACCGTCGAATCGAATTTCTTGGGAAGGAAGGGGGTGTATGAGGTGGCGCCGACGACACCCCCCTTTTCGGCCAGCAGCTTGAGCGCTTCTTCTTCCTTGTTGCGCGGGTGGCCGCAGAAACTGCGGGCGTTGGCGTGGGTGATGACGACCGGCTGCTCGGACATTTCGATGGCGTCCATGGTGGTTTTCGGGCCCACGTGGGACAGGTCGATGACAATGCCCAGCCGGTTCATTTCCCGCACCGCATCCACCCCGAAGTTGCTCAAGCCGCTGTCGAACCGCTCCCAGCAGCCGCTCCCCAGCAGATTGGTCTCGTGATAGGTGAGCTGGATGACCCGCACCCCCAGGGCCAGAAACAGCCCCAGGCGGTCCAGCTCGTTCTCTATGGGCGAGGCGTTCTGAAATCCCAGGATGATTCCGGTCTTTCCCAGCTTCTTGGCGGTGTGGATATCGGCCGTTTCCTTGACCTGCAGGATGTCCTGGCGCTCGCGAAAACGCCGCATCCAGCCAGCCAGGTGAGCCATGGTCTGCTGGAAGTTTTCCCAGGTGGCCACGGTGGCGTTGATGGCGGTGATGTTACCGGCCCGCAGGCGCTGGAAGACGGCATCGCTCTCCCAGTTGCTGATGCTCAGACCGTCGATCACGATGGCTTCGTCATAGACCTTCCTGGCGTCCATACCCATCAGTCCTTTCCTCCTTGATTAAACCTGGTTCCAATCCGGAACAGATCCCCCAGGGGGTTCTCCCGGTCCTCCAGCGCGTCGGCGATCACCGGCCCGATGGAGCCGCCGAACTTGAAGCCGTGGCCGCAGCCGCACCCGGCGATCAGCACCCGTTCCCGCCCCGGGGCCCAGTCGATGACGAACTGCTCGTCCTCCATCTCGGCCATGTTGGTGTAGAGGCAGGAGCGGCCACCGGCCAGCTCTCCTCGGCTGAGATCGGGGATGCGCTGGGCCACGAACTCCTGCGCCCAGTCCAGAAACTCGGCCGTGGGTTCACGCGAGACGTCCACCCGGGTGTCGTCCACCTTGCTGTCTTCCGCCACCTTCACCCATCCCTCGTGCAGGTAAGGGAAGCCGTACCAGAGATTGCCGGGCGACAGAATCGACCAGACGGGGAAGCGGCCGCGCCGGAAGGGCGCCGGATCGGTGGGGACGAAGAAGGCCATCTGTTGCCGTGTGAGGCGTACCCGGGTTTGCATGGCCGGCAGCAATTCCGCCAGCCAGGGACCGGCCGCCACCACCACCCGGTCGCAGTCTTGCCGGCCGGAATCCCAGCAAACCCTGGCACCGGCAGCGGTCTCCTCCACGGCCTGCACCGCGGTGTTTTCGCGAAGAATCACTCCCGAGTCCCGGGCCAGCTTGGCCAGGTCCTCCAGCGCCTGACCGCTGCGCAGGTAGCCGGCCCAGGGGTCGTAGAACAGTCGGTCCTGGCCCGTCAGAACCAACTGGGGAAACCGCTCTTCGGCCTCCTTCATCGTCAACTCGCGGACATCGGCTCCCAGACGGCTCAGTGTCTCCCATCCGGTCAGGGCCTCGTGCTCCGGTCCAAAACCGCTCAGCGCAATCAACTGACCGGTCTGGAAGTAGATGGAGCGACTGGTGCGTTCGTGCCACTCCCGCCACTGGGCGGCCGCCCGGGTCGCAAGCTCCACGTAGGTCTCGTGCGGGTAGTTGGTGCGGCGAATGGCCTTGGAAACATCGGTGCTGGAGGCCTCGGGGTTGGGGATCCGGCCGCGCTCGAACAAGGTTACCCGGTGGCCGCGCTGGCACAACTCCAGCGCGGCCGCCAGACCGAAGATCCCGGCTCCGACGACGCAAATGTTCATGGAAGCATTCATTGGTCCTGGGAGATGATTCCCGCTGCAACCGGTTGTCGGGCACTACTTGGCCGGCTTCTTGGTGCGAACATGTTCAGATTGAATATCCAGAAGCACGTTTCCTGTACGGTCCTTCAAGATGAGCGTCGATTGGTATTTTCCATCGTTGATGAAGCGATCCACAAGTTTTCCTTCAATGCGAGCGCCGAAATCGACGTACTCCCACGTCATGGTTGAGGATTCTTCGTCCCAGTTGCCAAACCAGAAGCTGTGCGAGCCATCGGAATCAAATACCCACTTGTGATACTGATTGCTGCTGGCGTCATAGCGGTGAATCTCACGCGTTTCATGCTTGCTGCTCCGGCTGGATGTCTGCTGAAAATGGCCGTCCAGAATCCACAGGGACTTTGAAGTTCCCGATAGTTCCTGAGCCTTGAGCGACCATGCTGCAGGCTTGAGAACGGTGTGGGACTTCCAGATGCCAAGCCATTTGTTCAGTGTCTTCGCAATGGCCAATTGCTGTGACGGTTCCGCAGTGGCTTTCAACGGCGTTGCCAATACAAGTAGGGCCAGCAGGACCCACAACCGTTTCATGTTGCGCTCCTTGTCTTGTGTGCCTATATCAGACCGGTTCGGAAACTGCAAACGCTGCAAGGATCGGAGCCCTGTTCTTCAATGGGGCAAATTATCCATTCTACCCTTCAATATCGTCATCCTGCTGCGTCACACCGGTTGCGGTTCGTAGCGCTCAACGTTAATCTCGTCTGACCGTGCGCGCATCTGTGTGGCGTCGTACCAAGCCTGCATCCGCAGCAGCATGTCCATGCTCACGGCAAAAGCCTTCTCGATGCGTAGGGCCATCTCCGGCGATAACGCCGCGTTGCCGTTCAGCAAGTCTGAAAGCGTCGCCCGCCGAACCCCCAGAATCCTGGCCGCCCGGGTCACGTTCAGACCCAACTGCTCAATGATCTCCTTGCGGACGAAGTCGCCTGGATGCGAAGGGGTCATGTTCACCTTGATACCGTTGGTAGTCATCAGTGGTAGTCCTCCAAGTTCAAAGTGTACGGTAATACCGGTCACTTCACAAGTCCTTGCTGGGGAGCCTGCAGCCTTCTCCGTACGGAACTTTCAAATAAGTCTCTCCTGCCTGACGGTGAGTGGTCTTAAAGAGAGTCGCACATGGGGAGGCGAGAAGAGAGAAGCAGAAGAGAGAAGCAAAAAACGGACCAGGACATGGTCTCTCACTCCCCTCTTTTTCGCTCCCCGCACCCCGATTTCTGCTAGGCTGTGATGGCTTGAGATCCTGCTTTTTCCATTGCCCGCTACCTTATGGGTGCCGACATGTTTTCTCGAACACCACTCGCCTTTTTCCTGGCTGCCGCCCTCCTCTTGTCCAGCCGCGTAACCGCCCAGGAAAACCCGCTCAGCAGCCGGCCGGATCCTGCCCTGGATTATCCGATCCGCGTGGTCGAGGCCGAGCCCTTTTTGAGGCCGGGAACCGACATGTCGGGCGAAGGGGATTTCAGGCCGGTGCACAGGGAGCTGGGCACCCTTCCAGCCGAACGCATGCGGCTGCCCGTTCCCGGGTCCACCTGGCGGCTGGACGGCCGGGTCGTCAGGACCGAGGAGGGAGCGCTCTACGCCGGCTTCGGCACCTATCTGTACCGCTCGGACGACGACGGCAGGAGCTGGACCGGCAGGCGGCTTCAGGGTCTGCCAAACACGCGTGGCGAACCCGTAGCCGCCCTGGCCTTCGGCGCCGCCGGACCCTACATCCTGGTATGCCACGCCGCCACCGGTTTACCGCCTGTGATGTCCGAGCTGGTGGAAAATCCCGCGGTGGCTGCCGGCAAGCACGAACTCAGTCCGCTGATCATTTCCCGTTCCAGGGACGGAGGAGAGCATTGGGAGAGCAGCCATCCGCTCAGCTCCCCTCCCGGCTATGGGGCGCTGGCCGGCGACGGCAACTCCATCATCGCCCTGGGAGACGGGACCCTGCTGGCGGCCCTGGATGCCTACAATCCGGGAATGGAGGAGGAACACTCGGGTCGCTTCGCTGAGGTGTTCCTTCGCAGCCGCGACCAGGGACTCACCTGGGGAGAGCCGACCCTGATCCCGGACACCGCCGCCGAAACCGGTCTGGTTTCCCTGGGTGGGCTGCGGGTGTTGGCTGCCATTCGAGGCGTTCCCAACTCCAGGCTGGGGGGCAAGACCGTCCAGTTGGCAAATTCCGACGACGGGGGGCGCACCTGGCGCCACTTCAGGCCCCTGACCCGGACCTTCGGTCAGGCTCACGGCACCCTGGCCCCTCTTCCCGGGGGAGGAATCGTGGCAGTCTACGAAAACCGGTACCCTTACCACGAAGGGGGCGATATTCGGGCCAGAATCAGTTGGGACCGGGGCAGAACCTGGGAACCGGAGCTCTACATCCTGATGAAGGGACACGGCTACGGCAGTGCCGTGGCCGGCAGGGACGGGACCATCATCACCGTTGCGGGTGATGGCGAGCTGGGACGGAATGGGCGCCCCACGGAGAGAGGTCACAGGCTGCAAGCCGTGCGCTGGAAGCCGTGGCGCAAGAGCGGCAGGATCGTGCACTGACACAGTCGGCGGGACGAAGGGTCGCGGCATGACTCGAGCATGCTCCCCGCCGGATGTGCGGCCAACGAAATGGGATTTCTGGAGGAACCATGAGACAAAGAGAGTCACCCATCAGCCTGGCTCTCGCGGTGGTTCTGCTGTCAATGGTCGGAGTCGGTCAGGCCCTCCCCCAAAAGCCGGTCCAGGAGGAGTTGGTCGACAACGTCCGAAAGGTGCTGACGGCGCTTCCCTATTACGGCATGTTCGACCACCTGGTCTTTCAAGTGGAAGACGACCGCGTCACTCTGGGCGGCTACGCCTTTCGACCCGTCTTGAAGGCCTGGGCGGAGCGGGAAGTGTCCAGGGTCGCGGGCGTGGGCAAGGTGGACAATCAGATCGAAACGCTGCCGGTCTCGACCAACGACGACCGCATACGAATGGCCGTCTTCCGGGCCATCTACCAGGATCCCGGACTGGCCGGCTACGGGTTCGGCGGCGAGACCTGGAGAGCCTTTGCCGGCTATGAGCACGAACTCCTGTACTTTCAGCGGGAGCCCCTGGGGATCTATCCCATACACATCATTGTCAAGCACGGCAACGTCATCCTGGTGGGTCTGGTCGCCGACGACAAGGACAAGAGTCTGGCGGGGATCAAGGCCAATGGGGTCAGCGGGGTCTTCTCCGTCACCAACAACCTCCGGGTCGACAAGAAGATCAAGTCGCCCTAGAGCACCGGGATCGCAAAGCCCCGGCTTGAGGACGATGCCTCCTCTCCGGACCGCAATCCGTTTCCTCAAGCTTCCTGTTGCATGTCCCAACCGATTCGGGAAAGGAGAACTCCATGATCAGAAGAGACTTTGTGAAGCGCACCCTGGGCGCCGGCCTGGTTTCCAGTCTGGTAGCCTCTACCTCTGCATCCACCGCCCGTGCCGCGGCCCCCACGGCCAAGCGCCTGGACTCGAACCGAAGAAAGCCCCGCATCATGTACTTCAACGACAGCCGCCACGATCTGGTCTATCACTACGAACCCCCCATGTCCAAGCGCCAGTTCGAAGCGCCGGTGGATGAGTTGGTGGGCACTTCGGTGGAGGCGGTCTGTCTGGGTCTGGGTGACGGGCGTACGGTCTTTCATGACACCAAAGTCAGCGAGGTGTGGGGAGATCCGGTGAACCGATGGAGCCACGCTGTTTTCCACCGCGCCGGGCAGAACGTGAGAGGGGCTTTGGACCAAGGCGTCGATCCCCTGCGGGTCTGCTGTGAACGGGCCCATGCCAAGGGGATGCTGCTCTACCCCACCTTGCTGCTCAACCAGGGACAGCGCGGCTCCTCTATCGAGGAGGACGTACGCACCTCGAAATTTCGCCTTGAAAACCGACACCTGGAAATTGGAGCCAAGGGAGATCTGCCCAATTTTCCCGGGAAATCCAATCTGGATTTCAAGCTCGAGGCTGTACGCAGTGACCGCTTCGCGCTGATTGAAGAGGTCATCCGGAATTACCCCATCGACGGCTTCGAACTCCAGCTCAACTACATCAGTCCGGGACCCTACTTCTTTCATCCCAACGAGGTGGCGGCAGGCCGTCCCCTCATGACCGCCTGGCTCAAGAAGGTCTATGAGTCCCTCAAGGCCAGCGATCCCAATCGCGAACTGGTGCTGCGCGTCCCCAACGACATTGACCAGGGATATTCGCTGGGACTCGACTATCGGGAATGGATCCGGCAAGGCATCGTCGATGTTCTGGTGGGGGAGACCCACTGGGGACGGATTGACACCATGGCCGATTTCCGGCCGCTGGTGGAAGCTGTCAAGGGATCCGACTGCCGAGCTTTCGCCGCCATCAACAGCATTGTCAGCTCCGACCGCCTGCTGAGCGCCACCATCGAAATGACTCGGGCCACGGCTTGCAACTACTGGCAGCAGGGTGTCGATGGGCTCTACCTGGCTCAGTGGTTCGCGGGAGCCAACTGGCCCTATCGCGCCGATTTCTACGCCCAGTTGCGAGAAATCGATCATCCCGACATCATGGCCCCCAAGGACAAGTTCTATACGGTGATGCCCCTGGGAGACTACGGCGGGACCCGGGGCGTGCCGCCCACCGAGCCGCAGCCGAAGTTGCCGATCGAGCTGAAACCCGGTCAAACGGCCAAGATCGATCTGACCATCGCCGACGATCTGATGCACTGGGACCGGGAGGGTGTGGTCCGCGAAGTCCTGCTGCGTTTGCGCATTGGGGTCAACGAACGGGAGCGGGTGACCATCAGCCTCAACGGCAAGACACTGCCGGATTCGTCGTTGAAGAAGATCAACCAGATGTACAAGATGTACGCGCCCTGCAAGCGGATCGGAGGCTACTGGTTTGTCTACAAGCTGGATCGTCAATACTGGCCCAGGCAGGGGAGCAATCTGCTTGAGGTGATCCTCACCCATCGGGACCCGGACCTCGCCACCGGCCACGTTCGGCTCGGCGACGTCGAACTCGAGACCAAGTATCTGATCAGCAGAAACTTCTGGGCGGACGACGATCCCGATGTCGGCCCCTATGAAAAGACAGGACGCAATTCCAGGCGTTAGCCCGTGCTTGCGGATTGACAGCCACCAACACTTCTGGCTGGCCGATCGCTTCGACTACCCCTGGATGGATCGAAACAATCCGGTGCTGTTCCGCGACTACTTGCCGGAAGACTTGGCGCCGGTTCTTGTGCGTCACCGAATCGATCTTACCTTGGCCGTTCAAGCCTCCCCGAGCCTGGAGGAAACGGATTTCCTGCTGGCCCTGGCGCAAAAGCACTCCTTCGTTGCCGGTGTGGTCGGATGGTTGGACCTGGAGAGCCGGGACTTTCCCCGGCAGTTGGACAGATACAGGAAGCGAGCGGGATTTGTCGGGGTCCGGCCGGCGGTGGAGTTCTTGGAGGACGACCGGTGGCTGCTGCGGCCACCGGTCCTCGACAGTCTCCAAAGGATGGCTGACGAACAGGTTCCTCTCGACCTGATTGTTTGGCCCAGACATCTGCCCGTGGTGGTGGAAATGCTGGCGCGGACACCGGGGTTGCGGGGTGTGGTCGATCATCTGGCCAAGCCCGACATCAAGGACTGCAAACTTCAACCTTGGAAAAGCCATCTTGCCGAGATCGCCCGCTATCGCGGTCTTTACTGCAAGCTTTCCGGGATGTCTCCCCATGGGGGTCCGGCTCCAGGCCTGGCCCAGCGAGCGCAGCCCTTCGTCGATCACGTGCTGAGCTGCTTCGGAGTGGAACGCCTCATGTTCGGCAGTGACTGGCCGATCTGCCTGGCCGGCAGCAGCTACGGAGAGGCGGTGGAAGTGGTACGAAAAACGCTGGCTTCCGTTTGGAACCAGTCGGTCGAGTCCGCGGTGTTCGGAGGGAATGCGGCCAGGTTCTATCGGATTGATGATGGATGAGATAGATGAGCCTGCGAATCGCCGTTGCTCAGATTTCATCCGAATCCAACCATTTCGTGCCGGGACTGGCCGGGTTGGATTTCTTTCGCACCACCGGCTACCTGTTGGAAGGCCCCGAACTCCTGGACCTCGGCCGGTCGGACACCGAAGTCGGCGGATTTCTTTCCATCCTCCAGTCCGAGGAGCAGGTCGAGGTGGTCCCGCTGATGGCGGCGCGGGCCAACTCCGGCAAGCCGCTTTCGGCGGGATGCTACCGCTCCCTGAAGGGCCGGCTGCTCGAGGGGTTGCGCCGAAATCAGCCGGTTCAGGGCGTCCTGCTATCCTGCCACGGCTCCATGGGCGTCCAGGGTCTGGACGATCCCGAGGGGGACCTGGCCGCCGCCCTTCGTGAGATCGTGGGGCCGCGGGTTCCCCTGGCCCTCACGCTCGACCTGCATGGCAACCTGACGGGGGCCATGGTTCAATCGGCGGATATCCTCCTCGGCTACCATACCTATCCTCACCGGGACACCTTCCAGACGGGTCAACGTGCGGCCAGGCTGTTGTTGCGGGCAGCCGGGGGCCGGAGCCGCCCGGCCATGGCCCTGGCCCGGTTGCCCCTCATTCTGACCAGCTTCAACGCTTCCACCGAGGGAGACGGCCCCTTTGCCCGGCTCCGGCGCCAGGCCGACCGGATGGAGCAGACGCAACCGGAGGTCCTGTCGGCTTCGGTCTTCAACCTGGGCGCCTATATCGACGTTCCGGAAATGGGTTGCAGCTCGCTGGTGATTACCGAAGGCGATGAGGCCCTGGCCAGGGCATTGGCCCGCCGGCTGGCCCTGCGGCACTGGGGCGATCGCAAGGCCTATCGAGTCGAGACTCTGACCGTGGCCGATGCCGTCGAGCGCGGACGCCGGGTTCAGGGAGGCCCCATCCTTTTGCTGGACACCGCCGATACCACCGGGGGCGGCGCCGCCGGCGACAGCGTCGCACTGGTCAGGAGCCTGATAGAGCTCCGGGTTGCCGAACCCTGCCTGGCCATGGTGGTCGATCCGCAAACCGTTGGCGACTGCTGGCATCGGGAGCCCGGCTGCCGTTTCCA
Source organism: Candidatus Versatilivorator sp. (assembly GCA_965262635.1). Lineage (GTDB taxonomy): Bacteria > Acidobacteriota > Terriglobia > Versatilivoradales > Versatilivoraceae > Versatilivorator. Next base: position 419,481 of record OZ253547.1, on the reverse strand, counting down.
AGTGGAGGTGGGTCACCGGCTGGACCCGCAGTGGGGGAAGCCCCTGGCGGTCGAGGCCGTTCTACGGCGGAAATCGGAGGGCCGCTTCCGTTACCGGGGCGGCATCCTGGGGGGTGCAGAAGTCTCCATGGGGCGCTCGGTGGCCTTGCAGACCGGCAGCCTTCAATTGTTGGTCATGAGCCGTCCCACCTACGATTGGGCCGACGAGCAGTACCGGTCGCTGGGCCTGGACCCCCGCCAGGCCAAGTTTGTCTGCGTCAAGAACATGATGAACTTCCGCGTCGGCTACGGCGACATCATGCAAGCCTTTTTCGTGGTGGCCGTTCCCGGACCCACGCCCGCCGATATGGGAATGCTGCCCTTCCGACGCATTCGCAGGCCGGTTTACCCTCTGGACGCCATGCCCGAGACCATCGAGCCTGAAATCACCGTTCGTCGCTATCCCGGCCAGTGAAAATCGGCAGTCGTTTGTCAGGCCGGGGATTCGCTATTGAGGAGAGCTTCCCGCTGGCGGCGGAAGAAGTTGATGAGGTGAAAGCCGGTCAGGTAGCTGAAAGGCGGCCTTCCCCCGGTGTAGTGCCCGCAGGGAAGAAAGACCTTTTGGACCTGGATTCGCTCACGGTCCACCTGATCGAAAAGCCGGCGCGAGAGATCGGGCGGGAAGGACAGGTCGTAGAGCGCCGATAGCATCAGCATGGGGCGGGTATTGCCTCTGAGCCTGGAGACGTAGGCAATCGGGCTCAGGATCAGCCAGGCTTGGCGAATCTCCTCCAAGGTCATGTGCTGTTCCAGCGTCTTGCGGATATGAGCCGTGGTGATTCCCCGCCACACCACGTCGCCGAAGTAACTCGACACGTGGTTGAAGGCCCCCAGGCCGAGCCGTGGGTCGTGCACGAAGGCCAGCCAGCCCACGCAGGAGCCGATGCTGGTTCCCAGCAGCCCGATGCGGCGTATCCCTTGACCTGCCAGCCAGTCCGCGGCTCGACGCACGTCCTGAACTGCCTGCCGGACGGCTTGAAGGGTGCGGCCGATGTTGGGGCCGACCATATAGTCGGCGCGTTCCAGGCCCTCCGGGCGGCGACGGTCGTGGTAAGGCATGCTGAGGCGCAGGGCGCCGACCCCAAAGCGCTGCAGCGCCTTGCAGAGTCCCACGTGTGCCTGTTCGTCGCCGTTCCACTGTGGAAGGACAATCACCGCCATCTCGCCTCCCGGAAAGTAACGCGCGTGCACGGTGTTGTTTTCGGGATAGGGCGTATGGATGGCGCTGGGGAACCGCAGCCGGAAGCCGTCAAAGTTGAATTGGCCGGGCTCTGACGGTGGAGGAGCGAAGTAGGCGTCGCTGGCGGCCAGGGCCTGACGGTTGTATTCCTGAATCCGTTGGAGGGGGTTGCCGGACTGGCAACCGTCACCCAGAAATTCTTCTCCCCACTCGAAGGGTCTGACCAGGCGGCGGTCGATGTGCCGCTGGTGCAGCCGCCTCTCCAGTGTGTGAATGAGTGCGCGCAGGAGCATGGGGTCGGATTCTCCCTTGTCCCAACTCTGCAGGGACCTTGCAGGCTCCGATTTCCGGTGGCGATCCGAGCCGGATCGATGGCGCCGGCGCGGAGGCGCGACAAGGCTATGCCATCGAGGCAGGGCCATCAAGCCCAATCGGTGGTGTTGCTACTTACAATTCTAGGTGGTTGCTCCAACGCTTGCTGATCGCCGATTAAGCATGAAATAAAGCGTCAAAAGATGTATTATTTGATGCATACGACCCATGGGCGTCGTGGTTCACACTTGGAGACAAGGGAATCGAATGAGGACTACCGTAAACATTGACGACCGCTTGCTGGAAGAAGTCCAGCGCCTTACCGGCAGGAGAAGCAGGACGGCATTGGTCCAGGAAGGTTTGCGTGCTCTCATTGAGCGCGAAAGCGCCCGGCGGTTGGCACGTCTCGGCGGAAGCGAGCCGCAACTGGAATCGGTCCCTCGCCGGCAGGTTCGCGTGACATGATTCTGGTCGATACTTCGGTCTGGATTCGCCACCTGCGTTCCGAAGACAGGAAACTGACCACGCTGTTGAATAGGGGCCAGGGGCTCATCCACCCCATGGTGGTGGGTGAGTTGGCTTGTGGCAACTTGCGGAACAGAAAAGAAGTATTGTCTCTGCTGGGAGGATTGCCAAGAGTCGTGGTGGCCGATCATGATGAGGTGCTCTTTTTTATTGAGCGACATCAATTGATGGGGAGTGGCATCGGATATGTCGACGCCCATCTTCTGGCTTCTACCGCGCTGGCCCAATCAGCACGCCTTTGGACGCATGATCTGCGACTCGCGCAGGTGGCCTCTGAGTTGAATCTTTCTATTTCGATGTCACCCGACACCCTGTGACGAGCCTCGCTTGAACGCTGTCCCAAGTCGAATTGGATGAATGCTTGGCTTTGCCGACAACCCGGACCTGAGCGATCCGGCCGTAGTCGGCCTTTCCATCCTCAACTTCCGGGTCCTCGCCAACCGCTGACGTATCTGGTAGGCAGGCTTGAGGAGCACGGCCGCGCTTCAGCATGAACACATCGGGACACTGGAAGAGCGTCTATGGGGTGCACTGTTGTGCGAATAGGAGAGGCCCGGAAATTTGTTGGAGCGCGTTATGAGGGTTTCAGTTACGGATCTGGCTGCCTACAGAAGGTTCAGGAATACCGATCAGACGTTCGAGGAGTGGTTGGCGCGATGGAAGCGACAGATTCCTCCAACGCCGGCGATGCGAGCCGGCACGAGGTTTCACAGGTTTTTGGAAACTGGAGGGCGTGACTACGCCGACCGGGTTGTATTCAAGCTGGATTTCACTCCGATACAGCCCGATTCTTGTGAAGTTCCGTTGTCCCGGGAGTTTGCTATTGGCGGGGAGAGTGTAAAGTTGGTTGGCCGTTTGGATGCCATTCACGGCAAGACGATTTTGGATTACAAGTTGCTGAGTCGTTATCCTGAGGTGGAGAAGTACTCGGGGAGTGTTCAGTGGCGCTCGTATTTCGTGCTGTATCCGCAGGCGGAGAGGTTTCGGTATCAGTTCTTCATCCGTGATTATGCTGCCGATCCTGCACTGGTTGTGGTGCGGGACGTTCGGGAGTGTGCGTTTTCTCGGTATCCGGAAGTAGAGGATGACGTGACCGCGTTGTTGGCGGACTATCGAGCTTTTATTCGCGAGATGGAAGCTATAGGGAAGATTACCCCCGAGGATCATGCGGCACGGAAGTCGCGTCGACGCCGTCGTTCGAAAGCCAAGTCGGAGTGATGTTGCATGTTGGTGATCAATGGACCGGAGGGTTCATCGAAACGATGGATGTCGGCCGAAAAATCATTATCATGGCTGGGTCCACCGGCGCTGGTTGCGATGGCGACGGCTGGGAAGCGACGGGGTGATCAATCCAGTCGACATCAGGGCGGCTGATTCACTGTTGACATAAATATGTATGGCATGTATGTTTTTGTGCATGCGTACAACGATTCAAATTGACGACCATTTGTTCGCCGACATCAAGGGGATTGCTGCGGACACCGGGAAGACACTGGCTGCCGTCATTCAGGACGCTCTCCGCGAGTCTCTGTCTCGACGCCGCGCAACCGAGCGGCCTGCCGTTGATCTGCCTCTGTTCCATGGGACCGGAGTCATGCCCGGTGTGCATCTGAGCGACTCGGCCTCTCTGCTCGATCTCATTAAAAGGGATAATGGTCCTGCCTGACGTGAACGTCCTCGTTGCAGCCTATCGTGACGATGCGTCGGAACACGCTTCTTGCCGGCCGTGGCTTGAGACCGTGCTTGGCGGGGACGAGGCCTTCGCCGTATCTGATCTGGTGTTGAGCGGATTCCTCCGCATCGTCACCCATCCTCGCGTTTTCATCCTACCGAGTCCGCCGGAGGAGGCACTGAAGTTCGCTAACGTGATCAGGAGCCAGACCCACAGTGTTTCAGTCAGCCCGGGCCCCAGACATTGGGAGATATTTACGCGACTGTATCGGGATGCCGAAATCTGTGGAAACCTGATGCCGGATGCCTATTTCGCTGCTTTGGCGATCGAGTTCGGCTGTGAGTGGATTACTCTCGATCGGGATTTCGCACGCTTCAAGGGCTTGCGCTGGAGCCGCCCCGCGCGATACGAAGTTTGAAGTGAGAAGTGAGAAAAGAAGAAAATCGGTCTTGCCTTCACACCTCACACCTCGCACTTCAAACTTCTTTCCGGGGACGACCGGGAAGGACTTTGAGGCCTTAGGGGTATGATCGAGAAGCCGCCATACAGGATCACGCCGGACATGCTTTCCCGCGTTGAACAAATCGGCGAAGCGATTGGCCGGGCGGAGGCGGCAGGCGTTTCGCAGGACCTGCGCCTGCGGCGCATCAACCGTATCCGCACGATTCATGGCTCGCTCGCCATAGAAGGCAACACTCTGAGTGAAGAGGAAATCGCCACGATTCTCGACGGTAAGCCAATTGCCGCTCCGTTGAGAGATATTCAAGAGGTTCGTAATGCCATCCGAGCGTACGATCAATACCAGCAGTTGCATCCTGCTAGCGAGACCGATCTGCTACGCGCTCACGAACTACTGATGACTGGACTGCTGGATGCTCCGGGCCACTATCGCCGCGGCCAGGTGTCTGTGATGGGTCAAGGTCAGATACACCACATCGGCCCGCCCGCTCGGCGTGTGCCGCAGCTTATGACCAACTTGTTGGCTTGGCTGGACAGCACCGATGAGCATCCGCTGGTTGCCAGTTCGGTCTTCCATTACGAATTCGAGTTCATTCACCCCTTCGAGGATGGCAACGGACGGATGGGGCGGCTCTGGCAGACCCTCATTCTGACCCGCTGGAAACCGCTGTTCGCTCACATTCCCGTCGAAAGCCTGATTCACGTCAAGCAGGAGGACTATTACGAGGCCATTCGGCGAAGTTTGGCACAAGGCGAGAGCACGCCGTTCATTGCGTTCATGCTGGGGATTCTTCTGGAGGCACTTCGGATCGACCAAGGAGACGACCAGGTAAGCGACCAAGTAGCAAGGCTGCTCACCGCCTTGCGGAAAGGTCCGAAAACCGCGGCTGAACTCATGGCGGAAATGGGCCTGTCGCATCGTCCCACATTTCGCAACAACTACATTCGACCGGCGATGTCCGCAGGGCTGGTGGAAATGACACGCCCCGAATCGCCCACGGCGAAAAACCAGAAATATCGGCTCACAGCGCGCGGGCGGGGGATAGGATGAAGGGCGGGGTGAGGGATTTGCAGAAGACTTTTGGGGAATTAGGGAGATGAGCTGGAGCAAGATTACACTCGGCGACGTGGTCGAGATCAAGCATGGATTCGCGTTTAAGAGCGAGTTCTTCTCCGACGTAGGCGATTATCTTCTGCTAACTCCTGGCAACTGCCATGAGTCGGGAGGGCTGAAACTTAAGGGTGAGCCTTTTGCAAAATTCGTAGTGGAGCATGACATTTTGCTGGCTAACGTGATTTGCCACTCGTGACTACCCGACAGCAAAGGCACTTTTGAACGGAAATGTCCGGACCTGAAGGCCGGATCACAGGCGGTCGCCGGGGTGCAGGCACAGCTTGCCTCTTCCCTACTTGACAAACTTAGCTAGACTTAGCTATTTTGGTGTTCCAATGATGAAAGTCAACATGCACGAAGCCAAGTCGCAGCTCTCGCGCCTGGGCAAATTGGCCTGGGAGGGCGAGCAGGTCGTGATCGCCAAGGCCGGTGAGCCTTACCTGCGGCTGGTGCCCTACCGTGAGCGGAAGGTCAAGCGCAAGCCTGGGGCGCTGAAGGGACAGATCTGGATTGCTCCGGACTTTGACGAGACTCCACGGGAAGTTATCGATTCGTTTTACAACTCGAAAATCTTTCCCGATGAAGACGAATAGTGGCACGTTTACTGCTGGATACTCACACCGTGCTGTGGTGGTTGACCGCCCCCGATAAACTACACAGAGACGCTTTTCAATCCATTGAGAGCGAACAGAACGAGGTCTTTGTCAGCTCGGTCAGCGGCTGGGAGATTGCCGTCAAGCGGGCGCTGGGGAAGCTGAAGGCTCCGGGCAATCTGGAAGCGAGTATAAAGGAGCAGGACTTCATCCCTCTGAATCTCACGTTTCTTCACGCGGAGCAGGCGGGCGCGCTTCCACCGCATCACGGAGATCCGTTCGACCGAATGCTGATCGCGCAAGCCCAGGTGGAGGGGCTGATCCTCGTCACCCGGGATATGCATATCCCGCTCTATGGGATTCGTACGATTAACGCCTAGGAAAAGTTTGAAGGTAGAAGTGGGAAGTGGGAAGAGGAAGGGTGAAGTCGGATTTGCCGGAGAGGACGTTTGAGTTTGCCCGGCGGGTGGTCGTGCTATGCCGGTTTCTGGACGAGAAACCAGGGGTTTCACGGACGCTGGGGAACCAGTTGCTACGGTCTGGAACCTCGATCGGGGCCAATGTAGAAGAAGGTCAAGCAGCGCAAAGTGAAGCCGACTTCGTCAGCAAGTACAGCATCGCCTGTAAGGAAGCCCGCGAAACGCATTACTGGCTCCGCCTTCTGGCAGCCTCCAAAATCCTTCCGCCGGATAGTTTGGCTCAATTGGAGATCGAATGTGACGAATTGATCGCCATTTTAACCAGCATCATCAAGAAAATGAAGAACAGACAGCAATGACTTCAAACTTCCCCCTTCAACCTTCTACCTTCAAACTTCCCCCTTCCCTGCGCGAGGCATGATGGTTGACGTGGTGGGATTGGGGTGTTGCTGCTTTGACCTATTGGGAGTGGTGCCGCACCTGCCGGGGCCGGATGAGGAGATCCGCATGCTTGAGACCCGGCAGCAGGGAGGCGGCGAGGTGGCCACCGCCCTGGTCACCCTGGCGCGTTTGGGGTGCTCGGTGGCCTGCGCCGGCAAGGTCGGTGACGACGCCTTCGGCAACTTTATCCGCCGGGAGTTGGACCAATACGGGGTCGATACACGGCATCTCCTGGTCGAAGCCGGCGCCCTTTCCCAGGCTTCGGTCGTGCTGGTGGACCGGCTCACCGGCCGGCGCAGCATCCTGGCCTGCGTGCCCACCTTCAGCGAGTTGCAGCCCGCGCAGTTGCCGCCGGGGTTGATCGAGCAGGCCAGGGTCCTGCATCTGGACGGCGTTCACCGGGCGGCCGCGCTGGCAGCCGCCGGGCGGGCCCGGAGGGCAGGGGTGCCGGTGGTGCTGGATGCCGATGTCCTGGCCCTGGAAGGCGACATCTCCGAACTGCTGCGGCGGACCGACACCCTGATTGCCTCACTGGCCTTTGCCAGCTCTTTTGCCAATACCGAAGACCTGGACCGGGCCATCGACCGCCTCCTGGACTACGGCCCTTCGGTGGTGCTGGTCACCCTGGGGGAGCGGGGCTGCCGCGGACAGGCCCAGGGGCGCAGGTTTCACCTTCCCGCCTTTCCGGTGGAGGTGGTGGACACCACCGGGGCGGGCGATGTCTTCCACGGCGCCTTTATCTACGGGATGTTGCAGTGGTGGGAGCTGATGAAAACCATCGAGTTCGCCTCGGCGGTGGCCGCCATCAAGTGCACCCGGCTGGGGGGGCGAACCGGCATTCCCGATCGTCAACAGGCCCTTCGATTTCTCCGGGATCGCAATTCCCGCTACTTTCAGACGGATGGGCAGGAAGGGAACCTCCAATGAGACAGGAACGAACCATCGACGTCGGCAAGAAAGTCCGCTACGACCGCATTGTCAATCCCCGCACCGGGAAAACGGTGATGATCCCTCTGGACCATGGCGTCATCCTGGGCCCCATGGCAGGCATCGAGGATCCCCGTGAAACGGTGCGGCGAGTCGTCGCCGGGGGGGCCGACGCCGTCATCTTCAATGCGGGCATGGCGGGGACCCTCTACCCTGAATACGGGAACCGCTGCGGCTCGGTATTCAATCTGACCAACGTCATCACCGGCGAGAACGACCTCACCCTGATCAGCAGCGTCGAGTACGCCCTGAAGCAGGCGGCCGACGCCATCTCGGTTCAGGTCATGGTGGGCTCGCCCCACGAGCGGCACATGCTCAACAACTTCCGCCAGGTGGCTGAGGAGTGCCAGCGCTGGAGCCTCCCCCTGATGGCCATGATGTACCCGACCGAGGAGTTGCTGGAGCAGCGGGGCGCCGAGGCCGAGTTGCTTGCCGCTCGCGCCGGGGCCGAGCTGGGCGCCGACATCGTCAAGACCTCCTATACGGGCGACCCGCGGACGTTCGAGAAGCTGGTGGCGGTCTGTCCGGTACCGGTGGTGGTGGCCGGCGGCCCCAGGAAGGGGACCACCCGGGATCTGCTGGCCATGGTCAGGGAGGCCGTGGATTGCGGGGCCGCCGGCGTGGCTCTGGGGCGCAACGTGTGGCAGAGTTCCGACCCGGCCCAAACCACCCGAGCCCTGGCGGACATCGTCCATCGGGGGAAGAAACCGGACGAGCTGGAGGGTGCGCTGGACTGAAAGGCAGGTTGGCCGCCTCCCCGCCGGAACGGCGTCAGGCTGTTCGGCCTAGTCCTCAGGCGATGGTGCGCCGCGGTCCCGTTTGAGCCGCCCCCTTTGTTTCTTGGCGGCAAGCCGCTGCTGGCGACTCGATCCGGTGGGCCCGGTGGGGATGCGCTTCCTGGGCCGCACCAGGGCCTCCTGGATCAGGGCCTCCATCCTGTCCAGGGCTGCCTCCAGGTTCTGTCCCTGCAGGCGGTATTTGCTGCTGACCACCCGCAGATTACCGTGCCTGTCCAGGCGGTTTGCCAGTTTGCGCCGGATGCGTTCCACCGAGGGACTGCCAATCACCTCGGCGGCGCCTTCCAGGTCCAGCCGAAGGTCCACCTTGGTCTCCACCTTGTTGACGTTCTGGCCCCCCGGTCCTCCCGAGCGGGAAAATTTTGCCGCCAGCAGCCCGGCCGGCAGCAGACGCCTCGGTGAAATTCGCAGGTCTCGCAGCTTCGATCCCATCTCAACCGCCTCTCAATGACAATTCTATCCCCTCTGGCCCATTCGGGGATCCCCAGTGCCCCCTTTTGGAGTGGGAGTGCGCGTCCGGACGTCGCGGCGCCCGGCAGAGGCTCCCTTGCCCCGACCGCCCCGGGGAGGCACCGGACATCAACGGTTGAATTTGGCCGGTGCCGATTGTAACCTAAGGCTCTCATGAACCACCGGCAATCCAATCGGCGCACCCCTTTGAGGGGACTCTTCTCCTCCCTGTGGGGGACCGGCCTCATTTCGCCCGGCCTGCTCTTGGCAACGGGGGTGACGGCCCCGCCCGGTGCACCCGTTTTCGAGTCGGACATCCTGCCGATCCTGCGTGCCCGATGCATTGAATGCCACGGCGAGTCGGCCCCGCAGGCCGGCCTGGACCTGCGCACGCTCGGTTCGATGCTGCACGGCGGCAGGTCGGGCCCGGTGTTTTCGCTCGGTTCCGCGGAGGACAGCCTCCTGGTCCAAAAGGTCGTGTCCCAGGCGATGCCGCCGGGTCCGGACAAGCTGAGTCGGAAAGAGATGGGTCTGCTTCGTCTTTGGATCGAGCAGGGCGCCCGGTCGGCTCGGCAACAGGCCGCGGTGACCGAGCAGGATGTTCTTCCCATCTTTCAGATGCGCTGCGCCGTCTGTCACGGCAAGCGCAAGCAGGAAGGAGGACTCGATCTCAGAAGCCTGGCCGGCCGCCTCAAGGGGGGCCGCTCGGGACCGGCCCTGGTGCCGGGCGACCCCGAGTCCAGCCTGCTCTTCCATCGAATCACGGCCGGGGAAATGCCGCCTCCCGAGCTGCTCTACAAGTACCGGGTTCGCCCGCCCAGCAATGAGGAAGTCGAGACCCTGCGCCTCTGGATTGCAGCCGGAGCTCTGGCCGGAGACTCGGGCCGGGCGGAACAGGCCCCTGAGTTGCTGAAAGAGGAGGACCGGCAGTTCTGGTCGTTTCAGCCGCCTCAGCGGCCTGAAGTTCCCTCGGTGAGACAGGCGAAGCTGGTGAGAAACCCGATCGACTCCTTTCTGCTGAAAAAATTGGAGTCCCGGAAGCTAGGCTTTTCTCCGCCGGCGGACGGTCTGGTGGTGCTGCGCCGGGCCTACCTGGACCTGATCGGCATGCCGCCGACGGCGGCCGAGGTGGAGGCCTACCTCAAAGACCGGCGCGCGGACGCCTATGAGCATATGATCGAGCGCCTGCTGGCGTCTCCCCACTACGGGGAGCGCTGGGCCCAGCACTGGCTGGACGTGGCCGGCTATTCCGACACCGAGGGCATCAAGTTTGCCGATCTCTACCGCTCTCATGCCTGGCGCTATCGCGATTTCGTGATCCGGTCCCTCAACCGGGACAAACCCTACAACTGGTTCCTGACCGAGCAGTTGGCGGGCGACGAGCTGGTGGATCCCGGCAGGGGGATCACTCCGGAGGTGGTGGAGTCTCTGTCGGCCACCGGGTTCCTGAGGTTGGTTTCGGACCCGACCAACTCGCCCTCCAACGCCTCCCTGGCGGAGAAAATGGACGTGATCCATGACGAGATCAAGGTGCTGAGTTCCTCGGTGCTGGGTCTGACCCTGGGCTGTGCGCGCTGTCACGACCACAAGTACGATCCCATCTCCCAACAGGATTACTACCGGTTCAGCGCCATTCTGCAAACCGCCTATGACCCCTACGATTGGGTGGACCCCACCCGGCGGTTCCTGGACATCGCCCTGCAGGAGGACAAGGAAGCCGTTGCCCGCTTCAACGCTCCCGTCAGGAAGCAGATCGAAGAGCTGGACCGGTCGCTGGAAGCCAAGGCGGCGCCTCTGCGCCGCGAGATTCTGGAGAGACGGCTGGCGGAGCTGCCCGAAGCCATCCAGGAAGACTTGCGGGCTCTACGGGGGGTCCCCAAAGAGAAATACAGTCCGGTCCAGAAGTATCTGGCGCGCCGATTCAAGAACGCCCTGGAGGTCTCCAACGCCCAGATTGCTCTCGAGAGCTCCACCTTCAAGGAGGCTCTGCAAAAGCATGAGGCTTCGCTGACGGCGCTCAAGAGAAAACTCCGTCCGGAGCCCGCCGTACGGGCCCTGTACGACATGGGTGGAGAGCCCTCGGCTGCCTACCTGCTCCGTCGCGGGGAAGCCAACGCCGTCGCGGATCGGGTGTATCCAGGTGTGCCGGCGGTCCTGAGGGCCGGGCTTCCCCCCTTCAGTCCAGTGCCGCCCCGTTCGGAAACCAGCGGCAACCGCCTGGCGTTGGCCCGCTGGCTGACCCACCCCCATCATCCCCTGACGGCCCGGGTCATCGTCAACCGCATCTGGATGCACCATTTCGGCCGGGGTCTGGTGGCGACCCCTTCCAACTTCGGCAGGACAGGTGCGCCGCCTTCCCACCCCGAGCTGCTGGACTGGTTGGCCACCGAGATGGTTTCCAGGGGCTGGAGCCTGAAAGCCATGCACCGGTTGATGATGACCTCGACCGCCTACCGCCAGAGCTCCCGCGCCACTCCGGAGAACCGGAACGATCCCGACAACCGGCTATGGTCCAGAATGCTCCTGCGGCGGATGGACGCGGAGGTTCTCTTTGACGCCATGCTCCGGGTGACCGGCCGTCTCAACCCCGAGCGGTTCGGACCGGCCGATGAAGTGGAGAAGCTGCAGAGCGGTGAGGTCGTGCCCAAGGAAGGCAGGCAGGGTTGGCGGCGGTCCATCTACATCCAGAAGCGGCGCCTGACGCCGGTGACGCTGTTTGACCTCTTCGATTCGCCGCGCATGGCCCCCAACTGCACCGAACGGCGCTATTCCACGGTGGCGCCTCAAGCCCTGCAGCTCCTGAACGGCCACATGGCCCGCAGGCTGGCCCGACACTTTGCCGGCCGCCTGATCGACGCCTTCCCCGGGGACCCCGGGAGACAGGTGGACCAGCTCTACCTGACGGCGCTGACCCGGCCACCCACGGCCCGGGAACGGGACGACGCCCTGGCTTCCCTGTCCGAGCTGGCGCGGGAGTGGGAGTCTCATCTGACGGCCGAGAACTCGGAGGCGCCGCGCAAGCTCTCCGCCCAATGGTCGGCCCTGGCTTCCCTGTGCCACGCCGTGCTGAGTTCGGCGGAGTTTCTCTATATCGACTGACGAGACCCGGAGGAGCATGCCCAACCCGTCCCATGCATCAGAGCTGAACCGGCGCGAGTTCTTTTCGCGTTTGAGCGACGGACTGCACGGCGCCGCCCTGGCCACGCTGCTGGGGGCCGATCTGTTTTCCCCCAATCCCGCCTGGGCGGCCAGTGGCGAGGCACCGGCCCCCACCGACGATCTGCGGCCCCGCCCCCCTCACTTCCAACCGCGGGCGACCTCGGTCATTCATCTCTTTATGAACGGCGGGCCCAGCCAGGTGGATCTGTTCGATCCCAAGCCGACGCTGCAGCGACTGGCCGGAAGCGCGGCGCCGCGGGATATCCTGAATCAGATTGAATTTGCCGATGAGGTGGGCGGCCTGCTGCCCTCCCCCTTCGCCTTCTCACCCAGGGGACGGTGTGGCATGGAGGTCTCCGAGCTGCTGCCGCACCTGGCCGAAGTCGTGGACGAGATCACGCTCATCCGCTCCATGCATGGGGAGCACTTCAACCACGAGCCGGCTCTCTACCTGATGCATTCGGGGCGGACTCTTCCTAACCGCCCCTCCCTGGGCTCCTGGGTGGTCTATGCCCTGGGCAGCGAAGCTCGGGACCTTCCCGGTTACGTGGTGCTGGACGACCCCAAGGCGCTACCGACCAACGGACTGCAGAACTGGCAGTCGGCCTGGCTCCCACCCGTATTTCAGGGAACCCGTTTTGCCGCCCAAGGTCCACCGGTGCTGAACCTGACCCCCGATCGGAAGCTTCCCGGCTCCCTGGTGGAAGCGGAGGGGGCGCTGCTGCGACGGCTGGATCGGGCCCATCGCCAGGCCCGGCCCTGGCAACCGGAACTCGACGCTCGCATTGCCAGCTACGAGTTGGCGGCTCGCATGCAGTTGACCGCCAGCGATGCCCTCGATCTGTCCCAGGAAGATGAGACCACCCGGGAAATGTACGGAATCAACGACGAGCGGACCGCTTCCTACGGCAGGCGCTGCCTGATGGCCCGCCGCCTGGTGGAGCGCGGCGTGCGCTTTGTTCAGATCTTTATCGAGGGGCAGATCTGGGACGCCCATCAGAACCTGAACCAGAGCCTGACCTATAGCTGCGGCAAGACCGACAAACCCTCGGCGGCCCTCATCAAGGACCTCAAGCGGCGAGGCCTGTTGGAAAACACCCTGGTGGTCTGGGGCGGCGAGTTCGGCAGGATGCCGCTCTCTCAGGTCAAGGGAGACAAGAAGGCGGCCGGACGGGACCACGGACCGGACGGCTTCAGCCTGTGGATGGCGGGCGGCGGGGTGCGAGCCGGCCACGTCCACGGCGCCACCGACGACATCGGACACAAGGCTGCCGAGAATCGGGTCAGTGTCCAGGACTTCCACGCCACCCTGCTCCACCTGCTGGGGATGAACTTCCGCGATCTGGTCTACTCCCAACACGGATTGGATGAGCGCCTCACCGATCAGTATCCCGCGCGGGTGGTGAATGAAATCCTGGCCTGACCGCCCAGGGGCGCCGGACCGGAGGCCGGGTCCTTTGCATTGGAGCCCAATGAGACCATGAGATTCCAGCCACCTCTCGCTATCCGCCGCCTCCTGACGGCGGCAGCTCTGGCCCTGTTGCTACTGCTCCCCGCCGGCCCTCCCTCCGGGATTGCCGAGAGCCGAAGGCCCAGGCGCTCAAAAAAGCTGACTTTCGATCAACCGCTGCCCGAGTTCAAGCTGAAGGACCTCGAGGGCCGGACCTGGAAGCTGTCGGACCTGAAGGAAAAGGTGACCCTGATCAACGTCTGGGCCACCTGGTGCGCCCCCTGCCGGGTGGAGCTTCCCTATGTGCAGAGGCTCCACGAAGCCGTCGAAAATGTCCCCGGGTTGCAGGTGCTGACTCTCAACCTGGATGAAGACCCCACTCTGGTCCCGGGATACATGCAAGCCGGCGGTTACACCTTTCCCGTGATCCGCTCCTTCGCGCTGGCCGAGAAGATTCATCCCATCAGCGAGATCCCCCAAAACTGGCTCATCGATCCCAAGGGGCGGCGGTCGGTACAGAGCTTAAACGGACACGGGGAGGTCTGGCTGCGGCGGGTCCGGGCTGTAATGGAAAGGGTTCTGGGGGAGCCGTAGCCTCTACCGGCTTCGGTCCTTCTGTAAGGAGACAAGCACCATGCTCAACCGCAGGGAGATTCTCAAGACGGCCCTGGTGAACCCCTGGTGGGCCGGCGAACCCTACGCCCAAGCCACCCGTGGATTGCCTCCGCTGAAGATCCGGGAGGTCAAGGTCATCGCCACCAGTCCGCGGCCCCACTATTCCTGGGTCTTTGCCAAGGTCATCACCAGCGAGCCCGGTCTCTATGGGCTGGGGTCGGCCAACAACGCCTACCAGTCCTGGGCCGTCAAGGCCGCCATCGAAAAGCACCTGGGACCCTTCTGGGTCGGCAAGGATCCCGAGCGCATCGAGGACCTGTGGCAGTGGACCCATGTCCGCTCCTACTGGCGCAATGGATCCGTCACCAACGTTGCCCAGGCGGCTCTCGATATGGCGCTGTGGGACATCAAGGGCAAGCGGGCCAACATGCCGCTCTATCAGCTTCTGGGCGGAAAAGTCAGGGACGCGGTGCCCCTCTACGCCCATGCCAGCGGCGACGCCCCCGAGGCCTGCGTGGAAAGCGTGCAGGCTTACATGGAGCAAGGCTTTCGGCACGTTCGTGTTCAGATGGGCGGGGGCGGCTATGGCGGGGGTGGCTTTGTGCCGCCGGGAGAGGGGAGTCGTCCCGAGAGCGGCTTCCGGGGCCAGGCCTTCGACGAGGAACTCTACCTGGAAACGGTCCCCAAGATGTTTGAGCAAGTGCGCGACAAGCTGGGCTGGCAGGTCAAGCTCCTCCACGACGTCCACGAGCACCTGACGCCGACGCTGGCCCTGGAGTTTGCCAGGCGCATGCAGCCCATTCGCATGTTCTTTGTGGAAGACATCCTTCCACCCGAGCAAATTGACTACTTTCGGCAGATCCGCGCCCTCACCTCTACCCCCATGGCCATGGGAGAGTTGTTCACCCACCCCCATGAATGGCGGCCCCTGATTGCCGAGCGCCTGATCGACTTCATCCGTTGTCGCGTCTCGGCCATTGGAGGAATCACCCAGGCCAAAAAGATCGCGGCCCTCTGCGAGCAGTTCGGGGTCCGGACGGCTTGGCAGGAGGGGGGCGAAAACGACCCGGTGAACCAGTTGGCGGCCTACCACGTGGACTTGACCATTCCCAGCTTCGGCATCCAGGAGGACAACAACTTCCCGGAAGAAGTTCACGAGCTGATGCCGGGAACGGCCCGCATTCGCGGCGGCTACCTCTACGGCAGCGAAGGCCCGGGCCTGGGTATCGATATCGACGAAGCCATGGCCAGCCGCTACCCCCTGGTGGACGACCACCGAAATGCGGATTGGACGACGGTTCGGGGGATGGACGGCTCTCTGGTGAAGCCTTGATGGAACGCTTCAGTAGAGAGGAGGAGAACTCGTTCTTATGCCCAAAAGAATAGCCATTATAGGCGCGGGGATCTCCGGCCTGGGAGTCGCCTGGGCTCTGAATAAACATCCGGATCGATTCGACTTTCGACTATACGAAGCGAACGACCGCATCGGTGGCAATGCTGTTACTTTTGATATGCCTCAGGCTGACGGCACTTCAATCCCGTTTGATATATCGGTGACTGCCTGCATTCCGAGGGTATACCACCACATCGTTCAATTCATGAAGCAGCACAGCATTGAACTCATCGACACAAAATTCAGTTATAGCGTGAAGTATCACGATGAAATCTACGCGCACGACTTGGATTCGACACTTCGCAGGAAGCTGCAGCCGGAGATTGTCAAATTTCAAAGGGTTCTGAAATTCCTGAAGACTTTCAATTGTCTCAATCGCTCCAGGTCGACGCTTCTGGCCATGCTCAATCCGTTCAACTACGTGAGTATGGGGGCCGTTCTCAACTGGGGAAAGTTTTCCGGGGACTTCAGGTACAAAGTCTTGAAGCCGATGTTCGTGAACTTCCTGATGGCAACCAACGTATTCGATATGCCGGCAGCGCTGTTTTCCTACTACCTGGAGTTTTTCGAAATCGAGCGCGCAACCCCCATGAAGACCTGGGATCAAGGCACCCGGCGTATCTATGAGGCCATGTCAGCCGAGTTCAAGAAGAAGAAATTGCTGAACTGCGCGGTGCGAAAAGTGTATCGAGGAAAGACGGGGGTATTGGTGGAGGATGAGCAAGGCCAAACCACAGCCTTCGATGAAGTGGTTTTTGCCTGCAATGCCAATAAAACCTTGATGATCCTGGACAAGCCAACCCGGTTCGAAACCTACCTCCTCTCAACCATACGTTATGAGAGCGAACTGCATAACCACACGATCGTTCACTCCGATGCATCGGTTCTCCCCGAGAACGAGGCCCAACCGCTGGCAACGCGCAGCAATCACATCGAGCAATACGGGGCCAGGCCGGACAACTACGAAATCACCTACATCATGCACAATCAGCAGCCCTGGGCGCACAGTTCAGACAAGCCTTGTTTGGTGACTTACAATCCGATCAAGCAAATTGACGAGGGGAAAATCATCCGGAAGCACTGGTTTCAGCACATTGTTCACGATGTGCGGCATATTGCCTTGCTGGTGTTTTTATTTCGTTTCATTCAAGGGAAGAGGAGATCCTGGCACTGCGGGGCTCACACGCTTGTCAATAGCCAGGAGACCTGTTTCGTGACAGGTCTCGCCACGGCCAGACAGATGGGCGCCGGGTATCCCTTCGAAGATCCCGAAGCCAGGAAGTGGTTCAATTTCTACGGTCGCACCCTGTACGGCTGGAAATTCAAGCGCGTTTGATCGCGTGTCCTTCCATGATTCCTGAGGTGTCCAACTGGCCGCATCCGATAAGAGAAAATGAAGCACGCCTATCCGTATATTGAAGAGGAGTTCCGCTCCGATCCCATATTCTGGCAGTGGGTGTGCAGCCTAAGCGCGAATGAAGGTCCACGAGGTGATTTCATTCGTGATGTAGGAACTTTCCGCGACTCACATGACCCAAGCGGGGCTTGGTGGAAGGGGTGTCCTAAACGCTTGGCACAAAGGAGCACTGAGGCACATGCCGAGTACGAAAGACTTGTCTGGCAGTTTAATGGCCTTTCGAAACAGCCAATTCCCGACGACCTTCCAACACTGCCGACCTGGACCCGCAATCTCGTCCGGAAGCTTCTTCCCTATTCCGTATGGCGACATGGTTGGGGTGGCATCATTTTAGTCAACCGGCGCAACGAACCGATATGGTGCATGATCGACGATTCCTGGTGTCCGGTAGATAAGCCGTTCTGGGTATTGGGTCGCTATGACGCCACAACACTCTACAGCGACGAGGACTTGGAAAAGTATCGTCAGAATCCGACTTATTTGGTTGAAATGGTCGTGAATAAACTGACTGAGAACGGGCTCCAGCCGCTGACCACAGATTGCAGAGACCATTCTAGAACCACAGAAGGTCTGGTCACGGCGCAACGCCTGTATTTTGAGATGAGAAGACAATCATTCGATGACGGTAGCCAGCGAGCATTCTACGAAGCGATGCAGCACTGCATTGATCACGAGATGCAGTAGTGCGGAAATTGCCTGCTCTTTTCAGACTGCTCCCAACAAATCACCCCTCGCTGGTCCCGGCATAGCGGATCTATTTCAGTGCGGAGAAGGATGAAGCATGAAGCGTTTGGAGACGTGTAGACGGTTGTTGAAACGGGTTTCATTGATTGCTTGGAGATACGATGTCGGTGGTCCCGACGCCTTCAATATCTTCACTGTTCTGCGCTCGGAAAGCGATGAGGCCAATCTTCACACGCGGTTTCTGGCGGCGTTGTTGGATCATCGCAAAACCGGAGACATACATCGGCGGAACCTGGAAGATTTTCTTGTTCAGGTTGCCCGCATCGACGGGTTCGGGCTTGCTGGCGCAGTTGTCGAGCGGGAGGCCGTCGTGAAGGAGTACGACAGAATCGATATTCTGATTTCCAACAAGGATAGAAAACAAGCGGTAGTGATCGAGAACAAGATTGAGGCAGGTGACCAACCCCAGCAATTGAAAAAGTACGCCAAGCAGTTGCAAGAGAAAGGCTATTCCGTTCCGAGCCTGCTGTACCTCACGCTGGATGGTCACGGCCCGTCGGAAGACAGTCGTGGCGGTCATAAAGTGAATTGCATTTCTTACAAGAAGAATCTTATGCCGTGGTTGCAACGCTGCCAAGAACGAGCTTACGACGAACCGGAGCTGCGGGAAACGATCTCCCAATATATCGCTCTGGTTCGCAAGCTGACAGGGACCGACATTCGGGGGAGGCATATGATGGAATTGAGAGACTTGATCTTGAAAGGCGAGAACCTGGCTCTCGTCCATGACTTGAGCGAAGCAATGCTGGACGCCAAGGTTGTGCTGTTGAGGCGCCTTTGGGAGGACATCGATGACGCTTTGCAACGCATTGAAGGCTTCCCTAAAAGAGATGATCGAATAGAGGACATGCCGTTGGGAGGTCGAACTGACATTTCGCAGCAAACACTCAGAAAACACTTCACTTCAGGGGGTGTCTGGTCCCATTTGCTTTATGAATTTGGGGATGGGTTGAGCCTCGCCGTCGAAATCGGGGCGAAAAGAACCAGGACAAACATGTATTACGGAGTGAAGTGCCACAAAGCCAGTCATCCAGTCGAGTACGATAGGCTTCAACAGAAATTGCAGAATGCATTCGGTGACGACATTTGGCATGAGCCTGGTTGGCCTTGGATAAGAGGTGCTTCTGAGAATCCTGATTTGCAGGATTTGCGGAATACATCCAGAAATTGTCTGCTGTTTCTGAACGACGAAACCAGAAGAAGAGGATTTGCCGACGAAATTGCCACGAAGATGCGCCTCGTATGGGACACAGTAGAAAACTTCCGCTGACTGCACGGTGACAGTAATTACCTGACAGTTCCCCTGCCAGCGGAGGTCATTTACGCAGACTTCTGGGTCTCCAGTTTGGAGTCTTTGCACAGCCCATCCGGGAAAGCCTGAGCGGGTGTTCTCCCCATTTTGTTGACCTTGGGGCCACTCACTCGGAATTCCTTGACTTGCGTATATCCGGGAGGATGAGACTGGCGGCCCAACCGACGGCGAAGCAGACGAGATTGGCCAGGAAGAGGGTCAGCCAGGGATGGAAGGGGTAGTGCAGCGTCTCGGCGAGTTGGGCCGCCCACTCCAGTCCCAGCTCCGTGCCCACCACTGCCAGGGCCTGGTCGATCAGGGTCCAGGCCGAGATCAACACCCCGCAGGCCAGGCCCAGGTACACCCCCAGGGCGTGGGCCCGTTTCACGAAGAAGGCCAGCAGGAACATTCCGAACAACCCTCCGCCCAGAATCGAGAAGATGGTAAAGCTGAACTGCAGCGCTTGCTCCACACCCAGCAGCAGCACCAGTCCCACGCCCAGACCGAGCACTCCCCAAACCGCCGAGGCGGCCCTGCCCAGGATCAACTGAGAGCGGTCGCTGGCCTCGGGTCTGAAGTGGAGGTAAAAGTCCCGGACCGTGACCATGGCCATGCTGTTGATCATGGTGTCCAGGCTGGACATGGCCGCGGCGCACATCCCGGCCAGGATCACCCCGGTCATGCCCGCCGGAATCCGGGTGACCACAAAGTAGGGAAACACTTCGGTTTCACTGGCCGCAATGTGGGTGGGCAGCTCGGCGGGGTGCAGGCTGTAGTAGGAAAAGAGCAGACTGCCGATCAGCATGAAGAGGTTCCAGGTCACCACGCAACCAATGGCTCCGAACCAGATGGCTTTCTGGGCGTCGCGAGTCGAAGGCGAGGCCAGATACCGCTGGGCGGCGTCCTGCTGGACGGTGTAGTTGCTGAGGAAGCCGAAGGCGCCGTAGGCGATTGTGACCAGCACGGTCATTTCGCTCAGGTCCAGCGACCAGTCCACCATCCTGAACTTGTCCGACGCCTGGGCGACGCTCAGGAGCTGGGTGCTTCCGTCCTCTCCAAACCACAATATCGCCACACAGAAGAGTCCCCCGCCGAACAGCGTCACCGACTGGATCACATCGGTCCAGATCACAGCCTCCAGCCCCCCCAGAATGGTGTAGAGCAGGGCGATGACGCCGCTGACCAGGACGATGGTGACGGGGCTCCATCCGGTCATGGCGCTGATGGCCTTGGCCATCAGGAACAGGACCAGTCCGGAGCGGAACAGACGGCTGATCAAATAGAAGCAGGAGGTGTAGCAGCGGGCGCCGTAGCCGAAGCGCTCCTCCAGGAACTCATAGGCGCTCATCCGGACTCGCTGCCGGTAAAAGGGGATCACCACCAGGGCGATGAAGACGGCGGACAGGGGGAACATCATGTTGGCGAGATGGGGCCGCCAGTCTCCGCCGTAGGCCTGTCCCGGCAGAGCGATGAAGGTTGCGGTGCTGATGGAGGTCCCAAAGAAGGAGCAGCCGACGGCCCACCAGGGGATGGCCCTCCCGCCGATAAAGTAGGCCTCGGTGCTGGTCTGCCGGCGGGCCAGGCGGGTTCCCAGCCAGGCGACGACCACCAGATAGGCTGAGACTACGATCCAGTCGATAGATGCCATGGGGTTAACTCAACCGGTCAATCGGGACGGAAAACAAGAAGGGGGGAGCGGTCGGGCCCTCCGGCCTGCCGAGGCGCTCAACAGGTGATCGCACCGCCAATCCGCCAGACCGCCCCAAAAAAACTCGGGTATCACTCCCCCCTTGAGGGGGAGTCGCAGAAGCCGAGCCGTTAGCCCGCATTTCTCATCAGGGGTTGCGATCATGGCGCAGGAATTTTTCCCTCAGGGCGTGCTCGCGAGCGAAGGGCGTAGCGGGGACTACGTTCGAGCGAGCATGTGTGCGTTGAGGGGAAAAGGACAAGCCAGGGCGCGCCCAGCGCGGTCTGTTCCCCGAAGACTCCAAACTAAGCGCCCCAAGATGTTAAAGACAAGCACTTTTCGACATTTTGCTCAGCGTCCTGGTGAGAAATGCGGGTTAGGCGAAGGCTGATGCGGTGGGGGGCGGAACCCGCGCCGCCACGCACCCGCCCACGGAGGGCTCAGCCCCGGCAGCCGCGGCCTTTTTTGTTGACATCCCCACAGGCCGGATATAGCCTAGCGCCTCTCCCTCAAAATCCAAACACCTTCCGTACCTGGCAGCGAGAGTTGCGTTTGCGGCCTGCACTTCAGGGCCGGCCGCCAGGTTTGCGCCCGAGTGCGGCCGCGGGCCGATTCTTCCCTGCCAGCCACAACAAAAGGGGGATCTGCATGAGAAAGTTCACTTTGTCGATCGTCTGTCTGCCCTTGCTGCTATCGCTGGCGGGCATCGCCGGCCTGGCTCAGGCGGAGCCGGGCAAGAGTCAAGCCAACAAGCCTCAGAAGGATGGGGCCGGGAAACTGCCTTCCAAGGCCATCGACATCAACAGCGCCACCGAAAAGCAACTGTCTTCGCTGCCCGGGATCGGACCGCAAATGGCCAAGCGGATCATCGAGGCCCGACCCTTCAAGTCGATTCAGGAGTTGAAGCGGGTGAAAGGCATCGGTGACAAGACTTTCGACCGGCTCAAGTCTCACGTGGTCTGCGAAGCCAAAGCGAACCGGTGAGACTGCACCTCCTGCCTGACTTCCTCCCCTTGGGCCCGGCAATCTTCAGGTTCCGGGCCCGTTTTTGCGAACAGCACTTCCAGATCTCCGGATGCCGGCCGGCATCACCAGAGCACGACCAGGGCCAGGTAGCCAATCAGCGCCAGAAACAGCCCGTTCCAGGTCGAGGGTTGACCATACCAGGGCAATCCCCCGGGAGGGACGTCGAAGGGATACTTCGGCGCCGAGGACAGCTCCTGGCGGGTTTGCTCCAACCAACTCCCCCGGGTTGCAGCCAGAGGCTCCGGGGTCCAGCGCTGGGGATCGGACGGATCCCGATCGCCAAACCGGAAGGTGAGCCCCTTCAGCTGCCGGTCCGACATCCACCCCCATCGCCAACTGAGCCCCAGCATGGTCCCGGCGGTGACCAGCGGGCTCCAGAGATAGGCCCACCAGGTATTGGTCCACCACAGGGGCAGAGGCCAGTCCAGCGCCTCTCCCAGCAGGGAGCTGAGGCCGTAGCCGATTCCGGCCAGCAGCCCCGCCACGCCGGCGCGGCGATGGACCGGAGTCAGGGTTCCCATGAGATACATGGTGAACAGGGGCATCACGGCCACGCTGGTGATGCGCAGATAGAAGCGAACCATGCCTTCCTGCAGAAAGGGAATGTAGAGGAAGGAGGCGGCGATGATCAGGGGCGTGGCCCAACGGGAGACCCTGAGGTAGTGGGCGTCGTCTCGTCCCTTCACCAGAAAGCGGGCATAGACGTCCCGGGTGAAGACCGCCGCCAGCGAGGATCCGATCGAGTCGTAGGTAGAAATTCCTCCCGCCAGCACGCCCGCCACCACCAGGCCCACCAGGCCGGGGGTCAGGTACTCCTGCACCAGGCGGGGGTAGATCTCATCGGGCGCCGAAAGCTCCGGCATGACCGCTCTTCCGAGAATCCCCAGGGTGATGTTGAACCACATCACCCCGACGGTCACTACGCTGGCGGTCAGGGCGGCGGTCTTGAGGTCCCACTCCGAGCGAGCCGCCAGCAGACGCATGGACTGGGAGTGGTTCACGATGCAATAGGCCGTCAGGACGATGACCCAGCCGAAGATGATCAAGGGCGCCGGCACCCCCGGTTCGTCCCGGCCGATGTGCAGCATGGTGTCCGCCAGTTGGGGATCGATCTGCTGGAAGCGGCTTTCCAGGCCCGGCCACCCCCCGACCGCGCTCCACAGCACCCACCACAGGATGGCCGATGCCATCAGCATCACGATGGACTGCAGCGCATCGGTGGCGGCGACCGACCTCAGTCCGCCGGTCGCCGTGTAGAGGGCCGCTGCCAGGGAGATGGCTCCCACCAGCCACCAGGCGGAGCTTCCCCACTGGGTCAGGATCGAGAAGGTGAGGTAGAGCGAAAAGGCGATGTTGCCCAGAACGTTGGTGCGGGACTGAATCTGAATGAAGGCGCTCAACAGGCGGGCGGACGGACCGAAGCGGTATTCCAGGTACTCGGCATTGGTGAACATGCCCCCGCGGTAAAGCGGTAGGAAGACGAAGTAGGCCGCCACCAACCAACCGATGGGCAGTCCCAGCCACCAGGTCGTCAGGTTGGAGAGCCCGAAGGTATAGGCCCCGCCGACCACGGCCACGTAATCCCCGCTGTCCACGGCGGTGGCGAACATGGACAGCCCCACCATCCACCAGGGGAGGCTCTTGGCGGCCAGGAGCCAGTCGGAGGAGCGCCGGGTGCCCCGCGAGAGCAGCAACCCGTAGCCGACGATGGCGCCGTTGGCGCCAACCACGATGAGCCAATCCAGCAGGGTCATGAGAAGGGGGTCGAGTGTGTGGCAGAAGAGGCGACTCCGGGTGCACCCGGAGGCCGACGGCCTCCCCGCGGCGAAACTCGCCGCCGATTCGGGGAATATAGCCCGCATTTCTCACCAGGACGCTGAACATAAGGTCGCAGAGTGCTTGTCATTAACATCTTGCGGCGCTTTGTTTGGAGTCTTCAGGGTACAGACTGTGCTGGGCGCGCCCTGGCTTGTCTTTTCCCCTTCAGCGCGCACATGCTCCCTCGAACGTAGTTCCGGCTACGTCCTTCGGTCACGAGCACACGCTGAAGCGGAAAATCCTGCGCCATGATCACGCCCCCTGGTGAGAAATGCGGGCTAGCTGAAGTTCATCATCATGGACTGATAGATCTCGGTGGCCTGTAGGACTTGCCTGCACTCCACCCACTCCACGGCCCCGTGAGCCTGATCGATGCTTCCGGGCCCGAGCACAATGGCCGGGGTCCCCACCGAGGTGAATTTGCTGGCGTCGGTGCCATAGGGGACACCGGCAATGGTGGAGTTCCCCAGGACCGCCCGGGTGGCCTCAGAGGCTGCTTGCACGATGGGGGATTCCTCGGGAGTCTCCATGGCATTGTCCAGCAGGAAGGGCTCCTCCAGGCTCACCTTCAACTCGGGATCGGCGGCCCGGGCGCGCTCCAGCGCCTCTTCGAATTCCGCCAGCGTCTCCCGGGGGGACTCCCCCGGAATGGTGCGCCGGTCCACCTCAACCACGCATTCGTGGGGCACGAAATTCACTTGGGCGCCCCCGTGGATGACTCCGATATTGAGCGTGGGGCCGCCGGTCAAGGGGTGATCCTTCCGCCGCAGGCTGGGCAGGCTCTCTCTCTCGATGCCGGTGATCAGGCGGGCCATCTTGACGATGGCGTTGATCCCCAGATGGGGCTTGGAGCTGTGTGCCGCCACTCCCTCTACCCGGATTCGAAAACGGGCCAATCCCTTGTGGGCTCGAATCACTGCCAGATCGGTCGGCTCCGCCACCACCACCGCCTCCGATTTCACCGTGGCCGCCAGGTTCAAGGCGCCGCGAAAGAGATACTCCTCGTCCACCGCGCCGGCAAACCGAATGGTGCAGGGGGGGACCTGGCCGGATTCCTTGAGGCGCTTCATGGCGTGGATCATGGCCACGCCGCCGGCCTTGGTGTCGCAGGAGCCGCGTCCATAGAGGAGGCCGTCCCGTATGTGGGGTGCAAAGGGGGGAATGGTCATGACTCCCACCGAGGCGGTGTCCAGGTGACACTCGAACAGCAGCACCCTTTCCGGATACCGGCCTTCCAGGGTGCCGATCAGGTTGCTTCGCCCCGGCAGGACCTCCCGGGTCTCGCAGCCCATGCCGGCCTTGCGGAAAAATTCGGAGATATATTCCACCATCCCCGATTCGCCCCGCTGGCCGCCGGGCAATCCGGGATTGACGCTTTCAATGGCCACCACGTCCTGCAGCGTGGCCAGCACCTCGTTGTGGCTGCGAGTCCAGGATTCCCCCATGGTTCAATCTCCTTGTGCAGATCTTTGGCTCGGACAACCGGTTCAGCGGAATCCTAGCAGGTTCCGTCCTTGAATGGTTTCCGCAATCGACACTGCCGGAAGGCCTCTCGCTTCGGCCGGCCGGCCCGGCGCCTTTCAGCCGGCTCCCTGGACCCTGGGCACTCCGGCCTGGATGAGCATTCGACCGGCCGCCTCCCGGTAGCGCTTTCGAATGTCACGGGTGGGCGGCCGGCAGCGGCTGGAAGGCAGGCCCACCAGTTCCATGCACAGCTTGTCCAGATAGCCGTCGCCTGCCGTGTACTCCTGCTCGACCTGTAACCACAGCTTCATGAAGGGCTGGGCCGTCCGGGTCAACATGGCCTGAACCTGCGGGTAGTCTTTCCGGTTCAATTGCTCGATCAATTGGGCTCCCCACTCCGGCCAGTAGTTGCAGACGTGGACCTCGAAGCCCCGGGCCCCCAGCATGTGGCTGGCCACGAAGTGCATCTGATTGTCGATCACGGAAAACCGCCGGCTGAAGCCTTGCACCACCTGCTCGAAGGTCATCCAGCCGGGGTGGGGCGTGGCCCACTTGAGGCCCACCACGTTGGGTATTTCGGCCAGCCTCTCGACCAGGCCCAGAGAGACCCCGGTGCTGGTCCAGAAGGTGTTGTAGACGATGATGCCGATATCGCTGGCTCCGGCGGCCGCGGTCACGTATTCGTAGAAGTCCTCTTCGGAATGGTGAAAGTAGTAGGGGCAGGAAACCTGGATGTAGTCGGCGCCCAGGTCCCGGGCTGCCCTAGCCAGGCGGCGTAGCTCGGCGGTGCTGGTGGTCTGGGCCCCCACGGCCACCGGGGCCCGGCCCGCCACCACCTCCACCACGGTTCCGGCCACGGCCACCCGCTCCTCGAAGGTCATGGTCGAGAAATCCCCCGCGGCGCCCCCCGCCAGGAAGACGGCGTTGCCGCTCTCGAGGCCTCCCGCCAGGAGGAAACCCACATGCCGCCGGATCCCTTCCAGGTTCAACGACAGTTCGGCGTCGTCGTGGAACAGCGTGGGGACGGTGACGTAACAGCCGCACAAGCGTTGCCGGGCGTTATCGAAATCCATGGATGATTGCCCTCCTGGCCAGGAAGTCCGAACGGCGGGGATGCGTAGCGGTCCGCGGCGGACGTTCCGCCGGCCGCTGATTCGCGCCCAGATTTTACGTCATCCTCGGCTGTGTGCGCTCTCCCGCGTTGCATTTCTTTCCAATTCTTCCGGGACGGCGCTGCCTAATCCGCATTTCTCACCACAGGTTGCACTCTTGAGAAGAGCGTAGGGAGTGAGGGTCTTAGCGTCATTCTGGAGAGGCCGCGCGTTCCGGAAGGACGCACCTGATTCGCCGCCTATGCGGCTGCGGCAGCGCAGAATCCACACGACCCCGGGCTCACACCCGGGGCTAAGTGCTGCCGCGGCTGCGCCGCTCTATAAGGAAGCCTTGTAGGCGGCGTTTCGCCGGGTCACCCACTCCAACCGCGGTTTCACCGCTCTCCTCTAAATCAAAACACTGCCGGGGGACAGGATTTGTAAATGATAATCCCCCGGGCGTCAGCCCCGGGTTCGAGTCGAGCCGCGTAGGCGGCGGCAGCATTTAGCCGTGGGCGTAAGCCCATGGAACCCGATAGCTCCACCCCCGAGCCGCGCAGGCGGCAGCAATCATTCCTGCCGCCCCGTCTCAAACAGGTCGCGGGGGTCGGACTGCCGCTGGCCCAGCGCCCACCAACAGAGCAAGCCGATACCGGTCACCAGCAGGCTGCGCAGGCGGCGGACCAGGGAGAGGGTCACGCCGACGACGGCGGGAAGGCCCAGCAGGGTGAGGACAAAGGCGTAGGCCCCTTCGGCCACACCCAGTTGCAGCGGAACGAACAGAAAAATGAGGCTGATGAACTTGCTGGCGGTTTCAATCAACAGGGGAAAGAGGAGCGGCGGCGGATTCCCCAGCACCGCCAGCACCCAGTACACCTCCAGAATCAACAGCAGGTGGGCCGCCGCTTCCAGCCCGACAACCACCAGGAACCGGGCCGGCCGGTCGTAGACTACCCTGAAGAGAACCTCTTCCATCTGTCTCACCCGTTCCAGATAGGGTGTCACCCGGCTCGAGAGCCATGGCCGCCGGCTGAGTCGTTTGAGGACGGAATGAAAGAAATAGGCCCGGCGGGCGAAGACGACCACCGCCACCAGCAGGATGCCGCTGAGAAGGAGGACGCCGCCCCAGACCCAAGCCCGCATGGAAGGCTCCAGGGGGAACTGTAGCGCCAGGCCGGCAAGGCCTCCGGCGGCGAGGGCCACTGCGCTGAGGTTGTAGAAGAGGATCTCGGACAGGGTGGAGGCGAACGCCTGGTGGAGGGCCAACCCTCTCCGCTTGAGCAGCCAGGCCTTGGCGGGTTCTGCCAGCAGAGGGCCCGTGGAGGTCAGGACCCGCACGGCTTCGCCGGAGATTCGAATCCACAGGACATCCCGATAGGGTACCCGGAATTCGAGCAGGCAGCGGGAGAGCGCCGCGGCGCGCAAGGCTTGGTAAAGGGCATGAATGACTCCCAGAGCGGCCAGGTGCCAGCCGATCCGGAGCAGCAAGGAGAGAAGCCGTCCGGGGCCGAGCCGATAGACCAGGTAGGTGCCCAGGCCCAGGCCCAGCAGCATCAGCAAGGCGCGTAAGGTTCTGCCGCCGGACCTTGACATTAGCCCGCGTCTTTCACCGGTTGGCTGGGTACAGGATGCAGAAGGGCTTACAGCAGCTCTCATTTAAATCCTGTCCGTCAGCAGTGTCGAGGTTTAGGGGAGAGCGGCGTAGCCGCGGTTGGAGTAGATTTACCGCTGACGGTTTTCCTACAGGCCTTCCTTCACGGGGCGCCGCGTTCGCCCCCCACCGGCTCGACTGCGGGCTCCGCCCTCTCGCACACAGAAGCCGAGCCGCCAGGCGAAGGCTGATGCGGTGGGGGGATGAACGCCGGCCCGTCAGGCTGCAGCGCGCGATCACTCGGAGGCGCTTCAGCACCGTCCCGATCTACTGAAATCCCTTGTGTGACACAGTCCCCTGTCTTTACCTCTCAAATAGGACATTCCCAATACCGATTTCATTGGTGACATCCTTCCGGAACGCGCAGCCTCTTCAAAGAGCTGCCGAGCACAGCCCCTCCCACACCAGGCACATCCCGCCCTTCTTCTGGAGGGTGCAGCCCCCAGTGAGATCTGCGGGTCAGCGCGGCGTCAAGGGCCGGATGTTCTTCTCGATCCGATTCAGGGGATGGC
This sequence comes from Candidatus Versatilivorator sp., assembly GCA_965262635.1. GTDB lineage: Bacteria > Acidobacteriota > Terriglobia > Versatilivoradales > Versatilivoraceae > Versatilivorator. The sequence continues at coordinate 391,175 of OZ253547.1, read as the reverse complement.
GGTGGGCCTGGCGCCGCAGCCGTTTGAGGTTGGGATAGCCGCCTGCCTGCTCCCGGGCCCACTCTTCGGCGAAACGCCCGTTGCGGATGTCCCTGAGGGTGTCTTTCATGCGCTGCTTGACCTCTTCGGCGGGGAGCTCTTGGTACCGTGACAGCGTTCCGTACTGCGACGTGGGTGAGTGGTGGCGGGTCTGCTCGAACATTCCCTCGACCGCCATCTTCCGGAAAATCTCGCCGGCCTCTCCGGAGGCGTAAAACTCGAGGGCAACCAGCTCGGGGGGCACTCCCGCCTCCACCAGCACCTCGTAGGAGAGCAGCAGAGCCTGATTGAAGAGCGGCCACAAGGCCTGCTCGCCAAAGAGGTTCACGTCGGCCTCGTCCTGGAAGGTGCACTCCAGAACCCCGGCGCGGGTGCACCCCACACCCTTGGCCAGCGCCAGCGCGATTTGGCGGGCCTGGCCGGAGGCGTCATGGCCCACGGCCACGAAGGCCGGGACGCCCTTTCCCTGGACGAACAGCTCCCGCACGGTGATGCCCATGGCACGGGGGGACATCATCACCACGTCGACGTCCGGGGGAGGCTGGATGCACTTGAAGCGGTAGCCGTAACTGCTGGCGAAATCCAGCACCTGCCCGCCGCGGATGTGCTTTTGCATGTGCCGTTCGTACACCTGCTGCTGAACTTCGTCGGGCAGGCCGACCAGGACCAGGTCGGCCCTGGCGGTTGCCCGGGCGATGGAGAAGACCGGAAACCCGTCCCGCTCGGCTTCCCGATAGTAGGCATCCCGGCGGTTGCCCACGATCACTTCCAGCCCACTGTCCCGCAGGTTGCGGGCCTGGGCGCTTCCCTGGTTCCCGTATCCGATCACCCCGATGAGGCGGTCATTCAGGGGGGTCAGGTCGACGTCTTCATCGAAATAGATCTTGCGCATGGAGCTGTCTCCTTGGAATGTTTCCTCCCACCGGCGCTAGACATGGACGGCCTCCCGCTCGACATAAGGGCGAAGTTCCGCCCGCAGCGCCTTATCGGTTACCAGATCGACGGGAAGTCCCAGCAAGTCTTCCAGGTAGAACTGGGCGCCGAAGTAGCCTTTGGAGGTTGTCGGTCCGTCGAAACGAACCAGGATGTCGATGTCGCTGTCTTCCGATGCCTGGTCGCGAGCCACGGAGCCAAAGAGGACGAGATCTGTAACCCCAAATCGTTGCGAAAGGGTTGCCTTGTGCGCTCGGAGCACCTTCAGGATTTCATCTCTGTTCATTGGTCCTCCCGTGGATGGGTCGGTACCCGTCATCCGTGAAGTCTGCAGGGCCGTGAGGTACGCCCTGCCGCGAGTGGTAGCCCCCCCGGATCACTCCAGTGGAGCGATTCTGCCGGGCGAGTCTAAGCGTTTTGCCAGATCCCAGGCTTCTCGCAGTTCCGCTCGGCGAAGTGAGGCCCACTCGACCACCAGACCCTGAGCGCGTGGCGGAAGACGCCCGTGCAACACGGCCAAGCTATCGATTCCCACCAGCGCTTCATCTCCGCCATACAATGCGTGGAAGTGAGGCGGATCATGATCATCAAAATACATGCGTATGACGATTCCGTAGAACCGGCAGAGTTCAGGCATTTTCAACCAGAAGCTGTGCACCCGGCATCACTTCAGCGACAGACTTGCCGGTGAGCTGCAGGTAGAGCGCATCCGGGCAAAGTTCGACCTCTTCTCCCCAGGCGATCCCTCCAGCCGGAGCGATATGCACCGTCTCGAAATAAGCACGGTTGTTCCAGGCTTTGAACACGCCACGCCCTGCGAGACAAGACAGGTCAATTTCCCCGGCAGCGCCGTCCGAGTACTGGAGCCATATCCGGTACCCCTCTCGCGGTTCGACTTCAGTGGGTCGAATCATGTTCCTTCCTCCAGGTTTCCTTACCAGTCCAATTTGCAAAGTCCTTGATGAACTGCAGCAATGCCCACCCCACCAAGTCTGAGAGTTAGCCGTCGGAATATCGGCCCTGGTGGGTAGGATGAGCACCGAGGCTCACCGCCCGGTTACAAGGAAATCATCGATTGCAAGGTGCAGTTTCGTTATTGAGGCACGCAGTTTTTTCGTACTGTTGCGGATTTCCGAGCCCCACAGAGCTTCCGCCTCCAAAACCCTTGCGTCGTAATCTTGCAGTGCTTCAAATACGGGCGCCCAGCGATTGTTAACCATATGCGTCCATCCATCCAGTTCTTGCTGGGGTGTCGCCTTGCGACCTAATATAAGGATAATCATCCGGAAATTCTCGACCTTGGATTAGCCTTGATCTACAAGACGTAAGGGCATCTCGTAGCTTGTAGGTGGCCAGCATGAGCCCACGGGCTACCTTAAAACTGGTTCGTCCCCTGAGTTCCAAGATCCACTTATTGATACCTCGGTATGCGACCCATGCTGTAGACATCGCCGCACCAGCCAAGGCCAGATCCTTTATTATGGATATGATCTCCACTACGGTCCTCCGCTTGGGAAGTATAACTTGACGAAGGCGGTAGAGCATGCCGAACAGATTGGTCAGGGCGTGGTTCTACATTTTTACCCGTAGGTTTTCGGGCATGGAGCGCTATCGGGCTTCCTGAAAATCCAACGGGCTATTCGACTATCTTCTGCTCTGCCAGAGTTAAATCCTCTGCTGTTTCAATCATCCAATCTTCTGGTATTCAACTTGACCTGCCTCAGAGTAACCTCCGTCTTGCCTCTGGAGAGCTTTTGGACATCTAGCACCTTGAATCCGGTCTCTGGGGCAAACAGGGGTCCCGCTTGCTTCGGATACGCGGAGTCCCACCACGGTGCTATTATTGCCCATCATGGCGAGGTTTTTCCTTCCACTCGCGGGCCCGGCGCTGGGCCTCGGCGACCTGGACCGCCGTCATCTTGGCGGCAAGCCGGTTGCGGGCCTTTCCTGCATCTTCATTAACCTTTTCATTGCCCTTGGCGCCGGCGAGATTTAAGAACCGGTGTGCCGCAACATAATCCTGGGGCACGCCCTCGCCGTTGGCGTACATCACGCCGAGGTTGGCTTGCGCCCCGGCGAGGCCCTGCTTGGCGGCACGGCGATACCATTGGACGGCTTCAGCGAAATCCTGGGGAACGCCTATGCCGTTGTCGTACGTCAGGCCGAGGTTGTATTGCGCTGAGGCGTCACCCTGTTCGGCATCGCGGCGCAATTTGTCAGGGACATCATTTTCCGCGGCCAGAGCCGCCGCCACGCCGAAAATGAGCGGGCACAGCGCCAAGCCGCGTAGGGTCAAGGGCATCATTCAAGCCTCCTGAACTCTCGGCTTCGTAGAAACTATCCCCGAACTTTTTGCAAAATCACTCCTTCGTCGTCATGGAGGTAATCTGCTTGTAGGTCTTCCATCCAGTCTAACCCGAAGTTCCCCCCATTTTACTCCTAGAAAATTGGCTTAAGCCATTTGTTTTCTTACATAGGGAGTTTGGAGTGTGTTTCATTGTGTTCCCATGTATAGGATTAGTATTTCTCTTGACATGAAATCTATATGTGGTATCATAGTCCCATGTACGTCGAAACCGTCCCCAACCGTAACTCTCCCCCTGCCATCCTCCTGCGCGAAGGCCGCCGTGAGGGTAAAAAGGTCCATAAACGCACCCTGGCCAACCTCACCCACTGGCCCAAGGACAAGATCGAGCGCCTCCGGCGCGTGCTCAAAAACGAACCCCTGGTCCACCCCGACCAACTCTTCCTCATCGAACGCTCCCTGCCTCATGGCCACGTCGAGCTGCTGCTGGAAGCCATTCGGCAGCTGAAGCTGCCGGCGCTGATCGACCCCCGACCCTCTCCCAAACGGGACCGGGTCTTGGCCATGATCCTCCAGCGTCTGCTCTATCCGGCCTCCAAGCTGGCCACCACCCGTCTGTGGCACACCACCACCTTGGCCGAGGAACTCTCCCTGGAGGACACCGACGAGGACGATCTCTACGAGGCCATGGACTGGTTGCTTGAGCGTCAGGACCGCATTGAGCGCAAGCTGGCCAAGCGGCACCTGGCTGAAGGCGACCCGGTGCTCTATGACGTCAGCAGCAGTTACTACGAAGGCCAGACCTGCCCCCTGATGCAGTTCGGCCACAATCGGGACGGCAAACGGGACCGGCCCATAGTGGTCTACGGTGTGCTGGCCGACGCGATGGGGCGTCCCTTGGCGGTGCAGGCCTATGCCGGCAACACGGGGGATCCGACCACGGTGCCCGATCAGGTGGAGAAGGTACGGGGTCGGTTCGGTCTGCAGCGGGTGGTGCTGGTGGGGGACCGCGGCCTGCTGACCGAGACGCAGATCAACCATCTGAAGCGTCATCCGGGACTGGGCTGGGTCTCGGCCCTGCGCCACCACCAGATTCGCCGTCTGGTGGAGAGCGAGGCGGTTCAGCTCTCCCTGTTCGATGAGCGCCATCTGGCCGAAGTCCGCAGCCCGGACTACCCCGGCGAGCGGCTCATCGTCTGCCACAACCCGCTGCTGGCCGAGCATCGGCGGCAGAAGCGGGAGGCTTTGCTGACGGCCACCGAAGAAGCGCTGGCCCGGATCGCCCGGCAGGTGGCCAGACGGACCCGCACGCCCTTATCAGCTACGGAGATCGCCGAGAAACTCGGCCGCGTCAAGAACCGCTTCCAGGTGGCCAAACACTTCCGGACCCAGATCGCAGACGGGTCCTTCCACTATGAGCGGCGCACGGAAGCCATCATCCGGGAGGCGCAACTGGACGGGTTCTACATGCTGCGGACCAGCGAACCGGCCGATTGCCTGCCAACAGCCGCAGTGGTGCGCCGCTACAAGGACCTGACGCGGGTCGAGCGGGCCTTCCGCTCCCTGAAGACCGTCGACCTGCACATCCGTCCCATTCGTCATCGGGTGGAGAGTCGGGTCCGGGCTCATCTGTTCCTGTGCCTGCTGGCCTATTACGTCCATTGGCATCTGCGGCAAGCCCTGGCCCCGTTGCTGTTCGATGACGAGGAACTGGAAGCGGAACGAGCCCGGCGAGACCCGGTGCTGGCGGCCCAACCGTCAGACTCAGCCAAACGGAAGAAGAGGAAACGCCTCACCGAGGACGGGTTACCGCTGCAGAGCCTGGAGACGCTGATGGCGCACCTGGGGACCCGGGCCCGCCACCGATGCCGATTGCCCTCGGAACCGGACGCGCCTTGCGTCCAGCGATTGACCGAGCCGACCCCGCTACAGCAACGAGCCTTCGAGCTCATCAGGATGTTCCCAGGCAACACAACCTAAGATTCCCGAGTGATGATTGAAGATAAAGGAGTTATCTTGTCGGTGGGTCAGGAACTTCGGTCTAACTCTTCGTGCCACCCGTAAATCAGCCCTCGGAATTGCCTTTGGACTTCTTTTTCCCATATCCGTCTTCGTCCCATTGTTCCTTACGCCATTCCGATGCAACGATATCTGCGATGCGATCAGGTCCGCATCGAGGGCAATGACCTTCGCACGTGTCTGAGGCGTTGCTTACAGGCTTCACTTTAAGCGGAACTTCACTTCTCAAAATCAACAATACCGCAATGATACCCGTGATTTAGACGGATTTAAACTGGCATCGTACTGGGAACAATTTTAGCCGGATCGACCTGCAGCAGTTCAAAGGCCTTGCGTTGGAGGGGGGTCGGCTGGGCGATCATGGGGAACCCCTGGTCGGGGTTGGTGGGCAAGGTCACCTGGTTGAGGGTCAGGGTGGCGAGGTCCGCCAGCAGGGTCTTCAGGCTGTGGACGGGGAACCCTTCGGCAGTGGTCTTGGTGTCGGCCTTGGCTTTGGCGCGGTCCGAGATCCGGGCCGGTTGGACCGGCGAGGTTCGTTTGGCCCGCGCCTGCTGGCGGTCGTCCTCCTCGAACAACAGCGGAGCCAGTCGCCGCCGCAGGTGCCATTCGACGTAATAGGCGAGCATGCACAGGAACAGGTGGGCTCGGACCCGGTCGGCGTTGTAGACATACACTGGCCGCACCTGGAGCCGGACAAACAATGGTTGGGTCTCTGTACAAAACATTGTGGCGCAGTACACTGGCAGTACACTGTAGGAAGCGACAAAACCATCAACTGCCCTTACGAAGGAAGAGGCCATGGCCACGAACCCGCAAACTGAAACCGTGGAGAGACCGTCAGCCCATACGAACGGCAAGACCCAGCGTCAGCGCAATGCCGACGCACGGCAACTCTTGCGTGATTGGTTGGCCGACGAATTAGGGTATGACGAAGAGACATGGCCCCGCCTCAAGCAAGGTTTAGAGACCAACCGCTCGGGTCATAGAAAGCTATTTCGTGACTGACCTACTCTTGTTTGATGCTGGAGTCTTAGGACAGGCTTCCCATCCACGGGGGAATCCCACGTTCGCCCAATGGTTCGACCATCTGTTGACAACTCAGAGCCCAGCGCACGGTGGGCATCCATCGCCTCGACCAGCTCAAAGAGGCCTTGACCTACCTGCCTCTCACCACTGCCGTTATGCTCCTTGCTGCCCAGCTATGGGCCGAGGCAAGACAACGAGGACGCCCAACTGCTGATCCCAAAGAACTGGATTGCAATGTGATTCTTGCAGCCCAGGCTCGAGGAGTCGCAGCTACTGTCGTCACAGACAACATCGGCCATCTTTCACAGTTCGTGGAAGCCCGGAGTTGGCGAGATATTCGAGTAGAAGCGTAACGGCAATACTTGGCCATCCACCGCTCGCGCCTTGCTCCTGCTTCAGGTAGTGGCCGAGGCTCGACGTCTTCGCCACTCCGTCATGGCCCCTGGAGGTTCTTCATGAAGCACCGACCGGCGTCCCGGCGGCTGCCGGCAGCTTTGCTGGTGCTGCTTCTCTGGCCTCTCAGCGGCTGTCAAAGCTCAGTCCTCGAAGTAGGAAGCCGCAAGCAATTCTTCATAGACGATCATCTCATCGAATCGTCTCAGGGAATTTCGAGGAGGCTTCAGCAACCCATCAAACATCCTCGCAATCCGGTGCTGGCAGGGGTGCCCAAAGGTGAGCCGCTCTGGGAATCCGACATGGACATCTATTTCCCCAGCGTCATCTTCGATCGGGAAGCTGGCCTTTTCAAGATGTGGTATGGCCTGTGGGAGCGCAACCGGAGGGATGAGGACTCGGTTCTGGCCTACGCCACCAGTCGGGACGGCATCACCTGGGAAAAGCCCGAGTTGGAGCTGTTCCACTACCGCGGCACCCGCCGCAACAACCTGGTGATGGACCACAACGGATTGTGCTGCGGTGTGTTCAAGGACCTCCAGGAAGAAGACCCGGCCAAGCGTTACAAGATGCTCTTCATGTGCAGCGATTCCTATAAAGTCTGTGCTGCCTTCTCTGAAGATGGCGTGCATTGGAAACGTTACAAGGCTGGGGCGCCCGTGATCAGCAAATTCCCGGACGGATTCTTTGCCGACAGCCACATGGTGGCTTATTGGGATCCGGAGTTGAGCCGGTACGTGGCCATCCTGCGGCAGCGGACTCGCTCAGGAAAGTCCAGGCATAAAACTCCGGCTCAGTCGGAGAGCCGCGATTTCGTCAACTGGACGCCGCCCCGCCCCCTTCTCCGGCCTGAAGAGGCGGATGGGAGATATCGTCAATTCTACAACATGGAAGTGATGCTCTACGAGGGGATACGTCTGGGTTTCACCACCGTGTTTGCCCACGGTAGCCGGGAGGACCAGCCCTTCGACCGGGGAAGCATTCAGTTGACCTACAGCCGCGACGGACGCCGCTGGGAGCGATGGAAAGGGCGGGTCTTCCTGCCCGTTTCCGAGCAGCCGGGAGATTTTGACTGGGGAATGGTCTACATGGCCCAGTCTCCCGTGGTAGTGGGCGATGAAATCTACCTCTACTATGCTGGACACGGCCACGACCACCGACATCACCTGCCGCCCGGGGCCCGGCAGTTGAAAGGTGGAGTGGGGTTGGCCAAGCTTCGATTGGACGGTTTTGTGGCCGTGGAGCCGACCGTGCCGGAGGAGCAAGGGAGCCTGACGACCAAGTCCTTTCGGATGTGGGGGGAAAAGCTGCAGATCAACGCCAGCGCTCCCGAGGGCCCGTTGACCGTGGAAATCCTGGACGGGGCTTCCCGGCCGATACCGGGTTTCAGCCGGCAGGATTGCGACCCCTTTTCGGGAGACCGGGTGCGCCACACGGTGACCTGGCAGGGTCAAGCCGGGTTGCAGGCGCTGAAGGGGAAGACGGTGCGCCTGCAGTTTTATCTGGTGCGGGCCCGGCTCTACGCTTTCCAGTTTCAGTAGCAACGGGGATGGAGGGGGGCCAACAGGAAAGGGGACGGTTGGAGCCGGTTGGGAAATGGCAAGCCAGTCCCGTTCCCGACGGTTCGGGAATGTCCCGACAGCAGCGAAACCCCATCAGCATGTAGCCCCGGGGCGCGAGCCCGACGATTATCCCAGAGGGTCTTCCCTCTGCAGGAGCTGGCCCAGCACCAGCCCCTGCAACTTGGACGGGGGTGGGGCCTCGAAATAGCGGCTGGCCAGCCAGCCCACCGCCACCGTGGGCAGGCAGGTGAAGGCGCCGTACCATTGGCCGCCCACATGCGTCCAGGCCAGGGCCAGGGTCAGGGAGCCCGCGGCCAGCCCAATTAGCACGCCGCCCGGATTGGACCTTTTGGACAGCATCCCCAGCAGGAAGATACCCAGCAGCAGGCCCAGAAAGGTTCCCGACAGGCTGATAATCAGCTGGTAGACCTCGGACTGCAGGTAGAGGATCAACACCGCCGCCACAATGCCGCCGGCGCCGAAGAGAGCGCAGAGCATCCGGCTGAACCCCACCTTGAGTTGGCGGTTGGACATCCAGTCACAGACCACGGTAGCGGTCAGGGCGTTGATGCCGCTGTCGATGCTGCTCATGGCAGCCGCGAACAGCCCCGACATCAACAGCCCCAACAGGCCCATCTGGACGATCTCGGTCAGCACGAAATTGGGCAGAATCTGGTTCTGATGGAGCGAGGGAAACCCTGCAGCGGCTGCCGCGGCCCCCGGGAGGTCCTGGTGGTAGAAGGCAAACAGGGTGGAGCCCACCAGGAAAAAAATCAGGCACACGGCCCCCGACATCACCCCGTTGACCATCAGGGAGCGCTGGGCCGCTCGCGGCGTCGGCATGGACACGTACCGCTGCACCGCCGTCAGGGTGACCGCGTACCAGGGGAAAAAGGCAAACAGGCCGATGGCGAGGGAGGAATAGACGTTGTCCACGCCGGGCGACATGTCGAAGCGAAGGTCAAACATCTCGAACTTGCCGTGGGCCTGACCGACCTCGATCATTCCGGCCCAGCCTCCCTCGATCCGGCCCAGCGCCAGCCACAGGATGGCCAGCATGCCGCCTCCCAGGGCGATGGCCTGAAAAATATCGGTCCAGATCACGGCCTTGAACCCTCCCAAGGCCGTGTACAGGGTGGCAAAGGCGCCGATGCCCACCAGCAGCCAGGCCGTGGTGGCAAGGTTGTCCGTACCCAGACCCAACACCGGTTCGATGACGTGGCTGACGGCGTAGAGCAGGTTCCCCATCCAGGCAAAGGTGTAGATGATGAACAGAGAGCTCCCGATCAGCCGGATGGGCCGGTTGAAGCGCAGCTCCAGGTATTCATAGGCGCTGGTCACACCCAGGCGGTGGAAGAGCGGCACGAAGACCCAGCCGACCACCGGCACCACCAGCAACGGGATGGTGATGATGGCGAAGTAGATATGGTAGTTCCCGAAGGCCGCCTGGGTGGGAAGGCCCACAAAGGAGTTGGAGCTGAAGATGGAGGCGAACATGGAGAGGCCCACCGGCAGCCAGGACATTTTTCGCCCCCCCAGGAAAAAGTCCTCGTTGGAGTGCTGCTCGCGGGAGAACCACAGGCCCAGAGCCAGCACTGCCACCAGGTAGCTGCCAAAGATGGTCCAATCCAAGGGGTGCATGAATCCCACGAGCCCAACTCCTTTCCGGTTTCGGTCAAGGCCGTCAGCACCGGGATTCTAGGAACCACCGTCCCGCGAGTCAAGCCGCCCCCTCCTGGCGCGGCGTGCACGTCAAAAAAGGGATGTAATGGGAGCCTTTTGCAAAATTCCGCAGATAGGGGAGGTGGAGAGTAGGGGACGTTGTTGAATTACTGGAATAACTACGATCAGTCGCTCCTGAATTGCTTTTATTCAATAACGTCACCTACGCGCTCTTTACAAGTTATTCCAGTAATTCAACAATGTCCCCAGCGCTGCACGACGAATTTTGCAAAAGGCTCAAGGGATGACGACTTCCTGGGAGCGCGGGCGTCCCGCCCGCACAAGGCTTGGCGCAGCCTTGGCGATCTCTCCCACTTCGATCGACTGGGAACGGCGCCATGGCTCCCCCTCCGCCTGGCTGATGGGGTTGCCGCCGGCAGGGTGGCTGCCTGCAGCCTCGATGGCCAGGTTGGCGGCCAGACGCATCTCCGGTCGGGCGCACCCTGGCGGAGAACCCCGTTCAAGCGGGCTGGGTGCGGTCGGCCAGGGATTGGCCGGCGGAACGTTTGCAGGGACAGGATGCGGGCGGGACGCCCGCGCTCCCAGGCGATGACGCCCGGCTGCGCGGTGGGGCGGCTGGGGGGCTACTTCTCAAGAATCCGACGTGCACCCCCTCCCGGTCGAAAAGCGGCCTTGAGCCGCCGCAGGGGCTTGGATAGACTATGCATGAGGCGCCGGAGAGTCGGGGGCTTGCGGGCGCCTCCTCCCACGGGGAATGGTCGGCATGTGGTTCCATCGGCTCAGTATCGCTGCCTGTCTGGTCCTCCTTCTGGGGCCGGTCGGGTTGGGCGCGTCAGATCCCGGCGAAGCCGAATTCTTCGAGAAGCGGATTCGTCCGCTGCTGATCGAACGCTGCCATTCCTGTCACAGCCGGGAAACTCCGAATCCCATGGGCGGGTTGAGGCTGGATTCGGCCGAGGCCATGCTGGCGGGGGGCAGTCGAGGCCCGGCCGTTGCACCCCGCAGGCCGGAGGAGAGCCTGCTGATCCGGGCCATCTCTTTTGAGGACCCCGAGCTCAAGATGCCGCCCACGGGCCGGCTGAGCGATCGGGAGATCGGGGACCTGGTCCGATGGGTGAAGTCGGGAGCTCCCTTCCCCGCGTCCGGGGCGGCCTCCACCGACCCCGGCGGGGGCATCGACTGGGAAGCGGCGCGTCAGTTCTGGTCTTTCCGGCCCATCCAGAACCTCCCGCTGCCGGCGGTCACAGACAGCCGCTGGGTTGCCTCCCCCATCGACACCTTCGTGCTCTCCAGGCTGGAGGCCAAGGGACTGAAGCCGGCCCCGCCCGCCGACAAGCGGAGCTGGATCCGCCGGGTCACCTTCGGTCTGACCGGCCTGCCGCCGCCGGCCAGCGACGTCGAACGGTTCGCGGCCGATGATTCCCCTGAGAGCTACCGGAAGGTCGTTGACCGGTTGCTCGCCTCTCCCCATTACGGCGAGCGCTGGGGACGCCATTGGCTGGATCTGGTCAGCTTTGCCGAAACTAACGGTCACGAGTTCGACAACACCAAGCCCGACGTGTGGCGCTACCGGGACGCCGTCATTCGGGCCTTCAACCAGGACGTTCCCTATGACCGCTTCGTTCGCGAGCACGTTGCCGGCGACCTGCTGTCGGAAAAGCGTTTGGGACCGGGCGGGATCCACTGGGAGTCTCCGGTCGGCACCAGTTTTTTCTGGCTGGGCGAACGCCTCAACGGCGCCATTGACTCCGTCAAGGCCCGGGCCGACGAGGTCGACAACCAGATCGACGTTCTGTCCAAGGCCTTCCTGGGTTTGACAGTGGCCTGCGCCCGCTGCCATGACCACAAGTTCGACCCCATTCCCACCACCGACTACTACGGGCTGGCCGGGGTTCTGCACAGCACCGATTTTGCCCAGGCAATCATCGATTCGCCCTCCCGGCGGCAGGAGATCGACACGCTCCACCGGCAGATCTCGGATCGCACCTCCAGCATCGAAACTTTCTTGCAACCGGCCCGGTGGAGCATGGCCCGGCAGATGGAGCCCTACCTGCTGGCGGCCGCCGAGCTGGCTTCCCCCCGGGCCTCGGCGGAGCCCTCCGAGGTGGCCGAGCTGGCCGGACGGCGGCTGTTGAATGCCGACCTGGTGCAAGCCTGGGTGGAAACCCTCCGGCAGGCCTGTGGAGACCCGGATGATCTGTTTTACCCCCTGGCCACCCTGATCGATGGCCTGGCCAGCCGGCGTTTTCGCTCCTTTGCCGAAGGGGTGGAGGCCGTCCGCGGCCAATTGGGCAGGAGGGACGAAGCGGAGGGGAGAGGCGAACCCGAGGGGAAAGAGGAGGCCGCCGGTCCGGCGCGGGTGGACGTGCTCTTCGAGGATTTCCGCAAAGCGGACTTCGAGGGGTGGACCGTGCAGGGACAGGCCTTCGGGACCGGTCCGAAGCGGTGGATTCCTTCCAATCAGGCCCTCCGCAACTCCCAGGGCCAGCCCCTGGCCAACTCCCTTGGCGCCGGGTCCAACCGATTCATGGGTAGCCTGACCTCTCGCAAGTTTACCGTGCCCGAGCTTCCCCGGGACTACCGGCAGCATGGCATCTACCTGCATGTCAGGTTGGCCGGCAGCCAACCGGAGGAGCCGGCCGGCAGCCAACCGTTCCCTCCCTTGAGCCTGAGCCTGATTGCGGACGGGGTCAGAAGCTCGAACTTCATTCCGCAGGGCAGCCGACTGCAGTGGAAAACCTCCCGGATGACCATTCAGGTGGGTCGAATCTGCCATTTCGAGATTCTGGACCGCAGCCCCGGCGGGCATATCGCCGTGGACAAGATCGTCTTTTCCAACTCCAGGGAGCCTCCCCTTCACCTGGACGCCCCCCACCGGGAACTGCTGCAAAGGATCGTCTCGGGGAACCCCTCGTCACTGCAGTCCCTGGCTCGAACCTACCGGGAGCTTTTCCTGGAGGCCCTGAGCGCCGGGGATTCGCTGACTCCGGGCCGCCGTTGGCTGCTGGCCTCCCTCAGTCCGACCGGCCGCCTGGAAGATCTGGGCGCTCTCCTGTGGCCGGAAGAGCGGAAATCGGTGGCGCGGATGCAGGGGCAACGCCAGGCTCTGGACGACCGGGTTCCGCCCTCCCGATTCGCCATGTGCAGCCAGGACAGGGATCCGCGGAACGTGCGGGTTCACCTGAGAGGGGATCACAAGAACCTGGGCCGGGAGGTTCCCCGCCGCTTCCTGCAGATCCTGGCCGGGAAGGATCAGCCCCCTATCCTGGAGGGGAGCGGCCGGTTGCAGTTGGCGGACCGGCTGGTCAACCCCCGGAATCCTCTGACGGCCCGGGTGATGGTCAATCGTATCTGGAAGCACCACTTCGGCGAAGGTCTGGTGCGCTCGGTGGACAACTTCGGCAAGACGGGCGACCGGCCCAGCCATCCCGAGCTGCTGGATTTTCTGGCCCATCGCTTCATGAAGGAAGGGTGGTCGGTCAAGGCCATCCAGCGCCTGATTCTGCTGAGCAGCACCTACCGGATGTCAGGCCGGAGTGACGCCCTGGCCTTGCGGCTCGATCCCGCCAACCGGCTGCTCCATCACGTCTCCGTGCGCAGGCTGGAAGCCGAGGCGGTCCGCGATTCCATCCTGGCCGTGAGCGGCAACCTCGATCGACAACTGTTCGGTCCCAGCGTGCCGCCCCACATCAGCCCCTATCAGGACGGCCGGGGCAAGCCCAAGTCGGGGCCGCTGGACGGGAACGGCCGGCGAAGCCTTTACGTGCAGGTCCGCCGCAACTTCCTGACGCCCCTGTTTCTGGCTTTCGATTATCCCCCGCCCATTTCGACCATCGGGCGCAGAGGGGTCTCCACCGTCCCTTCCCAGGCGCTCATGATGCTGAACAACGAGTTCATTGCCGGCGAGGTTCGAGCCTGGGCCCGGCGCATGGTCGCGGAGGAGACCGACCCCGGCCGGCGGACCGAGCGCATGGTACTGGAAGCCTACGGCCGGCCCCCGGAGCCGCGGGAGCTGAAGGACCTGCTGCAGTTTGCGGCGTCAGCGACCGACCGCTACCGCATTCTGGGAAACAAAGAGAAAACCCAGGAGAGCGTGGAACAACGGGTGTGGGCCGACCTGGGGCACGCCTTGATGAACTCGGCTGAATTCATCTATCTGCGTTGAGGGACTGACATGCATTGGACGAATCCTTCCCCGCCTGCAATCAGCCGCCGGGAAATGTTGTGGCGGTGCGCCAACGGCTTTGGCGGTCTGGCCCTGTCCTGCCTCCTGGCCGAGAAGCAGGGCTTGGCAGCCGGCCCCTCGACCCGTCCGCTGGCTCCCAGGGCCACTCACCACCCGGCCAAAGCCAGGTCGGTGATCTTTCTCTTCATGGACGGGGGGCCGTCGCAGATGGACACCTTCGACCCCAAGCCCAGGCTGCAGAAGGAAAGCGGCCAACCCATCCGGATGGAGACCCCCGCCACCGTTTTCCAGATCAGCCGGATGGTTCTGGGGTCGCCATTCAGCTTCAAGCGCTATGGCCACTCGGGCGCCGCGGTCAGCGAGCTCTTTCCCCACCTGGCCACCTGCGTGGATGACATGACCTTCGTTCGGTCGATGGTGGCCGACCACTCTGAGCACACCGCCGCCAACTACTTCATGCATTCCGGGACCGGTTTTCAGGGCCGGCCCAGCCTGGGGTCCTGGGTGACCTACGGCCTGGGAAGCGAGTCGGACAATCTCCCCGGCTTCATTGTGCTGGAAAGCGAAATGATTCCTCCAGGAGGGCTGGATCTGTTTGGCAGCGGATTTCTGCCAGCCTCCTACCAGGGAACCCTGTTCCGCAAGGGGCGGCATCCGGTCGCGGACATCCGGCCTCGCGAGGCCGCCCCCGAGCTGCAGCTCGACAAGCTGGGGCTCATCCGCAAGCTGAATGCCGGTGTGGTGGGCCGCTTCGGGGCGGTCAGCGAACTGGAGGCCACCATCGCCAACTACGAGCTGGCCTTCCGCATGCAATCGGCGGTCCCGGAGCTGCTGGATCTGGACGACGAATCGGAAGCGACCAGGAAGCTCTACGGGCTGGATGAGCCCGAAACCGAGGAGTTCGGCCGAGAGTGCCTTTTGGCCCGCCGCCTGGTGGAGCGGGGCGTCCGCTTCATCGAATGCCTCAGCCCCCAGCGCCGGATCGACCGCTGGGACCAGCATCTTCGTCTGGAAGAGCGCCACCGCATCAATGCCAAGGCTACCGACAAGCCGATTGCCGGCTTATTGAAGGATCTCAAGGCTCGCGGGTTGCTGGACCGGACGCTGGTGGTCTGGGGGGGCGAATTCGGGAGGACCCCCACGGCCCAGACCCCGGATAGCGGCGACCTTTCCCAGGTGGGCCGGGACCACAATCCCTTCGGCTTCACCATGTGGCTGGCCGGGGGCGGGGTCAAGCCCGGAACCGTCTATGGGGCCACCGATGAGTATGGCTACTACGCTGTTGAGAACAAAGTGCATGTCCATGACCTCCATGCCACCATCCTCCATCTGCTGGGTCTGGACCACACCAAGCTCACCTACCATTTCAGCGGCCGCGATATGCGCCTGACAGACGTCTACGGCAACGTGGTCCAGGACATTCTGGCGTAGCCGGTTTTTGTAGGCTCACGTCCGGGACGTGTTTAGCGTGGTTGGGGAGGGGCGGTGCGGGTCAGCCCGGCGGCCCGCTTTCCACCCCCCACCGCATCAGCCTTCGCCTGGCGGCTCGGCTTCTGCGACTCCCCCTCAAGGGGGAGTCGGCGAGACCAGGGCAGAGCCCGCAGTCGAGCCGGTGGGGGGCAAACGCCACGCCCCGTGAGTGAATATCGGCAGCATGGGCAGCGACGGGTTGGCGGGGTCGACGCGGCGTCCGGATCCAGGCCTGAACGGCATTGACTTGGCCCGGGTTCCAGTCTAGATTTTCGAAATTGTCGACCAGGTAAGGAGGCGAGGTGTTCCAGCGCTTATTTTTGCGGGCGGGCATTCTGGGGTTGCTTTTGGTAACGGTCTGGGCGTCGCCGGCTTGGGGGCAGCTCTCCCCCAGGGCGGCCTGGGCGGCCACCCTCTTCAAGAACTACCGGGTCCACCCGGGCATCACCTATCTCACCGCCAGCAACTGGCAGGCCGAGCTGGATCTGTACCAACCGACCTCGGTGAGCGAACCCGCGCCCACGCTGGTTTACTTTCACGGAGGAGGCTGGTACACCGGCGACAAGGACGAGCCCATATTGCGCCTGCTGCCCTACCTGGAGATGGGGTGGGCGGTGGTGAACGTCGAGTACCGGCTGAGCCGGGTTTCCCTGGCCCCGGCTGCGGTGGAGGACTGCCGCTGCGCCCTGCGCTGGGTCCTGGACCACGCCGATGACTACAATCTGGATCCGGACCGCATCGTGGTCTCCGGCCATTCGGCAGGGGGGCACCTGGCCCTGACCACCGGCATGCTGACGGAGGCGGCCGGACTGGATTACCGCTGCATCGGCCGGGGAGAGACCAAGGTGGCTGCCATCATCAACTGGTACGGCATCACCGATGTCCTGGATCTGATCCGGGGCGACAACCTGCAGAGCTATGCGCTCCGTTGGCTGGGAATCCGGTCAGACAGGGAGTCGCTGGCCAAGAGGGTCTCTCCGCTGACCTACGTCCGCCCGGGCCTGCCCCCCATCCTGACGGTTCACGGTGAGAACGATCCGCTGGTGCCCTATCAACAGGCCGTCCGCTTGCACCGGGCCTTGAACGAGGTGGGGGTCCCCAATCGCCTGGTGACCATACCCAAGGGACCCCACGGGCCCTTCAGTCCGGAAGAGACGCTGCGGGCCCACGCCATCATCAGTGAATTCCTCGAGCAGCACGGCTTGACCCGGGTGGCCGGGTCGGAGCCGGACCGGTAATCCGGATCGGACGACCCGGGATCCCGCCAGTCCGGGCGTACCTGCTCGCGGATCGGGCGGGTCGCCTGAAAGCGGCGAGAGCCGGTTCGGAAGCCTCCTTCCTGCCTCTCTACCTCCGATAATCCGCCAAAAGACCGAGGACCGATGAGCACCGACAAGTTCCAGCCCGGCCACCCTCCCTACCTTCTCGGGATCGATTTGGGCACCTCCTCCTGCAAGGTGTGTGCGGTCGACGCTTCCGGCCGGCACATGGGGGCGCGCAGCGCCGGCTTTCCCACCCTCACCCCGCGTGCCGGCTGGGCCGAGCAGGATCCCCAACACTGGGTGCCGGCAGCAACCGAGGCCACCCGTCAGCTTCTGTCGGAAAGCCCGGTTCCGCCCGAGCGGGTCGGAGGAATTTCCCTGTCCAGCGCCGCCCACATTCCGGTGCTGCTGGACGCCGCCGGCAATCCCCTCAGAAACGCCATCCTGTGGTATGACCAGCGCTCCCTGAAGGAGGTGGAGGAGCTGAGGTCTCAACGGGGCGAGGAGATCTTCAGGTTGTCCCATAACAGCGTCTCTCCCACCTGGACCCTGCCCCAGCTCCTGTGGGTTCGACGGCAGGAACCAGAGGTGTGGTCCAAGGTCCGGCGGGTAGCTCTTTCCAAGGATTACCTGTCGAGCTGGCTCACGGGCCGGTGGACGACCGATCCCGCCACCGCCCTTTCCTCCATGCTCTTCGATGCCCATGCCGGAGCTTGGTCCAGGCCTTTGCTGGAACCCCTGGGGCTGGCGGCCGAGGCGCTTCCCCGGGTGCACCCTTCCACGTCCCGGGTCGGCTCGCTGACGGCCGCTGCCGCCCAAGAACTGGGAGTCCCCGCCGGGGTGCCGGTGATCAACGGGACCCTGGACAGCGCGGCTGAGACCTACGGAGCCGGGGTGGTTCGACCCGGCGACTGCCTGCTGCGGCTGGCCACGGCGGGCGGGATTCACCTGGTGCTGGAGGAGCCCCACCCTCACCCCGGGCTCATCACCTACCCTCACCCGGTGTCCCCGCTCTGGTACTCTCAGGCGGGCACCAACTCCTGTACCTCGGCCCTCCATTGGGTGTTCCGGACGGTCGGCCCCGACCGACCGGGAACCTTCCAGGAGTGGGATCCAAGTGTGGAAGCCGTTCCGCAGGGGGCCGAGGGCCTGTTCTTTCACCCCTACCTTTCGGGAGAGCGCTGTCCCTACTGGGACGGCCGGCTGCGTGCGAGCTTTACCGGAGCCACCTTCAGCCATCGTCCCGAGCACTTCGTTCGGGCCGCCTACGAGGGCACGGCCTTTTCCCTGCGGGATGCGCTGGGGGTGCTGGATGACCTGGGGGGTCAGCGGGGGACCGTCACGGTGGTGGGCGGCGGTACGGCGGGCAAGCTGTGGACCCGGATCGTCTGTGACGTGCTGGGAGAGACCCTTCAAGTTGCGCGGGTGACGGACTCCGCTTACGGCGCGGCGCTGCTGGGGCTGGTGGGAATCGGCCTCTACTCGGATGTCTCCCAGCCGCTGGCCGGGTCCAGCCAGGAACTGGAGGTCGTTTCACCCGATCCGGAGCGAGCCCGACGCTACACCGCGCTCTTTGACCGCTACCGAGAAATCCAGCAGAAACTCCAACCGGTCTACCACACCCTGGCCGGGTGAGGGCCGACCCGGCCCGCAAAACTCACCGGCACTCAATACTCAATGGGGCGCCGTTCGAAGTGGCGGTGGAGCCGATAGGCCACTCTGCAATCGACATTGACCAGGGAGAGGTTCCCCTGGATGTCGCGGTCCCTCTTCAGGACGGTCACCTTCAGAGTGTTGCGCCCTCTCTTGGGTGTGAACTTCGGACCCAGATGATAGTCGTAGGCGTAGCCGTAGGGTCCGATGGAATGGGAGCTGGATTCCTGGCCGACCAAGCGATAGGTCATGTCCATCTTTTTCAGGATGGAATCGGGGAGTTCCTTCCCATTGAACTCGATCCGGACCCGATCGATGTCCGGGACGATGCCCCCGAAGCGCACCCTCAAGACCACCGACCGGACCCGCCCCAGCTTGCGCCAGTGCTCGATATCGTCCGCCATGGGGAAGGAGACCTCGGTGGATGCCCCCTCGGCGAGCTCTTGGGGCAGGGCCTTCGACCGGCCGGGCATCCAGTCCATGGAGGTGTCCCGTTCCTTGCGGGTACGAACCATATAGTACTTGTCGGCAGTGGCCAGCAGTTCCGGGTGGGGCAACAGGCGCAGAGTGTCGTATTCCTTGGCCGTCCACGGCCACCCGGAGGGGGTCCATAGATGGTCGGCCATGGCAACGCCGTCCACACCCTGATCGTAGGCGGTGGCGGCGCCGGCCCAAATCATCTCGGGCGTGGCGTATCTGGCAAACTGGCGGCCCAGTGCGTTGTGCATGGAAAAGTAGGCACGGGTCCCGGTCCCCCGGGTCAGCTTCACCACCGAGGCGCAATCCACGTCCTGCACCACTCCTTCGTCCTCGGTATAGCTGCCTTCGCAGAAGAAACCGTCCACCAGTTTTTCCGAAATCCAGGTCGCAACCTCGTAGCCTACCAGCTTCCAGGCCGCCGGGTGGGCGGGGATGCGGGCATAAATGCGCTTTCGCCGCCCCTGTGCCTGCTGGGCCCTGTCGGCCACCTTTCGCAATTCCCGGATCCATTGGGTCATCACCGGCGCCAGCTCGCCGGCCTGGTCGAAGCGGCAAAAGGGCATGGACGAGGTCAGATTCAGCTCGATGCCGTCCGTTTCATACTTCGAAAGCAGCTCTTCGAAAACCGGAAACCGTTCCTCCCGCACCCGGTCGTGCAGGAAATTGAAGCGCATCTTGTCGATATCCTTGGATCGAGGGTCGGGATCTTCTCCGACATGGAACTGCGGGTTGTCCATGGCGAAGGCCGACCATCGGCCCAGACCTTCGTTTTTTTCCCGGGTCCCCCCTTGCAGACTCACCCAGGTACTGGCAATCATCAGGATCCCCGTCTGGTGACAGCGGTCAACCAGGACCTCGAGGGGGTCATGGCCGTCCTTGATGAGCTGCCTCAATATCCGTCCCGCCCGGTACCAGACATAATGGGTCCACTGCTTGACCTCCGCTCCCCAGAGTTGAGCCACCTTGCTGTCGTAGAGCATGGTGCCCCCTTCAACGCCGGCGAAATAGACAAAGGCGTCCACACCGCTGCCAGCGAGCTGGTCGACGATGAAGGCGTGATCGGCCGGGGTCACCGGGGGTTCGAAACAGTACAAGTCCGCGGCGTGGCGCCCGTCATCGAAAAAGAAGACCCGCGGCTCCCCGGCGGGCTGGGAGTCCTTGGATAATGACGGACCCGCCAGCGATGCGGAGACAAAAGGTGTGGCCAAAGCCCCGGGAGCCGCGGCTCCTACGGTCCTTAGAAAAGTTCGGCGTTTCATGGTCGGTTCAGGCTCCTTTGATTCGCACAAAATTGGGTCTGCACGGCCCACACGGGCCGCACACCGGGCCGCATTCGAGTCTCCCCGGACGTCCCGACCGGAAAGGCACCAGCCGACGGCCATAGGTGAGAGCCCCCATACTGCCGTCAACCCCGCCGCAACGCAAGGCGTAATTGCCCCCCACCGCATCAGCCTTCGCCTGGCGGCTCGGCTTCTGCGACTCCCCCTCAAGGGGGGAGTGATACCCGTGTTACAACACGGGAACGTCGTATACAGGTTAGACCGGGAACATCGTTTACATCATGCCACGGAATCGGGCAATGAGCCTTGTGCAGGCCTCAAGAATCACTCCCCCCTTGAGGGGGAGTCGGCGAGACCAGGGCGAAGCCCGCCGTCGAGCCGGAGGGGGGCAATGCGGCGTTCCGAAACCCAACAAATGCTGGTAACATGGGCGCCTTTGTGTCGAGTCTTCCGCTCAATCAGAGGAGAGTCATGTCTCACCAGATACCGCCGGAGGACGCACCCGGCCCGACCCGGCCCCCACCGCCCAGCCCGGCCCTTCAGGAATCCCTGAAGCGCTACTGGCGCTCCAACCTGAAAATCATGATGGTGCTCCTGGTCGTTTGGGCGATTGCCGGCCTGGGTTGCGGGGTCCTCTTTGCCGATGCTCTCAACGCCTACAGCCTGGGGGGCTATCCCCTGGGGTTCTGGTTTGCTCAGCAGGGGTCCATCATCGTCTTCGTGATCCTGATCCTGATCTACTCGCTGCTGCTCAACCGGCTCGACGCCAAGCACCACGCCGAGATAGTGGGCCTGAGGCAGAGCGGTCGGGAGGAGAAACAATGACCGTTAGCGCCTGGACCTTCGTGTTTGTGGGGTTGAGCTTTGGTCTGTACCTCGTCATTGCCTGGATGAGCCGGGTGCGGGACACCCAGGGCTTCTATGTGGCCGGACGGGGTGTTCCGGCGGCGGCCAACGGTATGGCCACCGCGGCCGACTGGATGAGCGCCGCCTCCTTCATCTCCATGGCCGGGCTGATCAGCTTCATGGGCTACGCCGGCGGGATGTATCTGATGGGCTGGACAGGCGGCTACGTGCTGCTGGCGCTCCTGCTGGCTCCCTATCTGCGGAAGTTCGGTCACTTCACCGTCCCGGATTTCATCGGCGACCGCTATGCCTCCAACACGGCGCGCCTGGTTGCGGTGATCTCCGCGCTCTTCGTCAGTTTCACCTACGTGGCCGGACAGATGCGGGGGGTGGGGGTGGTCTTCTCCCGGTTCCTGGAAGTGGACATCAACGTGGGTGTCGCCATTGGCATGTGCATCGTCTTCGTCTACGCCACCCTTGGAGGTATGAAGGGAATCACCTGGACCCAGGTGGCCCAGTATTGGGTGTTGATCACGGCCTTCCTCATTCCCGCCATCGCCATCAGCCTCCGCCTGACCGGCCACGCCTTGCCGCAGATAGGACTGGGTGCCGAGCTGCTTGAGGGCGGTTACCTGCTGGACAAGCTGGACAAGATCCACGCGGACCTCGGCTTCTCCAGCTACACGACGGCCTTCGACGGACCCTGGGACAAAGCCAACGTCTTCTTCGTGACCCTGGCCTTGATGGCCGGCACCGCCGGACTTCCCCACGTCATCGTTCGCTTCTACACGGTGAAGACCGTCCGGGCGGCCCGCTCATCGGCCTTCTGGGCACTGTTTTTCATCGCCTTGCTCTATCTGACGGCGCCGGCCACCGGAGCCTTCGCCCGCTACTACATGATCGACTCGCTTCAGGGGAAGACGGCCGCCCAATTGCCCGATTGGTT
Source organism: Candidatus Versatilivorator sp. (assembly GCA_965262635.1). Classification (GTDB taxonomy): domain Bacteria; phylum Acidobacteriota; class Terriglobia; order Versatilivoradales; family Versatilivoraceae; genus Versatilivorator. The sequence goes on along the minus strand of OZ253547.1, from coordinate 369,092 downwards.
CCGAAATTGGGAGAAGACCGGCCTGATCCTGTGGCTGGATGACGGCGACCGCAGGCTTCGCTACTCCGGGAGGGCGGACAACGAAATATTCAGCTACAAGGCCGGCAAGGTGGTGGTGGGGGGTGAATCGATGCCCTTGGCTCAGATCACCCGGAGCCATCAGGAGTGGATCGCCTCCGGCGGCTCGGAGGGACGCGACTGGCGTCCCCTGCTTCGGGAGGCCAAGCTCTCCGGCCCGGACCGCGACATCATTGTACTGGCCACCCCCGAGATGGCGGAGCTTTTCGCCTGGATCGTGGCGCTGGTAGCCGCCGGAGGATTGGCGGCAGCCCTTTCCACCGCCTCGGGACTGCTGCTGGTCATCTCCTCGGCCGTGGCTCACGACCTCTATGCCCGGGTGATCAACCCCTCCGCCAGCGAGAAGCAGCGGCTTCTGGTGGGGAGAAGCGTTATCGGGGTGGCGGTTGTGGTCGCCGGACTCTTCGGCATCTTCCCGCCCGGCTTCGTGAGCCAAGTGGTCGCCTTTGCCTTCGGTCTGGCGGCTGCATCCTTCTTTCCCGCCATCGTTCTGGGGATCTTCTACAAACGGGTGGGGACGGTGCCGGCCGTGACGGGGATGATCGTGGGCCTGGCGTTCACCAGCTTTTACATTGTGGCCAGCGTCTACGGGGGAATGGCTCCCTGGACCTTCGGCGTCTTCAAGCAGGGCATCAACCCCCAGGGCATCGGCGCCATCGGCATGGCCCTCAATTTCATGGTGACACTCGGGCTGACGCCCTTCTGCCGGCAGCCGGGCGAGGAAGTGAAGAGCCTGGTGGACTCGGTGCGTGAGCCCGAGGGCGAGGCCCCGGCAGTCGCCCTCGAGACCGCATCCGAACATTGAGGTCCGGGCGAAGCGATGGCCGCCGGGGTTTGGGGAAGGGGAACCTTCAGGAGTTCTTCAGGGCAGCCGCAACCAGGGAATCGAAGTTGTCCTTGATGTATTTCGGACTGCGGGGGATCCTGGCCAAGCGCTTGGCCTGAATGGAAGCTCGGTTTGAGCTCTTTTCCAGGTTGCACTGGTGTGAATCGGTCACCAATTCCTTGATGGTAAGTCCCCGATTGCATTTGGGGCAGGTCACAAACATTTAATACACTCCTTCAATCGATCAAATCATGCCGGCGGGCCAGCGCTTTTCGCCATTCAACAGGGGGCAATGCCGGGCCTCCTACCCAGATGTCTTTCACCTGTGGAAAGTTGCATCGTCTCAGGATGAATCCTGATCGGAGGAGTGGCTGCCTGGTGGAGAAGCTCTGAAGATCCTGTCCGGGAGGGTCTCTCTAAAAACTCATGCTCGTCTTCGGTGGGAAAACCGAATTGCAGCCAGACCGGGTCAATCGCCGCATCACTGCGGCGATGCACCGCCCAGGTCCGGAATTGAGCCGGCGGTGCGAGGAAATCAAGGGCTCTTGGCTTTATTCTGCGCCGACAGAAGTTTCTTCAATCCTTCTCCCGTCGGCACGTTAATGAACAGTATACCTAAAAACTTCTCACCGGTGTTACGAATTTCGTGTTCGGCTCCAGGAGGGACATAAAGCACGTCCTCCCTTTCCACCGGATAGCTTTGGCCTGCAATGCGAGCCTGGCCACTCCCTCTGGTCACCACCACGATCTCTTCGGCATCGGGATGGATATGGAGTTCCGCCACATGACGACCTCCGGGAGGGATCATCATGTGGTGGACAAACTGGGTGGTCCGCAGGCAAGTCCGTTCCCCCGGTGCCTCGGTTTCATAGAGCCTTCTTGCTGGGGCCGGCAGTTCTGAGCGGTTGCGCCAGCCGCCGTCGCTCTGAGCGACATGAAACTCGACGACCCTCTGGGGGTTGTTGAAGAGCAGGCTTTGGATCACGTTGTAAGTTTGAGTTTTCCAGTTGGCCAGCGTCATTCTCCTGTCCTCGGCGGTTCCGGTCTCTGTCCTGGATAGCCTGAACCCACGGAACCATCGGGCCCGACAGCATCATAGTCGAGTCCGATGGACGGACTCAAAACAAAAAAGGCGCGCCCTCCACGGTTGGGACGCGGACCGGCCGGGAACCGGTGGAGCCCCGCCCCCCTCCGGCTCGACTGCGGGCTTCGCCCTGGTCTCGCCGACTCCCCCTCAAGGGGGGAGTGATACTTGAGGCCTACACAAGGCTCCTTGCCCGATTCCTTGGCAGGATGTAAACGATGCTCTCAGTCCAATGTGTAAACGACATCCCCGGTTCGTACCGCGGGTATCACTCCCCCCTCGAGGGGGAGTCGCAGAAGCCGAGCCGGCAGGCGAAGGCTGATGCGGTGGGGGGGCCAACCAACACCTGCCACCTCGCCCAAGGTAGTGCCTCTGATCGTCACTCACGGGGCGCCGCGTTTGCCCCCCTCCGGCTCGACTGCGGACTTCGCCCTTGTCTTGCCGACTCCCCCTCAAGGGGGGAGTGATTCTTGAGGCCTGCACAAGGCTCCTTGCCCGATTCCTTGGCACGACGTAAACCATGTTCCCGGTCTTACGTGTAAACGACATCCCCGGTTCGTACCGCGGGTATCACTCCCCCCTCGAGGGGGAGTCGCAGAAGCCAAGCCGGCAGGCGAAGGCTGATGCGGTGGGGGGGCCAACCAATACCCGCCACCTCGCCCAAGGTAGTGCCTCTGATCGTCACTCACGGGGCGCGGCGTTCCCCCCCTCCGGCTCGACTGCGGGCTCCGCCCTTGTCTTGCCGACTCCCCCTCAAGGGGGGAGTGATTCTTGAGGCCTGCACAATGCTCCTTGCCCGATTCCTTGGCACGACGTAAACCATGTTCCCGGTCTAACGTGTGAACGACATCCCCGGTTCGTACCTCGGGTATCACTCCCCCCTTGAGGGGGAGTCGCAGAAGCCGAGCCGGCAGGCGAAGGCTGATGCGGTGGGGGGGCCAACCAACACCCGCTACCTTGCCGCCGGTAGTGCCTCTGATCGTCACTCACGGGGCGCCGCGTTCCCCCCCTCCGGCTCGACTGCGGGCTCCGCCCTTGTTTTGCCGACTCCCCCCTTGAGGCGAAGGCTGATGCGGTGGGGGGTGGGCGCCGGGCGACTTCTCAGAAAGTCGACCTGCACCTTTTGGGAAACTCCCATTTGTCCGCAAGCCTCTTCCCGCTGCCGGGAGCTGGATCTGTGTTAGCATCCTCGTCACTCCAGCCCGACCTTTGACTCCTCGGCCATGACCTCGATCGAAAGCAACCTGGCCCGCCTCAAGGAACTGGCGCTGGTCTTCCTGAAGCTGGGTGTCCTGGGCTTCGGGGGGCCGGCAGCCCATATTGCCATGATGGAAGAAGAGGTAGTGGCTCGCCGAGGCTGGCTGAAACGGGAACGCTTCCTGGATCTGCTGGGCGCCACCAACCTGATCCCCGGTCCCAACTCAACCGAGATGGCCATCCATCTCGGCTACGTCAGAGCCGGTTGGAGCGGCCTGGCGGTTGCGGGAATCTGCTTCATTCTTCCTGCCGTCGGCTTGACCGCCGGCCTGGCCTGGATCTACGTCCGGTTCGGACAGCTTCCTCAGGTTGCCCCCTGGCTGCTGGGGATCAAGCCGGCCGTGCTGGCGATCATTGCCGTTTCCGTCTGGCGGCTGGGGAACAGGGCCTGCAAGACCTGGTCGTTGGGGATCATCGGCGCCGGCGTCCTGGTGGCCTCCCTGCTGCAGGTCAACGAGGTGGCGGCGCTGCTGCTCGGCGGCGTTGCCGGCATGCTCTGGTTGCGATTGCCCCGGGTGGTTCGTTCTCGACGGGGAAAGATCCTTCCGATCCTTGCAATATCCTGGTTGGGCCAATGGCTGGGCGCAAAGTCGCAGATCCTGCTGGCGGCCATGGCGGGAGCCGGCGGGGCGGGAGCGGCCTCGGCCACGTTGTGGAAACTGGGCCTCTTCTTCCTGAAAGTCGGCGCCGTGCTCTATGGAAGCGGTTATGTGCTGGTCGCTTTTCTGCAGGGCGGCCTGGTTCAGGAATATGGCTGGTTGACGCAGCGGCAGCTTCTGGACGCCATTGCCATCGGTCAGTTCACACCCGGACCCGTCCTTTCCACCGCCACCTTCATCGGCTATCTGATTGCCGGAGCCGGCGGGGCGGCGGTGGCGACCACGGGTATTTTCGCTCCATCCTTCGTCTTCGTGGCCCTGGTCAACCCCTGGGTCCCCCTCCTTCGGAAGTCCCCCTGGACGGCTGCCTTTCTGGACGCGGTCAACGTCAGCGCCGTGGCGCTGATGGCGGCCGTCACCGTGAAGCTGGGCCAGGCCACTCTCACCGCCTGGCCGGCCTGGCTCATTGCCTTGGCGGCCATCCTCATCGGTCTCCGCTGGAAAATCAACTTGGCCTGGATTGTGGTCGGGGGCGGGGTCCTGGGCTGGCTCCTTTCTCTGGTCAAGGCCTGACCACCGGCCTGCGGCCGTTGGGAATCCTCCCCCATCTTGTGAACAAAAGCGTTGACACAATAATTAGTCCTATCTAAACTTTATTTTAAGCTTGCAAAAGCTTGCGCCAACAGGCGGGCTGAGCAAGGGGTTTGGCCCGGTGGCTCGGGGAGGACAGGGGGTTGCGGCGGAGTGTCCCAGGCAGGCGTTTTACGCGTGCTCCCGGGGCAGCCCTCCAGCCAGGGAAGCCCTCGTCCCCCGCGATCGCATCGGGGCAGTGTTAAGCAATGGTCTATTCGATCCTTTTGGGAATCTTTTTGATTTTCGCTGTCCCCTGGCCGGCAGGGGCTCAGGCAACGGCACAACTGGGCGGCACCGTGGTCGATCCTCTTGGAGCCGCCGTGTCCGGAGCCACCATTCGCTTGTCCAACCTCCTGACCGGATTCGAGCGCCGCACCGCCACTGAATCGGATGGCTCCTTCCAGGTCCTCAACATTCCGTTCCAAACCTACGAGCTGCAAGTACGCTACTCCGGTTTCGCCACCCACACCCAGGCCGTCCATCTTCGCTCCAACCTTCCCGTCCTCATCCCGGTCCAGCTCTCGCTGGCGACTCAGCGGGAGGCCATTGAGGTCTCTCTGGTAGAGCGAATGACGCTGATCGATACCGAGGCCACCGGGACCCGCACCGAGCTCAACCGCAGAGCCATCGAGGAGATGCCCGTCCAGGCCGGAGCCCGTGGGCTGGAAGGGATCCTGCTCACCTTGCCCGGTTTCGCCGCCAACGCCAACGGAGCGGTGCATCCGCGCGGGGCCCACAATCAGATGACCTACGTGATTGACGGCATGCCCATCAGCGATCAATTCACCGGTTCTTTCGCCACTTCGATCGATCCATCCATGGTGCAATCCCTTGAGCTCTACACGGGGGACATTCCGCCGGACTATGGCAGCAAGATTTCGGGCGTGGCCAACATCACCACCCATTCAGGCTTTGACGGTGGGGGCGATGCCTTCGGGATGCTCGAGCTCGGCGGCGGACAGTTCGACACCGGCTCGGCGATTCTGCAGCTCGGCGGGGCCAGGGAAAAACTGGGTTACTTCGCTTCTGTCTCCGCCGTGAAGAGCAACCGCTTCCTCGACAGCCCCTCTCTCGACAATCTCCACAACGGCGGCAACGCCGAGCGCGGCTTCCTTCGACTGGACTACCATGCCACCCCGAAAGACAATCTTCGGCTGAGCCTGCTGGCCGGACGCTCCTCCTTCCAGTTGGCCAACTTGAGGTCTCAGCACCGGAACGGCCAGCAACAGAGGCGCCACCTGCGCGACGCGGCGGTTTCACTGGGCTGGGTCCGTCTGATCTCCCCCTCGACCACCTTCGATTCCACCACCTCCTACCGAACCACGGTGGCCCAACTGTTCCCCAGCGCCGGAGACACCCCGGTGACGGCCTCACTGGACCGGCATCTTTCGACCTTCTCCACCTTCAACCGCTTCAACATCCTGAGCGGCCGGCATCAATGGAGAATCGGAATCGACTACCAGTATTTTCCGCTCAGCGAGAACTTCTTCTTCGGAATTACCGACCCCGGCTTCAACCCTCCCGGGTCGCGGGATTTCAACCCCAACCTGGCTCCCTTCGACCTCACCCGAGGGGGACATTGGTTCCGGTTTTCCGACAAGGGTGCCGGCCAACTGCAGACCGTCTTTCTGCAGGACCGTATCAAGCTGGGCCGGTTCCACCTCAACCTGGGCGGGCGCTATGACCGCTACCGTTTTTTGACGGTTGGAGTTCAACTCCAGCCGCGTCTCGGTCTGGCCTACCACCTCAGAGAGACCGGGACCGTCCTGAGGGCTTCCTACAATCGGAACTATCAGACCCCGCCCAACGAAAACCTGCTGCTGTCCAACTCGGCCGCGGCCGGTCGACTGGCCCCGCCGAATGTGAGGCGCGACCTGAACGGCGGGGTCATCCTGATCGGCCCACAGCGCCAGAACGTCTACGAGGTGGGGCTGCAGCAGAAGCTGGCCGACCGGGCCAGCCTGAACGCCGTGTTCTACCACAAGGATTCCCGCGATCTGCAGGACAACGACAATTTCCTCAATACCGGAATCATCTTCCCGACCTCGCTGGCCCGCTCCAACGTCAACGGCTTCGAGACCCGCCTCACCCTTCCGGAAATTCGCCGTTTCAGCGGGTCGGTCAGCACCACCCACTATCACGTGGTCGTCACCCCGCCCTTTACCGGAGGGCTCTTTCTGGGCAGCGCAGTGCTGGACCTTTTGAGCGAGGGGCCCTTCGTGATCGACCACGACCAGAAACTGGCGGTCAGCGGTCTGCTGACCTACCGTCCGAGAAGGAACTGGTGGACGAGCTGGCAGGTTCGCTACGACAGCGGTCTGGTGCCCAACCCTTCCGATCCGGCCGAGGTGGCCCGGGACCCGGACTACTTCGACCAACTGCCCCTGGTGAACCTCACGTCGGATCCCCCTCGGGTGAAGGCCAGGACGATCGTGGATGCGACCGTCGGCTACCGGCAACTTCGCGGCGACCGCCGTGTTTGGGACCTCGTTTTCCAGGTGGCCAATCTGACCGACAGGACAGCGCTCTACAATTTCCAATCGGTCTTTGTAGGAACCCGCGTGGTGCAGCCCCGCACCTTGACCGCCAAGGTTCGCTGGTACTGGTAACACTGAAGGGACAGCGGATATATAATGGTCCCCGTCATGCATCCGGCGGCCCCGCGGCCATGCGGGGCGCCCGCCCTCAGAAGGGAGCCACGCTCATGAGCACCCCCCCCTACGATCCGAGTATCCTGCAAAACCTCCAGTGGCGCTGCATCGGCCCGCCGCGCGGCGGCCGGGTGGTGGCCGTGGCGGGTGACCCCGTGGAACCCATGACGGCCTATTTCGGAGCCGTGGCCGGCGGAGTGTGGAAAACCACCGACGGAGGCACCTACTGGGAAAACGTCTCCGACGGCTTCTTCAACACCTCCTCCATCGGCGCCCTGGCGGTGGCCCCCTCGGACCCCAACGTCATCTACGCCGGCACCGGAGAAACCACCATTCGCCTGGACGTTTCCTATGGGGACGGAGTCTACAAGTCCACCGATGCCGGCAAGACCTGGACCCACCTGGGACTCGAAGAGACCCGCCATATCGGCGAAATCCGGGTCCATCCGCACAATCCCGACCTGGTCTACGTGGCTGCCCTGGGCCACGCCTTCGGCCCCAACCCGGAACGGGGTGTCTACCGCTCCAAGGACGGCGGACGCACCTGGGAACAAGTGCTCTACCGCAGCCCCAAGGCCGGTGCGGTGGATCTGGCCATGGACCCCAACAACCCCCGCCTGCTCTACGCCTCCATCTGGGAGACCTACCGTAACTTCTGGTCTCTTTCCAGCGGCGGTCCCGACAGCGGCCTTTTCAAATCCACCGACGGAGGCGACACCTGGACCGAGATCAGCGACAAACAGGGGCTGCCCAAGGGAATCAAGGGCAAGATCGGCTTGGCCGTCTCGCCGGCGCAGTCGGACCGGGTCTGGGCGATCATTGAATCGGAGCAGGAAGGCCTCTACCGGTCGGATGACGGCGGACAGGAGTGGCAGCGGGTCAGCGACAACCGCGACCTGATGCACCGGCCTTGGTACTACTGCCACGTCTTCGCCGACCCGCGGCACGCCGACACCGTCTACGTCACCAACCTCAAGATGTGGAAATCCACCGACGGCGGCTGTCGCTTCGAGCAGGTGACCACACCCCATGGAGATAACCACGACCTGTGGATCGACCCGAGCGATCCCCGCCACCTGGTTCAGGGGAACGACGGGGGCGCCTGTGTCTCCTTCAACGGCGGCCGGAGCTGGTCGACCATCTACAACCAGCTCACGTCCCAGCTCTACCGCATCGACATCGACAACCAGTTCCCCTACCGGGTCTACGCCACCCAGCAGGACAACGCCAGTATTTGCGTTCCCAGCGCCACCGAGTACGGCGCCATCGCCTGGAGCCACTGCTACTCCCCGGGCACCGGAGAGAGCGGATTCATCGCCGTCCACCCCGAGAACCCGGACATCGTCTATCTGGGAGCGGTGGGGAGCTCCCCAGGCGGCAACGGGGTGATGCAGCGCTACGATCGCAAGACCGGACAGATCCGCCTGGTGAACGTCTGGCCCGAGGAGTCGACGGGCTGGGCGCCCAAGGATCTCAAATACCGCTTTGCCTGGACCTATCCCATCGCCATTTCACCCCATGACCCCAACGTGCTCTATGCCGGCGGCAACATTCTCTTCCGCAGCCTCGACGGAGGCAGCAGTTGGGAAGCCATCAGTCCGGACCTGTCCCGGGCCGACCCCAGCAAGCTGGAGGTTTCCGGGGGGCCCATCACCAAGGACGCCAGCGGCGCCGAACAGTACGCCACTCTCTCAACCTTCGTGGAATCGAAGCACGATCCGGGAGTGTTCTGGGTGGGCACCGACGACGGGCTGGTCCATCTTTCCCGAGACGGCGGCGGCCATTGGGACAACATCACCCCGCCCGACCTGCCGGAATGGGCCTACGTGGGTTGCGTCGAGGTCTCCCCCCACGACCCGGCTTCCGCCTATGTCTCCGCCACCCGCTACAAGCTGGACGACTACCGTCCCTACCTCTACAAGACCGAGGACTACGGCCGGAGCTGGAGGAGCATCAACGGAGACTTTCCCCGGGACCAGATCACCCGCGTGGTGAGAGCCGACCCCGTCCGTCCGGGCTTGCTTTTCGCCGGTACCGAGACAGGGGTCTTCGTCACCTTCGACGACGGGCAACACTGGCAGTTGCTGCGCAACAATCTCCCGGTGGTCCCGGTCTACGACCTCAAGATCAAGGACTCCGACCTGGTGGCCGGCACCCACGGGCGTTCCTTCTGGATCCTGGACGACTTGACGCCCTTGCGCCGGTTGGACGCCGAGGCCACCCGGCCCCCCGCCGGCCTGTTCCCGCCCCGCCCCACCTACCGCACCCGGCTGAACTGGAGCGTCAACATGTTCGCCGACAAGGGCAAGAACTACATGTTGGGCCTGGGCGGCAACGCCTGCTACTACCAGGATGAGACCCCGGAGGGCGAAACGGTCCGCCGCTACCTGGACGCCGGCCAGAACCCGCCCCCGGGGGTCATCGTCTACTACCTGCTGACGGAGGCGCCCGGCGAACCCGTCGCCCTGACCTTTCTCGACGCCGACGGCCGGGAGATCAAGACCTTCACCAACAAGCCGGAGGAACCGGGGGAAGGCGGCGCGGAAGCCTCCTCCAAAGCGGACCGCTACCTCACCGCCCGGCCCGGACTGAACCGCTTCGTCTGGGATATGCACTACCCCGACGCCGAGAAAGTGGAGGAACGAGAGAAAGACCAATCCACCCTCTTCGGCACGCGAGAAAAGAGCGGCAACGGTCCCCTGGCCCCTCCCGGCGCCTATGGGGTCCGTCTGACCGCGGGCGGCCGGACCTGCGCCGAAAACTTCGAGATTCTCAAGGATCCCCGGGTGGCGGCCACGCCCGAGGACTTTCAGGCGCAGTTCGAGCTGTGGAGCAGAATCCGGGACAAGCTGTCGGAGACCAACCGGGCCATCAACCACACCCGACGCCTGCAAGGGCAACTGGCCGATTGGTCGCAGCGGGCCGAAAAGCTGAGCCAGGCCGACCAGGAAGGGTCGAGTCCTGTCTCCGAAAAAGCCAAGGCCCTTGGGGCGCAACTGGATTCCATCGAAAACGCCTTGATCCAGACCAAGGACAAGACCCCCTTCGACCGGCTGCGCAACCCCAACCGCCTGAACGCCAAATTGGGCGGACTGGTGAGCGTGGTGGGCATGGCCGATGCCGCCCCGCCCCGGCAGGCCTTCGACGTCTTCGAACACGTTTGCGCCCAGATCGACGTTCAGATCGCCCGGCTGCGGGAGTTGTGCCAGGGCGAGGGGGCATCCTTCAACCAACTGGTCCGCGAGGCGGGATTGCCGGCCCTGGAAATCGAGTCCGCATTTCTCACCGGGGGGTTGCACTCTTGAGAAGAGTGCAGGGAGTGAGGGTCGTGTTTATCCGGGCCTCGGCCCTGGCGATCATTCCAGGAAAAACGGCTGATCGCTAGTAAAGACGAACCACGAATGGACACGAATAAACACAAATAGACCAGCAGACAGATGGACCTCCTTCAACGACAAGCGGCACCCAAATGCTTCTGCAATTTCGTGCCCTGGGTTTGACGCTGTCAGGGGATGAAGGCTTACTGGGAGCGCGGGCGTCCCGCCCGCACAAAGTCTGGCGCGGCCTCGGCCATCTCCCCCACTTGGATCAACCCGGAACGGCCTCGTGGCTGTCGCCTCCGCAAGGGGTCAGTGCCATCATTCTTAGGGGACGTTGTTGAATTAGTGGAATTAGTCCGGCACCTGTAAAATCGTGTCGATATCGGGAAAGCTCCATGCCCCGCAGCATGACCCGTGCAGCGTCCCAAGGCCTCCACCGGGTGATCTCCTCTGGTCAGCCAAGGCTCGAAAGCTGAACAAAGTTATTCCAGTAATTCAACAACGTCCCTTCTCCCGTAACGCTCCCGTACGCGTAACGTCCCTTCTCCTGTACGCGGCGGCAGCGGACGCTTGGCCAGCTTTCAATTATCGGTCGGTTTTCAGCTCAGGAGGACACCGGGGGCGGGTTCATTCCCCGTGAAGGCAGGAAGGGATGGGCAGCCACCTGACCTTGGAAGGACTCGGCCCAGCGCCCCGGAATGGCCAGACCGCAGTCCGGACAGCGGCCCTGGGGAGTCAGGTGGTACCCCAGGATCAGGTAGCCGAACCGCTCGATCAGCAGGGTCCGGCAATCGGGGCAGCGCGTATTCTCCAGGTCCCCCACCCGGCCCGGCCGGTTGCCGGCATAGACGTAACGCAATCCCTCCTGCCGGCCGATCTCAGCCGCCGCCATCAGCATCTCGGCGCTGGTATTGTCCGGATCGGTCATCTTGTAGTCCTGGTGAAATGCCGTCACATGCCAGGGAATGTCGGGAGACACGCCCGCCAGGAAGGCGGCAAGCCGCCGGACTTCATCCTCTGAATCATTGAAGCCCGGAATCAGCAGGGTCACGATTTCCAGCCAGAATCCTTGTCGGAACAGGCTGGCGATGGTCTCCAGGATCGGCTGCAGCCGTCCCCCCAATCTGTGGTACTGGCGGTCGCGGAAACTCTTCAGATCCACCTTGTAGAGGTCCACCCAGGGCCTCAGGTAGTCCAGCACCTCCGGCGTGCCGTTGCCGTTGGAGACGAAGCCGGTAATCAGGCCCTCCTTGCGGGCCTCCCTGAACACCGCCACCGCCCACTCGCTGGTGATCAGAGGCTCGTTGTAGGTGCTGACGATCACCCGGGCCCGTTGCCTTACGGCCGCCCTGGCCAGCGCCTGGGGCGTGGCTCTGCGAGGCGGCGCCACTGCCGCCGGATCTCTCAGGGCCTGAGAGGTCACCCAGTTCTGGCAGTAGCCGCAGTGCAGGTCGCAGCCCAGCATGCCGAAGCTGTAGGCCAGCGCCCCGGGAAAGGCATGGAAGAAGGGCTTCTTTTCGATGGGGTCGCACTGCACCCCCCCGACGTAACCCCAGGGAACCATCAACTTGCCGCCCCGGTTGAAGCGGACCTGGCAGACGCCGACGTGGCCTTCGGGAATGGGGCAGCAGTGCCCGCAGGCGTAGCAGCGGATGCGTTTCTCATCCAGCCGCTCCCAGAGCTCGCCCTCCTTCACCTTCTGCTTCAAAGTGTTCTGCAAGCTGTACATCAGGCCTCACCGCCGGTTCGATGGCGGGCCGGAGAGTGTGCACATCTAACGTGACTGGTCGTCACCGCTGCCAGGAATTGTACTCCGGCTCCAGAGCGCTGGCCATCGAAACCGGTTCTCCTTCAGCCGGCGCCCGGGACGATACCAGGGGGGCGGAAAGATACTGTCTCAAAGTCGGTCTCGGTGATGATGGTCATGGAGCAACTCGTCCCGCTTTTGGGATATCAGCGATAGGCTCCTGGGTTGCGTAGTACGGAGCCGCTGGCGGCTATCAAATCGCCACCTCTCGGTAATCGCCAGGCTGCATTTGGCTGACGGCCTCCCGTATCGCGTGGATCCTGGATTACATGCGAGGCCATGAAGTCGGCAGCAGTGCAAGCACTGCCAGTTGCCGAGGGGCAAGATTCTGTTGATGACGCAACTGTTGATCCGTGGTGATGAGCAGTTCGTAGCCCCCATCTTCGGCTTGGTCCAGCAACTCGCCGTTACGGACGTTGGACCAGCCCATCTCGAAGGCGGTGTCGACTGAGTGCTTGTCCAGGTAACGCCAGAGAGGAGCGGGAACGCCCTGGTCAAACAAGATCCTCAATAGCGCACCCCACCCGCCAGCGAACTCACTTCGTGGGCAAGAACAGCTTCCACCTTCCGGCCATCAACGCCGGGGAACCACTCAAGGAACTGTTCCACCGTCGCGCCGTCCTTGAGATTCTCGAACAGGGCGGACACCGGCACTCGCGTCCCACGAAACACCCAAGCATCACTGAGCTTATCCGGGTCGTGTTCGACCGCGGAGCATTTCTCCCAGTCTGTCATTGGGTTACCTCACTTGCATTAACGCTATGGCGGTTTCAGCTTCGGCTTTGGTGGGGATTGTCATGGTCGCCTCCGACCTTATTCCGAAACTGTAGGCCAGCGCCCCGGGAAAGGCATGGAAGAAGGGCTTCTTTTCGATGGGGTCGCACTGGACCCCTCCGACGTAACCCCAGGGAACGAGCAACTTGCCGCCGCGGTTGAAGCGGACCTGGCAGACGCCGACGTGGCCTTCGGGAATGGGGCAGCAGTGCCCGCAGGCGTAGCAGCGGATGCGTTTCTCATCCAGCCGCTGGTAGAGCTCGCCCTCCCTCACCTTCTGCTTCAGGATATTCTGTAGGTTGTACATCACGCTTCACCGCCGGTTCGAGGATGGCCCGGAGCTACCGTAACCGCTGGCCGTCCCCGAGGGTAATCTATATGGAAAATCCTGTCCCCCGGCAGTGTTGTGGGTTAGGGAAGAGCTGCGTAGCTGCGGTCGCCGGCGGTTAACCGCGGCAACATCTCCGACAGGTCTTCCTTGTAAAGCAGCGTAGCTGCGACTTCGTGTAGCCCCGGGCGTGAGCCCGGGGTCCTAGTACCCGGCACCACGCAGCCGCGAAGCGGCGGATTAGTCGCGTCCTTCCGAAATGTACTGTCCCTCCCCAACGACGCTGGACCCGTACTTCACTCTACATGCGATCCGGAGAGAAAAGCTCCGCCACCCGTCCCCGGATCATTCGAAACCCTCGGAGTCGGCCGTGCTTTCTCCCAGGGGAGCGGGCCGGGCGGCGGGCCGGTCGGCGGGCGGCTTGGCCGGCGGGCGGCGAACCTCCGGCCTCGGGGCCGGAGGCTCCACCTTTTTCCGGGCCTGAGGCTCCGCCCCTGTGGACTCCAGGCCCTTTTCCTCCAGGACTTCGCGGATCATGGCCTTGATCTCGTGGGAATCGGCGCCGGCCGACCGGGTCGCGAAGGCCTTGCTGGCCTCGCCGAAATAGAGGGAGCGGTGGGGGAAGGGAATCTCGATGCCCAGCTCGTCGAACTTCTTCTTGATGCGGCGATTCATCTCCCGGCCGACCATCCACTGCTTGATGGGTGCGGTCTTGATGCGGGCCTTGATCATGACGGCGGAATCGGCGAACTGATCCACCCCCATCACCTCCAGTGGAGCCAGAATGAAGGATCGATAGGTCTCTTCCTGCATCATTTCGTCGGCCAGTTCCTTGACCACCGCCGAGACGTGGTCGGTATCCTCCTTGTAGGCCACACCGATGTTGAAGACATAGTAGGAATATTCCTGGGTCATGTTGGACAGGGTGGTGATGGTGCCGTTGGGAAAGACGTGAACGGTACCGTCCAGGCTTCGCAGCACCGTGGTCCTCAGGTTGATCTGCTCCACCAGCCCCCCGGTTTTGTTGATGATGGCCACGTCGTTGACCCGGACCTGGTTCTCGAGCAGCATGAACAGCCCCGAAATCACGTCCCGTACCAGGTTCTGAGCCCCGAAGCCGACGGCCAGCCCCGCGACGCCGGCGCCAGCCAGCAGCGGCCCCACGTTGAAGCCCGCTTCCTCCAGGGCCATCATGAAAACCACCACCCAGATCGCCACCACCACCGTCTTTCGAAAAATGCCTCCCAGCGTAGCCGCCCGTTTCTCCAACTCGAGGTCCGGCTCCTGCCGGCGGGCCTGCATGACCTTGACCAACCGTATCCGCACCCGGGGCACATAGCGGTGAATCACGCGAGAGGCAATCCAGGCCATCAGAAGCAGGCCCGTAATTTTGAGGCCTGCACCCAGGTAGTGATTCCCGTACTCGCCGTATTGAGTCCAATCGATCAAGAGAGCACCTCCTCAGTTCCCGTCTCGGCGGTGGAAGCGGCTGCCGGAAGCGCCGCCGGGCGCCATCCGGACCCTGCTCAAACGGATCTGCGCTGAGAACCGTGAGCGATCCGGGCGCCCTGGATGCCAGCCAGGGGAATCCCGTCGGTTAAGTTTCGCTGCCGGAATCGTCCGTCAGCTCATTGTCCAGAACGGCCAGCACTTCCTCGGCATCCGAGGCCTGGTCCTCGGGAACGTGGATTCTGGCTCCGAAGCCATGGTGGCTGAGGCCCCGCCCGAAGGGACCCAGCGGCAACAGCGACGAGGCTTCCTCGCCCTGCACCATATAGTCGATGCCGGCATCCTCCAGCACCGACTTGACGACCATCAGCAGAGACACGTCGGTGGTCTCGAAAACCATCACCCAGCGTTGCGGTCCGGACTCTTGGTCGCTTGTCACCGGAGAATTCACCTGACAGATTTGGACGCCGTGAGCTGCTTCATGCCCTTGTGCTAAAATGAACCCCTATATTAGCCCGCATTTCTCACCGGGTCGCTGGATATGTTGTGAAAGACTGTTTATAGCTGTACCTTGTTGGGCCTTTTTTGAGGACCTGCGGCTACATACTGTGCTGGGCGGACCCTGGCTTGTCTTTTCCCCTTCAGCCCGCACATGCTCCCTCGCACGTAGTTTCGGCTACGCGCTTCGGTCGCGAGCACGCGCTGAAGGAAAAAATCCGGCGCCAAGTTGCACTCTTGAGAAGAGTGCAACCCCCCGGTGAGAAATGCGGGCCAGGTGGAAAAACGCCCGAGTCCAACCGAAAAACGGGGGACCTGGTTTGAGTCCGAGAGCCCTTCCCATCCTTCTCCTCCTGTTGTCTGCCAGCCCTGCCCAGGGGCTCGCAGCCAGCGCCCCCTTGGCCGAAAAAGCCCGGGCCGTGCTGCAGCAGCATTGCCTGTCCTGCCACGGGGAGGCGCGCATCTCGGGCCTGGACCTCCGGCAGCGGGAGTCCCTGCTCAAGGGCGGCGACAGCGGTCCCGCCATTGTCCCCGGGCACCCGGAAGAGAGCCTGCTCTACCTGGCCGTCCTTCAGACCGGAAAGCTAAAAATGCCGGTGGGCGGCGCTCTCTCTCCGGAGGAAGTGGAGATTCTCCGAGAATGGATCCAGGCAGGGGCTCCCTGGGAGCAGGACCCTCACGGTTCGGCCGGTCTTTCCACCTGGTGGTCGTTTCAAGGTTTGGGCGACCCCAAGGCGCCCGGCGTGCGTAATGCGGGCTGGGTTCGGACCCCGGTGGATGCCTTCGTCCTGCACAAGCTGGAGGAAAAAGGCCTGGACCCGGCGCCCCGCGCCGGCAAGCTGACGCTGCTCAGGCGCGCCAAGTTCGACCTGCACGGCCTGCCCCCCACGGAACGGGAAATCGAACGATTTCTCGGCGACACCGCCCCGGGGGCCTTCGCGCGGCTGGTGGACCGCCTGCTGGCCTCGCCCCGCTACGGGGAACGCTGGGGCCGGCACTGGCTGGATATCGCCCGCTACGCCGATTCCAGCGGCCTGGACGAAGACATCACCATGCCCTATGCCTGGCGCTATCGGGACTACGTCATCGACAGCTTCAATCGGGACCTTCCCTACGATCGTTTCGTCAAAGACCAGATTGCGGGAGACCTCTACCCCTCCAGCCAGCCGGGGCATCCCAACGTTCGCGCCCTCCTGGGGACCGGGTTTCTGGCGGTTGGCCCCCGTGCCATTGCCCAGCAGGACAAGATGAAAATGCTCTACGACCTGGTTGACGAGCAGATCGATACCCTCTCCAAGTCCTTCCTGGGCCTGACCATCGCCTGCGCACGCTGCCACGACCACAAGTTCGACCCGATCTCGACCAGGGATTACTACTCCCTGGCTTCCATCTTCGCCAGCACCCGCAGCTTTAGCGTCCTCAAGCCGGCCGACATGAAACCGCCCTTTGTGTCTAAGTTCTACTTCGAGCCGCTGGTTCCCAAGGAAGTGCACCAGCGCTATCAGAGGCATCAGGACAGGATCAAGGGGCGGGAGGCCCTGATCGAGGCCGTGGTCCTGACCGGGGTCGCCGAGCATCACGAAGAAAAGCTCTACCCCCTTCTGGCCGAGTACATGCTGGCGGCCCGCCGGGTTTACCGTCAGGGGGAGCCTTTGAAGGAGATCGCGGACGAGGCGGATCTGGACCCGCAACTTTTGCAACGCTGGATCGACTATCTCCGCCCCGGCAACGCCTTTCGCCCCTACCTGGAGAAATGGCACCGGGCCGAAGCCGCCGGCCTCGCCCGGATGGCGGGGGAATACCAGGATCTCTTCAACCGGTTGGCCGGAGAATGGCACCAGCGCCTGCGGCAATGGAAGCAGCAGGTGGACCGGGCTGTCCGGGAGGGCAAAGCCCCCCCCAAGAAAGCGGCCTTCGAGGATGGGTTCATCACCGTGGAGGGACGCTTCTTCAACTCGGTGACCAGCCCTCCCCCCAAGGCGGAGGGGACCAAGGCCGACAGCGGCCCCTTCGGAATTCAGGAAGAAGACAGGGAAAAACTGCTGCCCAAGGAGACCCGGGACCGCCTCGCCGCGTTGAGAGAGGAAGTTGAGCGCCTGGAGCAGTCCTCGCCTCCCGAGCCGCCCCTGGCTTCCGCCGTGGCCGAAGGGAAACCCGTCGACCAGAAGGTGTTCGTCCGAGGCAGCTACCAGACGCCGGGAGAGTCGGTGCCCAAGCAGTTCCCGGTGGTGCTGGCCGGCAGCCGGCAGACGCCGGTCACCCAGGGCAGCGGGCGCAGGGAGTTGGCCGAGTGGTTGACCCAACCGGACCATCCCTTGACCAGCCGGGTGATGGTCAACCGCATCTGGCAGTGGCACCTCGGCGAGGGTCTGGTGCGCACCCCCAACAATTTCGGCACCACCGGCGAAAAGCCCACCCATCCGCGGTTGCTGGATTACCTGGCGCGCCGGTTCGTCAAGAGCGGGTGGTCCGTCAAAGCCATGCACCGGTTGCTGCTGCTGTCCAACACCTACCAGCAGAGCAGCCAGGCCTCTCCCGGGACCCGGGAGTCGGATCTGGACAATCGGCTGTGGTCCAGAGGCAGGCGCCGCAGGCTCACGGTGGAAGAAATGCGGGATGCCTTCCTGGCCCTGGATGGATCGCTCGATCTGGCCATGGGCGGCACGCTGGCTTCCCGGAAGATGGATTACGCCCAGAAGGGTCCGGAACAGGCCTTTCACCCCAACGAAACCCGCCGGCGCAGCCTCTACGTTCCGGTCATTCGCAACAAGATTCCCAGCGTCATGAAGCTGTTCGACTTCGCCAACAGTTCCTCGAGCTCGGCCCGGCGTACGGAAAGCAACGTGGCCACCCAGGCGCTCTACATGATGAATAGCGAGAACGTGGACGAACGCTCGCGCTCGCTGGCCGGCCATTTGATGGCGGCCGATGACCGGGAGGACTCCCGGCGTGTCCGCCGGGCCTATCTGATCACCCTGACCCGGCAGCCCACGCCGCAGGAGGTGGAGGAGTCGCTCCTCTATCTGCAGAATTACCCGGCGGGCTCGGGGAAGGACCCGGACTCCCGTCTGGAGGCCTGGCAAAGCCTCTGCCGGATTCTGATGACCTCCAACGAATTCAACTTTGTCAACTGAGGCAACCATGGATCTGCCATCCCGACCCATTTCCCGGCGCGCCATGCTGCGCCGAACAGCCTGTGGATTCGGAGCTCTGGGACTGCAGGCTCTGCTGGCGCAAGACGGCGGCCTGCTGGCCGGCTCCGCGGCTCCCAATCCACTTGCTCCCAGGCTTTCCCACTTCAGCCCCCGAGCCAAGCGGGTCATCTTCGTGTTCATGCACGGCGGCCCGTCCCAGGTCGACACCTTCGACCCCAAGCCACGGTTGGACAAGGATCACGGCAAACCCATCCCTTTCAAGCTGTCGCTCCAGTTTGCTCCCAAGGATCTGGGCGGCCTGATGAAGTCGCCCTTCGCCTTCCGGCGCTACGGCCAGAGCGGCATTCCGGTCAGCGACCTCTTTCGCCAGGTGGGAACCCACGCCGACGAGCTGTGCGTGATTCGCTCCATGGTGGGCGAGGGCGTGGACCATGGGGCGGCCCTGCTCCAGCTCAACACCGGCACGCTCAACTTCACCCTGCCCAGCATGGGTTCCTGGATCTTTTACGGGCTGGGGACCGAGAATCAGAACCTTCCCGGATATATCGAAATCAAGCCCTCCTACTACCACGGCGGTGCCAGGAATTGGCATTCCGGCTTTCTGCCGGGCGCCTATCAGGGGACTCCCATCGGCAACGACACGGTCAAGGTGGCGGATATCCAGGACAACCCAATCGAGCACCTGACCAACGGGAAGCTGACCTCCGAGCAGCAGCGTTACGAGCTGGAAATGCTGCAGAAGATCAACCGGCGCAATGCCCTCGACAACGATTTCGATCCCAAGCTGGAAGCCCGCATCCAGTCATTCGAGCTGGCCTTCCGCATGCAGATGGAGGCCCCGGATATCCTGGATACCAAGGGGGAATCGGAGGCTACCAGGAAGCTCTACGGTCTGGACGACAAGCGCACCCATGACTATGGCTGGCAGTTGCTGCTGGCCCGCAGGCTGGTGGAGCGGGGGGTTCGGGTGGTGCGCTGCTGGCACAGCTACAAGTGGGACCAGCATAGCGATCTGGCCCGGCTGCACGCCCAGAACGCCCGCGAGGTGGACAAGCCCATCGCGGGACTGCTGGCCGATCTCAAGGCCCGCGGGCTGTTGCAGGATACGCTGGTGGTCTGGGGAGGCGAGTTCGGACGCACGCCCTTTGCCCAGCACGACGGCCGCGACCACAATCCCTACGGATACACCATGTGGATGGCGGGAGGCGGGGTCAAGCCGGGAACCATCTACGGGGCCACCGACGAATTCGGTTATCACGCCGTGGAAGACCGCATGCACATCCACGACCTGCATGCCACCATCCTCCACCTGCTCGGCCTGAATCACGAGACCCTTACCTACCGCCATGGCGGCCGCGACTTCCGCCTGACCGATGTCCACGGCGTCGTCGCCCAAAAAATCATGGCATGAGCCATGGAGCCGGCCGAGCCCTCCCGCCGGGCTACCCCCCACCCAGGTCATGACCGAACGCGAGATCCTGATCAAAGCCGTCGATCGGGCTGTGGCCCAGGGTTGGCTCGGAATTCGGGACCAGGGCTATCGTTACGACGGGGTGGTACTCCACCAGGGGACGGTTCGGGTCAACGCCTCCCGGCTGGACAGCAAGAGCTGGCTTTTCAACCACCCCGACCGGATGCTGCTTTCCGACGAGTTCGCCGAAGCCTTTTTCGGCAGCGACCCCCACCAATGGGTCGCTCTGGTCCACTGCGTCCGATGCTGGGTGGAATTCGAGTCCACCGACACCAAGTGCTGCTGGCAGTACCACCTGGATCAACTACTGCTGGCGCCTCAACCCCTTAGATATCTGGAAGCGTTTCTTTGAGGCGCGGCATGGTGGCCCCATCGGACACCGCACGGGTGTCGCAGAGGAGCGGTTCATTGGCTCGCGCTTCGTACGTGTATAGCGTGGTTGGGAAGGACCGTGCTTGGCCGTTTTTGGACGGGCACTGCGTACGCACAGGGCGCATCTAAACCGCCGCCTACGCGGCTACGGCAGCGTGGGATTCACACGCCCCCGGGCTCACGCCCGGGGCTAAGTGCTGGCGCGGCTGCGCCGCTCTATAAGGAAGACCTGTAGGAGACGTTTCCTCGGGTAACCCGCTCCAACCGCGGCTTCGCCGCTCCCCCTTAAGCCACAACACTGCCAAAAGAAGGGATTTTCCAACAGATCGTCCCCCGGGCGTCAGCCCGGGGATTCCAGTAAGCCGCGAAGCGGCGGCCGCACTTAGCCGTGGGCGTAAGCCCATGGAACAGGATGCCCCCCAACGCCCCAAGCCGCGTAGGCGGCGACAGCAATCCGCTGCCCCGGCGCCCCAAGGGGACGGCAGGACATCGACCCCAGCGATAGGCGCCAACACTCCCGGCTATCCCAGGGACTGCTGCTGCGCCTCGGCTTGGCGGGACTTGTCCTGAAGGTCGTAGAGGGAGATGAATTCTCCGGGAAAGGTGGGAATGGGGAACTCGTTCATGTCGAAGCGAGCCAGGCTGAGAGGGCGTCCCCGGACCAGACGGACAAAGCCCTCGCTGACCGCCGTGTTCTCGCCGTCGTAAATGCGAAAGGCGTCCGCGGCCCGGTAGCTCAAAATGAGCGTTCGCCGCGACCGGGAAGAGGTGTTGGGCGCCGATGAATGGGGGGCCATGCAGTGCATGAAGATGGCCGTTCCGGCTTTGCCCTCCACGTACACCGCCCCCGAGTCCTCCACCGCTTCGGTGACCCGTCCCTGGAACAGGCCCTCTCGGGTGTGGCTCAACAGCGGTTCGGTGTGGCGGCCGGGAATGATCTTCAGGCAGCCGTTGCTTCGGCTGGCGTCGTCCAGATAGAACAGGACCGCCAGCGAGCCCCGATTGGTCAGTGGATAGTAGGCCAGGTCCTGGTGCCATTCCACCACCGAGCCCACGTCGGCGGGCTTCATGTTGATCTTGCTGTACTGGATCAGCAGGTCGGGTCCCAGAAGCTGCTCCACACAGTCCAGCAGTCTGGCCGAGTCCGAAAGGCAGCGGAATTCCGGATCGTGGTGGCAAGGCTGGTAGATCCGCCTCACCCGGGCCCCCTCGGGGGGCTGGGCCGGTTCCATTTCCATCAGGCTGCTGTCGTGGTTCGCCAGGGTGTTCCCGGCGCAGATCCCCTCGATGTTTTCCCGGAATCGGTCGACTTCCCCATCCGGCAAAAATCCCTCATAGACGGTAAAGCCGTCAGTGCGATATTGATGGACCTGCTCTGGGCTCAGCATATTTTCCTCCGTTACCAATGAGGTAGGCTACAGGCAAGGCGGGGTAGAGGGCAAGCAGGATCCGTAGCGCGGGCTTGGCGCCGGACCCTCAACGAGTCTCCTCCCGCTGGGACCCTTCCCGCTTCCAGCGCCGGTGCAGCTGCTCGTAGATCTTCCTGGCCTCGGTTACCCTGGCCAGCAGTTCGGGCCCCTGCTCCGCCAGCCGCCGGATCTCCCACCATGCGGTCCCTTCACCCTCGCCGCGGGGCTCGTCAGCAACTCTACCCTCATGGATGGACCGGGCCTGGGCCACCAGCCGCTCCACCTCGTCCAGGCTGTCCAGCCGGGTGGCGATCAGCCGCTCGACCTGGTCGTAGTTCCAGAACCGCAGAGGCTTGCGAACCACGTAGACCGGGGTGGTATGGGCTCGAGAGCCGTCGGCGCCTTCAGCCCGGGCCGCGATCCAGTAGCCGCTTTCCCCTTCAAGCTCGAAAGAGAGGCGGAGCTCGTGTTCCGCCGGATGGCTGGGCTGGATGTGGCGAATGACCTGGCCGTGGCGCACGATCTCCAATCGAGAAGGCCGGGATCGCTCGGGATGGCCCCAGGCCCGGGCACGAACCCGAACCTTCTGGCCCTTTTCCACCGGGAGCTCGGCCCCTGGCATGGCTCCGCCGACCTCCAGTTCCAGCATGGGACCGTTGGTAACGAAGGTCCGCCCCTGGCGCACGGCTTCAAACCAGGCGTCGCCGTCACCCGCCTCCGGAGCGTAGGCATACATTCGGACTTCCCCCACCGTCCCCGCAAAGGGCACGTCCGACCCTGCGGCGGCCGTCAACTTGAAGCCGAGATCCAGAAATTCGTAGTAGAGGTTGGTGCCCAGAATGCCGATCTGCATCAACTCCAGGAAGTCGACCTTGTTCTTGGGAACGTTGATGCTCATGTCCCGATGCAGCTGGGGATAGGTTCGGTGCACGTGGGCGTAGCCCGTCAGGCCTCCCTGCCGGTGGACCCGGTCGAACATCCAGTCGTAGAGAAAGTATCGGTCGGGGTTCCGCACCAGGCTGGTGGTGTTCATGGCCAGGGCATGACCCAAGCGGAAGCGGGCGTGGGTGCGGGGACACTCCTGTCCGGGCGACAGGACATGGTCTTTGGAGACGACGCGGTGTTCCTTGCCGAATCCTCGTTGCCAAAAATAGGTCCTGTTGATGTCGCCCATCTCCACCACGTTGGCCAGGTAGAGGTCCTCGGCCTGCACCCAGGTCATCAAGCGCCGTGCGTCCTCGTCGCTGAGCAGGCGAAAATGGACGTGATCGTCCCCCGAAAACCACCCCAGCTTCCGCATGTCGACCCAACGTTGCGGCCTGTAGGTCCGTTCCAGCCGTTCTCCAGGCTTCAAGGTGATGGTGTCGAACAGGGGAAGGTGCTCCAGCCCTCGCCGGATGGCGATCTCCCATTCCCCGGGCGGCAGGGCCATGTCGAAGGGGCCGGGGACGCACCAGTAGTCGCCGCGCAGCCGTCCCGGCAGATTGGTGGAGACCTGGCTGCTGCCGTGGCCGTCGAACTGCTCCACCAGGTCCAGGGCATTGCTGGGCCGATAGTCCCGTCCGTCCGGCTTCCAGACCAGCCGGACCATGGCCGGCGTTTCCAGGCCGGTGTCGTCCGAAAGCACCCGAACCTTCAGCCGGGCCGGAGTGGGCGCCTTGACCACCAGTGGGAGCCGAACCGGATCCCCCGATTCCCTGTGAAGCTCGAGCACCAGCGAGGTCCGGTGGCTGGGAATGCCGCTCAGACTCAGCAGGACCCAGGTGGTGGCTTGGGCGGCCGCCTCGATTCGGATGGGCTCGACCGCCTGCAGACCCGAGAGGGCATAGTCCTGCAGGAGGTAGCGCGTCTCCTCCCGGCCGTTCACCACCTGAAGCAAAAGAGCCCCCACGCTGCCGGGCAGCTCGATCGGTTCCCGCGGAGGGGTCTCGGGAAGCCCCTGCCTCAAGTCGAGCCGGATCAGGCCGGGGCAGGTATCCAGGAAATGGACCAGGGCGAAGCGGGCCGGCCAGGAGGGTCGCTGGGCACCTTCGGCCGTCGATGTCCCGCGCCCGGTCCGCGCCCGTTCGCGCTCGCCGGCTTCAGTCAACCGATACTCGCGGTAGGCGGCCTCCAGCCGGTTTCTGGTCTGCTCGTCGAACAGGTAGGGGTGTTTCCGCAGCAGGACACTCACCAGCTCCCCGATGTCGGCTTTCCTGCTCCGGGGTTGGGCCAGCCCCAGGGCGGGACCGGTCCAGAGACACCCCGCCAGCGCTGGCAGCAGCAACCAACCCGGGAAAGCCCGGGGACCGCGCCGTCTTCCGGGAAGCGTCATCCTTTTCATACCGCTAAACCCCACACTACCTCCGAAGCCGACCAGAGCCCGCATTTCTCACCGGGTCGCTGGAACCATGATGAAAGGCAGTTGGTCTTCACAACCTTGATTGGCCCGATTGTAAGGGCTTACGGGTACAGACGGCGCTGGGCGCGCTCTGGCTTGTCCTTTTCCCCTCAGCGCGCACATGCTCCCTCGACCGTAGTGCCCGCTACGCCTTTCGGTCGCGAGCACGCGCTGAGGGAAAAATTCCTGCGCCAAGTTGCACTCTTGAGAAGAGTGCAACCCCCCGGTGAGAAATGCGGGCTAGGGCTGGATTCCGTCCGGTTGCAAGGGATTCGCCTGCCGGTGAGTCGAGGCCTCCTGGGGGACCAATTCCAGGCTCACCCTTCTGCTGCTTCCCGGACCGAAAACAGAGGTCGACCGCCGGCCCACCCGGATCGCGCTTCCCTGATTCCGAACCTCCAGAGAGCAGAGAGCGGGCGTTTCCAACCAGAGGCGATCCTCCAGGTTCACCTGCCCGGCCCGCTTCAACCGCTCGTCCAGCCTGGCCACGTAGGTGGCCCGCACTCGCAACGGATGGGCCCCTGCCGCCTCGTTCCCCAGCATATCCAGTTCGGGAGGATGCAAGGTGGTCAGGTCGATCTCCCGCTCGCGGGCGGTCATCCGCACCCCTGTTTCAAGACTGCCCAGAATCTGGTCAAGATACCGGCGGGCCTCTCCGGCCTGGATGAGCCCGTCGCCATCGGCATCCAGCCGCCGGCGCTCCCGTTGTGCGAAAACGGAATGAAAGGTCACCTCCACCGTCACGTCCAGGTGGGAGGCTCCCACCGTGGCCACGATGTGGTGTTGCACCGCCCGGCCCAGCAGGCCGTGCCCCGGCAGCCGCTCCACCCCCGCCAGCGTCCAGCACAAAAGACCCGCCAGGATGATTCCTCTTTTCATGGCCGTGCTCCTCCACTGCGCTCGACTCGACTTCAAGCCAGTCAGTTTATCCCAACCATTCGGACGGTTGCCAGGATGGGGGGGCCTCCCGCGAAGGGGCCGCACTCGCGAGCCGCGGTACGTGTTTAGCCAAGCCACCGACCTGCCGTGCGGATCATTCGAGGAAAAACGGCTGATCGTTAATGATGACGACCCACGAATGGACACGAAGACAGATGAACCTCCTTCAACGACAAACGGCACCAAAACGCTTCTGCAATTTCGTGACCTTGGTGTGACGATGTCATGGGATGATGGCTTGCTGGGAGCGCGGGCGTCCCGCCCGCACAAAGCCTGTCACAGCCTCGGCCATCTCCCCCACTTGGATCAACCGGGAACGGCGCCATGGCTCTCCTTCGGCCTGGCCGATGGGGTTCTCGCCCACAGGGTGGCTGCCTGCAGCATCGCACTGAAGCTCAGCGGCGACCGAAGGGACAGGATGCGGGCGGGACGCCCGCGCTCCCAGGCGATCCAGGACGGGGCGGATCATTCGAGAGTGAAACAAGGGATTATTGTGGCTTATCCGGAGCAAGGACTCTTTCGGGAGAAGCCGGTTGGCGACAAACCATCCTGTTTATCCTGTCCATCCATGTAAATCAGGGATTGACTCATGCCCGACGCCGAGACCAAACGCTGGGAACATCATTGCGTGACTTTGGTGTGACTTCGTGTCCCTTCGTGGATAACCCTTCAATTGGTTTCAAACAAGCGTGGTTGGCGAGGGGAGTCATGCTGGCGCTACCTTGGCGGCCAAGCTGGAATCCCGCGCAGCCGCGTAGGCGGCGAATCAGGTGCATCCTTCCGGAACGCGGTGCCCGTCCAAAAAACGCGAACCCCACCCACCCCCTTCCAATCCTTGAAGGTTGCCGGGCTTTCGATTAGACTGCCCTGGCGGCCGGAGAAGCGACACGCGAAGGTCAAGGGGACAGGTCACACGCGGCCTGAAGCGAGCGGAGGTTGAACCATGGGGCACAAGTATTCGGTGATTCTATGCACGCTGGCGGCCAGCGGCGGCAACGTCTGGGAGAAGCCCCGGGAGGTCCTGGAGGCGGTGGCCGAGGCGGGCTATGACGGGGTCGATCTGGACGCCGAGCCGGACCGCATCGAGGCCAGTCTGTTCAACCAGGTGACCGACCTGGCCTTCTCCCTGGGTCTGAAAGTGCCGGCCCTGATCGGAGCCTGGGCACCGTGGCACGCGGGTGAAGTCCGGGACTTGGCCGCCACCGACGAATCGGAGCGGCGTCACGGCGTGGACTATGCCAAGAAAAGCGTGGATCTGGCGGCGACCTTCGAGGATCCCCCCGTATTCGAGATCGTGGCCTCGCCGGCGCAGTCCGAGTACCCGGTGACCAAGACGCCTCTGGACCTGCTGCGGGCCAATTTCATCCAGTCCACCCGGGAGATCACCGAGTATGCCGCCGAACGAAACGTCGAGATCGCTATCGAGCCCATCAACCGCTTCGAAGGGTACGCCGGTTTCCTCAACAGCCTGGTTGAAGCCAAGGATATCGTCGACGAGATCGGCGCTCCCAACCTGGGAGTCCTGGCCGATTTCTTCCATGTGAACATGGAAGACGGCCCTTTGAACGACGCCCTGCGGGCGGCCGGCGACCGGCTCATGCACATCCATCTGGCGGACAACAACCGGCAGGCGCCCGGGACCGGTCACATCGACTTTCTGCAGGTGGTGCGGACCCTCAACGCCATGAACTTCTCGGGTTACATTTCACTCGACAGCGTTCCCGCCAAGCCTGACTGGAGGACCATCCTCACCCGGACCATCGACTTCATGAAGCAGATGGAGACAATGGCGGCCTTGCAGGAGAGAATCGCCAAAGCCGTCTGAGTTCACCCGGCCGTTCGATTCCCTTGGCGGCCGATGATCGGCCGGTAGAAGCGGCGGCCTGCCGGAGGCCGGCGCGGAGGGGTGCCGGGGATGCTCCCCACACCCCGGGGATGCAGCCGAGCTATCGGATGCCCGTTTCACCGCTCCGACGGGCAGCCACTGTCCCCGGCTTGGCGTGATTGTCCCCGGCTGAGGATACAGGAGACCCAGTGCCCAAAAACCCCCGCCATTCGCCGGAAATTCTCCAGGCCCTGAGCGCCTTCGATACGGCCACCGTTTCCAACGCCATTGAGAAGCTGGTCCTTCGGGACCGGGCCACCGGCTATGCCTCCAACCGGATCGCCTGCCAGTTCCCCCAGCTCGAGCCGATGGTCGGCTACGCGGTCACGGCAACGGCCGACAGCACCACGCCGGGCGACCGCCGGCCGCCTCGGGTCGGCGAGTTGCTGGAAGCCCTGGAGGCGGCTCCCCGGCCCATCGTTATGGTGATTCAGCACAATGGCCACCAACGGGAGCGCTGCTGTGTCATCGGCGACATGTTCTCCTGCGCTCTGGACAAGTTGGGCTGCGTCGGCATCGTTACCGACGTCAACGCACGGGACAAGAGTGGAATTGCCCGCAGGACTCCCGAATTCCAGGTTTTCTGCACCGGTTGGGTGGCTTCCCACGGGTATCCTGCCTACCTCAGCTTCAACACACCGGTAACCGTCGCCGGCCT
Source organism: Candidatus Versatilivorator sp. (assembly GCA_965262635.1). Classification (GTDB taxonomy): domain Bacteria; phylum Acidobacteriota; class Terriglobia; order Versatilivoradales; family Versatilivoraceae; genus Versatilivorator. The sequence goes on along the minus strand of OZ253547.1, from coordinate 341,519 downwards.
GACCATCCAGCCCGGCGATCTGCTGCACGGAGACGAGAGCGGCCTGATCAGTATCCCGCAGGAGGCCGTCGATTCCCTGGCAGCCGCGGCCCGGCAGGTGCAGGATGAGGAGGCGGAATACTTCGATTTCCTGGAAAACCGCTTCAGCCTGGATGAATTGAAACGGCGCATGCGACCGGACAAACCCTGAGCCGGAAGCACGGCCGGCCCGCACCTGGGACGCTGCAGTGTCAAGCATGGGGAGGCGCCCGGGGAAATTTTCTCACCGCCACCCGCGCAACGGCTGAACGACCGACGGCAAAGAGGCGCATCGCAGCTAACGAGCTTGCCGAACCCCAACCCCCTATGAGTTCCGATTCTCCCATCAGATCCGCGCCGGTGAGGCCCTGGCCGGTCCTGCTTGCCGTGGGACCGGGAATCGTTCTGGCGGCCGGAGTGATCGGCTCCGGCGAGCTGATCAACACGCCGCTGCAGGCGGCCCGGTTCGGGTTCGTGCTGCTGTGGGCGGTGCTGCTTTCCTGCATGATCAAGTACTTTCTCCAGGTCGAGGTGGGTCGCTATTGCCTCGTCCACAACCGGACCGTATTCGAGGCCCTCAGCCCCTTCCCCGGCCCCCGCTTGCGCAAGACTTCCTGGCTGGTGTGGGTGTTCATGGGGGGGTGGCTGCTGGCGCAGGTGGGCTCCTCGGGGCTGGTGGGAGCCATGGCGGGCCTGTTGCACGGCATCCAGCCGCTCTCCTCCGACGCCATCGGGTCGGTTCAAATCTGGGGGGTGGCGGTTGCGGTTGCGGTCCAACTGCTGCTGTGGCGGGGCCTCTACGGGCGGCTGGAAAAGATGATGATCGGCCTGGCCCTGCTCCTGAGCCTCTCGGCCGTGGTGGGCCTGGTCATGCTTCAAGGCACACCCTTTCGAGTGAGCGGGGCCGACTTGCGGTCGGGCCTGGGCTTCTCTCTGGGAGAGACCGATGTTCGCCTGGCTGCCTTTGCCGTCATCAGCCTCATCGGCGCCCTGGGCGTCTCCGGCTCGGAACTGGTAGTCTACCCCTACTGGGTGCTGGAGAAGGGCTACGGCAGGCATCTGGGGCCGCGGGATTCCGAGGGATGGCTCGAAAGGGCCCGGGGCTGGATCGGAATCCTCAAGCTGGATGCCGGCGTGGCGACACTGCTGGCCACGGTGGTGACGGCGGGTTACTTCATTCTGGGGGCGGCCATTCTCTTTCCCCTGGGCAAGACGCCGTCGGGGATCGGAGTCGTCGACCAGATCTCCTCCATCTTCACCGAGAGCTACGGTCCCTGGTCCAAGAGCATCTTCCTGGTCAGCGCAATGGCCACCCTGCTTTCCACCCTGCTGGCGGCCACGGCTGTCAACGGGCGGATCATTACCGATTTTCTGTGCAGCCTGGGTTTGGTCGACCGAAGCCGCCCCCAAGCCGTGCGTGGATCACAGCAGGTGGTTCAGACCGCCTTTCTGTTGTCGGTTCTCACCCTCTTTCTGCTGGTCCCCACCCGGCCCGCCCTGATGGTGCTGATGAGCCACTACATCATCGGCGTGCTGGGCACTCCCCTGGCCACCATCGCCATCTGCTGGCTGGCCTTCCGCACCGAGAAGCCTCTGAGAATGAGCCGGCCGGTGGCCGTGCTGCTGCTGGCTTCGGCCGGGGTCATCATCGGATGCGTGGTCTTTGGACTGGCCGTTCAGGCCGGCTTGATTCGGTAGTCCACCGTGGCCGCCGCGCCGCTGTTTTCCTATTCATGCCTTTGAACTGGGAGATTGAATGATCATTCGAACGGCAGAGGCTCTCCGCCGCCTCACCTGCCGAATCCTTTCAGCTGCCGGCGCCGACCGGTCCAACGCCGAAGAGGTTGCCGAACACTTGGTGCTGGCCAACCTCAGAGGAGTCGACACCCACGGCGTGTGGCACATCCCCGGATATGTGAAGGCCATCCGGGCCGGGCAGCTCGCCCCTGAGCAAAAGCCCGGGATTCTTGAAGAGAGGCCCAACACGGCCCTGGTCTCGGGCCACTGGACTTTCGGGCAGGTAGCCGCCCGATTTGCCATGGAGACCGCCATCGGCAAGGCCAACCGGCACCAGGTCGCCCTGGTGGGTCTGGTCCAATCCCACCACATCGGACGCCTGGGGCATTTCGCGGAAATGGCTGCCGCCGAGAAGATGATCTCCATGGTCTGGGTGGGAGGTTTCAGCCAGAATCAGCCCAAGGTGATGCCCTTCGGAGGCAGCCGCCGGCTGCTGCACACCAATCCCATCGCCCTGGGAATCCCCGCGGGAGATGAACCTCCCATGGTGGCCGACTTTGCCACTTCGGCCATCTCCGGGGTCAAGGTCGACAACGCCTACAGCCGGGGGGAATCGCTCCCGCCGGGTTGCATCGTGGACAAGGAAGGCCGGCCGACCACCGACCCGGCCGACTTTTTCGACGGGGGCGGCCACACTCCCTTTGGGCAGCACAAGGGCTGGGCCATCATGCTGGCGGCCGAGTTCCTGAGCCGCATCCTGCTGGGATCCGATTCCTTTGCCGATGCCGAAACCTCCGATGACGTGTTGCGGCACCAGGGAGATACCTTTCTGGTCTTTCGCGCCGACCTGTTCCAGCCCTACTCGACCTTCGCCCGCCGCGCCGACCAAATGCAGCAGCGGGTGCGGGCGGTACCCCCGGCGCCCGGGTTTGAGCAGGTGCGGGTTCCCGGAGATCCGGAGGTTGAGACTCAAGCTCGACGGGAACGGGAGGGGATCCCCATCGCGGAGGACGTCTGGCGGCGGGTGGTGGAGACCGCAGAATCCCTTGGGATCGACGAGGTTTAAAGGGCCGAGGGTGGGTCCCCGCAAGCCAAGACGGGAAGAGGCTGAATGCCCCGGCTCTCACGGCCAGCCTACGAGGAGCAAGGAATGATGAAACCCCGAAAGGTAGAGAAACCATCCGCCGGTTGCTGCCGGCCCTTGAGCCTGTGGCCATGGGCCGTTGCCGGAGTTCTCCTGTGGGCATCCGGCTGCAGTATCCACCCATCCTGGGGATGGCCCGGTTGGGGCGGACCCGGCGGCGACTTCAAGATACGGGGGAACGGGCTTGCCGACTCATGGTCCTCCGAGGGGCCTCCTCAACTCTGGAGCCGCGAGGTGGGAGACGGCTATTCGGGGATCCTGGCAGACGGGAAACGCCTCTACACCCTGTACCGGCAGGAAAGCACCGAAGTCGTGGTCGCCCTGGAGCCGGGAACCGGCCGCACTCTCTGGGAGCACCGCTATCCGGCGCCCATTGAGAGGGAGCAGGACAGCACCCACCGCAAGTATGGCGTGGGGCCCCAGGCGACTCCCCTGCTGACTCGGGAAGGGCTGGTGACCATCGGCTGGAACGGCAGCCTGCACTGCCTGAAGAAGGATACCGGGGAGGTTCTCTGGTCGCACCAGCTGGCTCCGGATTTCGGAAGTGTCCCCTTGAGCCGAGGTTTTTCCTCCAGCCCCATTGCCTACAGGGACCTGGTCCTGTGCCTGGTGGGCGGGCCCGGTCACGGCCTGATGGCCTTCAACGCCAGAGACGGGCGGGTGGTCTGGGCGCGGCACGACTTCACGCGCTCCCATTCCTCGCCCGTCCTGATCAACGTCGACGGACAGGATCAGTTGGTGGGCATGATGGAGCAGGAGGTGGTCGGCGTCGATCCCGAGACTGGAGACTTGCTCTGGAGCCACCCCCACGGCCTGGCCGGAGGCCTGACGGTCAGCACCCCGGTTTGGGGAGAGGACAACCGGCTGTTCCTCTCCACGGCCTACTCGGGGGGGAGCCGGGCCCTCAAGCTCACCCGCAGCCAGGGGAAGACCACGGTGGAAGAGCTGTGGTTCACCAAGCGGATGCGGGTGCACCACGGCAACGTCATTCGCCTTGACGGCTTGGCCTATGGCTTCAGCGGCGACTTCGGACCGGCCTTTCTCACTGCCATCCGGGTCTCCGACGGCGAGGTGGTCTGGCGGCATCGGGGATTCGCCAAGGGAACCCTGCTGTATGCCGACCGGAAGTTCATCATCCTGGACGAGGACGGGACCCTGGCCCTGGCCGCGCCGCACGAAAAGGGAATCCAAGTCCTGGCCCAGGCTCAGCCGCTGGGGTACAACTGCTGGACGGTGCCCTCCCTGGTTGGAGACACGCTCTACGTCCGCAGCAGAAAAAAGATCGTCGCCTTTGACCTCGGCGCGGAATGATGAATAATGTGTTTATAAGAGCTTAGCGCCCAATTCTCGTGACTGTGCTTGTTCCGTGGCTCGCTCGCTGCAATCCTCTTCCGAGGGGTGAGTCCGGGGTTGTTCGTCGCCCGCGGTCCCGCAGCCCAGAGGCGGCGAATGGGTCGCCTTTCTGGACACCCTGCAATCAAGGATCTTTCACGATGGTTCATCTCCTGCTGCCAAGAAGTCTCTTAGCCTTTTTGTTGTCTCCCCTGTTCCTGATGACGGTGCTGGCCTCGGCCCCGGTATCGGAACCGTGCCAGTCCCGCCCAAACCTCGAGCCGGGCGGCCCGCTGGACGAGATGGTCGTCGAGAGTATCGAGATCTGCGGGACCTTTGCCGGCGATCCCAAGCCTTTGAAGAAACTTATCGGCTCGAAAATCGAGACCAGGCCCGGAGACAGGTTTGACCCTGGCGCTCTGAAGAGGGATTTTCAGGCGGTGTGGTCACTCGGTCGGATTGACTCGCTACGTGTCGGGGTCAAGAAGGGAAAGCGTGGGAAAATCGTCGTATTCGAGGTTGAAGAACGCCGTTAGCTGACTGCCCCGTCTATGCTCGCAGCGCAACAGGGTTCAGGGAAGATGGACCCTGGAAGTTGACCGATCCGGGAAGAAGCGGAATTGCAATCGCGGGCTGGAAGCCAGGCGTTCCCACCGGGGAGACTGCCCCCCACTCACTCATTACTCCGCATTTGTCACCCCGTATTCCTCATTCCTTACTCCCCGTTCGAAACAAGGTGAACTGAATGCGCCTGTGTTTTTCGTCCTGGCCTCGCTCGTGAAAGATGAAGTGGACTTCTCGATTCTGCGCACTCTGGGGGCGGTGCACCCTGAGGGTGCCTCTCCAGTCGTAGCTTTCTTCCCGGTACTGCGGCTTTCCGGTCTGGCTGTAGCGCCGATCGAAGTCGCTGCGAAGGGGTACGGCGGAGGACTGCAGGAATATGGTGCCGACCAGGGGAACCGCGCCCGGCAGTTCCTGTGCCTCGCCTTCCAGAACCTTCCCCTCCACTCGGGCCAGCGCCTGCTCCCCTTGGGAGAACAGTAACCAGGCCTTCTGCTCGAGTCTTACCTCGAGGTCCACTTTCCCCTTTTCCAGCCGTTGACCCTGCCGGGTGTGCAGCTCCAGCGGCAGGCGGAGGCTTCCCTTGTAAGACGGCGGCGCCTCCTGGGCCGCCGTGCCAAGGGGAAAAATCAAGAGAAGGAGAATCACCGTCGCTTGCATGGCGGCAGCCTCAAGAAGGGGCGCGTCCGGGAGCCCCACCCTGGCATCGGAAAATCCCGTCCGAGGACGTGGTAGGAAGGCGGGCTCCGGAAGGCTTTGGCGGCGGGGGCGATGGGAGCTTGTTCGGCCTTGGAACCACTGCGCCGCCGGGTTCAACCGGCGACCAGTCGTGCGGACAGGTCGTTCTGACCGCCGACGTCGCTCAGGCGGCGGTGGCGCCCTTCGAAGAAATAGGTCAGCTTCTCGTGGTCCAGACCCAGCAGTGAAAGGATGGTGGCATGCAGATCGTTGACGTGCACCCGGTCCTCGACGGCCCGGAAGCCCAGCTCGTCGGTGGCCCCGATGGCCTTGCCGCCGCGGATTCCGCCCCCGGCCATCCAGGTGGTGAAGCCATAGGGATTGTGATCCCGGCCCATTTTCCCCTGGTTGATGGGAGTGCGGCCGAACTCACCCGTCCAAACCAGCAGAGTGCTATCCAGCAGGCCCCGCTGTTTCAAATCGGCGATCAGCCCGGCGATGGGCTGGTCGATCTTGGCGGCGCTGCCCACGTGGAGCTGATCGTTCTCGGTATGGCCGTCCCAGCCGCTCTTGTAGAGCTGGATAAAGCGGACTCCCCGCTCAACCATCCGCCGCGCCAGCAGGCACATCCGCCCGAACTTGGCCGTGCTTTCGGAATTCAGCCCGTACAACTGCCGGACGTGCTCCGGTTCTCTGGAGACGTCGATCAGCTCGGGAGCTGCCGTCTGCATGCGGAAGGCCAGCTCGTAGTTGGTCAGGCGGGCGGCCAGGCGGGAGTCGTCCTGCCGCTGCCCTTCCAGGTGTCGCTGGTTCCAGCGGCCCACCTGGTCCAGGATCTTTCGCTGATTGCCGGGATCGATGGGGGACGTCAGGTTCCGCAGGGGAGTCCCCGCGGTCCGCATGAAGGTGCCTTGGTAGGCCGCCGGAAGGAACCCCGCTCCATAGACCGCCTTGGTGGACACGCCGGCTCCCTCCGACATGGCCACGTAGGCGGGCAAGTTCTCGGTCTCGCTGCCCAGGCCGTAAACCACCCAGGCTCCGACACTGGGATGCCCCAGCCGGACCGATCCCGTCAGCATGACGCTCATGGCGGGACCGTGGATAAAGGAGTCGTGGTAGCAGGAGCGGATCACCGCCAAATCGTCGGCGTGTTGACCCACCCGGCTGAAAAGGTCCGAGATCTCCAGGCCCGACTGCCCATATTTGCGGAAGGTCCGCCGGGACCCCATCAGCTTCATGTCCTCGACCTTGACGAACTGCAGGTCCAGGTCCTTGGTGGCGAAGCTGGGCGGGATGGGCTGACCGTCCAGCCGGCTGAGCAGGGGCTTGGGGTCGAAGCTGTCCATCTGACTGGGGCCGCCCTTCATGAACAGGCAGATGACGCTTCTGGCCTTGGCCGGGAAGTGGGGCGTCCGGGTGGCCAGTGGATTGGCAGGGGCCGAAGACCCCACGTTCCCCAAGGCATGCTCACGATTCAGCAGGTAGCCCAGGGCCAGGCCTCCAAAGCCGAATCCGGAGGAGGTCAGAAACTCCCTCCGCGACCTGGCAGTCCTTTGCCGGTGGCAGCACGTGGGATCCATTTGCGTTGACTCCTTGCACCTGCGATGGTAACAGCCCGAGGCGGCGCTTAACAAGGACTGTCAGTCCACGTAGGAAAACTCGCTCAAATTGAAGAGCGCCAGGCACAGCTGGGTGAGGGCCCGGGTGCGGGCCTGTCCTTTCTCGGCCAGCGAGTCGGGCTTTCCGGCGTCGACCTCGGATTCCGTCAGCGACGCCAACAGGGTCCTGGCTTCCTCCTGCTCGCCGGCAGTGGGTTCCCGCCCCAGGGCAATGCGCCAGGCCCGGCGGATCCAGCCGGAAGGATTGTCCCCAACCTCGCGGACCAGGCGAGCCGAGAACGCCTGGGCCTGGGTGAAGACCATCTTGTCGTTCAGGAAAAACAGCGCCTGGGGGGGCACGGTGGTGACTTCGCGCACCGAACAGCTCACCGCCGGATCGGGCGTGTCGAAGGTCTCGAACATGGGAAACCCGAAGTTCCGCTGCACCAGGATGTAGACCGCCCGCCGGTTCTGCTCCTCGGGGTCGGCGTAGACCCGGACCCAGTTCTTGCCCGAGAGGTCCCCTTCCTCCGGAGTCGGGCAAAAGGCCCGCCCCCCCAACTTCCGGTTGAGGGTTCCGGCGGCGGCGTGGAGGGCGTCCCACAGGGCCTCGGCCTCCAACCGGCGCCGGTTCATGCGCCGCAGGTAGAGATTGCTCGGGTCGGCTTCGGCCGCGGCCGGGTCGGGGAATCGGCTGGTTCTCTGATAGGCTTCGGAGGACATGATGAGGCGGTGCATCGACTTGAGGCTCCAGCCCCTGCGCACTATCTCGGTCGCCAGCCAGTCCAGAAGTTGCGGATGGGTGGGCTCGGCTCCCATGCGGCCGAAGTCGTTGGGAGTGCTCACGATGCCCGACCCGAAGTGCCACTGCCAGAGGCGGTTGGCCAGCACCCGTGCGGTCAGGGGATGGTCGGGGCGGCTCAGCCACAGGGCCAGCTTGGCCCGGGACCGGGGAACCGCCAACTCCGAGGGAGGCTGGCCCGGATCGATCCCGTTGGCCAGGATGCGAGGAAGGCCCGGTTCCACCTTCTCCAGGTTTTTCCCCAGATCGCCCCGGTCCAGGACGTGCACCGCCGGAACCAGCTCGGCCTGGCGGTGGCTCAGGACCACCGCCTTGGGAATGTCGAACAAGGCGTCGTAATGGGTCTGGTGGGAGGCCTCGGTGGTTGGCACCTTCAGCACGGCGTGCCCCAGCTTTTCCACAAGCTCCTTGCGTTGAACCTTTTCCTGCGGGGTCAGGTGCTTTTCCAGATCCAGAAGGGTCATGCCGAGCGGGTTTCCCAACAGCTTCAAGGCCTCGGCCAGGGGGGCGGCCAGCTTTTCCTGGGCCGGGGTGCGATCGTCGTCGGGGATTTCGTAGGCTTGCACCGCCTCCGCCGGGAACTCCGCCTTTTTGGCATCGAACACGCGCCGGCTGACCTTCTTCTCCAACAGGCGGTGCGTCCAGCGGAGCTCGGCCAGGGTCAGGAAGCCGGAGTAGGATTCGGACCGGTGAAACATGGAAAGCTTGGTCACCACCGGAATTTCCACCGCGTCGCTGGCGGCGAAGATGGCCTGGAAGCGGTAGTAGTCTCGCTGGGACAGGGGATCGAACTTGTGGTCGTGGCAGCGTGAGCAGCCCAGAGTGAGCCCCATGAATGCCGAGGCGGTGGTATCCACCCAGTCGGTCAGGATTTCATTCAGCTCCTTGCTGGCGTCCATCTTGGACTCGCCCGTCTGCGGCACCAGTCCGTAGAACCCCGTACCCACCCGGGCTTCCAGTTGACGGAGCTTTTCGACCGGGATGGCGTAGCTCCCTTCCAGGTCCAGGTTGTTGGGCCAGAGCTCGTCGGCCGCGATCTGCTCCTGAAGGAACCGGTCAAAGGGCTTGTCTTCGTTGAAGGACTTGATGACGTAATCCCGGTAGCGCCAGGCATGGGGGAAGAAGGCATCGGTTTCGAACCCTGCCGAATCGGCGTAGCGCACCACGTCCAGCCAGTGCCGTCCCCAGCGCTCCCCGTAGTGGGGAGAGGCCAGCAACTCCTTCACCACCGACTGGAACGCCCGGGGCGAGCTGTCCTCGAGGAACCGGTCCACCTGCTCCGGCGTGGGGGGAAGGCCGATCAGGTCGAAATAGGCGCGCCGGATCAGGGTGCGCTTGCCGGCGGGAGGCGCCGGGGTCAAGCCTTTCTCTCTCAGCTTGGCCAGCACGAAGGCGTCGATCGGATTGCCTTTCCACTGCTGACCGTCCACCAGCGGCAAGGGCGGCCGCCGCGGCTTCCGGAACGACCACCAGTCGGGCTCCTCCCCGGCGGGGTCTGCGCTTTCCTCCCAGAGGGCGCCTGCGTCGATCCATCGACGGATGAGGTCCAGCTTCTCCTGGGACAGACGGGCCGACTCGGGGGGCATCCGGAGTTCCCCGCTATGGGCCACGGCCTGGAACAGCAGGCTGTCTTCGGCCTTTCCCGGGACCAGCGCCGGTCCCCGCGAGCCCCCCTTCAGGAGGGTGTCCCGCTGGCTCAGGTCCAGACCCGACATCTGGGCGGGCCCGTGGCAGCTCAGGCAATTCTCGGACAGGATGGCCTGGACGGACTCGTACAGGGAAGGTTTGCCTTGGGCAAAGCCGCCGGTTCCAGGACTCAAGAGCCCGGTAAGCAAAGCCAGAACTGAAAGGTGTCTCAATTGCATTTGTGTGTTCCCCGGCATCGATCGCCGGCCGGCCGCCATGCCGCCGCCGGACCCGATGTCGGTATCAGACCTGTTGGAAATCCTCCCGAACCTCGAAGCGCATCACGCTGTCGGTCATCCAGCAGTCCTTGAAGGGAGCTTCGGTCTGCCGGGACAACTGGAGGAGGTAGCCCACCCGGCTGCCGTCTCTGGTCTTCAGGATCACCGTCTGAGAGGCGTGATTTCCCTCCCGCTTGAGTTTACCATAGCGGGCCCCGCGATGATTCAGCATGGGCCGGTAGGCCGGATTGTGCACCATTTCGATAAACTGCGGCAGGGGACCGGTGACCTTCCTGTTGGCCGGTGACGCAAACCGGAAGGCGACTTCGATCCCGGCATCCGGGTGGGGCCGATTGTTATCGCCCAGGGCCCGGATCTGGATGCGCACCACCTCCTCCGGCGGGTAATCGGAACGGGGGCGCAACCCTGCCTCGGCCCCCAGGGCTTCCCTGGCGGCCTGCAGTCCGGCCGAAAGGCGGCGCCAGTCCGAGGGGCTCAAGGTCCACCAGATCAGGACCGTTCCGGCAAGAGCAATGGCAATGTTACGAGCCAGCGGCTGGCTGCAGCACTTCATGGCATCGCCCGGCTTGCAAAAGGCATGGCGCCGGGGGCGCCACGCCGTCGTCTCTCCAGGATCTCGGGTTGGTGCAGAGAGCCAAGTATAGCGCTTCGGGGGACGGCTTGCACCCATAGAGCGGCTGCGCCGCGGGTGGGCCACCTTGACGGCCCGGTGGGAACTCGCGGAGGAACGCCGCTGCTCCTGCCCAACCCAATGCTTTGCTCCGGGTCGGCCCTTTGATAGAAATGGACTCGACCGAAGCTCGTTCCAACCATCCCTCAAGGAGGCCTCGATGAAAAGACGCGATTTCGTGAGAACCGCCCTGGCCGCCGGCCTGGCTCCGGGCCTGCTGGCCTCTCCGGCGACGCCAGAGCCAATTCGGCCGCGGTCCGGCGCCGCCCGGAAGAAGCCGCGCATCATGTTCTTCCACGACAGCCGCCACCCCCTCATGTACATGTACGAGCCCCCCATCCAGAAACAGGAGGTGGAAGCTGCCGTGGATGAGCTGGTGGAGACCTCGGTGGAAGTGCTCAATTTCTGTCTGGCGGACGGCCGCACCGTCTTTCACGACACCCAGGTGGGAGAGGTTTTCGGACACCACGTCCGCAAGTGGCCCCACGTGGTTTTCCAGCGGGCCCACCAGAATGCCAGGTCGCTGCTGGACGCCGGGCTGGACCAGTTGCAGGTGCTCTGCCATCGGGCCCACGAAAAGGGAATGCTGCTCTATCCCGCCCTGCTGGTGAACCAGGGCAGGCGCGGGCCCCGGGAGGAGGACGTCCGTAGCTCCCTGTTCCGCCTGGACAACCAGCACTTGGAGATCGGCGCCCGCGGTGATCTGGACCCGGAGTTCCCCGGACTCACCAGTCTGGACTTCAAGCATGCGGAGGTCCGGGAGGAGCGGTTCGCCCTGATCGAAGAGGTTCTCAAGAACTATCCGGTGGATGGATTCGAGCTGACGCTGGCCTATCAGAGCCCCTCACCCCACTTCTTCCATCCCGATGAAGTCGAGGCCGGCCGGCCCATCATGACCGCCTGGATCGAGAGGATCCACCGCACCATGAAGGAGACCGGTCAGGACCGCGAGCTGGCCATCCGGGTTCCGGGAGACCTCAAGACCTGTCTGGGGCTGGGTCTGGACGTGAGGGAGTGGATGCGGCAGGGGATCGTGGACGTGATCATCGGCGAAACCTTCGGCGTTTACTGGGGACGGGTGGACCACTTGGCCGACTATCGGCCCCTGCTGGAGGCAGCCAAAGGCACCGCGACGCGCATTTTCGCCGTGCTCAACAGCATGGTCGACTCCGACCGGCTCTCCAACGGGTCCATCGAAGTCATTCGGGCGGCGGCCTGCAACTACTGGGATCAAGGGGTCCACGGCATCTACCTGAACCAGTGGTTCCAGGGGGCCAACTGGCCCTATCGGGCGGCCTTCTATGAACAGCTTCGGGAAATCCCCCATCCGGACATAATGGCCCCTAAGGACAAGCTCTATCTCATCCCGACCGCGGGCAGCTACCAGTCCCCTCCCTGGGAACCTGCGATGCCCCTGCCCCGCAAGCTGGCGGAAGGCGAGCCGCTGCGCCTGGAACTCCCCATCAGCGACGACCTGCCCTTCTGGAACCGGGCCGGCCGGCTCCATGAGGTGCTGCTCAGGTTTCGGGTGATGAACACCAATCAACTGGACCGGCTGGTCTTCCGCCTGAACGGTCAACCCCTGCCCGATTCCGGCCTGCGAAGGATCAACCAACTCTATCGCATGAGCACGCCCAACCGGGGTGCGGGGTTTGGCTACTGGTTCGTCTATCGCCTGGATCCCTCCCTCTGGCCGCGGAAGGGGAAAAACAAAGTGGAGATCCTGCTGGAGCATCGGGACCCCACCGTCATTCCCGAGATTCTGCTGCACGACGTGGAGTTGGAAATCCGCTATCTGATGGGCAGGAACTACCACCGCAACGAGGATCCCGACCTGGGCCCCAGCCTGCCTCTCAGAGACACGGTACTGCACCGCTCCTAGCATGAAGCGTAAGGGCGGGGGCGGCCGTAGCCGGAGGGTGTAGGCGCGCAGCGATTGGCAGGTGGAAATCCCCTCCTTGGAGGGGTGGCCGGGCGAAGCGAAGGCCGGGGTGGGTTCTTCCGGTCCAGACACGTCGTGAAAACAGCGCTTTCCAAAGAATAATCCCCCGGGCGCCAGCCCGGGGTTCCACCCGAACCGCAAGGCGGCGGCAGCATGTAGCCGTGGGCGTAAGCCCATGGAAAACGCGGCGTTAGAGTTGAGCCGCGAAGGCGGCGGCAGCGGGTATCCATGGAGGCAGGTCGGCGTCGTTTTGGAGAGGCAGTGGTTTCCGGGACAAACTGGCCAAGCAAAAGCCCACCAGTTACAATTCGTCGCCGAGAGGCACTATTGCCCCAATACCGCGGTGGCGTTTTTTGCCATCATGGGACTCAGCCAAGGAGGACAAACACCATGCCAGTGTCACCAATTCCCGAGGGGTACCACTCGGTCACCCCGTATCTGGTCATGAAGAACGCGGCCGCCGCAATTGAGTTTTACAAGAAGGCTTTTGGCGCTGTCGAGCTGTTGCGTATGGCGGCTCCTGGTGGAAAAATCGGGCACGCTGAGATCAAGATCGGGGACTCCCCTGTCATGCTCGCCGACGAATATCCCGACATGGGTTTCAAGGGTCCTGAGTCCCTTGGGGGGACCCCCGTCAGCCTGATGATCTACGTCGATGATGTCGACAAGATCTACCAGCAGGCAATCGCAGCCGGGGGCAAGGAAGTGCGCCCGCTACAGAATCAGTTCTACGGAGACCGTTCCGGAACGCTGACCGATCCCTTTGGCCACGTGTGGACGATCAGCACGCACGTCGAGGACGTTCCGGAGGAAGAGCTTGCGAAGCGGGCCGAGGCCGCCATGAAATAGCACGGCACGGCGGGGGCGGGATGGCTTCTTAGGGCACGGAGGCGAATTTATACTCGTGCATATGCGCTTTTTGTTTGCTTTCTGTCAGGCTGCTTTTGGATGAGTACCAAATCCGAAGTTGCAGTTCCGGCACTGTCGCCGCGCTTTCAGCGGCTGAGCCGAGGGCACTGGAAGTGGACCGCAGAGGTCGCGGTTGTGACACGCCCCGCCCTCTCGGGGGTTAGCCCGCATTTCTCACCAGGTCGCTGAGCATTATGTCGAAAGGTACTTGTCTTTAACATCTTGCGGCGCTTTGACTGGAGTCGTCTGGGTACAGACTGCGCTGGGCGCGCCCTGGCTTGTCCTTTTCCCCTCAGCGCGCACATGCTCGCTCGAACGTAGTCCCCGCTACGCCCTTCGCTCGCGAACACGCGCTGAGGGAAAAATTCCTGCGCCAAGTTGCACTCTTGAGAAGAGTGCAACCCCCTGGTGAGAAATGCGGGTTGGTCCCGTCCAAAAAACCCCTGCGGGGAGGCTCGGATAAAGGCCCACGGATAGCCGTGCAGACGCGCCGGAGAGAGGCTTTATGAAATGGGGTCACCCGGTCGTTATCTTGTTGCTTTTCCCAAAGAACCAGACTAGTTTTATGCCTAGTCATTTTCTGACGGAGGTAATGCTGCATGAGCAGGACATGGCAAGTGCAGGATGCCAAGGCGCGCTTCAGCGAGTTGCTTGAGACGAGCTTGGCCGAAGGCCCCCAGATCGTGACCAAACGAGGTGTGGAGACAGCCGTGCTGCTGCCCATCGACCAGTGGCGACGATTGGAGAAGCGGGCCAGGCCGGATCTCAAGGAACTGCTGCTCGCTCCGGAAGCGCGCACGGCTGCGCTGACGCCGCCACGGCCGCAGCATCGCCGCCGCGGGTCTCCGCGTTTCGAGTAAGTCCATGTATCTGCTCGACACCAATGTCGTATCGGAACTGCGCCGTCCTCATCCTCATCCAACCGTTGTCCGGTGGATTGAAGAGGTGGCCGCCGATGAACTATTTCTGTCGGCAGTGACGGTCGGGGAGATTCAAGCGGGCATCGAACTCACCCGCGAGCAGGACGTCGCCAAGGCGGAGGAACTGGAAGCGTGGCTCAGCGCGGTGCTGGTCTCCTATAACGTCCTCCCAATGAATGCAGCCACATTCCGGGAATGGGCGCGGATCAAGCATCGCCGTTCAGACACTCTGATGGAGGACGCCATGATCGCCGCGACGGCCGTCGCGCACCGGCTGACGGTCGTTACCCGAAACGTGCGCGATTTTGACCAACTCGGGGTAGATCTCCTGAATCCATTCGAGCACGAATCCGACTTGCGACGGTAGCCCATCTTTAACCCGCATTTCTCACCAGGACGCTGAGCAAAATGTCGAAAAGTACTTGGCTTTAACATCTTGGGGCGCTTAGTTTGGAGTCTTCGGGGAACAGACTGCACTGGGCGCGCCCTGGCTTGTCCTTTTCCCCTCAGCGCGTACATGCTCGCTCGAACGTAGTCCCCGCTACGCCCTTCGCTCGCGAGCACGCGCTGAGGGAAAAATTCCTGCGCCATGATCGCGCCCCCTGGTGAGAAATGCGGGTTGACACCGATCAGAAGGCCATCTACGACGCCTTGGGCATCGATCCCGCTCCCGGAGGGGTCCGCAAGATGATCGTCTGATTCCCCCCAATCACCGGTTTCAACGCGTTTGTAGTGCCACTTGCGCGTCTCTGCCTTCGTAACGTGTTGATAATACGCGTGTACTCGGAAGCCTTGTTAAAGATGGGTTAGCGAGAGCGACTCTCGGTGGGCTTACGCCCAGGATCAAATGCTGTCGCCGCCCACGCGGCGACAGCGTTCAACCGTGGGTGCCGGCCCACAAAAAGCCCTGGTCCCATTCCCCGCTGGCGCAACGGTTCGATTTTGGAGACAATGGGGGAACCGTCGATCGAGTCCGAAACCGTTTCAGGGCCCGGGATGCGCTTTCGTCGCCCGGGAAACTCAAACCGACCGTGTGGTCGTTGAAGAGGCCGAATTCATGCAAGGCAACACACGATTCCCGATCCTACTGGCTGTGATCCTGCTCTTGGCTTCCTGCTCTCCGGCGCCGGAGGTCAGTCCGGCGCCGGAGAGCATTCCCCCGCCGCCGGCCCAAGCCGACCCGATTCCCTGCTATCTGACCAGCGATCCCATCGAGATCGACGGGCGCCCGGACGAGGCGGCCTGGCAGCAGGCTCCGGAGATCCCGTTGCGGTTTGACGGGCTGGGCAACCCGGTGGCCCCAACCCGGGCCTCTGCCAGGTTTCTCTGGGACGGGAAGGACCTCTACGTGGCCATTACCGCCCTGGACCGGGACATCGGCTCCACCCTGAGCGGCCGCGACGCCCGCTTGTGGGAGGAGGATGTGCTGGAGCTGTTCATCCAGCCGCTGGAGTCCTCCCTGGTCTATTACGAGTTCGAGTTCAGCCCCACCAACCAGATCTTCGACGCCTACTGGGTCAAGCGCGGCACCCCTCTGGACGAGGCCACGCCCTGGAACAGCCAGCTCCGGGTGGCGGTGGCCGTGGACGGCACCCTCAACAATCCGGAGGACGACGACCGGGGCTGGACGGTGGAACTGGCCCTTCCCCTGGCCGATTTGCATCACGCGGGGAATTCCATCCCGAAGCAGGGAGAGGCCTGGAAGGCGGCAGTCTGCCGCTATGACTATGACGGGCGCTGGGAACGGCCGCTGAATACCGCCACCGCCCCCGTGACCGATAAAGGCGGCTTTCACGAGTATGAGGTCTACGGTGCTCTGCAGTTCGAGGGGCCGCCGCCCACCCCATCCCAACCATGACCCGAGCCTTGTTCATCGCGGGGTGCCTGAGCGCGGGGCTGCTGCTGTCGGCCGCCTCGGGTCCGGTTTCCCACCAGCCCTGGATCCACCATTCCAGCTTTGAGGATTTCTCGCGGGGAACACTGGCCGACGGGGGCGCCAATCTCTACGTCAGCCGTGCCGGAACCGTCGAGATGATTCACCGTTGGGACCTGAACAACGACGGTTTCCTGGATCTGTTCGTGGGACAGGACCACAACCAGGTCGAGAGCGAGGACGTGCTCATCTACCGGGGAGGCCCCCAGGGGTTCCGCTCCCTGCTCCCCGACCTTCCCGAGCACCAGCCGTTGGGCAAGCTCCTGAGCGAGATTCGCAAGCGGGAGGCCGGGGTGACCCGGCTTCCCAGCAAGGGCGGCGGGCGTTCCCTGCTGGTGGATCTCAATCAGGACGGCTACCTGGATCTTGTCTTCTGCAACTTCATTCACAACTATGGGGTAGAGACCGATGCCATGATCTACTGGGGATCCCGGGAGGGGTTCCGGCCTGACCGGCGGACGCTGTTGCCCACCCTGCTGGGAAGCGCGGTGGCGGCGGCCGATTTCAATCGGGATGGGTTCGTGGACTTGGCCATCGCCAACCACGGCATCGAGGGCTGGAAACGTTTCGGGACCGCCCGGCACCTGGAATCCTACATTTACTGGAACGGTCCGACCGGCTTCAGCAGCGGGAGACGAGACGTCCTGCCCTCGGTCAGCGCCCTGGACGTGGCTGCCGGAGACCTCAACCGGGACGGCTTCCCCGAGTTGCTGTTCGTGAACAACAACTCTGAGGAGAAAAGCGTTTTTCTCTACTGGGGCGGCCCCGACGGCTTTTCCGCCGAGCGGCGCGACCGGATGGGGGGCGGGGACCCGGTGGGGCTGCGTCTGGCCGACCTGGACCTGGACGACACTCCGGACCTGGTAATCACTCACCGAGACAACCGGGCCCAACTCTTCAAGGGCGGGCCCCAGGGCTTCGCCGGGGAGCCCTGGACGGAGCTGCCCACCGCGGGAGCCGTTCGATGTGCAGTGGCCGAGTTGAACCGTGACGGCTTTCCCGACCTGATCCTGGCCAACCGGGGCGACCAGCCCTCCACCATCTACTGGGGAGGTCCCCGGGGATTCGAGAGCCGGCGGCGGACCGACCTGCCCACCCTGGACGCCAGCGACGCCGTCGCGGCCGACTTCAATCGGGACGGCTGGACCGATGTCGCCTTTGCCAACGAAGGCGATTCCCGGACCCACGACGTGCCCTCCTACATTTACTGGAACGGTCCCCTGGGCTTCGATCCGGCCCACCGCAGCCAGCTTCAGGGATTCGGTCCCGTGAGTCTCCAGGGCGGCGACCTGGACCGGGACGGCTGGGCCGACCTGGTGCTGGTCAGCCGCAACAGCGGCTCGCGCGAGGCCATCGATTCCCTGATCTACTGGGGGAATCCACGCCACCACTACTCGGCCGCTTCGGTGTCGAGGGTGCCGGGAGCCATTGGCGCGGTGCCGGCCATCGCCGACCTGAATCGGGACGGCCGGACGGACATCGCCTTTCCCAACGGCTGGATCTACTGGGGACACGCCGAGGGCTTCGGGGCCCAGCGGCGCCAGGACCTGAATCTGGAGGGGGGGCACGGGGCCTCTGTGGCCGATCTCAATCGCGACGGCTACCTGGACCTGGTCATTCCCGCCGGCTCGGCCTACAGTTCGGAAATTTCATCCAGGGGCATCCTCCTGTGGGGCGGAGAGGGCGGATTCCGCAGCCAGCGGCGCACCGAGCTGAGCCTGAACACCAACATCAGCCAGAGCGCCGGCATCGCCGACTTCAACAAGGATGGGTTTCTGGATCTGATTTTCCCCGACGTGGACCGGGAGAATGTGGACATCTTCTGGGGCAGCCCCGGTGGAGACTACAGCCGGGACAACCACAGCCTGCTCAAGGTCCATTCGGCTTCCACGGTAGAGATCGCCGATCTCAACGCCGACGGCTGGCTGGACCTGATTCTGGGCGGCGTCTACGACATGGCCAGACACGGCCGTCCCATGCGCCATGCCACCCTTCTCTGGGGAGGCACCGATGGATTCGACCTCTCCCGCAGCTTGAGGCTGGAAGCCTACGAGTCGGAGGAGCAGTCGGTGGCCGACCTCAACAAGGACGGCTATCTGGACATCGTCATGACCAACTATCACGCCTACACCACCCGCGAGCTGCCCTGTTTCATCTACTGGGGCGGCCCGGAGGGTTACAGCCAGTCCCGCAGGACGGGGCTGCCCGGAGAATCGACCCTGGCCCTCACCGTGGCCGATCTGAATCGGGACGGATGGATGGATATCGTCCCCTTCAACCACCTGCGCCACGGCGACCACGGGGTCGGCACCCATATCTTCTGGGGGTCCCCCCAGGGGTATTCCTTCTCCAGGCGGCAGTGGATCCAGACCTTCGGGCCGCACTTCAGCGTCCGCCACGACGTCGGCAACATCTATCACCGAAGACTGGAAGAGGAGTACCATTCGTCCCTGCTGAGCCTTCCCGCGGGCAAACGTCCCTCCCGGCTGGACTGGCAGGCTCGAACGCCCCACGGGACGGCGGTGAAGTTTCAACTCCGTAGCGGACCGACCCCTCGGGCCCTGAGCGCCGCCGCGTGGGAAGGGCCCGGCGGCAGCGGCACCTTTTTCCGGCAACCCTCCACCCTTCCCGCTTATCCGCCGGGTCACCGCTGGCTTCAGTACCGGGCGGTGCTCACCACACCCGACGGGGGAAGCACTCCGGTGCTGGAGGAGGTCAGCCTCCAGGTCAGCGACCGCTGAGCCGAGACGGAACGCGCCTTTCTCACCAATGGTAGGAAACGTCGGCTCTCGATCCACAAAGGGGCACGAAGGACAAAAAGATATCCACGAAGGGACACGAAGAAAAACTAAAAGAAAAATGAGTTTCTTCGGCACCAAGCAGCGGCAGCGGGAACAATGGCTCTCAAACTCCAGCGGTTCAGTGTTACACCCTGTGGGTATCGGTTCTCCTCCTGGATCCTGATTAACTTCTTTAGTTAAGAGTATCGTGCCAGAGTCTGAGAACCGATGCGGCCTGCCCCCGGTGAGAAACGCGGGCTAGTCTCGCCCGCCCGGGTTGCCCGGCGCGCATCAGGAAGACGGAATAGGGATTGAGGCCGGCATCCGCCGGTTGTACACTTACTCTTCCCGGAAGGTCAGCAGGGACGCCGCTTCCCTTGTCAACAGAAAGGACGGATTTGTGGACGCCCTCCAATACGCCAAAGACATCATTGCCTTCGACACCACCAGCAGCCTCAGCAACGCGGCCCTGACCGACTATGTGGAGGAGCGTCTCAGGCAGATGGGCTGTCAGACCGAACGCCTGGAGTACGACGACGAGAACGGGGTTCGCAAGGCCAGCGTGGTGGGGAAAAAGGGAGAAGGACGGGGCGGAATGGCCTACTTCGGACACACCGACGTGGTTCCGGCCGTCAACTGGTTCACCCGGGAACACGGACCCTTTGCTCCCGCCGTTCGGGACGGCCGGCTCTATGGCAGGGGGGCCTGCGACATGAAAGGGTCGGTGGCCAGCATGTTGGCCGCCGCCGAGCGCTTCGAGGCCGGCGAGCTGAAGCAACCCGTCTACATCGCCTGCACCGCCGATGAAGAGATCGGTTACGGTGGCGCCATCCAGGTCAAGGAGAACTCCAGGTTCTATCGGGAGATGGTCGAAGCCCAGACCAGGACCGTCGTGGGGGAGCCCACCCTGCTGGACGTCGTATACTCCCACAAGGGCGGATGCTCATTCGAGGCCACGGCGCGGGGAGAGTCGGCCCACTCCAGCACCAAGGTGGGGTTGAACGCCAACTGGATCATGATTCCCTTTCTGGTCCGGATGAAGGAGCTCTACGACGAAACTCAGAGCAGTCCCGAGTGGCAGGACCCGGAGTTCGATCCTCCAACCTTGGGAGGGAACATCGGAATCGAAGACTACCCCCAGGCCATGAACGTCAAGAAACCGGTCAGCATCTGCCGCATCGGCTTCCGCCCCATGCCCAGCACCAGGACCGACCGGTTGATCGAGCGGGTGACCCAGGCGGCCCGGGAATGCGGAGTGGAACTGAAGGTCGACCGGGGCCATGGAGCCTTTCATGTCGACCCCAAGTCATCCTTCATGCGAGAAGTGCTGCAGGTTGCGGGGAGGGAGGGAGCCCGAACGGTGGGCTACGGAAGCGAGGCCTCGGTCTACACCGACCTCAAGAACCGGGTTCTGATCGGACCGGGAGACGTCGAGCAGGCCCATACCTTCGACGAGTGGATCACGGTGGAGCAGCTACACCGAGGTGCGGACACCTACGCCGACTTCATCCGCACCTGGTGTTGCTAGTTGGGTTTCAACTACTAGCTGGCTCTGATAGCTGCGGCCGGCTAATAGCTTTTGGCCAGGGCGACTGAATCCACCTTGCTGTGCTCGCTGATCACCTTGACATTCTTGCCGACCATGTCGGCAAGCTTGTCCGCACCGATGGCTTTGGTGCTGGCGGTCAGCGACAGCTTGGTCTCTTCACCCTTGCTGGCGACTACAATGGTCTTCTTGTCGGCATCCAGGCTCTTCAGGGTGCCCTTGTTGGTCACCTTCTTGCCGCAGCCGGCGTAGGCCGAACCCAGGCTCACGCCAAAGGCAAGAACGGAGGCCAGGATCATCGAAACGACGAATCTCATGGGTTTCTCCTTGTTTACTAACAGCAGCGGTCAGACCGCAGACGTATTGTTTGAGACATCACACTTCATAGTAAAGCATAAGGGGCGCCCATGAGACAACACCCAAGTTGCCGCGGCCCGAAGCCCGGCGACACCCCGGAGATTAGCCGAAGCCCGAAGCCTGCCCGCAACCCTGCTCCGGCCGCGCTCGAACGAATGGCTCTGGGGGCCTGGCTGCTGCTGGCCCTGGCTCCCGCCGCCGTTGCCCATCCCATACCCGATGTGCCCCTGAGGTCCTTCTTCGAAGCCGATGGCTCGGCCGTCATCAAGATCGAGCTGGAAACCCGCTGCTTCAGCCAGGATCCGGTAGGCGAGCCCTACCTGTTCCTGGAGGAGTACCTGCTGCTGAGCGAGGCGGAGCGGGACCGGTTGCGGGCCCAGGCGCTAGAGTACGTCGGCAAGG
Organism: Candidatus Versatilivorator sp.; assembly: GCA_965262635.1. Taxonomy (GTDB): domain Bacteria; phylum Acidobacteriota; class Terriglobia; order Versatilivoradales; family Versatilivoraceae; genus Versatilivorator. Next base: position 320,265 of record OZ253547.1, on the reverse strand, counting down.
TCCTTCAGCTCTCGTTCGAGCCCGGGGGCGCGGCCGAACCTCACTGGAAATTTGAATTCACCACCTTTCGGTCCCAGCCCCTCACAAGAGCCGACGATCCGGTGGTGCTGACCGGGTCCTGGCGTCTGAAGGACCTCTCGAGCCTGACGGGCTATCAGGCCCGCTCCCTGCCTGAGGCCGAATTGAGCCTGCTGTTTCTCAACTACTACCAGGGAGAGATCCTGCGGGGGATCCAGGTGCTGTTTCCCGGTGAAACCAGCCGGGTCCTCGACCTCTCCAGTCTGGCGGAGGCGGAAACCGGAGACCCCGACCAGAGCCTGATCGAAGGTCTCACCTCCCCCGGAAACTGGGCCACCTTCACCAGCTTCATCCGCTCGGGCTTCGTGCACGTGGTGCCCTTGGGCATGGACCACATCCTCTTCGTGCTGGGCCTGTTCCTGCTCAGCCGGCACTGGAAGCCCCTGTTGCTGCAGGTGACCGCATTCACCCTGGCCCACACCCTCACCCTGGGGCTGGCCGCCACCGGGATGGTGCAAATCTCCGCAGCGGTGGTGGAGCCGGTCATTGCCGGAAGCATCGTGGTGATCGCCCTGGAAAACATTTTCTATCCCAGGTACAGCCCCTGGCGGTTGGCGGTGGTCTTTGTCTTCGGTCTGGTGCACGGGCTGGGTTTTGCGGGGGCCCTGAGCCAGTTGGACCTGCCGGCATCGGTGCTGCTGGTGGGTTTGCTGGGATTCAACCTGGGGGTGGAGCTGGGCCAGTTGACGGTGATCGCCGCCGGCCTGGCGCTGACGATCTGGCTGCGCGATCCGGACCGCTACCGCAAGGCCGTGGTCATCCCGGGGTCCCTGGCCATTGCCGCCATGGGCGCCTACTGGATGGTCGAGCGGCTCTTCTTTTAGCCGGGGCTGCTAACCCGCATTTCTCACCACGGGTTGCACTCTTGAAAAGAGTGCAGGGCGTGAGGTACCTATTTAACATCATTTTTGAGAGGCAATGCGTTCCTGAAGGATGCACCTAAGTCGCCGCATACGCGGCTGCGGCAGCGCCGGGTCCACACGACCCCGGGCTCACGCCCGGGGCTAAGTGCTGCCGCGGCTACGCCGCTCTATAAGGAAGACCTGTAGGTAACGTTTCCTCGGGCAACCCACTCTAACCGCGGCTACGCCGCTCTCCCTAAATCCACAACACTGCGGCCGGGCGAGGATTGATTAAAACAATTCCCCGGGCGCCAGCCTGGGGGTTCCAGCAAGCCGCGAATGCGGCGTCCGCACTTAGCCGTGGGCGTAAGCCCATGGAAAAGGGCAACTCCATCCCCCGAGCCGCGTAGGCGGCGGCAGCAATCATCCCTGGTGTTCGATCCCAAGCAAGCCCAGCGCAGTCTGTACCCTGAAGGTTCCCCCAAAAAGCGCTGCAAGATGCTAAAGACAAACACTTCCCCAGCCGATGCGCAGCCCCCCGGGTGAGACAGCCGGCCTATCCTGGGCCGCCTTCTCCCGGACGCAACCCGTTCCGGCCGGGCAGGTACTCCACCACCAGCTCCACGTCGCTGATCACAATGGGGAAGACCAGCTTGCTGTCCTTCTTGAGGACATCGACCCGAATGGTGTTCCGGCCCATCTTGGGGAGGTCCTCGCCGCGCAGGTCCACGTGCAGGCGGTATCCCCGGTATCTCTTGGGCCGCGGCCTCATCTGATAGGTCCAGTCGGCCTTCCGCCACCTGTCTGCCGGGATCTCCTTCCCGTTCCACCACAGCTTGACCTTATCGGTATGCATCATGTGCTGCACCATGACCCGCAGCTCGCAGCGCCACAGCTCACCCTCGCCCGACTTGGCCGCCAGGTCGTCGGCCACCTCCAGGTGGATCTCCTTTCCCTTTTCTCCGGGGACCAGCTCCAGGGGGAGCTGCCAGGGCACCCCGTACTTGGGAGGGGTGTCCGGCTTGGGATTGCTGCCGATCCGGTAGCGCTTGTCCCTGTGGGCCAGCACGTCGGGATAGCCCATGAAGCGCATGGATTCCATGGCCGAGTCGTCGTAGGGATAGCGGTCGGGGTCGGGGTAGTAGGTGTGGAAGAGCACGCCTTCCGCTCCGGCCGCGTAGGCGTTGGCCACGGCCGCGGCAAAGACCTCGCGGGTATCCTGGGGGTTGCTGGCGTTGTTGATCCCGGCAAGCACCTTGACCCGGGTGCCCTTGGTGGCCTCGACCACCTTTCGCAACTCGGGGGCTCCGGCTTCGTATCCATGGGTCACCGGCATGGCGATCACCGAGTCCACCAGCTCTTCCCGGATCCAGCTTTCCAGGTCCATTCCCAGGGAGCGGTTGCCCTCCAGAGAACCCGCAATGCGAATCACCAGCCGCTTGGCCCTGCCCTGCTCCTTGGACGCCAGGTCGCAAGCCTGGCGAATCTCACGGAGCCAACCGGTCATGGTCTCGGTGTGCTCGGCGACCTCCCGCCGGGCGATAAAAGGAGAGTAGTCATCGAAATTGATCTCGATGCCGTCGGTGGGGTATCGGCTCACCAGCTCCTTGATTACGGCCAGACGGTCTGCCCGGATCTCCGGCCGGGCGTAGGAGAGCCGGCGGGGCTGGTCGTGCACCGCCGCCGGGTAGTCGGGCTCCGGCCCCACCTGCCACTCGGGATGCTGGGTGGTGAAGTCGGCCACGCGGCTGTTGGTGACCTTGTTGGGCGGTGAGTGCAGCATGTTGAGCAGTATATTGGGAAGAAACTTGAATCCCCGGCGCTGGGCGTGCCTGGTGACCACGTCCAGGGGGTCCATCCCCCGCTTGATGAGCGAATGGGCGTTCTGGCCGGCCCGGTACCAGACGATGTGGTTGACCAGGTCCAGGTTGTGCCCCCAGCGTTCCCCGACCTTGGTGTCGTAGAGGAGCACGCTGCAGTCGCCTACGGCATAGGTGATGGTATCGATGCCCAGATCCAGCAGCTCGTCGATGGGCTCCACGTACTGGCGAACGCTCATGGGAGGCTCATAGAGGTAGACGCTGGAATGGCGTCCGTCCGAGTAGAAGATCACTTCCTTGGCGCCGTCTTTCTCCCCGGCCGCGGCCGGGGCCGTCAGGGCCAACAGAGCCCCACTCAGGAATAATCCGGCGATGGCTGCCCTGCCCGATAGCTTGTTGTTCATAGTCAAAGCTCCTCCTTTTTCATTGACCTGCAAAAGATATGACTTTACGAACCCTGAAATTCCCTTTCCCGGGCCCCGGGACGGCGCCGATCCTGAAAGCACTGCCGATCCCGGGAGGCCCCAGCCTCTCAAACCTGCCTGGCCCGCTGCAGCCTTCCCCAGCCCCGCTTCTTGGCGATGTCCAGCAGAACGGCGCCCAGGATCACCGCTCCCAGAACGACCTTCTGGGTGTAGCTTTCCACCCCGGTCAGGTTCATGCCGTTCTGGATCACCGCGATGATGAAGGCCCCGATGAGCGTTCCGAAGATCCTGCCTTCGCCTCCCGCCAGGCTGGCCCCGCCCACCACCACTGCCGCGATGGTGTAGAGCTCGTACATCTGGCCGTAGGTCGGGGAGCCGCTCTTCAGTTGCGAGGCCATGACCACTCCGCCCAGTCCGGCCAGGACCGCGCACAGGGTGTAGACGAAGATCAGTACAGCCGTGACCGGGACTCCCGAGAGCCAAGCGGCCTCGCGGTTGCCGCCCACGGCGTAGATGTAGCGCCCCAGGGAGGTTCGCGTCATCAACAGGTGCGCCGACAAGTATAGCGCCAGCATCAGCACCACCGCATTGGGGATCCTCAGCAGATCGTCCCCGCGGCCCAGCCAGACGAAAGAGTCGGGGACCTGGTAGACCGACTGGCCCTCGGCCAGGATGTAGGCCAACCCGCTGGCCACCAGCATCATGCCCAGGGTGGCGATAAAGGGGGGAATGGCGAACCAGGTGACCATCACGCCCGAGAAGGCCCCCAACAGGCCGCAGACAAGTATGGCCCCCAGGCAGCAGAGCACCATGTCCAGGGGGGCGGAGGCTGCGGCCGAGGCCGCCTCGCGGATCAGCCAGGTGGACATCACCGCTGAGAAGGCGATCAGGCTGCCCACCGATAGGTCGATGCCCGCCGTGATGATGACCATGGTCATCCCCACCGCCAGAATGGCGATGACCGCGATCTGGTTGGCCACGTTCAGCAAGTTGTCGCGCTTGAGGAAGTTGGGCCAGCGGTAGCTCGGCGGCGTCAGCACTCTGGCTCCGGCCAGGCCGGGGAACTTCTCCCCCAGTCGGTCGAAGACGGCCCAGCGGCCGGTCACGTCGGTGCAGGCGATCGCGTCCAGGCCCGCGCCCGACCGGGACAGTGCCAGCAGGCGGTCGCGGGCGTCGGAGGGCTGGCCCTTGATGGTTCCCAGCACCTTCAGTCCGGCGCTGTCCAGTTGGCGCTGCAGGGAGTCGGCGAAGGCCGCATCCTCCCGGTGTCCCCGGGCCACCACCAGGACGGCGGCCCCCGGGGAAAATTCCCCGGTGATCCGGGCCGTCAACTGCTCGGCGGCATCGACTCCGGTGGGATGCTGCTCGTCCCAGGTGACGTAGCTGAAGCAGGCTCCCAGCAGCAGCAGAACCAGCACCATGCCGTAGTCGGAGAGGATGCGGGACAACAGCCGATCAAAGCGGGGATGGCCCATAGGGTCCACTTCCGGCAACGGGGTCTCAGGCAGGGGAACAGCCCTGGATTCCCCTCAGGACAACGGCGTCCGCGTCCGGGGCTGCCGATGGCGGGAGGCTCGGGGGGCGGGCTGCCCGGGACTCCGCGAAGTCGCAGGCTCCCGGGCTATTGAAGGGTCGGATCCCTTTCGCCATCGGCCTTGCGGTAGAGGGCCGTGGGGATCAGGATCTGCTCGGGCACTTTCTCGCCCTCGAAGTGCCGGGCGATGGCCTGCATGGTCTGCCGGCCGATGCGGTCCGGAAACTGGATGGGGTCGGCATAGATCAGCCCGTCCTTGATCGCCTGCCTGCCCTCGGGTTGGCCGTCAAAGCCGATGATCCTGACCTGGTCGGCCTTGCCGGCTTTCTCCAGCGCCGCCCGGGCCCCCAGCGCCGAGGGGTCGTTGATGGCGAAGATTCCAACCAGGTCGGGATGGGCCTGGATGGCGTCCTCGGCGGCCTTGTAGCCGGCGTCCTTGGCTCCTCCCCCCGGCAGCACGGCCACGATGTCGATTCTGCCCGCCCTGCGGTCCCGATTGTAGGCTTCGATGATCTCGTTAAACCCCTGCACCCGCAGCAGACAGGATTCCGCCTGCTCATAGTGGAGCACCACCACCTTGCCCCCGGCTTCGCCCAGGGCCTCGATCATGGCCTTGCCGGCTTCCTTGCCCCCGGCGTAGTTGTCGGTGGCGATGTGGGAGACCACTTTGACCCCCGGGGCCAGACAGGCCAGGTCGGCCGTGAAGACCGGGATGCCGGCCTGGTTGGCCTCCTGGATGGCGGTTCCGATGGCCTTGGAGTCGGTGGGGCACAGCACGATGGCGCTGACGTTGCGCACGATGAAGTCCTTGACCTGGTTGCGCTGGCGGGCCACGTCGAACTCGCCGCTGGTCACCACCACCTCGTAGCCGTACTTGCGGGCTTCATCGGTGAGGGTGTCGGCAATCACCTTGAAGAAGGGATTGGTCAGGGTCATCACCGACAGGCCGATGGTGCCCCGGGACGAGGCGCCGGCGCCCGCGGTCTTGCCACCGTCATCGGCACGGCATCCCGCCAGCAGAACCAGCGCCGCCAGGACCGCAACCTTCCACCGGCAGGGAAACATTCCGGAACCTCCTAAAAGTCAAGCCATCCGGTCCCGTCCACGGGTCGCAACGCTTGGAAAATCGGGACCCCTAGAGTTAAGCGCCATCCCTGCCGCAAGGTCAAGCCTAAATTGACGCGGTGCCCCTTGCCCATTAGAATGCCTGCCCAGTCTCAATCCCAACTCTTACGCAACCGGGGGAACCCATGGCCCAGGAGTGGAACTTCAGACAGGAGCTGGTGTTTTGCTTCGGGCACCGGCTGGCCGAAAATCCCACCCAGTACATGCTGGAAAAGGCCTTTCGCCATCACGGCATGAACTGGCGCTACGTCAACTTCGAACTGGGCAACGAGCGGCTGGCCGAAGCCGTGCGGGCGGTGCGGGTCCTGGGCTTTCGCGGCGGCAACTGCACCATGCCCTGCAAGGTCAGCGTGATCCCCCATCTGGACCGCCTGGCCCAATCCGCGGGCCTGATGGAGGCCGTCAACTGTGTGGTGGTGGACGGCGAGGCTCTGGTGGGCGAGAACACCGACGGCAAGGGGTTCCTGCAGTCGCTGCGGGAGGTGACCGACCCGGCGGGCAAACGGGTGGTGATTCTGGGTGCGGGCGGGGCCGCCCGGGCCATCGCCGTCGAGACCGCCCTTGCCGGAGCCTCCGGCATCACCGTCGTGAACCGCCAGCCCCAGCGAGGACGGCAACTGGTGGAGCTGCTTCAGACCAGAACCGCGGTGGAGGCCCGCTTTCTTCCCTGGAAGGGAGACCACGCCGTGGCCGAAGGAACCGAGATCCTCATCAACGCTACCTCCATTGGGATGCACCCCGATGCCGATGCCCGCATCCCCCTCCGCACCGACAGCCTCACCCCGGGAATGGTAGTGGCCGACGTCATTCCCAACCCCCCTCAAACCCGCCTGCTGCAAGACGCCGCCGCCCGAGGCTGCACCGTTCTGGACGGCCTGGGCATGCTGGTCAACCAGGGTGTCATCAGCTTCCGTCTCTGGACCGGCCAGGACCCCGACAGCTCAGTAATGCGCACCGCCCTCCAGGAAGTCTTTGGGGGGTGAATGGGGAGGGAGGGCGGAGCCGTCGCGCCGGCGGCTGGTCCATTCGTGTACGATGAGCAATCACGACCTGCACTGGATTACCAACTATGTCTGGGGCATCGCCGACGATGTCCTGCGCGACCTGCGGGTCCACGCCAACCGGCAGCAGCTCCGGGCCGATATCTTCGTGCTGGAGAAAGAGACGGAAGGACTGCTGGGTGAAATTATCGGGGACTGTGCGGGACGGTGAGCGCACGTCAGTTCAAGATGTGCACCCAGCAGTATTCCTTTTCTGATTGTCCCCGCTGGATTTGCAGCGACGCCTTCGTTATTGTGATTTAGACACTAAAGTTAAATAACAAATGGTGTTATTGAAAAACCGTGAATAAGGACCAGGTATTCCTTCGGCAACATCCTGGTCCCCCATCCGTGCATCCGCACCCCGTCTTTTCCGTCGCTTCCACCCACAGATAGAACCGTTTACCACGACCTGCCAATATCGCGAAAGCGTGAGTCTTGGTTGCCAATAATGGGAAATTTGAAGTTGCCGCCGACAGGTAGCCAGTTGCGGCGGAGGGCCCGTCAACGTCACTGATGGAGGGTGCGGCGGAGAACTGCACCCCTCATGACCCACCTTCCTCCTCATCCGGCGCCGATTCGCCTCGGCCGCCCATGAGGCGGCGCAGGCACTGGACGGCTCTTTCCAGCAGAGGGGCTGCCTCGTCGGTTATCCCCCGGACCGCGAGTGTGATTTCCGGAGAAACCTGCATTTGAAGCCACCGGTCCATTGCGGGCGACGGATGGCCGCGGTGGTCCGCGGATTTCTGCAGTGTGGCCAGCAGTTCCCCGAGCTCCGATTCCCGGCTGAGTTCGGAATCCCCAACTTGCTTCCGCTGGTATGTGACATCCGATCCGTCGTCGACCGTGGCCCGGCGGTTCCCTAGGTCCTCTGGGCCACTGTCCGGGCAGTCGTGAGCCTCGGGCGACTCGAGGTCGGCCTGGCGAGGTTCATGGAAGCTTGAATCGGCCAGTCTCCGAGGCGACCCAACCCTGGTTCGGTCCTCCCGCACGGGCCCCCATCGATCCTCGATGGCTGCCCGCCGCCGGGCGAGCGGACGGAAGCTGGGCGATGTCCCAGCGACGACCTCCGGAGTCACGGAGGTCCGCCCGTCCGCGACGCGCGAAATCAGTTCCGGCGGCGCCTGCTGGAAGATCTCGCGCAGGTCGCGGAGGGACACGGGCGCCACCGTCCCCCGCTGCTCCGCCTCCCTCACCGCTCGAATGAAGAGCAAGCGGTCCCGGACCAGCTTCGGGTAGCGGGTTCGCGAACCGCGCCTTCCCACCTTGGGCAGCAGTCCTTCGTGCACATAGTAGGCGATGGTCCTGCGATCGAACCCGGTCTCGCGCTGCAGTTCCGCGGTTGTGTAGCCTTGCATCTCCCGTTCATCGGCCATGTGAGTGATTTCTAGTGATAACTGATGGGTTTTACTGTTGACACCATTTGCACCCGCTCTATAATGCACTTTACTGGTTTTTACTGATCATATCAAGGAGTCGCCAATGCATCCCCTGAAAACCGGCCTCTCCAGCCTGACGCTTGGAGATCCCCAGTCTTGGAAAGGTCTGACATTGTTTCCGCTGCTGTCGGAAGTCCCCAGCAGCCTCCGTTACCTGATGCTCGCCGACGCCCTGCGGAACGGCTCGGTCACCGTCAAGGAAGTGTCCCGCGCCGGAAGCGTGCCGGACCTTGCGGTGGAGAACCGATCGAAGCTGCCCGTGCTGATCCTCGACGGCGAAGAGTTGGTGGGAGCCAAGCAGAATCGCGTCGCCAATCTCACCATGCTCATCCCTGCGCAACACACCGTGGTCATTCCCGTGTCGTGCGTGGAGCAGGGCCGTTGGGACTATGAAAGAGACGATTTCGTCGTGACCGACCAATTGCAGTACGCACGGGGCAGGACTGAGAGACTCGCCAGCGTGATCCATTCGTTGGCGGAGACCGGTGAAAGGGTTTCCGACCAGGCTCAGATCTGGCACTCCATCGCTGCCAAGGCCGCCGCCATGGACGCAGCATCGCCTAGCGGAGCGATGGGCTCGATCTTTGAACGCCACGCTGAAGCGCTCGATCAATACGTCCGATCCTTGAATGCGGTTCCCGGCCAGGTGGGCGCCGTCTTCATGGTAGGGAAAGAACGCCTCGGTCTGGATGTGTTTGACCAACCCGACACCTTTGCCTCGATGCTGCCCAGGCTTGTCCGCAGTTACGCCGTCGACGTCATCGAACGCCCCATCTCTCAAAAGGTGTCGGGACGGGTGTCGGAGGCGCGATCTTTCCTCGACAGCATCCTCAAGGCGTCGTTCGAGGACCGTCCGGCCTTGGGACTCGGCCGGGACCTCGGCTGCGTGGCCGACCACTTGGTGGCTGGTGCTCTCCTGGTGGACGACGTTGTAGTACACCTGGCTGCGTTTTCCGGTTCCCGCCGCCGCCGCGGATCCGGCCCGGGTGGACGACAGGCGATCTACCGCTAACCCGCGTGACTCAATGAGGCTGGCCCCGTGAGCGCGTCAAGTTTCTCGCGGGTCCGGTCTTGGGGAAGTTGTTTTGCACCAATGGAGGGTGGGGAGGCTGGAGCGACCGCCATTTGTTGGAACGCTGCCAAGGCCTTCCGGTGGACGTGGAATGCGATCCCTATAATCGACGAGGAAACCGCTTGAGGAAGAATCTCCGGCCCTATTGAGGACGCACAACAAGTCGCAATTTGAAGGTCTGCCCCTGAAGATGCTTCTCAGGCGAAGACGCTTGGCCTAAAACCCAACGCCGCCTCCGCCGAAGCCGAAGCTGACGCCCAGGCCGATGAGCAGCGAGTCAGCCGTGTTCCGCCCCGCCACCACTCGTCCGACGAACCCGTGCACGCTGACGGTGTCGGTGACGTCGGCGAGCAGCCGCCCGCCTGCGATGTGCGCGTCCTCCTGCAACCCCGGAAACCGGCTGGGCGAGAAGCCTTCGCCGCCGATGTCGATGCCGGACAGAGCATTGACCATCCGATAGTCGGCGCCGATCGTCACCCTGTCGCCGGCCGGGACGAATAGGCTGAGGTTGAGGAACATATCCGCCGGGATGTCGACCTTCTCCCCGCCCGCGGCGCCTGCCCCACCCACCGCCTGCGGGTTGACCTCGGTGCTGGTCCGGTTTCGGTAGCCGATCTCCGCCGAGGCTCCTACGGCGCTGCCAAACTTGCCGACGATGAGCGACGTCTCGACCCCGGCCCCGCCGTCCCCGAGGGAGTTGATGTAGCCGGTGTCGTAACTGCCGGGGATAATGGCACCTACCCGCACGGCGACGCTGGGCGCGTCGCTGACCAGCTCGTCGACGATCCGCCAGGTGACAGCGACGGTGGAATCGAACACCCCGCTGTAGCTCTCCTGGCCGCCGGACGGACCGACCCCGCCCGCCACGAAGCTCCGCGCCCAGGCGGACTGCACGTCAATGGCAACCGCGTCGTTGATGGCGTAGTTGACCCCGAACCACACCGTATTCTGCGCCAGGTTGGCCCCGGTTGCCTCCAGCGGTCCCTTCACCTTGGTAGTCTGGCGAAAGAACTCGTTGGCGTTCTGGTTGGTGTAGGAAATGTTGACGGTGCCGGTCCCCGGCTCGGCGAGCCACGGCGTGCCCTGCCCAAACCCGGGAGGGGCCGACAGGCACAGTGCAAGCGACGAGCCAACAAGAACGGTCACGAACGAACGACTGTTGCGGGACATCTGTTGGGTGCCTTCCTTCCTTTGCGCCGAATGGATTCCTGGGAAGACCGGCGCGAGCCCGCATTTCTTACCGGGGGGTGTGATAATGGCGCAGGAATGTTTCCCTCAGCGCGTGCTCGTGAGCGAAGAGCGTGCCGGTCACTACGTTCGAGCGAGCCTGTGCGCGCTGAGGGGAAAAGGCCAAGCCAGGACATGCCCAGCGCCGTCTGTATCCGCAGGCCCTTTAATTGGGCCCAATCAAGGTAAGGTAATGAAGATAAACTGCCTTTCCTAATGTAAAAAGCGTCCCGGTGAGAAATGCGGGCTAGAGTTTGAAGCGCCGGGTCAGGAAGTAGTGGACTACCTCCAGCCTCATTTTGCATTCCTCGCCCTGCACGTCCCCTTTGCCGCAAAGCGCCGTGACTGCTTCGTCGTCCGGCGATCCCGTCTTCTTGCCGTTGTAGACTGCCTCGAGGCTGGCCGCGAGGCTCCGCGCACGGTCACGATTGAGATCGCCCTTTTTTAGTGGGCAGGAATCGCAGACCAGCAGGTCGAACGTCAGAGCCTTGCCCTTCGAATATGCCGCACGCGGGCTCACCTTGCCGGCTCCCGGCCCGATGGAGCCGGAGGCCAAGACCCGGAGCTGGAACAGCCCGAACCCTGCGGCGAGAAGCACGGTTGCAAATAGGAATCTCTTCATGTCTTTACTCTCCTCTTCGAGCGGTGGTACCAAAATCGAGCGGGCGGCTTGCGCCGCCGCGCGACGAGAATTCCCGAAGCCCCGGTGGAGCGGCGGTTGGCGCCTGCCGCCGGCGGGTGCGACCCGCGTTTCTCAGCGCTGGGGCCGATTCAGTTTCCAGTCGTAGTGGTAATCGATCGCGCCCTCGAACCCTCCCAGGAACTCCGCCAAGTCGCCGTCGGCGTAGTGGATGAGGTGCTCGATCAATGTCTCCTCAGTGCCGCCGAAGTCCTCAAAATACCATTTGTAGATACCCGACAAAACGATGAAGTCATCGTCGACCACGTCGACACCCCGCGGACAGTTTACGTAGGCTCGTGCGGCCGCTTCGAGCAGCGACTCGGTATTGGCGGCCGTGAAGGCCGTCTCCATCAGGTCCGGACAGCCGTAGGCAGCGCAGTTCACCGCGTAGTGAATTCGCTTGTCCCGCCAGATGGGGCGCAGAATGCCGTGCTCCATCCGGTTCAAGGTCAGATCCTGGCCGGCGACGTTGGCGCACACGTCGTCCCAGGGGCCCGCCAGCGGGGCGTCGCCCTGGTGTATCTCCCTGATCGAATCCACGGGATAGGCGTCCAAAACCGTCTTCACGGTGAGCGCGTTGTAGAAGTTGATCCAGTAGGCCATCTGTTCCGCGCGGCAGTAGTCCCGGGGATCGATCCCTTCCAGGTAGTCGGCGTATCCGGCCAGCTTGGCCGCGTCATCGGGACTGGCGGACAGCGCGGCATAGTCGAGGACATTAACGCCCGAGGGGTCGGGGTCGACGTAGGTGTCCAGGATGTCCTGCCACGGGCTGTGATCGATGCGTTCGAGATTGGACTCGTCGCTGGCATTCCATTGCGAGGTTGGTTCGGGCTGGGACGGGCCGCAGGCCGTGGTCAGAATCGCTGCGGCGAGCAGGCTGGCGCCCAGGTTGCGTTGTCGCCTGGCGCGTACGGGCGCCGTTGCAATTCCGTCTTTTTTCATGGTCGTTCATCCCCTGGTTGCGCGCCGGGATCAGCGCGTCGGCGCTCAGACCTTCCTACTTGGCCTGCGGTCAACCGCGAGCCGAGACGGCCTGGCCGCCGCGGCCGTACCACCGGCGCCGGATCAGGTCGCAGCCGAGCCCGCACAGAATCAGGCCGAACTCCAGCCCGCGTGCCCACGGCGGCTGCGCGTACGGGTGCATCCCATAGTCCTGCAGGTTCAGCCCGGTGACGTAGCCGAGCAGCACGGCCAGCGAGGACGTCCAGGCCCAGATACTCGGAAAAACCGCCGCGAATGGTAACAGCCAAAGCAGGTACCAGGGATTGATGACTGGAGATGCCGCCAGCAGCGCGCCGAAGATCCAATCGCCGCGCGGGATTCCCCGTTCAGGGCTCCGGAAATGTGTGACATGGTACCACCCCCAGAATGCCGCAAATGCAAGCCCCAGGGCAAGCCTGGCCTCGAACGGCGGCAGCGTGGTCTTCAGCAGCCCGAACAGAAACGAGTTGAATTCCCACTCCCGTGCAAACACCTGCAGCGAAGCCAGCTCGCTCCCGCCGATCAGCGCGAAGGGCGCATAGACCGCCGCCACCGTGGCGGCGAACAGCAACCAGTGCCGGATGCCGGCGCGAGCCAGCAGCAGGGGCGCCAGCACCAGACCGAACGCCTTGGCGCCCGCGGCCAGCCCCAGCGTGAGGGCGGCCAACAGCCAGCGGCGGTCCCGGGCCAGCACCACGGCCGCCAGCAGCAGGCAGGCGCCGGCCCCGTCCGGGTGCGCCGTGAAGGCGATCTCCTTGATCACCAGCGGACACCAGGCATAGAGCAGCACGTTCCGCGGCGGAGCCAGGCGCAGCAGCAGCGCCACGGCAGCCAGATCCAACGCGATCAGGATGGCCTGCAGCACCGCGACGCTGCCCGGCTGCAGCCAGTAGGCAAGCAGGAAGATGGCCTGCGTCACCGGGGCGTAGATGGTCGGCAGATCCGGATGGTTGATGCCGTGGAGGACGGACTGCATGGCCGGCGGCACACCGGGGTCGATGAAGAACGCCTCCGGCGCCGCGCCGTAGGGGGTGCCGGTGGTGGCGAAGCGGTAGCCGTCCCAAAGGTAGCGGTAGAAGTCGTCCTCGTAGAACGGGCCACCGGCCAGCCCACAGATTCGGAAGGCTATCGCCCAGAAAATCAGGCGGCCGAGGGGAAAGGGCTCCTCCCGCCGGCGGAAGTGCAGGTAGAGGCCCAACACCGGCAGGCCGGTCCAGGCGACCAGGAGGAAGAACGCCGGCAGCGGCGGCTCGCCCGGCTGCCGCGCCAGCACGGCCAGCGCGGCGTACCCCAGCGCGCACCAGACACCGACCGCATCGACATACCAGGTTGGCGTTGCGCACCTAAGCTCACGCCGGGGGGCGACCGGCTTGTCTCGGACTGAAGTTGAGTCCGGAGCCAAAGAGGCTCTCTTGCAATTCAAGCGAATGCTCCACCAACCGTGATCGAAACTGTAGCCTATCAGAAGCCCTGGATGGGCAGGGGTCCAAGAGGCGGTTGCCGGTGATTGGAGAGGCAGTGCGTTCCGGGAGGATGCACCTATTGAATCCCGTGCAAGAATTGTCCTACGCTCGGCGGCCCGCTTTCTACCCCCCACCGCATCAGCCATCGCCTGGCGGCTCGGCTTCTGCGACTCCCCCTCAAGGGGGGAGTGATCGGGATCCTTGTCCAGGCTGCAAAGGATCACTCCCCCCTTGAGGGGGAGTCGGCGAGACCAGGGCGGAGCCCGCAGTCGAGCCGGAGGGGGGCAAACGCGGCGCCCCGTGAGTGACTATCAGCGGCGCCGGTGTGGTGCCCGCTCCCCGAAAACACTAAACACGTACTCAGCCCCGGGGGTTCCAGTAAGCCGCGCATGCGGCCTCCGAATGTAGCCATTGGCGCAAGCCATTGGAATCCCCGATGCCCATCGCCCCGGTGAGGTATGCGGACCGGCCAGAGGGTTATACTTAATGTGTGTACAAGAGAACGTTCCAGCGAGAGGGGTCCATGCTCCACAGACTTTCTGTCCTGACGGTTGTGCTGCTCCTGGTCGGGGCTTCCGGCGTCGCCTACGCTCAGGGAACCGCTACCTTGAGAGGCGAGGTGAACGACAATTACGGCTCGGTCATCCCTGCTGCAAAAGTAACGGCAACCAACAATGCCACCGGAGTCGAGGTGAGTGCCTCGACGGATGCCGTCGGCGGCTACGAATTGACCCTGGAGGCCGGGGTCTACACGGTGACGGTGGAGGCTTCCGGCTTCGAGACAGCCACCGCCGGTGACGTCGAGCTGATGGCCGGCCAATCGGTCCTGCGAAACTTCTCGCTCGAATTGGGAGCGGTTACCACCTCGATTGTGGTGGTGGGCAGCCGGGCCGAGCCGCGGTCGGTGACCGAGTCCACCGTGCCGGTCGACGTCATTCGCACCGAGCATTTCGCCAGCCAGGGGAGCAGGGACCTGGCAACCCAGTTGCGGACGGTGGTTCCCTCCCTAAACGTCAACACTCAGCCCATCAGCGATGCGTCCACCATCGTCCGGCCGATGATGCTGCGCAACCTGGCGCCCGATCACACGCTGGTCCTGGTCAACGGGAAGCGCCGCCACCGCTCCTCGATCATCGACTGGCACGGCGGTAACGGAGTGGCCTTCGGGTCCCAGGGACCGGATATCTCGGGCATACCGGCGATTGCCCTGCGGCAGGCCGAGGTGCTGCGCGACGGCGCTGCCGCGCAATACGGCTCCGATGCCATTGCCGGAGTCATCAATCTGCAGCCCAAGGATAGCCGTTCGGGCGGCAGTCTCGAGTTCAACACGGGCATCTACGGCGAGCGATGGGACGGCGCCACCTACAGCCTGGCCGGCAACGCCGGGTTGCCGCTGGGCGCGACCGGTTTCGCCAACCTCAGCTTCGAGTACGGCGGCGCCGAGCCAACCGACCGCAGCATACAGCGCAGCGACGTGGCGGCCCTCGTGGCAGCCGGCAATACCCATGTGCGGGATCCCGCCCAGATCTGGGGTTCTCCGGAGGTTGACGGCGACCTCAAGCTCTTCGGCAATTTCGGCTACCCTCTCACTGATCGCCTGCAGTTCTACGGCCACACCGGCTACGCCAGCAAGGAAGTGACCGGCGGATTCTTCTTCCGGAACCCCAACACTCGCGGCGGTGTCTTCACCGCCGACGGCGGTCGAACCCTGCTCATCGGCGATGTTGCGGCCGCGCGCGGCGAACCCTCCGCCAACTGTCCCACGGTATCCATCACCGATCACGTGCCTGACGCGGATGCCCTGGGAAGGGTGTTCGCCGACCCCGATTGCTTTTCCTTCCAGGAGCGCTTCCCCGGAGGGTTCACGCCCAACTTCGGGGGCTCGGTGTCCGATCGTTCGGTGGTCGCCGGAATACGCGGGTTCACGAGCAAGGGCATCGTCTGGGACGGGAGCATCAGCGTTGGGTCCCACCGGGCCGATCTGTTCATCGCCAACACGGTCAACGCCTCGCTCGGTCCGGCCACTCCCACCGATTTCGACCTTGGCAGCAATCGGCAGCAGGAAGTCAGCCTCAACCTGGATGTCTCCTATGCCGTCAGCGACTGGCTCAACCTTGCCGGCGGGGCCGAGTGGCGGGACGAGCAGTATGAGACGCGGCTTGGCCAGCGCCAGTCTTGGGAAGTCGGCCCCTACGCTGCTCAGGGTTTCAGCGCCGGTTCCAACGGCTTCAGCGGTTACAGTCCGCAAGCAGCCGGCAGGTGGAACCGCAGCAACATTGCGGCTTACGGCGATATCGAACTGTCCGGGCCGGCGGACCGATGGACGATCGGTGCGGCGGCCCGCGTCGAAAACTTCGAGGATTTCGGCACCACGGTCAACGGCAAGCTGTCGGGCCGCTACCAGCTCCTGGATCCCTTTTCGCTCCGCGCCAGCTTGAGCAGCGGGTTCCGCGCCCCAACGCCGGGCCAGCAGAACGGGTTCAACCTGGCGACGGTTTTCGACCCTGCCTTGGGCGACCTGGTGGAACGGGGTACCGTCCCGTCGATCTTCCCCATGGCGCGGCTGCGGGGCGGTGAGCCGCTCAAACCCGAGACCTCGGTAAACACCACTGCCGGGGCCGTTCTTGAAAAAGGGACGTTGATCCTCACGGCCGACTATTTCCACATCAATGTGGCCGACCGGCTGGCCGTGACCCAGGACTTCACCCTCACGTCGGTAGAGGTCGATCAGCTCCTGGAAGCGGGGGTCGAAAACGCCCGCGGACTGGCAAGCTTTCGCTTCTTCACCAACGATATCTCCACCACCACCCAGGGAATCGACCTGGTCTTCAGCTACGCGCCGCCGCGGCTGAAGGGCGGCACCGTGTTCAGCGCCGCTTTCAACCACACCGACACCGAGGTGACCCGATACAATCCGGAGCTGCTCAACGCGGCCCGGCGTTTGCGGGAGCTGCAGGAAGCCCTTCCCAGGAACCGCTGGAACGCCAGCGTCAGCCAGAAGATCGGCCCGGTGGATGTTCTCGGGCGGGTCAACTACTATGGCGCCTGGTTCGATTGGGACAGCGCCCAGACCCTCTTCAGCGGAAAGCCGGTCTTCGACCTGGAGGTTGCTGTGCCGCTACGCGACGACACGAGGTTGGCCTTCGGCGCCCGGAACGCCTTCAACACCTTTCCTGACCTCTCTCCCAATGCGACCAGCGTGGGTGAGCGATACAGCGAATACACGCCCTGGGGCTTCAACGGCGCCTATTTCTATTTCCGCCTGGCCTACTCCTTCAGGAAGCTGACGCCGTAGGGGGGTCGCTTCCTGGCGGCTCGGCGTCCACCCCCCACCGCATCAGCCTTCGCCTGGCGGCTCGGCTTCTGCGACTCCCCCTCAAGGGGGGAGTGATCGGGCGGTACAGACCAGGAACATCCTTTACACAATAAACCGGGAACAGGGTTTACACCTTGCCAAGGGATCGGGCAAGGAGGCTTGTGCAGGCCTCAACATCACTCCCCCCTTGAGGGGGAGTCGGCGAGAGGGCGCAGCCCGCAGTCGAGCCGGTGGGGGGCAAACGCCGCGCCTCGTGCGTGGCCTCATGCGCGCCTCGTGCGCGCCCCGTGAGTGAGAATCAGCGGCACCGGCAGCGGCGCCAAGGCGTGGCGCCCTGTTTGTCATATCAAGCGGCTCGAAGCTTCATCTGGAGGCGGCGAAAGCGGCGATGGGGGGATTGCTCATGAAATCGTCCCAGAAAGGATTGCCCTTCTGGGACGGGTGCAGCCGACATCCACCCAGCGAAATCCCTGGAATCCGGTCTTCCGGAACGCGTCCGCGTAGGTCTCCGGCCTGAGGTAGAAGTTGTCGAACTGGAACTGCCTTCCGTTTTCCCGCGCACCTCGCCCAGCAGTTGGAGCAGGGTGTACCGCTCCAGGTACTCCCGGAACGACAGTTGCTTGGAGTCCCGGTACTCTTCGGAAATCCGGTCGTATGCTTCCATTTGGTTCGGTGGTCTCTCTCCTCTTCAGCGGTGTGCGGCGTCTCGGTTCTCTCTCGGGGTCTTGAAAGTAGAGGCCTTCCCTCCGGCGGACGGGACGCGCACCTCCAAGGAAGGGCCAGCCGAGCGGGAAGCCCCTATCCAGCCGTGGCGGACCCGATTCAGGAAGGCTGGCGCACGGCCGGCTCCGGGGCCTTCACCCGGATGGTGACAATGTCGGTGTCGTGGTACTGCTGGTGGCGGATGGAGGAGGCGACGTGCCGCAGCAGCCGCAGCGAGATTTCCCGTTCGACCGGCGGACCTTCCGCGTATTGGCCAAGCAGGGCGATCCGATCCTGGAGGTTCTGCTCATCCTGGCTGGAGGCGATGAGTTCCAGGACGCCGCCGCCGTCCTCCTTGTAGGCCACCAGCCGCAGGCGGCGGGGTTCCTGCGTTTCACCGGCATGGTCCCGGTGGAAAAGCGTCGTCAGGGTCTCCTCCACGGCCGTATCGAGCCGGTTCCGCATCGCCTGCCCCCAGCCGTTGTCCGATGCGAAAGAGCCGAGGAACTCTTGGATCCTTGGCAGAGCCGACAGATGGCATTCGGTGTCCATCCGCCTGCGGCGGGGACGGGTCAACTCCAAGAACATCGTCATGAGAATGGCCGCCAAACCGCCGGCCGTCATCCCGTTCTGCAGCAGGCCGCCTGCGAAATCGTTGAAGTACTCGGGGAATATCCCGCCGTTCTGGAATCCCGCGCCGATCCAGAAGGCCACCCCGGCCACCAGCCCCTTGCGGTAGTCGATGCCGTCCTGAACGACAATCTTCATGCCGATGACGAACAGCATCGCCATCAGAACCGTGATGTAGGCGGCGGCCACCGGACCCGGGATCGCCAGCAGCACGGCCAGCGTCTTGGGTAGAAACGCCATCCCCATGAACACGGCGCCCACTGCCATGCCGACCCGTCGCGCCCCGACCCCGGTGAGCTCGGTCACCGATATGCTGGTCGAATAGGTGGTGTTGGGTACGGTGGCGGCCAGGCCGGATAGCAGATTTCCCATTCCATCGGCCGCCACCGCACCCTGCACGGCCCGAAAATCGATGGCCTGGGTCCGCCGGTGGGAGACGCGCTGGATGGCGACCGCGTCCCCGATGGTTTCGATGGCGCCCACCAGGGTCACGAACATGAATGCCGGCAGCAGGGTCCAGAAAGGCGGTCCGAAGCTCAGATCCAAACCCGGCCATCCCCCTGAGGGAAGCCCGATCCAAGCCGCTTCGGCGATGAGGCTGGTGTTGTAGATTCCGAAGATCCCGGCCACCACCGATCCGGCTGCGACGCCGACCACCGGCGCCCAAAGCCGCAGCGCTCCCCGGGCCTTCAAAGCCAGGCCGGCGATGACCACGAGCGTGACCAACGCGGAGCCCCCGGAGGCGCTCAAGGGGGTCCCTTCCGGCACATCGTTCAACATGTTGAAGATGAGGGGCATGACCGTCACCGGAATCAGCATGATGACGGTGCCCGCCACCGCCGGCGTCAGGATCCGCCGGAAGAGCGAAAGCCGCGCGGCCAGCGCGAACTGGAAAAGAGAGGAGGCGACAACCAGCGTGGCCAGCATGGCCGGCCCGCCCTCGGCGATGGCCGTGATGCAGACCGCGATGAACGCGCCCGAGGTCCCCATCAAGAGTACGTAGCCGGCGCCGATGCGCCCGAACCGTACCGCCTGGGTCAAGGTGCTGATCCCGCTGACCGCCACCGCGGCGAAAACGGCCCAGGAGAGGAAGGCTTCGGTTCCGCCAGCGGCCCGAATCACGATGGCGGGAGTCAGCACGACGCCGGCAACGCAGAGGACCGCCAGTTGCAGTCCGAGGCCGAGGGAGAGCAACACCGGCGGCTTCTCGTCGGGTTCATAGCGCACGCCGGCATTCCGGCCAGTATCTTTAGTATTCATATCGAACACCCTTTACACAGAAGTAGGAAGGCCTGCCGGTACTGCGGGAACGCGGCCCTGGTGTGAGAGACATGGGCCGCGTCAGCCACGCTCCGAACTCTATTGCAGGAGCCCGTCAGAACCGTAAGATCACCAGCAGTTGCGGGGCGTTCTCATCTTCGTCCGTGCCCAGCTTGTTCCGCCAGTACTGGTATTCAATGCCCACCAGTAAGTGGTTGGCCGCTCCGAATATCGCGCCCAGGTCCCAGGTGAGTTGGGGCTGCGCCAGAACCCAGCCTTTGACCCGATCGCCGAACTCGTTCCTGGTCTTGCCGATATACTCGGCATGACCGCCCATCAGGAATGATTGGCCGCCCAGTCGGAAAGGCAACGCCCAACTGACGTCGAACATGAAGCTGTTGCCGGTCCGGGGAGCGCCGCCGCCCTGGGCGCCGCTGTTGCCGTCGATGTAAGCCGTCAGGTCGGTGTTGAGGAAGGCGAAGCCCGGTACCTTCCAGGAGGCTCGCACGCCGGGCAGATATTTGAAGACGTTGGCGTCGGCGCCGAAGTTGACGCCACCGATGACCGCAATGTCCCGGATCGGCCCCAGGTGGAAATTCCTGCCCGACACCTTGCCGAGGCTCAAGGTTGGATACCACTCGCCATAGAGGTCCTTGTCGTTGAAACCGTCCCGATCGCCGTCGTCGAGGATGTCGAGAAAAAAGAAACTGTCTCCGAACCGCCAGCCGGTCGCATGCTGGACAGTGAGAATGGAGGTGTCTTCCCGAGCGCCGGAGAACGGGTTGGCGAGCTTGCCGTACTGGTAGTGGAATTCAACTTGTGCGGCTGCCGCCGCAGCGGAGGCCAGCACCAGGCAGACGCCCGAAACGCATCGCAGCAGTCCCCTCAGGTGACGGTATCGGGTCACGGGGTGCGCCTTCCTGGCATTCCTTAATGTCGTCCGCACTTGAAACGCTACGCTACGGCGTTGGGTGGAGTCCGCAACGGATCAAACCGCGGCCTGGGCATCCGTCGAGCCGGTTTCGTTCATGCCCGGGACCGTGTCTCCGACCTTCTTCCGATTATGTCGGCCGCCGCTCGGGCCGGGGCCGGCGGCCGGATCAAATTCGCGGAAGTCTTGCAGCATTGGCGGGTCATGGGCGGTTCGCCCTTGCGGGTGCGACCCGTGATAACGGACTCGAAAGCCAATTATGCGGGACATTCCCCCCAATCGGATAATTCCGGTGGAAAAACCGCCCCCCTGCTTGACTCAGGCCTTAGAATGTAGGGCCAAGTATTCCGCTGTTCGACATATTAAACCTTGTTTGTCAGAACCGTGTTCTGCTGACGAAGGAAGCCAGACGATGCGATTGACACCACCACTACATGGCAGCGGCCGGCGATTGGCGGCGGTTGTGATTCTGATCCTGGCCGGCGCCCCCCTGTGCGGCGCCCAGACCAAAGGCGGCAACGTCCAGGGCTACGTATTCGACCCTACGCGGGCCGTCGTTCCTGGCGTTACCGTGACGGCCACGGATCAGGAACGCGATGTGGAGCGCAAAACCGTCAGCTCGCCGCTGGGCGAGTATGTCCTCAGCTACCTTATGCCGGGCGTCTACAGGCTGCGTTTCGAGGCGCGGGGATTTCTCCCCTACGTGGCCGAGAACTTCGAGGTGCGTGTGGGAGAGACCGCGGCCTTTTCGCCGGAGCTGACGCTGGGCACGGCCACCAAGAGCATTGTCGTTTCAGCCGTGGCCACCCGACCGGCGATCGATACCCATCAGACGGCGCAGGCCGACCATATCGACACTGTCCGCATCGAGAACCTCCCCATCAACCGCCGGGACTACCTGGATCTGGCTCTGCTGACTCCGGGAGTCGTCAATACCAACCATCTGGTCGATGACCGGGACAGCCGGATTGCGGCGACGCCCCAATCCGGGCTGGGCATCGGCGGCGGCACCGGGCGGAGCAACGTCTTCATGCTGGACGGCTTGAATAACTCCTTCGACACCGGCGCGGCTCGGTCCACCATCACCCAGGCGGCGGTGCAGGAGTTTCAGGTGAACCGGAATACGTTTTCGGCCGAGCTGGGAGGCGCGCCTGGCGGTGCGATCAACATCGTCACCAAGGGCGGTACCAGCCAACTGCATGGAAGCCTGTTCGGATTGCTTCGCAACCGCCACTTCCAGGCCCGGAACTTCTTCGATCCGGAAAAGTCCGCCTATACGAGAGCGCAAAGCGGGGCGTCGATCGGCGGACCGCTCGGACGGGAGGGGACCTTTTTCTACGGCGCTTACGAACGTCTCGACCGCCACGAATCCGTCTTCGTCCCCCTGCTTCAGGACGACTCCTTTCTGTACCAGCTGACGCCCTCGCAGCAGGCCCTGAGGGCGGGCCTCAGTGCTTCGGGGCTGGTCCCGGCGCCGCTGGTGGGGCAGCTTGCGGCGGCGCTGACGCCGGGCAACTATCCCCACGTCGTCTCCTTGTTCGAACGGAACAGCGGGGTGTTCCCGTTCGGGGAGGAACGCCAGCAGTTCCTGGGGCGCCTTGACCACACGGTGCGGGATGGACATACCCTTTTCACGCGGTTCAACTGGACCGGCCAGGACAACGAGAATACGCAGTTCGGATCGCTGGTCTCCTACAGCCGCGGCCGGAATTCCCACACCAACGATTTCGGGATGGCATTGGGCAATACGCTGCTGATCAGCCCGGAGTGGGCCAGCGAAACCCTCCTGGGAGCTTCCTATCACGACTTCGGCGTGTATCCGACCGACCGCAACGGCCCGTCGATCGACATCAACGGGTTCGGCCTGTTCGGACGGGACCTGATTTTGCCGGTCCGCATCGTGGAACGTGCCGGCCAGGTGCGGCAGAATTTCACCCATACTTCCGGCCCGCATACCTACAAGTTCGGCGTCGACGTCGGCGCCGCGCGTCACAGCGTAGAAGCGGAAACCTTTTTCGGAGGGCGCTTTCAGTTCGGCGAGGCGGTGCCTCTCTCGGCTATGATCGACAGCGCCCTCGGCGCCGGCACGTCGCAGTTGCTGCAGGGCGCTCTATCCCTGGTCGGCCGCCCCGAGCTTGCGGCAGCGGTGGCCGAACCGATTTCGTCCTTGCAAGCCTATGCCCTGGGGCTGCCGCTCGTTTACCAGCAGGGCTTCGGCAGCCCCTTCTGGCTTGGATGGAAAAATTCTTACAACTTCTTTGCCGAAGCCTCCTGGCGACTGAGGCCGGATTTCCTGCTGACGCTGGGCGGCCGGCACGAGCTCGAGGTCAAGACGCGGTTCCCGACCGACAAGAACAACTTTGCGCCCAGGTTGGGTTTCGCCTGGAGTCCCGACCCCGGGATGGTCATACGCGGGGGCTTCGGAATCTATTACGGCAGGATCGAAGGCCAGATCAACTACATCAGGGATTTGCTGGGAGAGCAGGGACAGATCTTCCAGGTGTTCATCCCGCTGACCGGGTTGCCGGGAATCAACAGCGCGCTGACCGGCCAGAGGCTCACATCGGCCGAAATCTACCAGACCGCCATGCAACGGGGCATCCTCGGGACCCGTACCTTGACGCCTCAGGACCTGGCCATCCACGGCATCGATCCGGGACCGGGTCTTCCGCTGCGGGTGCAGTTCGGCGTGGCCGATGACACGGTAAACCCCTATTCCCAGCAGGGCAGTCTCGAGATCCAGCGCGAGGTGGCCGACGGTTACACCGTCTCGTTGGGATACAATTTCAACCGGGGGGTCCACCTTATCCGCCCCCTGGACGTGAACGTCTATCAGGCGGGAACCAACGAGCAGGGACGTCCGATCGTGGGCTTTCACAATCCGTTGGTGCTGCAGGACAACATCTACGGCAGTTGGGCCAATTCTTCCTACCATGCGTTCGTCGCCCAGTTCCGGAAACGCTTTTTCGATGGATTCACCCTCTCGGCCCACTACACCTGGAGCAAGACCATGGACGAGAACACCGACTACAACTCCTCGTTCCAGCCGCACTTGCAGTGGGACGCCAACGCGGAGTGGTCGCTGTCTTCCTTCCACCGGAAACACAACCTCGTCGCCTACACCGTGGTGGATCTCCCCTGGAGATCGGGCACTGGCCGCGGATTCGGTCACGCTCTGATCCGCGACTTCACGGTGTCGGCCATTATGAGTGCCCGCTCGGGTGCTCCCTTCAACCTCAACGCGGGCCATGACAACCTGGGCGACCGCCACACCGACACCCACCGCCCCTGGGGTTTGGGCCGCAACACCGGCATCGGGCCCGACTTCTTCTCCGTCGACCTCCGACTGAACCGGGAGATTCCGCTCACCGAGAACTGGACTCTCGGGCTGATCGCCGAGGCGTTCAATCTGTCCAACCGAACCAACTTCAAGAACATCAACAGCACGGTCGGCGACCTGCGTATTGATGAACTTCCCTCCCGGCAGGTGGGCCGCCGGGGACCGGTCACCGAGCCCTTCTCCTTCACCTCGGCATTCGATCCGAGACAATTCCAGTTGTCGGTGCGCCTCAATTTTTGACGTTTAGCGGCTCGCAGGGCGAACCGAGCCGCCGCGCGGCGGCTCAGCGATGTTCGCGACAACCTCGGAATGTCAACCAATCGAGTTCCGGCAATGGGTGTCCCGATTGCGGGACGAAGGCCTACCCGGAGTCTTCAGGGTACAGACTGCGCTGGGCGCACCCTGGCTTGATCGAGATCGAACACCAGGGATGATTGCTGCCGCGGCCTACGCGGCTCGGCGGATGGAACTGCCGGATTCCATCGGCGTGCGCCCGGGGTCGTGGTATCCCCCACCGCCCGCAGCCGCGTAGGCGGCGAATGAGGTGCGTCCTTCCGGAACGCACCACCTCTCCAAAATCAGGCCAGGCTCTCTGCACTCTTTTCAAAGTGCCCCCCTGGTGAGAAATGCGGACCCGTTCCAGGCGAGGTGGGGGCGCAGTGGGAGAGTGGATCCAATTCCCCATCTGTCACACGTTTTCAGGCTTTCGATCCTGGTTGTGGCGGGTTATAATGCATGCGTTCCAGCCTGCGGCCGGCAGGTGAGGCCAAAAAAGCTGGAAGCCTGGACTGTTTTCCTGCCGGTCTGATTGGATCTCAAAATGGACATTTCCAAGGATTCCAAGGTAACACGCACCGGGCCGCTGAAGGGCTGGGCGGACCGCATCCTCACCGGAAGGCAGAAGCACGCCGACGCCGCTGCCGCGGAAAACTCACGGCCGGAGCAGCCTCAAGCACCAGTGGCCCCTGAGCCGTTGCCGGCTCCCTCACCGCCCAGGAAAGAGAACTACCTGGGAGACACGTTTGTCATCAGCGGAGAATTATCGGGCAGCCAGGACGCCACCATCGACTCGCGGGTGGAAGGGAAGATCAACCTTCGAAACCAAACGCTTCGGGTTGGTCCCAAGGCCCGAATTCAGGCCGATATTCAAGCCGCCAATGTCATCGTTGTTGGCTCCGTGGTTGGCGACGTCTTTGCCCAGGACAGGGTGGAAATCAGACCGGGGGGTTCGGTGGTGGGGAATATCCGTTCCAGCCGGATCTCAATTGCCGACGGCGCCCGTCTCAAGGGCAGTGTCGAGATGGTGAAACCCGCCGCCGAGGCCCCGGCGCCCAAACCTGCGGCCCCCGCGACCAAACGCGCCGCAACGCCGCAAAGCAATCCTCCAAAACCGCCGCCTCTGTCGAAACTCTCCCTCTGAGGTTGGTTCCCGACCCCCCAGTTCCGCTGACCCTTGTTTGAACCTGCTCCCCTTGCGGGCGACCCATTCGCCGGGTCGCGCCTACGGGGCTGGGGGGTGCAAACGCTAGGTACACCCCGGGGACCGGTTGGGGTCCTTTTGGACAGGCAGTGCCTTCTGGGAGGGCGTACTCATTTGCCGCGACGCGGCTGCGGGGGCGTGAGCCCATGGAATCCGTCAGGCTTGCTCCCCCCGTTCCAGGCGATCGAGCAGTTCACCGAGATCAGCCAAGGGTATCGCTTCACCGTCACTTCGGGATTGCCGGTCTGTGCCCCCATAGACCACGGCCCGGGTGGAGATTTGTGGAATGAGTTCGGCAACCCGGTTGAGAGCGTGGAAGTAGTCAGAGCCAATGGTAGCGCCGGCCTTGATTTCGATGGCGCCGATGCCGGTGCCGGTTTCGACCAGGAGATCGCATTCCAAACCTTGGGTGCTGCGGAAAAATGAGAGATTGGAGCGGAGGCCCCGATTGAAACGATGCTTGAGAGCCTCCACCACGACCGCATTCTCGAAAAGCAGGCCCCGCAGCGGATGGGTACTCAACTGTGCAGCATGCTCGATGCCGATGAGGTGGCTTGCCAGCCCTACGTCGTAGAAATAGAGCTTGGGTGACTTGACCAAGCGTTTTCGTATGTTGGCAAAAAACGGCGGGAGTTGGAACACCACGTAGCTGGCTTCCAGGACTGTCAGCCACTGTCGGGCCGTGGTGTGAGAAACTCCCGCGTCCGCACCCAAAGCGGAGACATTGGCGAGTTGACCGACCCGTCCGGCGCACAGACGGACGAATCGGCGGAAGCTGGAGAGATTGCGAATCTCGCCGATGTGGCGGACGTCGCGCTCGACATAGGTTTCGATATAGTCGCCGAGAGCTTGCCGAGGTTCGAGCTCCTGATCGTGAATCCGAGGGTAGCAACCGGAGTACAGGATGTCGTCCACTCGGTCGCTCGCCCCCGTTCGTCGCCGTTCAGCCAGGGTGAAGGGAAGCAGGCAGAGCAATGCCGTGCGTCCGGCCAAGGACTGGCTGATAGCATGGGAGAGTCTGAATTGTTCGCTGCCCGTCAGCACAAAGAGGCCGTTGCCTCCCTGCCCGTCGGCCAGGACCTGCAAGTAGGAAATGAGCTCCGGAACGCGTTGGACCTCATCCAGGACCGCCCCCCCTTTAAGCCTCGAGAGAAAACCCCGGGGATCGGATTCGGCAAATTCCCGTTCGTTGGGTGCCTCCAGGTTGACATATTTGAGCTGAGGAAAGGCGGCGCGGCAAAGCGTCGTTTTGCCGGACTGGCGGGGGCCGGTCAGCGTGACGAAGGGGTACTGCTGGAACAGCTTCAGTAGAACCGGTGTGATCTCGCGTTCGATCAAGGCAGTCGAGGAAATGATCTGGATCCAATTGAAAGTAGCACTTTCAATTATACCACAACTTGGAGACTTGTCGTGGCGGTGCTTCCCGTACCCAATCGTCTACCCGTGCCGCTGCTTTGCCGACCGGTCCTTTACCTCCCAGCCCAGGCTGATGGCCACCAGCAGGCATCCCGTCAGGGGGATAAGCCAGGCCGCCTGTTCCAGACTGCCCATCCGCTGAGCCACCCACCCCATCAGAGGGGGGGCGGGGATGGCTCCAATGGTTCCGATAGCATCAACTAGAGGCACGGCGGTCCCCGCCCGGTCGGCAAACTTGGAGGAGGCCAGGGAATAGACCGTGGGGGCCTGAGCCGAAAGAAACACTCCTTGCAGCACCATCATGGCAATGGCCATGCTCGGGTCGGGGACCCAGAGCAGCAGGCTGTAGGCCAGCATGCCACCGGCATAGCAAAATCCCAACAGGACCCGGTCCGAGTAGCGCCCTGTCAGAAACAGACCCAGGATGACGCGACCCACCAGGTAGCCGACCGAGTTGGCGCCCATGATCTCGCCGGCCAGGGCGGTGCTGCGACCGAAGCGCAATTCACAGAGATTGGGCGTCCAGGCAACGATGTTGCCGGCGGTGAGGTTGTCCAGAACCACCAGAAAGCCAATGAGAAGCAGCGCTCCCTGCCCCAGGAGCGAGCCGCGGTAGCGGCGGACCATTCCGGCAAGCCAGCCTGCAGGAGCGGCCGGTGGCGGTCTGGGACCGGCTGAATCTCCGTCAGGCCGGGGGCCCGGCGGCGGGACAGGCTCCCGGTGGCGGAGTCCCGTATCCCGCAGGCTCCTGGAAAACAGGAGGGTGACGGCCAGCGCCGACACCCACAGGTAGAGCCCGACCCCGAACAGGATGGGCCGCCAGGCCTCCAGAAAGGACACCAGATGCCCCAGGCCGTAGGGGGCCCCGGTCCCGGAGGCTGCGAATACGGCCATGGTCCACATGAACAGCCGTTGACTCTGGGGAGCAAAGTGGGCGGCGATGGTGGCGCTGATGACCGAGAGCACCCAAAGGGTCCCCATCCCCAGCACCATGGCCCCCAGCCGCAGCATGAGGAAGTCGGGGGCCACGGCCACCAGGATCGATCCCAGGCCTGAGAGCCCCAAGGCCAGCAGCGCCGACCGGCGCACGGCAATGCGCTCGGTTACGAACCCGGAGGCAAACAGGGCCGCCATGGCTCCCACGAAGAAGAAGGATTGGATCTGCCCCCTTTGTTGAAGGTCCAACTGGAAGTTCTCGGCAAAGTTGGTGAAGAGGACCGGCAGCAGGTTGATGGTCACCCCTTGCTGGAAGGCCATCACGAAGAGGAAAATCAGCAGAGTCCGCCGTCGCGGGTCCGTCGTGGGTCGGGTCATCAGGGGTTCGTTTCCGTTTTCGTCTGCAGGCCGTGCCGGCAATCCGCGCGGAAAAGGGGTCGGGAGAGGGCTGAAAGCCCCAGCCAAGGCCCTGTGGTAGTATTACCCTCCGACCTTAACCCGCATTTCTTACCGGGGGGTGCGATCATGGCGCCGGATTTTCGCCTTCAGCGCGTGCTCGCGACCGAAGAACGTAGCGGTCACTACGTGCGAGGGAGCATGTGCGCGCTGAAGGGGAAAAGACAAGCCAGGGCGCGCCCAGCGCCGTGTGTCACTGCAAGCCGTCAAAATAGCACCAACAAGTTGGTGAAAACAAACGGTGCTTCTAGGATGTATCCAGCGACCCGGTGAGAAATACGGGTTGAACGCCAATAAGGAGAAGCCGATGAGCTCCCGCACTTTCGTCGTACTTGCAGCCTCACTGGTGGTGCTGTTCACCCTGGTCCAGCCGGCGCGGACCGACGACGTTCCCGTCCTCCCCCATCAGTTGGTTGCCGACTGGCCTCAACTCCCCGAGGGGTGGAACTTCGGGCCGACCACCGGCGTCGGGGTGGATTCCAAAAACAACGTGTATGTCTATCACCGGGGGCCCAACACGGTCATGTGTTTCGACGCGAGCGGCAAATTCCTGCGTTCCTGGGGAGACGGCATTCTCAGCTCGCCGCACGGCTTGGCGGTGGACCCCGAGGATAACGTGTGGGTCACCGACATCGGATCCCACACGGTAGTCCAGTTCAGTCCCCGCGGCCGCGTGCGCATGGTCCTGGGCCGCAAGGACACGCCCGGGGAAGATGAGGACACCTTCAACCAGCCGACCCACATTGCCTTCGGGCCGGCGGGAGAGCTCTACATCAGCGACGGCTATGGAAACTCCCGAGTGGTCAAGTACTCCAAGGAGGGCCGCTATCTTCTGGCCTGGGGGAAAAAGGGGACGGGCCCGGGCGAGTTCAACGCTCCCCACACCATTGCCGTGGACCATCAGGGCAGGGTCTACGTCGGTGACCGGGAAAACCACCGGGTCCAGATCTTCGATGAGAACGGGCGATTCCTGAAGCAGTGGACCCACCTGGGGTCCCCGTGGGGACTCTACTTCACCCCGGACCACCAACTGTTCATGTGCGACGGATACAAGAACAGAGTGCTGAAGCTCGACCTGGAAGGACGGGTGCTGGGTGCTTTCGGGCAGCCGGGAAAGGGGCCGGGGCAGTTCTCCGTGCCTCACCACCTTGCTCTGGGCAAAGCCGGCGAACTCTACGTGGCCGGAGTGGTCAGCTGGCGGGTTCAGAAGTTTCTACTGAAGTGACCCTGGATGGAGTGGGGATGGGTTCTCGACGCGGCTCCTCCCCTTCCCCGTTGGACCCCGAAGCCGTCCGGCCCGGTGCTTGCCTGACCATTCCCTTGAGGTCACTTTCGTGCAAGACCTCTGATGCACCCCCCGCCGGAGTCTGTGCGAGCGCCGCCGCATCCGACGGTTTTCGGCGAGCCCTACGCTGGCTCCTGAGACCCTGTAACACCAAGTTCCCAATCGTTCTGTAATTCTGGGCCAGGAGCTTGATCCACGCCCAGCGAGTCAACTGTGGGAAATAGATGCCTCGGAAGAGCATGCGTGTCACAAAGTGCATGACCTGATACCCGTAGGGTTTCCGGTTGCGGCGCAGCCACTCTTGAGACCTGCGGAAAGCTCCTGGGCTGTAGCAATGTTCCCAGGCGCGGCGAACCTCTTCTTCCGCCTGGTCTGCCGAAAGGCCCTTGGGGAGATAGGCGGCTTTAAAGGCCTGGAAGTCGAGCCAATGTTCCGGCCGGGTCAGCCGCCCCTCACTTCGCAAACGGTCGTACAGCGGTGTGGCCGGGTAAGGGGTGAGTATCCCGAAGACCGGCAGTCCCGGAGGCCATCCGTCGACTTGGCGGTAGGTCTTTTCCGAGACGCCCTGGCGATCCCCCTCCATGCCGAAGATGAAAGAAGTGATGGCATAAAGGTCGTACTTGGCCAGCAGATTCAGGATTTCCGCATACTCGCCGGGCTTGTTGAACTCCTTGCGGGCGACTTTGAGGCTGGCGGGATCGATGGACTCCAGGCCCATGAAGATCCAGCGACCGCCGCTCTCGGCGATGAGCCGCACCAGCTCTTCGTCTCGCAACAGGTTCATGCTGATCTGAGCAATCCAGGGAACACAGGCATCCTGGGCGATCATGTCGCGCAGCAGGGATTTGGTGCGCTTGCGATTGATCGCGAAGTTGTCATCGATGAAGAAGACACTGACCAGTGCGTTCCTTTCCTTGCCCAAGGCCTTCAGGCAGAGCAGCTCGTCGATGACGTTCTGGTTGTCGCGGAAGCGTATCTGGTCTCCGAAGAAGCCGGTCACGGTGCAGAATTCACAGCCGTAGGGGCAGCCTCGCCCGGATTCCACGGGCACCACGTAGAGCTCGTCAATTTTCAGGCCTATCCGCTTGAGCATCCGTTTGGCCGTGGACGGCACGAATCGCATGAGATCGAAAAGCGAGAGGTCGATCCGGTCCCACCTCACCTGCGGATAGTTCTTGAGACTCGGCTTGATATCCTTCCCGTCGATGACGGCGGGCTGGTAGACTTGCTGTAAAGCCCCGGCGGCCGCATCCCGCACCACCAGCCGCCAGGTATCGTCCGCTTCCCCCAACACCACCGCGTCGGCGTATTGAGGATGACCGGTGAGGCCCAGGGGCTCGTTGGGGACCTCGGTCACGTGGGGACCTCCCATCACGATCGGCACGCTTGTTTCCCTTCGAATCGCTGCCGCCATGTGATAAGCCTTTTGGGCCATACGGGTCATGAAGCCCATGCCCACCAGATCTACATCGTTCTGAACGATGAAGTCGACCAGCTCCCGGGCATTCAGGTGACGCACATTGCCATCGATAATGCTGACCTGATGTTCCTTCGGCGTCAGTCTCTGCAGGACAAAGGGCCAAAGTTGCGGAACAAAGTTGTTGGTCACTTGATTGTCAGGCACATACAAGAGAATATGCATCGTGGTCCCTTTTTGATCGGTTCCGTCTCGGCTCTATTTCCGTGACACCCGGCAGGTTGCTTATATCAAATCCTTGACGGAAATGGTTGCAAAGCCGCAAGCCGGTGGCTGACGCAGGGTCGTGGAAGGTGCTGTCAGCGGGGCGGCGGCGCGCAGATTACCTCTCCCGTGGTGTAACCCCTCAATTGGTGCAGGCTATATTACCTCATCCCGTCGCAGATCCGAAACAAGTCCGCAACAGCTGTGCAACATTCGGGGGGAAACCCGTGGCGAGCTGTACTTGTTACCGGGTCGCCGGGGATTGCCGTCCCGACGGCCCGGCTTCCGTGACTGCTATTGGAAGGGGAGTGATATGGTAGGATCAGAAGTGCCTGAGAGAGGCGAGGACTCCCATGAAAATTGACGGGATCGAGGTCATCAACCTGCGCTATGAGATCCCGCAAGAGCAGCGAATGTCCTATGCCGGGGGACAACTGACCGGTCGCCTGACCACACTGGTTCGGGTCACGGCCAGTGACGGAAAAGTGGGTTGGGGCTCTTCCTACAGCCATCCGGAGCTGGTAAGGATCATCATCGAGGACCACCTCAAGCCCCTGCTGCTGGGTGACGATCCCAGAGAGGTGGAAGCCCTGTGGTCCAAGATGTATCAGGCCACCCGCTGGTACGGGCGAAAGGGAGTGGCCCTGTCGGCTCTGGGAGCCCTGGATATCGCCTTTTGGGACCTGCGTGGGAAGGCCCTGGACAAAACGGTGCAGGAGCTTCTGGGGGGATCCAGGGAGAGGGTCCCCGCTTATGCCAGCGCGCTCCTGTGGAGGGACAGCCTGGAATCGTTGGGCCGGGAGGCGGCCGGCTACGTGGACCAGGGTTACCGCCGGGTGAAGATGCGGCTGGGAAAGGACGAGGATTACGACGCGGCTGCCGTCCGGACCGTGCGGCAGGTCGTGGGTCCCGCCGTGGACGTGATCGTCGATGCCTCGATGCGCTACAGCCTGGAGGTGGCGCGAAGGATGGCGGCGATTCTGGAGGAGAATCGGGTCTTCTGGTATGAGGAGCCCTTCGAGCCCGAGGACATCGACAACTATGTCGCCTTGCGGCGGCATTGCAAGGTCCCTGTGGCCGCGGGGGAAAACGAGTTCGGGCTCCAGGGATTTCGGGAGATGCTCCGGGCCGGGGCCCTGGATGTGGTCCAGCCCGATGCCTGTCGAGCCGGCGGCATCAGCGAGTGCTTCCGGGTCGGGCAGTTGGCGGAGAAGCACGGAGCCCGGGTCGCCACCCACACCTGGAGCGACGCCCTGGCCTTGACGGCCAACATGCACGTGATCGCCGCTCTCCCCAACGGCATCACGGTGGAAGTGGACCGAACCGACAATCCCTTCATCGACGACCTGCTGGTGGAGCCCCACCGGATTGAAGACGGCTGCTTCCGGCTTCCCAAGGCCCCCGGCCTGGGGGTTGACCTGAACGAAGCGGTCATTCGCCGCTGGACGCTTCCGGCCAGCCAGCGCTTGCCCAGCGGGGCCTACTCCGACATGTCCTTCGGGAAGGAATACTGGGTCCACCGGGAACCCTATTGAGTTCATCCTGCCGGAATCCCGGCGGCCCGTTGGCGAAGAATACTGGAGGGGATGGACCTCTACGGAGGATTCGTGACGCCGCGTTCATCGGGCTTTCGCATCGCCATCGGCGGGATTTTTCAGGAGACCAGTCAGTTCCTGACCACCCGAACCGACCTGGACCTCTGGGAAAACACCTATATCCACCACGGTGACGACCTGCTTCAACTGGCCGGGACCGACTGCGAGAACGCCGGCATGCTTGCGGTCTGCGAGGCCGAGGGGGCTCGGGCGGTCCCGCTGCTGGCCGCTCGCTGCGTTTCCGGCGGACCCAGCACCGACCACTGCTACCGGACCCTCAGGCAGGCCCTCCTCTCCCCCCTGCGGGAAGCCGCTCCGGTGGACGGCGTGCTGCTGGCGCTCCACGGATCCATGACCACGGTGTCAGAGGACGACCCGGAAGGCGACCTGCTGGAAGCCGTCCGTCGGATTGTCGGTCCCGGCGTCCCCGTCGTGGCTACCCTGGACATGCACGCCCACGTCACCCGGCGCATGGTCCGGCAGGCCTCCGGTCTGGTGGCCTTCACCCGCTATCCCCACGACGACGGCTTCACCACCGGGGAGCGGGCCGCCCGGTTGCTGTTCCGCCTGCTGCGCGGCCCGGAGAGGCCCGTCGCCGCCCTGGCCAAGGTTCCCATGCTGACCAGCGGGATCCACGGCATGACCTTCGGCGATGCCCCCATGGCGCGTCTGACCCGCCGCGCCCGGGAGTTGGAAAAGGACCCTGGAATCCTGTCCGTCTCGGTGTTCCAGGTGCACCCCTACAACGACCTGCCGGGGCTGGGTTCGGGCGGTTTGGTGATCAGCGACAATGACCCCGAGCTGGCCCGGCGCCTGGCCAGCTCGCTGGCCGAAGAGTTCTGGAGCAACCGGCACCGATGCGAGTGCGGGATGATGACGGTTGCCGAGGCGGTCGAGCGGGGGCGAGGCATTCCCGGGGGCCCGGTGCTGCTCGTCGACACGGCGGACTGCACCGGAGGGGGCGCCGCCGGAGACAGCGTCGCCCTGCTGAAAGAGCTGATCCGGATCGGCGTCGAGGAACCGACCCTGTTGACGGTGGTGGACCCGGAAGCGGCAAGCGCCTGTTTTGAGGCCGGCGTTGGGCGCGCGGTCCGGTCGCCGCTGGGCTACAATCTCGACCCGCGCTGGGGACAGCCCCTCCAGGTCGAAGGCGAGGTCGGCCGATTGCTGGACGGGGCCTTCGTCTATTCGGGAGGAATCTACGGAGGCACCCGGACCTCCATGGGACCGTCGGCCGTATTGCGGATCGGGGCCTTCCAGGTGCTGGTGACCTCCAGACCCACCTATGAATGGAAGACCGAGCAATTCGAGGCCGCGGGCCTGGATCCAGGCCAGGCCAAGTTCATCGGCGTCAAGAACCCCATGAACTTCAACTTGGCCTATGCCGGAATGTCCAAGGGGGCCCTGGTGGTGGACACTCCCGGCCCGACTCCCGCCTCGGTGCGCCACCTTCCCTACCGTCGGATGAAACGTCCCTTCTTCCCGCTGGACCTGGAGATTCCGGGCCTGCAGCCCACCGTTTTCCTGTCGGAGACCCCGGCCTCCCCGGAGCCGGCTTGAGCCCCGGCAAGAGTCCGCAAATAAGGGTTGAAGTCGCGAGGCCGGTCGCGTATGGTTTTCCTCTACCTTGTCTGCGATGGGGACCGTCCGGCGCCCGCTCTTCCGGAGTGGCCCCCAATAGCCTGCACTTCTCACCGGGTGGCTGGATACATTATGGAAGATCGTTCGATTTCAGTACCTGATTGGTTCTGTTTTGAGGGCATGCAGGTACAGGCGGCGCTGGGCGCGCTCTGGCTTGTCTTTTTCCCTTCAGCGCGCACATGCTCCCTCGCACGGTGTTCCGGCTACGCTCTTCGGTCGCGAGCACGCGCTGAAGGAAAAAATCCTGCGCCATTGTCACGCCCCCCGGTGAGAAATGCGGGCTTGGTGTCTGATCGAGCAACGGGAGGAGTCAGGTTATGAACCCCAGCCAGGACCAGCTTCGGTCCATGTACCGAACCATGGTGTCCATCCGAAATTTCGAGGAAACCGTCAAGCAGGCCTTTGCCAAGGGCCACATTCCCGGATTCGTGCACCTCTACGTGGGCGAGGAGGCCATTGCCACCGGCGTCTGCACCGCCTTGCGGCCCAGCGATACCATTACCAGCACCCACCGGGGACACGGGCACTGCATCGCCAAGGGCTGCGATCTGAAATCGATGATGGCGGAGATCTATGGGAAGGCCACCGGGTTGTGCAAGGGCAAGGGAGGATCGATGCACATCGCCGACGTTGGCAAGGGCATGTTGGGGGCCAACGGGATCGTGGGCGGGGGGCCGCCCCTGGCCTGCGGCGCCGGTCTGACCTCGGTGGTGACCGGCAGCGGGGACGTCTGCGCCTGCTTCTTCGGGGACGGTGCCTGCGAACAGGGAAGCTTTCACGAGAGCGCCAACCTGGCGGCCATCTGGAATCTTCCGGTCGTCTTTGTGGCCGAGAACAACGGCTATGCCCAGAGCACGCCGGCCAGTTATCACTGCGCCATCGAGAACATCGCCGAGCGGGCGGCCGCGTACGGCATCCCGGGGGCCGTGGTCGACGGCACCGATGTCTTCGCCGTGCATGAAGCCGCCGTGGAAGCGGTGAAGCGAGCCCGGGCCGGACAGGGCCCCAGCCTGTTGGAATGCAAGACCTATCGCCACCACGGCCACTTCGAAGGGGACCAGCAGACCTACAAGGATGAGCTATACATGAGCGGCTCCCAGGGCAAGGATCCCATTCGGGATTTCCGAGCGTTGGTCACCCAGCACGACTGGTTGAGCGCGAAAGATCTGGATGCCATCGACCAGGAGGCCAGGGAAGCCGTTGAAGAGGCGCTGGCCTTTGCAGAATCCAGTCCCCTGCCCGGGGTGGAAGAGGTCACCACCGATGTCTATGTCAGTTACCGTTAGTTGACAACCGAGACACACCGTTCGACGAAGGAGGTCTTGAAATGGCCGTAGCCGCTGCCACCAGAACCATTACCATTGCCGAGGCCCTCAACGAGGCCATTCGGCTGGAGATGCGCTCCGATCCCAAAATCGTCATCATGGGCGAAGACATCGCCGGAGGAGCCCAGGTGGAGCACCTGGAGGATGACGAAGCCTGGGGGGGCGTCATGGGTGTGACCAAGGGATTGGTGCATGAATTCGGCCGCGAGCGGGTTCTGGACACCCCCATTTCCGAGGCCGCTTTCATCGGCGCCGCCGTTGGGGCAGCGGCCACCGGGCTTCGGCCCATCGCCGAATTGATGTTCTGCGGATTCCTGGGCAGTTGCCTCGATTCCCTGCTCAACCAGGGCTCCAAGCTGCGGTACATGTTTGGCGGCAAGGCCATGGTCCCGGTCACCATTCGCACCATGATCGGAGGCGGGTTTCGAGCCGCGGCCCAACACGCCCAGACCCTCTATCCCATGTTCGCCAACATTCCCGGCCTGAAGGTGGTGGCCCCCTCCAACGCCGCCGACGCCAAGGGCCTGCTGACGACTTCCATTCGAGACGACGACCCGGTCATCTTCTGCGAGCACATCACCATGTACACCATGAAGGGAGAGGTGCCCGGGGGAGAATACGCCGTGCCCATCGGCAAGGCAGCCGTCTCCCGGCCGGGCAGGGACGTGACGCTGCTGGGGGTAAGCCTCACCGCCGTGCATGCCCTGAGCGCCGCTGAGACCCTGGCCAAGGACGGCATCGATGCCGAGGTGATCGACCTGCGCACCGTGTCCCCTCTGGACGAGGAGACGATTCTGGCATCGGTGGAAAAGACCGGGCGGCTGGTCATCGTGGACGAAGCCAATCCTCTCTGCGGACTGGCCTCGCACATCGCCGGCATGGTGGCCAGCCGGGGGTTCCACTGGCTGCGAGCGCCGGTGGGCATGGTGACGGCCCCTCACTCCCCGGTGCCCTTCAGCCCGGTGCTGGAGGATGCCTACCTGCCGAGTCCGCAAAAGGTGGTGGCCGCCGTGAAAGAAGTGTGCGGAAACGCATCTTGAGAGAGCGGCCGCCGGCTGCCGGTCGAAAAGGAACTAAGGAAGGATCCGATGCCGATTGACGTGATCATGCCCAAGATGGGTATGGGAATGAGCGAAGGCAAGCTGTCCCGCTGGCAGGTCCAGGATGGAGACTCGGTCGAGTCCGGCCAGGTCATTCTGGAGGTGGAGACGGACAAGGCCACGGCGGAAATGACCGCCGACGTGGACGGGGTCGTCAGCGTGGTGGTGGCCGAGGGAGAGGTCGTGGACGTGGGCACGGTCCTGGGTCGGATCGAGCCTGCCGAAGGGGCCGTGGTCAGACCCCAGGCCCAGGGCTCGGCCGAGGGGCCCGGCGCCGAAATCCTGCAAGCCAACGGCATCGGTCTGAACGTGCAGCGCAGCGGCGAGGGGCCCGCCGTCGTCTTCATCCACGGCTTGAGCAGTTCCATGGAGCTTTGGACCGGCCTGGATCAAGCCGGTTTGGAGGGGCGCACCCTGATCAGCTACGACCTGCGCGGCCACGGCCGTTCCGAGCAGACTCCGGGCGCCCACACCCTCCGGAAACACACCGCCGACCTGGCCGGCCTGCTGGAAACCCTTGGGGTTGAGCAAGCCAGCCTGGTGGGCCACTCCCTGGGGGCCATGATCGCCGTCGAGCTGGCCGCCACCCGGCCCGAGAGCGTCCGCTCCCTCTCGCTGCTGTCCACCACGGCCGCCTTCCCACAGGATACTCGCAACACCCTCTTCGAACTGGCATC
The DNA here is from genome assembly GCA_965262635.1 of Candidatus Versatilivorator sp. Taxonomy (GTDB): domain Bacteria; phylum Acidobacteriota; class Terriglobia; order Versatilivoradales; family Versatilivoraceae; genus Versatilivorator. Next base: position 282,766 of record OZ253547.1, on the reverse strand, counting down.
GGCAGCCACCTTCGGCGGCATGGAGGGCATTGCCGACCAACTCATCGAGCTGACCTTCAGACCCGCCTTTCGGGAAGCCAATCCCAAGGTGGTGGAGGCCATCCGCCGCAGCATCCTTTCCAGCGACGCCGCCAGCATCGTGGCTGCCACCCGCATGGTGGCCAAAGCCGATCTGCGCCCTCGCCTGGGCAGCCTGAAATGTCCCACCCAGGTCCTGGTGGGTTCGGAAGACAGCCTCACTCCGCCGGATCTGGCCCGCCAGTTGGCCGACGCTATTGGGGGAGCTCGACTGCACGAACTGTCCGATTGCGGGCATGCCGCTCCGGTAGAGCAACCCGGCCCGGTCACCCGGCAACTGGCCGAATTCCTTTGACCGGGCGCCCCGGCGATCCCTTGGGCAAAATCAACAAAATCAATCAGACATGAGCAAAGTCGGGATCGTGGCCAATCCGGCCTCGGGTAGAGACATCCGTCGCCTGGTGGCCCAGGCCTGGGTGGTCTCCAACCAGGAGAAAGCGGCGCTCACCGCTCGCCTGCTTCGAGGCCTGGAGGCGGCCGGCGTGGAGCAGGTGCTCTACATGCCCGAGCCCGCAGGCATTTGCCCCAAGGCCTGCCGGAAAATGGGTTCGACCCGGCTGCGGGTGAGTCCGGTGGAGATGCCGGTCACCGGCGATCCCCAGGATTCCACCCGGGCGGCGGCGGCCATGGTCGAGGCCGGAGTCGCCTGCATCGTGACCCTGGGAGGAGACGGGACCAATCGGGCGGTATTCAAGGGCAGCGGCAGCGAGGTCCCGCTGCTGCCCATCTCCACCGGAACCAACAACGTCTTTTCCGAGTTTCAGGAAGGCACCACCGCGGGCCTTGCCGCCGGCCTGCTGGCAACGGGCCGGACCGATCGGGAGGTGGCCTGCACGCAGTCCAAGGTGCTTTGGCTGCACGACCCGTCGGGCGTTGTGGACTTGGCCCTGGTCGACCTGGCCGTCACCACCCGCACCTTCATCGGAGCCCGGGCCATTTGGGAGGTGGATCACCTGAAGGAGCTCTTCCTGACCCGCGCCCAGCCCTGGAGCATCGGCCTTTCGGCCATCGGGGGGTTCGTGGAAACGGTGGCCGCCGATAGCCCCCGGGGACTCCACCTGGTCTTCGGTCCGGGCGGCAGGCGGGTGACGGCGCCTCTGGGGCCGGGACTGTTCCGGGAGGTCTCCATCAGCGCCGTGCACCGCCTGTCGCTGGGAGAGAAAAAGCCGCTGGAGCTGGGAGAGCCCGTGACCCTGGCTTTCGATGGAGAACGGGACCGGCTGGCCGGCGCCGCCGACGAGCTGGAGATCCGGTTGAGCTCCGAAGGACCCTGGGTGGTGGATACGGCCCGGGCGGTTACGGCCGGCTTGCGGTCGGGAGGCTTGTCTGAAACAACAGAAAAAAGACAAAAGAAAAAGAGTGATCCACGAAGGGCCACGAAGAACGACGAAGGGCCACTAAGGCGTTGAGGTTAACCGCGACGGGATACCAAGGTCACGACGGGATAATCGATTTCAGATTGTTTTGCTCTCGGATGATCTGCCCGGCAGGGCAGGGGCCCCACTTGTCTGAAACAAAAGAAAAAAGAGTGATCCACGAAGGGCCACGAAGAACGACGAAGGGCCACTAAGGCATTGAGGTTAACCGCGACGGGATACCAAGGTCACGAAAGGATTATCGATTTCAGATTGTTTTGCTCTCGTATGATCCGACCGGTACGGCGGAGGCTGCACTGATTTAATAACTGCTTAAAGGTCTACGCGGTAGAGGGGCTCCAGGCCGGCCGCCACCCGGTCGGTGTTGTCGGCCGCCACCTTGGCTCGCTTGCGGGAGGTGCCGTCGGTCACTCCGGCAATATGGGGCGTGGTGACGACCGTCGGCAGCTTGAAGATGGGGTCCTCCGGATCGGGCGGCTCCTTTGCGAACACATCCAATCCTGCCCCCGCGATGCGTCCCTCCACCAGGGCCCGGCTCAGGGCCTGCTCGTCCACCAGGGCCCCTCGGGCCACGTTGATCAGAAAGGCCGACGGTTTCATCAGGCGCAGCCGCCGCTCATCGATGATGTGGCGGGTCTCGGGGGTGAGGGGCAAATGGACCGACAGGATGTCGGAGTCGGCCACGATTCGATCGATGTCTTCCGCCTTGCCCGCGAACTCCAGGCCGAACCGGCGGACTTCCTCCCGGGTGATCTCTCGAATGTCGGCTGCCAGAATCTTCAGGCCGAAGGGCCCTGCCCGCCTGGCCAACTCGATCCCGCTGGCGCCGAAACCGATGATCCCCAATTTCAGTCCCACCAATTCCAGGCCGACCGGCTCGTAAAAGGCCCCCTGCTGCATGTGGGTCTGCGTCTCGGGATACTTGCGGGTCAGCATCAGGATGAACATCATGGCGCATTCGGCCAGGGCCACTCCGCTGAAAGGCCCGGGGGTATTGGCCACCGGAATGTTTTTGGACCGCCAGTAATCCAGATCGAAACTGTCGATGCCCGTTCCCAGAATCTGCCACAACCGGCACCGTGCGGCAGCCAGGTCGGCCATCTCCCGGGTTCCGGCCGAACCGCTCTGGTCGATCACCACCTCCACCCCTTCGAACTGGCGGGCCAAGTCCTCGGCCGGATCGTACACTTTCAACCGATGGCGGTCGCCGATGGCCGCCATCACATCCTCGCCCCAGGGGTGGAACAACGACTCCCGGACCGGGTGGGGAAGAAGCAGGATGTTCAGTGGTTGGCTCATGCCGGGTTCTCCTCAATTGAGATCCGAGGTTTGGGGGCCTTCACCGCCTCGGTGGTTTCTGCAGCCGGCCAGCGGTCTGCGGGCAGCCGCAATGGGTCGAGCGGCTCTTTCGGCCGGCCGCCGGAACTGGGGACGGCCGTTTGGAAAGCCTATCAGAACCGGATTCCCGATTCCAAGGGAGCACCGTTCCGGCTGGAAGATACCTTTGAAGAATCCCGGACGGATGGGCTAGAATAGCTGCAGGCAAGGACCCCGTTCGAATTTGACCGATGGCTGGGAGGGATGCCGCTGTCGCCCGATTCAGATTGCAGGGAGTCCGGATTTCGTCTCAGGGCGCGTGCTGCGATGCGCCGAACAATCGAGGTCAGTCATGAAAAAATCCATCCTTCTGGCCCTGCTGGTTCTTTTGAGCGGCGCCGGACTCCGGGCCGCTGATTTCTGGGAAAAAAAGGAATACAAGCAGTGGAAGCCCAAGGACGTCCACAAGATGTTGACCAAGTCTCCCTGGGCCCAAAATGTCTCCCTTGACGCCACGCGGATGAGGCGGGGGGCATTCGAGGACATTGAAGGCGGTCCGACGCAGGATCCGGGGGCCAGGGGCAATCCGGACCAGTCTCAGGGCGGCGGTGGCGGCTTCGGTGGCGGGGGTGAAAGTCCTCCTGGCGGCAGCGTCGGCTCCGGTGGAGGTTCTGGCGGCCCATCCGGTGGGCCGGGGTTCTCTGGCCCCGGCCTTGGGGGCCGGCGGCCGGGTGCGGGAAGGCGCGGGCCGCCTCCCATCAATGTGACCGTGCGCTGGGCCAGCGCCCTGCCGGTGAAGCAGGCCATCATTCGGTCTCGCTACAAGGGTGACTTCCAGGAATCGGAAAAGGACAAGCAGCTTCTCAACATGAAGGACGAGCAGTACGTGGTCCTGTTGAGCGGTCTGCCCAGCAGAATGGCGCGCGCCCTGCAAAGAAACACCGATCGCATCAAGCAGATGACCGTCCTGCATCGGAAGAAAAAGGACCCCATTGCCGCCGCTTCGGTGGAGGTTTTGCCCCGAGACCAGTTTGTCGAGATCTTTCTGTTCTTTCCCCGAGCCGAAGCCATCGCCCTCGAGGACAAGGACGTGGAGCTGCGAACCCAGGTCGGCCCCTTCAAGATCAAGCGCAAGTTCAAGCTCAAGAACATGGTCTTCAACGACAAGCTGGAGCTTTGAGAGCTTCCGTATCCATCCGACCTTCTGACCGATCGAGGTCAGCCTCATGAAAAAGTCCATCCTTCTGGCTCTCCTGCTCTTCTTGGGCAACTCCGGGCTGCGGGCCGCCGATTTCTGGAAAGAAAGGGATTACAAGCAGTGGAAGCCCAAGGAAGCCCACAAGATGTTGACCAAATCTCCCTGGGCCCGGAACGTCTCCCTGGACCCCATGCGGATGAGACGGGGGGGATTCGGGGACATTGAAGGCGGTCCCACGCAGGATCCGTCGGCCCGGCGCGGCGATCCGGACCAGCCTCGGGGCAGTGTCGAAGCCCTGGCTGTCAATCCTAACCCCATCCCCGTAGGGGCAGGGGCCGTCCCAGCCGGAGGTGGCCCGGGGTATAACAGTTCCGGCGGCCTGGCGGCCCGGCCCGACCCGGTTGGTGGAGGGCTGGGGCCGCCTCCCATCAACGTGACCGTCCGCTGGGCCAGTGCCCTGCCGGTGAAACAGGCCATCATTCGGTCCCGCTACCGGGGCGACTTCCAGGAATCGGAAAAAGACAAGCAGCTTCTGAACGTGAAGGACGAGCAGTACGTAGTCCTGTTGACCGGTCTGCCCGGCAGAATGGCGCGCGCCTTGCAAAGAAACACCGATCGCATCAAGCAGATGACCGCCCTGCATCGGAAGAAAAAGGACCCCATCCCGGCCGCTTCGGTGGAACTCTTGCCCCGGGACCAGTTTCTCGAGATCTTCCTGTTATTCCCCCGAGCCGAAGCCATCGCCCTCGAGGACAAGAACGTGGAACTGCGAACCCAGGTCGGCCCCTTCAAGATCAAGCGCAAGTTCAAGCTCAAGAACATGGTCTTCAAGGACAAGCTGGAGCTTTGAGAGCCACCCCCCCCGCCATCAACCCCCTGAAGGCCCGTCTGGCCGAAGACAAGCCGGGCATCGGCATGCTGGTCTCCATGCCCAGCGTGGCCACCACCCAGATTCTGGCCGCCGCCGGCTTCGACTGGCTCTTCTTCGACATGGAGCATGGACCGATAGACATCGCCTCGGTTCATGCCATGGTGACGGCCACTCAAGGGACCCGGGCCACCCCCATCGTTCGAGTCCCCTGGAACCTGCATTGGCAGGTCAAGACGGTGCTGGACGCCGGCGCCATGGGCATGGTCTTCCCCATGATCCGCAACCGGGCCGAGGCCGAAGCCGCCGCCCGGTCCGTTCGCTACCCGCCGCGAGGCAATCGCGGCTACGGGCCCTTCTACGGACCCGCCCGCTTTGGCGTCGCCCGGGAGGCCTACGTGGATCCGGCCGACGACCAGATCTTGTGCCTGCTGCTGATCGAGCACCGTGAGGCGGTCGACAACATCGGGGAGATTGTGACCGTTCCGGGTGTGGACGCCTGCCTGATTGCCCCCTACGACCTGGCCATGAGCTACGGTTATCGCGATGGACCGGACCACCAGGAAGTCCAGGAGGCCATCGGTCGGGCCGAGGAGGTCATTCTGGCGGGCCCCACCTATCTGGGTGGGTTGGCCCTCGACAACGCCACCGCCAACGACATGATCCGCCGGGGGCACCGCATCATTCTCACCGGATCCGACACCCTGCTGCTGGAACGCGGTTCCGCCGACATCCTGGGCGGCATCGACCGGGGCGACTGAGGCAGCCGGGTTTTCGATTTCAGCCAGCCATGTCGAGCCCGCATTTCTCACCAGGTCGCTGAATGCATAGTGAAAAGCGGTTTATCTTCAGACCCTTGATTGGTGCCATTCAAGGGACCTGCGGCTACAGACTGCGCTGGGCGCGCCCTGGCTTGTCCTTTTCCCCTCAGCGCGCACATGCTCGCTCGAACGGTGTCCCCGCTACGCTCTTCGCTCGCGAGCACGCGCTGAGGGAAAAATTCCTGCGCCACGATCACGCCCCCTGGTGAGAAATGCGGGCTAGTGAAAATCCGCCAGCCACGGTGGTGGCTGTGGCTGGCTCGGCAGGCCTGGACCTGACCCTGCGGGACCCGCCCCGCCGCTGGATCGGCGAGGTGCCGCGGGACGTCTACACCCACCGGACCCTGCTGCCCCTGAGATCGCCCGCCGAAATGGGCCTGGGCGGCAATGGGGGGTCGGCTTCCTACGTGCTGGGGAAACTGGGATGCAGGGTTCACCTGAATGCGCCCATCGGGCAGGACCCGGCCGGGCAACTGGTAAGAGGCTGGCTGGACCGGGCCGGGGTGAGGTGCGTCGCTCCCGCCGGCCGCTCCACCATGCAGGCCATCACCGCGGTGGACGCCGACGGGCAGCGGTTGGGGACCCTCCAGCACGTCGGTCCGGCTCTGGACTGGAGCTTGTCGGCTCGAGACGAGGAGGCGACCTGGCTGCTGGCCAGCCTTCCGGGACAAGTCCCGGTGGAGGTGCTGCCCGAAGTCTTGGATTTGCTGAGGGCTTTCGGCGGGCCCAACCGGGCGCGGGTGCTGGATACGGGCCTCGGCTGGACGGGCAAGGCAGCGCCCGGACAGGTCAGGGAGCTGTGGGCCCAGGCCGAGGTGGTGGTGGGCACCCTGGAAGAGCTGACCCTCTGGACCTCGGGCCGCACCGGCCAGGAGGTGGCCGAGAGCGTGCTGGCGGCGGGCCCCCACACCGTGGTCCTCAAGATGGGCCCCGGCGGGGCGGCCTACCAGTCCAAAAGGGAGGCCTATTCCCACCAGCCTCCGGTCCGGGTGGCCTCGAGCAATGTCAGCATCGGTGCCGGGGACGCCTTCAACGGGGCCCTGATTGCAGCCCTCATTGAGGATCTCCCCCTGGACGATGCGGTGGCCCGGGCCCAGCAAGTGGCCGCGGCGGTGGTGGAACGGGGAGGCGGCGTCCTGGGTTGGGGTGAGAGCTTGGCCTGACTGGGTCGAGTTCTCGGGATTAGCCCGCATTTCTCACCAGGGTTGGCAGGTAAGGGGTAAGAGGGGCCATCGAGGCGTTTGAGGCCAGGTTTGTCAACGTCCGGGGCCGGAGCCGGAGGGAAAAGCCAGAAGCAAAGCCATCTGAGTATCCCCGAGCACGATCAGGGAGCGTTTTTTCGCGCGAGCAGCGACACCCCTGCCGTCGGGCCGGGTGGCCGCGTTTGCAAGGGCAAGGATGGGCGGTTAGATCGGTGGTGTCTCAGGGAGGGAGTTGAGCCCAGGCCAGGCGGAACTCCCGCTGGTAGGGACAGCCGGAAGCCATGGCCACCTTGATACGGCGGACCGAAGTGGTGACCTGGGCGCCGATCTTGAGCAGTTTCAGCCGCAGGCTACCGACGGTGGCCCTGGCCAGGCAGGTGTGTTTCAGAGCCCTGCCGCGCAAGGCCTCCATCAACGTATAGGCAATGGACGTCAAGGAGAGCCGGAGCTGATTGGCCCTGAAGGTGTGGGTGGAGGTGCGATCGGCAAACAGGTCCAACTGCTGCTCCTTGATGCGGTTTTCCATCTCACCGCGGGCACAGTAAGTCTGCTCATAGAGGGGCTGAGCGGGGTGGTTCTGGGCCGCCAGGGAAGTAACCACGAAGCGGGGGTTGGGGCCGCGAGGCAGGGCCTCGGCTTTGGCTACCACCCGACGCTGGCGGGACCAGCTCTTCAAGGTGCGGAAGCGAAAGTCGGTGAAGAGCCGGATCGGCTGCTGATGCTGGTCCGAGAGGGCTTTGGCCTGGGTCAACTCGGGGCGGATGGCTTCTTGCAGGCGGGCATTGCGAGCCAGGCCGAACAGATAGTCCACCTGATTCTGCTCACACCATGCCATCAACTCTTCTCGGGCAAAGCCGGAGTCGGCCCGCAGCAGGATCTTGACATCAGGCCATTGGCTGCGCAGGCGGGTGACGATGCGCTGGACCTGCTCGAGGGCTCCGGCGGAGGCATCGATGTTGGCGGGTCGCAGCAGTGCGCAGAGCAGATGGCGGGCGCAGAAGATATAGAGCGGCAGGTAGCAGTAGCCTCCGTAGTAGCCATGAAAGAAGCGGTCCTGCTGCTCGCCGTGGAGGGGATCGTCGGTGGCGTCGAGATCGAGGATGATCTCATCGGGAGGCTGAGGGTGGGCCTGGGAGAACGGTTCGACCAACAGGGCTTGCAAGGCCTCGGGGTCATGGTCGATCTTGTGGTAGCGGTCGGGGACATCGCTGGGGGCATGTTCGAGTCGGTTGAGGGTTCTCTTGCCTGCCAGGGGAGCCGAGTCATTGCTGCGCCCTTTCTCTGAGAACAAGGCCATCAGTGGATCGTGACGGAGTTGGTCGTGGTCGTTGAGGTCTTCATAGCCCAGGGCTATGGCGACAATGCGCTGGGCGATGAGCGTGCGCAGGCTGTGCTGGGTCCGGTCGGGGTTGCGGTGATCGGTGAAGCAGGCCGCCACATGGTCAATGAGAGACAGGCGCCGCTCGACCCGGCGCAACAGCAGGGCGCCGGCATCGGAAGTGATGGGACCCCCGTCAAAATCAGCCACCACGCGGCGGCGTCCGTGGCCTTCAAACTCCAGCGGTTTGGTGGTACACTGTGTCGGCATCGGTTCTCCTTCCAGAATCTAGTTAACTCCTTGTTAAAGAGTATGTTACCAGATTGTGAGAACCGATGGTCCTACCTGTGGTGAGAAATCCGGGCTAGATCGCAAGGATTTTGACGGCGGGCTTGTGGCCGACATCGAGGACGCTCTGCGTTTCATCGAGCGCAATACTCGCACCGCCTACCGGATCGAGGGACTCAAGCGGCAGAACATGCCGGAGTACCCAATGAAGGCCCTGCGCGAGGCGATCGCCAATGCGGTCATGCACGGCGACTGGTTTTTCGACAGTGCCAACGTCTTCGTCGAGATATACACCGACCGAATTGAGGTGTCCAGCCCCGGCAGCCTGCCCAAGGGTTTGACCCTGGCGGACCTCGGGCGCAAGAGCGTCCGGCGAAATGTACTCGTCTCCGACTTCCTCCATCGCATCGACTTTGTAGAGAAGGCGGGCACCGGCATCCGGCGCATCCGGGACGAAGCCAGCGCGCAAGACTGCCCGGAACCGCAGTTCGAGGCCAACCGCTTCGTTACCGTCACCTTCCGACCAAACCCGGAGGTTCGAGCGGAGGCAGAGGAACGCCCCATGGATCGAGTCGCCGGGGAAGTCGCCGGGGAAGTTCGACTACTACGGGTGATGTCGGGTGAAATGACCAGGCAGCGACTCCAAGAAGCTCTTGGCCTGAAGCACGAGGACCATTTCTGCAAGGCCTATCTGATCCCTGCCCTGCGGTCTGGTCTGATCGCAATGACGATTCCGGACAAGCCGCGTAGCAGCAAGCAGCGCTACCGCCTGACAGCGGCGGGAAGCGAATACCTGAAACAAACCGAAGAGAAACAGTAAATGTCCAAGATCGACATCACCAGAACCGAACTGGTCTGGACCGGCCTCTACGCTCGATTCTCGACGCCGCATCAGCATACGATCGGGATGCAACTGCGAGAGTTCTTGGAACGCTGTCGCTGGCAGAGTAATCGAGATGAAGCCCGAACAACGTGAAGAACCTGTCCGCCTTCTGCAAAAGGGCGAGGAACTGTCGCCCGCATGGTCGCGGATTCTGCCCCCCCCCCGAAAAACGGGAGTGCGAGCTTGTCTATCACGGCAAAGAACCGGAGGAAGACATCCTTGCCGACACGCTCACCGTCCCGCTGCAACCCGTCCGCACCTTCGGCGACAACGGCGTCGGCTGGCACAACATGCTCATCTTCGGCGACAACCTTCAGGGGTTGTGTTGCAACTTTGGCCAGCGGCGGCTGGTAGGCTGAAGAGATCATGAAGAAGGCAATCCGACCGGCGATCTTGAAGTGGCGACAAACCGAGCCCGAGCTGATTCTTTGCGGTGTGCGCTGGTACCTTCCGTACTCGCTCTCGTACCGCGATGTCGAAGAGCTGCTCAGCGAGCGCGGCCTGGAAGCGGACCACACGACAAGCTGGCGCTGGGTCCAGCACTACGGTCCCGAACTGGAGGAGCGGCTGCGCCGTCATCTCAAGCCAACCCATAAGTCCTGGCGTGTCGATGAGACCTGCGTTCGTGTCAACGGCCGTTGGGGCTACCTGGGGTTACCTCACGAAACGGAAAAATCGTACGCTAAGAGGTATCCGAAAGGCCGCTGGTGGATAACCATAGCCCTTTCTCCCCGGATTATCTTGCACTGTCCAGTTGAGGCATACCCTAGCCTAACGTCAGGGACGGTGCGCTGGGGCGTCAGTATAGGGTTATAATTTGGATTAATAGACACATACCGTCCAGGGTGATAGGTTTCTTCCTGACAGATTAGATTCAGGAGAACGCCTTGCACGGTCACCGCATCGGCTACGTCCGGGTGAGCAGCTTCGACCAGAACCCGGAACGCCAGCTCGAGCATGTCCCGGTCGATCGGCTCTTTAGCGACAAGGCTTCAGGTAAGGACAGGCAGCGTCCGGAACTGGAAAGGTTGCTGGCCTTCGCGCGCCAGGGCGACACGGTGGTGGTGCACAGCATGGACCGGCTGGCGCGCAACCTCGAAGACCTGCGGCTCATCGTGCAGAAGCTGACCAAGCGCGGCGTGCGCATCGAGTTCGTCAAGGAAAATCTGACCTTCACCGGCGAGGACTCGCCGCTGGCCAACCTGATGCTGTCGGTGATGGGGGCCTTCGCGGAATTCGAGCGGGCCTTGATCGGCGAACGGCAGCGCGAGGGTATCGCCCTTGCCAAGCAGCGTGGAGCCTATCGGGGCCGCAAGAAATCGCTATGGCCGGAGCAGGCGGCCCAGCTACGCCAGCGGGTGCAGGCTGGAGCGCGGAAGGCCCCGCTGGCCCGCGAGTTCGGCATCAGTCGAGAAACCCTCTATCAATACCTGCGCACAGAAGACTGACGATGCCTCGTGGCAGTTTGCTGACGCCCGCCGAGCGCGCCTCGCTTCTTGCCTTTGCGACCACCGAGACCGCAAGCTCACTGCGTTGGAGGCGTTGAAAAGGTCACTACTGCATCAAGCTTTCGTCGGAGGACTGTAGAAATACGATGAGAGGAAAAACCAAGAAGCAGAATCCTTTTCACGCGGCTTTAAAACCGAAGGACACTCTGAAACAGACCGTTGGCTGTCGGCTTACTAACCCCAACACTTGCTCGAAAAACAGCTTGCCGAAAGTTTGTGCATTCGTTAGATCAGACGAGATGTGCTTGGCACCTCCCTCATCATGGGCAAAGCAGTTTCTCAAGCTCAAGGCAGGGATTGAAAAGAAGAAATAAACGAAGCCGAAACCAGAGCCGAGCATATCGATTCAGCCCTCAAGGCGGCGGGCTGGGGCGTGAGGGAGCCGAGGGCCGCAACGGCCGGCGCCGCCCCGGCAGCCGACTCCCGTGCGGAATCGGGTCAACACGGCGCTGACGATTGCGGCCGAGGGCGGCAAGGCGGATATCGTGAAGCCGCTGAAGGGTCTTGGGCCGGGTGTCATGGAGCTCGCAGTGCGGTACCGGACCGATGCCTGGCGGGTCGTGTAGGTAACCGCAGTTGCCGGACGTCTATGGGTGATCCACGCGTTCCGGAAGAAGTCGAAAACGGGGATCAAGACCCCCAAGGCCGAGATCGATCTGGTCAGAGGCCGGCTGGGGCGACTGAAGAGGGAGCTGCTGCCATGAACGAAAGCGACTTCGAACTGGTCGAGGGAAGCGGCAATGTGTTTCGCGACTTCGACGATCCGCTTGCGGACCTGAAACAGGCCAAGGCGATTCTCGCGTCCCGGATCATCGCGGTGCTGGATGACCGTGGTCTTTCGGTAAGAAAGGCCGCCGCGCTGACCCGTTTCGCCGCTGCGGACTTCTCGCGTATTCGCAATGCGGACCTCAAGGAAGAGCATTTTTTGTTCATCGGCGCGGGCGACGAGTTGGGGGTGAGCAGGAAAGCGTCCCTCCGCGCCGGTGATCAAAAAATGGTTTGGACTGAACCGCAGGCACGACCTTGGCTATGGGCATTGCATGGTGGGCCCAGGATCTGTTCGGTGGCCGGTTGGGCGCAAGAGGGCCGGATGGGGCTGTGTTGAGAGGACTGAAGGGGTGTTGGGAGAGGTTGGGGACGCTGTGGGGATCGGGAACGTGCCGGCAACCGAGCCTGCAGCGTGGGGAAGGACGCAGGTTGCCCGGTGGACCGAGGGAGTCGTCTTTGGAGAGGGCGCGGTGGAGTCCAACGGGCGCTGATCATGAGGAATCCTGCGGCGGCGGGGGCTCGCCCGGCTCGAAGCGCCCCACGACGAACAGGCGCCCTCGGCGACAGGCCGGGCACTGGAGCAAAGAAGCTCCGGTAAGCTGCTCGAACAGGTCGTGATAGTCGAGCGCAGGCTCGGAGGGCTCGGGTGGAGGCATATCGAGCAGGCGGCGGCAGAGGGCGAGCTTCTGCTGGCGGTGGCGGCAGGCGAGGAAGCCGAAGTAGCGGATGCGGTGGAAGTCTTTGGGCAAGACATGGAGCAGGAAGCGTCGGATGAACTCCTCGGCCGAGAGGGTCATGGTCTTGAGCTGGCGGTGATGGCGGTAGTCGCGCCAGCGGAAGCGGACCTGTCGGTTGTCGACGGCGAGGAGGCGGTGGTTGGAGATGGCGACGCGGTGGGTGTAGCGCCCGAGGTAGTCGAGGACCTGTTGGGGCCCGGCGAAGGGGCGCTTGGCGTAGACGACCCACTCGGCTTGGCGGAGAGGCTGGAGGTAGCGGGCGAAGGCGTCGGGGTCATTGAGCGGGGCGAGGGTGTGGCGGAACTGGAGCCGGCCGGAGCGGAAGGCCTGCTGGAGCCGTTCGAGGAAGAGGCGGCGGAACAGGCGGGAGAGGACGCGAACGGGGAGGAAGAAGCCGGGGCGGCAGGCGATCCAGCGGTCACCGTTGGGAGCGATGCCGCCGCCGGGGACGACGCAGTGCAGGTGGGGGTGAAGCGAGAGCACTTGCCCCCAGGTATGCAGGATGGCGAAGAAGCCGATCTCGGCGCCGAGGTGTTTGGGATCTGAGGCGAGGGTGTGCAGGGTGCGGGAGGCGGCGCGGAACAGCAGGGAGTAGACGACGTGCGGGTTCTGCAGCGCAACGGCGGCGATCTCTTGAGGGAGAGTGAAGACGAGGTGGAAGTAGGGGCAGTCGAGCAGTTCAGAGCGGCGCTTGCGGACCCAGGCGGCGCGGGCAAAGGCTTGGCACTTGGGGCAATGGCGATTGCGGCAGGAGCGATAGCAGAAGCGGCGGTGGCCGCAGTGGTCGCACTGTTCGATCTGGCCGCCGAGGGCAGCGGTGCGGCAGCGCTCGATCGCAGACATGGCGCGGCGTTGGGCGGTGGTCAGAGAGGTGGAGAAACGGCGCCGGAAAGCGTCCCCGTAACGGTGGAAGATGTCAGCCACCTCAAGATTGGGGCGGGTCACCGGGTGGACTCAGCGGATTGCGGCAGGTCGAGTGGACTGGTCGTAGTGGAGACTTTGAAGGCGGCAAGGTGCAGATAGCGGGCGGTGGTGGAGAGGCTGCGATGACCGAGCAGGAGTTGAATGGTGCGGATGTCGGTGCCGGCTTCGAGCAGGTGAACGGCGAAGCAGTGTCGCAGTGAGTGGGGCGTGAGGGGTTTGGACAGGCGGGACAGGCGCAGGGCTTTGTGGCAGGCCACGACCACCGCCTTGGTGGTGAGGGGGTGTGCGGGTGAGGCCCCGGGAAGAGCCACTGGCGACTGGTGGGACGGAAGGTGCGCCAGTAGTCACGCAGGACAGCCAGCAGTCGGGGAGAAAGCATGACGTAGCGGTCCTTGCCCTGGTGGATGCGAATGACCTGACGCCGGCTGTCGATGTCGGCTGATCGCAGGCTGACCGCCTCCGACACGCGCAGACCCGCCGCGTAGCAGGCGGTCAGGATGGCGCGGTGCTTAAGGCCGGGCGCACAGTCGAGGAAGTGGAGGACTTCCTCGGGACTGGCGACGACGGGAAGCTTGCGGGGCTGCTTGGGATAGGGAATGGACTGCCCCAGGCCCCAGCCTCGCTTGAGGGTGACTTGGTAGAGGAAGCGCAGGGCCGAGATTGCGACCGTGATCGAACTGGGCGCCATCTTTTTGCGGTTGGTGAGGAACAACTGGTAGTCGCGGATTTGCTCGGGTCCCAGCGACGCCGGCGACTGGCCGAAGTGACCGGCGAATAGCGACACTTGCTGGAGGTAGGCGTACTGTGTGCGCGGAGAAAAATGACGCACTTGCATGTCCTCGGTCATGCGGAGACGGAGTGGTGTCATGGGAAAGCTCCTTTGCGAGATCAAATGGAATGGGCTGCAGGCAGCCAGTCCATGGTCTCGCAACGGGAGCTGACCGGCAAGAGAAGGGAGCCGAGGATGGATGGGAACGAGGAAATCTAACTACGGAAGGTGCATTGCCCTATCGAAGGATCTCCAATGCCGCGAAGCGGTTTAGTCCAATTTCCTTTATGTTACTCTAATTACTCTCAGCCTGTCCTTGGCCAACCGGTCTTTACCCTCACTCTCCCCCCCGTCAAGAGAAACGCCACCGCGGCGCTTCCCGGGGCCAGCTGTAGCAATTCCGGCCAATCAATCAATAGCGGTCCAAGTATGGGGGCTTTAGGTTTCGGAAGCCAGGAGACTGGAGGAATTGGTGTCCATCTTGTGTCGTGTGGTGGTGTTCACCTGAGAGTATGTTGACTGAATGACGCACCAACAAAAGGCCTCACAGGTCACTCGGCCTGGCCATGCGGTATCCGACCTGGCGTAAGGTAAAGATGTAGGAGGGGTGGGTCGCGTCATCGCCCAGTTTGCGCCGGAGCCTCTTCACGTAGTTGTGCAACAGCCGGGAGTCGCTGGCATCCCGCCGGCTCCACACCCGGCGCAGCAGCGAATCGTAGGTGATGACCCGTCCCGCGTTGACCGAAAGCACGCGGAGCAGCTCGTATTCGATGGCTGTCAGTTCCACCGGCCGGCCGGCCACGGTCACCCGGCGTCCCTCGTAGTCGACCGCCAAGTCCCCCAGCCTGAAGGATTCGGACGGCTCGGCAAATCGACGCAGGACCGCCTGGACTCTCGCTGTCAGCTCCGTCGGCGAGAAGGGCTTGACGATGTAATCGGCGGCCCCCTTCTGCAAGGCCTTGGCGATGGTCTCGTCCCTTCCATAGCCGGAGATGAAGATGACCGGCAGATCGGCCATCTCCGGAAGCCTCTCCATCAACTCGATGCCATCGGTCCCGGGCAGCACCAGGTCCAGCAGGACCAGGTGCGGCTTTTTCGTCTTGATCAGATGGGGTACCTCGTGAGGGTCCCCCGTCACAAGCGGCGAGTAGCCCGCAGCCGACAGAGCGTCCCGAACGAAGCGGAGCGTCAGCGGGTCGTCGTCCACCACCAGGATGGGTGTTCCCTCCTGTCCTTCCCGAGGCGAACGCGAGGAACTCCGAGCGAAGCCGGCAGTGGCACGGTTGGGGGCCTCCGCGGCTACCGGAATCGTGAAAGTGAACCGCGCGCCCAGGCCGGCTCCACCGCTTTCGGCCCGGATGCGGCCGCCGTGGGCTTCCACCAGCCCCTTGCAGATGGCCAGCCCCAGGCCCGATCCCCGGATCCCGCCATCGCCGTCTCCGACACGCGCGTACTTGCGGAACAGGTGCGGCAACTGCTCCGGCCGTATGCCCCGGCCTTCATCGGAGACCGAGACCGCCACGTAAACCCCATCCCGCGCGGCTGAGACCCGGATGGGGAGCGTCTCGGGAGAGTGCCTCGACGCGTTGGAGAAGAGGTTGTTGAGAATCTGGACGATGCGATCCCGATCGGCCAACACCCGGGGCAGGTCCGGCGGCAGGTCGATCAGGAGGGTGTGCCGGCCGCCTCCACTCAGGAAGGTGGTCCTGGCCTGGTCCACCAGGTCGGCCACCTCCGCCGGCTCCGGCGAGACCGACAGCGTACCCGCCTCGATATGCCCCGCATCCAGCAGGTCGCTGATCAGGCCCCGCATGTGATCGGCCTGTTCTTCGATGATGCGGAAAAACTGCAGTATCTCGGCCCGGTTCGGGGCCGGCGAGGCGTCCCGCACGGTGGCGGCCGAGCCCTTGATAGCGGCCAGCGGCGCCCGCAGTTCGTGACTCACCAGGCTCAGAAACTCGGTTCGCGACCGCTCCAGCTCCTCCAGCGGCGCCATGTCCTGCAGGGTGACCACTACCGACTCGACCACACCATCCTCGGAATGGATCGGCGTGGCGTTGATCAGCGTGGTGACGCTCCGGCCGCCGGGGACCTCGAGCACCATCTCCTCGGCGCGCACCGTCGTGGCGCTGCTCAGCACCTGTGCCAGGGGAAACTCTTCCAACGCGATCTCCCGTCCGTCGGCGCGCCGGCACTTCACCACCTCCAGCAACTGCTCCGCCGAGCGGTCTGGCACCCCCAGGCCTCCCACAATCCGCCTCGCCTCGCGGTTGATCAACACCGGCTGGCCGGTCCTTGCATTGAAAACAGCCACGCCCACCGGCGAGGTGTCGACCAGGGCCTCCAGGTCGGCCCGGGCTCGATGCTCGTCACGGTAGGTGCGCGCGTTGGCGATCGCCGTCGCCGCCTGCGCGGCGAACAACACCAGCACCTCCTCGTCCTCGCTGGTGAACTCCCGTCCGCCGGCCTTCCCGGCCAGAAAGAAGTTGCCGACATTCACGCCGCGATACCGCATCGGCGTTCCCTGGACGGTCTTCGGCAGGATCGGGTGCGGGGAAAGGCCAAGCGACCGGACGTAGCTGGGAATGTCCGACACTCTCAACCCGCCCTCAAGGTCTCGGAAGTGTTCGAACAACCGCGGCCCGTCGGCCCATTCCTGTATCTGGCGGTGCTCGTCCGGAGTGAAGCCGGAAGAAACGAAGTCCTCGGCCTGCCCCGAGTCGCCGATGGTCGTGATCACACCATAGCGGGCGCCGGTCAGCACGCGGGCGCTTTCCACAATCTCGGACAAGACAGTATCGAGGTCGAGGCTTGCGCTGATGCGCAGGCTGGCCGCTGTCAGTTTGGAGATGCGGTCCCGCAGCACCTCGATCTCCTGCATCAGTTCGTCGGGACTCTTCAATTCACCCCCCTTTCGTCGGGCCTCGGAGTGAGATCGGGGTCGTCGTCGCCCCGTGTCTGTTCAATGGAGGCGCCGATTTCGAGTCTCGCCGAACCCCAACACGGCCAATTCTAGCAGATTTAGGGCATGTGATCACATTACAGTCACCATAGTAGCTCTTAACGTCATTATACAGTCACTTATGTTTTGTAGACTACGTATGCCTGAAGGCCGGACAAAATCTTAGAGCTTGCCCACAAAAGCAAGGCGAGAAGCAACGATCAACCAAACAAACGTCCGTTTATATCGACATCTGGCCCTGATCTTTCCCTCTCGAAGCTATAAGAGAATGAACATGAGTTACATCGTGAGTGAAGTCTACGAAACCTTCATGGCGGCGGCCGATCTGCAACGGGCTCCGAAGGGCGTGCGGTTCATCGCGATGGTCACTGTCGTGCTGCTGGCTTCGCTGTACACCGCCGCGGTCGAAGGGCAGGACCGAGCGCAACAACCGTCGGTGGAGGCTGGCGGCGAGTCGCCGGGGACGGCCAACCGGCAGATCGAGGCACGGCTAGCCGAGAAGGCGAAGCGGACGCCGGCGCAGCGGAAGGTGAGTTCCCAACTCCTGGACGCGCGGCGGGCAGCCGATACCCGCCGGCAGGATAAGGGTGAGGTCGTAGAGGACGAGATGGTGATGGTGGACATCCGGGCCGATGTCACGCCGGCGGTGCTGGCACGCATCCGGGCGCTGGGAGGCACGGTGATCAATAGCGTGGCGCGATACCGGGCCATTCGGGCGCGGCTCCCGCTGCACGCCGTGGAAAAGCTCGCCACGCTCGATGCGATTCAATCGATAAGCCCCGCCGACGAGGCGGTCACGCATGACCAGCCGACGGGGATTCCATCCGGTGCCCGGACGGACGCGCCGGATGCCGCGAGGACCCGCACGGTCAACACGTCCGAGGGTAATGTCCCCCACTAGGCGGCACAGGCTCGCGGTCCGCCAGGTGTGAGCTGCCTGCCGGCCCGTACGGGAAGTCAATTCAGAACACATGGGTAGCGAGATTCAACGTCAAGTTCAACGCAGCGTGACCGAAGCAGCACTCGTTCATCGATCTTGCCGCTGCGCGGCTCCGTATCGAAGCCTGGTAAATCCACTACAACCCCATTTGCTTGGCTTTCCCGCTTTTCCTCTCACAGCCACAACGGCGGGTAGCGTTTCACCCATTCCTCACTCTCGACCTGGACCTGAACAGGGTCAGCGATATGTTCCAGACTGCAGGGAGATTATGAAGCGGCCCCGTGCGGCGGGAATCATGGCACGGGCCGGCGCCGTCCCGTTCTGGGGACTGTTGGGGGCGGTGCTGGCGATCCTGCTGCTGGCCGGGCCCGCCGGGGCACAGCAACCCCCGGCGCGGGCCGTGCGGCAGATCGAAGCGCTGCTGGCCGAGAAGGCGCAGCGGACGCCCGCCCAACGTAAGGTGAGTACGCAACTCCTGGAAGCACAGCGGACGCCCGCCCAGCCGACGGTGAACTCACCGCTTCTGGATGACCGGCGGACACCGCTACGCAAGCCAACGGCTGCCGGGACCTTCCGTCTCCAAGTCACGGATCCGGACGTCAACAATGAACGGGAAGGCACGGATGGTGAGGCCAATGATGAACGGGTGATGGTGGACATCCGGGCCGACGTCACGCCGGCCGTCCTGAAGCGTATCCGGGATTTGGGCGGCACGGTCATCAGCAGCGTGCCGAAGTATGAGGCCATCCGGGCACTACTCCCGCTGCGTGCTGTGGAGATGCTCGCCGCGTTGGATGCGATCCGGACGATCCGCCCCGCCGACGAGGCGGTGACCCGCAAGGACAACACGACCCAGGGCGACGTCGCCCATCGGGCGAACTCGGCTCGCATAACCTACAGCGTCGACGGCACGGGCATTGGGATCGGCGTGATCTCAAATGGCGTTCGGACGCTAGCCGACCTGCAGGCATCGGGCGACCTTCCGGCCCGGGTGACGGTGCTGCCGGGCCAGGAAGGGTCGGGCGACGAAGGGACGGCGCTGCTGGAGATCGTTCATGACCTCGCGCCGGGAGCAGATCTCTATTTTGCGACGGGGATCGGCGGCCAGGCACGGATGGCGGTGAACATCGAGGCGCTCTGCGAGGCCGGGGCGAACGTCATCGTCGACGACATCGGCTACCCGTCTGAAGCAGCCTTCCAGGACGACATCGTCGCGAAGGGGGTCAACGCGGCGGTCGCCGGCGGCTGTGTCTTCTTCTCGGCGGGTGGCAACGACGGCAATCTGACCCACGTCACGTCCGGGGTCTGGGAGGGCGATTACGCCGCGGGGAGCGCCCTGGTCGTGGATAGCAAGACGGTCGGCGCCAGGCACGACTTTGGGGGCGGTGTGGAGGCGAACGAGCTGGAGGGCCGGTCGGTTCGCACGATCAACCTCCAGTGGGCCGACCCGCTGGGCGCCTCAAGGAACGACTACGACTTGTTCCTGGTCAATGAGAACGGCGACGTGGTCGCCAGCTCGACCGACACCCAGGACGGCACCCAAGATCCGGTCGAGTCGATCTCGTCTCAGACATCTAACTACTCCGGGCTCAGTGTGGTCGTCGTCAAGGCCTCCGGTGCGAACCGCTACTTGCGCGTGCAGGCCTTCGGCGGACGATTGGCGATTGCGACCGCCGGGGCCCTGTTCGGACACTCGGCCCAGGAGAACGCGATCATCGTGGCGATGGTCGATGTGCGCACCGCCGCCGGATCCGGTGGCGTGTTCGACGGCACGGAATCCGTACATAGGGAAAACTCGGACGGTCCGCGCCGCATCTTCTTCCAACCGGACGGCACAGCCATCACAGCAGGCAATTTCTCCTCAACCGGCGGGAAGCTACTTCAGAAGCCCGACCTCACCGCCGCGACATGCGTGGCGACGGCGACGCCCGGCTTCTCGACGTTCTGCGGCACTTCAGCGGCGGCGCCGCACGCGGCGGCGATTGGGGCCTTGATGCTGGAGGCGGCAGGTGGCCCGGACCTGCTCACCCTGGCGCAGCTCCGTACAGGGATGACGTCCGGGACCGCGGTTCTGGACATCGAGACGACCGGCGTCGATCGCGATTCCGGAGCCGGCATCGTGATGGCTCCTGGCGCCGTGGATGCCGTCGATGTCGCAGTGGCGGACCGCAATGGAGCGCCGACCGTGGAGAACGCAGTGTCCGACCGGACTTTCGCTCCGGGCGGCGCCGCAGTGGACATCGATTTGGAGGACGTCTTCGACGATCCGGACGACGACACACTGACTTATGAGGCGGTGTCGAGCGACCCTGACCGGCTGGCGGTCACACGGAACAATGCACAACTGACGATCACCCCAGGCTCGCCGGGCCACGCGGTGGTGACGCTGAGCGCGGTCGACCCTGGCGGCCTGAGCGCGGACGACGCATTCTCGGTCACGGTCTCAGCGGGGATCCGAGACTACGATGCCGATAACGACGGTCTTATCGACGTTGCCAACCTGGCGCAGTTGGACGCCATACGGTATGACCTGGACGGCGACGGTCTGGTGGATGGCGCGACGTGGATGCCATATCTCGACGCCTTTCCCATGGGCGCGCCGGGGATGGGGTGTCCCACCGAGGACGGGTGTACGGGCTACGAGCTGACGGCGAACCTGGACTTCGACACCGACGACGATGGAGACGTCGACTCAGACGACGACTACTGGGACGGCGGCGACGGCTGGGATCCGATCGGTGAGGCCGACGCACCCTTCACTGCGGTTTTCAACGGTAATCGTCGCACCGTGTCCAACCTGTTCATCGACCGGGACACCGAGGACGGGGTCGGTCTGTTCGGGGCTGTCGATTGGAGCAGCATTACTGGCGTCACCCTGGCCGGCGTCGACGTGACCGGCAGCGATAGGGTGGGCAGCCTGCTGGGGGACGGCGTCTATGGGTCGGTCGTTGACAACCATGCCACGGGCCAGGTGTCTGGCCAGGATGAAGTGGGCGGCCTCGTGGGCAGGACGCGGCGAACGGTGTGGTACAGCTCCGCCGCCGTCAATGTGTCCGGCAATGATGCGGTCGGCGGGCTGGTTGGGCACCAGATTCGCAATGACACCGTCGCCAGCTATGCCACCGGGAGTGTGGAGGGCATGGACGCGGTCGGTGGGCTGATCGGAGCTGTCAGCGATAAAAACCAGATCATTGAGGCCAGCTATGCCACCGGGAACGTGTCGGGTCGTGGATCTCGACTCACGGATTCGGATTCTGGGTTCATCATTTGTGATTCGATTGGGGTCTTCAGCTCATCCGACCCCGCAGAAACCAGCACCGGCGGGGGTGTCGGCGGGCTGGTCGGTAGTTCCTGCGGTTGGATTCAGGTGAGTTATGCCACGGGTGCGGTCTCCGGCACGGCGGCAGTCGGCGGGCTTGTCGGTAGTGGTCCCTATGCCAAGATCCAGTCCAGCTACTGGGATGTGGAGACCTCCGGGGTGCGCGTAGGAGTGGGCGAGGACGATGAGAACGACAACGGCGCGATCGACGGCACGGAGCGGCTGCGGCTGGGCGCGGTCGGGAAAACCACCGCAGAGCTGCAGACGCCGACGGACTACATAGGCATCTACGAGACGTGGAACGTGGAGTTGGGCGACTCGCTTTTCGGCGATGGCGAGCCCGACGATCCCTGGGATTTCGGGACGACGGCCGAGTATCCGGTCCTGTCGCTGGATCTGAATGATGATAATCGAGCGACGTGGCAGGAGTTCGGCTATCAGGTCGGCAGCAGCTTGACCCTGACGGCGGCGACGACGGCGAGCCAGGCCCAGGTGGTCCTGGACTGGACTGCGATATCGATTCCGAGTTCTTGGAGTCCGGCTCCCGATGTCAGCTACACCCTCTATCGCGACGATGGCACCACCATTGAAGCTATCGAGACGAATCTCACTGGAATCACCCACACCGACACCGACGTGACGGTTGACGACTCCTATACCTACTGGGTGGCTGCCGTGGTGCGCGGTGGCGAAGCGGCTCGCAGTGCGCCTGTGTCGGTGATCGCCGGCGGGGCGAACCAACCCCCGGTATCGGTGGGGATTATCGCGGATCGGCAGCTGACAGTCGGGTCAATGGCGGTCGAGGTAGACGTCGCGGCGGCCTTCCAGGATCCGGAAAGCGACACGCTGACGTACGGAGCACGCTCGTCGCTGGCATCCGTCGCCACCTTGAGCAGGTCGGGATCCGTGTTGACGATCACGCCGGTGGCTGCGGGCCGGACGATCGTCACCGTGACGGCGACCGACGACGCCGGGTCCAATATGAGTGCGTCTCAGCGCTTCATAGTGACGGTTGGCCACGACTACGACTCCGACGGCGACGGGCTCATCGGCGTCAGTAATCTGGTGCAGCTCGATGCCATGCGCTATGACCTCGATGGGAATGGCTACGCGGGCACCGTGGCGGCGTACGCGGCGGCGTTCCCCTCGCCGCTCGATCGGATGGGTTGCGGCGTGGACGGTTGCTCGGGGTATGAACTCCTCGCGGATTTGGACTTCGACACCGACGGGGATGGGGCCATCGACTCGGACGACGACTACTGGAACGATGGCGACGGTTGGGCGCCCATCGGCTGGGATTCCACCGACGAGTTTGCCCGGTTCTTCAACGCGACGTTCGACGGCAACGAACACACCCTGAGCAACCTTTTCACTGCGGGCCGTGGATTCTCGGGGTTGTTCGGTAAGATCGGTTCGGGCGGCGTCGTCGACGACCTCACGTTGGCTGACGTGAACGTGGCGGGTACGGAGGCTGCCGGTGCGCTGGCCGGGGAGAACCGAGGCCTTCTCAGCGGCATCCAGTCGTCGGGGCAAGTATCTGGAGAACGTCACGTCGGGGGACTGGTCGGGCTCAATCTGAGGCTCGTCTTCCTCTCCGGCAGCTCGGCGGCGGTAACGGGAATGAGCCCGCCACTGCCTCCCGGCACAGACATCCTCGTTACTTTCGGGCCGGAGTCGGCCACCGGCGGGTTGGTGGGTTACAACACCGATTTCGTCGTCTACAGCTATGCGACCGGTCCGGTCACGTCGGACAGTTCAGCCGGAGGTCTGGTCGGTTTCCACCAAAGCAAATTGATCAGTGGCAGCTATGCGACCGGTCCGGTCACCGGGTCGCGCGCGGGCGGACTCGTCGGCACGATCGCGACGCCGTTCACTGAGGCAACGATCCGGGCCAGCTACGCCACCGGAACCGTTAGTGGAACTATTGTCGGTGGGCTGGTCGGTCACGTCTACGACGAGGGCATTATCACTGCCAGCTATGCGACGGGGCGCGTGGATGGCTTCAGCGAAGGTGGGCTGGTCGGATACGATGAGGGAGGGACCGTCACCAACAGCTACTGGGATACGCGCACGTCAGGGCAGGGATCGGGGTCGCCCGGCTCGGGCAGAACGACGTCGCAACTGCAGTCGCCCACCAGCTACAGCGGCATCTACGGAAGCTGGAACGTGGATGTCGATGAAGACAATGTGAACGATGCCCCCTGGCATTTCGGGACATCCAGCCAGTACCCGGCCCTACGGGCGGACGTGGATGGAGACGACGATGAGACGTGGGAGGAGTTCGGCTATCAGCTTCGGTCCGGGCCAACCTTGACCGCGACGACGACGAATGCCGGGCAAATCCAGGTCGAACTGGAATGGACCGAGGCGCCGTTGAGTAGTGAATGGACCCCGGCGCCGAGCGTGTCCTACACCGTGACCCGAGAAGAAGAAGACGGCACCCTCGAGACCATCGCCGAAAACCTCACCGTGCGCGAGCACACCGACACCGACGTGGCAGGTGAAACCTACATCTACCAGGTGGTGGCGGTGGTGGACGTCGGCGAAGCTGTACGGAGCGCCGCGGTATCGGTGACGGTGGCCGCCAACAAACGTCCGGTGGCGGTAGGCGCCTTGTCGAACCGATGGGTGCTCGTGGGCGACTCGGCGATGACGGAGGTGGGTGGGGCGTTCCAGGATCCGGAGGGCGACGCCATCGCCTACGCCGTGTCCTCCTCGGACATCACCGTCGCCGGGGTGACGCGTTCGGGATCGCGGGTGACGATCATCCCGGTCGCCGAGGGCAGTGCGACCATCACGGTGACCGCTACCGACGATGGGTCCAACCAGAGCAGGACTCAGCAGTTCACGGTCTTCGTGCAGCCCACCACGACGGTTGATTACGACACCGACGACGACGGCCTCATCGAAATCAGTAATCTGGCGCAGCTAGATGCCGTCCGTCATAACCTGAACGGGTCCGGCTTCAGCTATTCCACGCCCTATGCGGAAGCGTTCCCCGTCGGGGGCAATGTCCTGGCCTGCGGCGGCCTGGTCGGATGTGTGGGGTACGAGTTGAGCGCCGATCTGGATTTCGATACCGACGGCAGCGGGGAGGCCGACGCCGGTGACACCTATTGGAACAACGGCGCCGGATGGGCGCCCATCGGTGACTCATCCGACAGCTTCTCCAGCTTCGCTGCGATCTTCGAGGGCAACGGTCGCACCATCGCCAATCTGTTTATCGATAGTAGCGAAAACGATATCGGGTTGTTCGGCGCGACCAGCTCATCCGCCATCATCCGGAATGTGGAGATGGTTTCTGTCCAGGTGGCGGGAATCGACAACGTCGGCGGTCTGGTCGGGTCCAACGGCGGCGCCGTCATCGGATGTTTCGCCACGGGCAAGGTGTCCGGCGACGACGATGTCGGCGGGTTGGTCGGCGCCAACCTGGATGACGGATCCGTGTCGGCCAGTTACTCCACCGTTCAGGTGACGGGAGACGACCGCATCGGCGGCCTCGCCGGGTCCAACAGCGGCGAGGTGACCGCCGCATACGCGACGGGCCGAGTCGTGGGGGATTCCGAGACCGGAGGATTGATCGGCGGAAACACCGGTGACGTCAACATCAGCTATGCGACCGGTCTCGTCTCGGGTCGCAGTACCGTCGGCGGCCTGGTCGGCCGAAACAGCGGAGGCGGCAACATCACCGGCAGCTATTGGGATTCCGGCACCTCGGGACGCACCAGCGGCTCCTACGGGCAAGCAAAGAACTCGGAGGAGTTGCAGCTGCCCACGGCCGCCAGCGACATCTATCTGAACTGGAACGTGGACCTGGACGGCGACAGCATGAACGACGATCCCTGGGACTTCGGGACCTCCAGCCAGTACCCGGTCCTTTCGGTGGATACGAACGGCGTCGGAGGGGCCACGTGGCAGGAATTCGGCCAGCAGATTCAGACCGGTCCGGCCTTGATGCCGACCACTGCCCTGAGTCAGGTGACGCTGACCTGGTCTGCCGTCTCGAGTGCGAACTACAACCTCTACCGCACCTCCGGAACCACTGTCGAGATCCTCTCTGAGAACACTTCCAGCCGCTCATACGTCGATACCGACGTAACCGCCGGCGCCACCTATGTCTATCAAGTGGCGGCCGTGATCAATGGCGGCGAAGCGAGCCGCAGTCCACAGGTTTCCGTGGTCGTGCCGATGCCGGGCATGATGCCCTCGGTGACGCTCCAGTTGATGCCGACTTCCACCAGCGAGAACGGAGGGTCCTCCACCGTGACGGCGAGTCTGAGCCATACGTCAACTGCGACGACGACGGTGATGGTATCCGCCGCGGCCGTCTCACCGGCCGTGTCAGGGGACTTCTCGCTGAGCTCGAACAAGACGCTGACGATCGGAGCCGGTCAGTCCGCCAGCACGGGAACCGTGACGATCACCGCCAACAACAATGGTGTGGACGCACCCAACAAGACGGTGATGGTGACGGGGACGGCCACCAACAGCGAGGGGGTGACGGGGCCATCGAACGTGACGCTGACGATCAGGGATGACGACGCGACGCCGGTGATCACGACGGCCGCCCTGATTCTCGTGGCGGAGAACGAGACGGTGGTGGCGACGCTGCAGGCGACGGACGAGGATGACCGCACCGAGGACTTGGTGTGGAGTATCACGGGAGGGAATGACCGGAGTCAATTCACGCTGATGGGTGGCGGCAGGCTGGCGTTCACGGCGGCGAAGGACTACGAGGAATCGGACGACAGTGATCGGGATGGAGATTACGAGGTCACGGTGCAGGTGAGCGATGGGTTCAATGCGGTGGAGGTTGATTTCACGGTCAGGCTTCAGGATGTGGATGATACCGCGCCGACGGTAAGCAAGCTGGAGATCACCTCAGATCCCGGGACGGACCGGACCTATGCGGCGGAGGACGAGATTCAAGTGACGGTGACCTTCAGCGAGACGGTGGAGGTGACGGGGACGCCGCGGTTGCAGATCGAGCTGGGAGAGGGGAGCCGAACGGCGGACTATCAAGGAGGTTCGGGGACGGCGGCGCTGGTATTCGAATACGAGGTGGCCGACGGGGAAAGCGACACCGACGGGTTGGGCGTCGAGGCCGACAGCCTGTCGGGCGGGACCATCCGGGACGAGGCCCGCAACAATGCAGAGCTGGACCATGACGGGCTGGCCGCCGACTCCGGGCACAAGGTGGACGCGGTCAAGCCGGAGCTGGCCGCAAGCGGCGGAGCGGTGGTGGACGGAACGACGCTGACACTGACCTACGACGAGCCGCTGGACAGGAGTTCAACGCCTGAGGAGGGAGACTTCACGGTGGCGGGGGGAAGCCAGTCCCGGACGGTCACCGGAGTCCGAGTTAGCGGCAGCACGGTGGTGCTGACGCTGAATGCGGGGGCCGAGCACCTGGAGGCGGGGATCCAGGTGAGTTATACGCCGGGGATGAATCCGATCCGGGACGTGCCTGGAAACGAGGCGGAGGGGTTGAGCCGGGAGCCGGTAACGAACGAGACGCCAGACACCACGCCCCCGGAAGTGAGCAGTCTGGCCATCACCTCGAACCCCGGCGGGGATCAGATCTATGCGCCGGAGGACGAGATCGAGGTGACGGTGAGGTTCAGCGAGACGGTGGCAGTGGAGGGGACGCCGCGGTTGAGGTTGAGAGTTGGGAGCCGGACCCGCACAGCCGGCTACCTGAGAGGCACGGACACGGCGGCGCTGGTGTTCGGCTACGAGGTGGCCGATGGGGACGAAGACACCGACGGGGTGAGCATCGAGGCGGGCCGCATCGACCTTAACGGGGGGACGATCGAAGACCAAGCGGGCAATGCCGCCGATCGGGAGTATCCGACGGCGGAGGCCCGGAATAACCAATCGAACCACCGGGTGGACGGGGTCCGGCCCGTTCTCGTCAGCACGGCGGTGGACGGCGCCTCGCTGACGTTGAGCTACGGAGAGGCGCTCGACGGCGGGTCGAGGCCAACCACGGGGGACTTCACGGTGGAGGTGGACGGGAGCGGGCGAAGCGTTACGGGAGTCTCGATCAGCGGCCGTGTGGTGACGCTGACGCTCAACCCGGCGGTGGAGCACGGAGATACGGGGATCCGGGTGAGCTACACGGTTCCGACGGGGGTGGGGGCGAACCCGATCCGGGATGAAGTGGGCAACGAGGCTAGGGGGCTGAGCAGCCAGTCGGTGACCAACACTACAGGAGCGCCCAACACGGCGCCTGAGATCACGAGTCCGAGTTCGATCAGTGTCCGGGAGAACCAGGCGGTGGTGAGGCGGCTGGCGGCCAGGGACACCGACCCGGGGGACGAGGTGACGGGCTGGGAGATTGTGGGCGGGGCCGACCAATCTCAGTTCTCGATTGCCCCCGACACGGGAGAGCTGAGCTTCCGGGAGGCGCCGGACTTCGAGGCTCCCGGAGACAACGAGTATGAGGTGAGGGTGGAAGTGAAGAGCGGTGCGGGAGCCAGGGAGCTGGAGGCGGAGCAGACGTTTACGATCAGCGTGACCGACGAGCGGGAACCGCCTGATGTTCCTGAAGCACCCACATTTTCGGGGGAGACGGCCGAGAGTCTGCAGGTGAGTTGGAGCGAACCCGACAACACGGGGCCGGACATCACCGACTATGACGTGCAATACCGGGAGAAAGGCACGGGGCGCTTCACCGGCGCTCTGCATGAGGGACCGGGGCTCACCTTGACGCTTTCGGACCTGAAACCGGGGACGGTCTATGAAGTGCAGGTGCGGGCCACCAATGACGAGGGAACCAGCGACTGGTCGGCGCCGGGCGAGGGGATGACCATCACGCCGCTGACGGTGGGGATGACGAGCGGCACGGATCCTCCGGTGTCGGGGGCGTTCAGGGTGCGGCTCAGCTTCTCAGAGCCGGTGACGGGCTTCAGCACCAGTGACATCGACACCGAGCAGGACCCTGAATGCGTGGACGATCAGAACAACACGGTCTTCTGCGATCCGGGGATCGGGGCCTTGCAGACGATTGACGACCGGGTCTTCACCACCACGGTGACCCCGAGGACCGACCGTGTGGCCCACAGCTACACGTTGACGATGACGGTTCCGGGAGGCGCTGTGAGGTCATCGGTGGGCAGCAAGCCGAATGAGGCGCCCGAGGAGCCGCTCGAGGTCCGGGTAGCGCCGCCGGGGGCGCCCGAGCTGGTGTCATCGATTGATCTGCGAGCGAGTTCCGGCAGCGGGTCGGTGAGGCTGAGCTGGAACCTGCCGTCGGATAGTGGAGGCTCAGCCATCATCCGCTACGAGGTCCGGTATCAAGCGGTGGGAGAGGCGTGGAGGGAGTGGGAGAACGTGGGAGCGGGATCGCGCGGGGTGACGGTGGGAGGCCTGGTCAATGGCCGGGAATACGTCTTTGAGGTGCGTGCGGTCAATGCCCTGGGGAAGGGTGGGGCGGAGGCGGCACGGGCCACGCCGGAGCGACGGATTGCACCCCCGCCCCCGCCCCGCGGCGGCGGAGGTGGCGGCGGCGGACTGCTGTTCGTACCGGAGGCGCCGCTGGGCTTGATGGCGATGCCCGGGGACGGAGCGGTGCGGCTGGAGTGGGGCCCGCCCGAAAGCGACGGGGGCTCTCCCATCCAGCGCTATGAGTACCGTCTCAAGGACGGGCGGGAAGAGTTCGGCGAGTGGACCCCGATCGCAGACAGCGCCCCCGGCGAGGTCAACGCCACCGGGTATACGGTGGGTGAGCTTGACAACGGGACGGTCTATGTCTTTGAACTGCGAGCGGTCAACCTGGTGGGCAATGGGCGGGTATCGGAGGCGGTGGAGGCGGTGATGGGGCTGGACCCGGCCTATTGGTCGAACTTCCGAGCGGAGGATCTGCAGGGGGGTGAGGCCAGTCTGGAGCGGGGGCCGTTTGGAGGAGGACCGCAGAGTCTGAGGCTGCGGTTTGGAGCGGGGCTGCGGTTTGAGGAGAGCGAGCTGGACGGAGACGGTGAGGTGACCGGGACCCGGTCGGGGAGCTACGGGTACCGCTACACCAGCCGGACGACGGGGGAGTTGAGTCTGGACTACGACGGGGGGGAGTCCTGTGAGCTGCGGCTGACCTTCAGGGGAGAGGGAGCGGGCAGCTACAGCTATCGCTGCGGCGGGGTATTGGGGGGACAGGGGAGCTTCCGGATGAGCGGGCTGAACCGGGCGCCGGAGATCACCAGCCTGGGCCCGTTCGAGGCGGCGGAGAACCAGGCGATGGTGGGGCGAGTGGAGGCAGTGGACGGGGACGACGGCGACGAGATTGGAGGATACGGGATAGCTGGGGGAGCGGATGGGGCGCTGTTTGCGGTGGTGGCGGGGGAACTGATGTTCCGGGAGGCGCCGGACTATGAGAATCCGGGAGATGTGGAGAGCGGGGATCCGCAGAGCGGAGCGGGGGACAACGAATACATTGTAGTGGTAGAGGTAAGGAGCGGTGAGGGGGAGAGGGAGCGGAAGGGGAGCCGTGCGATCCGGGTGCGGGTAAGTGACGAGGAGGAGCCGCCGGAGATCACCAGCGTTGGCCCGTTCGAGGTCGTGGAGAACCAGACGAGGGTGAGGCAACTGGAGGCAGTAGATCAGGACAAGCAGGACGAGATTACGGAGTATGGGATTGCCGGAGGAGCGGACGGGGGGCTGTTTGCGGTGGTTGAGGAGACGGGGGAGCTGCTGTTCCGGGAGGCGCCGGACTATGAGACTCCGGGGGATGTGGAGAGCGCCGATCCCCAGAGTGGAGCAGGAGACAACGAATACATTGTGGTGGTAGAGGTGAGCAGTGGTGAGGGAGAGAGGGAGCGGAAGGGGAGCCGTGCGATCCGGGTGCGGGTGAGTGACGAGGAGGAGCCGCCGGGGGCGCCGGTGGCGCCGGTGGTGACGGCGGAGGGCAGCGACAGTTTGAAGGTAAGCTGGACGGAGCCTGAGAACCGCGGGCCTGAGATCGTGGACTATGAGGTGCGCTACCGGGAGGGGGGCGAGGCAGGCTACAGCGATGGGGGGCACGAGGGGACGGGTCTGGAGGTGAGGCTGTCGGGGCTCGAGGAGGGGACGGTGTATGAGGTGCAGGTGAGGGCGGTCAACGAGGAGGGGATGAGTGAATGGTCGGAGCCGGGGGAAGGGAGGACTGACATGGAGGAGGCCGACCCGGAGGATCCATCGGACTTCACCGAGGGGGACCTGGAGGGGAGGCGGCTGAGGTTGCGGCTAGAGGGTGGGGAGGAGAGCGCCGGAAGCCTTGAGCTGCGGTTCGGAGAAGGCAACCGGTTCGAGCAGATCGAGTCGGGCGGTCAGCAAGCCGCGACCCGGAGCGAGGGTGTTACCCGATCGGGCAGCTACACCTATGAGAAGACGGGCCCCGGCAGGGGCACGGTGAGTCTGGACTACGATGACGGAAATTCCTGCGAGATCCGATTGAGCTTCACCGAGTCGGGAGTGGGAGCGTTCGCCTATGACTGCGGCGGCGGGGACCCGGCCGAGGGGAGCTTCCGGCTGACCACGGGGTCGTTGTTCGTTCCGGTGATCCTGAGTTCGGCGGGACAGAACAACTCCTTTTTCACCTCGGAGCTGACGCTGACCAACCGCGGGGAGCAGGAGGTAAGGCTCGACTACAGCTACACGGCCGAACGGGGAGGAGGAAGCGGGACAGCTTCGGAGGTTCTGGCTGCAGGCAGGCAGAGGGTCGAGACCGACGCCCTGGGCTATTTGAGGGGTTTGGGGGTTCCGATTCCCGAAACGGGGAACCGGATCGGGACGCTGAGGGTGACCGTCCCGTTGGGGTCCGAGGTGGAAGCGGTGGTGCGGACGACGACGGTGGTGCCTGAGGGAAGGGCAGGCCTGGCCTATCTGGGGGTGGCGGAGGAGGAAGGCTTTACCGAGGCAGTCTATCTGTGCGGGCTGCGGCAGAACGGCCGGGACCGCTCGAACGTGGCCTTCCAGAACATGGGAGCGCCGGAGGAGGGCGCGATCACCCTCAGGACGACGGTGTATTCCGGGGCTGTATCCGACACGAGTCCCCAGGTGCTGGAGGACGTGAAGCTTGAGCCGGGAGGGTTTCATCAGTACTCAGGGCTGCTGGGGAGGCTGGAGAGCGTGGAGGGCAACCGCCAGGGCTACGTGAAGGTGGAGCGGGTGGAGGGGAGAGCGCCCTTCTACGCCTACGGGGTGATCAACGACCAGGCGAACTCGGACGGGTCGTTTGTGTTTCCGGTAGCGGCGAGTTGGCTGGAGGGGGTGGCAGGACAGACCTTGCCGGTGGTTGTGGAGACGAGCGCGTTCACCAGCGAGCTGACGGTGACGAACTTCTCGGAAGATCCGAGGAACCTTGATTTCCAGTTTGTAGTCGAGGGAATCGAGACCACTGGCAACGCCGCCGGCTTCAGCATGAGGCTGGAAGCCGGCGAGCAGCAAATCGTCCCCGACGTGGTGGATGAACTGCGCCGCCAGGGGGTGGCGGGGCTGGGATCGACACGGGGCTTTTACGCGGGACCCTTGTTTGCGGTGGCGGAAAGCGGAGACATGAGCGGGATCGTGATTGGGGCCAGGACGGGCTCAGAGGGCGGCGGCGGGTCCTACAGCGTCTTCTACAACGCGGTGCCGGAGGGAGGGGCCTTCACGAAAGAGGCCTGGGTGGATGGACTGCAGCAGAATGAAGAGAACCGCAGCAACCTGGCGCTGGTCAACACCGGGGAGGTGGACGGGAGCCCGAGCGTTTTCCATCTCGAGATCTACGACGGGGAGACGGGCCTGTTGGAGGAAACGATGGTGACCAAGCCGATCCCGGCCCGGCGCTGGCATCAGATCAACGGGATCCTAGGCAGCTACGCCCCGGAAACACGGCAGGGGTATATCCGGATCCTGAAGGTTTCTGGAGAGAACCCCTTCCTGGCCTATGGAGTGGTCAACGACGGCGGCGCTCCGGGAGAGCGGAGCGGAGACGGCGCCTATCTGCCGGCCCGGGAGTAGAGGATGCGGGAGAAAACAGGGCGGTAGCTGGCTGGGCGCCGCCAAGTACTGCCGGTCGGCGGATCGCTTCAGGAACCCACCCGGCTTCCGCTTCGTCATCCTGGGCTTCCGCCTGCTGAGGACAATGCTGCAGGGTTGCCAGGGCCTGGTTCTTGGTGGAACTGTCTCCTGGGAGCTCGTCAATGAAGCGGCCAGCGAGGCCGGGGGAGACCTGGGGGAGTTCGAGGTGCTCCTTCTCGCACCAGGCGAGAAATCAGGGTAGCGCCCACATTCGTGTTGAAATACAACATAAGGGCGGTCCGAGCCTTGGGGTCAGCCCGGAGCGATCTTGCGGGTCTGGATGAAGTGGTAGAGGGCGGAGCGGGAGACGTCCAGTATCTTGGCGATTGAGGCCTTGGAGACATCCTTGCCCAACAGCGCCCGGATGTCTTGCTCCTTGCCGTCGAGCCTGGAAGTTCCCAAGGCCCCCTTGGGCCGGCCGAGCCGTTTCCCCTTGGCTTTGGCAGTGGCGAGTCCTTCCTTTGTCCGTTCTGAGATCAGGTCCCGCTCGACCTCGGCAAACAATCCGAACAGCGCGATCATCACCTTGGTCCGCAGGTCCTGCTTGCCGTCGAACTCGATCGCCTCCTTGATGGCGATGAAGCGGATCTTGCGCCGAACCAGGGTCTCCACGATCTGGATCACCTGAGAGAGGCTGCGGCCGAGCCGCGACAACTCGCTGACCAGCAGACGGTCGCCGGACTGCAGCGTCCCCAACATCTCATCGATGCGGCGCTCGAGCGGACTCTTGCGCGACGAGATCCGGGACTCGATGAATTCGTCGATCGGGAATTGGCGTTTCTGGCTGAACTCGAGGATCGCTAGTTTCTGGTTGGCGAGGTCCTGGGAACGAGTGGAGACGCGGAGGTAAGCGACGGTTTTCAAGGCGGCGTCCAATAAAAGGTCAAATGGGGTCTATTTCGGACTGTTAAAGACTATAGTATCCAGAACATTGTATAGGCAACTAACGTCGAGCAAGACGGTCGTTATTATAGATACCTGGCCATGACCCTTCCGTTTCAAAGCCAGTTCGACTCGACCCCGACCAAAACAGACCTGACGGAGATCCCTGTGCAGCCAGTACGTGCTTGATCGCGCTCTTGTCCGCTAAGGAACGGGTCCTTAGGGTCGGCGCAAAAATAAGTTCTGGTATTCGCTACGTGGGTTCGATGGTGTAGTTCCATCGGGGCAGGGAGGTGTCGCTTGTGATGCAAAGCTGTCGCATCTGGGCATCGGTGACTTTGAGGCCGGTCTTGTAGATTTTCTTCACCAGGTGGGCTCGCACGCGCAACCCGGCCGCGGTGCGAGTGGTGCGCAGTTATTTGAGGACGGTTTCATAACTGTCGAGAGGGCGGCCGGCCCAGTTTTTGCTGATTTCACAAAACAGCCGGTGTTCGATGGGATTCCACTTGGACGCGGCGGTGGGGTAGTGCGGCGACGGTCACGCGCAGTCGATGGCGGTTGCAGAGGCGATGTTGCAGGTGGAATTTCCAGGCGCGCGGGGCGCAGCCGTTGCTGCCGCCGCTGTCGGCGAGGATCTGGAGAGTTTCGGCCTGGGGATAGCGCTTGCGACCCTCGGTGCGCCACCACTTTTCGATGCAGTCGACGGCAAATGCCGGGGTGTCGGCGGTCGCGCCGACGAAGACCGTGCCGGTATTGGCCTGCGGATCGTAGATCCCGTAGGGGATGGCGCGGCCCTCGGCTTCGGAGCGAAAGTCGTGATCCTTCACCAGTTCGGGGACGCGGTCCCACTTGGCGCCGGCATTCTTGAACGCGCCAACGAGTTCCTTCTTCTTGGTATCGACGCTGATCATCGGGGTGTTCTCGACGGCGCAGCGCTGGCGTAGCGCCGTGATCCGCTGGAATTGGTCGTCGCGATTCGGATGCGAGGCGCCGGCGAGCTTCTTGTGGTTGACGCGCAAAGAAAACCCCATCGTCTTGAGGAGACGGGCGACGGTGCGCGCGCAGACGTCGATGCCGAGCGTGCGCAGTTCGGCGGCGATCTTGGCCGTCGTTCGGCGCGTCCACTTCAGCCCGCGGACCGGGTCGCCGGCCGTTTCGTGCGCCATCAGGGCTTCGAGGCGGGCGATGACTTCCGGCGTTTTTTTTCCGCTGGCGGGCGCCCGCCGCCCACGCGCCGCACGCGGTCGAGGTCGACATCGCGCTCGACGAGTTGCCGCCGTCCGGTCGAGACCGTGGCCGGGTCGATGCCCAGCAAGCCGGCGATGCGCCGGTCGCCGCCCCACCCGCACTTGAGTGACTCCAGCCCGGCGAACAGACGCCGCTGCCGTTCGTCGAGCAAACTGGCGAACAACACGATAGCGGCGCGCAGTTCCGCCGGCATCAGGTCGGCGTCGGGCAGGGGACGCCCGAGTCCGGGCGTGGCCAGCAGCAGGCGGCGCGCGCGCAGTTGCCGCGCCTGGCGCGCGCGGTCGGCCGCGCAATACAGGAACTGGCCCGCGAGCTTGTGCCGACTCAGCCGCCCGTCGCCGACGAGCTTGCGCAGGGCGTCCTGGGCGCCGACATGCAGCAGGTTGTCCAACTCCTCGCTGAAATGTCCGGCCTGCGCCTGGTTGACGAACGACTCGGCCGTGGCGATCAGGGTGCCGACGCTGGAGAACCGGACCCCGTCGAACGACCACAGTCCGCGTTGGTCGAACTCGACCCGTTCGTCGAGGGTGTAGTAACCGCCGCGATGCGAGTAGCTGGTGCGAGTCGCCAGGCCCTTGAGCTTTCGAAACGCGGTGCGCCGGGCGCCTGTGCCCAGCGCCGCCATGACCTCGGACAGCGAGGCGACGGTCTGCTTGCGCAGCAGCGCAACGATCATGTCAGCGGAGAATTCGGTTGGTCTCATTATGGCACCATTATGGTTCCTATTTCCGTAATAGTGCTACAAATGCGGGCAGGACGCCACCGAGAACCCCAAGAAACTCCTATTCCGGCCAACGACTTGCTCGACAAGAGATTCGCCCGACAGGTCCTCTTTACAGCGCGATTACAGATATCTGAATGAAGTTATTGGTGCGCCGGCCCTAAGTGTACAGGTTTTTTTAGAAACTACCATCGTTAGACTCCTACATCGCCATTTTGTGCGACTATGTCCTGGTCAGTCACCGCGCCCGATCAGCCGTGCAGCGTTACCGGTCGCTTGCGCCCTTCCTGCAGGCGCGTGTTGAAGACGGCGATCCAACCCTCATGTTCGTCCTTCAGACCCGCCACCAGCTCTTCGACCAGCGCGTCGTCAATCGCTTCCGGATGGCCGTGCGTGAACCTGTTTCGACACTTTTGCACCCTTCTTAGGAGCACCGCCACTTTGCTGTACCCAAGGTCGTTGAGATCGGCCAGGTACGTCGTTGAGAAAACCACCTTGTAGAGCCTGTCCATCCGTGCGCCGACGAAGGAATAACGATCCAGAAGGTGGTCCATTACCTTCTCAGGCACCGCCTCCCCCGTTTCCCTGAACAGCCTTTCGATACGCGTCTCGAAGTAGCTCCAGAACACCAGCACGACAATCGCTCGCGCGGAAGGGCGATTGTCGTCCGGGATCGAGTCATATAGGTCCGCTTCGACGGGCCTTAGCCACTCCCGTTCCAGCATTCGCAGGTAGATCCAATCCTCGTACCTGCCCTCGGCGCCGTGGAAGACGGGCGGTACACGGTATTCGTTTCCGTCGGTGTCGCGGACGACCACCCAGTCCAGATTCGGTGGGTCCTCGCCGCAAACGGGGCATTGCGTCTCTGTGGAGCAGATTCCGCCGCATCCACAGCGGACGTACCCGCTCCACAGCGAAACCCACGACTGGTCGTCCGACAGTGATTCGTACCACAAGAGATCGGTGCTCTCGGTGCCGTCGGTCCCTCTGTCACTTACCGTTGTACTCCTTCGTTCTCGCACACATCCGATCCCAGTCCCCGTGAACGCCACCAAGCAGCTCGCTTCCCTCCACCGGGTGCGGGCGCCGGCTGAACAACATGGCGCTGTCCGGGTTTGGGACTGGAGTTTACGATCGTCGGAATCAGGTTCCGCGTCCGAAAAAACGGGGATTCAAGGTTGTCTTCTACGCAGAGGAAGACGTTGCCCATTTCGTGTCCAATTCTTCGTTGCCCGCTGTCTCGTTGTTCCAGGGACCGTCGGAAACTGCAACAGTGCCGTGCCGGGGTTCTGGTGCAGACAGCGAAGGGACTTGGCGATAATGGGTTATGGCGCATCGCAAAACTGAACGGAATCCTCTATTTTCCGGACGTTGGTTCGAAGACGACATCATTCTCCTCTGCCTTCGCTGATATTTCCGCTTCAAACTGAGTTACCAAGACCTGGTCGCGATTTCAGGCAAGCGGGGTTTATCGATTTCGCACTCCACAATCTTAGGTTGGGTGGTTCGCTATGCGGACACGTTTGAAAAGCGCTGGGGCCGATTCGAGCGACCAGTGGGTGGGAGTTGAGGTGTTGATGAAACGTTTATCAAGCTGCGGTGCTTGGTGGGAAGGGCCGATGGTCGGCCCGCCGCAAGATGACGGTGGTGTTGGAACTGCTGCGTGGGGCCGAACTGGAGGCGACCAGCCGCAAGTACACCGGCCACACTGACACACTGGTGGGAGGCGTTTGTTGAGGGAGGCGAGGCCGGATTGAAGATCCGAGCCACCGATGGGGTCGACGAGGAGCGGAAGACGCTGAAGTCGGCCGTGGCCAACCTGGTGATGGACAACGAACTGCTGCGGGGACGGATTCGTCAGTTGGAGGAGGAAAAGCCTTTTCTACGGTGGAGGTCGAAGCCATGAGCCGGACCGAGTCGCCCTCCACAGCCAAGCCCTATGGTCTGGCCCGTGTCACGGCGGCGTGGGGCCTGCCCCGTGCGACCTATTATGCCCAGCGTGATCGACTGAATCACCCCGTCGAGTCGCGCAAGCGCGGGCCCCGAACGGCGTGGACCGACGAGGTGCTGACCGAACGGATCCGAGAGCAGATCGCCGCCTCGCCCTTTAGCGGGGAAGGGCACCGAAAGGTGTGGGCGCGCCTGCGGGTGGCGGGTGTCCGCAGCTCGAAAGCCCGGGTGCTGCGCCTGATGCGGCAGGCCCAGTTACTGGCGCCCCGCGCCTAGCCGTGCCCGTGGTGGAGAAGACCCATAGCGGAACCATCACCACCGATCGTCCCAACCGGATGTGGGGCATCGATGCCACGGCAACGGTCACCCTCGACGACGGCCAGGTCACCGTCTTCGCTGCCGTTGACCATTGCACGGCCGAGTGTGTGGGCATTCATGCCGTCAAGCGTGCCACGCGCTTCGAGGCTCTGGAACCCCTCCGCCAAGGCGTCCGTCAACACTTCGGCGGCTTCCGCGCCGCCGCCGCCGAAGGACTCCGACTCCGGCACGATCACGGTTCGCAGTTCATGAGCGATGACTTCCAGAACGAACTCACCTCCCTGGGAATTGAGTCTTCACCGGCATTCGTTCGCGAACCGGAAGGCAATGGCTGTATCGAACGCTTCTTCAGGACGCTCAAGGAGCAACTGCTGTGGGTCCGGCACTTCCAGTCGATACCGGAACTGGTTCGGGCTCTGGAAGCATTTCGCGCTCTCTACAACCAGCACTGGTTGATTGAGCGTCTTGGCTTCCAGCCTCCGGTTCAGGCGCGCCAACGCCTTGCACTGCAACCGGCCGCTTGAGTATGGTAGGTCTTATCTGTCCAAGAAATCAGGGGCGGTACAGGGGGGGCGCTCCCTATTCATTGATCCCTCCGGGAAGGGTTTTTCACATTCTCAGCAGTGCCTTCTATGACCTCACGACACCGCCTCGCAGCAGCTCTTGACAAGATCTTCCCACACCTCCTGATTCTCCTATACAGCCTGGGCGCGGCCGTGATCTATTACCACCACTGGCCCTTCCCCTAACCCGGCGACAACCCCATCCTCGACCTGGTCGACTTTCACGACCCCGGCTTTTACACAGCCCTCAGCCTTTGGCATTACCTGGCTCCCGGTATCGTCGTACTGCTCGCAGGAATGCTCCTCCTCTCCGTCTACCGAGTATGGATCGCCACAGACGGCCCACAGGCCGCAAGAGGCACTCTACCCTCCTGGCCGTTGTCCCCCGACGACGACACACTTGGCATTGTGATCGGAGAGACTCATCACCCCGTTCAGGCGAAAGAGAGCAGTCGCCCTGGCTGGCTTACAATCCACGAAAAAGGTCTCTTTACCGGTCTCGCGATTTTCGGGGCTGTCGGCTCCGGCAAAACCTCAGCTTGCATGTATCCCTTTGCCCAACAGATTTTTAGTTGGCAGGCCAAAAATCCGCCGCGCCGCGGGGCTGGTTCTGGAAGTCAAGGGAGACTTCTGCCACTCCATTCTGAAGATGCTTGTCGAAGTCGGGCGGGAGCAAGACTACATGGAGATCGGCCTTACGGGCCGCTGGCAATGGAATCCCCTCGCAGCGTCATGGCTCGATTCGTACTCGTTGGCCTATACGATATCGAGCCTCTTAAATCCATTGTTCGGGAAAGGGAAAGAACCCTTTTGGCAGCAGGCCTGCCTCTGATTCACTCCACCTTCGAGGGTCCCTGCCGATTAAGCTTTCTCCCGAAGCCGCGGCCCTTGACGATGGCGTCGTCCCCGAATTTTTCCCGTACGGCATCCAGCGCCTTGTCGACCTCGCTACCGGCCGGCCCGAATCCGCTGAAGAGGTCGCCCTGGATAACCTGGCCGATCTCGACAAGATCATGGGCACCGATGCCGATCAGGCGGAAGGCCCGGCCATCGGTTTCGTGGACGAGTAGGGGTTCGGCGGCCTGGAACATCTCTTCTTCTGACTGCGTGGCGCTTTTCAGACGGCTGTTGCGGGTGACAATGCGAAAGTCGGCGGTCTTGAGTTTCAGCGTGACGCCTTTGCCAGCGAGGCCGCCCTTTTTCAAGCGCCGCGCCACCGTCTCGGCAAGCTGCCACAGGATGGGGCGCAGCCGGTCCAGTTCGGCAGTATCCTTGTCGAGAGTGGTTTCGGACGACATGCTCTTGACCTTGCGCTCGGGGTCGACCCGGCGGTCGTCTTCACCCCGTGCGCACAACGACAACCGACATCCGATCTTGCCGTAACGCACGACAAGTTCAGCTTCGTCGATGCGGGCCAGCTCTCCGATCCGCATGATGCCGTCCCTGCCGAGGCGCTCTTGCATGGCCTTGCCCACGCCCCACAACAGGCTCACTGGCTTGTCGGCGAGGAAGGTCCTGGCCTCGGCCCGGCCAATCACGGCGAAGCCGCGCGGCTTGTCCAAGTCCGAGGCGATCTTGGCGAGGAACTTGTTGTAGCTGAGCCCAATGGAAACAGTGATAGAAAGCTCATCCTCCACCCGGCGAGCCAACGCCGCCAAGGTCGTCGCCGGGCTGGCGCGATGAAGGGCCTCCGTGCCGGCGAGATCCATGAACGCCTCATCGATGGAGAGCGGTTCCACTAGAGGGGTTAGGTTCCCCATCATCGCCCGGACCTTACGCCCCACCGCGGCATACTTATTCATGTCAGGCTTGATGACCGTGGCGTTGGGGCAGGCTTTCAAGGCCTTGAACATCGGCATGGCCGAGTGCACGCCATGGGCTCGGGCAATGTAACAACACGCGGCTACGACGCCCCGGTGGTGTCCGCCGACGATCACTGGAACATCGCGCAACTCCGGCCGGTCGCGTTTCTCTATGGTGGCGTAGAAAGCGTCGCAGTCGAGATGGGCGATGGTGAGGCCATGAAGCTCCTTGTGCCGCGCGATGTGCGGCGACCCACAGGCCGGGCAGGTTTTGGCACCAGGCGGTGGCTGGGAGTCGCAGTCACGGCACAGAGTTTCCACGGCACGATTATAGGACTTAATGTGTCCCGCGCGAAAAGGTCCGGGCATGGCGTCCTCCTGCCTCCAGTCTGTCAGGAAGAACTCTTTAACCCTGGACGGGATGTGTCCATCAATCCAAAGGAGAACCCTATACTGACGACCCAGCGCCCCGTCCCTGACGTTAGATTAGGGTATGCCTCAACTGGACATTGCAAGATAATCCGGGGAGAAAGGGCTATGGTTATCCACCAGCGGCCTTTCGGATACCTCTTAGCGTACGATTTGTTCCGTTTCGTGAGGTGCCTCCCCTTTGAGCCTGACGCCTTCCCACTCGATTCCCTTGATATAGGACACCTTCGGTTCATCGCGGCCGCTCGTTGGGTTGTGGAAGGTAGTTGTAGAGCCAGCCCTCTCCAAAGTCCCTCACAATGCTATGTGCGTCCAAGAACAGGTCGTTGCCGAAGGCATCGATCGGGCCACTCCTCCAACGCTCTTTCTCATGAAAGGCCTGCCGGGCCGCCTCGGTGCCCACTTCCTGAACCAACTCGTAGGCGCATTGGACAAACGCCTGAACGTCCTCCTGTGTGCGCACGGCATTGGCCACGACAGACTTATCCGCGCAAGACAAAGGCTCATCATTACCGTGGATCGGCACGGCAAACAGGAAGATGAAGAGAATCAGCAAATAAGGCAATCGGCGTTTCATAAAGGAACCTCCTTTTGTGCAACTCTACCGATGTCCACTTGACGATGCAGGATCCTATCTATTCGGCATACTCCCCGAGCCCGGTCCCATTGGAGGATGACCGCGCTCGATCCGGGTGAATCTCGCGGCTGGCTGAAGTCAGTTAAGACCATCAGTTGGGAATGCGGAGGACCGTGCCCGGGTAGATCCGGTTGCTGGTCAGGCCGTTCTCGGCCACTAGGGCCTCCACCGAGGTGCCAGTCCGGCGGGCGATGCGCACCAGCGCGTCGCCGCGTTGCACCACGTAGCTGCGGCGACGGGACTGCAGCCTTTGGACATACTGCTCATACTGAATGGGAAATACCGCCACGTGATAGTGCGCTGGGCTCCGTTCCCGCGTGGCTTCCAACACGCCGGCGGCCTCCAGGGAGAGCAGCACCCGGTTCAGCCAGTCGCGGCACTGCTGGGTGCGGGGCACCCGTAAATCGACCGCCATGCCCGTGGGGTGCACCGATCGGGCGTGCGCGTTGCCAGGCTGTTCGTCAACGGGCCGCGTCAGGCTGGTCACGGTGAGCGTTTCGCCGCATATTGAGCGGAACTGCCGCGACAGCCTCTCGATAAACAGCTGGACGGCCGGGCGGGCATAGGGATAGGACACCTCATGCAGGAGGTAATCGCTGTTGCCTTCGAGCGGGACGATGAGATTGGACGCCACGAAACGTCTGATGCGGGCCGCGCTTTCCATGAACGTGAAGTCGTGGGTCCGCGCCTGCCGGTGCTGGCGGTTCATGGAAGGCGGCGAACCACCCAAGCTCTGAGCGTCAGTTCGAACAGCGACGAGAAGAACGAGGGCCGTCGCCAAGGCTGGTACAAGCTTCATCCAACTCACGGTACTTTTTAGCATACAATCCGACACCTCCAGAGCCGGCGATTCTCCTTAGCGTACGATTTTTTCCGTTTCGTGTGGTGCCCCCGGTTTCGCCTACCCGGTGAACGCCTGCTCGTGTCTGACCCTGATCCTCGCCTGCATCGTCTACTGGCAGGCCAGGGAGATCTCACCGATTGCCGCCGCTCCGGACTTCCCGTTCGACCCCGACCTGCTGCCTCATGTCAGCCCGATCGAGTGGAACAACATCATCCTCTACGGCGAGATCAAGATCGACCCCGCCAAGCTCAAGCTGCGCGTGCCTTGGCGTGTATTTCTGCACGAATCGGGTCGGTACCCTACCTTGCAGCAGTGGGGGGGGCCGGAGGCGGCTTTCAAACGAATGGACGAGCCAAAAGACAGTCCTCCCCCTCCCAAGAGGCTACCGTTACATCCCCGATCGACAGGCACTCCATCTGGCATTCCACTCGGCTCACCGGCATCGATTTTGAGAGCTTGAATTGGGGCGAAATTGACCCTCCTGGGGCGAAAACGTCATGAAACAGACTCAGAGGGGGGTCTGTTTCAGATTTAGCCCGATGTCTGTTTCACCCAGACAGAAACCTAACCTCTTATGCCTACTACTTTTACAACATCGTTCCCAGTCACGCAGGGCTGTACTGGGACTAAACGGGTGGTAGGGAGCGACCCCCCTAAAATCATCCCTTTTCTGTCAATTCTTGTCAGAAAGTGGCCCCGAGAGGGAATGTCTGTTTCACATTGCCTCTCGGGTTCTGGGGGGGGCGCTCCCTATTCATTGATCCCTCCGGGAAGGGTTTTTCACAGTCTCAGGAGTGCCTTCCATGACCTCACGACGCCGCCTCGCCTCTGCTCTTGACAAGGTCTTCCCACACCTCCTGATTCTCCTGTACAGCCTGGGCGCGGCCGTGATCTATGTCCACCACCGGCCCTTTCCCCAGCACGGCGATAACCCTATTCTCGACCTGGTCGAGGATCATCAACCCGCCTTTTACACAGCCCTCACCGCGTGGCATTACCTGGCTCCCGGGGTCGTCGTACTGCTCGCAGGAATGCTCCTCCTTTCCGTCTACCGAGTATGGATCGCCACAGACGGCCCACAGGCCGCAAGAGGCGCTCTACCCTCCTGGCCGTTGTCCCCCGACGACACACTTAGCATTGTGATCGGAGAGACTCATCACCCCGTTCAGGTGAAAGAGAGCAGTCACCCTGACTGGCTTACAATCCCCGAAAAAGGTCTCTTTACCGGCCTCGCGATTTTCGGGGCCGTCGGATCCGGTAAAACCTCAGCTTGCATGTATCCCTTTGCCCAACAGATTTTTAGTTGGCAGGCCAAAAATCCGCAGCGCCGCGCCGCGGGGCTGGTTCTGGAAGTCAAAGGAGACTTCTGCCATTCCATTCGGAAGATGCTTGCTGAAGTCGGGCGGGAGG
Source organism: Candidatus Versatilivorator sp. (assembly GCA_965262635.1). Lineage (GTDB taxonomy): Bacteria > Acidobacteriota > Terriglobia > Versatilivoradales > Versatilivoraceae > Versatilivorator. The sequence goes on along the minus strand of OZ253547.1, from coordinate 239,652 downwards.
ATGACTACATAGAGATCGGCCTTACGGGCCGCTGGCAATGGAATCCCCTCGCATCCTCATGGCTCGATTCCTACTCGTTGGCCTATACGATATCGAGCCTCTTGAACCCATTGTTCGGGAAAGGGAAAGAACCCTTTTGGCAGCAGGCCTGCATACGCTCATCGATTTTCTGAAGATTGAGACGAGAGACGAGTCTACCGGAGATAGCTGAGTGGCTAGCTCCGGTGACCTATCCCCTGAAACACGGTCCACTCCGAGAGTGAGTTTTCAGGTAAATGGGGGCCTCTTATTCAAAAAATCCTCACGTTCCACCTGGATCAGGATTTCGACTCTTTTCAATAATGGCCCTCGCCAGCCGGGTGAGTCGGTGCTGCTCGGTTACGGTGAAGCGAAGATCTCCGCTGAACCATCGGGTATTCCCTCCCCCAGCGGTCCTGACTTCCGTGATCAGCCGCTCCTCTCCCCGGAGCAAGATCCTGATGCCGCCGGCAATCTCGATCGCCTCCTGACACTCCCGAATGGAAATCGCCGGCGGGGTCCGAGGGCCCCGGTCGTGCTCCATGATGGCCTTTGCCTTTTGGGTCAGTTGCTCCTTCCGCTGCCGTGTGAAGCAGTGATTCCCGCTGTACCATCGTTCCCTCCGAATCTCGATATCGGTAATCCTCCACTCTTCCCCGTCGACCTCCAGGGGAATGCCTGGATCGCCCCACCGCCGGGTGATTGCGATTGCATGCTGGCAGGCCCTGATGGATATCCGAGTTTTCAACGCTGCTCACCTCCTTCCCATCTCAGGGGAAATCATAGCAACCCGCCCCCGGATATCGAAAGCCGGCAATTGTGCTTGCCGCTCCGTAGATGCACCCGCTTTTTCTCTCAGAGACCCCCGGCCTCGTCTCTTGTGGTGTTGGTGGGTTGGGATTGGTCGAGGACTAGCAGACCGAGCTCCCTTGAAGGGGGTGTGGGGGTCTCCCCCACAGGGGGGGTGTCTCTACTACTTGTAGGTATTACTTGAGTCTTTAACTACTTGCCGGCCGGGGGAAGGAGCCGGAAGCCCTTGCTGAGAGAAGGATCGGGAGGAGTTAACCCGCATTTCTCACCAAGGGTAGGCCGCATCGGTTCTCGGAATCTGTTAACATATTCTTACAAAATAAGTTAACGAGATTATTGGAACAGAAACGATGCGCACAGAGTGTAACAGTAAACCGCTGGAGTTTGAGGGTCACGGCCGCCGCCGCTTGGTGGCGAAGAAACTCATTTTTCTTTTAGTTTCTCTTCGTGGTCCTTCGTGCCCCTTCGTGGATTGAGAGCCGACGTTTCCTGCCCCCGGTGAGAAATGCGGGCTATCCCGGTGTCTCCAGGGTGAGGTCCCATTCTCCCAGCTTGCGCAAGCGTGTGGCCGATGGCAGAATTGGCGGTTCCCCAGCAGCCGACCAGGCCGCCACCTCTTCCTTGTGCCCCAATCGCGGGACCTTGCGGACACGGCCGATTCCATCCCAGAAAAATAAATGCTCGACCCCGGCCCCATAGAGCCGGTGGGCCTTGCGGTGATACTCCTCGGCGGTCAGTCCGCGAGGCATCAGGTTGAGCGCCAGACGGCACTGGGTTCCCCGAACCAGCGAGACGAAGGTGTCGACGTCCTCGGGCTTGTCCCAGGCAGGCTGATAGCTGTTGAGCCGAATGGAGGAGGAATAGGGGATGATGGTATCCACCAGACCTTCGGCGATCCAGGTCTTCAGGTCCATCCCGTGCAGCAGGTTTTCCTCTGGACGGAACACCACCGCTGAGATGGCCAGCCGTTTGGAGCGGTTGGTGTGTTGGGCGGCGTCATCCAGTTCCTGGCGCAACTCCCTCATGAAACGGGTCAGGGCCTGGCTGCGGAAGGCGAGCCAGCGAGGATCCAACTCGTCCAATCGGCGGGGGTCCTGGCCGTAGCGGGACTGGAACCCCCGGACCAGCGGTTCCTCGTAGGCCACCAGGGGAGGGCGGCGATTGTAGAGGACGCCCACCCCGTCGATCGGGTATTGGGCCATTTCCCGGAAGAGGGAGATCACGTAGCGGCGGGTCTCGGGGAAGGCGTAGGAAATTCGGGGAATGGGCCTGCCCTCTCGATCCAGGCAAGCCAATTCCGGATGCTTCTCGTAAAAGCTGCCTGCAATATGGTCGTGAGGCGGCGGGTAGACGAACCCCGAGGTGCGGTAGGAAGCGTGCAGCTCGATTCCCATGTCTCGAGCCAGCTCGGCGGCCGCACGCAAGGGATCCACCCCTTTTTGGCGATAGGTTCTCCAGGTCAGGGCCAACTCCCGATCGATGGCCCTCGGGAAGAAGGGGTCGGGTTGGTTGAAGGCCCGGCCGTAATCCTCGGCAATCCTGGACAGGTAGAGCGCCCGGTCCCCGCCTCCGGCCTCCCAATAGACCCGCCCCACGTCGGTATGACGCAGAGGCTCCAGATATTTGAGCACCTCCTCGGCGGACCCGGAAACATTGGAAAAGTGAGCGTCGCTGTGAGCGAACAACCGCCTGTTGGCTTTTTGAGCACGGTCCCGCTGGAGCAGCTTCACCTGAGGCGCCGACAAGGGGACCAGCTTGATGTAAGCCAGCCATCCGTGCTCGGTCCGGGGCACCCGGGTCTGGCGAATGAACAGGTCGCAGCCGCTCAGATCGGCGCTTTTCCAGTAGATGTTGTCGATCCAGTTCTCGCGATGGTCGGTTTCCCCCCGACGGCCGGTCACGATAGTGTAGGCGGGGTCCCCCGACAACTTGACCTGAACCTGCTTGGGCTGTTCGAACGGCTTTCGGTAAATGCCGACGTAGATCCGATGCCAGCCGCTGCGGTTCAGGGCATAAGTCAGGTCGGGAGCGGAGCTCTCCTCCAACGCCACCAGCATGGTTCCGCTGAAGTCGTCGGTTTCGTACTCCACCATCTTCCAGGCTCCGCCCCTGAGTTTAGTGGACAAGGCGGAAGCCGGCCGGCACCGGTCCAAGTCGGTCAGGTAGTCGGCCCCGTCCCGAGTGGCCGGCCCCTGGCCCACGGCGCCCGAGACCCGGGTCTGAAATGGCAGGCTGAGACCCGCCAGCGCCGCCGTTTCCAGAAACTGGCGGCGATTGGGCCGCCAACCCCGCCCCTGGGAGCTTCCATGCTTATCGGTCATTGCTGTCCTCCTTACCGGCGCCTCTACAGCTGTGTCCACGATCTCAAGATCACTCCCCCCTTGAGGGGGAGTCGGCAAGACCAGGGCGGAGCCCGCAGTCGAGCCGGTGGGGGGCAAACACGCCGACCCGTGAGTGAAAACGAAACCCTCGGGTTAATGGTGGTCGACCCGCTGGCCGTCGGGGCGGTTCTTGAATTCCCGCACCAGGCGCAGGAAAGCCTCCACCACCGCCTCAAAGATCACCCAGCCCTTTTCGGCGGTCGCCAGCTTGGGGTCCCCCACCACGCCCGTTTTGCTGAAGCGGGTCCAGATATCCATGAAGGCCACCGGGGAGCTTGCCATGAGATCCAGGAAGATGAAATTGGAGGGAGGCAGGCCGATTTCCTTGACGGCTTTGTCCATCTGCACTCTTTGGGGGTCCAGATGCAGGTAGACCGAGGTCTCCAGTTCACCGGCGTGGGCGATGCCTCCCCGCTCCGATTCCCGGACCTCCTGGATTTTCTTGGCGGCCAGGGACGGCCAGATGAAGGCGCCGCAGAGGCTGTCGGTCTCCAGAATGGTCCTGCGGGCCACCAGTTCCAGGATGGGCATGTTGGAGCCGTGCCCGTCGGCGATCAGGATACGCTTGAATCCGTGGTGGGCTACGCTCTTGGTGACATCCAGAACGAAGTTCAGCAGGTGCTCCATGCGGATATCGATGGTTCCCGGGAAATCCATGTGGTGGGTTTCAAACCCATAGGGAATCGGCGGGAGCAAAAGAATCTCTCCATCGGCGCGGCGGGCCGCTTCCTCGCAAATGGTTTGGATCAGAAAATTGTCGGTATCCAGGGGCAGGTGGTGTCCATGGTCTTCGACCGAGCCGATCGGCTGGACCACCACCGGCTGGCGGGGCACCAGGGCCTTCAACTCCTGCCAGGTGTATTGCTGATACCAGTAGCTCTTGCGTTCCATGGCCTCCTCGTTTCAGTGCTTCTCAGCCAGCCAGAATCGAGCCGAACCGCTCGATGACCAGCTCGAGTTGGTCGGCGCCCAGGCTCACGGGGTTGAGGATCAGCCGTCCCCGGGGGATCTCCTGCTGGCCGACCGCCACTGCCGGGTCCCCCTCCAGCAGGCCCAGCACCAGGTCCACCAGCGTCAGCCCCGAGGGGTTCTCTTCGAGCTCCACGGCCAGAACCGGGTAACCCGACTCCCCGCTGTCCACCATCGAGACCCTCAGGTGGGGAAGCCCCTTCAAGCCGGCCTGCAGGGTCTGAATCTTCCCGGTTTGCTCTTGCCGCCAGGCCTCCGGGTCCTGTTGGAGGTAGGTTCTCACGGCCGCCACCAGACCGGCGATTTCCTCCTTGCCCACCTTGAGCGGCCGGCCGATTCCCTGCAGGGGCGGGCCCGGCAGCTTGCCCGATTCCAGAAAGCGGCGGCGCAGCAGCCAGGTTTCAGGCCAGACGTCCATGTCCTGGTGCTGCAAGGCCACCGAGTCTATCAGGTCCCGCCGGCCCACCAGAATCCCCGAGGCCTGCGGTCCGCCCAGGGCCTTGCCGCCCGAGAAGGCCACCAGGTCGGCTCCGGCGGCCACGAAGCGTTTCAGGTTTTCTCTGGGAGGGAGCGATGCGGCAGCATCCACGATGACCGGCAGCCGATGGCGATGAGCCACCTCGGCCGTGTCCTCCAGGGAAACCGCCCCCGGAGCCTGCATGTCCACCCAGAGGACCGCCGCCGTCCCGGGTTGGATGGCCGCCTCGATCTGCCAGGGGGCCGTCGGCCGGGTCTCCGGGTTTCCCAGTTGCCCCACCTCCACCAGTATGGCGCCGGCAGCGCGAAGGGCGTGGTCATAGGCGTTGCGCTGGCAGCGCTGCACGACGATCCGGTTGGGCATGCCGCTGCTGTCGGGAAGTTGCTCCATCCTGTGGATGTCCAGGCCGGCCAGGCAGGCCGCGGCGGCAAGCTGCAACCCCGCCGCGGCTCCGCAGGTGACATAGCCTGCTTCGGCGCCCGTCACCTCCGCCAGATACCTCCCCGCGCGGTCCTGAAGTTCCTCGATGGATACGCTCCAGCGGGAGGCTTCCCGCATGGCCTCCAGGGCTTCCGGAACCATGGGCGGACCCCCCAGGCGGGTCAGCGTCCCGGCGGCATTGACCACTCGCCGGACGCCCAGGCTTCGGTAGATGTCTTCCAAGGTGACTGACTTTCTTTGGCCTGCATTTCTCAGTGCGCCGTGGAAAGGCGCCTTCTTCTAATGGGTGCGAAACCCGTCCAACAACTGTCGCTCCGGTTGGTAGCAGCCAGGACGTTCCGCTGGACGACGTGCAGTACCTGGCCGGCCACGCCAACCCCAGGACCACCCAGATCTACGATCGGGGCGGAACGAGGATCTCACACCGGGGACCACTGGCGCGGCTGAGCTTTCTGTCAATCGTCACCAGTGGGCAATTGAGCACCTCGGCCAGCGCCACGTACCAAGCATCGTAGCTGCTCAGGTTGTTCCGCAATGCCCATACACGGTCGGCAAACGGCGCGAAGGGAAACAACTCCAGGTCGAGGCGCAGCAGATCCCGGTGTGCGCTGTTCGCTTCAAGTCGGGAGATTTTGCGAGCTTGTTCCAACCGGCGCAGGATATTACTCGCTTCGGCCAACGCCAGTTCCGGACCGGCCAAAGAGCGCTCAGCGACTGCATCCTCCGACCATTTCCCTTCCCGCCCCGAGTCGACCAGGACTGCGACAAGCACGGAAGCGTCGGCGACTACCGTCACGTCCGGTCCGCATCACGGGCGCTTAAAATGATGGAAGGTGGAACCCGAGTGCCTGCCGCTTCCTTGCGATCGCGAACTCCTTGCAGCCAGGCGTCCAAGGAGGGCCGGGAAGCGATCCGTTCCAACTCACAGCGGAGAAATTCCTGCATGGATTGGCGTTGCAGTGCCGCACGCGCCGCAAGCTCGTCGCGCACTTTCTGGGGGACACCTCGGATGGTGATCTGTACTGACATGAACGCATTATGCCATCGGAGACAGCGTTCAGCAAGCAGCAACCCATATAATAGCGACCGCTCCGACTCACAGGCTCGTGGGCAGTTTGCAAATCTCCCCTTTTAAGCCCGAGAGCCTATTGCAAAATTCCGTAGGTAGCGAGATTTTTTGTCGGGAGGAGTGAGGGGGACAGGTCAATCGAGGGACAAGTTTGCTCTCTACGTAGTTCCGGCTACGCTCTTCGGTCGCGAGCACGCGCTGAAGGGAAAACTGGCTGCGCCATTTTCACGCCCCCCGGTGAGAAATGCAGGCTAGCGCCGGCCCGGCCTGCCGGACCGCCGCCGGCCTCAATCGCCGGCTGAACCGCCCGGACTTAAGGTGGTCTTGGTCTTGGCGTCTGGAGATTTGGGCTGCAACGCCAGGAAGTGGTAGCGAGCCTCCAGCCACTCGGGCAACTGATCGCCGTAGTGAGGGCTGCCGGGATGTCCCGACTGCCCCTGCGCGTCCACCGCCCACAACCCCGATTCCGGACTGCCCAGATCGGCGATCATGCGGAAGTTGGCACCCATGGTGGCTCCCCAGTTGGGGTCATACCCTGTATTACACACCGTGATCCCGTTACCCTTCACCGGTTGCCCTCCCCGGTCCAGCAGGCGTCCCAGATCGCCGCGATGGGAGAGCACGTGCCTCAGATGGATCCGATGGGCCCGTCCCCAAGTCCAGGTTGAGATCTCCGGACCCATCCGCCGGGACAGCTCGGCCAGACTTGCGCGCCAGGCCCGGACCACGGCGCGCCGGCGCGGTTGCCGCTCGAACCAGCCCCCCCGGTCTTCTCTGAGCAACTGCGAGGCCAATCCGCCAATGGCTCCCGAAACCAGCTCCAGGTGATCCTCGGGAAACCGCTCGGCCGCCACGGTGCGGCTCCAGTGGGTAAAGAAGGTCTCGAAAATCGACGCGCCGGCGCTGTCGGTCTCCATGCGGCCGTCCCAGCCCCGGAGCTCTTCGGCGGCTGCTTCATTCTCCGGGGCGTGCTCGTCCAGGATTTGCAGCAGATGGGGCAGGCAATCCCGGGCCCGCAGGGAGAGAACGTCGTGCTGGATTCCGACCAGGTCTTCCCGTGACAGGTCCGTCCTTTCCTCGATCCTCTGGCGGACCCGGCGCGCCCGGTGGCCGCTGCTCCAGGTGCCGGAGAGGGGATAGGGGTAGTCGTCCGGAGCCGGCCGGTTGTTGGCGGTGGCGATCCAGCCTCTTTCCGGGTTCTTCAAACCGGGCATGCCCTCGAAGGGAATGAGCCCGTCCCACTGATGGGCGGGGTCCCAACCCGGCCGGTAGCCTCTTTCCCAGAGTTGGCGGATCGGAATCCGGCCGGTGGACTGGTAGCCGATGTTTCCTTCCACGTCGGCAAACACCAAGCTCCAGGTCGGCATGATCCACCCCTTCAAAGCCTGGCGGAACTGGTCGGCGCTGCCGGCGCGGTTCATGCGCTGCAGGGCTGGAAGCCATCCCGAGCCTTCGGCGCCCAGCCAGCGCAGCGACACCGGTCCCGTATCCCGCGCCAATGGGGGTAGCACCCCATCCACGATGGGGCCGTTTCTGGAATGCCGCACCGTTCGAGTCAGCCAAGGGGCCCCCTTCACCTTGATTTGCTCGATCCGCTCGCGGGCCGGCTCCCAGCCTCCGTCGTAGAGGAAACAGCCGGGATGGCCGGGATCGGTCTTCTCCTGATAGAGGTCCCGCTGAGAACAGATGTTGTTGGTGATACCCCAGGCCACCCGCTGGTTGCGGCCGATCATCACGGCCGGAACCCCGGCGTATCCGGTGCCGGCCACATTGAGGGAGGGGCTGCGCAGATGCACTCCATACCAGCAGGAGACGGCGGCAAAGGCGATGTGGGGATCGCTGGCCAGCAGCGGCTTGCCGCTCCGGGTCCGGATTCCGGCGATCACCCAGTTGTTGCTGCCTTCCCCCTCGTAGGGATCGCTGCCGGCGGGGCCTGCCGGCGGGTTTGCCGCCGATTGCCCCGGCAGCGCGGCATAGTCGCCAGCGTGCAGGATGCTCTCTTCGTCCGATTCTCCCTGGAGAAAGGCTCGGTAGAGAGAGGGACTGTCGAGGCGGCGTTTGGCCAGTTCCGGGATGACGATGACCGGGAAGCGGCCCGTCAGATACCACTGGAACTCGACCTGAATGGCCAGGCTGTCGGCGGGGGACCAGGGCTCGGGTTCATAATCGAGGAGGTCGAACTCGATGGGCAGTGCGGTGCGGCTGCGCTCCATCCAGGCGTTGATCCCGTCCGAAAAGGCCTGGAGCCTTTGGGCCGCCTCTGCCGGGAGGCGGCTTTCCTCCTCGGCCGCGATGTCCGGCAGGCCCACGGTTCTGACCAGAAGGTCCGACTCTACTCCGTCCGGACCCAGAATCTCGGCCAGCCTTCCCTGACCCTTGCGCCGCAGGTAGTCCAGTTGAAACAGCCGGTCCTGGGCCATGGCGAAGCCGTAGCCAAAGAACAGGTCCTGGTCGTTCTCGGCCGAGATATGGGGGATTCCCCAGCAGTCGCGCTCGATCCGAACCGGGCGCTTCACCGACAGCTCATGCCGGCCTTCCATTTCGGGCACTCTGGATCGGATCTCATCCCGCCACCACTCTTCGAACTGCTGCCTGGACATGCCGGAGGCCTTGCAAAGGGATGGGATCGACTGGCCCGCCCCCAGTCTTCTGAGCCGGTCGTCTACGGGTTTATTCATGTGGGACTCCGCGTTGAGCAATCGCCCGCCGGCAGCCCAGGCAAGAGATACGGGCTACTGGTTGAAGTATTCATTATGTTCACCCGGACGCCCCCGGGCCAGATAGAGTCTCAGACCGGACCAATCGAACCCGGTGGGAGACACGAAGGTGCGATCGATGCGGACACAAGTCGGAATGTACTTGATGGTGATGCCGCACCGGCGCCGCCGGGAACGGTTCGGATTGGACCCGTGCCACAGGAAGACGTCGTGGGCGGAGAACTCCCCGGCTTTGAGCTCCACGTCCACCGCCCGGGTCTGATCCACCTGCTGGAAGGCCAGGGGCAGGGTGGTCCGGCGGCCGGTATCGACCCGGTGGTTCAAGAGCACCTTGTTGCGGTGGGACCCCGGGATGACCTGCATGCATCCGTTCCGGCGGTCCGAATCATCCACGGCCAGCCACACGGTGAAGGTCTCCATGGGGTCGATGGGGAAAAAGGCGGCATCCTGGTGCCACTCCACCTCCAGCCCGTCTCCGGGGCGTTTGCTGATGACGTAGGAGGTAAAGAGGGCAACGTCCGGACCCAGAATCTGCTCTGCAATGTCCACCAGGGGCTGGCTGAGGAAAAGATCCAGAAAGTAGCGGTGACGGTAGTGCACCGACGGCATGTTCTCGGGTCGGGTTCCCGCCGGCAGCCCGGCGATGAGCCGGTCGATCTCCTCCCGCAGCCGGACCAGCTCGCTGTCGCACAGTATCTTCCCACCCCTGACGAAACCCTGCTCCTTGTACTGTTCCAGCGCTTGCTGGCTTAGGCTGGCCATGGTGCATTCACCGCGGCCTCGTCCTTACGGAGGCCGGCTTGGGGCAAGGATGCGCGTCTGTTTCTGGTTGCGGACCGGTCAGGGCGGAAATGATATGGCCCGCGCCCAGGGAAGTCAAACCCTTCTCCCTGGCAGGTTTGGGGCTGCTTCAACCGCGGCCGGCCGGTCGCCGTTTTCGCCGACTTGGCTCCCGATCAGGGTCGTGATAGAGTTGGCCGCGGGCCGACTGCCGGCCTTCAGAGGCCGTTGAAATCCACCTTCCGGCGCCGGCCTGCCGGGGTTGCGCCATGACCGCCGATTCCGAGTTCTCGATCGTCCACTTTTCCGATGCCCATCTTTTCGGCGATCCCGCCCATGTGATCTACGGAATACAGCCTGCCCGCGCCCTGAAGGCCGCCATCGCCTCCATCAACGCCATCCGGCCGCGTCCCGACCTGTGCATCTACACCGGCGACTCGGTCTCCGAGCAAACCGAGGCCGCCTACCTGCTCTTCAAGGCGCAAATGGAGGCCGTCGGCCCTCCGGTCCATTATGCCGTCGGCAACCACGACGACCGCGGGAGCCTGCGGCGGCACCTGTTGAACCAGGAGCAACCGGGCGGCGATCCCTACTACTACTGCCTGCATCGATCGGGATGGCGGCTGGTGGTGCTGGACACCTCCCGCCCCGGGGAGGTCTGGGGAAGCATGGAGGAGGAACAACTGCAATGGCTGGGCCAGTTGCTCCGGGAACGCCAACCCACCCTGGTCTTCATGCACCACCACCCCCTGGCCATCGGCGTTTCCTGGATGGACGAGTTGATGTTGAGGAATGCCGATCCACTGCTGGAGATCCTCGAGGGGTCCCAATGCGTGGAGGCGGTCTTCTTCGGCCATATCCATTTCGAGTGCCATCTTCACTACGCGGGCACCCACTTCATGTCCGTGCCGGCCATCTCTTTCCAGTTCGGAGAGGGCCCCTGGTCCGAACAGTCGGTGTCGTTGCCGGGCGGCTACCGGGTGATCTCCCTTGGAGAGCAGGGACTGCGAACGGTGGTGCACCGGCTGACCGCCGACGAACTGCGGCGTGCCTGAAGTTCAATCAAGGAGAACAGTCGAATGAAAATCCCTCTCGGATGTTGTTACTGGCGGCCCATCGCCTTGCTGGTGGCTCTGTTGGCGATCTGGTTCTTTTGGCAACGGTCTTCTCAAGTCCCCGACATGTCGGCTCAGGGCAGCCGGAGCCTGACCAAGGCCGATATCGACCAGTGGATGGAAGAGCTGTCCAACTGGGGGCGTTGGGGAGACTCGGATGAGCTGGGAGCGCTGAACTTCATTACCCCGGACAAGCGCAAGCAGGCGGCCAAACTGGTCCGGGAAGGCGTTTCGGTTTCCCTGGCCCGGGGCATCGAGAAGGAAAAGTCGGTGGACAATCCCTTCCCCGTCGAGCATGCCATGCTGTTGACCGGCAAGAGTCCCGGGATGTTCTCCAATGACGCCTATCGCATGCAATACCACGGCTGGGCCCATACCCACATGGACTCCCTGTGCCACATGTTCTACGGCGGCAAGATGTTCAACGGGTTTTCCCGTATGGAAGTCACCGACGAGGGTGCGAGCAAGCTGGGTATTGAGACGGTGAAAGACGGCATCTTCACCCGCGGGATTCTGATGGACATCCCGGCCCTCAAAGGGGTCGACTATCTGGAACCGGGAGACGCCATCTATCCCGAAGACCTGGACGCCTGGGAAAAGAAGGCCGGGGTGAAAGTGGGCCGGGGGGACGTGCTGTTGGTGCGGACCGGACGCTGGGCCAGAAGGGACACCAAGGGCGTCTGGGACGTTTCCGAAACGGCAGCCGGAATGTATGCTTCCTGCGCCCGCTGGCTGCACCAGCGGGAGGTCGCCATGCTGGGCAGCGACGCCGCCAGCGAGGTGGCTCCCTCGGGCATCGAAGGCGTGGTCTCACCCATTCATATGCTTTCCATCATCGCCATGGGGGTTCCCATCTTCGACAACTGCGACCTGGAAGCCCTCAGCGCCACCGCTCGCCGCCTCAACCGCTGGGAGTTCCTGATCACGGCAGCCCCGCTGCCGGTCGACGGCGGCACCGGATCGCCGCTCAACCCCATTGCGACCTTTTGAGCGGGGGCACAGCCGGCCAGGCTTTCTTCAACGGGGGTTACTTCCCTCCGGGCCAGGATCGGAACACCGGGGAAGCCAGGAGAACGACTCTATGAAAGCACGATTCAGCGCCATCGCCCTCTTGGCCGGCTGCACCCTGTGGGTTCCGCCGGCGCCGGCCGGGGAGGCCGATTTCCACGACGTCCATTTCCACATTTCCAACTACGTCCAGCGGGGCATCGGTCTGCCGGACTTTCTGGAGATCATGGGGGACAAGGTGGGCCGTGTGGCGCTGTTCGGCATTCCGCTGCAACAGAAGTGGGACTACTTCGAATCCCGAGACCGGGCCCCCGATTACTACCTTCTCTCGGATTCCGCCCTCTACTACTACTCCTTTGTGGATGCCATGGTCGCCGAGGCTTATCAAGGTCTTTCGCCCCGGGACCAGCGCCGCTTCGACCCGATGATTACCGGCTTCAACCCGACCGACATGTACGCCACCGACCACATTCGACGGGTGCTGAGGCTCTATCCCGGCGTTTTCAGCGGAATCGGCGAGTTCTCCATTCACAAGGAATTCGTGTCCTCCAAGGTGCTGGGGCACACCGCCAGCCTGCATAACCCCGCCTTGCACAAGATTCTGGAACTTGCCGGAGAGGTGGGACTGGTGGTGATCCTGCACTGCGACATCAACACCGTGAGGCCGGTCAAGGCCGGCCGGCCGGCCCATTTCGACGCCCTGAAAGACATCTTCAGGGCTCATCCCCGGACAACCATCATCTGGGCCCACTCCGGTCTGGGCCGTTTCGTGGGTCCCACGCCCAACCACCTGGAGTTGCTGGAGGAACTCTTCCGCGACCCCGCCTTCTCGCACGTCTATTGCGACCTCTCCTGGGACGAGGTCGCCAAGTGGGTGGTCGAGAGTCCCCGGTCGGTCCGGGCCTGGGCCGCCGTCCTGAACGCCTACCCCGAGCGCTTCCTCTTCGGCAGCGACTCGGTGGCGCCCGCCGGCCGCGACGCCTACCTGAAAACTTATCGCGACTACCAGCCGCTCTGGGAGCAGTTGGATGAATCGGCCAGCCGCAAGACCCGCTACGGCAATTACGAGCGGCTCTTCGATGCTTCCAACCGCAAAGTGCGGGACTGGGAACGGCGGCACAACGACGGCGGTCCCAGCTCTACCTCCCCGCAGTGACCCCCCGACAGCAGGAAGTAGTTAACCCGCATTTCTCACCGGGCCGCTGGGCATCGGCTGGGAAAGTGTTTGTCTTTAGCATCTTGCAGCGCTTTGTTTGGAGTCTTCAGGGGACAGGCTGTGCTGGGCGCGCCCAGGCTTGTTTGAGCTCGAACACCAGGGATGATTGCCGCCGCCTACACGGCTCGGGGGATAGAACTGCCCTTTTCCATGGGCTTACGCCCACGGCAAAGTGCGGACGCCGCCTTGGCGGCTCGACTCGAACCTCCGGGCTGGCGCCCGGGGGATTGTCATTTAAAAATCCTGTCCCCGGGCAGTGTTGTGATTTTGGGGAGAGCGGCGAAGCCGCGATTGGCCTGGTTCCCCCGACGAAACGTCTCCTACAGACTTCCTTATAGAGCAGCGTAGCTGCGGCAGCACTTAGCCCCGGGCGTGAGCCCGGGGTCGTGTGGACTCTGCGCAGCCCGCAGCCGCGTAGGCGGCGACTTTGTGGCGCCCTCCCGAAACGCACTGCCTCTCCAAAATGACGCTAACCCGCATTTCTCACCAAAGGTAGGAAACGTCGGCTCTCAATCCACGAAGGACAAAGAGATATCCACGAAGGGGCACGAAGGACCACGAAGGGACACGAAGAAAAACCAAAAGAAAGATGAGTTTCTTCGCCACCAAGCGGTGGCGGCGGGAACAATGGCTCTCAAACTCCAGCGGTTTACTGTGACACTGTGTGCGCATCGTTTCTGCCCCAATAATCTCATTAACTTCTTTTTTACGAATATGTTACCAGATTCAGAGAACCGATGCTCCTACCCCCGGTGAGAAATGCGGGCTAGGAGTCTGCGCCGCGAAGGGCGGCCGAGGCTTCGAGGTGGATTGTGATCCCTATAAATGGTGAAATATCTGCTTTAAAGAGGATGTTATGCCCTATTCAAAGCACACAAGAGTCCTATTTATGGAAGGATGTCCCTGAAAAATGTTCCGCAGCGCAGGCTCCTAGCCGCCAACCGAAAGCCCAGGCGGTTTGGGCGGGGTCAGTGAGGAGAAGTGGAGACTTCGGGCGGGGCTTGAGCGGGGTCGGGTTCTTTTCCCAGGGTCCCGGTCTCCCGGGCATCGGGTTCCCAAACGGCTTCGTCGGATTTCTCCGAGCCCAGCAGAATGGCCAGCCAGCGAGTCTCTTCGCGGCTCCCCAACCCGATCTTGGCAGTCATGGTGAGTGGCACCGCCAGCAGCATGCCGACCGGCCCCAGGACCCAGCCCCAGAAGACCAACGAAAGGAAAACCACCAGCGTCGACAGACCCAGGCCGCGACCCATGAAGCGCGGTTCGATCAGACTGCCGTAGATGAAGTTGATGCACAAATAGCCCGCGGCCACCAGCAGGGCGGGAAAGGGCCCCAGTTGAATCAGAGCCAACAGCACTGCTGGAACGGCAGCCAGAATGGAGCCGATGGTCGGCACATAGTTGAAGAGAAAGGCCAGCAACCCCCACAACAGCGGGAAGTCCAAACCCAGCACGGCGACCCACAGGGCGGCCGAGAGGCCGGTGGCCAGACTCACCGCCGTTTTGATGGCCAGATATCCTTTGACCGCATGGGTGAATTCCTCGAAGGCGGGAAAGGACGCCTTGGGGTCCTTCGTGGCGGCCCTCAGTTTGGCAGGGAAGCCTGAAGCCTCCAACAGGATGAAGACCACTGTCAGGGTGATGAGGAAGGCGTTGGTCAGCACGCCCCCAAAACCGGCCAGCAAGGTGGCCACAAGCTGCATGGCCTCCCCTGGATTGACCACTTCCTTCAACAGGTCCCAGTCAAGATGGATGCCCATCCCCTTCAGCCAGATGAACAGGGCGTCCATCTGCTGATTCAAGTTTGCCTTGTAGGAATCCATCTGCTGGTAAAAGCCGTTGAGAGACGTGCTCAACACCGCGCCCATGCCAATGCCGATGCCCAACATCACCAGCACCACCGCCAGCACGGCCAGGGAGGAAGGAACCCCCTTCCTTTTCAGCCAGAAGGCGGGAGGACCGCCGATGACCGCAATGAAGACGGCCAACAGAAAGGGAACCAGGATCGCCGAGGCTTCCCGCATTCCGGCGATGATGATCACGACGGCCGCGATCACCATGGCGCCGCGCGCCGTAGCCTGCTGTTGGTTCCTGTCGCTCATGGGTGCTTCTCGTGGATGCAAAACCGGGGCCACCCGCTGGTGCAGTCGGACCTTCTACAGGTGAGGGGCCGCCCCGGGCCCAGGCCAGGCATCCCTCGGGGGACTTTCGGGGCCATGATAAACTCCGCCCGGTATTCTAGCAGTCTTGCAGGGTTGAAGCGACGCTAACCGGCAAGCACCCCTTCCCCGGCGGTGACTGCCGGCTCTCCCCTCAGCCGGGACACCCGTCATGTCCGAAACCGGCAACCGCAGGAGCAACTTTGGCTGGTGCATGTACGACTGGGCCAACTCGGCCTACACCACCACCGTCGCCGTGGGGGTGCTGCCCGCCTATTTTGCCCAGGCAGTGGTGGGACCCGAAGGCATCCGACTCGGAGACACCGTCTACAGGGCCACAACCCTGTGGGGGTTCACCGCGGGCCTGGCCGCCTTTCTGGCCTTTCTGATGGCCCCGACGCTGGGCGCCGTCGCCGATATGACGGCCTCCAAGAAGCGTTTCCTGCTGGCCTGCGCCTATACGGGCTCCCTGTTCACCGTACTGCTCTACTTCTGCCAATCGGGCGACGTCTTCAGAACCCTCTTCTTCTTCCTGATCGCCCAGGTTGCCTACGTTGGCGGCAACGTGTTCTATGACGCCTTCCTGCCTCAGATCGCCCAAGACCGCAGCACCATGGACCGGCTTTCAGGCAAGGGATACGCTTATGGCTATGTGGGAGGCGGCATCCAATTTGCTCTGGCTCTGGGATTGCTGGCCGGCCACCGGCAGCTCGGCTTGGCTCAAGGCCTGGCGGCTCGCCTCGGCATGGTTATGGCCGGGCTGTGGTGGGCCGGCTTTACCCTGTTGACCGCCAGGCATCTCTCCGAGGCGCCCGCAGGGGCAATCCCCTCCCGCCGGCAGCCCTGGCGGCGGCGATGGCTGGGTGCCCTGGCCGCCGGCTTTTCCCGCACCCTGCAGACCGCCCGCCAGGTCCGCCGCTATCGCCACCTGGCGACCTTCCTGTTGGCCTTCATGTTCTACAACGACGGGATTCAGACCGCCATCAACATGGCCACCATCTACGGCAAGGACGAGCTCGGACTGAGCACGACCGCCCTCATGGCCACCCTGCTGACGATCCAGATCGTGGCCACCGCGGGGGCGCTCCTGTTCAGTCGAGTGGCTGCATGGGTGGGAACCCGGCAGGCGGTCATGCTGACCCTGGTGATCTGGTCGGCGGTGGCCGTGTCGGCCTATTTCGTTCAAAGCGCCCGGGAGTTCTTCACCCTGGGGGTGGTGGTGGGTTTGGTCCTGGGCGGGTCTCAGGCTCTGAGCCGGTCCCTCTACGGCTCCATGATCCCGCCCCAAGCCAGCGCCCAGTTCTACGGCTTCTACACCCTCTTCAGCAAGTTCTCCTCCATCTGGGGTCCCTGGGTGTTCGCCGCCATCACCCTGATCGCAGGTAGCGCCAGGACCGCCATCCTGTCCCTGGTGGTATTTTTTCTGGTGGGCTTGGTTCTGCTGTCCCTGGTGGACGAGGAGAAAGCCCGCCAGGCCGGGCGGGAGTGGGAAGCAACAAGAAATTAAGGGAAGGGTCTCGGCAGCCTTGAGATCGTTTGGGGGCACGGCCCGGCAGCCCTGGCGGAAGAGAAGACCCTTCCGCCTGTAGCGCTTTATGAGGGGCTTTCAGGGCACCGTGTGTACTCGGAGACCTTCAAGATAGGGCCGAGAGAAATGCGGGCTAAGCCATCATTCCGCTACGCTGTCAGGACTTAACCCGCATTTCTCACCAGGTCGCTGAATGTATAGTGAAAAGCGGTTTGTTTTCAGCACCTTGATTGGTGCCGTTCAAGGGACCTGCGACTACACACTGCGCTGGGCGCGCCCTGGCTTGGCCTTTTCCCCTCAGCGCGCACATGCTCGCTCGAATGGTGTCCCCGCTACGTCCTTCGCTCGCGAGCACGCGCTGAGGGAAAAATTCCGGCGCCATTGACACGCCCCCTGGTGAGAAATGCGGGTTAACTGTTTTTCTCTAAAATATTCTAAATGTAATTATAATTCTTATGTGGTCACTGTTTTTCCGGAGGCTGGCTTGGCTGAAACCAACCAGGACCAATCCTTGCTCAGGCGTGCCGGGTATGGGGCGCTGATCGAGCGTTACGGTCTGGAGGTCATCGCGAACTGGCACCTGTCGTGGGTGGCAACCAGTGGGTCCCACCGGGTCAGCTCACGTGCTGGTGTCGTCGAGGAAGTCTATCCGCGGAAGTACTGGCCGGGGGACACCTTGGGCGATCATCTTGAATTCGCACTCAAGTATGACGGCACCAATCCGGCAATCCTGACCAGCCTGTTCCAAAGGGTGGCAGAGAAAGAGATGGTCGCATTCGTTCGGTCCAAACCCACGGGAAAGTATTCCCGGCGATTGTGGTTCCTCTATGAGTTTCTAACCGGTAAGACACTTCCGCTGGACGACCTCAAGCGAGGCAACTATATCCATTTACTTGAACCCCAGGTGTACTACACCACCGGTCTGAATCACCGCATCCGCCGGCAACGGGTCATTGACAACCTGCTGGGTGACCGCCGATTCTGTCCCACGGTTCGTCGCACCGATGTTCTCAGGAATTTTGAAAAGGCTGATTGGTCCGAGCGATGCCGAAAGGTCGTGTCCGGTTATTCGCCGGTTCAGTTGAAGCGCGCACTCGGATACCTGTATACCAAGGAAACGAAATCGTCTTTTGAGATCGAACACATGAACCCAGGTTCGACCCGAACCGGGCGTTTTGTGGCCTTGCTTCAACTGGCTGAGCAGGAAGACTTCTGTCGGAAACAGCAGTTGATTGAGGTTCACAACCGCATCGTCGACGCACGATTCCGTGACAGCGACTACCGAGGTAGCCAAAATTACGTCGGGCAGACGGTTAGCTGGCAGAAAGAAAGGATTCACTTCGTGGGGCCCAAGCCCGAAGATCTGGCCGACCTGATGCAAGGTCTTATTCTGGGCCACCAGCGGATGGAGACCGGTAAGGTCTCAGCGGTGATCCACGCCGCTGCCGTTGCCTATGGTCTCGTTTTCTTGCATCCATTCGAGGATGGCAATGGCCGAATCCACCGCTTTCTGATCCATAACATTCTTAGCCGACGGGGCTTTACAGTCCAAGGCCTCATGTTTCCCATCTCGGCAGCCATGTTGAAGAGCCCTGTCGACTATGACGCTTCCCTGGAAGCCTTTTCGCGCAAGCTGATGCCGCTGGTGGAATACGAGCTTGATGCCGAGGGGCGCTTGACCGTCAACAACGATACGGCCATCTGGTACCGCTTTATGGACATGACGCTCCAGGCGGAGGCGCTTTTCCGCTTCATCGATCAGACCATCGATACGGAACTTGTCGGAGAGTTGGAGTTTCTGGCCAACTACGATGCGACCCGGAAAGCCATCCAGGAAATCGTGGATATGCCCGACCGCCAGATCGATCTCTTCATTCGCTTCTGCCTCCAGAACAACGGCCGACTTTCCACTCGAAAACGAACGAGCCATTTCAATTCACTATCCAACCAGGAAATCGCTGCGATGGAGATTGCCGTGCAATCCGCTTACGGAAGCACCACGGTCACCAATGGTTGATGGAGGCTGCAGAAAGGGAAATCAGGGGAGGTTGTTGAGTTGCCGCATCAACCTGGCTAATCTATCAAGTCCTGGCCGGCGGAGCGGAAATGTTCGTCATTTTTTAGCCCAAGCGAAGCCCGGAGCTTTTGTTTGGTAATTTTTCCTGAGATTGCCTGCAGCAGTCGAACTTCCGTGGTAATGCGGCTATCTTGCACCCTTGCACGAACCTCTGGATTGGGTCGGAAGACGACTGTAACGAAGCCATTGGCCTAGAAATGCCGGAGACTTCACAGGTTCACCGCACCCGAGCTTGATGCGTTATGAGGGCAATGGTATGATGGCGCCATTATGATGGTTCGCACCCAGATCGTCCTGAATTCAGAGTCACACAACCGCGTTCGCACGCGCGCAGCCGGACTTGGTGTTTCATTGGCCGAATACATACGTCGCCTGGTTGACCGAGACTTGGCCGAGTTGCCCCGACAGGTCGACCGTGCCACCGTCTTCGATCTCGGCAGGTCCAAGGGGACCGACATCGCCTCCGAAAAGGATCGCATGATCGGGGAAGCCACCGGGGCTGCCAAGCACCGCGCTTGAGGTGCTCCATGAGCGTCTTCGTTGACAGCTCGGCCTGGTACGGCGCCGCTGATCGCGGCGACCGGCAAAACCGTCGTGCGAAGAAACTTCTAGCCATTGACGAACCGCTGGTAACCAGCGACCAGGTACTGGTTGAGACTTGGCGTCTCCTCCACCATTTCATCTCCGCCAACGCGGCAGAGACTTTTTGGGCTGGTCTGCGAAACGGAGCGGCGACCATTGAACAGACGACCTGGGCCGACCTGGAAGCTGCCTGGGCTATCGGCGAACGCTTCCCTGACCAGGACTTCTCCCTTGTCGATCGAACCTCGTTTGCGGTCATGGAACGGCTTGGCATATCGCGGGTCATCTCCTTCGATAACGATTTCGCGGTCTTCCGCTACGGCCGTGGCCGCAAGTTGGCCTTCGAAGTATTGAGATGAGGAGCAAGTCACTGTAGACAAGGAGTTTCGAATGCGTATTGCCATCGGCGGTATCGAGCACGAAAGCAGCAACTACTCCACGGTGGAGACGCCGCTGGAGGCGTTTTACGGGCACGCCCGCTCCAAGGGCGCCGAGGAGTTGCTGCAACGCTCGGGTGAGGTCAACACCATCATCGACGGGTTCATCAAGGAGTTGCGGCGGCAGAAGGTAGAGATGGTCCCGCTGGTCTGGCGCCATGCCCCTTCCGGAAACCAGCCGACCCGGGAGACCCACCAGGCCCTGAAGGAGACCCTGCTGGCGCCCTTGCGCCAGGCCCTCCCGGTGGACGGCGTGCTCCTCAGCGTGCATGGGGCTTATTCCGCCCAGGGCATCGACGACGCCGACGGGGACATCCTGCAGAGTGTCCGCCAACTGGTGGGTCCCCGTTGTCCGGTCATTGCGGTCCACGATCTCCACTGCAACATCGGCAAGACCATGGTGGACAACGCCACCGCCTTGATCGTGGAGGATACCTATCCCCACGTCGACATGGCCGAACGGGGCATGGAGGCCGCCCGCATGATGGTGCGGACGGTACGGGGCGAGATCCGCCCCACTCTGGCCTGGCGCTCCATCCCCCTTTTCTGGGCGGCGGCCAAGATGATCACCGCCGAAGAGCCCATGAGCCTGGTCATCGACCGCTTGCACGATCTGGAGAGCCAGCCCGGGGTGCTGACGGCCAGCGTGGGGGTCGGGTACCAGTGGGCCGACGTGAATTGCGCCGGGGCATCCACCCTGGTCGTGACCGACAACGATCCGGCGGGAGCCCGGCAAAAGGTCGACGATCTGGCCCGCTGGATCTGGGAGCGGAAGGAGATCTGGCAGCGGCTCCCGCTCTCACCCGTCGAGGCCCTGGCTCAGGGCGAGGCCCTGGGGAAGTTTCCCATAATCCTGGCCGACCAGGCCGACAACCCGGGCGGCGGCGCGCCCAGCGACAGCACCGAGATTCTGCGTCTCTTCCTCGAGCGGCGGTTGCAGGATGCGGCCGTGCTCCATATCGTCGACCCGGAAACCGTCAAGAGGGCTCTCCGGGCCGGTGTCGGAAAGCGGGTCGACCTTGAAGTCGGAGGAAAGTCTCATCCGCTGGTGGGACCGCCAGTCCCCATGCGGGCTGAAGTGGTGGCGGTGAGCGACGGGCGTTTCGTCTACGACGGTCCCATGTTTGCCGGTCTCGAGGGCGACCACGGGGATTCGGTGCTGCTCAGGCAGGAGGGAGTGTACGTGGCGGTCATCTCTCGGGCCGACCAACCGATGGATCTGGCCTTCAGCCGTGGGTTGGGACTGGACTGCGCCCGTATGCGCTACATTTGCGTGAAGTCCACCGGCCACTTTCGCAGCGGCTTCAAACCCATCGCCGGCTCGATCTTCAATGTCGACGCCAGCAGCGTCTTTACCCAGGACTTCTCCAAGCTTCCCTTCAAGCGCCTGGGCCGGAAGATCTACCCCATGCAGCCCGAGGCGACCTTCGAGATTTGACGGTCACTTCGACGGCCCTTCCGATTTCATCGATTGCATCCACCCCTCCAGGTGGCGTGCGGCAAATTCCCGGCCTCCCAGACCGAAAGCGATGGCCAGGGCCACCGCCACCGCACCCAGGATCAGGCCGAAGGCCAGGTTGACGATTTCATCCGCCAGACCCATATGCCGCAGGGCCATGGCCCCCGACAGCAGGATGATGGCGATACGGCCGCCAAGGGCCAGCAGGCGGGCCTGGGTGGCCCCGGCCGCCAGCACCGTCCGGTGCACGAAATTGGCCAGAAAGAGACCGATGGCGAAGATGACCAGTCCGACCACGATGCGCCCGGCGAAGACCAGAAACTGAGAGGTCAGTTGGGACAGGACCTCGAAGCCGATGAGACCGGCTGCTTCGGTGACGGCAAACAACATGATGGCCACCAGGATCAGGGTCCCGACGATGGCCGAGGGGGTCCGGGACCCGCTGTTGGTTTCATTGCCGAGACCCAGCTTGGCCAGGATGCCGTTGAAGCCGGCCCCGGCCAACAAGTTGGCCACCAGTCCCGAAACCACCCGACCCACCAGATAGGCGATCGTCAACACCAGCACGGCGCCAAAAATAGCCGGAATGGCTTCCAGGATCATGGTGAGCATGTTGCTGGCCGGCACCGTGATGGCTTCCATCTGAAGGGCGTTGAGGGCGGCGATCACCACCGGCAGGAAGATCAGGGTGTAGGCCACCAGTCCCACCACTGCTGAAAGCCGCTGGGTCCCCAGCACGGCGGAGAGTCCGCCTTTCTCGCTCAGAGCATCCAGGCCCACGGCCGACAGCAGGCTGCTCACTACCCGTTGCACGATGCGGGCCACGAACCATCCCACGCCCAGGATGACCGCTGCCGTGAACAGGTTGGGAATGAACCCCGCCACCTTTCCAACCATGGCCTGAATCGGTTCCAGCAGTCCTTCCACCGCCAGGGCGTTGAGGACTCCCGGCAGAAACAGCAGGAAGATCAACCAGTAGACGGCATCGGCCAGGCTCCTGGCCAGAGGAGGGCGTTGCTCGTCCCCCTCTCCGATCCCGCTTCTCAGCCGCTCATCCAGCTTGGCGGCGGTCAGCACCTTGGCAATGACCAGTCTCAGGACCGAGGCCAGCACCCAGGCGATGATCAGGAGCAAGCCCGCGCCCAGAATGCGGGGAGCGAACTCGAAGATCCGGGTGAGGAGTCGGTTGAGCGGCTCGGTCAGAAGGGTCAGGCCCAGTGTCTGGAAAACCGCCACCAGCACGAACAGCATGATGAGATAGTAGGCGCCCCTGCCGACCCACTTGTCGACATGCACGTCCCGGGTTCCTTCCTCCCCGGCAAACCAGGCCGCCACCCGCTGGGCGAGCCCGGTGCGGCGCATCAGCGCTCGCAGGAGAGCCGCCACAATCAAGGCAATCAGCCACCCCAAGATCAGGATGCCCAAGGCACCTGCTATCCGGGGGATATGGAGGCCGGCTACCTGGCTTATCTGATCCATCATTACGTCTAGCATGGCTCCTCCATGGGTAGGGTTTCCTTAGCCCGCGTTTCCCGCCGGGGACTGCGACACATTATCGCACGCGGCGGGGAGAAACGCGGGCCAAAGTCCGTAGCTGTCTCTCCAAGTGGCGGTAGCCGGCACTCTCGGGATAAAGGGCCAGGAGCCGCCGGCTGTGAACCAGCGCCTTCCCGAATTCCCTCCGGTCCCGATAAATGGTGGCCAGCGCGAACAGGAGGTCCCGGTCATAGGGCCTGGATTTCAAGGCCTGTTCCAGGACGCGGACCGCCTGGCCCGATCTTCCCATTGAGTTGAGCGCCACCCCGTAGACGTAGGCATACCGGCTGTTGTCCGGCTCCAGCTCCGCCGCCCGGGCCAGATGGCCCAGGGCCGGCCGGCGTTGCCCGGTCCGGACCAACAGCAGGCCCAGGGCGTGTTGCGCCGAAGCCGATCGGGGGGCCGCTTTCAGCGCCTCCAGCAGCACCTGCTTCCCCTCGGCCTCCCGGCCCATCTCCCGATAGAGGTCGGCCAGATTCAGATAGGCGGGGATGAAGGCCGGCTCCATGGCCATTGCCTGCCGGTAGGAGGCTTCAGCCCGGTGGTGGTCCCGCTGCTCCCGGTAGAGGTCCCCCAGGTTGAGGCGGCCGGTCGGATGGTCGGCATGAAGCTGTTGTACCTTTTCATACTGGCTGACGGCCGAGGCCCTGAGTTGGCGTTGCCGGCGTGAAAGCCCCTCCGGGGAAGCGCTGGCCAGGGACCGGCCGACCAGGGTGCGCACCAGACGCACCGGATCCTCCAGGGCCGGCCCCAACCGGGGCTCCCGCTCTTGGGGCGGCAACGATCCCAGAGCATCCACTGCCGCCGCCCGCACCAGCGGGCTGGGATCCTTCACCAACTCGCCGAGCGCCTCGGCGGCACTCCGGCCGGGGGTGTTGTCCAGCAGTGAGACGGCAGTGGCCCGAACGATGGCGGGCTGTCCGGGGGCGTTGGCCAACCGGATGAGATCCCCCGCCAATCCGGGGAACCCCTCACGGGCGGCGGCAAAGGTCTCGCCGAAGTGTTTTTCTCTGGGGCCGGTCCCGTACCATTGGTGAAAGTGTTCCACCGACCATTGGGTGGACCGGTCCAGGTGGCAGCCGTTGCAGGCATTGGGTGTCTCCAGCCTGGCCGTCAAATCGGGGCGCGGGGCCCGAAAGCTGTGGTCCCGGCGGGGATCGATCACCATGTAGGTCCGGGCCGGCATGTGGCACTCCACGCAACGGGCTCCGGGAGAACCGGGGGGATGGTGGTGGTGTGAGCGGGAGGCATAGGTCCCGGCGGTGTGGCAGCGGGTGCAGAGCGCATCTCCCTCCAGGCGTGGACGGGCGCTGTGGGCATCGTGGCAGTCGGTGCAGACCACGCCCTTTTGAGCCATGCGGCTCTGCAGAAAAGATCCGTAGACATAGACTTCCTCCAGTATCTGGCCGTCGGGATAATAGAGGTCTTCTTCCAGCAGGCTCAAGGCGTGGGTGTCCAGCAACGACGCTCCATGGACGTAGTCCTGGCTGATGAGTCCCCGTCGCGAGTGGCAGCGGGCGCACATCTCCGCCTGGGTCGGGGAGGCCAGCCGAGGGGTGCGCCGGGGCTTGCCGGTTTTCTCATCGCGGGTCCAGGTTGCCGGCTCGGCTTCCTTGAGGCGGATGGTCAACCCCAGGTCACGGATATCCGACCGGGTCTCTCCCCGGGCACGGGCCTGCGCCCACTCTACGTGCGCCGCGCCCGGTCCGTGGCAGGCCTCGCAGGACACATCCACCTCGGACCAGCGGGTCTCATAGGTGTCGGTCGAGCTGTCGAAGTTCTTGCGCAGGCCGGTCGAATGGCACTCGGCGCAGGTGGTGTTCCAATTCTGGGAGACCCGGGTCCAGAAGAGGATGTCGTCGGGAGCAATGTGCTCCCGGTCGTAGAGGTGAAACCAACGCTGCCCGCCCTGGGTTCGGGGCCGGGCGTCCCAGCAAAGGGGCAGGCACTGGAGCCGCCCTCCGGGGAACTCCACCAGGTACTGCTGCAGCGGGTCCGCTCCGAAGGTGTACTTGATCTCGAATTCTTCGACAGCTCCCGAGGCCCCTTCGGTCGAGACCAGGAACTTGCCGTCCCTGCGGTAGAACCTGGAGGTCACGCCGAAGTGGGTCAGGGTCGCGTCCTCGAAATCCCCCAGAACGGTCTTGTCGCTGGCCGGGTCCATGGCCAGATCATGATGGGAACCGATGTAGGAGGCGTACTCCTTGGGGTGGCAGGGTTGGCAGGCTTTCCTGCCGGCGTAGCTTGCGCCGCCGGAATGTCGGAGAGGCTCCCGGCAGCCCGCCCCCGCCAGCAAGGCCAGGGCGATGACGGCAAGATGGCCTATGGAGAAAGATATCCTGGTGGGGCTAATGTGAAACAAAGTGGCTTCAGACCCCCCACCGCATCAGCCATCGCCTGCGGCTCGGCTGCGACTGCCCCTCAAGGGGGGAGTGATCGGGGTGGTCGCTATCATCGTCCTGCACGCAACCGTAGGGGCGTCCCTTGTGGGCGCCCAATCCGGGAATCCGGGAATCACCGGGCAACCACAACGCGGGCAACCACAACGGTTGCCCCTACGTTGGGGGGGTACGGTGTAAACCATGTTCGGCTTGCACAGGGAGCCCCGGCGGATGGAGGCTGCGCCGGCTCAGTTTAGCCGTGCCCCACCCTGCCGTGCGAAATATTTGAGAGTGAAACAACGGCCCTTCATGGCCTTTCGGAAGTAGCGGCCGTCGTGGAAGTTCTTTCCCCCTTCCCGACCTTTGGCGGATCCCTCTTGAGCCTTCTCCAACCCCTTAGTGGCCCTTCGTAGTCCTTCGTGGATAGTCCCTCAATGGTTTCAGGCAAGTCCGGTCCCCGCCACCACGACGGTGCGGATCACTCAGAGGGAAAACAGCCGTTCGTCAATGAAGACGAACCACCAATGGACACGAATAGGCACCAGGACTGATGGACCTCCTTCAACGACAACTGGCGCCAAAATGCTTCGGCACTTTTGTCCCGTTGGTGTGACCCTGTCATGGGAGGAAGCCCCCCCGGGAGCGCGGGCGTCCCGCCCGCACAAATCCTCCCGCAGCTTCGGCCATCTTCTCCACCGGAATCAACCGGCAGCGGCGCCCTGCCTCTGCTTCGGCCGGGCCCATGCGGTTCTCGCCGGCAGGGCGGTCGGCTGCAACATCGCAGGGAAACTGAGCGGCAACCGAAGGGACAGCATGCGGGCGGGACGCCCGCGCTCCCGGGGGTGTCGTCCCGATGGAGAGGTGGGGGGTATCCGGCGGGCGACTTCTCTGAAAGCCGGCCTGTCCCCTTTGGGAAACTCCCGTTTGCCTGCGAGCCGGGCGCCCGCCCCCCGCGACTGGGCAGATCCATCGAGAAGGACTATAAATTGACCATCGATACCCAGGATAATCAGGACCGGAGGCTGCTGCAGGAGACGCTGACTCGGGCGATGATCGCGTGCGGATTTGAGGATGTCCGGGAACACAAGCCAGCCGTCTCCGGAAAAAATCCTGTGCATGCTGTGCATCGATGTGAATCAAAAATCTACCCATGCTTGACTATGAACCGGTTTCCAGCCACCCGGCGCAGGCGGTTGTTTCAGACAAGTCGGGCCTCCGCCCCCCACGACGGGGCGGATCATTCGAGAGTGAAACAGGTTTTGTTTCAGACAAGTCCAGCCCCCGCCCCCCACGACGGTGCGCATCACTCAGAGGGAAAACAGCCGTTCGTCAATGAAGACGAACCCCCAATGAACACGAATAGGCAGGAGGACTGATGGACCTCCTTCAACGACAACTGGCGCCAAAATGCTTCTGCACTTTTGTCCCGTTGGTGTGACCCTGTCATGGGAGGAAGCCCACCCGGGAGCGCGGGCGTCCCGCCCGCACAAATCCTCCCGCAGCTTCGGCCATCTCCTTCATCGGAATCAACCGGCAGCGGCGCCCTGCCTCTGCTTCGGCCGGGCCCATTCGGTTCCCGCCGGCAGGGCGGTCGGCTGCAACATCGCAGGGAAACTGAGAGGCAACCGAAGGGACAGGATGCGGGCGGGACGCCCGCGCTCCCGGGGGTGTCGTCCCGATGGTGAGGTGGGGGGTATCCGGCGGGCGGCTTCTCTGAAAGCCGGCCTGTCCCCTTTGGGAGACTCCCGTTTGCCTGCGAGCCGGGCGCCCGCCCCCCGCGACTGGGCAGATCCATCGAGAAGGACTATAAATGGAACATCGATGCACAGGATGCACAGGATAATCAGGACGGGAGGCTGCTGCAGGAGACGCTGACTCGGGCGATGATCGTGTACGGATTTGAGGATGTCCGGGAACACAAGCCAGCCGTCTCCGGAAAAAATCCTGTGCATCCTGTGCATCGATGTGAATCAAAAATCTACCCATGCTTGACTATGAACCGGTTTCCCGCCACCCGGCGCAGGCATTTGTTTCAGGCAAGTGGGGCCCCTGCCCTGCCGGGCAGATCATCCGAGGGTGAAACAATCGGAAATCGACTATCCCGTCGTGACCTTGGTATCCCGTCGCGGTTAACCTCAACGCCTTAGTGGCCCTTCGTCGTTCTTCGTGGCCCTTCGTGGATAACTCTTTTTCTTTTGTCTTTTTTCTGTTGTTTCAGACAAGTTCGGCCCCCGCCCCCCACGACGGGGCGGATCATTCGAGAGCGAAACAATCGGAAATCGATAATTCTTTCGTGACCTTGGTATCCCGTCGCGGTTAACCTCAACGCCTTAGTGGCCCTTCGTCGTTCTTAGTGGCCCTTCGTGGATAACTCTTTTTTCTTTTGTTTCAGACAAGCCGGCCGGACCGGCTCAGATCAAGCCCTCGATGGGCAGGCCGCTCTCTCCGCCGATGGAGTTGGCGATTTTGACGGGCCGCTGGATGGGGGTCATGTATTCCTTGGTCCAGTCGATCCCCAGCGCCTTGTAGACGGTGGCGAACAGGTCCCCGATAGTCACCATCCGGTCCGCAACCCGCGCCCCGCGTTCATCGCTGGCGCCGATCACCTGACCCCCTTGAATTCCCCCCCCGCCCAACACCATGGACCAGCAGTGGGGCCAGTGGTCCCGCCCGCCCCGGGGATTGACATGGGGAGTTCTGCCGAATTCGCCCATGGCCAGGACCAGCGTCGAGTCGAGCAGCCCCCGCTGGTCCAGATCCTTCATCAGGGCGGAGAGGGCCTGATCCAGGGGAGGCGCCAGCAGGTCTCGATTGTACTTGTCGTTCTCCACGTGGCAGAGGTCCCACTCGGTCAAGTCATATCCGGCCGCCGTCGCAAAGCGGCAGCCCCCTTCGATCAGCCGGCGAGCCAACAGCACGCTCTGGCCGAAACGGTGCCGGCCGTACTCGTCCCGGGTCTTCTCCGATTCCTGCGACAGGTCGAACGCCTGTCGGACTTGCGGAGAACCGAGGATGGTCAGAGCCTGTTGCCGTAAGTCGTCCAGGGCCGCAAACTCGGCCCTCTGCTCCTGGCGGCGATAGAGGCGGTCCACCACCTCCAGGAAGGAGCGGCGGTGGGACAGCCGATCCGTGCCGATCTCCTTGGGGAGCACCAGGTCGGGCACCTGAAAGTCTTCCCGGGCGGGGTCGGGGACCACCATAGGCTGGTAACGCGCACCGATGAAACCCGCGTTGAAGTAGTTCAGATAGGGTCGATCGATGGGGGGTGCGATCACGTAGGGAGGCATGTTCCGGCGCGGACTGAGCTCCCTGGCGATGATCGAACCCAGGCTGGGAGATTCCAGGGCCGAGTTGGGACGGTGGCCGGTAATCGCGTAGTAGGTCGCCTGCTGATGATCGATCTCCTCGGTGTACATCGAGCGGATAACGGCCAGCTTGTCCATCTGCCGGGCCACCCGGGGCAGCAGCTCCGAGATCTGGATGCCGGGAACGTTGGTCGCAATCGGTGCAAAGGCGCTGTTGGGTTTGGGATCGAAGGTGTCGACCTGACTGGGACCGCCCTCCAGCCAAAGCAGAATGCAGGCCTGGGCCTTGGCGGCCGGCTTCAGCGGGGGGTCGGAGGCCGCCATCAGGTGCTTGAGCCGCAGGTAGCGGCTCAGGCTGAGCCCCAAAAGACCCAGAGATCCCGCGCGCAGGAAGCCCCGGCGGCTGAGGTGGAGTCCTGACGGCCCGGATTCCAAGGTGGCTTGCATTGATACCTTCCCTTCCCGTTCTGACGATCAGTGATTATAAGCGAACTCCCGGGAGGCGATCACCCCCCAGAGAAGGTCCTCCAGAGCCTGCTTTCGGGAAGGCCGCGCCCCGACCATCCCCACCAGTTGCCGTGTTTCCTCCAGCGTGGGAAACCGCGACAGGGCGGCCAGGTAAAATTCCTCCACGATCTCCCGGTCGGAAGCCGCCGACCGCAGCAGGCGATCGATTCGGCCTCCCTTGCCTGAGAGCTTGCCGGTATAGGTCGGGCCGGCCAGCATGTGGAGGGCCTGGGCCAGGTTGGCTCCGGCCTTGCGTTCCGGCACCGACACCCGGCTGGGCCGCCCGTAGATATCCAGAAAACGGGATGGGTGGAGGTCGGGATTGACGATGTTCATGGCTCGGGTGCCGGCGGGCAGGCGGCCGCCGTATTCCCGTTCGTCCTTTCCCTCGAAGACCTCGGGGATGCCGGTGATCTGGCAGATCATGTCCAGCAGGATTTCCGCGTCCAGGCTTCTGGGCAGGGCCCGGGAGTAGTTGGCGCCGTCTCCAGGATTGGTGTGGTTGGGCCGTCTGGAACGCTGGTAGGTGTTGGACTGCACGATCAGCCGGATCAAGCCCCTGAGGTCGTAGCCGCTGGAGCGAAAATAGCGGGCCAGCTTCCTCAACAGATCAGGATGGCTGGGCGGGTTGGTGAGGCGAAAATCGTCCACCGGGTCGACGATCCCCCTCCCGAAGAAGTAACTCCAGAAACGGTTCACGATGGCCTCTTCGAAGAGAAACTCATCCGACGAGGTGAACCAGTCGGCCAGCCGGGGCCGCGGGTCGGCTCTTGCCTCGACCGGCAGAGGCCTGCCATCGGGGTAGACGGCCTGTACCTCCTGCTTGGTGCGGGGGTGGAGCAGCCGGGAGTCGGTGCCGAACTCCTCGTGCCTCAGGGGATCGTCCACGGCAGCCATGGTGGTCCAGAAATAGGTCAGGTTCTTGAAGAACCCCGTCATGCCCCAGAACTGATCCTGGGTCCAGGAGTCGAAGGGGTGGTCGTGACACTGGGCGCAATCCAGCCGACGGCCCAGGAACACCCGGGCCTGCTCGGTCATGACGTCCTGAGGGAGGCGGATCTCGTCCGCTCCCCAGAGGTGGCGGGTGGGGCCGTTGTATCCCTGACCCGCCATGCGCTCCCGGGCCACCTGGTCGAAGGGCTTGTTGCGGGCGATAGAGTCCCGGATCCACTCCCAGTAGATCTTGACCTTTTCCCGGCCGCCTTGCTCATGGGAAACCCGGAACAGATCGGCCAGACGAAAGGTCCAGTAGTCGATATACTCGGGAGAGTTGAGCAGGTCGAGGATCAGGCGGTCCCGCTTGTGGGGATCGCGGCTGTCCAGGAACTCCCGCACCCGCCGGGGCGGAGGCAGGGTCCCGGTCAGGTCCAGACAGACCCGCCTCAGGAACTCCTGGTCGGTGGAGCGTTCCGAGGGCAGGATGCTGAGGCGGCGCAGCTTTCGCCGGACTGCTTCGTCGATGAAATTCCGGGGGGGCTCCCGGGGAAATTCAGCCAGGACCCTGCTCACCACGCCCAGGGCCACGCGGGTCGCCTGGCGCGGCGCCTGCACCAGGACGGTGGCCTCGCCCGGCTCACGGGCCCTGATCAAGCCGTCGGCGTCGACCTCGATCACCTCTTCGGCGGTCGATCGGTAATGCACCCGTCGGGTAAAATCCTCCCGGCTGCCGTCGGACAGCCAGGCGGTGACGACCAGTTGCTGGCTCCGCTCCCGCTCCAGCACGATCTGCCGTGGCATGACTTCCAGGCGGACAATCTCCGGGCCGCCGTTTCCGTAGGGCGCTCCCCGGCCGATCCATTGAAGCAGGGCCTGATATTCGGGTCCGGCCGGATCCAGCTGCTGGCCGCCCCCGTGGGGCAATTGCAGGGTCGGCTTCAACAGGAGCAGGCTCTTTTCGGGCGCCTCCGGACGAATCCGGGGAGTTTCCGGACCGGCCGACTCCGGGCTGTAAATCTGGAAGGTCCCGCCCCGCACGATCCAGCGGTGATCCTCCCGGGGATTGCCGGCCTGGCTGGAAAGCTTGAACCCACCGCGGCCCTTGACGCTGCCGTGGCAATGGCTGTCGTTGCAGCCTTGCCGGGTGAAGATTCCCTCCAGATCCAGGGCGAAGCTGGGAGGGCGGGGCCCGGCCGAAGCGCGGATGCGGATGGCGGCCTCCACCGACCGGCCCCCGAATTCGGCGGTCAACCGAGCCTCGCCGCCGGTCAGTGCGACGACCTGACCCCGGCCATCCACCCGGGCCGACCGGGGATCCGACAGGGAGAAGCGGCCCTGCCTGGAGAGGTCCCGCTCCACGCCATCACTGTAAGTACCGGTGAGCAGGAACTGCTGGGAGGCGCCTTGGCCCTGCAGCGTGACCGCCCGGGGCCGAAGGCTCAGAGAGAGCAGCCTGGGGGCGGCTGCGGCAGCAGCGCGTTCCTGTCCCTGCGCGGAGTCGACCGCTTCCTCTTCGGCATGGCCGGGCTGTGCGACCGCCAGCACCAGCCCGAGCCAGGTCAGCCGGAGGGCTCGCCAAGTTCCGGGGCGGTGGCGATTGTGGCAGCGGGAAGTATTCATCGGATGTTATTGACCAACGGGCGGCCCGTTCTCCGCATTGGGAAGCCGTGGCCTCCGGATGCAGTCCCCGTTCAGGGCGAATTGGCGGCCGCCTGGCGGCGATTTCCCTCCAGGACCATCAGGTGCACCTTCCCTACCGGCAGAAGCGGCCCCATCTTACCCGAAACGACAGGACGGGCCTGGACGCGAAGGATGCGGGGCATCCGGGTGGCCGGAGCGTCGAGACCGGCCACGATCATGACCGAGGTGGCGCCCTGTTGCGGCAGATACCGCTGCTTGGGGCCCTGATCCAGGTGAGGCGGCTTCTCCGGCTGATAGTCGGTGCTGGGAAGCGCTTCCACACCTGGGGGCAGTCCTTCGATCCGAAGGACGATTTGCCCGGCAAATCCCTCCTCCTGTCCGGTGGTGACGGTCAGCTTGCCGGCTTCCCCCGGAATCAGGTTGAGCCGGTCCTCCTGGACCTGAAGCTCCCCGGCGTGAGGAATCTGGGGCCGCACCAGCAGGCGGTAGCGGAAGTCGGAAGCCCCGTTCCGTTGGGTGGTGTCGCGGACTCGCAGGGTGTAGGTCCCTCCCCGAAGGAAGGTATGAATCGTCTTGGGCTCGATGGTCTTGCTGTAGGAGAGGGCCTGGCGGACCACTCGCCGGTAGACGTTGCTCAGAACCACCCGCCCGGCTTCATCCAGAACGGCCATTCGAGGGTTGAAGTCGGGCAGGGTCGCCTCGGGGGTCTCCAGCTCGAAGCTGAGCTTCTGGCCGGGTTGGACCTGGAAGGAAACCAGGGTGTCCAGGTCGGCGGGTTGGTCGATGGCGCCTTCCACCAGGAAGGGGAGAGTCGCGACCGCGGCCGCGCCGCTGCCCTGGTTGGGTTCCTGTTCCTGGATGATGGAGTAGGCGGTCTGGCCGGAATCGCTTCCCTTCTTCTGGAGCGGTGTGCCGTTTGCGGCGGCGGCCGCTTCCGGCCCATTGCCTGGTTCCACCGTCCTGGCCCGGATCCGACGGATGTGATCCGGCCGGATGGGTCGGGAGAAACTTCTTTCCCGCCAGAGTTGAGGTTCGGAGCCGTTGCCGGTTGCCGGCGTCTGTTCCAGGGACGCCGGGCCGTTGGGCCTGACCCGGAGCTGGTAGCTGAACTCGGCGCCGCCCAGGTTGTAGAAGGATCCCACCTCCAGCAGGTAGAGGCCGGGTTGCCGGACCCGGGTTTCGATTCGCGGGTTGGGCCGGGGATTTGCCTTGGACTTGTCGTCATAGGCCAACCGATGCAAGCGGCCCTCCTCGAACCAGCTCCCGCGGGGCTGGTAGAGCGTCAGCACCGAGTCGAAGCCGCCGTTGTAGCCGGCGCGTCCCCCCATGGATTTTCCGGAGGGATTGGAGATCAGCTCGAACCGGAACTGCTGGCCCTCGGCGGCCCGCACGGCGTAGAGGTCCCTCTCTCCCGGCTGGCCGATGATGCCGTCGATGGCGCTGGGAAACCGGACCGGTTGGGCCTTGGACCCTGGACCGGAGGACCGCTTGCTCTCGGCCACCGAGGGGAGGTCGTGAACCAGAAACGCCAGCGGCCCCGAAACGCCCTGCGGCGAAACCACCCTCAACCGGTAGCGGCCCGTCCCGGCCGACCGGCCGATCCGAAGCCCCAGGGTCAGCATCTGAGCCTTGGGGGACTTTTTTGATGGGTCGCCGTCGCTGGCGGGCGCCAGTTCTTCGACGCCCTCAACGGTGGCGGTCACGCCCTCCCGGTCGAACCGGACGGCATAGGCCCCCTGGAGGGACTGGCCCCGCAGCGTGGCCTCGAGACGGGCGCCCCGCTGCCCGCCCAGGGGTGCAATGGAGAGGGCTTGCGGTTCCGATCCCTGGTAGGCTGCGGGGATCAGCAAGGCCATCACGGACAGGATCTGAATTCGGCGGTTCAAGAGGATCATGTTTCCGGGCCCAACACGGCTCAATTCCCGGATTCATTATGCCTCAAGGGGATTCAGCGATCAAAGTGACAGGGATGCAAGGTTGAGTGGATTGGAATATGGAAATTACACGGATTGGCCTTGTTTCAAACAACTCTGGGGTCGGGTGAAGAAAAACCGGTGAAAGGGTTACCCACGAAGGATACGAAGTGACACCCTGCAATTCCGACGTCTGGTCTCGGCGTCGAGCACGGGTAGATTTTTGATTAACATCGATGCACAGGATATACAGGATTATTTGTTGATGGTCTGGTCTGGGTGCTCGGGGACGAGAGTGTTCACCCCATTGAGTTCGACCAATACCTTTTCTTGAACAACGATTCCCCAAAACCACTCCCAGGCTCTTGGATCACTTCAAAAGCGCACCCGATCAGCGAGTGGGTCAGCTTCCTGTGCAGCAGCTTCTCGTCCTGCTAATCCTGTCTATCGATGTTCCCTAATGCAGCCAACCGATCTAACGGTACATGGTTCCTGCTCCAGATAGGCATAAGGACCCGTTGTTTCACCCTCGAATGATCCGCCCCGTCGTGGGGGGCGGGGGCTGGACTTACCTGAAACAATTGAGGGTTATCCACAAAGGACAAAAAAAGAAATCCACGAAGGGGCACGAAGGACTACGAAGGGCCACGAAGGGGTTGGAGAAAACTCAAGAGGGATTCGCCAAAGGTCGGGAAGGGAGAAAAGATTTCCTCCAAGGGCGATAAAGGATCTGTTAAGAGGGCAAAAGATGAATCCGCGAAGGGATCCCAAGGGGTTGGAAAAGACTCGAAAGGGATCCGTGAAGGGCCACGAAGGACACTGAGGTTTTCCACAAACTCGCACTCGATAATCGAACCAATCAGCTTCTTGTGCAGCAGCGTCTCGTCCTGTTAATCCTGTCTATCCTGTGTATCGATGTTCAATGATGTAGCAAACCGAATTGGCGGGACATGGCCCCTGCTCCCGATAGGCAAAAGGACCCGTTGTTTCACTCTCGATTGATCCGCCAGCCAGGGCGGGGCCAAACTTGCCTGAAACCAATTGAGGGGTTATCCCACAAGGACACGAAGTCACACCAAGGTCACGAAATTGCAGAAGCGTTGTGGTGCCGCTTGTCGTTGAAGGAGGTCCATCTGTCTTCCGGTCTATTTGTGTTTATTCGTGTCCATTCGTGGTTCAATTGAATTAACGATCGGCCGTTTTCCTGGAATGATCCGCACGGCAGAGCGGGGGCCCGGCCAATCCGGTGACGTTGGCATCGCAGCCCATCCCCGTCGATCCTGAGAATCCCGGTTGCCACGCGACCGCTGTGGGACAGGGGTCGGAGGGACTCGACGGATGAAACCTCAGGGGATGTCGGCAGCATTCCAGCCGGTCACTTCAGGCTCGACAACTCGACCGTTTCAAAGTGAAGACGCTTGCCCGAACGCATGCTGGCCCCACCCACAAGCAGCAAGCGGCCGTTGAAGGGCAGCATGCGGTGAAAGAAACGGTCGTCTTCCAGCTTGGTCGAGATACGCCAAGCCGGGTGACCGCTGTCGAGAACCTGGACGTTGCCGCCGTAGGTGCTGACGAAAAGACGACCGCCGACCGTGAAGGCTGAGGAACCGAAGCCTTCCATCCCCTTGCCGCGGTCGGCGTCGGCTTTGGGATCGATCAGGCTCGGCGCCTGGGACCACTGGCCGCTGGCCGGATCGAAGACATCCACACGTGTGGTGGGACCGCCTTTCCGCCGCATGCCTCCAATGACGTACAGCTTACCGTTCCGGTGTCCCAGGGAAACCGCTCGCCGCTGGAAAGGCGGCTCGGGAATTGGTTCCCATACGATCTTTTCTTGAGACAGATCGGTCACCCAGGCCGTCTGGTGCCACTTCGGACCTTCACCGCCCAGGTGCCAGCCGCCGGCAACGTAGAGCTTATCCCCAATCACCACGGCGTCATGGGAGGATCGGGGCTCCGGCAAGGGGGCCAGGGATTCCCACTGCTTTGTCTTCGGATCGAAGCGGACGAAATCCGCCACCGAGCGCAGGTCGTGATCTGCGTCCTCCTGGTTATGCGCCGTGAATCCACCGACGCGGTACAGCTTGCCGCCATGGGCTACCATGGCCAGACCCTGCAGGCGCGGACCCTTGGCGATCGTTTCCCAGACCGCGGGCCGGCTGAGATTCAAACGGCTCAACTCGTCGGATTGACTGGTGTTGGAGTAGTGATGGGGCCGTCCGAAATGACCCCCGTAAACGTACAACCAGTCGCCGATCACCGCGGCTCCGAAACTGGTGATCCCCCGGGGCAGGTCGATGTAAGGCGCGCCGGGACCTGAGGGTGATGGGGACGCACTGGAAATCTTGCCGGCCCTGGCCTCCACAACATCCAGGGTCAGGGTGCTGTAGTGCGCGACTTCTCCGTACTTCTCGTTCTGGAACTCACCACTCGTCTTCTCGATCCGCCTGGCTCTAATCTCATAGCGACCCGGCAGGGCCGCTTTCAAACGGGCCAAACCGCCGGCGTCGGTCTTGAGCTCCACGGGTTCGCCCTGGGGAGGCGACACCATGATCTGAGAACCGTCAACCGGTTGGCCCTTCCAGTAGACACCGAGGCTCATCCGCCCATCGGCCACTTGCGGCACCACCTCCAGATCGAGCTTGCCCGAACGCCTCAGGCTGTCGCTGGCGTCTGATCGCAGCCACTTGGCGTAGTAATGAAGCAACAGGGACTTGTCGCCATGGGAGAAGACGCCATACAGACAATCGGCTTCAATGGCGCCCGGGGCCGCGGGCGGCTGTCCCTCGAACCATCCGTCGCCGCTCACCTCGGTCTTGCTGAGCTTGAGCGGGGCGTAGTC
Organism: Candidatus Versatilivorator sp.; assembly: GCA_965262635.1. Classification (GTDB taxonomy): domain Bacteria; phylum Acidobacteriota; class Terriglobia; order Versatilivoradales; family Versatilivoraceae; genus Versatilivorator. The sequence continues at coordinate 203,350 of OZ253547.1, read as the reverse complement.
GCCTGAAGCGGTCCGGTGCCAGGCTTTCAGTCTCGTCAGTCTTTCCAGGAACCTGGCCGAATCCGGTTCGGCCGACTCTCCGAAATAGATGCGGACTTGTGAATCGCTTCCGTCCCCGGTGTCATGCGCCACCCAAACGAAGTGGGCTCGGGCGGAACCGGTCGCCAGGACGACACACAACATCAACAACAACATGCGCAGCATTCGCATTCTGATTCCTCCGCTAATCGAAAAACCCATGAAGTCGTTCCCCTTCGGGAAGTAGAATTCTAGTGAACATGAATGTCATTTTCAATAAATAAATCTCCAGTCTTCCAAAGAAGAGCCGCTGACAATAGGAATCAGGAAGATTCTGTGGCGAAGGTTCTCAGTGGGGAGGGATAACCCGCTGGCCACTGGCTTCCAAGCAACCGAAAATGGTATGGTTTCTACGTTTCCTTTCCGCGCCAACAGAGGCGAGTTGGCGAGAGGTCCGCGATGGACGGTTGGGCAACGGCTTGGTGGTTCTGGGTGTTGTTGGGTTTCCTGCTCCTGTTTCTGGAGTTGGTCACTCCCACCGGCTTCTTCCTCTTGTTCTTCGGCGTGGCTGCCGTCCTGGTTGGCCTGTTGGCCGCCGTGGGTTTGGCCGGGCCTGCCTGGTTGCAATGGCTGCTCTTTTCCCTGCTTTCGATCGGCAGTCTGCTGTTGCTACGGGGTCGCTTGCAGGAAAGAATGAAGCGGGTGGCTCCCGATCTGCCGGTCAACGACTTGGTGGGCCGGACGGCCCAGTCTCTGGGAAGCATCGCCGTGGACGGATATGGACAGGTCGAGCTCCGGGGGACCTCCTGGAGAGCCAAAAACGTGGGCTCGGAGCCTATTGCCCAGGCGGAGAACTGCCAGGTCGACCAGGTCGAGGGCGTGGTGTTATGGGTTCGCAAACCCTACTCTTTTGAACGGGTGAATGGAGGAAAAGGCTAATGGATTCAGGAATCATCGTACTCTTCCTGCTGGCGCTGCTGGTATTGTTCATTCTGGCCAAGACCGCCCTGGTGGTCCCCCAGCAGAGCGCCTATATCGTGGAGCGGCTGGGGCGGTACAGCGGCACGCTGAACGCGGGATTTCATATTCTCATTCCGTTCCTGGACGTCATCCGCTACCGGCATTCCCTGAAGGAAGTCGCCGTCGATATCGCCGAGCAGGTCTGCATCACCCGCGACAATGTCCAGGTCTCGGTGGATGGCGTCCTCTACCTCAAGGTGCTCAATGCGGAGAGGGCCTCCTACGGCATCACCAACTTTGTCTTCGCCATCTCCCAACTGGCTCAGACCACCCTGCGCAGCGAAGTGGGCAAGATCGAGCTGGACCGCACCTTTGAAGAGCGGACCAACATCAATATCGCAGTGGTGAGCGAGTTGGATAAGGCCTCCGACCCCTGGGGGGTGAAGGTCCTGCGTTACGAAATCAAGAACATCAAGCCCCCCCGGGATGTTCTGGACGCCATGGAAAAGCAGATGCGGGCGGAGAGGGAAAAGCGGGCGGTCATTCTGAATTCCGAGGGCATTCGGGACGCGGCCATCAACGAGGCGGAGGGCAGTAAGCAGGAAGTCATCAAGAATTCCGAAGCCAATCGGACCCAGCAGATCAACGAAGCCGAAGGAGAAGCCGCCGCCATTCGCAGCGTGGCCGGCGCCACCGCCGAAGGAATCGTCAAAGTGGCTGAAGCCATCCAGGCCCCCGGCGGCGGTCAGGCCGTCCAACTTCGGGTGGCGGAGCAGTACATCGCCGAATTCGGCAAACTGGCCAAGGAAGGAAACAGCCTGATCATGCCGGCGTCGGTAAGCGACGTGGGGTCCATGGTGGCGATGGCCATGAACATCATCAAGCAGGGCGATTCCACCGCCTCTTCTTCCGAGCGAAAGTAAACCGGATAGCTGCCTCCGCAAGCTGGAACGGTTGGTGGTCTGAACCTGGATCGGACATTAAATCGGTCCCCCTCCAACCTCGTAACAAAATGTCCTTAATGTATCTCTAATACCCCTCCCCCATCACCTGATCGACTGGCCTTTGCCCCCCTCCTTCTCTTCGTTCCGACACACCTCACCCTGACACCTGCCCCGGGGCGGTATTCCCTGGATCAATCTTTGTGAGCTTGGCTGCAGTCAGGGGAAGCGGCGAGCTCGTGCCGAAACGAGTCCTCAGGGGGCCTGCGAACCCTTTGCGGAGTTTCGGTCCGATCCCCGGCGGGGATACGCGTTCATGAAGGCGCACCGGGCCGCATTTCCGCTGGCCGCCATGTGCCGGGTGCTGGGTCGCTCCCCCAGCGGCTACTATGGCTGGCTGAAGCGTCCTCGCTCCAAGCGAGCGCGGCGCGACGAGGAACTTCAGGGCAGGATCCAGGAGATCTGGAGCGACAGCCGCGAAACCTACGGCCGCCCGCGGATCCATGCGGCGCTACGGGCGGAGGGCGAGCGGGTGGGCCCGAAGCGGGTGGCGCGGCTGATGAAGCGCGCGAGCATCCAGGGCGTGACCCGGAGGCGCTGGAAGACGGCCACAACCCGCAGGGACGCCAAGGCCCGGCCCGCCGCGGCCGTGGTCCCTGTGGGATCTCCCAGATGGGATTCCAAGGGCTTGTGGGGCGTCCGCTCGACAACCCGTCAGGGTCCATAGTCGGCCCCAATTCCACCCGACCCTTTTTAATCCGAAGTTCCTGACCCACCGACAAGATAACTCCTTTATCTTCAATCATCAATCGGGAATCTTAGGTTGTGTTGCCTGGGAACATCCTGATGAGCTCGAAGGCCCGTTGCTGCAGCGGGGTCGGCTCGGTCAATCGCTGGACGCAAGGCGCGTCCGGTTCCGAGGGCAATCGGCATTGATGGCGGGCCCGGGTCCCCAGGTGCGCCATCAGCGTCTCCAGGCTCTGCAGCGGAAACCCGTCCTCGGTGCGGCGCTTCCCCTTCTTCCGTTTGGCTGAGGCCGATGGCTGGGCCGCCAGCACCGGGTCTCGCCGGGCTCGTTCCGCTTCCAGTTCCTCGTCATCGAACAGCAACGGGGCCAGGGCTTGCCGCAGATGCCACTGGACGTAATAGGCCAGCAGGCACAGGAACAGATGAGCCCGGACCCGATTCTCCACCCGATGACGAATGGGACGGATGTGCAGGTCGACGGTCTTCAGGGAACGGAAGGCCCGCTCAACTCGCGTCAGGTCCTTGTAGCGGCGCACCACTGCGGCTGTTGGCAGGCGATCGGCCGGTTCGCTGGTCCGCAGCATGTAGAACCCGTCCAGTTGCGCCTCCCGGATGATGGCTTCCGTGCGCCGCTCATAGTGGAAGGACCCGTCTGCGATCTGGGTCCGGAAGTGTTTGGCCACCTGGAAGCGGTTCTTGACTCGGCCGAGTTTCTCGGCGATCTCCGTAGCTGACAAGGGCGTGCGGGTCCGTCTGGCCACCTGCCGGGCGATCCCGGCCAGCGCTTCTTCGGTGGCCGTCAGCAAAGCCTCCCGCTTCTGCCGCCGATGCTCGGCCAGCAGCGGGTTGTGGCAGACGATGAGCCGCTCGCCGGGGTAGTCCGGGCTGCGGACTTCGGCCAGATGACGCTCATCGAACAGGGAGAGCTGAACCGCCTCGCTCTCCACCAGACGGCGAATCTGGTGGTGGCGCAGGGCCGAGACCCAGCCCAGTCCCGGATGACGCTTCAGATGGTTGATCTGCGTCTCGGTCAGCAGCCCGCGGTCCCCCACCAGCACCACCCGCTGCAGACCGAACCGACCCCGTACCTTCTCCACCTGATCGGGCACCGTGGTCGGATCCCCCGTGTTGCCGGCATAGGCCTCGACCGCCAAGGGACGCCCCATCGAGTCGGCCAGCACACCGTAGACCACTATGGGCCGGTCCCGTTTGCCGTCCCGATTGTGGCCGAACTGCATCAGGGGGCAGGTCTGGCCTTCGTAGTAACTGCTGCTGACGTCATAGAGCACCGGGTCGCCTTCAGCCAGGTGCCGCTTGGCCAGCTTGCGCTCAATGCGGTCCTGACGCTCCAGCAACCAGTCCATGGCCTCATAGAGATCGTCCTCGTCAGTGTCCTCCAGGGAGAGTTCCTCGGCCAAGGTGGTGGTGTGCCACAGACGGGTGGTGGCCAGCTTGGAGGCCGGATGCAGCAGCCGCTGGAGGATCATGGCCAGGACCCGGTCCCGTTTGGGAGAGGGTCGGGGGTCGATCAGCGCCGGCAGCTTCAGCCGCCGCATGGCTTCCAGCAGCAGCTCGACATGGCCATGAGGCAGGGAGCGTTCGATGACGAAGAGTTGGTCGGGGTGGACCAGGGGTTCGTTTTTGAGCACGCGCCGGAGGCGCTCGATCTTGTCCTTGGGCCAATGGGTGAGATTGGCCAGGGTGCGTTTATGGACCTTTTTACCCTCACGGCGGCCTTCGCGCAGGAGGATGGCAGGGGGAGAGTTACGGTTGGGGACGGTTTCGACGTACATGGGACTATATTACCACATATAGATTTCATGTAAAGATAAATAACATTCATATACATGGGAACATAAAATCTCACACCGCAAACCCTTTCTGTAAGAAAACAAGTGGCTTAAGGCGATTTGTCAGGTGTAAAATGGGGGGAACTTCGGATTAACCAGATTTGCACCACTCAGATATGCGCACAGCAACGGCCTTCTCAATGGACCGCTCGCCAAATAGGCCTTCTGTCATCGTTGCACGCTCTTCTCCAGTGCCTGCATAATCCATCTGTTCAAGCTCAGGCCGCTCTTTGCCGCCGAGCGCGCAACGCGTTGATACAAGTCTGGCCCGAGCCGAACGTTAAGCTTGCCTGAGAAAGGCTTCCTAGGCTCAATGCCATCTTCCTTGCAGGACGCGAGATACTCGTCGATCGGTGGAACTCAATCAAGTACTATTCTGCAGGTGGTCGTCAGGTTCGTCGATGTGGCGTCTGCCGTTGAGCGTACGCAGCGCGGAGAAGTCCTGACATGGCGGCCCAGCCACCCGGACCGCAACGCCCGGTTCGGGCTAGGATTCCCGTCGCGGCCGCCGGTTGGCCGCGAGGATCTGTTTTCGCAGGCGGATGTTGCCGGGGGTAATCTCCACGAGCTCGTCGTCGTTGATGAACTCGATTGACTGCTCCAGGTTCAGCAGTCTCGGCGGGACCAGCCGTAGCGCCTCGTCGGCGGTGGCCGCGCGCATGTTGGTGAGCTTCTTTTCCTTGATCACGTTCACGTCCATGTCGGACGGCCGGGCGTTCTCGCCGATGATCATCCCCTCATAAACCGTCGTGCCGGCCTCGATGAAGATCTCGCCGCGCTCCTGCAAGTTATAGAGGGCATAGGCGGTCGCCTTTCCCTCCCGGTCGGCCACCAACCCGCCGCTCGGCCGGCCGGAGATCGACCCGTGCCATGGCTCCCACCCGGTGAACAGGTGATTTATAATGCCGGTGCCACGGGTGGCGGTGAGAAACTGCGACCGGAACCCGATGAAGCCCCGCGTCGGGATCCGGAATTCGAGACGGACCCTGCCGCTGCCGTGATTCACCATCCGGGTCATCGCTGCACGCCGGGTACCAAGCTGCGCGATGACAACGCCCTGGTAGTCCTCGGCCACGTCGATGACCAGCTCTTCGACCGGTTCCTCGGTCCGGCCGTTCCGCTCGCGGGTGACGATCTCGGGCCGCGAGACCTGCAGCTCATACCCCTCCCGCCGCATCATCTCGATGAGAATCGCCAGTTGCAGTTCGCCGCGGCCGATCACCTGCAGCCGATCCGGGGAGTCGGTGTCCTCGACCTGAATCGATACGTTGCCGACCAGCTCGCGGGCGAGCCGCTCGCGCAGATTGCGTGAGGTGACGTACCGGCCGTCGCGCCCGGCCAGCGGCGAGGTGTTCACCCCGAAGATCATCGAGACCGTCGGCTCGTCCACGTGCATCGGAGCGATAGGCTGCGGGTCATCCGGGGTCGTGATGGTCTCCCCGATGGTGATGTGGTCGATCCCGGCGAGACAGATGATGTCGCCGGCGGCGGCCTGCTCGACCTCAACCCGCTCCAGGCCGTCGAAGACATACAGCTTCGTGACCCGGGTCCGGGCGATCGCGCCGTCCAGTTTCGAGACCGCGATTTCGTCGCCCGTCGCCACGCGGCCGTTGACGATCCGGCCGATCGCGATCCGACCGAGGTAGTCGCTCGAATCGAGGTTGGCGACCCGCACCAGCAGCGCGGCGGCGGCGTCACCCCGCGGCGGCGGAATCCGCTCGACGATCGTGTCCAGCAACGGCTGCAGGGTCAATCCCGGCTCGGCCGGTTCCAGGCTTGCGGTGCCGGCCTTGGCGTTCGTGTACACCACCGGGAACTCGATCTGCCCCTCGGTTGCGTCGAGATCGATGAAGAGGTCGTAGATCTCGTCGAGCACCTGGTCCGGCCGAGCGTCCTGCCGGTCGATCTTGTTGATGACGACGATGGGCGGCAGCCCCTGCTCGAGCGCCTTGCGCAGCACGAAGCGGGTCTGGGGGAGCGGTCCCTCCGAGGCGTCGACCAGCAGCAGCACCCCGTCGACCATGGTCAGTGTGCGCTCCACCTCGCCGCCAAAATCGGCGTGCCCCGGTGTGTCGACGATGTTGATGGTCAGATCGCGATAGCGGATGGCCGTGTTCTTGGCCATGATGGTGATGCCGCGCTCGCGCTCGAGATCGATGTTGTCGAGTGCGCGCTCCTCGACGTGCTCGTTCGCACGGAACACCCCGCTCTGATGCAACATGGCGTCGACCAGCGTGGTTTTGCCATGGTCCACGTGCGCGATGATGGCGATGTTGCGCCGCAGGGAGTTGGCGACGCCGGCAGCGACGGTCGAGTAAGCAAGAAACGCTGAGGACCTTCTTTCGTCAATCATTCACTATCGCTCCGATCCAGTCAGAATTTAGGCCTACAGTTGCCCTGTGCTGCATCTTCCTGGAGAACCCGGGCCCTTTCCCTCTGATCCCCCCCTTTGTGGGTGTTGATGTTAACCCACTTGGAGAGTAGAAACATCAAGGGACTGCACCCGAGCCTCACACGGAGATCCGCTCGACGATGTTACGGGTGACGCGCCGCCGCCGGCGGTCATAGATCTGGGTGGTTTTGGGATTGGCGTGGCTGGCCAGGTACTGGACATCCTGGGGGGCACGTCCCGGGAGAGTAGGTCGGTCACCACCAGGACGCGGAAGCTGTGAGGGCTGAAGATTGGGGGCAGCCCGGCATCCTTCAACCGCCGCTTGAGCATGAGGCCCATGGAGTTGGCCGACAAGGGCATGGCGGAGAGCTTCTTCTCTTTGCCCAGGGCCGCTCGAAATAGGAGTGTTTTCCTGGGCCGGGATCGTCTTCGCCGGCAGCTGGATCGGTCACATCATGTGAGCCGGGGGCGTCCCGTCACAGAACGCCGGGGATGACTGCGCGCCGTGAGGGCGGGTAGTCGGGGAACGTCCGGCGGTACCACCGGTGCCGCCAGAGCGCGCGGGGAATCAGGTTGGCGGCGGTCCACATGGCGAATGCCAGCGCCGGCAGCGACCACGCCATCAGCGCAAACCCGATCCACTCGACAATCTCGCCCGTCAGGTTCGGCGATGACAGGAACCTGAAAGCGCCGCCCTGCGGGATGACGTAGCGCCCCTGCTTCTTCCGGCGCAACCGTGCCAGGCGGTAGTCGGAGGTCACGTTCACGGCCGCTCCGATCAAGAACACGGCCGCGCCGGCGATGAAGCGGCGGTCCAGTAGCCACTCCCTCGGATAGCCGACCGCGTATCCCAGGAACCAGCCGTTGAGCAGGCCGTTGATGACATTGAAGACGATGGCCGAGGCAGAGATGGTGATCGGCATCGGCCGGCTGTGGCGCTGCACGATCCAGGGCCACACCAGGGTCCGGTGGGCGTAGTGAATGACCCAGGCGGCCACCAGATGCTGGTTGCCGGCCGAGAAGTAGACTGCCGGCAGCACGCACAGCGCGGGCAGCTCCATGACGACCCATCCCCAGCGCGCCGCGACGCGCGGGCCGCGCGGGTTTCCACCGGTGCGGCCGACGTGGTCGGTCCCAACCAGGCTGTAGATGAAGACCGGTACCGCCAGGGCGGCCCACAGGACGACGATCGTGTCGAAGCCGGACAAATCGAAGCTCATGCCCACACCCGGGGGCCGCTCCTCACTCCATCCGGCGGATCCACTGGCGGATCAATTCAACGGCCTTCCGGTCGACCAGCGAAGTGGCCAGTTGAGGCATCTTGCCACGGCCACGGGTGGCCATTCGGTGGAGCAGGACGGATCGGGACGGATCGCCGGGAGCCACCAGCCTGGCGTCGGGGATATCGAACTTGTGGTGCAGGGGCTCCAGGTTCAGCACCTTCATGTCCTCCAGACTCCTGGTGAACTCCAGTGAGATCTGAGAGTTCCCTCCCCCGGCCTGAACGTGGCATTGAGCGCAGTTGGCGTGCAGGTAGGCGCGGGCCCGTGCCTGCAGGGGCGCCCGCGGGTCGTAGGGGTCGGCCAGGCGGGGGAAGGCTGCCGGCCAGTGAAACGGAAGGTCGGCCGGCAACACCGCCTGGCCGGAGGCGTCGGCCGTGATTTCCTCCACCCGCGAGTCCAGCAGGTACCGGTTGATTCCGCTCTTTTGCAATTGCTTCCGCAGGGACTGTTTGTCCTCATCCGACCAGGCCGGCTTCAGCACCCCCAGGTAGTGCAGCACCTCCAACTGGTTGGCCGTGACCCCTCCATAGTCGTGCGGCTTGTTCATCTGGGGCGTCGACAGTCCCAGGACGAAGTTGGCGGCCCGGCTGTGACAGACCATGCACTCGCTCCGGCTGGGAAAGCGCCAGTCCAACCGGCCCTTCCCGCTTTCGCCCAGGCTGATTTCGACGGAGGCATCCCGTCCTTGGCTCCCAACCAAGTGGGCTTCGGTCTGTTCCCGGTTCCAGGCATAGGAATAGCCCACCCATTCGCCTTGCTGCCGGGTCAGCAAGCGTGTCTCGATCCAGCGCCGCTCGCGGGCGCCGCCGCTTTCCGAGTCGAATCCGAACGACTTGACCAGCACGGTCCGGTCCGGGAAGCTCCAGCCTACGCCGGAAGTCATGCCTGCGCCGGCCTGGCTCCGGCCTTCGCCCTGACCCCCGGCCGGCGGCAGATAGAGGGACCGCGCCTTGAAGGCGCCGTCCGACCACAGGGGGGCGTTCACCGAGTAGGGGATCATCCCGGGGGTCAAGCGGTGGCCGGCGACGGAGGCGAACAGGCCGGTCTGGCTCAGGCGCCGGGGGAACCGGTCGCTGCTGTCGGGCGCGTCGTTGACTTCCAGGGCGTAGAGGCCGCCCCGTCCCTGGTCTCGATAGTCGAGCACCAGCAGGTTGCCGTCGCCGTCCACCTCGAAGGCGACGATGGCCAGGGGGGTGTCGGCCAGCTCTCTGTGCCAGACGACTTCCCGGCCCTCTACCTTGGCGCCCCAGATCTTGCCGGTGGAATAGTCTCCGTAGATGTAGGCTCCCCGCAACTCAGGAAATCGGGAGCCGTAGTAGACCAGGCCGCCGGTCATGGAGCGGGCTTCGGAGTGCGGGTGTTCCAGCAGGGGCTTGGAAACCGGAGTCGGTCCCAGTTTGCGGTTGGCATAAAAGATGTGGCTGCCCTCGTAGACGCTCCAGCCGTAGTTGGCTCCCCGTTCCACCAGGTAGACCTGTTCCCAGAGGTCCTGTCCGTTGTTGCCCACCCAGAGATGCCCGGTCCTGGGGTCCACCGACATGCGCCAGGGGTTGCGAAACCCGTAGGCCCAGGTTTCGGGGCGGGCCCCCTCCATGGCGACGAAGGGGTTGTCCGGTGGCACCGAGTAGAGGCGGCCCGGGTCCGGGCGGGCGAGGTCGATCCGAAGCACCTTGGCAAGCAGATGGTCGAGTCCCTGTCCCTTGAGATTGGTGTCGGAATCGCTGGTCCCGTCGCCGGAGGTCACGTACATCAGGCCCTCGGGGCTGAAGGCGATGGCTGCGCCGTCGTGTCCGTTGGACTCCCATTCGATGACCACCTCGGCCGAGTCGGGGTGGAAACGGTGGGGCGGGGTGCGGTCCACCCGATAGCGGGTGATGCGAACGCGCTTGCCGCCGCCTGCAATCCGGTCGTTGCTGCCGATGAAGAGGTGACCGTTCTCCTGGAAGGCGGGATGAAAGGCGATGCTGTAGGCCAGGGACTTCCCGAAGTGGTGCAGGATTTCGTAGGCGCCGGCAGCCGGGTCCCCGGTGGTCCGGCACAGCCGAGGCTCCGCTCTCTTGGGGTCCTGGTCGATGAACCACAACCTGCGGCTTCCCGGCTCCTTAACCACCACCACCGGGTTGGTCAGCGAGAGCCTGGGGAAGGCCCGCACCACCCGGTAGGGCGGGGGTGGGTCCGGGGCGCCCACCACCCGCGAGGGCACCGACTGCCATCGGCTCTTGAGTTGCTGCAGGGCGTTGGGCCCGTTCCTGTCCGCCCTTGCGGAATCCAGGCGAACCGTCGCCAGCAGAACCAGCAGACCCAACGGGATGCAGAGCAGAAACATTCCCGGTCGGAGGGCGGGCGGCGTGGTGTGGGGTTGGAGTCGCATTCCTGGCCGGTCTGGGTCAGAGCCGGATCCGGTTGCTGGATCGAGGGTCCCGGGACAGGGTTCCGCTGTGAAGGGTTCCCTGCATGCAGCGGTCCCGCCAGGCCTTGGAGGCGTCGTACATCTCTTCTTCGGTGTCGATGGGGTTGATCAGCACCGCCGGGCGGTGGGGCCGGGCCCGGCTGACCACCAATCCCTGGGCACTTACCACGAAGCTCGGCCAGGCATGGCGGCGGGTGCCGTTGTTGGCGCTGACCGCAAAATAGTTGCTGGCCGCCGCGGCCTGAATGGTGGTCGAAACCCAGATGTTGTAGTTGCGATAGCTTTGCAGATCCCCGCCGGCGTTGTGGAAGGAGACCAGCATGAGCTGGACCCCGAGCCGCTTGTACTGGCGGAACAGCTCGGGGTAGCGAAAGTCGTGACAGATCAGCAGTCCGCAGACCACGTCTTGCACCTGGAAGGTCACAAAGGACTGGCCGGGACTGTAGTGGTGAAGGTCGCCGTCGTCGTCGTGGTCTCCGGTGCAGAACATCTTGTCGTAGCGGTTCACCAGGCGTCCCCGATCGCTCACCACGTAGAGCGAGTTGTGGGGCTTGTGCTTGTCCGACAGGCGATGGTTGGACCCGACCACCACCCACAGACCGAGCTCTCCGGCCAACCCCTTGATCTCTTCCATGGCCGCGGACACGGCTTCCCAGTCCATTTCCCGGGAGGACTGCAGCTCGCTCCCCAGGTAGCCGGTCAGGCAGGCCTCTGAAAAGTGAACCAGGTGGGCCCCCTTGGATTTGGCCTGCTTCATCTGGCGGGTGATGGCCTGGAGGTTCTTCGCAACTTGGGTCCGGATTTCAAACTGGCAGGTGGCCAGGATCAATTGAGCCATGTCGAACTCCTTGCGGGTTGGGTGTTCGGATCAGTGGTTGCCGGGACGGCCGCCGCGCCGGCCGGCGATCAGCGCGGCCAGCGCTGCGCGAGCCCGGGCAACTCCGGAAAGGGCACGTGCGGTTCGGCCTGGTACCAGTAGGCCACCGAAGCGATGTCATCGGCCAGCGGCTGGTACTTGCCGTTCGGCCACCAGCCCAAGGCCTGGATGGTCACGCGCAAGTCCTGCTGGAAGCAGATCGGATCCCTGATGTGCCACCGGTAGAGGCTCCACTTGGGCGGACCGTCTTCTCCCGCATGCTTGAGCACGTTGCCCGCGTAGGCCGTGCTGTAGGTCTCGGGGAACCCGAAGCTTCCGCAAAAGTAGTCTTCGGTCCCGGTGCCGCAGATGGTGGGGAACTCCCCGTCCCCATCGATGAAGAACTTGATCTCCCCTTCCCCGAACCAGCCGTCGGACAGCTGCGTCCAGGCCAGGAAGGTCCCGGCGTACTTGCCCTGCCCCCGGATGCCCTCAACGATGACGGTTTCGGGATGGGCGCGGTCGGTGACGGCCCGCCGCCACTGGGCGTGAAGATACCCGGCATCGTCCGGGACCTCGGTCTCGGCATAAGTGATCTGGTAGGTGAGAAGCCCAAGTTCTTCCTGGTCTTCGTTGGTGAAGCTGATCCTGGCCCGGCGGCGGAAGGGCATGGGCCAGTAACAGTTGAAGGCCGACTTGGGGTTGACGGTCACGGCCAGGGAGTTGACCCGGGCGAACCGGTTGTGGCCCACGGCGAAGAAGTCGGAGACGGGGGTCTCGATGGAGGGGGTCTCCTCCCCGTCCCAGTAGAAGCGCAGGACGTGGGAGCGTCCCTTGGCGGGATCGGCTACCAGCCAGATGTGCTGGATCAGGCCGGGCCCGTCGACGTCCATGAGGGTCCGCGTCTCGCCGGGTTTTACCTTGTAGAAGGGGCTGACTTTCCATCCCTGTCCCAGGTCGCTGGCCGCGGCGCTGAAGGGCAGCGTCCCGGGATCGGGCACCGCCATCCCGCCCCGCCCCTTCTCCCCGCCGGGATTCTCCGGGGATACCGAACGCGTTCGCGCCCGGCTCAGCAGAGGCAGTCCCCCCAGCCCCAGGCCAAGTTGTTCCAATGCATCCATGGATTCCTTCTTCCGGCTCCGGCCGGAATCCACCAGCGGCAATGGGTTCCGAGTCTGCGCCGGAGCCGCTGCTTCCTCCGATCGGCCCTCGACCGAATCGGTCACCCCTTCGAAACGCCGGAGGATCCGGCCTTGGTCCCGCCGTAGGGGTTCTGCCTCAGGATAGCCATGACGTCGTCGGCCGTCCTGGCCTGGTTCAGGAGGTCCATGCGGGTGGCTTCCTCCTGTTGCAGTGCCCGGACGTTGTTCACAACGGCTTCCAGTCGGTCCGCGGGAAACTTGCAGGCTCCATTTTCGTCCATGTGGATGATCTCCCCCGGAGCAACGTCCATTCCCGCTACCGATACCGGTACGTTGATGGCCCGAATGGACATGGCCCCGTGGCCGGGCGTGGTTCCGCTGAGCAGATACTGGAACTTCATGGGACGGATTTCATCAATGTCGCGGGAGGGACCGTTGGAGATGGCCCCCACGCACCCGACCGCCTTGAGAGTGGTGGTCAGGACGCCTCCGGCCAGCCCTACCTTGCCGGCCACTTCCGGGGGGAACTTCTGCTGGAAAGCCAGGATGGTGGGTTGCCGGGACTTGCCCAGGGCTTCGAGCAGATCGGCCAGGGTCAGGCAGTCGTAGCTGGGATCGGGCATCCCGTGGACGCAGGTGACCGCATAGCCGACGGTTGGGCCCAGCTCCGGAAACATGCAGCGGATGGATTGATCCGTGTACCAGTTCTCGGTCCAGGGATTGTAGAGTCCCAGGCAGAGGGGATGGCCGGGATAGGTTGCCACCACGTTGGTGATGGACGGAGTATCGAACTTCCGCAGCTCTGCAATCAGTTCTCGATCGGTTGGACGTTCCACAGGCTTCCTCCTGACTTGATGTCTCCTGCCGGGGTTTTCTCGGATTCAACGTTTTCGGGCCGGCCGCGGGTGCGGCGGCTGCGATTCAATGGGTCGGACCTTCTTCAGCCGCTCTCAGGGACCGGCCTCTCTGGTCAGGCCGCCGAGTGCACGCCCACGCGGTTTCCCTCGCTGTCTTCGAAGTAGGCGTAGAAACCGTATTCCCCGATGTCGGTCTTGGGCGTCAGGGTCCTGCCGCCATTGGCCGCGACCTTGGCCTGCACCGCCTCGATGTCGTGTCGTCTCCTGCCCCTCACCCTCTGCCGATATAGGGCATCTTGGTGGCCATCACGGTCATGAACTGCACGTTGGCATCCAGCGGCAGATTGGCGATGTAGACCACGGCCCGGGCCACGTGGTCGGCATCCATGGTGGGCTCCACCATGACGGCGCCGTGGGCCTGGGGCACGCCGTCTTTGGCCTTGGCCGTCATGGGCGTGGCCGCGTTGCCGATGTCGATCTGGCTGCAGGCGATATCATACTTGCGCCCATCCAGCGAGGTGGAGCGGGTCAGACCGGTGATGGCGTGCTTGGTGGCCGTGTAGGGAGCCGAGTTGGGTCGAGGCACGTGGGCCGAGATGGAGCCGTTGTTGATGATGCGCCCGCCCCGGGGCGTCTGGCTCTTCATGATGGCAAAGGCCTGCTGGGTGCAGAGGAAGGTGCCGGTCAGGTTGGTATCCACCACCGCTTGCCACTCTTCCAGGCTCAGATCTTCCAGGGGTTTCGGCGCGGCTCCGATCCCCGCGTTGTTGAAGAGCAGGTCGAGCCGGCCGAATCTCTCCCGGGTTCGGTCGAACAGGGCGCGGACAGAGGCAGCCGACCCCACGTCGGTGGGCACCACCAGGGTCCGTTCGGGCGAGGAGCCGGCCTGGGCTGCCAGGGCCTCCAAGGGCTCCCGGCGACGGCCGGCCAGGACCACCCGGTAGCCCTCCTCCAACAGGCTCAATGAAGCGCCTCTGCCGATCCCGGTTCCGGCTCCGGTCACAATGGCCACCTTCCCCTCTTCCTTCATGGAATCTCCTCCCGGTCCAAGAAAATCTCAGGCCGCCCCGCTGCCTTGCAGACTCCGAATCCTACCACGAACCGCCGCTCGGCGGAGCCTGTTGCGGCCCCGGCCGGCGCCAAGCCGCTCGCCCCGGCCGGAAGCCCTTGCAAATTTCGGAGAATTCTGGTCCATTGGGAGCGCTGCCGAAGCCGGCGGAGCCCTAAGCCGCCGGCTTGATTCTGGCAAGTCGGGCCGCCGCCCTGCCGTGCGGATCATACGAGAGTGAAACAACGGAAGTTCATGGCCTATCTGGAGCAGGAACATGTTCCGTTAAACCGGTATGTTGCATTAGGGAACATCGATAGACAGGATTAACAGGACGAGAAGCTGCTGCACAGGAAGCTGGCCTACTCGCTGATCGTGTGCGCGTGCGAAGTGATCCAAAAGCTTGGGAGCGGTTTTTGGGAATCGTTGTTCAAGAAAAGGTAATGGTCGAACTCAAGGGGGTGAACACTCTCGTTCCCGAGCACCCAGACCAGAACATCAACAAATAATCCTGTATATCCTGTGCATCGATGTTAATCAGAAATCTACCCGTGCTCGACGCCGAGACCAGACGTCGGAATCGTAGGGTGTAACTTCGTATCCTTCGTGGGCAACCCTTCAACTGGTTTTTCGTCACCCGAACTCAGAGTCGTTTCAATTAAAGCTCATAGCCAACGGCCCGTGACCCCGTTTTCACCGTGAACTTCGTTCTCTTCAGTCCTGCCCATCTGCTGACCGTGGCCGTGGTGATGGGGGTCAGCGTGCTCCTGCCCCTGTGGGTGCGCCGCAACTGCTCCGAGCGCCAGGGAATCCAGGTGGCGGTGGGGCTGGGCATCTTTGTGGTGGCTCACGAAGTCGTCAAAGCCTGGATCAGGGTTACGGTCTACGATCACCGTTTCGCCGATGTGCTGCCGTTTCACTTGTGCAGCACCGCCATCATGGCGACGGCGGTCCTGATGCTCTGGCGTAGCCGCCTGGCCTACGAGCTGACCTACTTCTGGGGATTCAGCGGCACCCTGCAAGCCATCCTCACGCCCGATCTGGAGGAGCCCTTTCCCCATCCCCTTTACCTGAGCTACTTTTTCACCCATGGACTCATCATCCTGGGAGCGCTCTATGGGACTCTGGTCTTCCGTTTTCGACCGTCACCACGCTCGATGGTGCGAGTCTACGTCATCACCGCCATCTTCTGCTTTGTGCTGATCCTCCCCCTCAACTATCTGATCGACACCAACTACGTCTATATGCGCTACAAACCGGCTGGAGCCAGCCTGCTGGACTATTTGGGTTCCTGGCCCTGGTACATGCTGTTAGTGGCGGGTCTGGCCTGGCTCTTCTTCGCGGCAGCCTACGCGCCCTTCTACGTGATGGATCGTGTCGCCGGGAGGCGCGGGGGCCTGGACACGGGTTGAGCAAGGAGAAATTGGAGGAATAATGGCTAAGTCCTGGTACCCATTGCCATTCCAAAACGACGGCCGCTCGCGATCGTCTGCCTGCTGTCGCCTCCGCAACGGCAATTCAAATTCCAGTGATGTCTACCGCCGTCCAGTAGAGTCTATAACTGTGTTTTTTATCAGTCCGTTATATGAGTTTCGCTGTGGCTGGATTTGCTACGAACATCCTTTGCAATCCAGTGCCATCCCTCATATAATGGGGGGATGGATGTTGTAAAGACCTTCACCCCTGTCCGACCTAAGACCAAGCCCACCGGCCGCCACCCCAGCAACGCCCTTTCGGCTGCCTTCCTGCGCTCCGCTCCGCCCGGAAGATACGCCGATGGAAACGGATTGTACCTCTTCGTCCAGCCCAGCGGAACACGCAGCTGGATTCAACGCCTCGTCGTCCGTGGCCGCCGACGTGAGCTCGGACTCGGCAGCCTCGCCCTGGTCCCCTTGGCCGAGGCGCGCGAGAAGGCGCAGGCCAACCGCAAGCTCGCTCGTGAGGGCAGGGACCCGCTTGCCGAGAAGCGCCGCGCCGAGGGCATCCCCACCTTCGCCCAAGCCGCCTCGCGTGTGCTGGAACAGAAGCGGGGCGGCTGGCGCGGCCGACGTCACCATCGCGAGTGGCTGTCCAGCCTGCGGCGGTTCGCCTTCCCGCGCATCGGCAAGATGCCGGTCTCCGAGCTCACGAGCGCCGACGTGCTGGAGATCCTCACCCCTATCTGGCACCGGAAGGCCTCCAGCGCCCGGCGGGTGCGCCAGCGCCTGCGTGCGGTCCTGGAATGGGCCGTAGCCATGGAGTACAGGATCGACAACCCCTGCGACAGGATCGGTCCGGTCCTGGGTCTCCAACAGGATGTTACCGAGCACATGCGGGCTTTGCCCCATCGAGAAGTAGCTGCGGCGATCCGGACGGTGCAGGCAGCGACGGCGCCGGAGGTGGCCAAGCTGGCCTTCGAATTCCTGGTGTTGACGGCGGCCAGGTGGAGTGAGGTGCGCTGGGCCGAGTGGGAGGAGATCGATCGGGACGCTGGTGTCTGGACCGTCCCGGCCAGGCGGATGAAGGCCAACCGCCAGCACCGGGTGCCGCTGTGTGGCCGTGCCCTGGAGATTCTCAAGGCAGTGCAGGCACTGGATGAGGGAGCCGGTCCTCTGGTGTTCACCCGTGGGCAAGGGAATCCGCTCAATGACAAGCAGCTGCGGTGGCTGGTCCGCGAGCAGGGGATTGCAGCGGTGCCGCACGGGTTCCGCTCCAGCTTCCGGGACTGGGCGGCTGAGGAGACCGATCATCCCCGGGAGGTGATCGAGGCGGCCCTGGCGCATGTGGTCCGCAACCGGGTCGAGGCAGCCTATGCCCGCTCGGACCTGTTCGACCGCAGGCGTGTCCTGATGGACGACTGGGCGCGTTACCTGACCCAGGGGTCGGGGGAGGATCTGGAAGCCTGAGAGTAGTTAGGCCCAAGGGATCGGTGGCGTGAACCAAGTCAAGTAGGGGAACTTCTCCCAAAGCGCGCCAGGGATCGAGCCACACCCGAAGGCCCACGGCCGTCAAGGCCAGGTTGACTGGAATGACTTGGTTCCATGTCTTCATTTCGGCCTTCCCGCAGGGATCACGGTGGTGAGAGCGACCTCCCCGCACGGGGGGCAATGGGCCGCCACCTTTGCCCTTCCTCGTGGCGCACCAGCGGCGAAAAAGCGGGGGTCGCTCTCACCACTTTCTCCCCTCTCGTGCGGCGCGCCGCCGCGACGGGCGAGGGGGGTACACGCGGGGCGCAGCCTCGCAACGCCTGTCGCAGCCGACGCGGGAAATCCTTGTTGTCCCGCGTCTGATGCGGCGTTTCGGGAAAGTCGCCAACCACAACGGCGAGGACTCCGCCCTCTGAGAGAAAGGCGTTGTGGGTGTGGAAATCATGAAACGGCTGGGTGAACATCGCTACGTTGTAGCCGTTTCACCCATACGACGGCATCTGCTTGACCCGCGGAGGCGGCAATCGTTGCTCTCCTTTCCTGCTTCAAACCGTTAATCTGAAACCATTGCTCATACTTCTGATAAGATCCCGGAGACCTCTGAAATCCCTGGTAATAAGGGTCGTCGGACCCTGAGAAGATGCAGCACAGCGCAACTGTGTGCGTTGTTTTCGGGCGGATCCGGACGAAATCCCCGGATGGCCCACAACGAGCAACGGCGCGCCCTCTGAGAGATACAGAATCGCCCAGGAATTGTTTCGAGGGTATCTGGGGCACGCCAGTGGCCGGGAAAACGCAGCCTGCCCAACAAAGCTCAAGGATATACGGGGAATCCGGCAACGGGGAGGTCCGGACCGCGTCCGTCGCTGAGTCTGTTAGAATGAGCGAAGGCAACTTCCGATAATATGAGGATATGTAAACTTTCGAGCGGGAGATGGAGCGCCAGGGTCTCTACCACGAGGATCCTTACACTTAGGCCAGGCAGCAGGCCGAAACCCTGCGCCGGCGAGACCTGGACTCCATTGACTGGGACAACTTCATCAAGGGGGTTGCCGACGTTGCCAGCCACCCGGGAAAACTCACGGACTTAGGGGATGTCAGGATGACCAGAGGAATAATTGGGAGGGTTTTGGTTGCAGGCTGGTTGGGGGTTCTGACCGCTCCGCTGGTGAGTGCGCAAGCTGCGGATTGCAAGCAGTGGAATACGGACGAGTATTTCAAGACAGCAACGGTTGAGGATGTGACCGCTTGCTTGGTGGCCGGGGCCGACGTGCAGGCGTTGGGTGAATACGCCTACACGCCCCTACATTTTGCGGCCCGGTACAACCAGAATCCGGCGGTGATCGAGGCCTTGCTCAAGGCTGGTGCCGACGCGCAGGCGTTGAATAGGTTCAACAGCACGCCCCTGCATTGGGCGGCCGAGTCCAACGAGAATCTGGCGGTGATCGAGGTGCTGATGAAGGCCGGCGCCGACCCCATGGCACGGGACAATCCGGGTCACACACCGCTGTATTACGCGGCCAGGAACAACGAGAATCCTGCGGTGATTGAGGCGCTGCTGGCGGCTGGGGCGGACCCGACTGATGTGAAATGGACGCCGCTGCATTTGGCAGTCGTGCTCAACGAAGACCTGCGGGCGATCGAAACACTGCTCAGGGGTGGAGCTAGCTCGATGGCTTTGGACAAGTGGGAAGAATCGCCCCTGCATTGGGCGGCCAGGTTCAACAAGAATCCTGCGGTGATCGAGGCCTTGCTCAAGGCCGACGCCGACCCGATGGCGCGGAGTAAAAGCAAATGGACGCCCCTGCATTACGCGGCCGTGGACAACGAGAATCCTGCGGTGATCGAGGCCTTGCTGAAGGCCGGCACAGACCCGAAGGCGCGGGATGAAAATAAATGGACGCCCCTGCATTGGGCGGCCAGGGACAACGAGAATCCTGCGGTGATCGAGGTGCTGATGAAGGCTGGGGCCGACCCGATGGAGCGGAGTGGAAGCAAGGCGACGCCCCTGCATTTTGCGGCCGCACGCAATGGGAATCCTGCGGTGATCGAGGCCTTGCTGAAGGCCGGCGCAGACCCGAAGGCGCGGAATGACAACAAACGGACGCCCCTGCATGGTGCGGCCAGGAACAACGAGAATCCTGCGGTGATCGAGGCCTTGCTGAAGGCCGGCGCAGACCCGAAGGCGCGGGATGACAACAAACGGACGCCCCTGCATGATGCGGCCGGGGACAACGAGAATCCTGCGGTGATCGAGGCGCTGCTGGCAGCTGGGGCCGATCCGATGGCGCGGAGTGAAGGCAAAGCGACGCCCCTGCATTGGGCGGCCCGGTACAACAAGAATCCTGCGGTGATCGAGGCCTTGCTGAAGGCCGGCGCCGACCCGATGGCGCGGAGTAAAGGCAAATGGACGCCTCTGCATTGGGCGGCCGCACGCAATGGGAATCCTGCGGTGATCGAGGCGCTGCTGGCAGCTGGGGCCGATCCGATGGCGCGCAACGCCGCGGGCAAGACCCCTAGGGATCTCGCTCAAGGCAATGAGGCGTTAAAGGGATCTGACGCCTATCAGCGTCTAAATGAGGCACGGTTCGAATCGCCTGGCAGAGGTGCTGCCGGTTCACCACCGGCGAGCCGGGTGCCGCCGGCAAAGTAGATGTTCCTGCAAGCCGGGCTATCCGCGCCCGGCGGATGTTCAGAAACGAGCCCACAATCACCCTCCCACTTCCGATAATATTCGGATATGTCAACTTCTGAGAGTGACGTGTAGGGTCTGATGGGAATCATGACCGGCCGAAATGCTTGCCCTGAAAACCAAGGCATCGAGCAACTGCGCAAGGCTGCAGAGCAAGGAGATGCTGAGGCACAAAACGAGCCGGGTTTCATATACGTGACTGGTAAGGGTGTTCCCAGGACTTCGGAGAGGCCTTGAGGTGGTATCGGTTGTCGGCGGACCAAGGGCACGCCAATGCTCAATTCAATCTGGGGCTCATGTTCGCCAAGGGTGAGGGCGTGCCGAAGGATGACCGAGAGGCAGCGAAGTGGTATCGGAAAGCGGCCGAGCAGGGGCATGCCGAAGCTCAATTCAATCTGGGGTTCGGATACGAAAATGGTGAGGGCGTCCCAAAGAACGACGGCGAGGCGGTGAAATGGTACCAAAGGGCGGCTGAGCAGGGAAGGACCGACGCTCAACTCCACTTGGGCTTCATGTATGCCCAAGGCAAGGGTGTGCCGAAGGATTGGGTAAAAGTCTACGGTTGGTGGAGTCTTGCCGCCGCCCAGGGAGAAGAGATGGCCGTCGAAGGCAAGGACATACTCAAGTCGGCAATAACCCCCGAGCAAGTGGCCGAAGCTCAGAAACTCACCGCCAAGCTCAGGGAGCGCATCGAAGCGTCACAATCTCAGTAAGCCCCCCGCAACTTCCGAAAATATTCGGATATGTTAACTTCTACACGCTGGCGTCTCGCGTCTCGGTGGTGACCGACCTGCTTTCCCAGGACGTACCGCGGGCGGATGTGGCCGACTACCTTAAGGACGGAGCCAAGCCGAATGTGCGGAGCAGGTTTTCTCGCTCGGACGAGCCTTTGCACTTAGCGGCCAGATACAACGAAAATCCGGAAGTTACCACGTGTACCACTTCACGATGCAGTACAAGACAACGAGAACTAGAATCCAGAGGTAATCCCGCCAACGCCTCGCTTTGGCAGGTGAACGACGTTCAGGGGATGGCGGAGATGGTGGAAAAGAGGCTAATTTTTCTTCCCAGATGCCTCCGTCTAATTTGTATTCTTGAGCAACCGCGACCAGAACTTGAAGCGTTGCTTTTTTTACCACGTGTTCCAGGGGTGTGGTGGGGAGCAAGACCGCCGGCGGTAGACGTTGATTGTCCAGGTTTTGGACTTCAGACATCGGTAGCTCGATCCGGGCTTCGAGTTCCGCATAGCGCTCGTTGATCCCAGTCAAATCAGGTTCGCCCCATTGGGTGCCGAAGCGTATCGCCAAACGTATTACCTTGAACGGAGCATCATCCAAAAACCTTGTGCGGTCAAGTTCGGCGTCAAGCTCTTTCATTACGTTAGTCATCGCCACGCCGGCACCGTGGACTCTCCCCTTCACAAGGTCGATTCCACCAATCACCAGCTGTAATGGACGATCTTCCAAATCTGAATTGCCATAATGTGACCAAAATTTCTCCCTGAAATCAGAGGAGACGGTGTCATAGTGAAAGCAAAGGGTTAAGTTGATGTCCACGGCCCATCGGATCCCATGCAAAGACCTCGTCGGGATATCGTCCTGAAAACCGACCACCCAGGTTTCCCAACGTCGTTCGCCCCAAATGGCCCATTTGGCTGACTGAGGAACCAAGATTACTTTATGCCCATACAACTGTAGTCCGCCTGGAGGAGACTCTTCAGTTGGATCTTCGTTGAGCAGCTCCGAAAATTCACAGGTCGATATTGAAACCGGAATATTCGCCCAGCCGTAGTGACCAAAATGTTTCCTCCAAAAGGTTGAAGGGTCTGCATCAAATACACCGATCAGCACGGAATCATCATCGGACACTTCGGCCAGTTCTTGGATCACAGGCCAGAATCCGGCACCGAACATTGCTTCCCAGTTTGCAAAAGCGAAAAACTTGAAATCCTCACGAAATACCTGGTCGGGAAGCGTCGCATTGCAGTAGAACGACCTGTCGACCTCCAGGCGTCTAGACTCGAAATCCGCAGTGTCGGTGATAAACAGATTCTTCAGGTTCATGATTACTCTAGAAGACGAGAGTAGACAGCCGAACGGCGATTCTAACGTATATTTCTGACCGTGAGAACTTGTACCGCCCCAGGTTTCTTGCACAGACCAAACGCGGCATGCTGGATCGACCGATTCTGCTGCCGTAAACACGCAGTTTCAATCCTGTTGCGGCCTCCCCCGCCCCACGGTTTCTTTGGACAGTGATTTGAGAACCTGTATAAGAAGCTACAGGAGAGGAGGATCACGCTATGTCCAGAGGAAGAAATGGAGACGCTGGGGGCGCGAAGGGAGCCCGTAGGGCGACCGGAGCGGCCCCAGCGGCCGTAGGTCAGGAAGCCGCTCAATGACAAGCAGCTACGGTGGCTGGTCCACGAGCTTTGGGATTACGGCAGTGCCGCACGGGTTCCGCTCCAGCTTCCGGGACTGGGCGGCCGAAGAGACGGATCATCCCCGGGAGGTGATCGAGGCGGCCCTGGCGCATGTGGTCCGGAACCGGGTCGAGGCGGCCTATGCTCGCTCGGACCTGTTCGAGCGCCGACGTGTCCTGATGGACGACTGGGCGCGTTACCTGGCCCAAGGGATCGGTTGCCCGGGGCAAGCCAGGGTGAGAGTCAGGCTCGAAGTTCCCGGGAGAGGGAGAAGGGAGCGGCGGGGATGATGGGGGGCAGGGGGGAGTTCCCCCGGTCGGGGGTTCGAAGGGGCCGGAGCCCCTCGCCAGCCCCAATGTATTACATTGGGTAGGCTGGCTCCCCGGCACTGAGCGTTGCGCCGCGCTGCGTGTCCCCCGCCTCGCACGGCGCGCCACCGCGCCGTGCGAGGCGGAACGCGCGAGGCGCAGCCTCGCTTCGCTTTGTCGCATCAGAAGCGGGCAATCGGTGTTGTCCCGCTTCTGATGGAGCGTTTCGTGAAAGTCTCCAACCACAACGGCGAGGACTCCGCCCTCTGAGAGAAGCGTTGTGGTTGTCAATAGTGTGCACCATCCAGGTGAGTAACCCGGTCTCTGTAGAGTATTCACCTATACGGCGGCATCTGCTTGACCCCCAGAGGCGGAAGTCGTCGACCATTCCACGGTCATTGGGTGAGCCTGTTTCTTGCTCCGATTCATCCCGGCGTCTGCGGGGAACAGGACCGTGACCAGTATTCCCGAATGGCTGAAGACGGACCATCTTCCCGCGGCGGACTTTGCGGTTGGTCATGATTCCCACCAGACACCCCTATACGCCCTGCTCAAATATGCTTTATCGGAAGTACTAGGTAATTTGTGGGCTCGGTACCGCAGGGTTGGTGGGTACTGGCAGTTGCCCGCACCCATGAGGCCAGCCGGTCACAGGACGCACAGAGTTCCCGTAGTCTCACCTCAATCCACACTGAGTGGAAAAACTACCGGTCGCGATCGCGTACAGCGCCCCCGCTACGATGCTTCTGTCCCCATTCAATCTCTGGCCAATTTATTTCACCCTCTTATCATTCTCATAGAGTTGCTCGCTGATTGTGCCGTCCGAAAGACGTAAAGATCCACTTGCCGTGCCTCCTGTCGTTCACAAAGGGACCTTCGTGTACGTGCCCCCTGGGGTCGCGCGCAACCCACCTGCCATGCCGCTTGCCGTTTACATAAGGGCCTGCCTCTACACCGCCATCGCTAAAGCGCAGGACCCATTGACCATGCCTCTTGCCATCCAGATAGGTACCCTCTGATACGGTCCCGCTCGGGAAACGCACAACCCACTTGCCGTGCATTTGGCCGTCTACCATGGGTCCCACCAAGACTTTCCCATTCGGAAGCCGAAAGACCCATTTTCCATGTTTCCTCCCGTGCACGAACCTGCCTTCCTCAACGTGTCCGCCCGGGGAGTGCAGGACCCAATTGCCGTGCATCTGGCCATCTTTGAGGAATCCTGTGCTTTTCGCTATTTTCTTGCCGCCATCCCAGACCCACTTCAGTGTTCCCTTCCCTTGTGCCCGCTTCCCAGAACAGTGGCCAGACCAAGTCACCGTCTCGTCCGGCTGGAAATGAGAATTCCACACAAAGCAGCGGGGATGACTGGCTAGCTCCATCCAGCAGGCGCTGTTCTTCGGCTTGCCAGAGCACGTCTGTTTGGCATCGGCATCCTTCTTCAAGATCTGGCCAACTGCCGGATTCTTGTTGCGTTCGGTCGCCAAATGCGAGGGTGTGTGTCCGTCTTCGTTGGTCGCACCCGAATCGGCACCTGCAGCCAGCAAGGCTTTGAGGACAGCAGGATTTTGGTTGTGTTCCGCCGCCCGATGCAAGGGCGTGTTGCCCCAATCATTCCGCGCCTCCAGATGGGCCCCGGCTTTCAAGAGCACTTCGATCACCGCTGGGTTCTGGTTGATTTCCGCGGCCAGTTGAAAGGGCGTAATATTCCCCTCAGCCCGTGCCCCTGGGTCAGCGCCGGCACTCAGCAGAACTTCAATCACTGCCGGGTTTTTGTTGCTGGCTGCCGCCCAATGGAGGGGAGTATTCCTTCCGAAAGAATGAGCCCTTGGGTCTGCTCCGGCCTTCAAGAGGACTTCAATCACCGCTAGATGCTCATTGTGTGAGGCAGCCAAATCGAGGGCCGAACGCTTTCCCTCAGTAGTTCGTGCGTCCAGATCGGCTCCGGCCTCCAGCAGCGCCTTTACCACTGACGGATCGCCGTTGATTCTGGCCGCCAAATGTAAGGGCGTAAAACCTATAGCGGCACGCACCTCCAGGTCCGCGCCGGCCTTCAGCAGCACTTCGAGAACCGCCGGGTTCTGGTTTTGTTCAATTGCCCAATGCAGTGCCACGGTATTCCCCTCTGCCCGTGCGTTCACATCGGCTCCGGCCACCAGCAAGGCTTCGACGACCGCCGGGTTCTCGTTGTACCCCGCTGCGAGATGCAGAGGCATCGACCTGCGTTGATCTCTCGCTTTGAGATTGGCCCCGGCTGCCAGCAACAGCTTGACTACGGCTGGGTCTTCGTTGTACCCGGCCGCCAAATGCAAGGGCGTATTCTTCTTGCCATCTTCCGCTCTAGGGTCAGCCCCGGCTTTCAGCAGGACTTCGACGACAGAGGGATCCTTGGTGAGGGCAGCCGTCCAATGCAGAGGCATGACGCCCGCTTCGTCCCGTGCCATGGGATCTGCGCTGGCCGACAGACACTCGGTCACATCCTCACCCGTCGCGCTCCGAAAATAGTCCTTCGTGTTCCACTGCCCGCAATTCGAAGCTTGCCCGCTCAGGAGCGGAGCGGTAAGAACATACAACCAGACGATTACGATCACTCCTTGCATGCTATCTTTCCTTCCACCACTTGACGATTCTGATTCAATCGTAGATTTTCTCTAACTGAGGATCAGGCCACAAGCCTATTGCGCTACCCCTGCAGACTCTAACAGGGATGGCCATCGGTGTAACCCGCCGACGGTCATAGCCGCTGGGTGGTCCCGGGGTTGGCGTGGCCGGCCAGGTACTGCACGTCCTCGTCATCGGCGCGTAGAAGTTGACATATCCCCATATTATCGGACGTAGCGGCAGTTACTCCGATTCTGACGCTTCGATGCGCTCCCTGAGCTCGGCGGCGAGTTTCTCAGCTTCGGCTACTTGCTCAGCAGTCATTTTCGGTCTGAGCCGATCTTTGTACTTGACAGCGTCCTCGGCACTCTGGGCAGCGGCAAGATTCAACCAGGCATAAGCTTTTACTTCGTCCTTTGGCACTCCGTCACCAAGGATGTACATGACACCAAGCACAAGTTGAGCATTGGCGTTCCCTTGGCCGGCAGCTCTCCCGTACCACTTCGCCGCTTCACTGTAGTCTTGGGTCACTCCCTCTCCCTGGTCGTAAAGTTGGCCAAGGATATATTGGGCCTCAGCCTCTCCCTGCTCGGCCGCCTTCTGGTACCACTTCGCAGCTTCACTGTAATCTTGGGACACTCCATTCCCTTGGTCGTACATCCGGCCTAAGTTGAACTGAGCGTTGGCGTCTCCCTGCTCAGCCGCTAGCCGGTACCACTTCACCGCTTTTCGGTCGTCCTTCCGTACTCCCTGGCCTTTGGCGTATAGGGCACCAAGCCCGCGTTGAGCCGTAGCATCTCCTTGCTCCGCCGCCTCCCGGTACCACTTTGCAGCTTCGCTGTAGTCCTTTGCTACCCCCTCCCCTCTGGCGTACCTGGAGCCCAGACTGATCTGTGCCAAGGTGTATCCCTGTTCGGCAGCCTTCCGTAACCATTTCGCAGCCTCGGCAGCACTCTCAGATACTCCATCGCCACTGGCGTACATGAGTCCCAGGTTGGTTTGGGCCCTAGCGTGTCCCCGCTCGGCGGCCTTCCGGTACCACTTCGCAGCTTCACCGTAATCTTGGGGCACTCCATTCCCTTGGTCGTACATCTGGCCTAAGCGGAATTGAGCTTCGGCGCCCCCCCGCTCAGCCGCCTTCCGGCTCTGATCAATATCTTCGTTGCCATCCTGGGCTTCGGCGGTTGGGGGTTGAAACATAGTCAGAACTCCTAAGACGATCAATAAACGCGGCAACTTCCCGATGAAGTGGTTTCGGTTTCTCATGGTTCCCATCAGGCCCTCCCA
The DNA here is from genome assembly GCA_965262635.1 of Candidatus Versatilivorator sp. Taxonomy (GTDB): domain Bacteria; phylum Acidobacteriota; class Terriglobia; order Versatilivoradales; family Versatilivoraceae; genus Versatilivorator. The sequence goes on along the minus strand of OZ253547.1, from coordinate 176,633 downwards.
TCTCTCGAAAGTTGACATATCCCCCTATTATCGGACGTTGCCGACACTCATTCCAAAGGACTTACCGGCCGCCGCGGCCCGGACCTCCTGAAATCCACAACATGTAGACGCTCACCCAGTTTGTTTTCAGTCCGCTTGTGGTGTTCCAGGGACCGCTGTTGGACTTCGACCCACCACCAGATTCCCTGTAAATCCTTGAGCTTTGCCAGGCAGGCTGCGCTTTCCCGGCCTCGGGCGTGCCCCAATACCCCCAAAACGATTCCCGGGCGATTCAGGATCTCTCAGAGGGCGCAGCCCTTCGCTCGTTGTGGGCCATCCGGGGTTTTCATTCCGATCTGTGCGAAAACAACGCGCACAGTTGCCCTGTGCTGCGACTTTTTGGGGTCCGACGACCTGGGGTACTTGGGATTTCAGAGACCTCCGGGATCTTATCAGAAGTATGAGCAATGGTTAAAGGCAAGTGGATTGAAGCAGGAACGGAGAGCGACAAAACGATCTGCCGCCACTTGATAATTACCTTCTGATGGTCCGATCGTGGAAGGCACCTCTCTTCCTCTTGCAAAGTATCCCAAATCACTGCCTGCAGGAATGTCACACTGAAATGGACCCCGAAGTCGGTCCAGTAGAGGGGTTCACGTCCAGGACCCGGGAGCTACGAGACAACATCGAGATCCAATACGACACCATCGCCGACATCTTGAATGTGATGGGGGAGGAAGGCCGTCTGATCCGGCGCAGGAAGGGCAAAAAGAAGGTGCTGTGGAGCCTTGCCGAAGACGGAAATCAGAAGCGAACTAAAAGCGTAGAAAAGCCTCCCAAAACCGGTTCCCAAAACTCAGAAAGAAACGGGAACCGGTTTTTCTCAATAAATACAATAGCTTAGCCTGTGGAAAACAAACCAGTTCCCATTCCCCCCCCCTTATACGCGCGCGCGGGAACCGGTTTGTTTTCCACAGGCACAAAAAAGAGCGAAGACTACCGAGCTTAAGCCCCCGCCGACACCCGACAGTAAAGCTCAATCAGAAGACCGATTAGAGGGACGGCAACCATACAGGAGTGCGCCCCTTCGGGAAGACCTGACAAAGTGGCGGCATGCTCAGACTGTGCGGCTCATCGACTGAAAACATGAGGAGTCCGAGTGTATGAGAGGGTCGAACGGGTGAGTGGGACCGGCACCATCTCGACCGCTCCCAGCGCGTTCTCCAGGCCTGGACGGCCCGAGACCCGGCAGCGGCCACACCAGAAGCGGCGGGGTTGCGGCAAGCCATCGCTGATGGCGATTGGGACACCGTCGCACGCCATGGCGGCCTCGACGCGGTCGTGGACAAGATCGACTAGGCGGGCTAGGAAACGCCGGTCTCGGCCGGAGCAAAATGATCGACGATTTCCGCCTCCGGGGGTCAAGGACGTGCCGTCGTATGGGTGTCCCCCTTTCAGACCGGGGGGTGGCGCATGCAGGTGGTGCACGATTTCGACAACTACAAATCTGCACTATCAGAGGGCAAAGCCCTCGCCGTTGTGGTCCAGGCTGTGCCCGGGAATCCGCATTGGAAGCGGGTTGGCACGGATTCCCCGAATCCTCTGCGGTAAAGCGTAGTGCGGCGCCGGCTTGGGTTGTCCGCGCCTCGCCCGGCGCGTCGTGGCGCCGCACGGGACGGGGAGGAAGTGGAGGGAGCGACCCCCGGTTTTTTGGCGCTGGTGCGCCACCGGGCAGGGGGAGATGGTGCACGCCAAAATTCACCATCTCCCCGCCCCGGCGGGGGTCGCTCCCTCCACAGTGATCCCTGGCGGGAAGGCCTCCGGGCGCGCTTTCGCGCTCATGGAGGATGAGTGTCTACTCCGTGTGGCTTTGTGTAGCTTTGTAACCTGTTTGTCGCTCTATGTGTTGTTATGTGTCTTTTTGTTGCACCATGTTCCACTTCATATCCCCGTCTCTCCCGAAACCCGTCAAGGTCTCCAACTCCTCCGCACCGAGCGGCACCTCAACGTCGTCTCCTGGCTGCGCACCCACATCGATGAGTCCCTCGAAGAACAGCCGACCACAAATGGCCCAGAGGCCGAGAAGGGCAAGGCTGGAGGATGCTCACAACCCGATATCTCCGATCCGAAGCCCGGGCAGCCTACCACCCCGCTCGACGGTCTCGGACGAAGAGTCTCGGGGGTTGAAACATCGTAAGACCTGTCCAGCAACGTCCTGAATAGTCCAGTAGATTCCTGTTCAATTAGAGGGATATAATGAGGGGATTACAACAGGACAAACCACATTAAGTCTATTATAATGACCAGTTACAAGTTTTCTATTGTAGTCGCCGCCTACGCGGCTCCGCTCGATTCACTGACATTCACTCACGGGGCGCCGCGTTTGGCCCCCCTCCGGCTCGACTGCGGGCTTCGCCCTTGAGGGGGAGCCGCAGAAGCCGAGCCGTCAGGCGAAGGCTGATGCGGTGGGGAGGGAGCCGGTCCAACAGGCTGAGGCGCGCGGCCAGGGCAGATCGCTTCAGCCCCGGGAACCTCAGGCCAATATTTCGGAAACGACTCGGGCGGGAAACTGGTCGGTGAGGCGCTCATGCAGGCCATGGCGCTCGTAGGCCAGGTCGCGGAAATTCATGCCCAGCTGGTGCAGGATGGTGGCGTGGAAATCGTGGACGCTGACCCGGTTCTCCACGGCCTTGTGTCCGAACTCGTCGGTGGCTCCGTAGGTGGTGCCGCCTTTGGTGCCGCCTCCAGCCATCCAGACACTGAAGCCGCTGGGGCCGTGGTCCCGGCCGGCAACGCCAGAGGCCTGGGTCTGCGACAGCGGCAGGCGTCCGAACTCGCCGCCCCACACCACCAGGGTGGAATCCAGCAGACCGCGCTGCTTGAGATCCTTCAACAGGGCGGCCACGGGTTGGTCGGTCTTGGCGCAACTGTAACGCAACATCTTGTCCAGATTGCTGTGGGCATCCCAGATCTGGCTCTCGATGTAGAGCTGCACGAACCGAACTCCCCGCTCCACCAGCCGCCGGGCCATCAGGCAGCGTTTTCCGTAGGAGGCCGTTTCCTCCCGGTTGAGACCGTACATTTCCCGGGTGGGCTCGGTCTCCCGGGAAAGGTCCAGGGCGTCGCTGGCCGCCAGTTGCATGCGCGCGGCCAGTTCGTAGCTGGCAATCCGCCCGTCCAGATAGGGTTCGTGAGGACGCTGCTGGCGATGGGCTCGGTCCAGGTCCTGCAGCAGCGCCCGCTGGGCCTTCACCAGAGAGGCCGGCCATTCGGGGCGGGGATCCAGATTCAGCACGGGAGGTCCCTCCGAGCGGAATCGCGTGCCTTGATACACCGGCGGCAGCCAGGCCGACTGCCAGTTGGAAATGCCATTGACGGGCAGCCCCTTGGGATCGTCCAACACCACGTAGGCCGGAAGGTTCTGGTTCTCGGTGCCCAACCCGTAGGCGACCCAGGCGCCTACCGAAGGGCGGCTGGAGACGGTGCGGCCCGACTGCATGAAGAAAATGGCGGGTTCGTGGTTGAAATGAGCCCCGTACATGGAGCGGATCAGGGCGATGTCGTCCACGCGGGTCGCCAGATGGGGCAGCAACTCCGACAGCTCCATGCCGGACTGCCCGTGCCTGGAAAAGCGGTAGGGCGAGGGCAGGAGCCCTCCCGACTGGGTGGGCGAGGTAATGTCCGAGGTCAGGTCGCGGTTGGGCACGGTGCCGGCATATTTCTTGAGCAGCGGCTTGGGGTCGAACAGGTCCACTTGGCTGGGGCCCCCGTTCATGAACAGGTGAATGACGGCCTTGGCCTTGGGGTCGAAATGGGGAGCCCGGGGCCTCAGATCGTTGCTCTGGCCGGTGGAAGCCAGCAGGGGATGGGACGGGAACAGCTCCTTGCCCAGGATCGAGGCCAGGGCGGTGCCGTACAGGAGAGACCCCGAGCGGGCGAACAACTCCCGCCGCGAAAGATGGGCGCTGTCGGACGGCAATGCCGCTTTCACACTGGGGTCCGGTTTTCGAGGGGACTGGTGCAGCACAGCGACCTCAATCCACGAAGCTGAACTCGGCCGAATTCAACAAAGTATGACACAAACTGGACAGGGCCTGCCACTGGGCGGCCCAGTGGACGGGGGTCGGACCCCGGTCGTCGCGAAGGCGGGACTTCCATTGGAGGGCGAACTGCTCCAGGGCCGCCTGGCTCCGCCCCAGTTCCCACTCGGTCGGCTCTCGGGACAGGGCTTGCAGATAGGCTTGAACGATCTGGCTCTTGCGGTCGTAGCTCACCCGGTCGATGATTCTGCCTGCCATGTAGCGGGAGTGTTCCCACACGGCCGAACCGTTCATCATGTGCAGGACCTGGGTGGCCACGGTCGAGTTCTTGCGCTCCACGCAGTTGGGTGTCATCCGCGGCAGGTCGTAGGCTTCCAGCAGGGATACCGGATCGTAGCGGCGCTGCTGGGTGTAGATGCTGCGGCGGAAGCCCGCCTTGGAGCCCTTGGCCACCACCTCTTTGCTGGGCTTGGTTTCCAGCGGCTCCGCCGGTCCGAAGGGCGTCGAGTCCAAGCGTCCCGTCACCTTCAGGATGGAGTCGTAAAGGGCTTCGGCATCCATCCGCTCCCTCCGCATTCGAGACAGCAGAATGTTCTCGGGATCGAGCTCCAGGGCCTCCGGGTCGATCCGTGAGGACTGGCGATAGGCGGTGGAGGTCATCATGATCCGGTGCAGGGACTTGATGCTCCAACCCCGGCTGACGAATTCGGTGGCCAGCCAGTCCAGCAGTTCGGGATGGGTGGGAGGCTCCCCCGATCGACCGAAGTTGGAAGGACTGGGAACCAGTCCCCGGCCGAAGTGTCTGAGCCAGACCTGGTTCACCATGACCCGCGATGTCAGCGGATGTCCGGGCTGGGTCAGCCAGCGCGCCAGAGCCAGGCGGCGGCCGCTGGAATCCTGGCCGAGCTTCAGGGGATGGACCCGGTAGGGGGTCAACCCGGCGGTCAAGACGGCCGGGACGCCCGGGGTGACCGCCTCTCCGGGCGATACGGGGTCGCCCCGCTTCAGGAGGAAAGTCGTGGAGGGCCGGCCGCCGGTATCCATGAGGGCCCGAACATAGGGCTCTGCACGCAGCTTGCCCTTGACCTCGTCCAACTGCTTGCGAAGGCTATCGGACTTTTGGGCGAACTCGGGGAAGCGGTCGTTCAGGTCCGCCAGTCCAATCTTCAGTGTTTTCCTGAACTTCCCGGCCAGATAGCGGTGCACCTCCGAGCTTTCATCCTCGGCAAGCTCCCGGACCACCAGAAATTTTCGGTTCAGCTCCCCACCCTCGTAGTCTTGTGGGGTATGCGCCAGCTTGCGCAGCTCCCGGCGCAGCGCCTCCGGCAGAGCGGCCAAACGCTCTTCCTGCAACTTGTCGACGAAAGGCGCCGCCTCCTGGAGCAGGCGTTTCTCCAGGGACCCAATCTCCGCCTTCAAGGGCCGGTTGTGAGCCGCCACTTCATCCTGCTCTCTTTCCAGCCCGATCAGGATCCTTCGCTTCTTGGGAGGAAGCCATTCATAGGGGTCGTAGCTGGTCTGAAGGATGGCGCTCAGGCGGTAGTAGTCCCTTTGGGAGATGGGGTCATACTTGTGGTCGTGGCAGCGGGCGCACTTCACGGTGAGGCCCATCACGGCCGAGGTCAGGACCTCGATCTCGTCGGCGATGATGTTCATGCGCTCGGCAATGAACCCCCGCTCGGGGGCATCGGTGGGATCGGGGGTGGTCCGAAGAAATCCGGTGGCCGCCAGCCGGTCGATCAACTCCGGAGTCACCTCTTCCCTGCGGTAGTCTGCCAGCTCGTCTCCGGCGATCTGCTCCATCAGAAACTGCGAGTAGGGCTTGTCCCGGTTGAAGGATCGGATCACATAATCGCGGTAGCGCCAAGCATAGGGCCGGAAGCGGTCGTGGTCTCCGAAGCCTTCCGAGTCGGAATAGCCGGCCAGATCAAGCCAGTACCGCCCCCACCGCTCGCCGTAATGACTGGAGCTCAGCAGGCGCTCGATCATGCGCTCATAGGCATCCGGCCGCCGGTCCTGCAGGTAGGCTACGACTTCGGAGGTGGAGGGGGGCATCCCCACCAGGTCCAGATAGGCCCGCCGCAACAACTGCAGGGGGGAGGCCGGATGCGAGAAGCTCAACCCCCTGGCCTCCAGCCTGGCCAGCAGGAAGGCATCCACCGGCGTCCGGACCAATTCCTGAGCCCGGACTTCAGGAATCGAGGGGCGCACGGGCGGCTGGAAGGACCAGAACTTGCGGTCCTCCTCGGTTACGGCAGGACCGCCATTGGTTTCCTCGGCCGCGGAAACCGGCGAGTCGAGAGGGGCGCCCGCGGCAATCCAGCGGCGCAACAACTGCAGCTCGACGGCCGTGGGAGGCCGCACCGAATTGGCCAACTGCAGCGCCACCGGAGGCATCTCCCCCGACTCGATTTTTTGGATGATTGGGCTCTGGTCCGGATTTCCCGGAAGGACGGCCGGGCCGGAACGGCCTCCCTTCAGCCTGGAGGCCCGCGTCCGCAGGTCCAACCCTGCCTCTTGCAGCCGCTTGCCGTGGCAGGCCACGCACCGCACCTGGAAGATGGGCAGCACGTCCTTTTCGCTGACGGCGGGAAGGCCTGAATGGGCCGCGACTTCCCCACCGGCGTCCAAGCCGTATTCCCTGGGGGCGCCGCGCTCGATCCAGCGCCGGATGCGATCGATGTCCTCGGGGGGAAGCCTGGCCTCGCCGGGGGGCATCTGCCCGCTGACCAGCTTTTCCATGATCAGGCTTCGATCGGAGCTGCCGGCCACGATCGCCGGGCCCGATTGGCCGCCCTTGAGCAGGGCCGCCGCCGATTGCAGGTCCAGCCCGCCCTGCCTCGGCTCCTGTCCGTGGCACATCAGGCAATTGTCGGCAAGAATCGGCAGAACGTCCACCTTGAAGGTGGGCAGCCCGCTTTGAGCAGCTCCGGACGCACCGGACGACAGCGCCAGTCCGGTCAGGATGACAGCAGGAAAGAGGAACTTGTTTCTAGGCAACTGAAGCTTCATCGCGTCAGGCCCTCATTTGTGGCCGGGGAGCTACACTCATAAGATTAGTGCAAGGAGCGACGCAAGTGCAATGCTTGAGAAGAGTGGAGGAAGCGAGGGTCGTGTTTAGTTGGGCCCTCGCCCGGCCGTACAGATCATTCTGACAAAAACGACCGGTCGTTCATGAAGACGAACCACGAATGGACACGAATAGACCAAAAGACAGAAGACAGATGGATCTCTTTCAACGACAAGCGTCACCAAAGTGCTTCTGCAATATTGCGTCCTTGGTGTGACGATTACATCGGATGAAGGCTTCCTGGGAGCGCGGGCGTCCCGCCCGCACAAAACTTGGCACAGCCTTGGTCATCTACCCCACTTGGATCGACCGACAGCGACGCCATGGTTTTGCTTCGGCCTGGTCGTTGCGATTCCCGCCGACAGGGTGGCTGCCTGCAGCATCGCACTGAAGCTCAGCGGTAGCCAAAGGGACAGGATGCGGGCGGGACGCCCGCGCTCCCAGGGGGGGTGCTGTCCCGGCGGCAGCGCGGGGGGTCAATACGCCGTGGGCCCGAACCGATCGCAAGCCATTGGAAACGGCCGGCACCGGTCCGCTCAGGAATTCCTAGCCTTAAGGTTTGGCGTAGCGCGGGGCCTACTCCCTGGCGGGGATATAGGCGCCGTCGCCGGTTCTCTCTCCGGGAGCCCCGCCGTCGTTGACCACTCCGTAGGCCAGGAAGGGATTGGCGCCCGAGACCTTGCGGATCCGAACGTAGCCCTGGGTGGTTCCCGGGGCGTGTCTGCTGAGGATGGCGTTGATCTGACGAAAACCCTTGGCCGGGACCATGACTTTGGCCTCGTCGTCCATGGTAACGGTCTTGACCAGCGTGGCCGTCTCGCCGTCGTAGATGTCGATCTCGACGACGATTGGGCTGTCGTCGACCTCTCCGGTGTTGACCAGGGCCAGGTTGCCGCGGTTCTCCTCATTCTGCTGCAACCCGTCCACCCAGGCGCTGCCGGTGAATCCCTGGCCCTGGGGCACTGCGGTGAAGAAGACGCCATACTGCCCCTTGCTCGGGTCTTGCGTATCTGCCTGCGCCACCACCCGGGCTCCGATCACAATCCCGCTCAGGTCTCCTCCGACTGGGTTGGCGATCAGGGGCACGACCAGGCCCGTGGGCACATTGAGTCCGAAGTTTTGACGAGCGTAGGCGAGCGCATGGGGAATGATGAGCTGCTGACCGGGGAGCATCGGCAGGGGACCGAAGCCGGCCGTGTTCTCCGGCGTCTCGATTCTTTCGTGGGTGGCGCTGAACATCACCAGCTTCTGCTGGTCCGAGAAGTTGGTCAGCGTCAGTTCGGTGGTGAAGGCTCCACTCTCCACCAAGGCCGGCAGGGTCTGCCCCATGGCTCCCTCCAGCGAGCCTGCGCTCACCGGAAAGACAAAGGAGCCGTCCGAGTTGGCGTTGTCGTTGATCACCCCGTAGGCGTAGAAGGGGGCCATTCCCTCCACACGCTCCACCTTGACGTAGCCCCCAAACATGGGATCGGCCTTACCAGCTCCCATCAGCACGGCGTTTTCCTGGTGGAACGCTCCCGGTTCCAGTGTGTCTTCCCACACCATTTCGCCGCTCGGATCGGTCGGATTCCCGGAAAAGGCCGTGATCCTCAAGGTGATCGAACCCTCCGATCCCATGTTCTGGACGGCCACGTTGGAGCGGTCCCCCGGGTGATCGCGCAGCCCGCACAGATAGACGGCTTCGTCGTGGAATCCCCCATTTTCCGGAATCCCAAGATAGGCCAGCCCGGCGCGCCCTTCGGGGACGGCTGTGGGGGTGGTGGTCCGGACCACCACGCTGGTATCGGAAGAACCCGACACATCCACCCGCAAGGTCCCGACCCGGCTGCCGGTTTCGGGAATGGGAACGTCGAGGCTCCTCAGATACTCGATGGCATTGGAGGCGATCTTCTGCTGCTGGGGGCCGAGCATGTCGGTGGCCATGCCGCTCCCACCGTCCGCTTTGGGCTGATGGGCCGTGTAGGTGAAGTTGAGCATGGCCGCGTCGGAACCCCGGTTGGTCAGGGTCAGTTCCGAGGTGAAGAAGGAGTTGTTCTTGCCGGCAGAGCTCAGCACCACCGGGACGAAGGTCGTCATCATGTCCATCTCGGTTGGAACGTCTCCTGGATTGAAACCGGCGCTGATGACAAGTTCATAATTTGCGATAACTCCTGCGTTCTCCGGCGCTACGATAAGTTGAGCATAGCTGACTCTGCTCATGCCTGCCTCTTCATACTCGACAAAGCCTCCTTCCATCATGGGTGCATTCTTAACTGCCACAGCGACGAGATCTTGCATGGCCATCACCACATTGGCGTCTTCAAGCACCGAGAGGAGCTTGAAATCACGGTCTGGATTGCCTGCGTCAAAGAATACCAATACGGCACCTTCAATCCCCAAGTAATTATTAACCAGCACAACGAAGTAGGTGGACCCGTGCTTCCAGGGACCAGGTTCCATCCTGAAAACCTGCTTCAGGGCGTCAATGTCCACAGCCTCTCCACTCTCGAATTGCGCCCCCAAGAATCCAATCGCCCCCTGGACGAAGCCTTTCAGGGTATCCCGGTCCACCACATCCCGGGCCGTGATAGAGGGCGCCTCCTGGGCCGAGGCGGGACCGACATCGGACAGGACGCCCGCCATGACCAACACACATCCCAAAAGAACCACCCGAGTTATGGGTTTCATGGCAATTGCTCCTTGTTCTTTGTTGAACAGTACTGTGAGAGTCAGGTAGTGAGTACCGATTAATCTATACAATGCGGTAGTTTCGTCAAGTAAATAAACCGCACAAGGCTTCTAATCCTGAAGGGGAAGGGGCCGAGACTGTCCTTGGAACCAGGGAAGAACCGTGGCCCCCAATTCTACTGGCGTGCCGGTACATAGGCCCCGTCGCCGCTGCGTTGCCCGGGGGCCCCGCCGTCGTTGACCACCCCGTAGGCCAGGAAGGGGTTGTTGCCGGAGACCTGCCGGACCCGGACGTAGCCGTGGGTGGTTCCCCGGGCATTGTCGGCCAGAATGGAATTGATCTGGCGCCAGTGTCGGGCCGGGAGCAGCTTGGTCGTGACCGTCCTGACCAGCAAGCCCGTGTCGCCATCGTGGATGTCGAGGTCGAAGACGCTATCGCTGTCGTCGACTTCTCCCGTATTGACCAGGGCCAGGTTGCTGCGGTTCTCCTCGTTCTGCTGCAGGGCGTCGACCCAGGCGCTGCCGGTAAACGCCGCCCCGTCGGGGACGGAGTTGTAGAAGACGCCGTATTGGCCGCCGAGGCCGTCGGAGGAGCTGGTGCGGGCCCCGATCACGATCCCGCTCATGTCGCCGCTTTCCGCCCTGGTGAACAGGGCCCCGGCCAGCCCGCCCCTCCCCGCCCCCACGCCCTCGACGCCCGTCTGGCGCATTTCGGTGTCGATGACGTCGGGTATGATCCGCTGCCGGCCGGGTTCCAGCGTCAGACTGAAGCGAGCCGTGCGGTCGGCAGTCGTGAGCCCCTCGGCCACGAAGTCGAAGTGGAGGGTCTTGGCCTTCTCGGAGAAGTTGGTCACCGCCAGCTCGCTGGAGAACTCATTGATCTCGACGATCACCGGCAGGGTGTGGCGCAGGCTGCCCTCCAGCGAGCTTGCCGAGACCGGAAAGACGAAGGAGCCATCGGAGTTGGCCTGGTCGTTGATGACCCCGTAGGCATAAAAGGGGGCTTTCCCGTCGATTCTCTCCACCTTCACGTAACCGTTGCGGTTTCCGTCCATGCTGCCCAACACCCCCAACAATCCCGAATATTGGTAAAACCCTCCCGGCTCAAGCGTCACAGTCCCCAGGTCCCTGGCGGTGTCCTCGCCGGGATCTCCCGAGAACACGGTCGTCCTCAAGGTGACCGGTCCCTCGGCCGTCGTGCCCATATTCTGGAAGGCCACATTGGAGCGGTCCCGGGTGTTCTGGCGCAAGCCGCACAAATAGACCGGCTCCTCGAACCCGTCACGGTTGGCAATCCCCGGATAGGCCAGGCCGGCGCGTCCCTGGGGTACAAGCGTCGTGGTCCGGACCAAGACGCCCACCTCCTCCGTGGCCAGGGCTTCGACAGCCAGGGTCCCGATCCGATTGCCCGAAGTTGGGATGGGGATGCCCAACCCTTGCAGGTAGCCGAGGGCATCGAGCTCGATCCGCTGCTCCCCGGGAGCCAGCAGGTCGGAGGCCGTGCCGCTTCCCCTTCCGGCATGGGCCCTGTAGGTGTAGCTGAGGCTTGCCTCCCGGGACCCCCGGTTGGTCAGGGTCAGCTCCGAGGTGAAGAAGGAGCCCCGGCGTCCCTCGGCGGTCAGGAGGACCGGAACGAAGGAGCGGGAGAGGATCCTGGGAGCCAGGACCTCCAGTGGCCCTGAATCGGCCACCCGGGCATTGTTGGTCTCGTTGTTCTCGGCCACCCGGTCCAGATCGTCCACGATGGCCCCCAGATAGTAGCGGCCGGGACTCACCTGGGGAGGGATGGGAAACGAACCGCTGCAGCTATCGGATTCTCCAGCCTGAAGGCCCGCGTCGTAGCTGCAGGCTGCAAACCAGGTGTCGTCTGTGGTGATAGTGGTGTCGGCGGACAGATAGAGGCCCAGCCGGAAGGGACCGGCGCTGGCCGAGCCTTGATTGCCAATGCCGGCGGAAATCGAAACCTCGGTTCCCACGGCAGCCGTTGGGGGACCCATCAGCGAGGTCGTGATCAGGTCCGGCCGGGGTGGAGGGAGGACCTCCATCGGCCCCGAATCGGCCACCCGGGCATTGTTGGTCTCGCTGTTTTCGGCAACCCGGTCCAGGTCGTCCACGACAGCCCCCAGGAAATAGTTTCCGGGACTCACCCGGGGAGGGATGGGAAACGACCGGCTGCAGGTTTCGGATTCTCCCGCCAGAAGGCCGGCCTCGTAGGAGCAGGCGGCGAACCAAGTGTCGTCGGGGGTGAAGAAGGTGTCGCTGGACAGATAGAATCCCAGCCGGAAGGGACCGGCGTTGGCCGGGCCCTGATTGCGAATGCCTGCGGAAATCGAAGCCGCGCTGCCGATGGTCGCCGTCTGGGGTCCCATCAGTGAAGTGGTGATCAGATCCGGGAGGCTGGCCGCCGCCGGTTCGAAGAATGCTGTGACGTGCTTGGCTGAGTCCATATCGACCACGCACCGGTTCCCGGAGAGGGAATCGCACCCCTGCCAGCTCTTGAATCGGAAACCGGGATTGGGCCTGGCGGTGAGAGTGAGGCGGGTGCCGGAGGAGTAGGGCATTTCCTCAACGATCCTGTCGAGGGCGGCATCCACCTGGATACGGGGCTTGACGAGGTCGTTTCGAGGGTCGGCAATGGGGATGCCGGTGTCCTTCAGCACGGTAAGCAGCTCCCCCACCGAGGCATGGGGAGCCTTGGATTTCAGCAGGGCCCAGGCGCCGGCGACGTGGGGAACGGCAAAGGAGGTTCCGTTGTAGGTGTCGAAACTTCCCTCGGGTCCGGACGTAGTGATGGATTCGCCCGGCGCCAGCAGGTCCAGTGAGGGGGAACTGTTCGAAAACTCGGATACCGCATCCAAGACCGTCTCGCCGCCGCCGTCACCGGTAGACCCCACGCTGACAGCGCTGGAGATACAGGCGGGAAAGTCGATGTCCCTAGAGGAGCCGGCGTTTCCGGCAGCCGCAATGGGGGCGATGCCGACCGCACGGAGGTTGTCCAGGGCGTCTTTTGCAGCCGGGAATTCGGAGTCACATTCCTCGGGGAATCGCCTGCCACCGAAGCTCATGTTGACGGCTGCAATGTTGAATCCGGCGCTGAGTTCCATTACCCGCTCCAGCCCGGCGATCCAATCACTAGTGAAAGAGAGGATGCAGTTCTGAAATAGCGGGCATTGAGAAAATACCTGGATTGCGATGATCCGAGCCCCCGGGGCTACGCCCGAGAAGTCCGTCCCTCGACCGGCGGCGACCCCGGCTACTGCGGTGCCGTGAAAGCAGACGCCCGCGGAACACGGCATTGCCGATCCAGAACCGGTCGACTCGCTGACGCCCCCGGGACATACCGGTGGTGCGATGGGATCGTCCGTACTTGAATAGCAGGCCTCGGACACCACCTTTTCCGACAGAAAGGGGTGACGCTTGTTCACCCCCGTATCCAGGATGGCAATCGCTTGTCCCGAACCATCATACCCTTGAGTCCAGGCTTGGGGAGCTCCGATCAAGGGCAGGCTATCTGCCAGAAACGGCCTGACGACTCCATCCTCCTCGATGCTGACGACTTCCGGGTCCGAAGCAAGCGCTTCCAACGCTGCTGCGTCCACCTCCATCGCCACATAGGGAATGAACTTGAACCGCCGAATGATGGACACGTTATGACCGTTCATTCGGGTCGCCACCGATTGCTGGGCACGGGCAATCACCGGTGTGCGAGCGGCTGCCACCCTCAAGCTGGAGGCGGCTGAGGCGACCGATCGGCTTTCGGTTCTCAATCCCACGATCACTCTCACCCGGTCCTCCGATTGGACCCTTGCCCTCAGGGAGGCAAATGCTCGCGCGCGTTGGGCTTTGACCAGGGGTTCCCCCGCAATGCCCAGTTCGCCCGGCTCCCGGTGGGCACTCTCATCAGGAGCGGGAAGTTGGCTGATGCTGACGGTGCTACCGCCGCAATTGGGTTTCCGACTCAGGGTCAGGGTCCCGGCTCCCCGGGGTGAGATCCTGGTTGTCAGCGGAAAGCATTCGCTGCCGACGATGAACGTCCGTGTATAGTCGTTGTCGGATTCGTCGCTCTCCGAGACCGAGTCTCCAGCATCGGCGACGATTCGGAGGGTGTGGGTGCCGGCGCCCACTCTCCCAAGGGGGTAATCCACGCGAAAACGAAAAGCCCGAGGCTCCAGGGGAGGGGAAATGTCGAAGGTCTCCCACAACAGTCCGTTCAGCAACAGGTCGATTCGGAATGGCGCGGCCACCGGGGCATTGCCGCTGTTGATCACGGCGAAATCCACATAAAGCCTGTCGGAGGCATCCAGTCCCAAGGTGTCGGCGTTGGTGTCCGGCCGGTTGGAGACCACAACGGCGTCCGACCAGCCGTCGGGTTGAAAGGGTTTGAGATTGGGCAAGCCGTTTTGGGAACGATAGGAGCCAGGGCAGGCGAGAGCAATCAGGATCACAACCAACCAGATGGCTGTCCCGGGACCGGCTTCAATATAGGGGAATCGCACTCTCGTCACCATTGCAAGGAACCGTTACGGATCGGAACCGTTGCCCTCCGACACCCGTCCCCCGTGGAAGATCTCGGTGACATATTGCACTTTGGAGCCCGTGACCTTGGCTCCCGTGACAGTGACGGCCAGTTGGAAGCCGCTTCTGCCCGGAACGTCCAGACACATCCGGATGGAGGTGGGTTGGTCGAACTGCCACGGCAAGACTGCCTGGTAGGCACCGGACACCTCCAGGCCCGGCAACCGGGTGATGAAGTTTCCTTGCAGATCGAATGCTTGAAAACGAAGTCGGGTTCCGGGCGGAGCGGCTTGCCCCGGCTGGGTGGTTACCGCGGCAATCCCGACATTGCCGCCACTGCCGAATACACCTGTCAGGACTCGACAGTCCCCGTCATCCAGCCACTCTTCCGGGGACTGCGGGTCTACGGGAAACAGCTCGTCGATTTCTCCATCGATCTGGTTTTCAAGCAAGGAGCGTCCCTGTACATGGATCGAGTCGGCCGTGCAGGGAGACCGGGTGAAGACGTAGACGGCTCCGGCTACAGGCGCCTCTGCATCAAGAGCCGACAGGGTCAGGATCTCGGCTCCTCCTCTGGGGATGGTGGTGCGGAGAAAATTCCGGAAAAGGAACTGACCGTTGAACGACATCGCTGGAGCCGTCGAGGTTCCCCGGTGAAACAGCACAGCCACCTCGCAAGCAGTCGGACCGGGATCCTTGTGGGTGATGATGAGTTCGGTGGCGGCAATACTCTCACCCACGGGACCCAGGAAAACGTGGGGGATGTTGGAGACTGTCGAGCAAGGCGCACCCTGCCAGAGGGACAGGCAGAAAGGCTCCCGATCCAGAGGATCGGAGTCGAGAACCGTGACTGTGTGGACGGAGCCTTGGTCTGAACGCAGGACTAAGCTTTCCGAGATCAGGTAGGGAGCATCGGGTCCCCGACCGTCGGACCGGCGCAACCCGATCTCCCAGGGCTTGCCCAAGTCCAGGATGACGGTCCTTTCCCCCTGGGTGCCGGCCTCCTGCGGCAAGGTGAAGGAAATCTCGCGACGGGTCTCTCCAGCCCGAAACAAGAGTCCGCTATCCGGATCGGGAGTCAGACGTCTCAAGCGACCCGCGGCCCCGCTGAAGCCAATGGAATAGGGTACTCTCACGGCCACAGGCAGTGCACGGCTCAAGGTGACCGGCACTCTTCCGGCCGCGCCTTCGAGCACCGTCTGCGCAGTTGAAGCGAAAGCGAGTTCGGCTTTCAGGTGAAGGGGTGGACTCAGTGTTCCACGAAAAGTTGTTGCGCCACCTCTAAAGGTGTCGAGCTCCAGTGAAAAAGCACCACTAAAGCCACCGCCCAGGGTATCGATCACATCGTCAAAGACCCTGTCGGGTAAGCTGGTCAGCGGGTTCGAACCCAAGGTCAGATTTTTGAGATTGTTGAGCCCGAGAAGGACGCTCACTGGTAACATGTTCAGATTGTTGCTACCCAACTCCAGCGATTCCAGATTGGCCAGTCCTCTGAAGACACCTTCGGGCAATACGCTCAGGAAGTTCCCCCACAATCTCAGATTCTCCAGGTTGCTCAGTCCACCAAAGATTCCCGGGGGTAATTCCCTCAAAGAGTTGCTATACAAATTTAGCTTTTGAAGGAAGTTCATACCGTAAAAGGTTCCTTTGGGTAATTCACTCAAGGAGTTATTCTGCAACCATAGACGTTCCAGTGCATTTAACCCGTTGAAGACCTGCTCGGGCAAGATATTCAGGGAGTTACGATTAAGGTACAGGAGTTTCAGAGAATTCAGGTCGCGAAAAACTCCCCCGGGCAAGGTGCTCAGGGAGTTACCCTGAAGGGTCAGATCTATCAGGTTGCTCAGACCGCGAAAAACCTCCTTTGGTAATTCAGTGAGGTTATTGTCTCTCAGAAATAGATACTCAAGGGAACTGAGCCCACTGAAGTCGTGCATTCGAAGGGTATCGATGTGGGACGTCCTTAAATCCAATATTCTTACCCGGGACAGATCCGCCAAGGTGACGTCCTCACAGGTCGACATCCCGCTGGCCTGCACCAACTTTTCCTTCACCTGAGGCGTGCGCTCACAGACCTCCGCAGGTTCGTTGGGATCAGAAACTGTGACGGTGTGGCTGGCGCTGTCGGCAGGACGGTCGAGAAAGGTCTCCGAACCCAGTCCGGGCGCATCGTTTCCGCCACCGTCGGAGCGGCTTAGACCAATCCGGGAAATCGTACCCAGGGTGAGAATGACCGTCTTCCCCAAACCGTCCGCACCCTCTGAAAGGGTAAAGCTGATCTCATTGGACCTTTCCCCGGCCAAAAACAGCAGTCCGTCTTCGGGGGTGGGCGACAAACTCCCATATTCATTCGCCGAAGCCGTGCCACTCACGGTGTAGGGCACTCGCACGGCCAGGGGCAGCGCACGGCTCAACCACACTCGCACCCTCACGAATGCGCCTTCGACCGCATCCTGTGTCGTCAGATGGAAGAGGAGTCCGGCTTTCAACCGGGGATCGACGCGCAGGTCTTCCAACGTATCGACGGGGTCGTCGAAAATTCCCTCGGGCAACTCGCTCAAGGGGTTGTCCTGCAACCACAATGTCTCCAGTTTTCTCAACCCGTTGAAGACGTCCCGGGGCAATTCTCTCAGTCTGTTGTTGTTCAAAAATAGGGCTTGCAGGCGGCTCAGCCCACTGAAGTCGTCCTGTTCGAGCCTGGTGATGCCGGCCCCCGCAAGATCCAGCCTTGTCACTCCAGCCAGATGCCCCAGAGTCACCTGCTCGCAGGCCGATACCCCAGCGGCCTCCATCAGCTTGTCCCGAATTTGCGGCGTGCGTGCGCAGACGCCTGCTGGGGTGTTGGGGGAAGAAAAAGTGATGGTGTGCGCGGCAGCCCTATCCAGGGGTTCCAGCAAGGTTTCAGTCTGAAGGAAGGGAGCATCGGGACCGGCGCCGTCGGACCGGCGCAACCCGATTTGGGAGAGTTCACCCAGTGTCAGCTCGATGGTCTTCCCCGCGTTGCCCTCCCCCTCCAACAGGAAAAAAGTGATTTCCTTGCTGGTCTCCCCGGCCAAAAACAGCAATCCGGCTTCAGGCTCAGGAGCCAGGTCCTTGTAGGCATCCGCTGTTGCGGTACCCCCCACACTGTAGGGCACACGCACGGCCACCGGGAGCGCGCGGCTCAGGACGACCCTCGCGTTGACGATTGACCCCAGAAACCCGATCTGCTCGGTCGAAGCGAAGGACGGCTTGGCTTTCAAGTAAGAGTCTATCTTCAGTCCGTAGCTATAGTTTGGAGCAGCACCCAACGTATCGAGTACATCGTCGAAGATCCCTGGGGGTAATTCCGAGAAATTATTGAGCCACAACGACAGAAACACCAGTGAATCCAGTCCGTTGAAGATTCCTAGGGGTAATTCACTCAGGGAATTGTTAGTCAAGTTCAGGCTCTGCAGGGAACTCAGACCACGAAACATTGCCTCGGGCAATTCCCCCAGGGGGTTATTCGACAAAGACAGGTGGTGCAGGGAACTCAACTCGCTGAATATCCCCTCTGGCAACTCACTTAGGGAGTTACCAGATAAACCCAGAGTTCGCAATGAATTGAGTCCGTTGAAGATTCCCTGGGGAACTTCTCTTAATGAGTTTCGAAACAAAAGCAGGCTCCCCAGTCTGTTCAGTCCGCTGAAGATTCCCTGGGGTAATTCCTTCAAAGAGTTGTCGTACAAACGCAGGATTTCCAGCGAACTCAGCCCGCTGAAGATCCGTTGGGGCAATTCGGTCAGCGAGTTGCCGTTCAACCGCAAAAATTCCAGCGAACTCAGCCCGCTGAAGTCATGCTCCTGGAGCTCGGTGATTCCGGACTCAGAAAGATCCAGTCCTCTTATGCTGGCCAGATGCGCCGCGGTGACCTGCCCGCAGCCGGATGCCCCGATGACCTCGACCAGCTTGTCCCGCACCTGCGGCGTGCGGTCGCAGACACCTTGCCCGTAGGCGCTGGTCGGTAGAATCCAAAGCAGGGCGGAGAGCCAGGCAAGGGAAAGAACAATCCTGGGGCGGGAATTTTTCCCTGGTGGAGGCGAGAAGGTCACTCTACGTTCCAGAGATGACCTATTGGATAGGATCGCGTGGATAGGATCGCGTGGTTCAAGATTGGTCTCTACTGATAGGAACTGATAGGGGAACACATGTCGAACCAATATACCAGCGCACGGGTCAGGTTGGGTCAGAGGGTATGCAACCTTATGTACCGTGCCTGAGACTCGGGAGGACATTCCATACTGGAATGCTCCTTCAGATGAGGGGAGGTGCAATGAAACTCGCCGGTCGCTCAACCGACGGGACGCGAATGCGGAAACTGCAGGAGGCGGGCAGGCCGGCTACCGCGGGTGATTGTTTTGACTCGGTGGACCGGGCCGCTCCAACATTGACCCCGCGATCGGCAACCGCTACGATCAAAAATCCTGCTGGGACCAGAGTGCTGTCCGGTGGAGCTGAGTCCTCCGCCGTCGTTGACGAGCCGGGGGTTCGAGCCCGGAGGGGCGTCGCCGGACTGGAGACACTGTATGCGAGAGTTGACGGCCATCGCCAGATTGCTGCCGGTTCTTTTCTGCGGCTGGCTGGGGGTATTGGCTCCGGCAGCCGAGGCGCAAAGGTTGAAATCCCTGCAGGTATACGCAGGATTCCTCAGCCGGCAACCCGACAATCTTCCATTGCAACTTCCCGTACTCACTCTGAGCCCGAAGTACGACAGAGACACGACTTCCTACACGGCGAGCCTCCCCTATTCGGTAGCCGGAACCTCGCTGGTGGCCGAGGCGTCCATCACCAGCAAGATTGTCGGGGTCGAAGGCAAAACGGCTGACGGCGCCAAGTTGGACTTCTCGAGTTGGAGCTACAAACCCAGGTTCGGTGGCGCCGGGGCCGTCATCTCGTTCGAGGGCCTGGAAGTGGGCGAAACCACCATTCGTTTAGCGGTTAAAGGTATTGGCCGATCCCGCAAGATCTATTCGCTGGTCGTGAATCGGGCCGCTACGGCGTCCGACAGTGCAAACCTGACTCGGATTGAGCTGTCGCCCGTCAAAAAGCGCTCGCGGGCATACAAGCTCACCCCTGAGTTCGAGACCGCCACGACGCGTTATGCGGTCAACGTTCGCGCAAATGTGACAAGTCTCAGGGTAAACACGGCGGCGGAGCACCCCGGGAGCGTGGTGGACGTAGGTGGCGAAGCGGCGGACGGGCAGCCTCTGGTGCTGGATGGCTCCCAACTGTCGGGGCTTGCCATAGGCACCAACACTCTGGAGATCGCGGTGACCTCCGAAGACGGAACGGCGAAATCCGTTTACACGGTGGCCATTACCCGTCCGGTTCCGGACGACGACGCCACCCTGCACGAGCTTCAGTTGTCGAAAGGACCTCCCTCGCCGGGTTTTTTTGCGAGCGCAATGGCCGGCAAACTACCCCCAGGGGACATGACGCCATCCCCCGCGTTCGACCCCGGCGTGACTTCCTACACTACTGCCGTGGCCCAATCGGAACTTACCATTCGCTCCCGTGCGGCCCGGCGGGCGGGCATTACCCTGTCCGGTCGCTCTTCCGCTGGGGCAACGCTGTCCGTCGGAAACAGAACCTACCTGAAAGGGGTCAGCGCCGGCGAGAACGAGGGTACCTTCCTCAGCGCGACGCTATCGGATCTCTCGTCCGGTGAGAACGTTATTGAGATCGTGGTGACGGCTGAAGATGAGACCACGAGGTCGTATCGGCTGGTCGTCAAGCGTTCAGGAAGCCAGTAGCAAGGGTCGATAATCCTCGCCGGGGCGGCGCATTTGGCGAGGTCGTTGGGAGATCGGCCGCTGTTCGAGTCTTTAAGAGATCAACGATAGGAGGGCCTCATGGTTCGAGAGCACCCGGCCGGGTTGCGCTTGATGGTGTTGGCAATGGTCTGGGGTTGGGGTTTGAGCTGCGGTCCCGCCGGAGAGCAGGATTTCGGGGTTGCTCCTCCCGCCAGGACAGCGGTGTTACCGGAAGCGGAGGCTGTGCAGCCGGTGGAGATCGTCCGCACCAACGACTATTCCGAAGGGGTGGTGATCGATCACGAAGGGAACATCTACTTCTCCCATGAGAGGGTGATCACGGTGGTGAGCCCCAAGGGCGAGGACCGGGTGTGGGCCGAGACCGGGGAACCCAACGGCCACAAGATTCTGCCCGACGGCACCCACCTGGTCTGTGACGCCACCCATCACGCGGTGCTGCGTCTGGATGCCGAAGGAAACATGCTGGAATCGGCTTCCACCGAATGCGAGGGCCAGCCGCTAAAGGGACCCAACGACCTGACCCTGGACCCGGAGGGGGGCTTCTACTTCACCGACCCGGAGGGCACGGGCATTTCCAATCCCATCGGAACCGTCCACTACGTCGACCCGGAAGGCACCACCCACTTGGTGGCCGGAGGGCTGGCCTACCCCAACGGCATCGTCCTGACTCCCGATCGACAGCGGTTGCTGGTTGCCGAAAGTCAAAAGAACCGCATCCTGCTTTACGAAGTCCTGGCGCCGGGCAAGGTCGGCCCCAAACAGGTGTTTGCCGATCTGCCCTCGAAAGAGGGAGAGCAGATCGACAACCAGCCCGACGGCATTTGCCTGGACGCCGCGGGAAACCTCTACGTGGCCCACTACGGGATGCGCCAGGTTCAGGTATTAGACCCCGAGGGGAAGCTCATTCGCCGCTATCCCGGGGGAAACCTCACCACCAGCAATTGCGCCTTCGGGGGTCCCAGGCTGGATCAACTCTTCGTCACAGGAGGCACACCCGGCGCGCTTTTCCGACTGGATCTGGGCGTGCCCGGTTTGGACATCCGCCCAAAACGGAAGGGAAACCCCTCCGAAAGCTGAGACGTCCCTGGGGTTGCACCGGCTTTAGAAAGCGCTGACTCCATGACGCGTCGTGGCTTTGCGGACTGCGGTTCTGCGTGGGCTCACGCCCACGGTACCATGCTGCCGCCGCCTACGCGGCTCGGGGATTGGAGTTGCGGTATTCCATGGGCTTACGCCCACGGCTAAATGCGGACGCCGCATTCGCGGCTTTTTGGAACCCCCGGGCTGGCGCCCGGGAATTATTTTTGAGAATCGTCGCCCCCACGACGTGTTTGGGTATTAGGGAGAGCGGGGTAGCCGCGCGAGCATAAACCTCCCTGCGTGGGCCTGGGATCGTGTAAACCCCGACGCTCCGTAGACGCGAAGCGGCGATTTAATAGCCGGGCCCCGGAACCAACTGTCCTTCCCGAACGACCCCAACCACCTGCTGACTTCGAAGCCGGCTTCAATCGACTGCTCCCTCACGGGACCGCCTGGCCGGCCAGGACGCCAGTGCAGCGGTCCCCTTCCACCGCAACCTGACCATTGACCACCACCCAGGGAATGCCCACCGGGAATCGCCTGGGGTCTTCATAGGTGGCGGTGTCGGTAACTCGGTCGGGGTCGAAGGCCACCAGGTCGGCGAAATACCCCGGCTGCAGCCGGCCCCGCCGGGTCAATCCGAAGCGGCGGGCCGGCAGGTCGGTCATCCGTTGGACCATCGACTCCAGGCTCAGCGTCCGGTAGCGCCGCCGCAGCCTTCCCAGGAACCTGGGAAAGGCTCCGTAGCAGCGGGGATGGGGCGCGCTTCCCAGGGGCGTGATGTCGCTGCAGGCCATGGCATCGGGACGGGCCAGCAACTGCAGGCAATCCCTGTCGATGGCCTGCCATAGCGCCGTGCTCGAGGGCGGCGCGTTGAGGTAGCCGACCTTCAGTTGCTCCTCCAGCAGCAGGTCGCACAGCGTTTGGGCGGAGGAAGCCCCCCGGCGGCGGGCGGCTTCGGCCAGGCTCTTCCCCTCCAGCTGTGGGTTGCTGGGCAGGTAGGAGAAGGTGACCGGCTCCAGCGGCGCAAAAAGGCGGTTCTCCAGGTAGTCCTGAAGGGCCCGCCGACGCCCAGGGTCGGCCAGCCGCTTCAGAATCGCATCCGGGCCGCCCTCCTGCATCTCGCCGGGCAAAAAGCTCACGGCGATGCTGCTCCCGCTGGGATAGGGGTAGATGTCCATGGTGCAGTCCACCCCCTGGGCCTGGGCCCGGTCGATGGGGGCCGTCAGTTTCTGGAGCCGGCCGGCGGTCTGCTCGGTCGTCCGGAGGTGGGCGAAGTGAACGGGCGCCCCCGACTGCCGGGCGATCTCCAGCCCTTCCAGGATCCCACCGCCGCCAAAGGCGCGCTCGGGTGTCCCCACTCGGGGCTCGTTGACGTAGACTCCGCCGGCCTCCCGCACCGCCCGGCACAGCTCCACCAGCTCCCGGGTGTCGGCCCAGTATCCGGGATAGTAGGCGGCTCCGGTGGAAAACCCCACCGCGCCCTGCTCGATCCCCTGCCGGACCATCCGCCCGGCGGCCTGGAGCGCCTCTCCCCGGAGCGGAAGGTCCCGAAAGCCCAGCAGTTCCAGTCGGAGGGCGCCGTGGGGAACCAGGCAGGCCACGTTCACCGCCGCCTTGCGATGATAGTGAGCTCGAAAGGCGGCGATGCTGCTCATGTCCAGCCCGGGCGGAGGGTCCCCCAGGATCCCGCCCAGGTAGCGGGCATAGAGCCTGAAGTTGGGCCGGGACAAGGGCGCCCAGGACATCCCGTCCAGGCCCACGATCTCGGTGGTGATGCCCTGGCGCAACCCGTTGGCGTGCTGGGGATCGTGGAGCAGCGCTCCCTCGGAATGGGTGTGGGTATCGATGAATCCGGGGGCGAGGGTGAGACCCTGCAGTGGAATGACTCGCCGGGCCTGGGGCCGGGAGAGGTCTCCGATGGCTTCGATTTTCTCCCCGATGACCCCCAGGTCAGCGGCAACGGCCGGGGTTCCCGTGCCGTCCAGGAGCTGTCCTCCACTCAGGATGAGGTCGAAGGTCATGGCGCTGAGAAGCCTCGCCGAAAGGCGGGTTACACCTCCAGGGGCGGCGGGCCCTGCCGGGCCGCGGCCTTCATGATGGGTTGGTCGGGCTTGACGGCCAGCCAGCAGAGCGCGGCCGTTAACTGCGTGCCGGCAATGAGATAGAGCACCAGGTTCCAGTCGCCACCGGTCCGTTCGATGTGTCCGATCAGGTATCCCAGAGCGATGGGCATCAGCAGGGCCCCGGCGATTCCGGCCATGTTCATCACCGCCATCAGGAGGGCGCTGTAGCGGCCGGCGATGTCCATGGTCGCCGTCCAGGAGGGAGGACCGGAAAAGGAACCGGCCAGGGACCCCACCGAGAGCACCGCCACCAATACCGGAGCCGAGGTGGCCCCCAGGGCCA
This sequence comes from Candidatus Versatilivorator sp., assembly GCA_965262635.1. GTDB lineage: Bacteria > Acidobacteriota > Terriglobia > Versatilivoradales > Versatilivoraceae > Versatilivorator. The sequence continues at coordinate 153,078 of OZ253547.1, read as the reverse complement.
GCAGCGTCAGCAGGCCGGCGGCGCCGATGCCGAAGCAGGCCACCAGGCTGCGGCTGATCCGCTTGCTGCGGGTCCGCGCGAACAACCCGTCCACCACCAGCCCGCCGGCCATCAACCCCGCCACCGCCGCCGCCAGAGGCCATACGGTGAGCCAGCCTGCTTCGCCGGGCGTGATCCCGTAACTCTTCTCCAGATAGGCGGGAAACCAGGAGACAAAGACGGCGTAGGCCGCGGCCCGCAGGAATTGCTGGGAGCAGATCCCCCACAGGCTGCGACTCCCGATCATGCCGGCCAGCAGCGTTCTCGGGCCTTCCGAGGTCGGTTTGGGTAGGGGTCTCCCGCCCTCGGCCGATTCGAGCCGGCTCTGGCCTTTGTCGGGGACAGCCGCCCCCGGTTGCCCGGAGAAAGGCGGCCGGGTGATCAGGTCCCGCTCGGCCTCATTCACCCAGGGGTGTTGCCGGGGGTGGTTGCGGAAGTAGCAGAAGAAAGCCACCGCCCAGGCCACGCCGACCCAGGTGTAGAGGCCGAAGACCTCCCGCCAGGGGTAGCGCTCCATCAGGGAAGCCGTCAATCCCATGGTGACGATGCCGCCGATGGACATGGAGGTCTCCACGGTGGCGCTGCTGAACCCCCGGCGCTTTTCCGGGAACCAGTCGTTGATGACCAGGGTGGCCATGGGCACCAGTCCGGCCTGGGCGGCGCCGAAGGCCACCCGCGAGGCCAGCAAGGGAAGATAGGCGGCGGCCTGGGCCGACCAGAGGTTGAACAGCGACCAGAGCAGGCTGATGAGGGCAAAGGCCCGCCTCGGTCCCAGGCGGGTTCCCAGCCAGCCTCCCGGGACCTGAAAGGCCAGATAGCCCACCATGAAAGCGCTCAGTATCCAGCCCATCTGCTCGGTGGTGAACTGGAGTTCCTTCTGGATGGTGGTGTTGGCGACGGCGAGGCAGTGACGGGTGAGGTAGGCGCTGGCGGCGGCCAGGGCCAGCATGCCCAGCACGCCGTGGCGAATGCCGGTTGGTCGTGCCGGTCCGGCGGCGCCGGCAGCGGGGTGGGTGTCGGCCTGGTTTGCCATGGGTTGGACCCGCCTCAAGGAATCGGTGGAGAGACTAAACCAATCCACCGGGGCCTGGCAAGGCCGGGGGGAGGGCAGCCGACGCCGCCAAGGCTTCGCTGCCCGTGCCGCTGATAGTCACTCAGGGGGCCCGCACGGGGCGCGGCGTTTGCCCCCCACCGGCTCGACTGCGGGCTCCGCCCTCTCGCCGACTCCCCCTCAAGGGGGGGAGTGATCGTGAGGCTTGCATAAGGCGTTCCAGTATCACTCCCCCCTTGAGGGGGAGTCGCAGAAGCCGAGCCGGCAGGCGAAGGCTGATGCGGAGGGGGGGGACGCCAGGCCGGCAGGCTGCAGAGCGCGGCCAGGCCAGGTCGCTTCAGCGCCTTCCTGATCTACTGAGCCGTCCACCGACAGTGCTATACTGCCCCCACTTTTCTACTTGAGGGTGAACCATGATCGATACTGCTGCTCATGGCCTGGAGGGCCTGCACGCCGTGGTCACCGGCGCCGCCCAGGGGTTGGGTCTGGCCATCGCCGAGGAGCTGGGCCGGCGGGGCGCGCACGTGACAATGGCCGACGTGCAAGCGGAGAAGGTCCGCAAGGCGGCTGGGGGTCTGGGGGAGAAGGGACTGCGGGTGGAAGCCGCCACGCTGGACATCACCGACAGCCGGGCGGTCAGGGAGTTTTTCGAGGCCTTTGTCGGCAGCCGGGGGAGAATTGACATCCTGGTCAACAACGCCGGCTCACGGCAATCGGTCGGCGAGGTGGCCGAGCTGGGCGACCGGGAGTGGGACCGGGTGCTGGGGGTGACCCTGACGGGGACCTTCTACTGCTGCCGCTCGGCCGCGGCCGCCATGCAGCGGCAGGAGTCGGGCGCCATCGTCAACATCGCCTCGGTCAACGGGCAGAGCCCGGCCGCCCTGGTGGCGGCCTACAATGCCGCCAAGGCGGGCGTGATCAGCCTGACCCGGACGCTGGCTCTGGAGTTGGCCCCCTACGGGGTGCGGGTCAACGCCGTGAGCCCCGGGCCGGTCTACACCGACTTCAACCGGCAGAATATGGCGGAACGGGCTCAATCACTGGATGTCTCGGAGGAGGAGATGATCCGGCGGGTCGCCAGCTCGATTCCCCTGGGACGCTGGGGAGAAGCCCATGAGATCGCTCAGGGAGTGGCTTTTCTCTGCAGTCCGGCGGCAAGCTGGATCACGGGAGAAGTCCTCAGGGTCAGCGGCGGCCTGGAAGGGGTTTCCGCTACTCCCCCCAAAAAAGCCAGGAAGGCGCCGGCCAGCGGCCAATCCAAGTGAGCCGGGCCGCCGCCCTGGCGGGCGGATCATACATAAGGAAAAACAGCCGACCGTTAATGAAGACGAACCACGAATGAACACGAATAGACACAAAGACTGATGGACCTCCTTCAACGACAAGCGGCACAATAATGCTTCTTCCATTTTGTTGCTCTGGTTTCACCTCGTGTCCTTCGTAGATGACCTCCTCGATTTCGGTCGTCACACCCCCAATTTACAACTCATCAATCCGTTTATTGGTGTTCATTCGTGTCCATTCGTGGTTCGTCGTTCCCCTTCGTGGATAACTCTCTCCCCCTTACAGATACTTTTACTTTAGCGCCATTAGTGGAGATCCTTTGTCCCTTCCCAACCTTTGGCGGATCCCTCTTGAGCGTTCTCCAACCCCTTCGTGGCCCTTCGTGGATTTCTTTTTTTGGCCTTTGTGGATAACCCTCAATTGTTTCAGGCAAGACGGGCCCCCGCCCCCCACGACGGTGCGCATCACTCAGAGGAAAAACAGCCGATCGTTCATGAAGACGAACCACCAGTGAACACGAATAGACACAAAGACCGACGGACCTCCTTCAATGACAAGCGGCGCCAAAATGCTTCTGCACTTTTGTCCCGTTGGTGTGACCCTGTCATGGGAGGAAGCCCACCCGGGAGCGCGGGCGTCCCGCCCGCACAAATCCTCTCGCAGCTTCGGCCATCTCCTCCACCGGAATCAACCGGCAGCGGCGCCCTGCCCCTGCTTCGGCCGGGCCCATGCGGTTCCCGCCGGCCGGGCGGTCGGCTGCAACATCGCAGGGAAACTGAGCGGCAACCGAAGGGATAGCATGCGGGCGGGACGCCCGCGCTCCCGGGGGTGTCGTCCCGATGGTGAGGTGGGGGTATCCGGCGGGCGACTTCTCTGAAAGCCGGCCTGTCCCCTTTGGGAAACTCCCGTTTGCCTGCGAGCCGAGCGCCCGCCCCCCACGACGGGGCGGATCATTCGAGAGTGAAACAGGTTTGTTTCACGCAAGCCGACTCGACCGTCCATGAATTCGGGTCATTGGGTGGACACTTCCGCCTGGGCGAACATGCCGGCGGTGGTCTCGATGGGCGGCCAGGGGATCGGGGCCGTCACCTCGATCAGGCAGGGCGCCGGCTGGCTCAGCGCCTTGGTGAGGTTCCGGGGCAGATCCTCCAAGCGTTCCACCCGGAGGGCGCCGGCTCCAAAGGCTTTGGCCAGGGCCGCGAAATCGGGATTGACCAGGTCGGCGGCATGGGTGCGGCCGTAGCGGGCCATCTGCTGAGGCCGCAGCACCCCGTAACCCCGGTCGTTGAAGACCATCATCACCAGCGGCAGTCCACACTCGACCGCCGTGGCCAACTCTTGGCAGTTGAAGAGAAACCCTCCATCCCCCGACAGCAGGACTACCGGACGCCGGGGCTGAGCCAACTTGGCCCCGATGGCCGCGGGCAGTCCGAATCCCAAAGTGCAGAATCCCCAGGGGCTGTGGAAGGTGGGCGGCTCGTAGACCTCCAGCAGGTGGTGGCACCAGGAGGCGGCGGCGGTGAGGTCGCAAACCAGGACGCTTTCCCGGGGGAGCGCCGCTCTCAAGCACTCCACCAGCTCCACTGCCGCCGGCGCCCGTTGCCGGCATTCGCTCCAGATCCGGTCGCGAAGCTCCTTGACCTCCCGCGCGCGGTCCCGGGCGGGCGCCGCGCCGCGGCACAGCTCCAGGCAACCTTCCAGCGCCGGCCTGGCGTGGCCGACCACGGCTGCGCTCACCTCGTAGTTGCGGCCGATCTCGGCGGGGTCGATGTCCATGTGAATCAGCCGCTCCGGCAGCTTCAGGCGCCAGCGTTCGGTTTCGATCTCCTTGAACCGGGTTCCGACCGCCAGCATCAGGTCGCAGGTCTGGAGGTAGGCCCGGCCGGCCGGATGGAGCAGGGTGTTACCGGCAGACAGGGGATGGTCTTCGGGAATGGCCCCCTTGCCCAGGGTGGTGGTGAAGACCGGGGATTGCAGCCGCTCCGCCAAGCGGGTCAGCGCGTCCGAGGCGCCGGCCCGGATGAGGCCGCCCCCGGCCCAGATGACCGGCCGGCGGGCCTTCTCCAGCAGTTGGCATGCTCTGGAGAGTTCCTCTGGACAGGGTTGCTCGAGGTCCGTCTCCAGCGGCGCGGGCAGGGCGGGCCGACCTGCGGCGTCCAATACGTCACAGGGGATCTCCAAGGCTGCCGGCCGCGGGCGCCCCGAGCCCAACTGGGCAAACGCGTCTCGAACCAGCCAGGGGATGGCGTCCACCGTGGTGGCCGTCTGGCGCCACTTGGTAACTGCCTGGAAGCCTTCCGACTGGCCGGAGCACTCGTGCAGCAGGCCCTTTTCCCGGCCCAGAAACTCCGCCTGGATCTGGCTGGCGATGCACAGGACTCTGGAGGAGTCGCTGAAGGCCGTGCCCAGCGGGGTCAGGGTGTTGAGCGCCGCCGGTCCGGTGGTGCTGAGGCAGACCCCCACTTGTCCGCCGGCCCGGGCGTAGCCGTCGGCCATGAAGGCCGCCCCCTGTTCGTGACGGGCGCTGATGTGGCGGATGGGGCTGTCCAGCAGGGCATCGTAAACCGCCAGGTTGTGGGTGCCCGGGATGCCGAAGAGGGTGGTGACTCCGTGGGCTTCCAGGGACCGGATCAGGGCTTGGCCGCCGGTCATGGGGAACTCCTTTCCAAGGGACGTCTTTCGCCGCCGATCCGCGTGCGACATGGGACCGGGCATTATATCCGATCGCCCGGCTCCGGCGGCTTGAGGCTCCGGGCAAGCCCGCCGGCTGTCCGGTTTACGCCCGTTGCGCTATACTCAGGCGGCCGCGGCGGCGGGATAGGGGAGCCGCCGGTGCAGGCTGTCACGGGAAAACGGCTGGGGCCGGAGGGGTGAATCCCGTGACGGGGGAACGGCCTTTGAGGGTGCAGGGAATGGCGGCAGACGACCCGCTGAAATCCATGGTTGACCGGCTGGTTCGGAACTACGGGAGCCGGGGTCGGGAGGCGGGCGGCAACCTGGAGCAGTGGCTTTCGGGCCGGGTGCCCTACGCCGAGCCCGAAGTCCTGTGGCGGCACCTCGAGGCCGAGCAGGTGGACTTGCTCTTCGACGCCTTCTGGCAGGTGCTTCCCTTCGGGACCGGCGGACGCAGGGGCCGGGTGGGATATGGGGCCAACCGGCTCAATCCTGCCACCGTGTCCATGACCGTCCAAGGGCATTGCCACTACCTGCAGGCCGCCTTTCCGGGCCGTCGCGACCTGACGGTGGTGGTGGCCAACGATGTTCGAGTCTTCAGAGACCTGGCCGGGACCTACCGCTTTCTGGGAGACAGTCACCCGCTGCTGGGAACCTCCTCGCGCTCGCTTGGGAGGTTGGCCTGCGAGATCTATGCCGGCAACGGCATCACGGCCTATTTCGCCGAGCCCCAGGTCGAAGAGGCGGTGATCAGCACTCCCGAGCTGTCCTTTGTCATCGGCCGTCTCGGCGCCGCCGGGGGAATCAACCTTTCGGCCTCCCACAACCCCCCCGACGACAATGGGGTCAAGGTCTACGACGCCTTCGGCAGCCAACCGGTGGCGCCGGAGGATCAGGCGCTGATGGACGCCATGCGGGAGGCGACCGCCATCCGGAGCAAACCCTTCGCCCAGGCGCTTGCCGAGGGCTTGGTGCGGGCCATCCCCGAGGACCTTCACCAGGACTATCTGGCCGCTTACCTGGAGCTGTATGGCGACACCTTCACGCCCCGTCCCGACCTGCCCCTGGTCTACACACCGCTCTGCGGTTGTGGATTGAAGACGGTGGGCGACCTGCTGGGTCGGCTGAACTTTCCCGTGCGGACCCCGCCCCATCAGGACGCCGACGGCTCCTTTTCGGTCATCCCCTTCAAGGCCCCTAATCCGGAGGTGCCGCAGGCCACCGGCCCCGCCAGGGAGTTCGCCGACGAGATCGGCTCCGGCCTGGTTCTCTCCAGCGATCCCGATGCCGACCGGGTCGGACTGGAGGTCAAGCAGGCCGACGGCTCCTGGGTGCACCTGGACGGGAACCAGATTGCCGCCATTCTGGGATATTTTTTGATGCTGGATCCCGAGGGGCCCCGGAGGAAGGGTTTGGTGGTCGAGACCTTGGTGACCACCCGAATCCTGGGCAGAATCGTGGAGAGAGCGGGCGATTCGCAGATCATCGATGACCTGCTGGTCGGCTTCAAGTACGTCGCCCACGTGCTTAAGTCCCTGGAGCGGACCGGGAGGTACGGCCAGGTGGCTGCCAGGCCGCAGGATCTGGTGCTGGCCGCCGAGGAAAGCCACGGGGTGATCATGATCCCCACCATACGCGACAAGGATGCCGCCCCGGCCTGCATGGTTCTGGCGGCCCTCTACCAGAGGCTGCGGTTGCAGGGTCGCACCCTTCTGGACTACTACGTCGGGATTCTGGAGCAGCTTGGAGGCTATGCCGACGTGGGCCGCTCCATCGCCATGGCCGGGGCCGGGGGCGTGGCCAGGAGAGATCGGCTGATGGCTTCTCTGAGAGGCTCTCCACCCGAGACGCTGGCGGGCCACCCCGTGCGTCAGATGGTCGATTACTGGGATCCGGAAAGGTTCGGACCCTTCGTCAGCGAGTCCGACAAGTTGCCGAGAAACGTGATCCGGATGTTCATGGATGACTTCGTGGTCACGGTCCGCCCCTCGGGAACGGAGGCCAAGCTGAAGTTCTACTGCCAGCTTGCGCCGCGGGGGCGCTCCTCCCTGCGGGGTATGGATCTGTTGAGCGAGGTGAGCACCAGAGCCGAGAGCCTGGCCCGCCAGGTGTACCTGGAACTGCTGGCCCGCCTGGACCTGGAGCTGGGCCCGGCCGGCCTGCTGCTTCCCGACATCGTGGATGTCGACCGCAAACGGGAGTTCGAGCAGTCCATTCAGCCGCAACTGCATTCGGCTCTGGCCGAGCCCGGCAAGGGTACCCTGAAGGATCTTCTGGATTGGTTGCGCCGCCAGGCCTCCGCCATGACCCCCGGAGCAGATCCCCTGCCCGCCCTCAAGGCGCCCATCGCCTATCTCTGCGATGGATGGAAAGCCGAGCTGGCGGCCAACCCGGTCTTTGGGGATCTGGATCGATGGGCGCGGCGGTAACTCGAGTTCCCCGGACGCCGTCAGGTATCGGGACCTCGGCGGTCCGCCTTCTGCGCCAGGCCGGGCGGGCCATTCGGCCGCGGGAGATTCCGGCCGCCGGCTGAGGGTCTGGAAACAGCAGCCGCTCGGGCGGACCTCGGTGGCCGCGCTCCCCATGGAGTCGTTATGCGTCAGTGGCCTCTCTGCTTGAACACCAGCACCATCCGGCCGGCGGGCCTGTTGGAGAAAATCGCCATCGCGGCCCGCAACGGCTACTCGGCCATCGAGCTTTGGACCGAGGAACTGACCCGATTCGAGCAGTCGGGAAGGTCCTTGTCCGAGCTGCGCCGGATGCTGGAGGATGCGGGCCTTGCGGTGGCTAGCGTGATTACCCTGTCGGACTGGATGCAGAGCCGCGGGTTTCACAAGGAAGCAGCCTACCGCGAGGCCCGCAGGCGCCTGCGGCAGGCGGCAGCCGTGGGCGCGGCCCACATGGTGGCCTCGCCGGTGCCCGACGCCCCCCACCTGGATATTCCTCTGGCGGCGGCCCGTTACCGCGAGCTGCTGGAGGAGGGCGAAGCCTTCGGCGTGCGGCCGGCCATGGAGTTTCTGGGTTTCCAGCACAACGTCTTTCAACTGGAACAGGCCTTGGCCATCGTGCAGCAGGCCGGCCATCCCCACGGCTGCCTGGCGCTGGATCCCTTTCACCTCTACCGGGGCGGTTCCGGCTTCGGCGGCTTGAAGGATCTGTCCTCGACCGCAATTGCCGTGTGCCATTTCAACGACGCTCCCGCTTCGCCTCCGCAATTCGAGCAGACCGACGCCGACCGCGTCTATCCTGGGGACGGCATTCTCCCGCTCAAGACCTTCTTGAAGGATCTGGATGCCATCGGCTACGAGGGCTTTCTTTCCCTGGAACTCTTCAATCCCCAATACTGGACGCGGGATCTGGAGGAAGTGGCCGCAACCGGGAGGCAAAAGACGGAGGCCGTCATGCGCTCGGCGGGGGAAGGCGGCCTCGACGGTAAGAGCGTGCCATCATGATTCGCATTCAGCAGGTATCCAAGACTTTCGACCAGGGCCTGAGCTTCGCCGTGCAAGGGGTAGACCTGGAGGTTGGAGCCGGGGAGCTGCTGGTGCTGCTGGGTGAATCTGGCTGCGGAAAAACGACCCTGCTCAAGATGATCAACCGCCTGGTGGACCCCAGCGGGGGCCGGATTCTGGTGGAAGATCGGGACGTTTCCCAGGTCAATCCCGTCGTCCTCCGCCGGGGGATCGGATACGTCTTTCAGGGCGTCGGCCTGTTTCCTCACATGACCGTGGCCGAGAACGTGGCGGTCGTGCCGAGGCTTCTCAACTGGGAGCCCTCCGTCTGCCGGGACCGGGTGGATGAACTGCTGCGCTTGACCGGGCTCTCTCCCCGAACCCATCGCGGCCGCAAGCCCCACGAGCTGTCTGGGGGACAGCGCCAGAGGGTGGGGTTGGCGCGGGCGCTGGCGGCCCGCCCCAGCATCATGCTGATGGACGAGCCCTTCGGCGCTCTGGATCCCATGACGCGCGACGGCCTGCAAAGGGAGTTCAAACGCCTGCAGCAGACCTTGAAATTGACGGTGGTGATGGTCACCCATGACATGACCGAGGCCTTGCTGCTGGCCGATCGCATTGCCGTGATGAAACAGGGCGCCCTGGTGGGAACGGGTTCTCCCGGTGAGATCCTGCGGAACCCGAGCCACCCCTATATCGCCGCCCTGATGGAGACCCCCAGGCGCCAGGCCGACCAGGTGGAATCCATCCTGCACTCCGGGAGGGAGGGAGAGTGACCGAGACGGCGTTGGCGGACCAGTTGAGGCTTCTTCCCGACTACCTGGGGCATCACTTGACCCTGACCCTGGTGGCCTTGTCCAGCGGAATCGCCCTGTGCCTACCCCTGGCCATTCTGGTGACCCGGGTGAGATCCCTGCAATGGCCGGTGCTCACGGTTGCCAGCGTGGCCCAGACCATCCCCGGGTTGGCCCTGCTGGCCCTCATGGTCCCCCTGCTGGGTCAGATCGGCTTTTTGCCCGCCTTCATTGCCTTGCTGCTCTACAGCATGCTGCCGATCCTGCGCAACACCGTCACCGGCATCCTGGGGGTGGCCCCGGACATCCTGGAAGCCGCCGAGGGCCTGGGAATGACCTCCGGCCAGAGACTCTTTCGGGTGGAGCTGCCGCTGGCCGCCCCGGTGATCATCGCCGGCATCCGCACGGCCACGGTCTGGGTGGTGGGGTCCGCCACCCTTTCCACTCCGGTCGGCGCCACCAGCCTGGGCAACTATATCTTCAGCGGCCTGCAAACCCAGAACTCAGCCGCGGTCCTGGTAGGCTGTGTGGCCGCGGCGGCCCTGGCCATGGTGCTGGATCAGCTCATTCGTCTGGGAGAACTGGCCGTGGCCGACCGCAGCCGAACCAAGGGTTGGCTGGCGGGAGCCGGCCTGCTGGTCATCCTGCTCTCGACTCTGATCCTGCAGATTCCCACCGCAAAGGGGTCGGCTGCGGTGGTGGTCGGGGCCAAGCCCTTCACCGAGCAGTACATCCTGGCGGAGGCCCTGGCCCAGAGGCTGACTCAAGCCGGGCTCCGGACCGAGAATCTATCCAGCATGGGCTCGATGATTCTGTTCGATGCCCTGACCGCCGGGCACGTCGATTGCTACGTGGATTACTCGGGAACCATCTGGGCCAACGTCATGAAGCGGCGGGACCTTCCCCCCCGGGCGGATCTTCTGGAACAGATGAAGGACTGGCTGCAGCGGGAACACCAGGTCCTGGTCCTGGGGGCGCTGGGGTTCGAGAACAACTACGGCCTAGCCGTTCCCAGACACAAGGCGGAGGCTCTGCAGCTCGCCTCGGTTCAGGATCTGACCCGGCACGCCCCTCAAATGACGATCGGGTCCGACCTTGAGTTCTTTGTCCGGCCGGAATGGGCAGCGCTGCGAGAGGCTTACCGTCTTGATTTCAGAGAGCAGCGGACCTTCGATCCCAGTCTCATGTACGCCGCGGCCCGCGAGGGAGTGGTGGATGTCATCTCCGCCTATACCACCGACGGCCGCATCATCGAGTACGACCTGGCGGTTTTGGCCGATCCGCTGCAGGCGCTGCCGCCCTATGACGCCGTACTCGTGTTTTCCCCCGCGGCCGCCAGGCGAACCGAGCTGGTGAGTGCGCTGGAGGGTTTTGTGGGAATCATCGATGATGGGACCATGAGAGCCGCCAACAAGCGGGTCGATGTGGATGGGGAGTCTCCCGCCCAAGCCGCCCGCCTTTTGTTGGAAGCCATTGCGCTCCCACCCCTGGCGCCGGGTGGCGGGGGACCCGATTCCTGATCGGCTTCCGGGCCGCTGCACTCCCAGGGGCAATCACTCCCGCCTTGAGGGGGAGTCACAGAAGCCGAGCCGAAAGGCGAAGGCTGATGCGGTGGGGGGGGGGCAACCAACACCCGCCACCTTGCCGCCGGTAGTGCCTCTGATCGTCACTCAAAGGGCGTGGCGTTTTCCCCCCTCCGGCTCGACTGCGGGCTTCGCCCTTGTCTCGCCGACTCCCCCTCAAGGGGGGAGTGATTCTTGAGCGCTGAACCAAGCTTCTTGCCCGATTCCTGGGCAGGATGTAAACCATGTTCCCGGTTTGTGGTGTGGTCGAAGCCCACCCGGGAGCGCGGGCGTCCCGCCCGCACAAATCCTCCCGCAGCTTCGGCCATCTCCTCCACCGGAATCAACCGGCAGCGGCGCCCTGCCTCTGCTTCGGCCGGGCCCATGCGGTTCCCGCCGACAGGGCGGTCGGCTGCAACATCGCAGGGAAACTGAGCGGCAACCGAAGGGACAGCATGCGGGCGGGACGCCCGCGCTCCCGGGGGTGTCGTCCCGATGGAGAGGTGGGGGGTATCCGGCGGGCGACTTCTCTGAAAGCTGGCCTGTCCCCTTTGGGAAACTCCCGTTTGCCTGCGAGCCGGGCACCCGCCCCCCGCGACTGGGCAGATCCATCGAGAAGGACTATAAATTGAACATCGATGCACAGGATGCCCAGGATAATCAGGACGGGAGGCTGCTGCAGGAGACGCTGACTCGGGCAATGATCGTGTGCGGATTTGAGGATGTCCGGGAACACAAGCCAGCCGTCTCCGGAAAAAATCCTGTGCATCCTGTGCATCGATGTGAATCAAAAATCTACCCATGCTTGACTATGAACCGGTTTCCAGCCACCAGGCGCAGGCGTTCGTTTCAGGCAAGTCGGGCCCCCACCCCCACGACGGGGCGGATCATACGAGAGTGAAACAGGGGTGTTTCAGGCACGTTGTCAATTCCTCTCCAACCCCTGTTTTTTCAATCTCTTGAACTGGTTTTGCGTCACGCGAACCCAGGTTTGTTTCAGGCAAGTGTCGCCCCCGCCCTGCCGGGCGGATCATACGAGAGTGAAACAATCGGAAATCGACAATCCTGTCGTGACCTTGGTATTCCGTAGCGGTTAAACTCAACGCCTTAGTGGCCCTTCGTGGATAACTCTTTTTCTTTTGTCTTTTTTCTGTTGTTTCAGACAAGCTTCGGGCGGGATCGGAAGCTCGAACAGGAAAATGCGGCGGAGGTCCATCGCGGCTTGCACCGGCAGTTAGTGCCGGCGCTGAACGGTGGTTTCCGGAGGCGGTCACATCCAGGGAGCTTTGGAGCCTTCCTGCAATCTGTTCACGTTTTCGATCCTGGAAGAACCGGCGTGAGAACCTTCGAGTTGCACAGTGCAGTCCTGATTCCGCGGACTCCGGAGGAGGTGTTCCCCTTCTTCGCGGACGCGCGGAACCTGGATCTGCTGACCCCGCCCTGGCTGCACTTTCAAATCCTCGATCCCGGGCCGATTGCCATCCAGCGGGGCACGGAAATCGACTACCGCCTCCGCCTTCGGGGCCTTCCCATGCGCTGGCGGAGCCGTATCACGGCCTGGAGTCCCCCGAGTCTCTTTGTCGACGAGCAGGTCCGGGGACCCTATCGCCGCTGGATCCACCAGCACCGCTTCCGCCCGGTGGAGGGCGGCACGCTGGTGGAGGATCATGTGCGCTACGCGGTCTGGGGAGGCCGGCTCATCGACCGGTGGTTGGTGGCGCCGGATCTGTCCCGGATCTTCCGGTTTCGCCGGGAACGGCTGGCCGAGCGCTTCCCGGCTCGGAGGGAAACCCCGTGCCCGCAATGAGGCGGAAACAGGGATCGGGACCGGCGAGCGCCGGTGCGGGAACCCATGCTGCTCGAATCCCAGCCGCACTTCGCCCCCGCCCTCAAACATCACCAGGCGAATCACTCCCCCCTTTGAGGGGGAGTCGGCAAGACCAGGGCGAAGCCCGCAGTCGAGCCGGTGGGGGGAAATGAACCGCGCCTACACCCGAAACACTGGAAAGAGCAGAACCCCGACGCCTGTATGGAGGTGCTGGTGGCGGTGTCCCAGGCGTTGGTTGACCCCCCACCGCATCAGCCTTCGCCTGGCGGCTCGGCTTCTGTGACTCCCCCTCAAGGGGGGAGTGATTGGACCGTCAACGGCGCCAATGCCATCGTGTCTCTTTCGTTGCGCCATCTTCAGCTACCGGTTCGATGATTTCCGGGAGCGGCGCGCCGTGCCGCGGTAGCGATTCCAACTTTTTTGTCGTACACCCCTCACTCCGCCCATTCCTCGACCCAAACAGGGTTGTGTGGTAGGCTAATCTGCCCGTTGGTGGTTGCAGGAACTGTGCGGGCAAGGGCCGCCTTCAGCCCCAGCGACTCACGGCCCCGCAGGGTGTACCCGCCAGCTTTCGGAAAGGGCTCGGCGCGGCCGAAGTCTTGCCTGTTGTGGGGCATCCGGCAGCCTGTACACCGCCTTCACGCTTAATCCCCTCCCATGAATCAATCCGAGCTGTCGAGCGCTTTTCAGACGGTCAGGCAAACCACCCGGGATCTCTGTCAGCCCCTCTGCACCGAGGACTACGTCATTCAGTCCATGGCGGACGTGAGTCCTCCCAAGTGGCACCTGGGTCACACCACCTGGTTCTTCGAGCGCATGATCCTGGAACGTTTTGCCGAAAACTATCGGGCCTATCATCCTCGTTACTACTTCGTCTTCAACTCCTACTACCAGAGCTTCGGACAGCGGGTCGCCCGGGATATTCGAGGGACGTTGTCGCGGCCGACGGTGGAGGAGGTCTATGCCTACCGCGCCGGCGTCGACGAGAAGTTGATGGACTTGATTGAGGGGCTGGACCGGGGGCGTTTGGCCGAGGTGGCGGAGCTGGTGGAGCTGGGACTGCATCACGAACAGCAGCATCAGGAGCTGCTGGTCACCGATGTCAAGCACATCCTGGCAAGCAATCCCCTGAGGCCCAGTTATCGGGCTTGTGGCGACGATGCGGCCCGGAAGCCTCCCGCACCGTCCCCCCTGAAATTTCAAGAGCTCGAAGGCGGGATGTTCGAGATGGGAGCTGCTGACCGGGGATTTGCCTGGGACAACGAGCGGCCCAGGCACAAGACCTGGCTCTCCGACTACGGCCTGATGGACCGCCTGGTGACCTGCGGGGAGTATCTGGAGTTCATCAACGACGGTGGGTACCGGGACCCCTTGCTGTGGCTTTCCGATGGCTGGGAGGCCGTCAGCGAAAACGGTTGGGAGTCGCCCCTCTACTGGGACCGGCGTGACGGAGATTGGGAGATCGTCACCCTCTGCGGATCTCGTCCCCTGAACCTGGACGAGCCGGTGGCCCATGTCAGCTTCTATGAGGCTGACGCCTATGCCCGTTGGGCGGAAAAACGGTTGCCGACCGAGGCGGAATGGGAAAAGGCCGCCCGGCTGCAGGAGAGTCCGCTACAGGGGAACTTTCTGGAGAACGGCCGTTTCCATCCGGTGCCGGGGGGGTGCGGGGACGGGGAAGACCGGCCCGGGGTGCGCCAACTGTTCGGGGACGTGTGGGAATGGACGGGAAGTGCTTACCTGCCCTATCCCGGATACCGGCAGGAGCGGGGCCCGCTCGGCGAGTACAACGGAAAGTTCATGAGCAACCAGATGGTTCTCAGAGGCGGGTCCTGCGCCACGCCCAAAAGCCACATTCGTCCCAGCTATCGTAACTTCTTTCAGTGTGACAAGCGCTGGCAGTTCACGGGCATTCGGCTGGCGAAGGACCTGAATTAACCCGCATTTCTCACCGGGTCGCAGGATAAATGATGAAAGAGGGTTTAACTTCCGCAACTTGATGGTCCGATTGTGATGCCTTGGGGTTACACACGGTGCTGGGCGCGCTCTGGCTTGTTCTTTTCCCCTCAGCGCGCACATGCTCGCTCGAACGTAGAAACCGCTACGCTCTTCGCTCGCGAGCACACGCTGAGGGAAAAATTCCTGCGCCATCATCACGCCCCCCGGTGAGAAATGCGGGTTAACGGAGACAACCGTGCCGGCCAGCGTCAAGATCCTGGGGGCGGACGACGACGCCCACTCCTTCGACGAGAGGGATACCTTTGCCCTGGACGTCCTGGTGGGCCTCTCGGCGGCACGCAAGTCGATCCCCTCCAAGTATTTCTATGACGAGCAGGGCAGTGAGCTGTTTCGCCGGATCACGCGGCTGCAGGAATACTACTTGACCGAGTGCGAGCTGGAGATCCTGGAGAGCCACTGGGACAGGATCGCGGCCTGTGTGGCGGGCAAGCCCTTCAACCTGGTGGAACTCGGCCCCGGCTTCAGCCAGAAGACCACTCTCTTCCTGGAACGGTTTACAAAGTCCGGGCTGGATTTTCAGTACGTACCCATAGACATCTCGGCATCGTCCATGGGGGCGCTGGTCGGCGCGCTGGATGCTCGGTTTCCCGACCTGAACACCCAGGGGCTGGTGGGGGAATACTTTCGCGGCCTGAAGTGGTTGAACCATCGCTACCGGCGGCGCAACTTGGTGCTGTTTTTGGGGTCTTCCATCGGCAATTTCACCCGGGCGGAGTCCTGTTTCTTCCTGCGCAACGCCTGGAAGTGCCTGAATCACGACGACCTGATGCTGATCGGATTCGACCTCAAGAAGGACATCGACGTGCTGCTTCGCGCCTACAACGACTCGCTGGGGTTGACCAGCCGGTTCAACCTGAACCTGCTGGAGCGCATCAACCGCGAGCTGGGGGGGCGCTTCGACGTCGAAAAGTTTCGCCACTTCGGCACCTATGATGTTTTCTCCAGCTCCATGGAGAGCTATCTGGTCAGCCAGGAGCGGCAGTCGGTTTTCATAGAACAGATCGGCCGTTCCTTTGCTTTTGAAGCCTGGGAGCCGATCCACACCGAGCACTCCTGCAAGTATGCGCTTTCGGACATCGAATGGCTGGCTCGGGAGGTCGGGTTCAAGATCCAAGACCACCTGTTCGATTCCTGTCATTTCCTCGCCGATTCCATCTGGAGCGTGGATAAACCGGAATCGGTTCGGCAGGGTGTGGAAGGGGAGGCCGTGGCGCTGCCCCTCAGTTCCGACAGCCGATTCTGAGGCCCCAACGGGTGGTCCGGCAGGCGGGGCCGGCAGCGGCCACCGCTGGGTGCGGCGGCCGGAAACGGAGGCTCATGAGCGAAAGCGGAAAGGTCACCCTCAAGGACGGCCGGCCCATGGAGGTGGTCCATCTGACCTATCCCATCGAGCCCTCCGACCGCATGGGCATCATCGAGCTGCTCCAGCAGGAGTGGGCCCGAACCGACGTGGACTGGCTTCAGTCCATGCGGGGGGCCTACAGCCGGACCTTGCGGACGCAGGTGGCTCTGGCAAGGGTTGACGGTCATCCGGTGGGGACGGCCTCGATTGCCTTTGCATGCGACCGCCCCCAGGTCGGGGTGGTGGAAGACGTGATGACCCGGAAGGATTTCCGGGGGTTGGGCATCGCCGCCACCCTGACCGAGGGGCTGGTTCAACTGGCCTGGAAGGCGGGGTGCCGGGTGGTCTATCTGGGCAACACGCCGCGACAGGTTACGGTCTACGAGAAGATCGGTTTCCGGCGCCTGTACGGGGCCGTCATGCGCCGGGCGGCGCCTGGTGAAACCGAGCCCGAAAAGGAATTCTTCGCTACCGGCCAGGAGACCACCGTCCGCCCGGCCACCTGGGGGGACCTGCCCGGGGTCGCCTGCCTGATGGCCCAGCCGATGGAGAGTCTCTGCCTGGACTTCCTCCGCGGCCTGGTGTCTCCCCGGTACGCGCCGCCCCTGCGCTGCGTGTCGAACTTCACCGCGGTCTGGTATGGCGTGGAGGCCCTGGGCGGCGCGATGCTCATCCTGGCCGGGGAGGGTCCCCACCGGGTGCTGGGCCTGGCCTCGATCACGCCGGGGCCGGCTCCCTTGCGGCGCCACAGCGCCGTGATCGATGCCCTGGCCCATGACAACTATGCCGAGGGTGTGAGGCAGCTCCTGGAGGGGTTGGTGGAAGCCGCGCGGCAAAAAGGCATCGGTCTGCTTCAGGCCTACGTGGCCGCCACCGACGTCGGCAAGGTCGAGCGTTTCCGGGCCATAGGCTTGTCGCCGCTGGCGACGCTGCCGGAGGCGATTCGACTGAACGGCCGGCCGGTGGATGCGGTTCTGCTGCAGGGCCGGCTGAATTGACCGGCAGGCAGCCAGGCTCCACTGCAGCCAAGGCGCTTGGGGAAGGGGCGCCGGTGGTGGAATGGCCCCAATGACGGATCGCATGAACCCGCATTTCTCACCGGGGGGCGTGATGATGACGCAGGAATTTTCCCCTCAGCGCGTGCTCGCGACCGAAGGGCGTAGCCGGCACTACGGTCGAGGGAGCATGTGCGCGCTGAGGGGAAAAGGACCAGCCAGAGCGCGCCCAGCGCCGTCTGTACCCACAAGCCCTTAAAATGGGGTAATCAACGTACTGAAGAGAAATGGTCTTTCATCATGGTTCCAGCGACCCGGTGAGAAATGCGGGTTAACGATATCGATCAGCTCGAGGACCTGCTGAGTGAACCGACCGCCGAGGTGGTCAGCAGCTTGAATCGGCTTTCGGGGGATATCCTGGTCCTGGGGGCGGGGGGGAAAATGGGTCCCACCCTGGCCCGCATGGCTTGCCGGGCCCTGGATGCGGGCCCGAACTCCGGACGGGTGATTGCCGTCTCCCGCTTCTCCAACGAAAGAGAGCGGGAACGCCTGGAAGCCCGGGGGGTCGAGACCATCGGGTGCGACCTGCTGGACCCGCGCGGTCTGGAGGAGCTGCCCGAGGTTCCCACCGTGATTTACATGGTCGGCATGAAATTTGGCTCCACCGGCAATGAGGCCCGCACCTGGGCGGTCAACGCCTACCTGCCGGCGCTGGTCTGCCGGCGGTTTCCCCGGAGCCGGATCGTGGCCTTCTCTACCGGCAACGTCTACCCCATGACCCCGGTGGCGGCCGGCGGCTCTACCGAGGAGGACCTCCCCGGGCCGGAAGGGGAATATGCCATGAGCTGCCTGGGCAGGGAGCGGATGTTTGAATATTTCAGCCGGACCCGGGGGACCCGGGTGTCGCTGCTGCGACTCAACTATGCCTGTGAGCTGCGCTACGGCGTCCTGGTCGATCTGGCGCGCAAGGTGTGGCAGCGGCAGCCCATCGACCTGACCATGGGACATGTGAACGTGATCTGGCAGGGCGACGCCAACGCCATGGCCTTGCGCGCCATCGAGCACTGCGCCGCCCCGCCCTTCGTGGTGAACCTGGCCGGCCCCGAGCGCCTGTCGGTTCGCCGGATCTGCCAGGAGCTGGGGCGGCTGATGAACCGTCCCCTCAACCTGGTAGGTAGGGAAGCCGCCGACGCCCTGCTGAGCGACGGGCGCCGCGGCTATGAGCGGCTGGGCCGGCCCCGGGTGACCATGGAAGGGCTGCTGGGCTGGATTGCCGACTGGGTGATGCGGGGCGGCCCGAGCCTCGACAAGCCCACCCATTTCCAGGTGCGTGACGGCCGATTCTAGAGCGGGTTTTAGGAGGTAACTGTGTTAAGTCAACCCTTGCATTCCCTGCTTTCCAGGGGAGTGGTCATCCCCGCCCATCCCCTGGCCCTGACTGCCGACCGCAAGCTGGACGAGCGGCGGCAGCGGGCCTTGTCCCGCTACTACCTCGCAGCCGGTTCGGGAGGCCTGGCCCTGGGCGTTCACATGACCCAGTTTTCCATCCGGGACCCCGGGCATGGCCTGTTTCGACCTGTCCTGGAGCTGGCCGGGGAAGAGATGGACCGGGCCGACGCCAAGAGGTCAGAGCCCCTGCTGCGGATTGGCGGGATCTGCGGCCCCACCTCTCAGGCGGTGGCTGAGGCCGGGCTCATTCGAGACATGGGATACCATGCCGGCCTTCTGAACCTGGCCGCCCTGAGCGAGGCCGGCGACCAACAGCTTCTGGATCACTGCCGGGAGGTCGCCCGGGTCACCCCGCTGTTCGGCTTCTACCTGCAGTCGACCATCGGCGGGCGGGAGCTGTCCTACAGGTTCTGGCGCGGTTTTGTGGAGCTTCCCGAGGTGGTTGCCATCAAGATTGCGCCCTTCAACCGCTACCAGACTCTGGAGGTGCTGCGCGCGGTAGCGGAGTCGGGGCGCGAGGACATCGCCCTCTATACCGGAAACGATGACAACATCGTGATGGACCTCATCACGCCCCACCGCTTCAGGGTGCGGGGGAAGGAGGTGGAGCTGCGGATCGTGGGGGGATTGCTGGGGCATTGGGCCGTGTGGACCCGGCGGGCGGTGGAGATCCTGGAGGAATGCCATCGCTACAGGAACGGCAACGGGACTCTGCCGGAAGCTGTCCTGAGGCTGGCCATCGAGGTGACCGACAGCAATGCGGCGTTTTTCGACGCGGCCAATCATTTTCGGGGCTGCATTCCGGGGCTGCATGAAGTGCTGCGCCGCCAGGGGCTGCTGGACGGCCTCTGGTGCCTGAATCCGGCGGAAACCCTGGGGCCGGGGCAACGGGAGGAGATCGACCGCATTTATGAGGCCTATCCTCATCTCAACGACGACGATTATGTCCGGGAGCACCGCGACGACTGGCTTCGATGAGGCCGGCGCGCCTGTGGCCGGCATTTCTCACCAATGGCAGGAAACGTCGGCTCTCAATCCACGAAGGGCAGGAAGGACAATAAAGATATCCACGAAGGGGCACGAAGGACCACGAAGGACCACGAAGGGACACGAAGGGACACGAAGAAAAACCAAAAGAAAATGAGATTCTTCGCCACCAAGCGGCGGCGGGAACAATGGCCCTCATACTCCAGCGGTTTACTGTGACACTGTGTGCGCATCGTTTCTACCCAAGAATCTTGTTAACTTCTTTTTTAAGAATATGTTAACAGATTCCAAGAACCGATGCGTCCTGCCCCCCGGTGAGAAATACGGGCCAGCCAAGGCTGGCCTCAGGTGAAGAGAGGGGTTCCCTGCATGGAGGCGGGCACGTCGTAGCCGCCAAGCTGGAGCAGGGTTGGGGCCATGTCCAGCAGGCGGGCTCCCTGGAATTCTCCGCGCCGCGAGAGTCCGGGGGCGTTGAGGATAAAGGCGCCGTGTTGGGCGTGATTGCAGCCGTCGGGGCCGGTGTCGTTCTCCAGCAAGTGCAGCCCCGAACGGCCCACCGATCCGATGGAGCGCCAGGAGAGCCCCCCGAAGTGGGCGATGAGGTCGGGGGCCACCTTTCGGACCGCGCGATAAATCCGCTCGGGCTTGAAGACCTGAGTTCCCATGGGACGGCCCCGGTCGTCCGGGATGGCCTCCAGCCTGGCGGCAACCTCATCGCGGAAGGGCTCATAGTCCTCCGGGGCAATGGTTCCCCGAGGCTCCCGGCCCTTGAGGTTCAGGAAGACCCGGGCATAATAGCCTCCCTCGCTCCAGACCCGGGTCCGGTCCCAGTCCACAGCCAGTTGGCCGAAGGGTGTGACCTCCCGGGGATAGCGGTTCAAGACCAGCCAGCCCTGGCGGATGAGCCATTCATTGACGCAGAACCCGCCGTCCAGAGGTTTGGCTCCGTGGTCGGAGACCACCAAAATCACCGCCTCCTCATCCAGCAGTTCCAGCAGTTCCCCCACCTTGTCGTCCAGCAGCCGATAGTAGTCACCGACCACCTCCCGGTAGGGGTTGCCCGCCTCAAAGAGCCGATGGCTGGGGTCCTGATACTGCCAGAAGCCGTGGTGGATCCGGTCCAGCCCAATCTCCACGAATTGGAAGTAATCCCACTTGGAGCGGCGCAGAAAGTGTCGGACCACCTCGAAGTGCTTGTGGGTCATGGAGTCGATCTGCTGCTTCAACCAGTCCTTGCGATGGGTGCGAAAGCCCTTCACGTCGACCGGGTAGTCCCCCACCAGTCCGGCGATCCGCTCCTGGATGAGGGCCGGATGGGTGTACTGGCTGCGGCGGGTATCGGGAGTCAGGAAACACCCGACGCAGATGCCGTCCACCCGCCTGGGGGGGTAGGACGGGGGCACGCCGATGATGTTCGAGCGGCCTCCCTGCCGGGACACCTGGTCCCAGATGGCCGGCTCCACGATGGACCGGGCGTTGGCGAAGCGGAGCCCTTCATAGGAGTGGTCGGCCCGGTTCCGGAAGCCGTAAACACCCAGCGATCCGGGGTCCTGGCTGGTGGCCAGGCACATCCAGGCGGGGACGGTGATGGGGGGAATCACGCTCTCCAGTCTGCCGTAGCAGCCGTTGCCCATGAGCCGGCGAAAGTGGGTCAGCCTTTCGTCCCCGAAAAGGAGCTCGGGGGCCGCGCAGTCGAGCCCGATCACCAGGATCTTGGTCATGGGTGCAGACTCCTAGATTTGAACTCGGAGAAGCCGCTTGAAGACCAGCGCGGTGAGAGTGGAGACGATCAGGAGAAAGAGGAGCCAGTGGGTCTCCCATCCCAGCAGGTCGATCCTGCGGTCCGGATAGTCCACCGAGATGCGTGTTGCGAAAGAGTCCGGTGGCAGCGGCGGCTCTCCCGGGTGCCGCAGGACGTCCCAAAAATTCTGGGCCGGAGTGACCGCCGAGACCCGCTCCATTCCCTGGTTGGAGGTGATGATCCGTTTCCGGACCCGCTGGCCCTCAAAAAGAAACGTCAGCAGAGCGGCTCCCTGCCGCTGGGGACGCACGCTCCAGTTCACCTCTCGGGCGTGAGGGATGCGCAGGGGTTTCCCCACCAGAGCCAGGCCATCGCCGGTCTCCAGCCGCACCTTGGAGGGATCGACCTCCTCTCCCGCCAGCTTCAGGGCCACCAGGGCGGTCTGCTCCGGTTTCAGGGGCTGGTATCCGTACCACTGGTCCAGGTGAACCAGCACCAGGCCGAGCGGAACCAGCATCAGCAGCAGAGGGCGGCCGGCGTATCTCAAATAAATGAAATTGGCCAGCAGCATGCGGGACAGAGCCGACCACTGGATGCCGAGGCTGTGCTGAAAAAGACGGAACTCCAACAGGTGGGCCGCCATCCGTTTGCGCAGGCTCCCGATGGCCGCCTGGTTGGAAGTCAGCCGGAAGACCAGCAGAAACAGAAGGCCCATGGCGGCCGACAGCACCAGCAGGGAGATTGAGGGCGAAAGGCCCTGCAAGGGCGCCATCACCAGGTCCATCGCCAGGCGCATTGTGTGGTTGAAGGGCTCCATGGTCGGTCGGGTTGAGGACAAGCCTCCAATCGAGCGAGGCCCGAGAGCTCAGGTCATTCAATATACCCGAGCCCCTTCAGGCGATTGGCGATCTCCTCTTCGTCTGCCGCGGTCTCGTCCCCGGTCCTCTCCATGGACCTCAGCTCCCTTTCCAGAACGTGGGCGATGAACTCCTCGACCGAGCTGTAACCGAGCTGGTCGGCCTGCTTCCGACATCGGCCGAGCAACTCCTCGGCCAGCTTGATGCGGCTGCCAAACATGAAATCCTCTCCATTGGATGGGTGGGCAGGGCCGGAGTGGGCACCGACCGCCTCCCCGGAAGGCTAAATCAAGGGGTGACCCTTCATATGGGCCGGCTGTTCCACTCCCAGCGCCTTGAGCACGGTCGGCGCGATATCGGTCAGCCCGGGGTTGTCCCGCTGGATCGTTCGATTACTGAATAGGACTCCAGGAACCAGAGCCGGGTCCACGCAATGGTCGCCGCTCCAGTGTTTGGTGTTGTCCTCGAACTGCGACGAGGTGACCCGACCCATGGCGCCGGCCCATGAGGTCCGATAACCGGCATTGTATCCTACCAGCAGGTCGGGGGCCTCATAGGTGTAGGGACCGGCAAAGGCGGTTTCGGTCTCAACTACCCTACGAATGGCGGAATGGCCCGTCTCGGGGTCCACCAGCCCGGTCAGCTTCTTGGAGATTTCGTTTCTCAAAGCCGCCAGCGGCGCCCCCTCCTCGACGATTCCCTTGGCCTCGCGCCCCTTTCGGTTGATGAACACCCCGGTCAATCCCAGGGCAAAGGCCCGGGTCCGTTCCCAGTCGACTCCCTTCAGCCAATCCCCGCTCTGGGAGCGGCCCTCCTCCAGGAAGAGATAACCGTTGTCCCGCAGCCAGGTGTTCAGATTGAAACCCCGCTTGAACTGAGTAAACCCGTGGTCGGAGATGGCCAGCAGCAGGGTCTTGTCGTCGATGACCTCGAGCAGCCGCCCCATCAGGCCATCCATTCGAACGTAGAGGTCCCGGATCACGTGCCGGTATTTCTCGGTCTCCTTGCCGCGGTTGGAGGGATGATCCGGGTCCAGGCACCTGAAGAACATGTGCTGAACGCGGTCGGTGGTGTCGAAGACGCAGGCGCAGAGTCCTTTGGGGGTGCGCTCCAGCACCTTGAAGAGCATCTTTTCCCGCTCTTCGTACAGCAGGTAGGCTTGCTTGAGAAAGGCCTCTTCGTCAATCGCCCCCTCGTTCAGGGCCCAAGTGTCTTCCGCCAGCCCCAGGGTGCCGTAGGGTCCGATCAGTTTGGCCAGATAGACGGAATAGATGAACGGGTGGGAAATCGGCAGGCTGGGGTGCTCGGGGTCGATGTGAATGGGGGAGACGTAGAGCTCGAAGTGGGGCGAGGTTCGAATCAGATGGAAAAGACAAATTCCATGGATCTTCATTCCCAGCCCGGGCCGAAAGACCACCCGGATCCAGGGGGAGTAGTCGCCGGGTTGCAGCTCGAACTCCTGGCCCGAGACGCCGATGCGTACTCGGTCCTGGGACGGGTCCAGGGAGATCTCCATGGGCAGGGTCAATTCTCCCCCGTTGCGGCGCAGCGGGTTGGCGGGCCCGTGGAGCTCGGTCCGGATCCGGTTGCCGTTGAGGGAGACCCGGTAGCGCATCCCTCCGACCCTGGACCCGGAGGGATCGCCGTTGCTGGTGTAAATGGAGAAGGTGCCCTGGGAGCCTTTCAGGTCGGGTGTGCACATGCCGGAAAGCAAGACCCCGTGGAACTTCTCCGGCGGGAAGGTAACCGGCACTCGAATGATGGAGCTGAAGATGCCCTGCTCACCCAGAATCTTCCAGAAAGGCTTGCTCTTTTGTTTCAGTGTCGCCCGGGGCTTCCCCAGGGGGATCAGGTACTTGCCCACCGAGAACACCCGGGAGGCGGCGCCGATCTCGGCCGAAGACAAGATCGGGGCATAGGTGCAGGGGTCCCGGGTGAGAAAGTCGTAGATGTTGTGGTAGGAGGCGTCCACTCCGGTGGTGAAGGAGGACCAGGCCACCGGAGAAATGGCGGGCTCACTGGTGGCCAGTGCGGTGAAAGCTCCCCGGGCCTTCAACCTCTGGAAGTTGGGGAGGAGTCCTTGGTTCATGAAGCCCTCCGCCAGCTTGGGGTCCATGCCGTCGAAGCCCACCACCACCACCCTGGAAATGTCGGTTTTTTGCCGCCCCCGTCCCTTGCGGTTGAAGAAGAGGCGGAACAGGAGCCGCAGGGGCCAGGAGAGGAGAGAAAACCCTGCCAGCAGGACGGCCAGCAGCAGAACCAGAAAAGAAGAAACGAAGGCAAACCCCGCGCCCGGGCCGATGTAGGCCTGCAGGGAGACCGGACAGCCAACCCCCAGGAACAGAATCCCGGCAATCCTGGGCCACAGGGTTTTGGGTTTTGGGGTCATGGGAGAAAAGCCGCTGCCTCCCCTCTCGGAGACAGGGCATAATACATCAATCCCCTCGGGTGCCATCGATATTGGGGTTCGGGACCAGCGGCGCCAAGCGCCGTCGATCCGGTTGCGGGCCGGTTTCCCAACCCGTCATCGGTCCAGGAGAATACAACGGATGAAGCGCGCGGTCCTGACGGTCTCTCTCATCCTGGCGGGGCTCAACCTGCTGGCCTGGGGACTCTCCGGGGTGGAGGCCGCTGTTGACCTGCAAACCGGGCTGGCGGCCCTCTGCCTGAACGGCTACCTCTTCCTCTTTCTGCTGCTGGGTCATGCCCCCTTTCAGAAAGCTCTCGGGGACTGGTTTGGGCGGAACGGCAGCAGGACGCTGGCCCTTGCAGCCGTTCTTTGGGTTCCCTACTGCATTTACGCCGCGGCCACCGATTCCCTGCGAGCGATAGCGCTTCTCAAGCTCCTGCTTTATCTGACGGTCCCTCTTCTGATTGTCCTGTCCACCCGCACCCTTTCCAATCGGTTCCACTGGCAGGAAGGGCTGGTGGCCCTGATGCTGTGGCTTCCCCTGGATTTCGGCTGGATGGCGGGAGTCTGGTCCTGGCCCGGAGGAGCGTTGGCTCATGGCCTGAGCGCGCTGGTCGGAACCTGCCTGGGTGTGTTGTGTGTGGCCTGCCTGCAGGGCCTGGATGGGGTGGGTTATCGGTGGCGCTTGCGGGTGGTGGACGTGCGGGTGGCCGCGGGGTATTTTGCCGTGTTTGTTCCTGTGGCCATCGCGCTGGGTGTTGTGACCGGGTTCATCCAGCCCGCCGAGAGGTTTGCCTCCCCCGGCGCCCTCCTCCTCATGGCTCTCGGGATCTTCGTATTTATCGCCGTTCCCGAGGAGCTGCTGTTCCGGGGCATCATTCAGAACCTCCTGGAGAAGGAGATCGGCCGCCCCGGCCTGGCCCTGGGGGTGGCGGCGGTGATCTTCGGCGCCGCCCATCTCAACAACGGTCCCAGCCCCGACTGGCGCTACTTCCTGCTGGCCACCCTGGCCGGAGTGGTCTACGGCCGAGCCTACGCCAGGACCCGCAACCTGATGGCGCCCGCCCTGGTGCACACCCTGGTCGATGTGGCTTGGCGGGGCTTTTTCCGCTGATCGGGGGGGTAGCTGTTTCCCGCAGGACACCGGGCCAAGGGTTCACCGTCCCCGATCTTGGGTTAGCGTTTGCATTCTGAAAGGGTGTTCATTAACGTACGGAAAAGTTCCCGGATCGGAGGCGCGGCGCCCGGCATTGTGCTCCCCAAGCCGGCGTCAGGCGGATTGAGGAACGATGGCGACATTGTTGAAGGAAATCAAAGCCACGAGTACCCACGAGGGAATCTCAGTCGTGCTCAGACTGAATGGATTTGAGGCTGCTGCGGAACGGCTCAGCCAACTCGGAAGCGTTGTGGCGGAGAACCCCGATGAGCCGAGCCTTGAGATTGAATCGGTGAGAGCGTTGGCCAGCTTCCTTATGAGTGAAAAACAACTGCCCGAACCGCAGATTGGGGTCACTCCGAACGGGCTCGTTCAAATCGAGTGGCGTGTTCCGACTAATGGCATCCTGGCCATGGAATTTCTGATCTCCGGTCTCATTCGGTTCGCGGCCATCTCTGCCCCTGCCCAACCTGGAATCGATCGTTTGAGCGTCCATGGCACCTTGCCCAAGGACGCCACCCTGAAAGCGGTTTCCCCGTTCACGAGGCTCTTGTAGCTTCGATGGCCGACACGACGCTTCCCGACAATCACCCCGTCTCCCGATATTGCAAGCCCACGACCGTCGACCAATACGGACTGCCCTTGTCCGCTGCCTTCATGTCATGACAGGGTGAGGAGCGCTTCTCGGTCAACTGGTTCGAGTACTTCGGTGGGCCTGCATTGGACACAGCTATTGACCGGGTTCGAACGGTGTTTTGGGAAAAGGGCTTTCGGGTTGTACGCAATGGTCGGTTTATATTGCTCAACGTCGGCGCCGCGAAGACTGCCGTCCACGAGGGTTTTGGGCGCCCCCTTGTCGAGCAACAGGCGGGGGCGCTGGGATAAGAATCTGCTGTTGTTGTTTAATCCACATTTTCCCTCTATCGCTGGCGATGAATTTTAGGGAAGGCGTCATCTCAAAAATCAAGGTCATCAGGTGGTAGGCAGTTAGGACATCATTTTGCAAGCGCTGGTTATCTTCAAGAAACTCCAGCTTGATCCCGAGTTCTTCAAGTTTTGCCGATCCAATCCTTTGGCCATGAACATGAACTTGGCCATAGTCGGGTGTATCTTCTGCATTGAAATATGCCGCAATGGTATCGGCTTTTTCCCCTCTTTCCTTCTCATCGTCCACATCTTTGAGCATCCTTTTATTCAGCTAGTTGACCACCAACTCTTTGCTGTATAACAAGGCTTTTTCAGCTTCCAAAAATAGTGACGGTCCCATATTTTGTAAAATTGGTGCCCAAAGGTGCGCTAGTTTCGTGTCGTTCTCTATATCCTCTCTCGCCTTGTTAAATCCTTCTTGAATCGCTCTGGCGGAGTGCGTTTTATTGCCAATGACAAGCTGAGGGTCAATCGGCCCAAGCTGGCTCTGCCTGCCGAGCACCAATAGATCGCTTGCAAGACTTATCATCGCGCCGCCGGACATAGCCAAGTAGGGCACAATCACATCTATTCGGTCAAACTTCGAGTGTAGATACTCGACGATGCTCTCAACAGCGTTTGGGTCTCCGCCGGGGGTATGAAGTATCAATGCGAGACCCTTATCGGTCGGCGCTTCGTAAAGCGCGTTCATAAAACCGTTGATATCCTCGCGGGTAATGGATACGTTGTCGGCCGCCTTCTGCAGAAAAGCCGATGCGTAGAAAATAACGGTAGCATCGCCGCGATGCTTTGAGATGGCGCTTAAACGCTTTTTCAGGTTCTCATCAAGCCAGCCAGGGTTTTCCTGAGCTTTCAACGAAGCCAGGAGTTCACTCCATGAAGCCATAGTTACTCCGTTTTACTTGATGCGAATTCTATTCGTCGTTAGGGGATGTTCCGGGCTGGGAGGCTCGTATTGTACGGGTTCCTCCTCCTTCTGAATCGGCAATTTGTAAAGCTCGCTAACTTCTACGTATTGCTGGTATTGCTTTTTGACTTCTTCTAAAGTCTTCAGGAATTCATCTGAGACGTTTTCTGTTTGGGTTCTTTTAGACATAACATTTCTCCCTCCTAACTAGCTGAACATTTGCATAATTGGCGCAAATTGCAAGGTCCCCCCACCGGGCGATAGCCGCCTGAATCGCCTAAACCGCCACCATGGCTTTGGTGTCGTCGCCGGCGAGGACGTTCATGTAGGCCAGGATGAGGTTGCCTGTGCGGTCGCGGCCGAAGGCAGCCTCACAAGCGGCCTCTGTATCCACTGGCGAGATGCTTGCGCTGATCTCCCGCAAAACGTCATCGAGTGCTTCGCGGCTGTCAAACGGAGGAGCCAGTTCCGCGTAGACCAGGTCGCATATGAGAACCGCTCCTTGGTCATAATCACGCCGAAGCCACTGGTTTGACCGGGGTCCGTGATACTAATCAGCCAGGAAAACATCCAACAGGACGCTGGTGTTGACCGCCGCAATCACCGGTCTCGTATCTCCTCGACATAGTCGTCGGTGCTACCGCGCCCAGCGACGATTCCATAGATGCGGTCCACGGGGTGTTTCGCGGCAGTGCGCTTCTGGATTAGCAGACCGTCCTGAGTTGGAGTGATCTCCACCTCGACGTTGGGATTCATGCCAAAGCGGTCTCTGAGTGGCTTGGGAATGGTGACCTGTCCTCGCTCGGAGATTCTCAAAGTGTCCTCATAGCCTCGAAGATGAGAGAAGGGCGGAGTGTGGCGAAACCACTATCGCTTGGGCGCTCTTGTCAGGTGCTGCCGTAGCGCGTTTTGTGATGCAATTCCTCGCGAATGACTCGTCGTAATGTATGTTCCAACTCTTCGTGTTCCTTCGCCTGCCGCAAGGTTTCGTTAATCAGAGTTTGACAACCGCGTTCCCCGGCCTTCGCTTTGAAATATTCGATGAGGGTTGTATCCAGCGAGATCGTGATGCGTTGCTTGCGTGGGGCAGGCTTGAGCCGACACGGAATGTCGCACGGTCAAAATCCGCTTGGGTCACTTTGGGGTATTCATCGCGATCATCAGAGGTTGGTGAAGAAGAGAAGTTTTTCATCGTTGTCCGCTCCGCGCATGGAAATAACAACGATTTCCCATTCGGTTTCAGTATGCGCGATCACTATGACCTTCATGCCCTACAGCCCAAGTGTGATCTAACGCCATTCCCCATCGTCTTTGCGGTCGTCTTCAAACGTGAACAGCGGACCCTTGAAGACATGCTCAGCGTCGACGAAATCCAGTCCATGCTTCTTTAGATTGGCTTGCCGTTTGGGTTCGTGCCAGAAGAACTGCATCACCCACAATATGCATATGATTATGCATATTTCAACATCTAATGACCCAGCTCAGCTTCCTTGGTTGCCGAACCTGGTCTCGTCTTCCCGGCGGACGATGGGGAGGTGTCCAGCACGTAGCTTGCGTCCTCATGGCAGAGGCCGTAGAGGTGGAAGTAGAAGGCGTACATCCTTTCCTCACCTCAATTTGCGGCATAACGCAGAATTAAGCGGCGCCCCTTTGCGGCATCCGCGTGAATGACGTGTGATGCGGCTTTACACAGAGACAGGCGTGAGACTGAACACACGCGAATATTTTGCAGCGGTCTTAACGTCACCTCGACGGAGAGCCTCCCGTACATCGTCGAGACGATAGGCGTCTTCAAGAGAAAGGTATGGTGACCATCCTTCAGGCTCCTCTAGTAGCTCTACGTCGAC
Organism: Candidatus Versatilivorator sp.; assembly: GCA_965262635.1. Classification (GTDB taxonomy): domain Bacteria; phylum Acidobacteriota; class Terriglobia; order Versatilivoradales; family Versatilivoraceae; genus Versatilivorator. The sequence goes on along the minus strand of OZ253547.1, from coordinate 123,758 downwards.
TTCCGCAACGTAGCTTCCTTCGTGAACGAGCTTCGTCCGTTTTTTCTTACTCATTGGCGTCTCCGCTTGAACCCAGGTTCCCACTTTTCGGGATCGGGTAAGTAGGCTGTGATCAGCACTGCCGGACTTGTATGGCCAGCGGCAAGTCCCCACACAACGTGGACCGAGCGCCCATCCTCCGTTCGTTGGAGCAGCACAACGCAGGGTCCTTTAGGGTAGTCCGGATAGTCCTCAATGACTTCCGCGGCTTCCACACCTTCGACAAGTTCCCTTGCAAGCAACCCATCAGCAGCGATCTCGTCGTATCCGTGCTCCGAAATTCGGACACCGCCCTTGGAAATCAGCGCCCGAATGCTGTCGAACGTATTAGCCACAATTCTCGTCGCCGTCGGGGAGGTCTATGATCATCTCATGTGGCCGAATAATGCAGACCTTCAGCCGCGCAGTTTCCCGCGGCGACCGCAACAACTCCTTCCAAGTTCGTTGACAAGTCCGCCCGGCTGCAAATTTCCTCAAATTCTACCGTTTTGGGATTTTCATTGGTTAACGTTGCAAGAAATTTATCAAGTTCCTCAGCGTCTGCCGAACGAAGCACAAAGCTCGTGTTTCCGTCGAGCTTTTCAGGAATCGTCACCGGTTGTTTGAGTGCGGCAGAATACGCCGTGAGTTTTGAGAATGAGGATTCGTACGGTGAATCTGCCATGAGTTTGCCAGCCACAACAAGAAGTCATCTTGCACATCTCTACTTTGCAGGTCGCCACAAAATAGCTTTTTCGCCATTTCTTGAGCAACCTCAATCGCTTTTCCAACCTGAGCCACGCACTCTCCTAAACCGCCACCATGGTTTCGGTGTCGCCGGCGGCGAGGGCGTTCATGTAGGCCAGGATGAGGGCGCGGGTGCGGTAGCGGCCGAAGGCAGCCTCGTCCTGTTTGCGCACGATGGGGAAGGTGTCCAGAACGTAGCTGGCGTCTTCACGGGAGAGGCCGTATAGGTGGAAGTAGAGGGCGTCGAGGCGGGCACGCAGGTGGCGGCGCGCTTCTCGTCCTATACAAGTGCAGTCTCTGAGTAGTAGAAGTCATTGCCCATGTCGACCTCTTGGAAAGATCCGAAACCGGTTTTGATCAATTTGTGCGATGTTTCCAGTTCTTCCAAAAGGCACGAAAACTTTGTAAGGTCTGTGCTCATCCCACCCCCTCACGCGGCATCTGGACGAGTTCGGTTTCCAGTTCGGCAACATCGGATTCAATCGCTTCCAGAGGACACGTCTATCATCCCATCCGGGCGGAAAGTTGATCTTATTTTCATCTAACTCTGCACGACCAAAGCAGCAATTTGTTCGGCCAGCCGGATGGCCTCCCTGGCTGCTTCTATATCGGGCTCTTCTGAACCTTCCATCGGATAGCGCACTGTGGCCCCATACTCGCCTAAAATTTCGGCAGCCGACATCAGTTCCTCAAAGGCCGGTGCTCGTTCCGTGCAGAGCTGTGTTAAATAAACGAGATCATGCACGAAGCGGAAGGGTACCGAGTGAGCGATCAGATAGCCTTTCAGATATTTCTCGGCGCATTGCTGGGCGTGATAGCAGGCCATCTCCGGCAAGGGTTTTCCTGGCCCCAACGCCCGACGAGCCAACTCCAGATCCTGATCCGCCTTCTCGAACCAGTCCCGTTCAGGCCACCCGTCGCTCATACAACACTTCTCCCTCTTCCAGCGCCTTGTGGATCAAGGAATACGGGTCATTGCGCTGCTTGGCGACGACTTCCGGAGAGCGGATAATCACATCGACGGGCAGTACGAAACGCTCCGCTATCGCCCGACGGATCGGATTGCCGCGCTGTGGCCGTCCCGCATCTGCACGAAGCACGACCAGAAGATCCACATCGCTGTGCTCTCCGACCTCTCCGCGAGCTTGGCTGCCGAAGAGAATGACCTGTTCCGGATCAAAGCGTTCGACAACTAGTTGCGCTATGGCCTGGATAGTGGCTCTGTCGATATAGGCCTCCATAGCGTTCATAAGTTCCTCTTGCAGATCGTTTTTTGCAGGTCGCCACAAAATAGCTTTTTCGCCATCTCTTGAGCAACCTCAATCGCCTTTCCAACCTTAGCCGTTCATTCTCCTAAACCGCCACTACGGTTTCGGTGTCGCCGGCGGCGAGGGCGTTCATGTAGGCCAGGATGAGGTCGCGGGTGCGGTAGCGGCCGAAGGCGGCCTCGTCCTGTTTGCGCACGATGGGGAAGGTGTCCAGCACGTAGCTGGCGTCCTCACGGGAGAGGCCGTATAGGTGGAAGTAGAGGGCGTCGAGGCGGGCACGCAGGTGGCGGCGTTCCTCTTGGTTCCAGACGAAGGGCGGGCCGTCATAGCCGAGGTCGCGGGCGAAGGGCGCCATGTCGTGGGCGGTGTAGGCGAGGCGGAGCACGTGGTCACGGACGAGGTCGCGGGCGGTGGTGTTGCCGAAGCGCTGGTTGTAGTCGGCGGGTGCAATGACGGGGAGTTGCTCGACTATGAACAAGTTCAGAGTCTGACCATGTACTTTCTGCCGCGTCACGAAGTTGAAAGGCAACGCGTTGAAATTAGCGGTCAGCAACCATTCGTTGCGGTCTGTAGTTTCCGGCTTGAAAATCGGCACCTTGTTTCCGAAACCGACTGCAGGAAATAGCGCGGCGATAAATGTCATTGCATTTGTGGGAGATGTTATTTCCTTGAATCCGAGGACCCAATTCGCCGCCGGATTCCAGCCGCATTCAGATTCCGGCACCCAGAATTGCGGACCGGGCAGCCAGTTGGGGTTGGAGTGTTCTTCGCTGGTAGCATCACGCGATTGAGCGGGCCGGTTCAGGTTCTTCGGGTTGATCACGACGCTGGCGGCTCGATGGTCGTATGCCTCCACCATCTTGCCTTCGTACAACGGCAAATACAGTTTCTCGCCCCGCTTCCAGCGATTATCCTGGACCGGGTAGAATCCCTCGGCATTGAGTTGGGCAGCGGTACGAAAGAGGTGGGAGTCATTGGTCATGTGGAACATCGTCCTGTACTTCACCGGCCAGACGCGGCGCTCCTCACCCCCTGAGCGGTCTACCAGCACTGGATGGCGCTCGTAGATACCCCGGGTAGTCTCGGCATCCCGCCGGGTGCGGAAGACGGGGGCGGTGCCGGTGTTGGGGTTTACCCGGGCGAAGTCCGCTGGCGCCAGCGGAAAACAGCGGTCGGGATCGTCCACGGTCGCAGTGTCGTGCAGAAAAAAGGCGCACTCTGTCTGGTCAAACCGTCGATTCTCGCCGCCGAAGATGAGGGCACAGAATTTGAACGAAGCGTGAATGTCCTTGAAGAAAATCTTCTTGTTCTCAAAATCAAACAGACCACCCACCCGTCCGCTGGTGGAGACGGACCGGAAGAAGCGAGCTGCCGTCTTGTCGGCGTAGATGCCTGAGGGCGTCAGTAGACCGACCAGTCCGCTCGGCTTGATCAGAGTCATGGCCCGCTCCACGAATAGCGAGTAGAGGTTGACGTCGCCGCCGCCAAGCAAGGGGTAGTGACCGGATGCGCGAATCAGCTGGGCTAGCTTGTCTGCCCGCCGCTTGGCCGCGTCGAACTCGGCTGCAAGAGGCACTCCTTGATCTCTCAGTTTCTGTATGCTGGCCCTCCGGGCGGCCGCAGTTGGAGCCAGGGCCAGCTCCGGGGAACGGGATGCGAACCATTCCACCTCCTGCAGCTTGATGCGATCCCAGGGGGGGGTGCCGATGATGGCATCAAAGCCTCCTTCCGGGTGGATGTTTTGCCAATGGCGCCACACCCCTGGAAAGGCTGCCTCCCAGTGCAGGAAGTGTTCCCGGACGGCAATGGAGCGGGCTCGGTCCCACAACGCCTTAAACCCGGGAAAAGGGGCTTCTCCGTCACCGGGCGACGCGGCATTGACAGCTTTCGGGCCATTGGCGAGAAGCTTGTAGGCTTGGTCTGGTACCCGACCGATGGGTTCGATCAATTGGGTTGTCTCGAAAGCCATGCGTTCTTTCTTTTTCATTCCCGCCGTCAGCCACCGGAAACTGCAAAGGAAGTCGAGCAAGCGGCGCAGCTCCGCAGTCATCTCATCAACTCCCTCGAAGAGCCTGGTTGACTCCCGAACCTCGGCTATGTCGGCGTCAGATAGCTCCTCGATGTGCTGCATCCCCTTGGCGGCCTGCTCGGCTCCGGTGATAGCGCGCTGGACAAATACAGACCGGCAATCTCCCGCAAATAGTCTGAGGCCTCCAACACCCTCAAGCCGATCAGAGCATCGCCGCAGCGCAGGTGGTGGTCCAGGAAGGACAGCGGCGCGCCCACGGTGAAGCTGTGCAGCCACAGCGACACCGTGGCCAACTCGACGGTCAGGGGGTTTTTGTCGACGCCGTAGATGCAGCGCTTGAGCACCATGCGGCGGATGATGGCCTGGTCGGTGAGCTGGGCCTCGTCCAGGACCCAGTTTGACTCCTTGGCTCTTTGAAGGATGTCGCGTCGAATGGCTGCCACGCGATCCACCAGGGGCGAAACGTAGTCGCCGTCGAGCCAGTCGGGGACCACGGGAACATATTCGATCAGATCGGCGATGGTGTCGGACAGGAAGTCCACCGCCGTGACCAGGAAATGGCCGCTTCCCATGGCCGGGTCCAGCACCCTTAGATTCAGGACAGCTTCGGCCGGGTCCAGCTTGCACAGCTCGTCTGTTCGCTGAGTCTTGGGCCGGTGGTCGCTCTTGAGTGCGGCGGCCTTGTTCTCGAAGGCCTTCAGACGTTCTTCCACCAGGGGTTTCAGGGTCCGGTCGACAATCAGGTCCACCAGTTCCTGGGGAGTGAAGAAGCTGCCGCTGTCCTTGCGGGCGTAGGGGTTGGGGCGAATGAGGATCTTGCCGTCGCCGTCCCGGACCGGCTCGCGCTCCAGGAGGCGCTCGTAGATCGAGCCGAGTTGCTGCACCGACATGTCTCGATAGTTGACGAAGCGGCGTCCGCTGCCGGCAGGCTCTTTAGAGTGGCTGAGGTCGTAGAGGATGGGAGCGATGGTCGCGTCCGCCAACCGAACCTGCTCCAGCAAGGGCGCGGCGGCCGAACCGAACAAGCCGCCGTTATAGGGCGGGAGCCCGATGGAAGGATCGCCCTGGTCGACCATCCTGAAAAGCGTCATCAGGCGGTCGTAGTAGTCGGTGGCGGAGGACGATAAGACGTCCCCGTCCGCCATCCTACGGGCGACGTCGTCCCGCACGCGCTTGCGCAGGCCGTAGTCGTCGTAGCGCGAGTCGTTGACCGGCAGCAGGTTTCGGTCCTCGGCATAGAGCAGGAAGAGCAGTCGATAGAGGAAGATCAGTGCCGCCTGGCGAACCTGAGGCAGGGTTGCCCCGGTGGCATTCGCCATCGCTTCCACGAGCTTGGGGAAAGCACTCTCGAAGACGACACCTGAGAGGTCCTGGGCAACCTGCTGCTCATAGCGTTTCCCCTCCGCCAAGGCCTGCTCCAGAAATGTTGTGGTGGAGCCTTCTTTGAGAGTGAAAGAAGCTCGGCGAAACAACAGATAGAACACTCTGAGATCGTGTTCGTTTCCGGGCTGGAGCAATTGAGCCAAGTCAGCCTCAAAGTAGCCGCTGGCGCGAGGTCGGGCGCGCTGATCGTAGAGGCGCCAAACCGCGCCATTGGTCAGAATTCCCCATCGGATGCGGCCATCGGCAACGCTGTCCGCAGTTGAAAGATACCGGAGTATCTGACCGTGGGGCGTGCCAGCCTTGACCTTGTCGCTTTGATCCCTGATATCCAAAGGGAACCCCAGCCGCTTGCTCTCTTCGATCACGGAGGCATCGAGGTAACGCTCGTCGGGTTTGGCTCTGGCAGCCGCCTGCCCCTTGGATTGGGCGTCCGAGAAGAGCAGCAGGTCCGGAATGTCCTCGTTACGGGCAATCCCCTGCTGCGGCAGGTAGTCGGTCCATCCCAGGAGTTCCAATACCGGACGGATCAGCTCTTGTTCCGTCACCGCTTCGTTCGGGTCTTGGAACCCGCTCAAGGTCTCGTAAGGGTGAAGGATGGCGCTCCTGAAACGCGCAAACGCCTCCGGCTGGGCAATGGAAGCTCTCCAATCGCTTGTGGCCTGGATGCCCTCGGTGAGGAAGTAATGAGTGAACAGTTGGCCGGCCATGTCAGGCTCTCAGTGGTTAGACCTGTGAGGGAGATAGCCGTTGCGTGATCATGGTATTTCCGCAGCGCTATTCGGCCGGATTTGAAGAAATCTCGCTCAGCGGTGTCCGAACATAGGCGGATTATAGCCGAGACAGGGATGACGAAGACGACGATCACTCTCGGTTGGTAGTATATACAGGGCTCTACTTGGTCAAAGAGGCCTCCAGGACCCCCAACCTGATGGCGCCCCCCCCTGGTCCATACCCTGGTCGGCGTCGCCTGGCGGGGCTTTTTCCGCTGATGAGGAGTGGGCTGCCTGAGATCACCCCATTGGGCCGGCGCCGCCCCGCAATTTCATGAATCCATCCCTGCTGGCTGCCCAGGCCATCGTGCTGTTTGCCTTTTTTTTCCGATCCTTTTCCGGGTTCGGGGGGGCCTTGCTGAGCATCCCACTGCTGGCCCTCTTCTTTCCCCTCAAGTTCATCGTTCCGGTCGAATCCGTTCTGGAGGTGGCTCTCAGCCTCCTGCTGGTGCCCGCTGCCATTCGCAAGGTCGACCGGGCCCACCTGCTGCGGCTGCTTGCCGGGGCCGTTCCCGGAAGCCTTTTGGGAGTCTACTTTCTCGACACCCTGGGCGGCCGGCACCTGGAGATGATCCTGGGCATCGTCATCATCGGGGTTGCCTTGAGCCTGCTGCGAAAGACGCCTTCAAGCGCGCCCCTGTCGAACCGCTGGGCGTTTCCCGCAGGCATTGTAGGTGGAATCTTGGGAGGGTTGTTTGGAACCAGCGGTCCGGCCTACGTGGCCTATCTGTCCAGCCGGTCTCTGGGAAAGGAAGCGTTTCGGGCGACGTTGATCGTGCTGTTTGCCGTGGAATACAGCTGGCGGCTCGGATGGTACCTCTACAAGGGGATGCTCGGCTACCAGGGGCTGCAGCTGGCCTTCATTCTGCTGCCGGCCCTCATTGCGGCCACCGTGCTTGGACACTTCTCACATCTCAGAATCGGCGAGGCCACCTTTCGAAGATGGGTGACGCTGTTGTTGCTGGCCTCCGGCATCCTTTGCCTCCTGTGAAGTCCCGGCTGCCGCTTCCCGTAAGTCCTAAATCAGAAAGCGACCGTTTCGGATGGCCTGCTCAGGTGACCTGAGAGGCTCAGGAGGGTCCCGCCGATGGAATGACTGCACAGACATCAGCTTGAATGGGGTAACACTCCGTTGGAATGAGTCTTTCCTTTGCCGCCTGCAAATAGCTCGTCGACGCTGGTCGCCACCTCCTATCGAGCCGGAGACTCCCCCACTTTGAGCACGTTGAAATGTGCCTTTCCACACTCGATCCTGGCGCTTTCGGCGCCACGGCAGTCGCTGTCAAACCCCAGGGCTAACCCGCATTTCTCACCGGGGGGTGGGCATCGGCTGGAGAAGTGTTTGTCTTTAGCACCTTGCGGCGCTTTTTGGGGGAACCTTCAGGGTACAGACTGCGCTGGGCTTGCTTGGGATCGAACACCAGGGATGATTGCTGCCGCCGCCTACGCGGCTCGGGGGATGGAACTGCCCTTTTCCATGGGCTTACGCCCACGGCTAAGTGCTGCCGCCGCATTCGCGGCTTTCTGGAACCCGGGGCTGGCGCCCGGTGGATTGTCATTTAAAAATCCTGTCCCCCGGCAGCGTTGTGATTTTGGGGAGAGCGGTGTAGCCGCGGTTGAGGTAGGTCACCCGAGGAAACGTCTCCTACTGGTCTTCCTTATAGAGCAGCGTAGCTGCGGCTTCGTGTAGCCCCGGGCGGGAGCCCGGGGTCGTGTGGACCCGGCGCTACCGCAGCCGCGTATGCGGCGACTTAGGTGCATCCTTCAGGAACGCATTGCCTCTCAAAAATGATGTTAAATAGGTACCTCACGCCCTGCACTCTTTTCAAGAGTGCAACCCGTGGTGAGAAATGCGGGCTAACCGCGAATCCTCACCGATCTGCCTGGGCGGACAGGCGTCGATAAACCTCCCGTCGTTGCGCAATTCGCACCACCAGCACCACGAGTTCACCGTCGAGCACCTCGTACACAACACGGTAGTCGCCAACGCGCAAGCGTCGAAGCCCGCGATTCTCTCCTTTCATCGGGCACGCGTGCGGTGATCTAGTTCATTCCGATCCTCTGTCCGATTGCAAATAATCCCATTCAATGTCAATGAATGTCGTTGACTTTAATTTAGTCCCAAGTTTATCTGCTATCAACCGTCGAGGATAACAGCTGCGTGATCTTGGCGTTTCCGTAACGCGATTCGGCTGGATTTCAAGAATTCTCGCTCAGCGGTGTCAGCAGGAAGGCGAATGATAGCCCCGACAGGAATGACGGAAACGACCATAACCAACCCCTGGTAATATATATGGGTTTCCGCTTGTTCGAAGAAGGATCCGGACCCGCAACCTGATGGCCCCCGCTCGGGTGCATACCCGGGTCGATGTTGCCTGGCGGGGCTTTTTCTACAGTTCGGGAAGAGTAAAATAATTCCAGACAGCAACGGGAGGAACGGTCATGCCTGAGATTGACAATCAATTCTTCGGCCTTTTGTTGGTGCTTTTGAAGCTGGTTATCTTATCAATGCTTCTCGAACGAGCCATGATCATCCTGTTCGAATGGCGCTGGTACGAAAAATTCCTTGGTGGACGTGGGCTGAAGGTACCGATCACCTATATTGTCGCTTGGACCATATGCACCACGCTCGAATTCGATGCTTTCCTTACGATCATTGAACCGGGTCAGCCGGCGACCAACATGGGAATGTACCTCACTGCGGCCGTGCTTGCTGGTGGTAGTGCTGGCGCCATTACGTTGTTTCAGAATGTGTTGCGCATGACCAAGAGCGCACAAAAACCATCCTCGAGCGCAGAGTCAGGGTCATAACGTCAGGGTCACGGTGTGGAGTGTGTTCCAACACTCCCAACCCCAGCCCATCCTCCAGCTCCACTGAAGTCTGTGTGACCGTTATTGCATGGTCGGTCTGCGGCCTTTCTGCGGCGCAGACCCTTAGGAACCGGACCCTGCCGATTGCGAGGCCGCCTCCATCAGCTCGGCTGCCGAGACGGCGTGAGTGCCGGGTCTGGAGACGGAGACCGAGGCCGCCAGGTTGGCCAGCCAAGCGGCCTGATGCAGATCGGCGCCCTGGGCGAGGGCGGCGGCCAGCGTTGCCAGCACCGTGTCGCCGGCCCCCGAGACCTGCAGCGGGGAGCGGCACAGAGCCTCCAGGTGACTCGGGGAGCCGGAGGATGGCGCGATCAACATGCCCTGGCTGCCCATCTTCAGGACCACACTGCAGCCCAACCGGCCTCTGAGGCTATCGGCGATGGTTTCGGCGTCATCGTTCGGCTCCGTGCCGGGATGGAGCAGGGAACAAAGCGAGCGGGCTTCGCTCAAGTTGGGGGTGATCAGGTCCAGGTGACGCCAGGTCAGGGCGTTGCGGGGCTTGAGGTCGGCCACGATCCTGCGCCCGCGGTCGCGGGCCAACCGCTCGATCCGCTCCACCAGGCCCGGCGAGAGCAATCCCTTGTCGTAGTCGGAGACCACCAGCAGATCGGCCTGACTCAATCGAGCTTCGATCCGGGCGGCCAAAGCGGCCTGCTCGGCATCGGTCGGCGGCGAGAGTTGCTCTTCGTCCAGCCGAAGGTAGTAGTGGTCGCCGGACAGCACCCGGGTCTTGAGAGTGGTCGGTCCTTGAGTCTGAAGCAGCAGCCCCTCCACCCCCGATTCCCGCAGTAGCCTTCTGACGACCTCTCCCTGGGAATCGGCTCCCACCAGCCCCACCAGCGCGGTGTGGGCTCCCAGTCGGGCCAAGTTCCGCGCCACGTTGGCGGCTCCCCCCAAGGCGCTGGACTGACTGCGGATTTCCAGCAGGGGGATCGGGGCTTCGTCGGCCACGCCCAGGGCCCGGCAATCGAGGTAGGTGTCCAGCATGACATCGCCGACCACCAGCACCCGCACGCCGGAGATCCGCCGAATGCACTCCAGGCTACTCTTGACTCGTGCTTCCATGGGGGCCTTGACCCGAAGACCGGGCCGGAACCGAGGGATGCTCCATTGAATCCGTGAGGGCCAGCTCCTTCTCCAGCAGCTCACAGATGATATGGACGACCACCAGGTGGGATTCCTGGATACGGGGGGTGTTGTCCGAGGGGACCCGAATGCAGAGATCGCAGAGTCCCGGGAAGCTCCCGGCGGAGGACCCGGTAAAGCCGACCGTGGTGGCTCCCTTTTCCTTGGCCAACTGGATGGCCCGGACGACGTTCTCGGATTTTCCGCTGGTCGAGAAGGCCGCCACCAGGTCCCCGGGCTTGACGAAGGTATCCACCTGGCGGGTAAAGGTGCTTTCATACCCGTAGTCATTGGCGATGGAGGTCATCAGGATCTCGTTGGTGGAAAAGGAGAAGGCCGGGAGCCCCTTGCGCTCGATGCGGAAACGGCCCACCAGTTCGGTAATGAAGTGGTTGGCGTCAGCGGCGCTCCCCCCGTTGCCGAAGGCATAGACGGTCTTGTGGTCTCGGTAGGTCTGAATGATGGTCCGCACCACCTTTTCGATCTCAGGGAGTTGCTCGGTGATCAGGCGCTGCTTCACCGTGACGCTCTCGCGCAGCAGGCTGCTGATCTGGGGGTGAAAGAGATTCAGCAGCTCGTCCGGATGCAGGTAGGCGATGCCGGGCTTGGAGACGACGGTGGCCGCGGCCTTGTTGGCCAGAGCCGCCGCCGATTTCAAGTCGGCGCCGGCCGACAAACCCAGGGCCAGGACCGCCGTCACACTGTCGCCGGCTCCCGCGCGGTCCGCCAGAGCTACCGGGTCGGCGGGAAGGGTGTGGGGTTGGCCCGAAGAGGGAAAGACCGTCATCCCCTGGCTTCCCCGGGTGACCAGAACATTCGAGGCCAGCCTCTCGGCGACCCACTCGCCCGCCCGCTCCAGGCTGCAGTCGGGCTCCCCCAGTTGAGCGGCGGCTGCCGCGATTTCCCTGGCGTTGAAGGTGTAAAGATCGGCCCGGGGATACCAGGAGACGTGCTCGGGATGGGCGTCGATGATGATCTTTAACCCCAGGTCCCGTGCCAACGCTTCCACCGAATCCAGAAGGGTTCGGGTCACGAAGCCGTAGCCTTGATCGTAGACCACCACCGTCCGGGGCCGGCTGGGGAGTCCGGCCACGAACTCGCAAAGAGGGGTCAGAGAATCCGCGTAGTGGTCGATGGCCGGCCGTTGGAGGATCTGGATGAGCTGGTGGTTGGAGGCAAAAAATCGTCTGCGCTCCGGCAGGCGGAAGGGGGCCGCCGGCGGTGCGCTCAGCACTTGAACGCCTTCGGCCCGCAGTTCCCTCAGAATTTCCCGGCTGGCCTCATCTCCTTCGAAGAAGCCGTAGAGAGCCGCCTTGCCTCCCAGCCGGGAGATGTTCCTGGCCACATTGGCGGCCCCGCCCGGGATGGATCGTTTCGAGGTGATCTGCAGCACCGGAACGGGGCCCTCGGGAGCCAGCCGGTGCACGTCGCCGTAGACTTCACGGTCGATGTGGGTGTCGCCGGCGATCAGGACGCATTGGTCCTCGAATTGACTTACCAGTGCCAAGGGCAGCATATTCCCTCGGAGAATCCCATGTTCCGGCATCTTCTAGCTGTCGAGCCCGCCCATCGAGCCGCCTGTGCTCTCCGCAGAATGCCCCATTATACCCGGGCCGGCACACCCAGCCCCTATTTCTCACCGGGGGGCCAGGCCGGGCTGGGCTGTGCTTCCGAACCAACTGTGCCTCAGGGATACCGGGGATCCGCGTCCTCGAACCAGTCCCGGGTCAGATCCAGCCAGAGCACCAGTCCCTGCCAGCGGCCGAAGCCCCGGTAGTGCCTCTGGATGGCGGAGTCGTCGGGAACCTTCTTCAGACCATGGACGGCGGCAAACTTGGGGCGAATCCAGCTATCCAGGCTCAGGTGGTCGTAGTGCCCCAGCAGCTTCAGCAGGTTCCCGGCGGCATAGGGGCCGATCCCCTTGGTGGTCATCAGGCGGCGGTGGGCTTCCTCCCCGGTCAAATCCGCCCAGTCCCCGCTCGGAAGCCTGCCGGAGGCCACCTGCTCGGCCAGCTCGATGAGATAGCCGCTGCGATACCCGCAGCCAACCTCCCGGCTCAGGAAACGGGCGGTGGATCCCGCCAGTTGCTCGGGGGTGGGAAAGCAGCAGTAGTCGGAATCCAGTCGTGTTCCCAGCTTCTGGACCATACCGGTCACCATGCGCTGGGTCGCCTTCCAGGAGCAGTTGGTGGTGCAGATCATCTTGACCATATCCTCGAAGAAGGAGGGAGACCGCAACAAGCGCCCCGCCCTGGCCGGGGGGACCCAGGCGAACCGGCCCCGGCGGTCTTGACGGGCCAGTTCCCGATGGAACTCGGCCAGGGATTCTCCCAACCTCAGCATGTGAGCCACCGCCGCCCTGGCCGCTTTCAAGTCCGGATCGCCGAGCGGACCCGGCGAGCATACCCGGACACGGACTCTGCCGTTGTTTTCTTCCTGCATCTCGGCCAGAGCCGGCTGGGAGGCAAGCTGCAGCACTCGCAGCAGCCGCCGCCGGGGACGGTCCAGAAAAAAGGGCTGCAGCGTGCACCAGCCGTGGCTCAGGACGGTCCTCCAGTAGCTGAAGTCCGGCGGAACGTCGAGAATAAAGGTCCGTTTGCACATGGACGAGTTCCAGTTCCCGGCTAGGGGAAGGTTCATCCGGCCCCCGTCAGCCGTGGCATAATGGGAAGGAACAACCCCTGGAGGGCACGATGTTAACCCGCATTTCTCACCGGGGGGCGTGATCAGGGCGCGCCCAGCACAGTCTATAATCCACGAGCCCTTTAAATGGCGCCAATCAAGGTACTGAAGAAAAACTGCTTTTCACCATCCCACCAGCGACCCGGTGAGAAATGCGGGTTAAAGACGGTTCTGGCGGTCCTGCTGGCCAACCCGATCCTGTGTGCCGCGGTCGACTTGAACCACCAGGCCACGCTCCATCAGTTCGTCGCCAAAGTGGCCGAGAACGAGCGGAAGAACAGACTCCGAGAAATGAACTATCTCTACCGGCTGCAAAGGGACAGAATCATACTCGACGGGAGGGGCCGCGAAAAGAAAAGAACCTCTTCCACCTACGAGGTAATCCCCCTGGCCGACGGCGCCTACCGGAAGCTGATCGGCAAGAACGGCCAGCCGCTCTCAGGGAAGGAAGCTCAAAAGCAGCAGAGGAAGGCCGAGGCTCGACTGCGCCGCCAGAGGGACCTTTCCCCCTCGGGCCGGGCCCGCTTGGAGCGCAAGCATTCCGAGCGGCGCGGCAAGGAAGCCCTTTTTTGGGAGGAAGCGGTCCGGGCCTTTCATTTTCACTATCGGGGAGAAGAAGTGCTGAACGGTCGACCCGTGGCCGTGGTGGATCTGCTGCCCCACGAGAAATACCGCCCCTCTGAGAAGGACTTCTGGATTCTCGACAAGCTCAAGGGTCGGATTTGGATCGACAGGCAGGACCTGCAGTTGAGTCAGGTCGAGATGGAGTTCATCAAGCCCGTGAAGGTCGCCGGCGGCCTGGTGGCCAAGCTGCACAAGGGATCGACCCTGTGGGTCCGCCAGGAGAAGGTGCGGGACGAGGTCTGGTTCCCTCGGCGGTTCGAGCTCACCATGAACGGCCGGATTTTTCTGCTTAAGGGATTCAACATGAGGATGACCGGCGCGTTCTCCGACTACCAGCGTTTCGGAACCAGCGTGCGGTTGCTCCCGGCAGATCCTCCTGCTGCCGGCTCCACTCCCGGCAGTTCAGATTGAGCCTTGGGTCGGAATGGGTAGATGGAGCTTTTCTCGGGCCGCATAGACCGTGTATCCCACCACCTCCCGCAGCGACGCCTGCAGGCGGCTCTTCCAGTTCGATTCGATGGGACTGTTGGGGGCGGGGGATCCGAAGACGACGACCTGGCGGTCCCGGAAGATCTGCTTGATCCGAAAGAGATGGAAACCATCGCTGACCACCACCACCTGCCGGATTCCCTGACCCCGCAAGACTCCCACGATCTCCCGAATGCTGGCCAGGGTGGTCAGCCCGCTGGCTTCGGTCTCGATGCTGTCCTCGGGGACGCCGTGCTGGATGAGATAGGCCTTGCCGACCTCGGCCTCGGTGAAGCGAGGGTCCAGACCGTATCCGCCCGTGGTGATGATCCGGCTTGAGAGCTTCCTCTTGAAAAGCTCCGCACCATGATCCAGCCGCGCCCTGAAGACCGGCGAGGGCCGGCCGTTATACTGGGCGGCGCCGAAGACGATGATGCGGTCTGCCGGCCGGGCGTCGTCCCGGTTGGCTTCGGTCCGGACCAGGGCATAGACCACGACAGAGTAGATCAGGACGGAGGCGGAGAGATAACGGAAGAAGACTTTGAACGCGAACTGCTTCCATCGGGCTTTCATGACTCTAGCCCGCATTTCTCACCGGGTCGCTGGAACCATGATGAAAGACGTTTTATTTTCAGCAACTTGTCGGTCCAATTGTGATGTCTTGCGGTTACACACGGCGCTGGGCGCGCTCTGGCTTGTCCTTTTCCCCTCAGCACGCACATGCTCGCTCGAACGTAGTGACCGCTACGCTCTTCGCTCACGAGCACGCGCTGAGGGGAAAATTCCTGCGCCATCATCACGCCCCCCGGTGAGAAATGCGGGCTAGAGGGAGAGGTAATCTCCCAGTTCTTCTTTGGGAATGGCCCCTTCCCGCACCAGTCGGGCCGGTGTAGAGGTCAGGTCGAGGACGGTTGAGGGAGCCATCCCCTGAGAGTCGCCGGAATCCACCACCACCTCGATCTTGCCGCCAAGCTGCCTCAGCACCTCCTCCACGCTGGAACAGGAAGGATGTCCTGACAGGTTGGCGCTGGTGCCGATGATGGGCAGGCGAACCTCTTCGATGACGCGCCGGGTGAAGGGGTGGTTTGGAATGCGCATGCCCACCGTCCCCGTTCCTCCGGTCACCTTCAGGGGTACTCTTTTGGCCGCCGGAAGGATGAGGGTGAGGGGTCCCGGCCAGAAGCGCTCTGCGATTTCGTAGAACTCCGGTGGAATGCTCTCGCTGATGACTTCGGCCCGATCCACCGAATCGATCAACACCAGCAGGGCCTTCCAGTCCGGCCGCCCCTTGATTTGGAAAATTCGCTCTACGGCTCGCAGGTTATAGAGGTCCGCGGAAAGCGCATAGAAAGTTTCGGTGGGGAGGGCAATCAGGTTGCCGTCGAGAATGGCTGCAGAGGCAGTCGCAAGTGCAGTTTCCTCCGAGCTTCCTTCCTGAAGTCTGATTCTTTGCGTTCGCATCAAGCTGAAAGCTAACATAAAGAGCCTGGTGGGTCAACGCGGCTGGGAGGGCGCCCAATAGCCGGGAGGTGGGGAGGACCGAGAAGCCTCCATCCGCCCGGAACGGCGCTCCGCAACTCGTCCTCCTCCCCCCCTTCCGATGCCTCGGCGCGACGCATTTGGCTGCGCCGGTTTCCCGGTGAAGGACTATCGATGAGCCCTGAAATCATCGCCTCCTCCACGAATCGAAGGATTCAGCGTCTGAGGGCTCTGATGCGCCGCTCCCCGATGGACGGCGACTCTGTGGCCGTGGTCGAGGGCCCCAAGCTGGTGCGGGAGGCCTGCGGCAGCGGTCTCGAGGTCGAGGAGATCTTTGTGGCCTCCAGCAAGCTGGCCGGCTTCGGGGAAGAGGGCTGGTCGGGGAAGGCAGGGGCCGCGCTCTGCGGGGTCTCGGACCGGCTGTTCCATACCTTGTCCGATACCGTGACCAACCAGGGGATTCTGGCCATCGTGCGGATTCCTCCTGCTCCGCTGGATTCCCTGCTGGCCGGGGATCCCTTTCTGCTCATTGCCCACCAGGTTCAGGACCCCGGGAACCTGGGAACGCTGGTCCGCTCGGCGGAGGCCTTCGGGGTCAGCGCGCTCCTGCTCACTACCCACACCGTCAGTCCTCTCAACCCCAAGGCCGTTCGAGCTTCCGCCGGGTCCCTGTTTCGGCTTCCCGTTGCCGGGCAGTTGGCCCCCCCATCCCTGGCCGCCCGGCTGCGCCGGAGCCGGATTCGCTTGATGGCGGCCGTGCCGGGCGGGTCAACCGACTTCAGACGGGCCGATTACCGCGGCGGCTTGGCCCTGGTGGTTGGAAGCGAAGGTCGGGGAATCCCCCCGGGTTTGGGGGCCTTCCATGCCGAAGTCCGCGTGCCCACTGCCAGAGGGGTCGATTCGCTCAATGTGGCGGCCGCGGCCGCCATCCTCTTGTGTGAGGCCGCCAGGCAGAGACTTCGTCCCTGAGACGTCCCGCACCCTCCTCCATCGACAGGTCCGTGTCAGCCGGTGTAGGATGAACTCCATGAATCTCTTCCCAGAGTTTGCCTCGCCCCGGCCGGCGCCACCGGACGAGGGAGCGCCGCTGGCCGACCGGATGCGCCCCACCCGCCTGGAGGATTTTGTGGGCCAGCAACACCTGGTCGGTCCCGGCAAACCGGTGCGCCGGCTTCTGGAAAAAGACCGGATCGGCTCCCTGATTCTCTGGGGTCCGCCGGGGACGGGAAAGACCACGCTGGCTCGCATCATCGCCCACGGCACCCGCATGGACTTTGTTCCCTTCAGTGCGGTCCTTTCAGGGATCAAGGAGATCCGGTCGGTGATGCAGGAGGCGGAGAGGAACCGGAGTTCCGGACGCCGGACCCTGCTGTTCATCGACGAGATTCACCGTTTCAACAAGGCCCAGCAGGATGCCTTTCTGCCTTATGTCGAAACCGGCGCCATTGTCCTGATCGGCGCCACCACCGAGAATCCTTCCTTTGAGGTGATTCCGGCCCTGCTCTCCCGTTGCAAGGTCTACCAACTGGAACCTCTGTCATCCGAGGAGGTGGTCCAACTGCTTCAGCGGTCTCTGACGGACCGGGAGCATGGGATGGGGGCGGAGCGGATCGAATGTCAGGAGGCTCACCTCGCCATCATCGCCGACTTTGCCAATGGAGACGCCCGGGTGGCGTACAACACCTTGGAGATTGCCGTTCAGATGGCTCCCACCGACGAAGCCGGCCGGAAGAGGATCGGCGAGCAACTGGTCAAAGATGCCATGCAGCGGCGGGTGCTTCTCTACGACAAGGCTGGAGACGAACACTACAATCTCATCTCGGCGCTGCACAAATCGCTTCGCAACAGCGACCCCGACGCCGCCGTCTACTGGCTGGCCCGCATGCTGGAGGCGGGAGAGGACCCGCTTTATATCGCCAGGCGACTCATCCGCTTTGCCTCCGAGGACGTCGGCATGGCGGATCCTCACGCCATGGGCGTGGCGGTGCAAGCCAAGGAAGCCTTCCACTTCGTTGGCCTTCCCGAAGGGAACCTGGCCTTGGCCCAGGCGGCGATCTACCTGGCCACGGCTCCCAAATCCAATGCTCTCGATCGCGCCTACGCCGCGGCCGTTAGGGACGTGAAGCACACTCTTGCCGAGCCGGTCCCCCTGCACCTGCGAAATGCCCCCACCCGACTCATGAAGACTTTGGGCTACGGGAAAGGCTACCAGTACGCCCACGATTTTGCCGATCGGTTGACCGCCATGAGCTGTCTTCCGGAGTCGCTGAAGGATCGAAGGTACTTCCAACCTTCGGGAGAGGGTTTTGAGGAAGTCATCCGCCAGCGTCTGCGCACCTGGCGGGAGAAGATGGCCGAACTCCGCCGGCGGGGGAAATCGAAGGATTCCGACTCCGGTTGAGCTGAAACAGGGGAGAGGGCCACAGCCTGGCGGCCCCCCCACCGCATCAGCCTTCGCCTGGCGGCTCGGCTTCTGCGACTCCCCCTCAAGGGGGGAGTGATACCTGAGGCCTGCATAAGGAGCTCCAGATCACTCCCCCCTTGAGGGGGAGTCGGCGAGAGGGCGGAGCCCGCAGTCGAGCCGGTGGGGGGCAAACGCCGCGCCCCGTGAGTGGAAATAAGCGTCAAGCCTGGGGGCTCCCCTACCAGTCCACCACCGAGCCGTCGTCGGCGTCGTAGGTTTCCGGATTGTGCCAGTCGTGGCCGATCTTTGAGGCCAGCGCCTCCTCGTCGATTTCGATCCCCAGCCCCGGTCCCTTGGGCAGATCGATGTAGCCCTCTTTGACCTGGAAGGGGCTCTTGAGGTAGCCCTCTCCCAGGCTCACCTGCTCCTGGCAAAGAAAATTGGGGATCGAGGCCGCAATCTGCAATCCCGCGGCCAGGGAAATGGGACCCAGAGGGTTGTGGGGGGCCAGTGTGGCATAGTGGGCCTCGGCCATTCCGGCAATCAGTCGAACCTCGGTAATTCCCCCGGCGTGGCACAGGTCGGGTTGCAGGATCGAGGCCGCTCCCTTCTCCAGAATTTCCCTGAAACCCCACTTGGTGAATATGCGCTCGCCGGTAGCGATCGGCAAATGGGTGCCCCTGGCGATATCGGCCATGACCTCCACGTTCTGGCAATTGACCGGCTCCTCGATGAACATGGGTTGGTAGGGTTCCAACGCCTTGATGAGCAGCTTGGCCGTCTGGGGGGAAATGGCCCCATGAAAGTCGATGCCGATATCTCCCTCCGGTCCCGCGGCCTGGCGCAACTCGGCGAATTTCTCGGCCGCGTGGTCCACGAACTGCGGGGTTTCCACCGGGCGAGCCGGGCGTTTCTTGGCCGGTCCGGTCTTGAAGGCCGTAAACCCCTGCTGCATCTTGTCCTTCAAGGCCTGAGGAGTATTTGCATGGGCATACACTCGAATCCGCTGCCGGGTCGGACCTCCCAGCAACTCGTAGACGGGAACCTGCAGCGCCTGGCCCTTGATGTCCCAAAGCGCCTGGTCGACGCCGCTCAGCGCGCTGGTGAGGATCGGGCCTCCCCGATAAAAGGCATGACGGTAGATCGCTTGCCAGTGGTGGGTCACCGCTCGCGGATCCTTGCCGATCAGGTAAGTCTCCAGTTCCTGGACGGCGGTGGCGCAGGTCCGGGCGCGCCCTTCCAAAATCGGCTCTCCCCAACCACTGATACCCGCATTGGTGTGGATCTTCAGGAACAGCCAACGGGGCTTGACCAGAAAGGTCTCCAGCTTGGTGATGCGCATGAGTTCCCGGGCGCGGGCCCTCTTGGGTCCCGAGGAAGAGGCGGCGGCCGTCGACGGCGCGCCTCCCGATTCGGCCGTTTGGGCTACCCCCAACCCGATCATTCCAGCGGTACCCTTGAGCAGAGACCGCCGGAGCAGTTTTTGGTCGTCAAGCCGTTGTTTCTTCAAGGCTCCATCTCCCGAAAAGGGACGGTTTCAGGTCAGACGCTTCAGGCAGGATCTGGAGAAACCCCGCCATTCTAGCACTTCACCGCTTCACCGGGCATCGATCACCTGCCGAATTCTCCGGAAGATGGAGTCGAACATGGTCTGGGTCAGCTTCCCGGTAAAGGTATTCTGCTGGCTGGGGTGAAACGACGCCACCAGCAGGCGGCCGCCGTCGAGGGGCGCCTCGAGGCCATGTCCGAAGCGGGGACGCCGGGTCCGGCTGTTGCCGCGGTGGAGATCCCAGACGTTATCGAAGGCGATTCGGCCCAACGCCAGCACGACCCGCAACCGAGTCAACTGCTCCCATTCGAACTGCAGGTAGGGGCGACAGTTCCGGATCTCCTGCGGGCTGGGCTTGTTGGACGGAGGAGCGCAGTGGAGGACGGCGGTGATGTAGCAGTCGATCAATCTCAGGGGATCCTGGCGGTGGGAGGATTCGGGATGGCTGGCGAAGCCATGTCGATGAAGGGCGCGATAAAGCCACTCCCCGCTTCGGTCCCCGGTAAACATGCGTCCGGTTCGGTTGGCGCCGTGAGCGGCGGGCGCCAGTCCGACCACCAACAGGCGGGCATCGGCTTGCCCCAGGCTGGGCACCGGCCGGCTCCAATAGTCCCAGTGCCGGAAGCGGGCCACCTTGTCTCGGGCGATCCGTTCCCGCCAACCATTCAAACGCGGGCACAGGCGGCAACCGGGAATCTCCGCCTGCAGGCGGCGCAGGTCGGCGATCCTGGCAAGGTCAACCCGCATTTCTCACCGGGGGTTGCACTCTTGAGAAGAGGCAGGGAGTGAGGTAAGTGTTTAGCGTCATTTTGGAGAGGCAGTGCGTTTCGGGACGATGGTACAAAGTCGCCGCTGCGGCAGCGCGGGGTCCACACAACCCCGGGCTTACGCCCGGGGCTAACTGCTGTCGTGGCTGCGCCGCTCTATAAGGAAGACCTGTAGGACAGGTTTCCTCGGCTGACCTGGGCCGACCGCGGCTTCGCCGCTCTCCCCTGAACCAAGACACTGCCCGGGCCCTAGCCCGCATTTCTCACCAGGACGCTGAGCAAAAGGCAGAAAAGTGCTTGTCTTTAACTTCATTGCGGCGCTTGGTTTGGAGTCTTCAGGGTACAGACGGTGCTGGGCGCGCCCTGGCTTGTCTTTTCCGCTTCAGCGCGCACATGCTCCCTTGAATGGTGTTCCGGCTACGCCCTTCGGTCACGAGCACGCCCTGAAGCGGAAAATCCTGCGCCAAGTTGCACTCTTGAGAAGAGTGCAACCCCCTGGTGAGAAATGCGGGCTAGCCCGGGGTTCCGGTAAGCCGTGAAGGCGGCGTCCGCATTTAGCCGTGGGCGTAAGCCCATGGAATAGGGCAACTCCAAGCCCCGAGCCGCGTAGGCGGCGGCAGCAATCATCCCTGGTGTTCGATCTCAAATAAGCCAGAGCGCACCCAGCGCAGTCTGTACCCGCATGCTTTCAAAACAATGCCAATAAGGCACTGAAAATAAGCTGTCTTCCATTATGTATCCAGCGACCCGGTGAGAAATGCGGGTTAAGCCCGCATTTCTCACCGCGGGGCGTGATCATGGCCGCGGCAACGGAGTTGAAGGAGGTGAGGACAAACCCTGGCCGGGTCCCCCGGTGAGCTGAGAGGGGTATTCGCTGCCCGGCAGGTCCACCCAAAAACAAAACGCCCTGAAGCCGAACCGGCTTCAGGGCGGGAATACCACGTCTTGACGGAATACAGTCTTATGTGGCCGTGTCTTCTTCGTCGGCTCTGACCACTTCCTGTGCCTGCAGACCCTTGGGTCCCTGCACGACCGTGAACTCCACCGACTGGCCTTCTTCCAGGGTGCGGTAGCCCTCGGACTGAATCGCGCTGTGGTGGACAAAGACATCGCCACCCTCACTGCGCTCAATAAAGCCGTAACCCTTCGAGTTGTTGAACCATTTAACTTTTCCGGTCTCTTTACTCATGGACTTCGAGGCTCCTTTCGAATCATTGGGAAGGTGTCGTAGATGTTTTTACAACTTGAAGAAGCCTCGAAAAAAAAGGAGCCTGCAGACAACCGGACCGCCAGAGAGAGCAACCTCATTTTCGACATGCTTGCAATCTCAAATCCCTAAAAACATTACAACAGGTGCGAAAGTATACGGAAACCACCGAGGCTGTCAAGATTTTGATTGCCTCAGTTTGAAATTTGTGGGTTATAGGGACCGGGCTGACCTAGCTTCGTTTCTCTCGCGTCTATCAAACCAACAATCCACTCAACATTGCGGAGTTTCTCCCATAATGCTTGCGACCATGGCCGGTGGAGTCCACAGTGTCTTATGAATCCGGCGGAAGTTTTAAGGGACGAAATCGAATGCCAGCATATGCACGTGATTTGCCAGCCGCATTCCACGGAAAGCGTCGCGGTTCCGATGGAGCCAGCAGGCAGCTTACTGGGGCCTGTTGACCGGCATGTCACCGCTCCTCTCCTGAGATGCGCGAACATGTTTCAACTCAAAGCCCCTTGCAAATACGTACGCCACCAGCGTCACCACAAAGACCACAAGGAGCATCCAGGCAATGCCCTGGAGCGTCTCGATGATGGTCCGATAGACCTCCAAGGTCCACCGCTCCGACGTGAGGATCAGAATCTCTTCATCCTTCTGGGGTGCCGAGATATACCGTTCCAACTGGTGGATGCGAACGCCTGACGAGATGCCGACAACGTACGCCGCGAACTTGATGTAGCGGTGCCATGCCCCGCTCAAATCGTCCGCTACGATCCGATGGAGTATTGACGCTATGGGCCGGTCAAAGAGTCGCACCACACCATACGACACCGCCAAAGCAATAAAGAAAGTGATGACCAGTAGTGTGAAGAACATAAATTCCTGAAACTTCTCGGTGAGGACTTCCGTGTTGATATACGACGATGGTTCCCGTGTCAACGACAAAGGATTTCAAACTGAGACACTGCCAGGATTTTTGGCTTTGAAGGTGATCTTCTTGGAACTGTCGACCTCTAGCCCGCATTTCTCACCGGGTCGCTGGATACATGATAAGAAGTAGTTTGTCTTCAGCAGGTTGATTGGCCCCATTTTAGGGGCATGTGGGTTCAGAATGCGCTGGCGCGCTCTGGCTTGTCCTTTTTCCCTCAGCGCGCACATGCTCGCTCGACCGTAGTGACCGCTACGCTCTTCGCTCGCGAGCACGCGCTGAGGGAAAAATTACTGCGCCATTGTCACGCCCCCCGGTGAGAAATGCGGGCCAGGAACGGCGCTTTCTACACGTCCTACACTACGGACAGCTTGGCGATCAGCGAGAAGAGCGGCAGGTACATGGAAATGACGATCCCGCCGACCAGCAGGCCCAACAGCAGTATTAGCAGAGGCTCCAGGGCGGTCAACAGATCGGAAACGGCCGCATCGACCTCGTCTTCATAGAATTCGGCCAGCTTGGTCAACATGGTGTCCAGGCCGCCCGTCTGCTCCCCGACTCCCACCATCTGAGTGACGATGGGAGGGAATACCTGGGAATCCCGGAGGGTCTCAGCCATGGCCTTTCCCTCCTGGATGGCGCTCCGCGTTTTGAAGACGGCTTCCTCCACCACGGCGTTGCCCGCCGTCCTGGCCGTAATGGCCAGAGATTCCAGGATCGGCACCCCGCCTGAAAGAAGCGTGGCCAGGGTCCTTGAGAACCGGGAGATGGCGATCTTTCGCATCACGCCTCCCAGAATGGGAATTTTCAGTAAAGCCCGGTCCAGGGTCCGGCGGCCCCCCGGGGTCGCGTAGTACCGCCTGAAGGCATAGCCGAGGCCGAAGCCACCGATCAGCAGGAAGGGAATGGAATGGCCCACCAGGTGGCTGGCGGCGATGACCACCTGGGTCGGCCAGGGAAGGGCGGCCTGGAGACTGGCGAAGAGGGTGGCGAAGACGGGGACCACCTTCCACAGAATCAGAAGCACGATTGCCAGGGCGACGGCCATGACCACGGCCGGATAGACCATGGCGGACACCACGGCGCGCTTCAACTTGACGGCCTTCTCAATGTAGGTGGACAGTCTCCGGAGAATGGTGTCCAGGATTCCTCCGGCCTCTCCCGCAGCCACCATACTGCTGTAGAGGGGATCGAAGACCCGGGGGTGTTGCTCCAGTGCAGACGCCAGGGAAGCTCCGCTCTCGACGTCCTCCCGCACCGTCTGCAACACGCTTTGGAAGGCCCGGTTCTCCTGCTGCTGGCCCAGGGATTCCAGGCACTGCACCAGCGGCAGGCCGGCGTCGATCATGACCGAGAATTGCCGGGTGAAAACCGCCAGCTCTTTGGGCTTGACTCGCCCGCCGCTTCGGAACAAGGCTCGCTGCCTGCCTTTTTCCTTGATCATCAGGGGCTTGACCTGCTCTCTCCGCAGCATGTTCGCCAGCGCCTGCCTGGAGGCGGCCTGGCGTTGGCCGCGCACTTCGGTGCCCGCCCGGGATCTTCCACGATAGAGGTATACCGGCATCGATTTCTCCTTAAGCATCGAGTATCTTCGAGCGGGTTAACCCGGGGCGCCGGGGTGGGTCCGTCGGGCGGTTCGGGTGGCGGTCCCGGCCGGTGTGCCGGCCGACGGCCCCGCGGCGGTTCCCGGTCCGGGTGCAGCCGGGGTCCCCCGGTCGAGCATCTGACGCAGCTCGTCCGGGTTGCTCGAGTATTCCAGGGCCGTCTGGCGTCCGATCTGTCCGGCCCGGAACAGACCGGCCAACGATTGGTTGAAGGTCTGCATTCCATACTTTCCCCGGCCCATCTGCATGACCGATTCCAGTTGGTGCACCTTGTCCTCCCGGATCAGGTTGCGGATGGCCGAATTGGGCACCATGACTTCCATGGCCAAGGCCCGGCCCGCACCATTGGCCCGGGGCAGGAGGGTCTGGCAGGCGATGCCCTCCAACACCAGGGACAACTGGGCGCGGATCTGGGACTGCTGGTGGGCGGGAAAGACATCAATGACTCGATGGATGGTGGAGGCTGCCGAACGGGTATGCAGGGTTGCCAGGGTGAGGTGCCCGGTCTCCGCGATCCGCAGGGCCGCTTCCATCGTCTCCAGGTCGCGCAACTCGCCAATGAGCACCACGTCGGGGTCCTGGCGCAAGGCCGCCCGCAAGGCCGCCGCAAAGGACCGGGTATCGGAGTGAACCTCCCGCTGGTTGACCAGACAGTTCCTGTGGTCGTGCAGGAACTCGAGAGGATCTTCAATGGTCAGAATATGGGAGTGGCGGTCGCAGTTGATCCGGTCGATCATGGCCGCCAGGGTGGTGGACTTTCCGCTGCCGGTAGCCCCCGTCACCAGGATCAGGCCCCGGTTTTTTCTGCAGAATGTCTTCAGAACCGCCGGCAGATTGAGGTCGTCGAAGCTGCTGACCTGGTAGGGAATGCCTCGAAAGACGGCCCCCAGGACGCCCCGCTGGTTGAAGCAGTTGCCTCGAAACCGGGCCAGCCCTCCAATGCCAAAGGAGAAGTCGAGCTCCAGATGTTCTTCCAGGTGCTGCTTCTGGTGGGGGGTCAGTACGCTGTAGGCCAGCCTCCGGGTATTCTCGGCCGTCAGGGACGGAAATTCCGTCAGAGGGCGGAGGCGTCCGTCCACCCGGACCTGGGGATGAGTACCGGCGGCGAGGTGGAGATCGGACCCTCCCAATTCAGTCATCCTCTTCAGGAGCTCAGCCAGTGAAGGGGTGTGCATGGGTTCCCCCGGGGAAAAACCAGGGCTGGTCCGCGACCGGTTGCGGAAGGGGAGAGAGGCGTCTACTTGACAGTCTCCCTCAGGACCTCTTCCAAGGTGGTGAGGCCATCGCGGATCTTTTGCAGCCCACTGGCCCGCAGGGTGATCATCCCACCCTGGATGGCCTTCTGCTTGAGCTGGGCGGAAGACCCGCCCCTCAAAATGAGTTCCCTGAGGCCGTCACCGATCTCCATCACTTCAAAGAGTCCCACCCGTCCCTTGTAGCCCGTGTGGTTGCAGGCGTCGCAGCCTTGGCCTCGATAGGTGAGGATCTCCTGGGCTTCGGAGGGGGCGAGACCCGCTTCGATGAGGGCTTCAACCGGAGGGTCGTCTGCTTGCTTGCATTGGCGGCAGATGCGGCGGACCAGCCGCTGGGCACAGATCAAATGGACCGAGGTCGCCACCAGGAAGGGCTCCACCCCCATATTGGTGAGGCGGCTGACGGTGGAAGCGGCATCGTTGGTGTGCAGAGTGCTGAGCACCAGGTGGCCGGTCAGGGCCGCCTTGATCGCGATCTCGGCCGTCTCCGGGTCTCGGACCTCGCCCACCAGCACAATGTTGGGGTCTTGGCGCAGGAAGGCCCGCAGGGCGGTGGCGAAGGTCAATCCGATCTGCTCCTTTACCTGAACCTGGTTGATCCCCGGCAGGTTGAACTCGACAGGGTCCTCGGCCGTCAGGATATTGGTGTCCGTACGGTTGAGGCGTGTGATCGAGGAGTACAGGGTGCTGGTCTTGCCGCTTCCGGTGGGCCCCGTCACCAGCACCATACCGTAGGGCTTCAGGATGGCCGACTCGAACCTCCGCAGGGTTTCCGGCTCGAAACCCAGTTGGGTCATGTCCAGCATGAGGCGGTCCCGGTCGAGCAGCCGCAGAACCACCTTCTCGCCGTGCAGGGTCGGCAGGACCGACACTCGCAGGTCGAGGTCCCCGACCCGGCCCTCCTTCTTCATCCTGATCTTCATGCGGCCATCCTGCGGGAGGCGCTTTTCCGAGATATCCAACTTGGCCATGATCTTGATTCTGGAGGTCACGGCGTCTTTCAGGCTCAGGGGAGGGGTCATGACGGTGCTCAGGAGACCGTCGATGCGAAAGCGCACCCGAAGCTCCTGCTCGTAGGGCTCGATATGGATGTCACTGGCCCCCTGCTTCAGGGCGCTGGACAAGATCCGGTTGACCAGCTTGACGACGGGGGCTTCCTCGTCGGCCTGCCCCGAGTTTCCCGGGGCGATGGGTCGGTCAGTGGCGCTGCCCATCCCGGGCTCGCTCCCGGCCGGCTGTCCGCTCTCGACGGTGGCGCCCGCACCCCCCTGCTTGAGCTCCGGGGTCGGTCCGGCGCCGTAGTACTTGTGAATGGCCTCCCGGATGGCGGACTCGGCGACCACGACCGGTTCAATGGTGAAGCCCGTCATGAACTGCAGGTCGTCCATGGCGAAGACGTCGGTGGGATCGATGGTGGCGATGGTCAAGGTGGAGCCGGCCCGGCTCAGCGGCAGAACCTGGTATTTCCGCGCCGTCTCCAGCGGAATGAGCTTCACGATCGAGGGGTCAACTTCGAAGAAGGGGAGGTTGATGGAGGGCAGGCCGAACTGGCGGCAGATGATGGCGCTGATGTCCTCGCCGGTGACCCACCCCAACTGAATCAGGCAATACCCCAGGCGGCCTCCATGGACCCTCTGATACTCCAGGGCCTTCCCGAGTTGCTGCCGGGTGATGAGGTTTTCTCTGACCAGCAGGTCACCGAGTTTTGCTGCCATGGATCAAGACTCTCCCAGGCGCACCCGCGCCAGCGGACGCAAGGAACGGGATTGGGAAGGGTGGTGAACTGAGGGAGCTTGATGGCCTTCATGTTAGTGGGGAAGCCCGCCTTTGTCAAGGGGATGAAGGGAGCCGGAGGGGGGGAACGCGGCGTCCTGTGAGTGACGATCAGAGGCACTACCGGCGGCAAGGTGGCGGGTATTGGTTGGCCCCCCCCCACCGCATCAGCCTTCGCCTGCGGCTCGGCTTCTGCGACTCCCCCTCAAGGGGGGAGTGATACCCGCGGTACAAACCGGGGACGTCGTTTACACTTTGGACTGAGAACATGGTTTACATCATGCCAAGGAATCGGGCAAGGAGCCTTGTGCAGGCCTCAAGAATCACTCCCCCCTGGAGGGGGAGTCGGCGAGACAAGGGCGCAGCCTGCAGTCGAGCCGGAGGGGGGGGGACAGCCCGTCCCGTAAGTGAATTCCAGTGGGGGGCAGCAACGCGTTGGTGGCACCGGTGTGGCGCCCGCTTCACAGCTACTCCAGCGAGTTGTAGAACTGCGATGCCTCCGCCTTCAGGTTTTCCACCGCGGCTTGGACCTGGGCCAGTTCCCGGCCTTCGGCCATGATCCTCAGCAAGGGTTCGGTGCCGGAATAGCGCACCACCATGCGGCCGGAATCCGACAGTTGCGCCCGGGCGTTGCCAATGAGGGCCGACAGCTCGGGGGACTGCTCAATGGGGATCTTGCGGGACACCCTGAGGCCGTCGAGAACCTGCGGAAAGGGTCGGTATCCGGCAACCAGGTCGTCCAGGCTCAGGCCGCGGCGAACCAGCAACTCCGCCAGCTTGACCGCTGTCAGGATGCCGTCTCCGGTGGTATGCAGGTTGCCCAGGATGATGTGTCCCGAGGGTTCGCCTCCCAGGACGGCTCCCGAGGTCCGCATGGCCTCCAGGACGTACTTGTCTCCCACCGGAGTGCGAATCAAGGGGATGCCTTCCCGGATCAGGGCCTTTTCCAGGGCCAGGTTGGTCATGATGGTTCCGACCACCTTGCCGCTGGCCAATGTCCCCTTGGCTTTCCAGTCCCTGGAGAGGGCATAGAGGAAATGGTCCCCGTCCAGCCATTTTCCGCTGCCGGTGACACAAAGGACCCGATCGGCGTCCCCGTCAAAGGCCACGCCCAGGTCCAACGAGTTGGCTTCAACGGCCCGGGTCAGGCCCTCCAGGTGCAGCGATCCGCAGTTGCGGTTGATGTTTCGACCGTCCGGCCGGTCGTTGATGACGGTGACCTCGGCCCCCAGCCTGTTGAACAGCCGAGGCCCGATGCCGCCGGCCGCGCCGTTGCAAACGTCCAGGCCCACACGGAGCGGCTCCAGGCCGCTCCCGGCTTGCCGGCTCAAGAAGTCGAGGTAGTCCGCCGCCAGCGACTCCCGCTTGTCGGGTCCTGCTGAGCCCCGGCAGGCCGAGACCGCCGGGGTGTTCCTCCAGGACTCGATGCTTCGCTCGATCTCCAGCTCCCGGTCATCCGATATCTTGAAGCCCTGTCCCGAAAACAGCTTGATCCCGTTGTCCTGGTAAGGATTGTGGGAAGCGGAGATCATGATCCCCAGATCGTAGCCGCGAGCCCGGGTCAGGTAGGCCAGGCCCGCGGTAGGGATCACTCCCAGGTCGTGAATGGCGGCGATGCCCCGATAAGCGAGGGCCTGGCTCAACCGGCCTGCAATCCAGGGGCTGGATTCCCGCGTATCTCTGCCGATCAGGACCCGGCTGCCGCCCTGAGTTCCCACGAACTCGGCCAGCGCCAGGCCGATGGCGCAAACCGTCTCCTCGTCCAGAGGAAAGCGGCCAGCCACCCCCCGGATTCCGTCTGTCCCGAACAGCTTTCTCATGGGGTATCTCTGTGCTTCAGGGGACCTTGCCCGTCCGCCGGAATTTCCAGCGGCTCGATGGCCACTTCGACTTCCACCCGGCGGCCCTGCGGAAAGCGAACCACCCCGTCTTCCGCATCCAGATAGACCCGAGCCACGAAGTCGGTCGAACGACCCGTGATGTCGACGCCTTCGGTGGTCACTCGCGTCATGGCGGACACGCGCCCTCCCGGACCTTCCACCAAGACCCGCTTGGGGCGGGGAGTCACCGACCGGAGCCGGTAGCCCTCGCCCACCTGGCCCACGATTC
Source organism: Candidatus Versatilivorator sp. (assembly GCA_965262635.1). Lineage (GTDB taxonomy): Bacteria > Acidobacteriota > Terriglobia > Versatilivoradales > Versatilivoraceae > Versatilivorator. Next base: position 94,694 of record OZ253547.1, on the reverse strand, counting down.
GGGGGTCGATTTCGACCTCCTTGCTCACCGTTGGCTGCAGGTTGAGCCGCACCGTGGAGGGTGTGATATGGGTGACCGTGACCCCCTGCGGCCTGGAGATGTCATCGGGAGTGATCGAGTAGACCCGTTCGCCGGGTTCGGCGTTGGCAAGGTCGATGTGGACGGACATGTCGGAGGATTCCAGCTTGTCCAGGATGCTGGAAGGAGCTCTCAGTCGGACATCCACCGAGCCGGCAGGATTGTCTACCAATTCCAGGTGTGTGGGCATCAGGTATTGAAGACTGATCTTGAACCCGAGCTCCCCCACAAAACGGGGTTCGCCGTTGAGAGCGGCCCACAGCAGCAGCGCAAGACCCAGCGAGGCAAGCTTCAACCCGGCGTTATCGAGCAGAATACCTGTCAGGATCTTCCAATATCGGCTCATTTGCCTTCCGCGACCGGGGAGAGTTGGGATGCGGGCGCCGCCGGCGCCGAGTCGGCAACCGCAAAGATGCTGGCCAAATGCTGGCGCAGCGACGGCCCGTCCAGGTTTCTTTGAATGTCGCCGCCCACTACGGTGGAGATGATTCCAGTCTCTTCAGAGACCACCACCACCACGGCGTCCGACTCTTCAGTGACGCCGATGGCTGCCCGATGTCGGGTCCCCAACTTCTTGCTCAGACTGGGGTTGAGGGTGAGGGGCAAAAAGCAGGCAGCCGCCGTGATCCGATCCTTTTGCACGATAACGGCTCCGTCGTGGAGGGGAGCCCCCGGCGAGAAGATGCTCACCAGCAGATCGTAGGAGAGCGTGGCATCGACGGCCACGCCGCTCTCCATATAGTTCTTGAGTCCCATCTCGCGCTCGATGACGATCAGTGCCCCGACGCGTTGGGTGGAAAGGGCGGTAGCCGCCAGCACGATCTCATCGTAGGCCCCCATGACCGGATTTGGGGAGAATTTTCTCAGCAGCGGGTTTTTGCCGATGTTGGCCAGGGCCCGGCGAATCTCAGCCGCGAACAACACAATGATCCCGACCACGAAATAAGGAAGAATGGTGGTCATGATCCATTGAACGGTCTCCAGGTTGAACCAGAGGGTCACGTAATAGAAGAGCACCAGAAATCCCACTCCGAGCGCCATTTGAACCGCGCGCGTCCCGCGGATCAGCAACAGGACGTGGTAGATCAGAATGCTGACGATGAGAATGTCGATGGCCGAGGACCAGGTGAGCCGGTCCAGGTGGAAAAGTTCGATCAGATTCATAGCGACCTAGCAGGAAACCCCATTATAGCATCACACAATTGGACCACTTGGCGGGTCTCCCGAACGTCGTGGACGCGGAGGATATGGGCCCCCTGGATCACGGCAAAGGCTGCGCTGGCAAGGCTTCCCAACAGCCGTTGCTCCACCGGCAGGTTCAGCAGGTTGCCGATGAACGATTTCCGGGAAGGACCCACAAGAATGGGTAGGCGAAACCGTTTCAACACCTCCAGTCGCCGCAGCACCACCAGGTTGTCTTCCACGCCTTTGCCGAACCCCAGCCCGGGATCCAGGACGATCCGATTCCTGGGAATTCCCCCCTGGAGGGCTTTTTCCACCGAGTGCCGCAAGCCCAGAAGCACCGACTGGAGGGGACGCTTCAGTGCAGGCAAACCATGGAGCCTTTCCGGGCTGCCGCGGGAATGCATGAGCACCACGGCCGCACCGGCATCAGCGGCGCAGGCGGCCATACGGGGGTCGAAGCGCAGTCCGCTGATATCATTGACCACCGAGGCACCGGCCGCGATGGCGCCACGAGCGACCTCTGACTTGTAAGTGTCCACCGAGAGGGGGACGGTCAGACGCCTGGCCAACTGCTCGATGACCGGGACCACCCTGCGGATCTCCTCGGTTGCGGGGACTGAACCGGGACGGTCCGGACGGGTGGATTCCCCTCCCACATCCACCAGGTCCGCTCCCTGGTCTTCCAGTTGCAGGCCACGCTTGACCGCCTGGTCGGTTCTCAGGTAGGTCCCGCCATCGTAGAAGGAGTCAGGGGTTACATTCAGAATTCCCATGATCAGGGTCTTCTGACCCAACTCCAGAGTGCCGTTGGGTAGTTTCAGGCGGAAACGGGATCTCATGGGTGTCCCTGCCGGCCGCCGCCGGCTTGTGTTATGGGGGCCGGTCCGATGGAGACTCTCCGCTGCTGCCGGCGCAACCGATCCGAACGGGTCCAAACAACTGGAACTGAGAGGAAACAGACGGAGGAGACGGGACCGGCTGCCGGGTCCGGCGTTGCCGGCGGTCGGGGGCCGCCAAGGCAAAGACGGAGACTAGGCGGGCGCCGGCTTTTCTCGCTGCTTGTCGACCAAGGGTGCAACAGGCGGGGAGACGGATTGCTTTTCCCTGGGGTTTTCCGGCTGGGGAGGGCCGGGGTCTTCCCGGGAGAGCGAGTCCACCTTCTCCTCCAGCGGGAGGTTCTGGATGACCATTCGCACCTCGTTGGCGTCCAGAACTTCTCGCTCCAGCAAGGCCTCCGCGATGCGAATCAGGGTGTCGCGGTTTTCCTCCAGGATCTTTCGAGCGTGCTGGTACCCCTCGTTTACGAACCGCTTGATCTCATGGTCAATCTTGATCGCCGTATCTTCGCTGTAGTCGCGGTGCTGGGCGATTTCCCTTCCCAGAAAAATCTGCTCTTCCCGCTTGCCGAAGGTCAAGGGGCCCAGTTGGGACATCCCAAAGTCGCACACCATGCGGCGGGCCATTTCCGTCGCTTGCTCGATGTCGTTGCCCGCGCCGGTGGTCATGTGTTTCAGAAACAACTCCTCGGCCACGCGCCCACCCATCATGATGGCGATCTGGCTTTCCAGGAAGACCCGGGTGTAGGTGTGCTTGTCATCCTCCGGGAGTTGCATGGTCACACCCAGGGCCATCCCCCGCGGGATAATGGTGACCTTGTGGAGCGGGTCGGCCTGGGGAAGCATGGTCGCCACCAGGGCATGACCGGCTTCGTGATAGGCGGTGTTCCGTTTTTCGGCATCGCTGATGATCAGGGACTTTCGCTCCACACCCATCAGGACTTTGTCCTTGGCGCTCTCGAAATCCAGCATGGTGACCGACTGTTGATCGTACCGGGCGGCGTTGAGCGCGGCTTCGTTGACCAGATTGGCCAGATCGGCCCCTGAAAAACCGGGGGTGCCGCGAGCCAGAACCGAGACATTCACATCCTCCGACAGGGGGATTTTCTTGGTGTGGACTTGAAGGATGCCTTCCCGCCCCTTCACGTCGGGACGAGGCACCGTCACCCGGCGATCGAATCGTCCGGGGCGCAGCAGGGCCGGGTCCAGCACGTCGGGGCGGTTGGTGGCCGCAATGAGGATCACACCCTCGTTGGACTCGAACCCGTCCATCTCGACCAGCAACTGATTCAGGGTCTGCTCGCGCTCGTCGTGCCCCCCGCCCAGGCCCGCGCCCCGGTGACGGCCGACCGCGTCGATCTCATCGATGAAGACGATGCAGGGGGCATTTTTCTTGCCCTGCTCGAACAGGTCTCTCACCCGGGAGGCACCGACGCCCACGAACATCTCTACGAAATCGGAGCCGCTGATGGAGAAGAAGGGAACACTGGCCTCGCCGGCGATGGCACGGGCCAGAAGCGTCTTGCCCGTGCCCGGTGGCCCGACCAGCAGGACCCCTTTGGGAATCCGGCCCCCCAGTTTCTGAAATTTCTGGGGGTCCTTCAGGAATTCGATGATTTCCTGAAGCTCTTCCTTGGCTTCCTCGGCGCCGGCTACATCCTTGAAAGTGACTTTCTTCTGTTGGGAGGACAGCAGCTTGGCCCGGCTCTTCCCGAAAGAAAGGGCCTTGTTGCCGCCGCTCTGCATCTGCCGCATGAAGAAGATCCAGATTCCGATCAGCAGCAGAAAGGGGGCATAGGTGATCAGAGCGGTCAGCCAGGGACTCTGTGAACGCTCCTTGGCTTTGATGGCGACGTTCTTGGCCAGCAAGCGGGGGATCAAATCCTTATAGTCGGGAGCAACGGTTGTGAAGGAAGTATTGTCTTTGGTCTTTCCTTTGACCTTGCTTCCCACAATCTCCACTTCCTGCACGTTGGCCTGCTCCACTTGGTGGATAAACTCCGAGAAGGTCCACTCCCTTTCCTCGTCGGAGCCGCTGCGCTGAACGAATTGCCACAGGACGACGCCCAGGAGAACCAGGCCGATCCAGAACAACAGTGTCTTTGCCATCGCAATGAAAGGCGGCGGTACCGTCGAGTCGGCACGACCGGGGGGGCAGGTCAGACCTGACTCCTATCCCGGTTCGTTCGCCTCCGCACCGACAGCGCCTCACTCCAGGGAGCGTTCCAAGGTGTCGAACGGTGCCATTTCTTCCATCCAGCGCCAAGCTGGCTCTGCACCGCCCGTCCCCGCCAGGGGCAATCCTGACATCAACAAGATACCATTTCGCCGTGGAATTTACGAATCAAATCTGTCCGGGGGGGTACCGTAAAGGCAAAAGAATCTTGGACTAAGCCGGCTTCACCCCCTCAGGGGAGCCGTGATCCGGCAGCCTCCTGCCCGCTATTTTAGGGGTCCTGTGGCGGTCCGATCACTCAGAAAGGGCCGCCGGGTTGCGGCCGCTTTCGAGCGCCCGTTCCTCGATCACCACTTTGACCGAAGCCTGCGAGGACCGGCGCCACTCGGCGCCGGCAGCCACCGGAAAACCTCCGGCACAGACAATCTTGCCGCTGCAGGTCACCACCGGCCAACCGGCCCTTGCCCTCAATCCAATCCGCTTTCTCAGGAACAATTCCTTGATTTTCTTGGGTCTCAACGACCCGAGAGGTTGGTAGGCGTCGCCAGCCTGCCAGGATCTGACCTCCAGCCCCCGAGCCAGGGCCTGGGGCGACAGGTAGATTTCCCATCGATCCAGCAAGGGCCGGCCGCTGGATCCCTGGTTCAGATAGGTTTCAAAAACCAGCCCGGCTTGATGCAGCCGGACCTGCCCGGGAATTCCGAGCGGGAAGCGGTAGGAGTCAACGGAGGGAGAAGCCGGCAGCTCCCGGAAGAGCAAGCGGTCAAACTCCCTGCTGGCTTCAATCCGGCCGACCCGTACCGACTTGCCGCTCTTGCGGTCTTGCAGCAGTTCCAGGACCGCATCCACCTGCTTCTTCAGCACCGGTTTGCCAGGGTCCAAGGTAGCGACGGCATGACGCACCAAGTGGCTTCTCAGTCCCGGAGGAAGCGTGTTCAACCAGCTCCGCCGCCAACTGATCCGGCCCTCCGACCGGTCGGCTTGGCGGCCGGCCAACTCCCCGACCAGCCAGTCCAGGCTTTCCGCGTCTCCGCGTAGATTCTCGGCCGTCCTCGCCAGAACTTCCACGATTCCTGGATTGAAGGCTTTCTCCAACCAGGGAATGAGTTCATGCCTCACCCTGTTGCGTGAGAACCGCAGGTCCCGGTTGGAGGCATCTTCCCGCCACCCGACCCCGCGGGAGCGCAGATAGGTCCGAAGATCCTCCCGCTCAATCGACAGCAGGGGCCTGATGAAGCGATCGCCGCGGGAAACGGGAATCGCCGCCAGACCCAGGGAGCCGCTGCCCCTCAACAGCCGCAGCAGCACCGTTTCCGCTTGATCGTTCCGGGTATGTCCCAAGGCGATCCGCCGCGCGCCCAGGGAATCTCCGATCCTTTGAAGGAACCGGTACCGCTGCTCCCTGGCCCAGGCTTCGGCGTTTCCGCGCCTGGGACGCTCCGGGGGGGGCAGTTTTTCCACGATGCACGGAAGGTGGCAGCCTGCGGCCAGGGAGCGCACGAATTCGGCGTCGGCTTCGGATTCCCTGCCCCGAAATCCATGGTTCAGGTGCGCCACCGCCAGCTCCAGATCGAGCTGGGGGCAAATCTCGAGAAAAAGGCACAGGAGAGCGGTTGAATCGGCTCCCCCGGAGAGAGCCAACAGCACTTTGTCCCCCGGAGCCACCAGTTGCCGGCTTCGGATCAGGCGCACGAAGTTCTGGAAGATCATTAACCCGCATTTTTCACCGGGGGGTGCGATCATGGCGCCGGATTTTGTCCTTCAGCGCGTGCTCGCGAGCGAAGAGCGTAGCCGGAACACCATTCGAGGGAGCATGTGCGCGCTGAAGGAAAAAAGACAAGCCAGGACGCGCCCAGCACCGGGGGTAACTGCAAACCTTCAAAACACCAACAAACCGTCAAAACACCAACAAGTTGTTAATAACAAAAGGTCTTTGCAGGATGTATCCTGCGACCCGGTGAGAAATGCGGGTTAAGGCCCCGCGTCAGCTTTCCGGGGACAGGCGCAGCAGTACCGTGTCAACCCATTGGGGATTGATTTCAGCTTCGCCCCGCAAAGGGGTCAGCTCCTCGGCGCCAGCCCGGCACCAGGACTCGACGAAACGATTCAGGACCTCCAGCCTGCCGTTTTCTTTTCCCAGTTCGGCCAGACGCGTGCGGGCGACCTCGCCCAGACCATCCGCCAGGAGCCGGGGATCAGTCCCGGCTGGCGCCAGTTTTTTCAGCCCGCTTTGGAGCTGCCGGACGCTGATGGGCTTGGGCCTGAAGGGTTTTCCCAGGGCCTGGTTGAGAGCTGCGGTCACAAAGAGCGTTCCAAAGCGCAAATCGTTCAGATCCTGGTTCACCTGCCGGAGGGACTCCGGCTTCAGCTCGGGGCCGGGTCCGATCACCAGTTTCCAGAAGTTCTGAGCCAGAACCTCGATCTCGTTCAGGCCCCGGCGAGCCGACTCGACATCGGCCAAACCGCGGAAGTTACGAAAACCAGGCCGCTTCGGGTCCCGAATGCCTTCGAAGAAAAGGGGCTTGTGACGGCGCAACCCGTCCAGGAATTCGGCCTGCGGCGATTCCAGCAGGGTTCGCTTGGCTCCGTCCAGACGGAGACGCTCCCGGTGAACGACTCGGTCGGCTTGGGTGCGCAGGTCCGCCAGCAGGCTGAATCCTGTCCGGAACAACCCCAGCATGTCCTGTTGCTTCAGCGCTGACGCTGCCAGGGAGGTGCGCCCTTGAGTCAGTCGCTCCAGACCCAGGTTCAGCGTATCTCTCATTTCTTCCAGGGCTGGCTTTACTTTCCCAAGATCTCCGGTAGTCACGCAGTGAACCGAGAGAATCCGATTGGCCAGGGCAGCCAGTTGCCGGCCGATCAGTTCGGCCTGGCGGCCGTCCCGGATGGCCCCCAGGGCTCTCCAGAGGTGTTCTCCCGGCGCCAGCGAGGCAACCAGCAGGGCTGGCAGCGTCGAGGAAATCCGATGGGCTTCATCCTCTTCTTCCGGAGCCCCTTGGAGGCGCGGAGCCGAGGTCCCGCCGACCTCCTGGTAAATACTCAAGGCCTCGTAGTAGTCCACGAAGCCGATCTCTTCCAGGCGGAGCCGTTTGTTCTGGTAGGCTTCCTCCTCCATGGAGACCCGGTTGTCCCAGCGCACCCGGTCGATCAGGTCGTACCCCAGGGAGGGATCCACCCGGAAGATGGCGTCCAGCAGCAGGCGGGCCATGGTTGCCACGTCGGCTTCGCCGGTGACCTCGATTCCGAACCGTTGATCGGGCGTCAGAATGAAGGGTAGATCCGGGTAAGGCTCGTCTGTTTCCAAAAAGTGGATCCGGGTATTGTCCTTCAGGAAGAGCGCCAGCAGGTTGGGGTCCATCGCTCTGGCGGTCGCGGCCGCCTCTTCCGGCCCGCATTGCATGTAGGCTGCCATCCATTCCATGAAATTGGCCAGGTGAAAGCTGTCTTTTCGCCAACAGTCCAGGTCGATGAAGCCGCAGCGCTGCACTGAAGTGGCCAGCAGCAGCAGTTCCTGACTGTCGGCCAGACCGACCGTCTTGATGGCCAGAAACAAATCCTGGTAGGAAGCGCTGCGAACTCTCTCGGCTGAATCGGGCCTGGCCAGGAACGCATCCAGGTCGGACCGGTCGCCGATTCGGAGCGATCCGGAGAGGAGATCGGCCAGGGGTTGATTGGACCTCGGATTTTCGAACTTCATCGTCCTGTCGTTGGATTCCACAAAAGCAAAATGGCCGGAAACCGACCGTTTTCCGGGGTTGCCGGCCCCAGCCCGCATTTCTCACCAGGTCGCTGAGCATAGGGTAGAAAAGTTTTTGTCTTTAACATCTTGCGGCGCTTGGTTTGGAGTCTTCAGGGTACAGACTGCGCTGGGCGCGCCCTGGCTTGTCTTTTCCGCTTCAGCGCGCACATGCTCCCTCGAATGGTGTTCCGGCTACGCCCTTCGGTCACGAGCACGCGCTGAAGCGGAAAATCCTGCGCCAAGTTGCACTCTTGAGAAGAGTGCAACCCCCTGGTGAGAAATGCGGGCTACGTCATTGTGTCCTGACCGATCCCCGACTGACGGTGATCTTCAGGGATTTGAGCTTGCGGTGCAGGTGGCTGCGCTCGATGCCCAGCGTTTCGGCCGTGCGCGAGATGTTCCCCCGGTTCTCCTCCAGTTTCTTGAGGATATAGTCTCGATCGAAGGCCATGCGGGCTTCCGACAAGCTCCTGGTCTCAACCGGATCCTCCCCGGGGCCGTTGGTCTTGAGCAGTCCGGCCGGCAGGTGCCGGGCTTCAATCCTGCGTGCGGGCGTCATGATCACCAGCCGCTCGGCCAGGTTCTTCAGCTCGCGAACGTTGCCGGGCCAGGAATAGGCCGTCAACAAAGCCACCGCCTCCTCGCTCAGATCCTTGGGCGGCCGCCCGTAGTGACGGGAGAAGTCTCCGATGAAGAATTCCGCCAGCACCGGAATGTCCTCGGTACGCTCGCGCAGCGGTGGCACGTAGAAGGGGATGACGTTCAGCCGGTAGAAAAGGTCTTCGCGGAAGTTGCCCCGTTGCATTTCCTGGTCCAGATTCTTGTTGGTTGCCGCGATGACGCGAACATCCACCGATACCGTCGATTGGGCGCCCACGGGTTCGAAGCGTTGGGTTTCCAGTGCCCTGAGCACCTTGGATTGAGTCTTCAGGGTCATGTCTCCAACCTCATCCAGAAAGAGCGTGCCCCCGTCGGCCTTTTCCAGCTTTCCCACTTTGTTGGCGGTGGCACCCGTAAAGGCCCCTTTGACATGGCCGAACAGTTCGCTCTCGATTAACTCGTCGGGGATGGCGGCACAATTGACCTCCACGAAGGGTGCCGCATTTCGCAGGCTCTGGTGGTGCAGCGCATGAGCTACCAGTTCCTTTCCGGTGCCGCTCTCCCCGTAGATCAGCACCCGGCCATCGGTGGGGGCCGCGATGGCCAATTGCTGGCGCAGGGCCTTGATGGGAATGCTTTGGCCGATGATTTTGTAGTGTTCACCCAACCGGGACTTGAGCGTTCGATTTTCATCCTGCAGGCGCTTGTTCTCCAACCCGTTCTTGACCACCACCAGCGTCCTCTCGATGGACAGGGGTTTCTCGATGAAATCAAAGGCCCCCAGCCTGGTCGCCTTGACCGCCGTTTCAATGGTGGCGTGGCCCGAAATCATCACCACGGCCGCATCCACCTTCCTCTTCCTGATGGTCTCCAGGGTCTCCAACCCGTTGATGCCGGGCAGCCAGATGTCCAACAGAATCAGCTCGAAGATCTTCTTCTCCAGCAGGCGCAAACACTCTTCTCCGGTACGGGCCGTGGTCACCTTGAAGCCTTCCTCGCTCAGAACGGCGCCCAGGGACTTTCGAATCCCAGCCTCGTCATCCACCAGCAGTATGGAGTTTCTTGCCACTTCCTCACCTGGATCTCAAATGTGGCGATATCGGCCCGGCGCCGAGCCTGCATTTCTCACCGGGGGGCGTGACAATGGCGCCGGATATTTTCCCTCAGCGCGTGCTCGCGACCGAAGAGCGTAGCCGGCACTACGGTCGAGGGAGCATGCGCGCGCTGAGGGAAAAGGACAAGCCAGTGCGCGCCCAGCGCAGTCTGTACCCGCATGCCCTCAAATAAGGGCCAACAAGGTATTGAAGATAAACGGTCTTTCATAATGTATCCAGCGGCCCGGTGAGAAATGCGGGCTATGCCTGATCCGACAGCCCGCCTCTTGAGGGAAGGCTCGGCCGAGCCTGCGGCCGCCCCCGGACCGGTTAGAGGGCCGGAAGCTCAATCACGAAACTGGCCCCCCGGGGGGAGTTGTCTTCGACGTGAATATACCCCTTGTGGTCGGCGACGATGCGATTGGCAATGGCCAACCCCAACCCCGTTCCCCTCTTGCGTGTCGAGAAATAGGGGAGAAACAGTTTGTCGCGGTCAGCGGCCGCAATGCCTTGCCCGTTGTCCCTGACGGCCAGTTGGATCGTCTCCCTGGAGGGAAAAAACCGGCTGGACAGGGAGAGTTGTTTGCGATCGGTTTGATCCATGGCCTCCAGCGCATTGTCGATCAGATTGACCAGCACCCGCTTGAGCTGTTCCGGATCCACCTGAGTCAGGGGGAGGTCGGGAGCCAGTTGCTTGACCACATCCACGCCGTCGAGGCGGCCGTCGCAGGAGGCCAGGGTGCTCTCGATGATGGCGTTGAGGTTGGAGGGCACCATGCTGGGCGAGGGCAATTGGGCGAATCGGGAGAATGCATCCACCATTCCCTTCAAGGTCTTGACTTCCTGGGTAATGGTGTGCACGCAATCCTTGACGGTGGCTTGAAAACCGGAAGAGGACGGGGAAGGGGTGCCGCCGCCGAGCCCCAGGGCCCGGGATCTGGACAGGTGCTTGAGGATTCGGTCAGCCGAAAGCTGAATCGGGGTCAGTGGATTCTTGATCTCGTGAGCCATGCGCCGAGCCACCTCTCGCCATGCGGTAGCTTTCTGGGCTCTGAGCAGCTCGGTCAAGTCCTCCAGGACCATTACGAATCTTTGCGGTCCGGCATCCGCCGGATCCAGCGAGCTGAGGGTGACCGTGCCGTAGAAGGTCCCCGCTCGGGTCTTGAGTTCCAGCTCCTTGGAAGTGATTCTCACCCGGCCTGCCTTGGCGGTCAGGCTGCGAATTTCGGCCAGGTCTTCGGGTTGGAACAACTCCGCCAGGGTCAGACCGGTGTCGTCGGTCCGCCCCAGCATCTGCTGAGCAGCCTCGTTCATGGTGTTGATGGATGAGTCGGCGGCGATGGAGATGACCCCGGTGGGAATATTCTCCAGGACCGCCTCGGTGTAACGCCTCCTGGCTTCCGAGGCCCGGTGGGACGCTGCCATGTCCCGATTCTTTGCCGCCAGATCTCGAGCTGCCTCATGAAGCTGAGCGGTCATGCGATTGAAGGAGGACACCAGGATGCCCAGCTCGTCCGGGGCGGGGCTGTCGACCTGTACGCTCAAGTTGCCTTGCGACACTTCGTTGGAAGCTTCAGCCAGGGCCTGGATGGGCTCGGTGATCTTTCGCGACAGGAAGAGAGCGATCCAGACCGCCGGGAAGAGAACCAGCAAGGTGACCACCCCCAGCACCAGCATGAAGTTGGTCCGGATCATCTTGCGTTGCTCCTTCATCTGCTCGTAATCGCGACTGAGGCTGGACAACTTGCGGGCGAAGCTCACCATTTCCACAGGGGGAAGGGACCCGACAATCAAGCTTCCCGACTCATTTCGAGCCCCGGCCAACAGCAAGGGCTGCTCCTGCCGGTCCGTCGGGGGGCGCCCCTTCCAGGGGACGGTCCACACCGTGTCGATCAAGGCCTGGGAGAGATCCCGCCCTGCAGATTGCTTGACAACGGATTCCAGGGGGCGAACCATCTCCCCGAAGCGGGAATCGGCGGGGAGATAGGTCCGGCCGTCCCGGTAGGCCAACAGAGGGCCTCCGGACCGATCGAGGACGACCGCGAAATCAACCTCCAACTGGCGGGCGATGCGTTCCAGCTTCTGAATGCCGTCCGGACCGGGAGCGGTCCACAGGCTCTGGACGTCCGGGTGCCTGGCCAGGAATCGTGCGGTGAACACCGCTCGCTGAGAGGCATCCTTCTCCACCTGCCTGGCGATTTCGCCCACGCCCACGGGTTCGAAGGCCTGGTCCAAGGACGAACTGAACCACTTGTCCAGGTTTCGGTTCACCACGGAATAGGCGAAGAAGGACATGAACACGCCCGGAAGCAGGGCCACCCCCAGGAAGGAAAGCAGGAGCTTCCGGTGAAAGCGCGAGCCCGGCCGTTGGCTCTTGTGCTCGAAGTAGAGCTTCAACAGGTGGCGCAGCAGAACCAGGATAAGGGTCAGCAGCAGGATGACGTTGAGCGAAGCGAAAGCCCACAGAAACAGGGTTGTCTGGCTCC